>CAKTQV010000005.1 GCA_934597255.1 uncultured Oscillospiraceae bacterium
GATTGAAATCGCGGTGTCTGCCCCCGGTGCCACACCTACTGCTAGTCGCACCCCTCACGGGGTGCGTGGATTGAAATCCAAAGCTGGGCCGCCGTTGCAGCGGCGACCCGGTGTCGCACCCCTCACGGGGTGCGTGGATTGAAATTCGGCCGCCTTAACGGCGGAAGCGGACAGCGACTACGTCGCACCCCTCACGGGGTGCGTGGATTGAAATCCATTATATAGAGTGGCCGGGGGGGTCTCGTCATTTGTCGCACCCCTCACGGGGTGCGTGGATTGAAATGCCGCGGCCGTCGCTGCCTGCGTGATCTCGGCGCTGTCGCACCCCTCACGGGGTGCGTGGATTGAAATGTGTACCGCAAGGGCCACCGGACGTACATCCCGCGCTTGGTCGCACCCCTCACGGGGTGCGTGGATTGAAATGCTCACATCCGGGCGCTCGGCCGTCGGGCGTCCCGGTCGCACCCCTCACGGGGTGCGTGGATTGAAATGTAAGTTTTGCGCACTGTATCACGTCTCGGCGGATGTCGCACCCCTCACGGGGTGCGTGGATTGAAATTCAAGGACGTCCTCGGGGCGCTGTTTGCCCCGGACGGTCGCACCCCTCACGGGGTGCGTGGATTGAAATCTGCAGGTGCTCGCAATCCTCCAGCGCGACCAGGGCGGTCGCACCCCTCACGGGGTGCGTGGATTGAAATGTCGTGAGCGCAAAAAACGGAGACGTAGCCTTTGGTCGCACCCCTCACGGGGTGCGTGGATTGAAATCCGTTAAAGGCGTCAAATAGATCGGGCTTGTAGGCGAGGTCGCACCCCTCACGGGGTGCGTGGATTGAAATATCCCTCTTTGTCCTCCTCCGCTCTCAGTGCGTCGTCGCACCCCTCACGGGGTGCGTGGATTGAAATGGCCGTGATCGTCTGGCTGATCGTCAACGAGCTGTCGCACCCCTCACGGGGTGCGTGGATTGAAATGTCTATTCGGCCACCTCCGGACGGCGAGGCGTCGGGTCGCACCCCTCACGGGGTGCGTGGATTGAAATCGGAGCTGCTCGCCCGCTTTGACGCCGGGGAGATGTCGCACCCCTCACGGGGTGCGTGGATTGAAATCGCGGCTTGCCGACAACGACCACGGGGGCCGGGTCGCACCCCTCACGGGGTGCGTGGATTGAAATCCTTCTGCAGGAGACGGCGCGCGACAAGATTGAGTCGCACCCCTCACGGGGTGCGTGGATTGAAATTGGCGCTCGGGCCGGATCGCGCTAACGGTCGTGCCGGCGGTCGCACCCCTCACGGGGTGCGTGGATTGAAATCACCTGGACAAAGCCCGTTTGAGATCCCGCTCCATGCGTCGCACCCCTCACGGGGTGCGTGGATTGAAATGCCCAGCTCCGTCAGCTGCCGCGTATGCCGGTCGTCGCACCCCTCACGGGGTGCGTGGATTGAAATAAGCGGTACGCCGGGCGGCTGCGGACGGCGTACCGTCGCACCCCTCACGGGGTGCGTGGATTGAAATCCGGTCGTAAGCTGCGCCTGCCGGACGACCACCTGTCGCACCCCTCACGGGGTGCGTGGATTGAAATGGCGATATGCCTCGCGCTCCTCAATGTGCAGCCGTCGCACCCCTCACGGGGTGCGTGGATTGAAATATCCCAAATCGGACATCCGCCATTTTCCGGAAAGTCGCACCCCTCACGGGGTGCGTGGATTGAAATCGCTTGTTTTGCGCGCAGCGCTCGTTATACGCCGCGTCGCACCCCTCACGGGGTGCGTGGATTGAAATCAGCAGCGCGTCCAAGTGGTCGACAGCGTAATCGGTCGCACCCCTCACGGGGTGCGTGGATTGAAATGGCATGGCCGCCCATGCTATCACACCCTCGATGTCGTCGCACCCCTCACGGGGTGCGTGGATTGAAATTGGTCTGACCGCGCCATGCGCGTCGGGGACCGAGTGTCGCACCCCTCACGGGGTGCGTGGATTGAAATCGCGGTGTCTGCCCCCGGTGCCACACCTACTGCTAGTCGCACCCCTCACGGGGTGCGTGGATTGAAATATCGAATCTAGTTACACAGACAGCACGGGGCGGTCGCACCCCTCACGGGGTGCGTGGATTGAAATAAAAACATGTTTAAGGCTATCTGATTTTGGATAAAAGTCGCACCCCTCACGGGGTGCGTGGATTGAAATCCAAAGCTGGGCCGCCGTTGCAGCGGCGACCCGGTCGCACCCCTCACGGGGTGCGTGGATTGAAATTCGCCCCACACCTCGGTCGCGTCGGCCACGGCCTGCCGCAGTCGCACCCCTCACGGGGTGCGTGGATTGAAATTCGCCTTTCGGACGTTTTTTTTTGGCTAAAGTCTCGTCGCACCCCTCACGGGGTGCGTGGATTGAAATCACAAATCGAGAAATTGCGGAATAATATCATTGAGTCGCACCCCTCACGGGGTGCGTGGATTGAAATGCTTTGGAAATGGAGTGCGGAAGTTTCCGTGCGGTCGCACCCCTCACGGGGTGCGTGGATTGAAATGGTGCGGTACTGGCCGAGCGTGGATTTGCATATGCGCGTCGCACCCCTCACGGGGTGCGTGGATTGAAATGTGTAGGGGTTGCGAATGGTTTCGGCGTTGAGCAGTCGCACCCCTCACGGGGTGCGTGGATTGAAATCCATTGCAAGCCCCACGATCATCACCGTGAGCAGTCGCACCCCTCACGGGGTGCGTGGATTGAAATTGGCCCTTGATCTTGCCGATATACAGGTCGTAGCGTCGCACCCCTCACGGGGTGCGTGGATTGAAATTCCGGACGGCGAGGCGTCGGCTTGGCGCACCGCCGGTCGCACCCCTCACGGGGTGCGTGGATTGAAATGCTCACATCCGGGCGCTCGGCCGTCGGGCGTCCCGCCGTCGCACCCCTCACGGGGTGCGTGGATTGAAATGCGGCCAACCGCGGCAGCGCAAACTATGCCTGGGCGTCGCACCCCTCACGGGGTGCGTGGATTGAAATGGCTGGCGCGACGACGGCTGGCTGGATATGAGTAACGTCGCACCCCTTGCGGGGTGCGTGGATTGAAATCGGACGGTCGGGGCCGCGGACTACGCGGCGGCGCGGTCGCACCCCTTGCGGGGTGCGTGGATTGAAATTTACGCTCTCGGCAACGGGACGATACTGGGCTATGTCGCACCCCTTGCGGGGTGCGTGGATTGAAATCAAGGTTGGCGGCGCTATCCTGAAGGGCGTTGGAGTCGCACCCCTCACGGGGTGCGTGGATTGAAATACGGTCGGCCACATGGATATAGCCGCGCGTGCTGCGTCACACCCCTCACGGGGTGCGTGGATTGAAATGTTCATTCTTGAAGTATTTACTTGATTGCACCATCGTCGCACCCTCACGGGGTGCGTGGATTGAAATTGGTTGGTGAGCTTACACCGGCAATAGATATGCGGCGTCGCACCCCTCACGGGGTGCGTGGATTGAAATGATCGCGTCGATTATGGCGGCGTCTGTATCAAGGTCGCACCCCTCACGGGGTGCGTGGATTGAAATCGAGACGATTGTAGAGCCAATCGCCGGGGCAACTGTCGCACCCCTCACGGGGTGCGTGGATTGAAATCTTCCGTTTTCAACATCATCGGCTCCGACGCGGAGGTCGCACCCCTCACGGGGTGCGTGGATTGAAATATCGAGCAGGTGTCACCGATATACGAACTCATCGGTCGCACCCCTCACGGGGTGCGTGGATTGAAATTCGCCGTCGGGCGTTATAATGCCGGTGCCATTTTTGTCGCACCCCTTGCGGGGTGCGTGGAATGTGCTCTCTTACTTTAGCCGCCGCCTCTGCGTCCGTGTAAGGCTGTGCCGAAAAAGCCCCCTTGCGCGCATCCTCCATAAGCGCCGCCGCCATCTCATTTGTCGTAATATTGGCATTGACGAGCGTGGAGACGTGCTTGCTGACCTGCCCGCCGACAGCGTCGGTAACGGGAACATCCGTCGGAACGCGCCCTCGCTCCTCCAGCGTGGCTTGTGCCGCCGCCTCATTCACCGGATGATACCGGTCGGTGCTTTCCTGCCACCGTGAGACCGGATCAAAGCCGGCGTTCGCCGCGCCCAAGCCGTCGTCCCCATATCCGAGCGCCCGCATGAAATCGTCCGCTTCTGCGTCCTGCTTCGCGCGCAGCTCGCTTTCCGTATGCCCGCCGACAATGCGGCCCTTAGCCTCGATATACGCGCTGTCCGGCTGGACAAACTCGCCCTTGTAATAATACCCGTTTGTGAGCATATCGTCCAAACGGCGCTCGACACGTTTGGCAACAGCGTAATTCTCCTGCCCGTTGTCCTCAATGATGTTATCGCAAGCCTTGATAATATCCGGGCGGGAAATGCCGTCAAGCCCGTCCGCGAGCGTCGGCTTCCCGGCGTGCAGGTAGTATCCGCCATTCTGCGTTTTTTTCGTGTAGTCGCTGGAAAGAGCTTCACCTACATCCTCGCGCAAAACCTTGGCAGCCTCCACAAAGTAGGGGTGAAGCTCTGGGTGGTCAAAACTGAACGCCTTTGTCTGCTGGGAGGTCATGGCTTTCTCAGTGCGGTTGTCGATGTGATTCGCCTCGGTGTTCCGCCCCTTGGACGTTTCGCCGTTTCGTGCGCGTTCCTCGCCAATAAGCGCGAGCCTGTCAGACACTCTGCCCTGCTGCATATCAAGAAGCCGCTGGAGCGTCCCGGAAAGCCAGTCCTTTTCCTCCTGCGAGATATCACCGCCGCTCTGCTCGATCTCCCGCGCCCGGTTGTATCGCTCGGTATATTCTGCCGCAAGCTGTTCGAGCGATTCCACCCCCTGCGATTCGCTGTTGACAGCCGGGGCTTGCGCTGCCTCCTGCTGCGCAAGCAGCGAATCGCGGTAGGCGTAGGCGGATTCGTAGTCCATCAGCGGCAGCGCGTCCAGTTCGGCCTTTGTCGGCGGGGTTAGTTTGCCGAAATTCCGCACAACACTGTCCGCGTCCGTGTCCGTCGCCATCATGAAATAGATGTCCGGCGTTCCCTTGCTCGCGTCCCATCCGTCGTTGGCGTATTCCGGATTGAATGCCACACGGGCGACGGGAATAAAACCGTGCTGGGCATAAAGGATTACAAGCCCAGTCCCATAGCAGTCCAACTTTGTCCCTCCAGCGGCGATGGCCTGAGGGATAAGGCTCGCTGTTGCCCGGTTTGGCGCCCCCTTGCTCTTGTTGGCGAAAACCGCCTCGATGTCGCCGTCCGGCGCAATGCCAAAGCCGACAGAGCCGTTATCGTCCATGTACACGCGGACGCCGTTCTCCCGAATTTCCCGCTCGCTTTTCGGAGTGACCGCCCAGCCGTTTTTAGGATTGGACGCTCTCGCCTCGTCAAGCGCAGAAGAAAACGCGGCGCTGTCCGCAGAGGCATCCCTTGCCTCCACAAACGCAACGCCGCGTGAACGGATAGTGTCTTTCGCTTGGCCGCTCAGTACGAATCCAGAACCGACAGAAACTCCACCAAGTCCATCCCGTCCTTGGCTATTTGAATCGCGCTCCTCGTGTACTCCGGGTATTCCTCCAGAATCCGAAGGAATGCTTCCAACTGCTCCGGTGTCAGTCCGCGAGCCATTGTCTGCGCCTGTTCCTGCATTGTCCACACCCCCTGAGACCATGTTTTCCTTGGTATCAGTATATGCGGCATCTGCGGCGTTGTCAATATTCGATTGTGTGGTTCGCCCCTGTACAGCCTCGGTTTCCTGCCTCGTCCCGCGGTTCTGGTATATGTCAAGCGTCGTCTGGCGCGGGCTCTGCGACGCCTGCTGCGCCGCCGTATGCGTCGCGGGGTCGGTATCGACGACCGTGCTTTCCGTCTGCCTCGTTCCGCGATTTTGGTACATATTCCGCACTTCGCGCAGCATTGCCTCCAGCCGCGCCTCCCCGTCCGCTTCTGCGGCGTTTAACACGCCGCCCTCGCCTTGGGCGGCCTGCGCCCCGGTCGTTATGCCTCCCGCGCCAGCCGCGCCCTGCGCGGCGTTCTGCGATTCGCTGTTGACAGCCGTCTCGCCCTGTGTTATATTGGAAGCGGCGGGAGTACCCGCCGACCCCGCAGAGGAAAGGCCAGCTTGATGGATCTGGTTACTTGGCCCCTGCGGGGTTATTGCTATGTCCACAAGCCGGTGCGTTCGATAGTTGTTCACATCTGCACACGACGCAACATCAAAGGAAACAATATAGCCTTTCCCGTTGATTGTTACGGGAGCCTCAAAGTAATCATAGCGACCTACATTCGGATTGTATTCCTTCCCGCGTTTCCCGTATTCGCCGCTCCCGACATACTCCGCCATTTGTATAATGTCGCACCTCGCAAGGGGTGCGTGGATTGAAATACGGAAGACACGCTGCTCTCTGCAATGGAGGCCGCCGGGTCGCATTCTCGCACAGGGGGAAGGATGAACACGCGCGTCCGAGAAACACTCAGCGACACCGCAGCAAATGCGGATGAACGGGTGTATGGAGATCGGCGCGCTCAGGAGTGGCCGGTCTTGTTTCACATCAAGGGGAAAGACGTTGTGCTGGAGAGCCGGGACGGGGAATTTATCGCGGTCATGAGAGGAGCGGCGGATCATGAGAGGATTGTGTACGCCAGAGAGCGGCAAATTTAAGGATTTCTTTGAGAGAGCGGTGCAAAGGACGGCGAGAAATCAAGGAGCTGTATTCTTTCTGCAATGTGGAGAGGGTCGAGATTTTAAGTGCGGCGATTTAGAGGGCATGGATCTCTTTGGCTGGCTTGTCCCGGAGGCGGAGGCGGATGAATTTGAAGCGATGTGGGAGAGAAACCCGAATGATTTCGAGGCGCTGAGCGCATGGAATGATATGCTGTGCTTTGCCGAGTGGGAAATGGCTGATGGAAAGATTGAAATCCAGTTCAAATTCTACGATAACTTTTATGACTGATGGCAAATAGAAAGGGCAACCAGCAGCCGACGGCGGCGGTGGTGCATTCCGCCGGAACGCCTTTTGCCGCTGCGTCGTGACTTACGAGCCGGGCGACGGGCGGCGGCAGAATGTACACACGAAGCGCTGGGAGGACGCCAGCACAGAGAAAATCGAGGCGCGGAAGAACGTTGGCCTGACATCGGGCTACGACAAAGCCCGCTATCCCATCAATCCGGCGACGAACGAGCGGTATATCGACCACGAGCTGGTCATCACGGATGAGCAATTCGGGAAAAAGGTCGGAAAACACGCCGTGGACTATGGACTGAACCCGGGGGACAAGGCGGCGCGGGAAAAATTCCGTGCACTCGTAAATGACATCGTAAAAAACGCGGATGAGCGTGTATACGGAGAGTGGGAAGGTCAGAAAAATCCGGTCTTGTTCCACATCAAGGGCGATGACGTCGTGCTGGAAAGCAGAGACGGGGGATTTATTTCGATTTTCAGAGGAGGCGCGAGAAATGCGTGGATTATGCACATCCGAGAGGGAGCGATTTAAGAACTTCTTTGCATTGGTGCAGGAGGAGGCGCAGAAAAAAGGCGCCATATTCTTTCTGGAGAGCGGGGAGGGCAACCATTTTGACTATGGCGATCTGGGCTGCACAGATCTCTTTGGCTGGCTCATCCCGGAGGCAGAGGCGGATGAGTTTGAGACGATATGGAGGAATAACCCTCATGACCTGAAAGCGCTGAACGACTGGTATGACGAGTCATGCTTTGCGAGATGGGAAAAGGACGGCGGGGAAATCAAGATCCATTTTGAGTTCTAAGGCTGAGGGCGAGGACGTTGTGCTGGAAAATGTGAGGGGTGAGTTTATTACGATTTTGAAGGGAGGAATAACAAATGCGAGGGTTGCCAGAGCCAGAGGGCGATAAATTTCTGCGCTTTTTCAAGCTGGTGCAGGAGGCCGCGAAGGAACAAGGCGGGATATTCTTCTTGGAGACCGGAGACGGTCACGATTTTGAGAACAACGAGATGGAGGGAGAAGATCTTTTTGGTTGGCTCATCCCGGCGGCGGAAGCGGATAGGTTTGAAGAAATATGGCGGAAAGATCCGCACGACCTTGACGCACTGGAGGCGTGGGAGGATGTTCTTGGCTTTGCCGAGTGGGAAATGGCTGACGGAAAGATCAAGATCCAGTTCAAATTCTACGATAAATTCTATGACTGATGGCAAATAGAAAGGGCAACCAGCAGCCGACGGCGGCGGTGGTGCGGCCCCCGGCACAGGGGCCGCACCACCGCATTTGGTTCATCGGACTCAGCCGCGCGTCAGCATGGAGACGGCTTTCTCTCTGTACGCCGCGCAGAGCGTGTCATTGCGCTCGATTTTGCAACCTCCACGACCCCGGACTTCATGGGCCGTTCCTCTCCCGCTGCGGCGCGAAATAGTGCGCCCGCGCATAGGCGAACTGTCTGTTGAACGCCTCCGCCGCTTCGACGCTGCGCGCGTCCTGCGGCCGCATCATGTCGAAGGCGTGCATGTCGCTGTGATACACGTCCAGCTCCGCCGGGACGCCTGCGGCGCGCAGCCGCTCAAAATAGTGAACCGTCTCGGCATAGAACGGCTCGCCGTCCCCGACGAAGGAATACGCGGGCGGCAGACCGGAAAAGTCCTCCAGCCGCGCCGGCGCGGCATAGGGCGTGAGCGCCGCGCGGTCCGTCCCGCGCAGATACAGCCGCCACGCCATGTGGTTGCGCCGGGTGTTCCAGACCTTCCCGTGGTTGTCGCGCGAGCTCTCCGTGTCCCGGTCGTCGAGCATCGGATACAGCGGCATCTGGAACGCCACGCGCACCGCGCCCTCGTCCCGCGCACGGATGCAGACGGCGGCGCACAGCCCGCCGCCCGCGCTCTCGCCGCCCACCATGAGCTGGTCGCTCCGCACGCCGAGCGCCGCGGCCTGCTCCTTCAGATACAGCAGCGCCGCGTAGCAGTCCTCCATCGCCGCGGGCCACGGGGCCCACGGCGCCAGCCGGTAGCCCGGCGACAGCACCACCGCGCCGTACCGCTTCACCAGATCCACCGCGCGGGACATGTGGACCATCTCCTTCATCCCCGCGATGTAGCCGCCGCCGTGAAGCCACAGGACGCCCGCGGCGTCCTTCGGCGCGGCCAGCGGCGAGAGCACCAGCGCCGGGATGCCGCCGCGCTCCGTCGGGATGCGGATCTTCCGGACGCGGACGTCCCGGTCGGGTCTCATTGAGCGCATGCCGCGCCCCTGCCCTTCCTCTGGTCGCCGGCGATCGCAAACGCGCGCTCCGCCGGGCAGGCCGTCCATTTCATGGCATTGTCCTCCCATCGCTTCAAAAATATCCGCCGGGGCCTCCGGCGGAGCCCGCACTTTTATCCATACGGAAGCCGGGCAGACAGCGCCTGCTTATACGCCCCGCGCCCACTCTCCAACGACTTGATCTCCACAGCCGTCCCGAAGCCGAACGCCCGCTTGAAATACGGCGGCGCATCGACCCAGCCGGATTCGAATATCCTGGTCCAGCATGGAAACTTTATCGGGAGCAGCCCGCACCTCAATTGCCTTCTCAACTACCGCTTCCCGATAGTTCTCCATGGAATAAGACCGGCCACTCCTGAGTGCGTCATTCGCCATCAGTCATAGAATTTATCGTAGAATTTGAACTGGATCTTGATCTTTCCGTCAACCATTTCCCACTCGGCAAAGCCAAGAACATCCTCCCACGCCTCCAGTGCGTCAAGATCGTGCGGGTTCCTTTTCCATATTGCTTCAAATTCGTCCGCCTCCGCCTCCGGTACAAGCCAGCCGCATAGATCGGCACAGTCCAGGTCACCATACTCAAAATCGCGCCCGTCGCCGCTCTCCAGAAAGAATATAGCATCTTTCTTTTTCGCTTCCTCCTGTACCAATGCAAAGAAATTTTTAAATTTTTCCCCTTCTGAAGTGCATAGTCCACGCATTACTCGCTCCTCCCCTCAAAATCGAAATAAACATTCCGTCTTTACCTTCCATATAGCCGGGACAACATGAGCCGGTTTATGTGGTGTATCGGGTAAACGCAAAACGCAACATATAGCATCTGCGTCATATGGGCAGGAGCCGCAGCTCCTGCCCTCAAAATTTTAGCCTTTTCCGCACTCACGCTGCTGCATACATCTGCTCCCGTTTCCGTTCAGGCCCTATCGCAGGTCAACTCATCCAGCAAATCACTCGGGGCGATCGCGGTATCAAGCTGCGTCGCGCCGGTTGATTTCCGGATGAGGACGAACCTGACCTCCTTCACCGCTTCTCCCCTGTCGCCTGTGATGTCTTACTTTGTATAAAAGCCCCGTAAAGCGCCGCGCCGGTCTGCCTTCGCTTTTGGTATTCCTCCGCTGGATAGAGTTCCAATGCGCTCATTGGACACACCTTTACACAGGTCGGAAGCAAACCATGCTTTACGCGCTCATTGCACCCGTCACACTTATGCATTTTTCGGTATCTGTCAACGACCGGCGCAGAAACGGCGCACACGCGAACACACTTCCTGCATCCGACGCACCGGCTGTTGTCGCAGAGGACGAATCCCGTCTCCTCATCGCGGCTGATGCAGCCGAACGGACACGCCTCAATACACGGCGCATCGTCGCAATGCATGCAGGAAATAGAAAGGTATCGCATTTTTGCATCCTTTCCCCTCCCTGTTTCCTCGGTCACGCATCGCCGCAGCGGAAGCCCGCTGTCACTCAAGTCGATATCGTTCTGATCCATACAGGCAACGGTGCAGGCACCGCATGCTATACAGCGGTCAATATCCAAATCAATATAATATCTCACAGAGTGTCATCTTCTTCCGCTTTTCGCACCCTGCACGGCACCTGCTTGTATCCGGGAAACCCTGTATGGGGATCGAGATGATCGATTGGAATCAGCGCATTTACATTCGCCTCGCGATAGCCGTGTATCATCAGCACCTCACCCCGGTTGGCCGTTTCGGTAATATTCGCCTTTACCCGAATCCTTCCCGCCGGTCCTTCGAGAATAATATCTTCTCCTTGCCCGATCCCGAGTGTTTCCGCGTCTTCCGCGCATATATCCGCTGCCGGTTCGGGGCGAAGCGACCGAAGCCAGGGAACATTGTGCAGCCGTGAATGGATCGTATTCAGAAGACGTGCCCCTGTTATGAGCGTAAAGGGGTCTCCCGGCAGCGCGGGATCCGGAATATATTCCGGCAGCGGCGTAAGCCCTCTGTCAATATAGCGCGCTACCGCCTGGCTGTACAGCTCTATCCGCCCGCTGGAGGTCGGGATATGCGCAAGATAGCTCCCCGGCACATACGCCGATGCATTGGGCACAGGTACCGGAAGAGGAGCATCCTTCACCGCCTCCCAGTCCGTGATGCCTGACGGGCTCAGGATGTACTCGATACACGCGTCATAGCCTGCCTCAAGCAGACTATCGCCCAGCTTCATGCGGGCGGCAAGCTCGCAGATGATGTCCGAGTCAGGACGGCTCTCATACAGCGGCCGGATGGCGGGCCGCGTCCAGTTCACAAATTTTCCGCCGTAGCATTTTGCCTCTCCTCTCTCATAGGAGGTGCAGGTCGGAAAGACGATATCCGCGTGCCGGCAAACATCGGTCATGAAAATATCCGCGGCGAAAGAAAACCGCACTTTATCCATCGCCGCCAGCAAGCGCCCCGACTCCGGATACATCCTGTCATTTACGCCGAAGCAGGCCATTCCCTGAATGTGGCAGGGCTTCCCGCTCTCCATCTGACGAATGAGGTCCATGCCCTGGCCCTCATCCACCATATCGCGCCACAGGGGAAACCGCTCCTCGCCCACGGCGGGCTTACACCGTGCGGGGCGCGTTTCATCGATGAATTGCTTCTCCAGGGACACAAAGCCTCCATCCGAGTGGCACAGGCTTTCGTTTAGCGGAACAACGCCGCCGGGGAAACCGACCCGCCCCAAAATAACCATCAGGCTGAGTACGGCGCGATGGGTATTGAACCCATTGATACGGTGTGTCAGCGCATTGCTGGGCATGATGACGGCCGTAGGATCCATGCGCACAAGCTCCGCTGTCCGGCGGATATCCTCCGCCGGTACGCCCGTGATCTCCTCGGCCCTCTCCGGCGGAAACTGCTCCACATAGGCGCTGTACGCTTCAAAGCCGAACACATACCATTTGATAAAATCCTGATCGTGCCACCCGTTGCGGATGATACAATATGCCACGGCGTGAGCGAGCGCGGCATCTGTACCGCTCCTGGGCCGCAGATACAAATCCGCAAGCAGCTGGGCAGAGTGCGTCATCCGCGGATCCACCACGATGACCGTCCCGCCGCTTTCATGTATATTGACGACTCCCCTTCCGAGGGGAAACGAATTCACTACAGGGTTCATACCCCAGCAGACCACGGTTTTCGCCTGCTGGACAGGCATTTTAATCTCGGTACCGAATATCGCTTTCTGACTCATTACCTCCGCCTGATGGCAGGAGCTTGATTCTGTCAGATAGTTCTCCGTTCCGAACGAATGCGCAAGGCGATGCAGGAGCGGACGGTACCATTTTGGATAGCCTGTCATCCATACAACGCTGTCCGGGTCCTTCTCCCGAAGACGCAGCAGCTCCCCGGCGCAGGTATCCAGCGCCTCATCCCAGGTGATCGGTTCGAACATCCCGCTCCCTCTGGGTCCCGTGCGCTTTAACGGTGTTCTTATCCGATCCTCACGATAGAGATACTGTCTGCCGCCCGCGCCCTTGGTACAGAGTCTTCCGTTGTTTCCGGGGAAGCCCTCCGTGCCCTCCAGTTTGATTATGATCCCGTCCTTCACATAGGCATCCACACCACACTGCGGTCCCGGTGTACAGATATCGCACATCGTTTTCTTGATCTCTATCCCGGTATCGGAACAGGGTATCTTTGCTCTCAGACGACTGTCATTGTCATTCATGTGATTACCGCCTCTCCGCCGAGGGGTCATTCAGCCTGATTGCGTCTGCCGCGCCAGCTTGATACCCTTGAATTCGTTTTTCGTAATGCGAATAATCTCCTGCCCGACCTCGCCCAGCTCACTCGGATTCCCGAATACGCAGCCGTAGTCGATGCGAACCGTTTTTTCGAATGGAATGGATACGATGGATTCGTCCTTTTTGTTATAGTAATCCATGATGGCAGAGGTCATGCCGACGGCATAGCCCTGCCGGATGATGGAATTACATAGATCACTGCTGGTAGTGTTTGTAACAAGGCTTGGAGAAAATTTCTCTCCCAGCAGACGCTTGACCATCCGCACCTCCGTATTATGACACACGAGAGGCAGAGAGGCAAACTCGTTCAGCGAAACAGCGCTTTTGTTCGCAATGGGATTGCTCTCGTGGGCGGAGCACATCAGCTGATCGCTGAAATACTTATCAAATTGAACGCTTCCGTTTGTCAACCGCAGGGACTCCTCCTGCAAAAATGACGCTGCGCTGATGATACCGATGGAATTTCCGTCGAATTCGACATTGTCCAAAATATCGGGTCCCACCGTCTCGATCACATTGAAGTGAGCAAAGGGAAATCTCCCTGCAGCCGCGCTGAGAATGCGAGACAGGCAGGTGACGCAGATCACGGAGGAGGCATAAATCGTAAAAATTTCCGCACATGATGTGTGCTTTTCAACATATCCCCCGACACAATCCAGCATATTTACATACGCCTGCTCTACCTCCCGCGCAGCGCTTAGAAATACTTTGCCCACATCCGTCAGGTGAACGGTTTTTCCCGCACGCCTGAGCAAGCGTACATTGAGCTCTTTTTCCATGCTGGCAATGATACGGCTGAGTCCCTGCTGTGTGATATAGCAATCCCGCGCAGCGCCGCTGATCGACTCGCATTCTGCCACCTTTATGAAATATCGAATATCCTCAATCCTCATCGATATCCCTCCTTCCCTTCGGCACTCCGTCTGCCGTTCCGGCACGGATGCTGAGACTTCCCTTCATCCACAGGGGAATAATGACCAGAAACGCCGCCAGGAGTATAATGAGAACGCGGGGAATATGAGCGGTGATTCCCAGAGACGCAACCCCCAATAGTCTGATGCGGCCTCCGTCCGGAACTCTGATGGGGGACTGCTCCTCAAAATAACGCGCGAGGGCCTCCCTCTCGGAGCACACCTCTGCGCCCGCCGCCGTATTCCCAGCCGCCGTAAGCATTTCCTGCGTGGTGACAAGCGCAAGCGTTCCGTCCGCATCAAAGCCCGCTTCGAGCCCGGACACGCGCCCGCCCACAGGAGCGGAGATATCATAGGAAAAGGAGAGACCGGAGACCTGCGGAAAATACGCCCACGAGGAGCGCTCTACATCCAAAATCTCCGGTTCTGAATACACTGTATGTGAAACGCCGTATTCCAGAAGCTCCCTCAGCTCCGCTTCCGTCACATGCAGCAGCACAAGCGTTTTCCCCTCCGGAAAAACCGCCTCCAGCATGGTTTCTGTGACATCCCCGCCGCGCAGATTTGCGCGGATATCCCCGCCGGGGATTATAGCGGCATCTGCTCCGGAGATATAGCGCGCGGCATCTGCCGCCGCATCCCCGAGAGCTGTTTCAGACACCTCGGAGCCCGGCGCATTGATTCCGGCCAAAAGATCTTCCGCATAACCGCAAACCACCGCTGCGGAGAATGCATTGACACTCGATAATACAATCGCCGCCGGAAGCAGCATTAAAAGCAGAATCGATCGTTTCATGCCCCGCATGATAGCATTCTCCGTCCTTTCTTTCGACATCTGCGGTGTCACAGTCCCAGGAGTTGTTTTCCGTTTTCCGTGCAGATTTTGGTTTTCAGCTCGTCGGATATCAGCTCCGTGTCCTCAAGATATCTGCGGCTGCGGTGCCGTACATGCATAGGCGCGTGCGGGTTGTCCGAGCCGTAAAGGATATGCGTCCTGTCCGCTATCTCCAGCAGCGCTTTCAGCCGTTTATCCTCGGCGACACCCATGATATCGAAATACAGCTTTTTCAGATCTCCCAGCACATCCACATCCGGGAACGGTGTTTCCGGGAGATCCACGACCCCCTGCACACGTTCTGTGATAAGCGGCATGCACGCGCCCGCATGCGGGAACACAAAGGCTATATCGGGGAATTTGTGAAGCGTGCGGTTGAGGAACATATTCATCATGGTGCGTGTGCTTTCAAAAAAGAATTCCACCACAGGGATCGGCAGACCGCGGTTAACATTGGTCGGATAGGCCGCAGGCGTGGTTGGGTGTACGATTACAGGAAGTCCCGCTGCGTTGATCCGCTCCAGCAGCGGATCCAGCTCCGGATTTCCCAAATATGCCCCTTTCGCATGCGTTGGCCACGCAAAGCCCTTCACCTTCAACTCGTTGATGCAGAAATCGATCTCCCTAAGGCTCTCCCTTACATCCGGCAGAGGCAGCGAAGCCGCCAACCCGATCCGATCCGGATATTTTTCGGCGAGTCCGGCTCCCTCGATATTTACCGCATGCGCCACACGCACCGCTTCCTCCGGCAGACCGATGCTGACATGCGGTGAGGACAGGGTACACACCGCATATTCAATGCCAAGATCGTCCATGGATTCCAGCTGCTCCTGCTCCGACCAGAACGGAAGCGGATAGTCGTCCGGTTTCGCTACGCCATGACGGCGCAGAAGCTCCAAATAGCATTCGGGAATGAAATGTGCATGAAAATCAATGGCAGGTCTGTAATTATGCATATACCCTCCTATTGTAACGTCATTTGAAGCGGAGGGCATCATGCCGCGAGGGTCAGGATGCCCTCCGCTGTGAGATGGTTTCTGCCAGAATATTATTTTGCAAATTCAATGTCGCGGAAGCTGAACGCCACGGGAGTCAGGCATTCCGCCGAACTGATATAGTCCTTGTAAATATATGCCTGCAAGCCGTCACAGATAGGGATGACACAGTAATTGTCATACAGCCACTGCTGAGCCTCTTTGTATGCCTCGGCGCGCTCGTCGTCGTCCATGCTGGCTGCACCGGCGGCCAGATACTCATTGAAAGTCTCGTCGCTGCGGCGCATGGTCGCATTCGTCGATGTAGATTTCCATGTGTCATACCACTGGTCGGGGTCGGCGCTGAGAGCGCCCTCCGCGTTGTTGTTGAGCACGAGGTCGGTGTCGCCGGTCTGGAAGTAGCTTACCGCCACCGGCTGCGCATAGGATTCGATAGACAGATTCACACCAACAGCCTCCAGATACGCCTGGAACGCTTCCGCGAGAGCGATATGCTGCGGGAAGCTTATGACTACCATACGAAGGTTAATATCACCTGCCGAATATCCGGCCTCCTCCAACAGTTCGATCGCGCGCTGGGGATCATATTCATACTTCCCGATATCGGTGTGGAAACGGATATCGGCGGGAAGCGTTGAGGTCGCCGAGGAAAACAGGCTTCCGAACGCGGCTTCCGCAATTGCGTCGGCATCGATGGCATAAGCAAACGCCTCGCGCACACGGATGTCGTCAAAAAGCTCCGTGTACTCAGGGAAGCTGATCTCAAACTGGTTGTAGTATCCGCTGATCACGAGGTTTGTATGCTCTACGTCTCCTGCCTGGACGCGGGCAACATCCTTGTCGGCGATATTGATTGCCATGTCGATGGCGCCGTTCTCATAGTCGATCATCATGGTCGTGTTTTCGGTGTAGAAAATGATCTTAATGAATTCAGCCTCCGGCTTTGCTCCCCAGTAATCATCGCGGCGCTGGAACGTGGCAGAAGCGCCGGATACGTTCTCCGTGCAGATATACGCACCTGAACACGGGAAATCCTGCCAAAGTCCGTCATCATCCATGCTCTCGACATACGACTTCTCCAGAACAGAGGAATGACGCGTGGCAAGATAGTGAAGGGCCGGGCCGGTAGCTCCGCTGAAAGCCAGCACCAGCGTATAGTCGTCTACGGCTTCGCTGTTTTCAAAGTCGATCGCCGAAAGATAGGTCGACCAGCGGGAGCCCTTTTCGCTGTACCGGGACATGCTGTAAAGCGCGTCCTCCGCCGTCACGGGGTTGCCGTCGCTGAAGGTGGCATCCTCGACCATATGGATCGTCAAATGAGTGTCGTCTGTCCACTCCCAACTCTCCGCAAGAAGGCCTTGAACATTGCCGTCCGTATCATAGGTGAACAGGGAGTCGTAAACCAGCGGAATCCCGTAGTAGTTCATATCCACCGTGGGATCGAAGCCTGCGGAAGAGGTCGTAACACCTATGACCAGCCAGCCGTCCTCGGTTTTCTTTTCGTCCACGTCTTCTTCCTCCGCCTCAACAACAGCAGCCTCGTTGATGTTGAAGCCGGTGTCCTCAGCGGAAGCCGTATCGGCCTCTGGCGCTTTTCCCGTCTCCGAAGTTCGGGAGCCTCCTCCGCATGCACAAAGGGCAAAAAGCATCAGGCATGCCAAAACAATCGCGATAATCCTTTTCATGATGACCCTCCTTAAAATTAATATTTTTATCGTAGGTTTTTTCAAATTTGCGCTGCGATCAGGCCTTTTTCGCCGGTCTGATTTTCAGCACCGGACCGTCCTTTGTTTTGGTAATCTCTACGAAGTGATTGGCGAGAAGCGGATTCGTAAACGGATAGTCCGATCGGATATGCGCCCCCCGCGTTTCCTGACGCTCCCGTGCCGAGAGCATCACGGCCTCAGCGATATCCAGCAAGTCGATCGCCTCGCAGGCCCGCATGAGCTCATGCGCATTTGAGCATCGAAGAGAAGA
This sequence comes from uncultured Oscillospiraceae bacterium, assembly GCA_934597255.1. Classification (GTDB taxonomy): domain Bacteria; phylum Bacillota; class Clostridia; order Oscillospirales; family Oscillospiraceae; genus CAJOIG01. The sequence goes on from CAKTQV010000005.1 coordinate 17,688, forward strand.
ATTGGCAATCCGCCGGGCATCCTCCAGATAACCGAGACCCGCCTCGAATTTACCCTCGGAGCGGACTCCGAATACAGGGCAATAATCGTCCATGAGCTGATTGACGAGGATATTGAGTTCCTTCCAGCCCGCGCCTTCCTTACGCTCCATCAGTTCTGTGTAGAAGCTCTGCCGTTCGATCACCGTCAGATGCTCTGTCACGGATTCAGCGAAATCGTAGGCAGCGGCGTACTTCACCGCCTCCTCGCCCGCAATGCGCCCGTAGGTAGCCGCCCCGGAGATATGTGACAGGAAGTTGCCGACCTGATCGCCCACCGCGAACAGCCCCGGCACGTTCGTCGCACCGTTGATGTCGATCTCTACTCCGCGACCCAAAAGCGTACACTCGTAGCTTCCAAATTCCACCATCTTATTACGAAGATCGATTCCTTGTTTTTCCATCGCGTCGAGCAGGGAGGTGTCTCCCTCGCAGGTAAGCGCCCAATACAGATACTGCATCTCCTCCTCATCGATATCTGTGCAGTCCATGAATACGGGGCCCGTGCCATTTTCCATCTTATCCCGGAAAACGCCCGGCCAGACATCGGATGTGATATCCCCGTTCTCACGGGAGGGCTTGTCCACAAAGGGACCGATATTCTTTCCCGTGTAATCTCGCAGGACGCCAATCCATGTTCCCTTACCCGCACGGGAGAAATATTTCGGACCGGCGGGAAGACCGGCGATGTCTAAATTCACCAGGGTAGCACCGACGCGGTACGGAGCGGCCAGCCCGCCGCCGGCGTCAGAGGGGCAGCCCGCAATGTTGAACATCAAGCCAGGCGTGCAGGAGGAATATATCCTGTTTGTGGAGCCGGTCGCCGTAATAACCGCCTTGCACCGGAACAGCTGGAGCCGCGGCTCCTCCTCTGAGACATCCAGACCAAGCGCGCCGATTATCCGTCCGTCGTCATTCGTCAGCAGCTCTGTAATGGGGCTGTGGTTTTGTATTTTGACGCCGCGTTTTTTCGCCTCTGCAGTCAGGATCTTCTTCTGATCATGTCCGTCATATTTAAGGTGTGTCCGCATATGACCCGGATATGCATGCCCTTCAAACGTCCATGTGTCGTTGACGCGCATGTTTATGCCCCAGTTGTGCCAGTCCCGGCAGACCTCAAAGGCGCGCTGCGCGAATCTCCTCAGTATCGGCTCATCCGCGTTCAGACCCGCCTGCGTCATTTTAAGCTCGGCCATATAGTCCTCGAAATCTCCGTGGACCTCCGGGATATAGACGACAAAGTGATCGTTTCCCGTGGCTCCGCTTCCGCTGCGGCGAGTATCGGATTTCTCCGCTACAATGACACTCATACCCGCATCGGCAGCCGCTATGGCGGCCATCAGCCCGCCGATGCCTCCACCCATAATCAGGATATCGCAGGACAACACGTCATGAAGTATCGGAATCATTTTCTGTTCTCCTCTCTCGCCAGCCAGCGCGGGGATGTCCTCGCCAGCAGCATCATAGGCAGAGGATAACGGAGCTCGATCGCCCCCGCCGGACAATCCATCACACAGGCGCGACAGTGCCAGCATTCCTCCGGATAGCGAACGACGGGAATCTCTCCCGGCTTTGATGGACCAAAGACATTCATGCAGCAAATCTGCGCGCATGTTCCGCATTGGCGGCATTGACTGCTCTTTACTACTGGGGGCATCATTCTCCTCCCAACTCAATCTGAAAGTTGAAATTATCCGTGTAATACTTATCGATCGGGTTTTTATATTTCTCTACAGGCACCCGTTCGAATCCTGTGTGAATGCCGCCGCCGGCATCCCGGACATGTGTGATCCAGCCGAGAAAACGATCATCTCTTTCCGGATAATCCAGGCGGAAATGCGAGCCGCGGCTTTCCCGGCGCTCCAGCGAGGCCAGGAGAAACAGGCGGGTCAGGAATGCGATGCCCCGAACCTCATAATATTTCATGAGATAGTGGGTGTCCTCCGCCCCCATGGCGGTGATCTCCTCCCGTTCAATGCGGTCGAGCTCCATCAGCGCCGCCTTCAGGCTCTCCTCGCTCTGTATAAGGCACACATCGTAATGCGCCAGCAGCCTGTTCAGGGAGTCGAGCACATTTGCAGGGGGCCTCCCCCGCTTGCCCAGAGGTGCGAAGATTTTGCCCCGGTACGTCTCCAGCGTTTCCTTATCCGGCTCTATCAGATCACGCCCGCCGCTCAGGAGCTCAGCCGCGCTCTCGCCTGCGATGTATCCCGTCACAGCGCTGGAGCTCAAGCCGAAGCCACCCATGTACATATAGTCAAGAGAGCGGCAGCGACCGGCACAGAACAGCCCGTCGACCCCCGTCCAGCCGTTTATATCCGCGGCGATGCCTCCGCTTGTGAGCTGCACCTGCGGGATGAATTCAACGTTTTTGTCGTGAAGAAAATCGATTCCTTCATCCCGCAGCTTGTTGTAATTCAGGAGCTGGGAGCCGGCATTCGGCTCCACGAGATCCATGTTTTCCATGCTGACCCCGCTGAGATCGAGATAGATCGGACCGTTCCCCTTATGCATCTCCAGCGCCATGGCTCGGCAGATATAGCAGTTGTCCGTATCCGAGCCCAGAGTCGGGGAATAGCGTCTCATGAAATCCTCGCCGGACGCGTTTACAAACCGTGCCCCTATCGCAAGATATACAGCCTGACCCTCCCAGAAAAACCTCCGGGGCGCGTTCATCACCGTCAGGGTATCAAAGTTCCGCAGCTTCGCTCCCGCACGGAACGCAAGCTCTACCCATTCTCCCGTGGAGGTATTTCCGTTGTATCCGGGTTTCCAGCTTGCGGGACCGGCCGCCAGAATGACGACCCGCGCCGCAGCAGAAACGAAGTCCCCCGTCACATAATCGAAGCCGACCGCGCCGATCACCCGGTCATCCCGCTTTATCAGATCCGTAATCTGAATGCGGCTGATATATTCCACACCCAGACGGTCCATCTGCTCCATCATGAGCCGAGCCATAGTCTCTCCGCCCGTGCCCTTGAATTTTGTCGGGTACAGTTTGCAGTGGGCAAGACCTCTCTGCGGTACGCCGCGCATGTTGCCCTCGTCGTCTGTCAAATACTCGCAGCCCATGCTTTTATAGTCGCACAGCCGGTCATAGGTCTTTGCGTAGATATCCTCCATGATATCCTGCTCACACAGGCCGTCCCAGTAATATACCGCATCCCTGACCCAGTCGTTTACGTTCTCATCCGGCATAACCGCTTCGAAGTCTCCACCGGAGTGGCTCATGAGCCCCCCCCACTTGACAGCGCCCTTATCCACGATAACGACACGCGACGACGGATCGAGCTCCTTGATCCGCTTGGCACTCCACATACCGGCAGAGCCGCCGCCAATGATAAGTGCATCACAGGAAATATGTATGCTTTTCATGTTTTCAGCGCCTCCAGACCCTCAAGAATGCCGGGAAAGCTCTCAGGGGCAGTCTTTTTGAACGGATGAACAAAAATCGCGTCTCTCGGACAGTGAAGCTCGCAGGTGTAGCAGGTCATGCAGTCATCCGGATACCTGACGATCGACTTTCCGTTGTTCAGTCTGAACACATCCAGCGGACAGCAGCTGACGCAAATTCCGCAGCCTATGCATTTTTCCGTATCAATTTTTGCAATCATCGGCAATCCTCCCTCTTTCCGCCATTTTATAACCCATTTATTTCTCTGACATAGTGACAGGCGACAAAGTGATTCGGCAGGACCTCCTCATAGGGCGGCTGCTCTGCACGGCATTTTTCCTGACAGTGGTCGCACCGGCTGGCAAACCGGCAGCCGGGCTTTGGATTTACAGGGCTTGTCAGCTCCCCCCTCAGAAGGATACGTTCATGCTTCACCTTTGTGCTCGGAATGGGTATCGCCGATAAAAGGCCCTTTGTATACGGGTGAAGCGGCCTTTCAAACAGCGCCTCCGTTTCCGCCTTCTCCGCCATCACGCCAAGATACATGACCAGTATGTCATCGGATATATGCTTGACAACGCTCATGTCGTGCGTGATAAAGATATAGGTCAGTCCCTTTGATTCCTGAAGATCCTGCAGAAGGTTTATCACCTGCGCCTGAATGGAAACATCCAGCGCGCTGACAGGCTCGTCGCATACAATAAATTTCGGATTCAGGGCAAGCGCCCGTGCAATGCCGATGCGTTGGCGGCGTCCCCCGTCCAGCTCGTGCGGATAGCTATATGCCAGACGCTTCGCCAAACCGACTGTATTCATGAGCTCCGAGACGTATTTGTTCAGCTCCTCGGCGGAATCCACCGCATGGAACACTCTCAGCGGCTCCGCAATGATATCCGAGACACAGAACCGCGGATCCAGGGACGAGAACGGATCCTGAAATATGATCTGCATGCTGCGGCGAAGCTCAGCCCACTTTCTTCCCTTCAGATGCGTCACATCGCGACCCTGAAACAGCACCTGCCCCTCTGTCGCATCGATCAGACCAAGGACGGTACGCCCCAGCGTGGACTTGCCGCAGCCGGATTCGCCGACGACCCCGAGGGTCTTTCCCTCGTCGATCGTAAAGTTGATATCATCCACTGCATGTAGATATCCGGCGGGCGTTTTGAAGTATTTCTTCAGATGCTTTACTTCCAGAAGAGGCATTTATTCCACCTCCGTTTTTGATTCTGTTTCATCGCTGAGCCGCTCATGGTAATGACACCGGGAGAAATGCCCCGGCGAAACCTCGACATACGGCGGCTCCTCAACGGAGCACCTTGTTTGCGCAAACGTGCACCGATCATGAAATTTGCAGCCGTCGGGCAGCTCCGCCGGGTCAGGCATGAGACCGGAGATCGGCTTGAGCCGTTTTTCGGTTTTCTCCAGCGAGGGCAGGGAATTGAACAGCCCCTTTGTGTACGGATGCCGCGAGTGGTTGAATATATCGTCCAGCAATCCGAATTCCACGATCTCTCCGGCGTACATGATGGCCACCTTATCGCAGGTTTCCGCCACCACGCCAAGGTCATGGGTGATAAGGATCATCGCCGTGCCGAACTTTATCTTCAGCTCATTCATCATCGCAAGCACCTGAGCCTGGATGGTGACGTCCAGCGCCGTGGTCGGTTCGTCGGCGATTAGAAGCTGGGGATTGCACGCCAACGCAATGGCTATTACCACGCGCTGCTTCATGCCCCCGGAAAACTGGTGCGGATAATCTCCTCCGCGCTCCGCGGGGATCCCAACTGTCTCCAGCATTTCCAGCGCCCGCAGATTCGCCTCGGCATGAGAGCATTTGTTGTGAAGATAGACTACCTCCGCTATCTGATCCTGCACCTTCAAAACAGGATTCAGCGCGGTCATGGGGTCCTGAAAGATCATGGAAATCTGATCCCCGCGAATCTTTCTCATATCACTTTCGCCGATACCCAGCAGGTTTTTCCCATCATAGCGGATCTCGCCGCCTATGATCTTTCCCGGCGGGTCGGGAACAAGGCGCAGGATTCCCAGAGCGGTCGTCGTCTTCCCGGCGCCGGTCTCGCCCACAAGTCCCAGCGTCTCTCCTTTCTCAACGGAAAGGCTGATGCCGTTCACAGCGCGGACGACGCTTTCCTCTGTAACGTAGTGTATTGTCAGGTCTTGAATTTCAAGCAGGCTCATGACGCTGCCTCCTTTTTAGCGCTTCAGTCTCGGATCCATGGCATCCCGCAGTCCATCGCCCAGAAGGTTGAACGCGATCAGCGTCAGCATGATCGCTATGCCCGGAAACACGACGATGGGCCAGAAATCCCGGATGTAATCGCGTCCCGCAGCGAGGATCGAACCCCATTCCGGCGTGGGAGGCTGCACACCCAGGCCAATAAAGCTCAGGCTTGAGATCTGCAGAATATTCGAGCCGATGCGAAGCGTGCAGTCCACCAGAACGGGAGCAAAGCAGTTCGGGATGATGTGACGAAGGATTATCCCGCCGGTTCTGACGCCGTTTGCTCTTGCGGCCTCCACATATTCCTGGTCTTTTACCCCCAGCACCGTAGCACGCATAAGGCGCGCGGATGAGGGAATGCCCGCCACAGACAGGGCGATCGCGGAATTGAAAACGCCGGAGCCCAGCGCCGCGGAAATGGATATTGCCAAAAGAAATGCCGGTATTGCCATCAATACGTCAAGACAGCGCATGACAATGTTCTCATATCTTCCTCCAAAGTACGCCGCCGTTGCGCCGAGAAACCCGCCGACGACCGTGCTCATGGCGATGGCCAGAAGGGATACGAGAAGACTTATCCGTCCGCCGTACATGATTCGCGTCAGAATGTCTCTCCCGTAGTTATCCGTCCCCAGCAGATGCTCTGCGCTCGGATACTGGAAGCGGTTGGCTATGTTTACCTCGGAAAAGCTGTATGGAGCCAAAACGTTTGCGAATATTGTGCTCAGAAGGATTATCACCAGCAGAACGAGGGATGCCATCGCGACCTTGTTTTTCTTTAGCCGCTTCCATACCTCCGCCCATTTTCCGTGCCGCTCGATGGTATCCTCGATGGCGGCTGTCTGTTTCTTTCGGGAGCTGAAGGAAAACATTCAGGCGGCCTCCTTTCGAAGCGTGCTTCTCCGGCTGCCCCTTGGTTTTCCGCCGGTCAGCTGCGCCTTGATGCGCGGATCAACAAAGCTGTATACGATGTCGACAAGCAAATTGATGACGCACACTGCCATGGAAAGGAAGATCACACAGCCGAGCACGACAGGATAGTTTTTGTTGTTGATGCCGGTAACCATCAGCGTGCCGATACCGGTGATCCCGAAAATACTTTCGATCACAACCGAACCGGCCATAATATTTCCCAACTGCATGCCGATATTCGTGATGACCGGGATCAGCGCATTTCGGAGCGCATGCTTGGTGATCACCTTGAATTCACCGACGCCCTTCGACCTAGCCGTGCGGATATAATCCTGCCGGATTACCTCGAGCATGGACGAGCGCGTCAGCCTTGTGATCGTTGCGACCGGCGACAATCCTAATGCCAGGCACGGCATCACCCATGACTTCCACGAGGAAAGTCCCGACGCGGGAAACCATTTCAGCTTGAGCGAGAACAGGAGCATCATCATAAGCGCCAGCCAGAAGCTGGGCATAGATGCAAAAAACAGGGCGATAAACGTCACGCTGTAATCCATCGGCGTGTTTTGTCTGACCGCAGAGATGATGCCAAACGGTATCCCGAGGAGTACCGTTATCCCCACGCCGATCAATCCCAGCTTCAGCGTTATCGGGGCCCTCTCCAATATTTCGCTTGTGACGGAGCGCCGTGTCGTATAGCTCGTTCCCAAATCGAATTTCGTTACCAATGCTTTCATGTAGTTATAGAACTGCACGAAAAAAGGCTCGTCCAAGCCAAGTTCGCTTCGGAGCTGAACATATTCCTCTTCCTTAGCATCCGCGCCCAGTATGGTAAGCGTCGGGTCTCCCGGAGTAAGGTAGTTGATCGTGAACACGATGAAGATAACTCCCACAAGCACCGGAATCATCAACAGCATGCGCTTGAAGATGTATTTGAGCAAAAAGACCACTCCTCTCAGCCTTTCGTTTTTCGAACCCGCATATGCAAAAGCGCCGACGTTATCCGTTGTTTGATATTATCTTAACTCCCGCGCCATCGCTTGTAAATCCAAAACCACCCCCCCATCCACAACAACCGCTTCCCCAAATCAAACAAATAGTTGTTAAACATTTGTCGCCAAAAATGCTATCAAAAATGCTATACTGTGTGCATCTTCGTTCAAGGAGGACACAGTATGATTCCCGGTCTGATTTTTTGTGTTGTAATCGGCATGATCGCCGCATTTCTGGCATCACTCCAATCCGTTATGGGCGCTCCCATACTCGGTCTTTTTCTCGGGATCGCAGCTACAAATCTCCTGCCCAGGAAGTTCGTCGACAAGATGTCCGCAGGCGCCGGCTTTTCCTCAAAATATCTGCTCAAAGCGGGTATTATTCTTGCCGGCGGCACATTAAGCTTTTCCTCTATCATCGGCGTGGGGGCATCTGCGCTGCCCATTATCATATTCAACATCTGCCTGAGCTTCTTGACCGCGTGGTTTATCGGACGCAGGTTGGGAGTAAGCGGAAACACACGCATACTCGTCGGCGGGGGAACCGCCATCTGCGGCGGAACCGCCATCGCAACACTCAGTCCGGTCATAAAAGCGAAGGAGGATGAAATGGCCTATGCCATGACCGCCATATTCCTGTTCGACATTCTTGCCGCCATCCTATGGCCATATGCAGCCCGTGCCATGCATTTGAGTGCAAGTCAATACGGCATCCTCGGCGGACTTGCCATCAGCGATACGTCCAGCGTCACCGCCGCGGCCGCAACCTTTGACTCGATCATGGGAGAGGGCTTTACGGCAAATATACAAGGAGAAGCTCTTTCGGGCGGTGATATGGCTGTTATCGTAAAGCTGACACGCACCGTGATGCTTATATTTGTGACCATCGGTGTCATGGTCCTTCGGCAGCTTCGCGGTAATGGCTCCCCGGATACCGCAGAAACCGGCGGCATTATCCGCAGGGCGATAAAGTCCTTTCCTGTGTTCGTCCTCGCTTTTCTGATTATGGCGCTCCTCAACACTCTCATCGGCTTTTCCTCTGTCTCCTTGGGTGCGTACAAATTATCGACGATGCTTTCCAGGGCATATAAGATACTGATTGCCATAGCCCTGGTAGGTGTCGGCTGCAAAATACGTCTGAAAACATTGTTCACCGACGGTCTTCGCCCGCTGCTGTTAGGCGGCTGCACATGGCTTGCGCTGGCCGTTTCGACTCTGTGCTATGCGCTACTCTTTGAATGATAGGCGATGCGGTTTAAGTGAGTATATTATGTATTCTACAGATCCTTAACATCGCGAAAGCCAAAAAAGACGAGCGCCCGCTCAAGGCAAATCTGGAGACCTGCTTCTTTCACAACCCCAACACAGCGGAGGACACCGCAGACGCCCTGCTGAAGCTGTTCGTGGCGGTAAACAAGGGAAAAGCGGACAAGGCAATCCGAAAGGCCGCGGAGGACAGGCCGAAGCTGTGCGCCTATCTTCCCGCGGACGAAGCCTCCATGTCAGCAGCGGTATAATTCGGTATAAGATGCACGAATCGGCCCCCTACCTTTTTGGCAGGGGGCCGCAAACATTTCAGCAGCTATTCCGCAGGCACGCTGGTATTGTGTCTGTTGAAAAAATGAAGAAGGGAGAGAAAACGAATGAATATAGCGGCCTACTGCCGCGTCTCTACGGACAAGGAGTATCCGCTCAACCGTCTGGAAGTACAGAAGCAATCCTTTCATGAGCACACGCAGAAAAACCATTATACGTCGGCCCGCCTGTGTGCGGATGAGGGTATCACGGGTACATCGATGAAGCATCCCGGCTTTCAGAAAATGCTGACCGCTATCGAGGCCTATACATCTCGGCGGTGTTCGTCAAAGACCTTTCCCGGCTGGGGCGCAACTACATTGAGGTCGGCAAGCTGACCGAAGAATTTTTCCCGCTCCACGATATACGGCTGGCCGCCGTTTCGGACGGCGTGGACAGCGACGAGGGCGAGGACGATTTTACTCCGTTCAAGAACATTATGAACGAGTATTACGCCAAGGACATTGCTGAAAAGCAGGACGGCATTACCAACCAGCGCGTCGTCATTCACTATAACTGCATCGGTGCCTTTGATGCACTGGATCGCCGGAAGATCCCGGAGGCCGACATTATCATGGAAACAAGAAAAGGCGTAGCACTCGGCTACGCCCCGGAACAGGTTGCGGTATGAACTTTTCAGGGATAAAAAGCAGAGTGTCCATTACAGGATACTCAGATCCTATAAGGACACTCTGAATGGTTGCGGGGGTACGCAACACAGATTACCAACGATATTTCCCCACAGTGCTATTTGAGTATGATGCTACAATAATAAAAAATAGAGCGCAATCACAAAAGTAATCGCACTCCGCAAAAATGAACAAGTCATTTTTTCCTTGTGTAATTAATATGCGCTTACGGAAACAAAATGTCAACAGTTTTTTTGAAAAAAGCAAAAAAAGCCAAAATATTGCCGTTATTGCTATAATAGTCTATATTTTTGAACATTCTATCTGCCACGCTATTTAAATCCTTTTTTGCCCGCTCATGAACACCCTCGCTAGTCACTATTGCGCTATGGAGATAAATTAGCGTTACAATCTGTCGCATACATTCATTTTTTAATTGACTATCACGGCTGGACTTGCTTATCTGATCTAAAGCCCTTAACACATGATAGTTAGTACTGTGATGACTATTTTTCACTCCCATCTCGTTTATGAGACAGTTGCTATGAGCTGTTGCATTTCTAAGTTCTTTAATAGTTTTTAGCAAATAAAAATCATTTTCTAGGAACTTATCCTCAAATCTATTAGCGCAAAACTTGAAAAAGTTAATAAATGAACCTAGTGGAATAATTTCAATGAAAGCCCACAACGGAAATCGGCCATTATAAGACCGTATTATTCCTCCGCAGTATGGATTGTTTCCGTTACGACCAATTTCCTTTTCAAGATTGGAATATTTATGAGTACCATTTTTCTTATCTTCATCTTTAAGATACTCATAGTAGTCCTCGACGATTTTATATCCGTCTTCAGAGCTATTTTCTAGTGCCTGCAAAAGTTTAACTTTTGCAAAATGTTCAATATCGAGAGCCATTTGGATTATGACATATCGCAGTCGCATATCTATTATAGATAGATCTCTGAGATATTCGAAATCCAAATTTATATATTGTCCTTTTTGCTCTCCGTCAGGATGCTTGGGGAAATTTTTTCTGTATGCTCGGAGCTTAAAATAATTATTATTTGCTTGTAAATACGCTTTAGCTTCGTCTGTTGAAAATTTTTCAAATTTCACTCCTTTAGACTGCAAGTGTGCAATTTGGCCTTCAGCAGATAATTTTGGCTTTTTTATTTCTGTTTCCAGCATATGCTGTTACCTCTTTTCGTAAATAGCACAACTACCTTTATAATACAATATAAATCTTCTATCATATCGCGTCAAGAGTTGATGCCTATGCTCATGCAGACACATAAGCCCGCGCATAGAGTGTTAAACAGCGCTGTAAGCGTTTCCACGCAGAAAGCCGCCCCTCCCCACTGCGTGCATTCCTCTTTGTCCCAGCGGCGAAAAAGTGCCGCCAGCTCCATCGTAAAAAAATAAAGGCCGGGCCGCGAAAGCCCGACCTTCTCATTTTCGTTGCCTCAACAAACAAAAAAAGATTCGACTTATCTATTCTTTCGATCCCTTCACCATTTGAGCAGGAGCCAGTATACGCATTCCACCTTTGACAGCGACGCGGTTTCCAACATGGGGAGTATTTGCTCGATAAAAATTCTTTTTTCGTTCATTTCGTCTTCACTGGTTTGCGGGATTGCCTGCTTCATATCAATGTTTTTCATTTTACTGGCTCCTTTAATTTCAGAAGGCAAGACTGCCCCCCGTATTGTTTTTCATAGTATGCGTTCAGAGGTTTTCCAGAATCGAAATAAGCTGTGTATTCAGAATGTTCTTCATCCCGAAGTTTTCCACGCCCAAGTCAAGCATGGGCGAACCGGCTGGCGTATTCTTGATAGAGGAAAGCATCGACAGCGCGCCACTGTGAAATTTTCCCACAGCCTCTCGGCGGCGCTCCGGCGTGGGAATAGGCAAATCGCTCAAACTCGTCCCGAACGGATTGCGCGCCAGCTCCTCCGGCGTGCGATCACGGTTGTGCTTGTCCACATATGCCTGCAAGGCGCGAAGCATAGTGTAATTTTCGCTGTACCGTTCGGCCAGCTCCTCGATGTCCTGCACTGTCAGGTCAAACGCCCCGGTCAGGAGCTGCATATCCGCGCTGTCGATCTCGCTGCCGTCCAGCGTGGCCCATCGGTCGATCGTTGCCAGCACCGCGTCCTGCTCCTCGTCCAGCCTGGCAGATGCGCCGTCGAACGCGGCCATAAACTCGCGTTCGAGTTTATCGTTCTCCCGCTGCGCGATGTCCGGCAAATAGCGCCGGTCATTCTCCTCCACGGCAGCGGCATATTTCCTCGCCGTAGCCGCAAAACCTTGTATGATCTGTTTCAGGTTGCCGATGTAACTCATGTTTTCTCCCTTCTGGCCTTTTCGCCAAATAAAAGTTAAATCCCTCGAAATTGTTCGATCTCGCTGAATATCCGAAGCGCCGGAATCTTGCTGCCCTCGATAAGCCAGTATTCCGTGTAGGCTAGCGGCGCATCCGGCAGAATTCCACCCGGCGTTTCGCCCTGCGAGCGAAGCTGCCGCGAAATCGCGTAGCCCTCCAGCTCAACCAGCGGCATGACCCGCCTGCTGCCGTCCTCAAACGCAACCCGATATAATGGCATGGGGGCCGTGTGTTCTGCCTCCAGCCGCTCCAAGCGCCGCAGGAGATCTCTTTTCATGCGTGATATACACCTCCTTCCCGCTCTTTTTCTTTCGTCTCCAGCGCCGCAATACGCGCTGTGAGATCGCAATGCTCCGAGAGCCGTAAGTAATTCCGCAGCAGGCAGTCCGCCGCATTAACTCGCGTCTGCGCCGCCGTGCCGTTGTCTCGAACAATACGGGCGATCACATCCGCCGCGTCCGAGAGTGAGCCGGTCAGCTTGGAGAGCGCCCGGCTAACCAGCTCATCCTGCGCCGCCCGCAGCTTTTCTTGGAAGTCTGCGCGCCGCAGCCGGACGTAAAGAGTTTTTGCGCTGACACCAAGCTGTCGAGCTGCCGCCGCGTTTGTCCGGGAAGTCAGCAGCGCCGCAATGATTTGTTCGTCTGAAAGCTTCAAAGGGACACCCCCTTTCGTTACAATTTGTAATCACTTTATAACATTTTGTTTACCGCGTTATTGCCTCGATTGCCCGCAGCTCGCGCACATGGCCAGAAAAGAAATGTCCAATGCGATAATCGCAGCCCTCGAAATTTGCCTGGAAATAGAATTCGATCAGCCGCGGGTATTCCTCCGCATTGACGGGAAGTTGGTGGTCCTCATCCAGCCAAGGCATTTTCTCCATGAGCCGCTGAACATGATCCGTGCGCAGAAAAGGATGATCCTCCCCGCGAGCCTGCCTGAACGCCTTAAAGAACGCGCAGAATACCGAGAAGTACTCCGTTGTCTCCCAAACGGGCGAGATGTTCTGAAATGCCTTGGACACCTGTTTCTCAAGAATTGAGTAATCGAACATAAATTTCTCCTTTCGTGACGGTGCGGCGCGAAAAGCGCACGCCCTTATACTCCCTTGTAAAAGCCTTGTTAAGGAAAGATGAAATTAAAATGTGCCGCCGCTGCCGATGTAGATGAGCCTGCGAATGCGATGCAGATGTTCTGTGATGAGATGAGATAAAATGTAATTATTTATATAAAACATTTTATTATCATTTAATCCGAGGGACGGGGCTCATGGATAGAGCTCCGCGGCCTAGAGAAGGCCGCGCTCAAGCTGCCGCCGTCTCCGCACCTCCAGCAGTTCCTGCTCCTCCGGCGTGAGCTGCCGCTCGCCCTCCGTGGCCGTTTTCACAGGCGGCTCGTCTTCCTCGACCGGCGGCGCTGTGGCAAGCGCGGACTCTGCCCCCGTGACCTCCGGGCGATCCGCGACTCTGCCGCCGTTTTTTCGCACCGAATTCCGCCAGCTCCGATCGTCGCGGTCAAGCCCGGCCTGAATAAGCCTCCAAGCAAGCCGCAGCCGATCAGAGAGGCCATCCGGCAAAGCTCCATATTGCGCATAGTCGAGGATGGCGAAGAACGCCTTGCCGAGCTCCGAATCCGCGCCGTCCATGCCCCGGAAAAGCTCGCGCCACTCGAACGGGATAAGCACACCCCGCTTCAGCGCAAACGCTCTTTTCTCTGCCATCAACCGACCTCCGCCTCTGAAATCCCGGCGGCGGCCAGCAGCCAGCGCGCAAGCGCGTCCGCCTCGACCTCGCGCCATTCCGCCGAGACAACCTCCGCCTGCCCATCGCGGACAACAATCCGAGCCGACACCGGCACGCGACAAATTTCCGCGTCTGTCATGGCCGCACCTCCGCGATTTGCTCCAGCGGCACGCCCAGCGCGTCAGCCAGCCGGACGGCGCTCCGAGGTGACGCGCTTCCGCGTGCAAGAATGGCACATAGGGTTTGACGAGAAATACCCGCTCGCTCCGCAAGCTTCCCCTGCGTCCACCCCCGCTGCCCGAGGAAAAGCTTGATTCTCAGCACGTTCAATTTCATATCCAGAACCTCCTTGACCGTTCTTTGCAGGAACATTATATGGCCATCTCTCGGTCTTGTCAAGACCATTTAGCGCTTTTCTTGACATTTCGTTCCCGAAAAGATACAATCCTTTAAGGAAAGAGGTGATTTCATTGTTTACATCCGAACGAATTAAGACTGTCCGGAACGAAGCAGGACTTACACAGGAACAGCTTGCAAATGCGCTAGGCGTCAAGCGTGCTGTAATCTCTAAATACGAAACGGGGAAAATTTCGCCAACAATAGATCAGTTACAGAAGATAGCCGCCGCTTGCAATTCTCCCTTTGAGGCGTTTCTAGGCCGTTCCCCTCTTTCCGCCAAAGATATCAATTATGTACAACAAGCTGCCAAGAACGCGCCAAAAGCCGAGAGTGTAGAACAAGAGAACATGGCGCGCATGAACCGTGCCATGGGCGCGCTGAACCTGGAAGGCCAGCAGGAAGCAATAAAGCGCGTGGAGGAAATGGCCGATCTTTCGAAATATAAAAAAGCCAGTTTCATGCAAGTATGGGGCTACGACAAGCCGAACAAGCCGGAATAACAAAAAACGCCCATGCCGAAGCATGAGCGGAAAAGTGATGGGAAATTATGAACGCTGTAATATACGCCCGGTTTTCCTCTGACCGGCAGAATGAAGCCAGCATCGACGCGCAGGTAAGAGCCTGCACGGAATACGCCGAGCGGCACGGTCTGACCGTCACAGGTGTATACGCCGATGAGGCCATAAGCGGCAAGGAATCCAAGACAGCGGCCAGGGCGCAGTATCAGAAGATGCTACGGGACGCGCACAAGGAGCTTTTCGGCGTCATTCTCATTCACAAGTATGACCGGGTAGCCCGCAGCCTTGCCGAGCACGTGAACCTTGAGGGGCGGCTTAAAGCGGACAATATAGAGCTGATAGCCGTGGCACAGGACTTCGGCAACACGGCCGAATCTAAGATCATGCGGGCGCTTATGTGGTCTATGTCCGAATATTACCTTGACAACCTGTCGGCAGAGGTACAGAAGGGCCATAAGGAAACCGCCCTGAAGGGCCTGCATAATGGCGGCTATGCCCCGTTCGGCTACGATGTAGTCGATCAGAGGTACGTTATCAACGAGCTGGAGGCCGCTTATGTGCGCCGGATATTCAGAGCCGCACAGGAGGGCACGGGCTTTCGGGATATCACAGCCGAAATGAACGCCGCGGGGATCACCGGCAAGCGCGGCAAGCCCATCCAATACACACAGATCTATGAAATGCTGCGCAACGAGAAATACACCGGCGTGTATCTGTACACGCCGAAGGAAAATGCCGTGCGCGCCCAGCGGCGGCAGAAGCCCAATGCAATACGGATAGAGGGCGCATTTCCGGCCATTATCACAAAGGGACAATTCAAGGAGGTACAGACGATCATGGACAGCAGAAAGCTTGCAGGAAGAAAGAATAACTATCTGTGCAGCGGGCTTGTCTATTGCTCTTGCGGCGCGAAAATGCACGTCTACAAAGCGACGCGCAAAGGCCACACCTACTACCGCTATGTATGCTCGAAGCATTGCGGCCAGCCCACCGTGCTTATGGAGGACGTGGACGCCGCCGCCAAAAAGTATCTTCACGAGCTGCTGGCCGAGCCAAATCAGACGCTTATAACCGCCGCCATGCGTCGGTATCAGAGCGACAGCGAAAACCGCTTGTCGGCGTTCTATGACGTCCTGGAGGCGAGAATAGCCGAGAAGCAGAAGGAATATGACAATCTGCTGAAGAACCTTTCCACAGGCGCACTTCCGGCCGAAGTGCTCTCCGACGTCGGCGCGAGAATGGAGGCCCTGAAGGGCGAGATCAGCGCACTGAAAGAAACGACGCCGCCAGAGGATTACACGGTTGACACCATCCGCCAGTGGTTGAACTCGCTGAAAAACAACCCGGATGAAAAGGCCGTCCGGCTGCTCATCGAGCGCATCGACGTTTCCGCCGATAAAAACAACAACTCATTCAACATACAAAGTACATTGAATGAGTCGTTGGAAAACATGGTTGCGGGGGAGGGATTTGAACCCACGACCTCCGGGTTATGAGCCCGACGAGCTACCGGACTGCTCTACCCCGCGTCATCTGTTTGGATTATCAGTATAACACCGTCTGTGCGTCTTGTCAACCGTCAATTTTCCCATATCACGCTTTTCTCTTGACGAGCGGGCTGGGCATGGTCTACAATAGAGCCGTCGGCATCCGCCGGCGGATTTTTCTTGGGAAAGGAACCATTCTGCCATGCCTGTCCGCGTCAAACGCTTTGACCATATTGCGCTCGTCACGATGGATCGACAGAAAAACCTCAACGCCTTCAACACCTATATGATCGAGGAGCTCGGCGAGGCCTATCTGAAGATCGAAGCCGACGACGACATATACGCCTCCGTCATCACCGGCGCCGGCCGGAGCTTCGTCTCCGGCGCGGACATCGCAGAAATGGAGCGCATGAGCGCCACAGAGGCCAAGCGCTTCAGCTATAACGCGAACTCCGTCTTTCTGCGGCTGGAGAACACCGCCAAGCCCGTCATCGCCGCGATCAACGGCTTTGCCATCGGCGGCGGCTGCGAGCTGGCTATGTGCTGCGACATCCGTCTGGCCAGCGACCGCGCTGTATTCGCCCAGACAGAGGTCAATCTCGGCATCACGCCAGGCTTCGGCGGCACGCAGCGTCTGCCCCGCATCATCGGCAACGCGCGCGCGGCGGAGATGATCTTCACCGGCAAATTCATCGACGCCTACACCGCCCGCGACTGGGGGCTGGTCAGCGAGGTATATCCCCACGACGAGCTGCTGCCCAAGGCCATGGAAATGGCGCAGCTCATCGCCTCCAAGGCCCAGACCGGCGTCCGCCAGTCCAAGGTCTGCCTGCACCGCTGCCTGTACACCGACATGTACACCGGCACGGCCTTTGAAGCGGAGGCCTTCGGCATCTGCTTCTCCACCGCCGACCAGAAGGACGCCATGCGCGCTTTCCTGGAAAAGCGGCCTTACACCGACGTGAAAAACCATTGATCTTACATACAAAAGGAGACGCCGTCATGCAGAACATCTTTGTCGTCGGCGCGGGCACCATGGGGCTGGACATCGCCCAGGTATTCGCAAAGGCCGGACTGACCGTCGTCGTGCGGGACATCAGCGACGCGATCATCGAAAACGCCGAGAAGAAAATGAACGCCAATCTCGCAAAGCTCGTCACAAAAGGCAAAATGACCCAGGAGGAGGCGGACGAGGTGCGCGGCCGCATCCGCTACACCGTCGCCATGGACCCGGCGAGGGACGCCGATCTGGTGCTCGAGGCCATCATTGAGCGCTTTGATCTGAAAAAGGCCGTGTTTCAGGAGCTGGACGCGATATGCAAGCCCGCGTGCATCTTCTGCTCCAACACAAGCTCCATCTCCATCACGGAGATGGCCGCCGTGTGCGGCCGGCCCGACCGCTTCCTCGGCATGCATTTCTTCAACCCCGCCACCGTTATGAAGCTCATCGAGATCACGCGCTCGCTCACGAGCTCCGACGAGACCTTCCGCGCCGTGTACGAGCTGTCCGAGCGCATCGGCAAGCAGCCCGTCGAGGTGCAGGACAGCCCCGGCTTCGTGGTCAACCGCATTCTGGTGCCGATGATGAACGAGGCGGCGTTCGTCCTGTCCGAGGGCGTGGCCAGCGCCGAGGACATCGACCGCGCGATGCAGCTTGGCGCAAATCATCCCATGGGGCCGCTGCATCTGGCCGATCTGGTGGGGCTGGACGTGGTCCTGTACATCTGCGACGTGATGTACAGCGAA
This sequence comes from uncultured Oscillospiraceae bacterium, assembly GCA_934597255.1. Classification (GTDB taxonomy): domain Bacteria; phylum Bacillota; class Clostridia; order Oscillospirales; family Oscillospiraceae; genus CAJOIG01. The sequence goes on from CAKTQV010000005.1 coordinate 35,742, forward strand.
ACGCACGACCCCAAATTCCGCGCCTGCTACCTTCTGCGCAAGATGGTGCGCGCCGGAAAGCTCGGCCGCAAGTCCGGCGAAGGCTTTTTCAAATATTAAAGCTTCCGAAAACAGCGGCAAGTCCGCAGCCACTATGGCTGCGGACTTGTTTTTTTACAGGCTTTTCCGAACGCCGGTTCATTTCACGCGGCACACGAGCGCGCCGTCCTGCGCGTCGAGCACAAGCGTGGAGCCGGCGGGCATATCGCCCTCGAGTATCTTGCGGGCGATGAGCGTTTCCGCGTGCGACTGCAGATACCGCTTGAGCGGTCTGGCGCCGTACACCGGGTCGTAGCCGCCGTCGATGATGACGCGTCTGGCCGCGTCCGTGACCTCCAGCGACAGCTCCTTGTCCGCCAGGCGCGTCCGGAGCGAGTTCATGAGGATATCCACGATATGCTCCAGATTCTCCTTCGTCAGCGGATGGAACAGGATCGTTTCGTCGAGACGGTTGAGGAACTCGGGGCGGAAATGCGCCTTCAGCTCCGCCGCGACCGCGGCGCGCGCCTCGTCCGTTATCGTGCCGTCCGGCCGGATGCCGTCAAGCAGATACTGGCTGCCGAGATTCGACGTGAGGATGATGACGGTGTTCTTGAAGTCCACCGTGCGCCCCTGCGAGTCGGTGATGCGGCCGTCGTCCAAGATCTGCAGCAGAATGTTGAACACATCCGGATGCGCCTTTTCCACCTCGTCGAACAGCACGACGGAATAGGGTCTGCGGCGCACGGCCTCGGTGAGCTGGCCGCCCTCGTCGTAGCCGACGTATCCGGGAGGCGCGCCGATAAGCCGGCTGACGGAAAATTTCTCCATGTACTCCGTCATGTCGATGCGGACCATGTTGTGCTCGTCGTCGAACATGCTCTCGGCCAGCGCCTTGGCCAGCTCCGTCTTGCCGACGCCCGTCGGCCCCAGGAACAGGAACGACCCGTTCGGACGGTTGGGATCGGCGATGCCGGCGCGCGAGCGCACGATGGCCTCCGAAACCAGCCGTACCGCCTCCTCCTGGCCGACGACGCGCTCGTGCAGGATGTCCTCCAGCCGCAGCAGCTTCTCGCGCTCGCCCTCCATCAGGCGGTTGACGGGAATGCCCGTCCAGCGCGCCACGATGCCGGCGATCTCCTCGGCCGTGACCGTATCGTGGACCAGCGAATCGGCGCGCGCCTCGCCCTCCCTGGCCTCGGCGTCGGCAAGCTGCTTCTGCAGCGCCGGCAGCGTCTCATATTTGAGCTTGGCCGCCGTTTCGTACTCGTAGCTCTGCTGGGCGCGTTCGATGTCGGCCGCGCACTTTTCAAGCTGCGCCTTGATGGTCTTGACCGCATCCACGTCCGCCTTGTCCGCCTCCCAGCGGGCCTTCATGGCGTTGAATTCGTCCTTGGCCTCAGCCAGCTCGCCGCGCAGCTTCTCCAGCCGGTCCATGGACAGCTTATCCGTCTCCTTCTTCAGCGCCGTCTCCTCGATCTCAAGCTGCATGATCCGGCGGCGGATATCGTCCAGCTCGGCCGGCATGGAGTCAATCTCCGTGCGGATGAGAGCGCAGGCCTCGTCCACCAGATCAATGGCCTTGTCCGGCAGGAAGCGGTCGGTAATATAGCGGTTGGACAGCGTCGCCGCCGCCACCAGCGCCGCATCGTGGATGCGGACGCCGTGATATATCTCGTACCGCTCCTTCAGCCCGCGCAGGATGGAGATCGTGTCCTCCACGGTCGGCTCATCCACCTGCACCGGCTGGAAGCGCCGCTCCAGCGCCGCATCCTTTTCGATATACTTCCGGTATTCGTCCAGCGTGGTCGCGCCGATGCAGTGCAGCTCGCCGCGCGCCAGCATGGGCTTGAGCAGATTGCCGGCGTCCATGCTGCCCTCGGTCTTGCCCGCGCCGACGATGGTATGCAGCTCGTCGATGAACAGGATGATGCGCCCCTCGGACTTGGACACCTCCTCCAGTACGGCCTTGAGCCGCTCCTCGAATTCGCCGCGGTATTTCGCCCCGGCGACCAGCGCGCCCATATCGAGCGAGAAGATGGTCTTATCCTTCAGCCCCTCCGGCACGTCGCCGCGCACGATGCGCTGGGCCAGCCCCTCGGCGATGGCCGTCTTGCCGACGCCCGGCTCGCCGATGAGCACGGGGTTGTTCTTCGTCTTGCGCGACAGGATGCGGATAACATTGCGTATCTCCGTGTCGCGGCCGATGACGGGGTCAAGCTCGTTTTCGCGGGCGCGCTTGACCAAATCGGTTCCGTATTTCTCCAGCACGTCGTAGGTGTCCTCGGGATTGTCGGACGAAACATGGCCGGTTTTGACCTTGGCCAGCTCCGCCGTGAAGGCGTCCTTCGTGATCCCGTGGGCGGAGAAGATGCGGCGGATATCCGCCGTCTCGTTGGCAAACACGCCGAGCATCAGGTGCTCGACGGAGATATATTCGTCCTTGAGCTTCGCGGCCACCTTTTCCGCAAAGCTGATGACCCGGCCGAACTCATTGGAGGGATAGACCTCCTGCGCGCCCTGCACGCGGGGCAGCCGGCCGATCACGCCGTCCAGCTCTGACAAAAGCGCGTCGCAGTCAACGCCCATCCGCCCCAGCAGCGTCGGGATCAGACCGCCGTCGGCGTCCACCAGCGCATAGAGCAGATGCTCCGGCGTTACATACTGGTTATTGTTCTCGCGGGCCATCGCGGTCGCCGCGTTGATGGCCTCAATGGTTTTCTGGGTCAGTTTTTCACTGTTCATAAAAGACCCTCCTTCTTTTCAAACGATTACAGCAGCGTGTTGCCCGCTGCGATCCACTGAACATAGCTTCGGCGCAGCGCGCCCCGGTCGGCGCCGCCGAGCCACGCCTTCATCATCCCGTCAAACAGACGGATGTAGGCGCTGATGGCCGCGGCGATATCGTCCGTGGAATAGTTCGCCTTTCCCGGCAGACAGATCGAGCGCGTAAAGCGCCCGCCGTAAAGCGCGTAGTCGATGGCGCCGCCGAAGTGCGGCGCGACCAGCTCGTCCTCAATGCTCTTGAGGGCGCGGAAGTAGCCCTCCATCGCCTCCAGCAGCTCCGCCGACTGCGTCCGGAACACGACCGAAAGCTCGCCCAGCGCGCCGCTGTGGTCCCGGTAAAGCTCCACGGAGTATTTCACCGTCGGCCGGTAGCGGTACTGAAGGCTGGATTTCAGACTCATGCTCGTCGCGTTCGGCGCCACATGCGGAACAAGCTCCCGGTCGCCCAGCAGCAGCGTTTCCATCTGCCGGAATATATCGCGGATGCGGCGCTCCGGCGTTACCAGATCCACATGCTCGGCGAGGATCTGGTTGATGAGATTGGAACGGTTCGTCCCATAGCGGTGGGCCATTGCGTCGATCTCACGAACCACATCGTCGGAGAGCATCAGACTGTACAGCGTTTTTTTCATCGGTTCATCACCTCACTGTCAGTGTATCATCCTATATGTAATTTGTCAAGTTAATTATATAAAAATAATATCAAAAATACCGGACAGGCGTGAAGCCCGTCCGGTATTCCGTCCGTTTTCGATCAGGCAGCGAGGAAATCCTCGTAGCTGAGGACCAGACCGAACTCGACCTGCATGGCCCAGGGGTTGGCCGTCGGGTCAAAATCAGCCTCGGTGGTGTCGGCGATGGCCTTGAGCTCGTCTTCCAGGAACGGGCTGCCGCCGTCGTTCTTGAGCGCGTCGGAGACATAGGCCTTGTAGCCGTCAAAGGTCTTTTCGTAGCCGTCGGCCGGGAAAAGGTCCTTGGTCTGGGGCTCGCCGCTGGGCTCGCCGGAGCCTTCGCCCTCGGCCGGAGCCGCAGGAGCCTCCGCGGCGGGCGCGTCGGCCGCCGGCGCTTCGGTCTCGGCCTTGTCGCCGCAGGCGGCGCACAGGCACACGACCATCATAACAGCCAGGATCAGTGCAAGAGTCTTCTTCATGTTCATCTTTCCTTTCTTATTTTTGCCCTTTCAGGCGAGTGACAACATTACCCCCGGTCAGGCTGCCGGAGGGGAGCCGCTCGGCTCGCCGGACGGTTCGCCGGAGCCGCCGGCCGGGGCCGTTCCGCCCTGCCCGCCCGCCGCAGAGGTGGGAGCCGGCGTGGCGGCCTGAGAGGCGCCGCCGGACGGAGCCGTCCCGGTCGTTCCGGAAGCCGGTGCGGCCGTCGGCGCGCCCTTGGCCGTGGGGACCGGCGAGGGCGACGGCGTCGGCGTGGGACATCCGGCCGCGACCCACGCGTCGTAGCTCTTGATATAGCCGTTGGAATAATAGCTCATCAGCGCAGTGAAATCGTCGAAATCCGACTCCTTCCTCCAGCCCTTGATGGTGTCGAGCATTGCGTTTCTCTGCTCCTCGTCGGTCACATAGGCGTTGACGACAGAGCTTGCATAGGCGCGATAGTTTTTCATGCTCGCGGCCTTGCCGCAGCCGGCCAGAAGCAGCAGAAGCAAGAGCAGCGCGGTGAGGGTGAGTATACTTCTTCTTTTCATACGATCGCTCCTTTTAATCATACTTGCAGGATATTCCTTATCCAGAAAATTATAAATCTCTGTCGTTAGATTGTCAACAAAAGAAACGCGCGGAAACGGGAACAAAAGCGCGGCCGAAGCCGCGCTTTTGCAGGTCAATGTACGTTTTCGATCAGGCCTGGGGCTCGCCGCTGGGCTCGCCGGAGGCGCCGGCGTTGGGGTCGCCGATGCTCATGCTGCTGGTGTCGGCAGCCGGGCAGCCGGCCGCGACCCACGCGTCATAGGTCAGGATCATCTCGCCGGAGAACATCGGGGTCAGATACTGGCAGTTCTCCACTTCCTCGGCGGTGGTGCAGGCGGCGATGGCGGCCGTGGCGGCAGCCCTCTCGTCATCCGTGGGAGCGCCGGCCTCGGCGTAAGCGGTCACATAAGCCTTGTAGCCTTCCAGATCGCCGGCCGCGGCAGCGGGGGCTTCGGCGGCGGGAGCTTCAGCAGCGGGAGCTTCGGTCTCGGCCTTGTCGCCGCAGGCGCACAGCGCCGCGACCATCATAACAGCCAGAAGCAGAGCAATGAGTTTCTTCATTTCAGCAATTCCTCCAAATTTTTTATTCGCAATGCCAGTTGCATTTTGCATTATAGATTTCTCCGGCGGCTTTGTCAACAACAAGACAGTAAAAATCCCCCGTTTCCGGGGGATTTTAATATCTGCCGTTCAGAAGGACGGCCCGCCGAAGCCGCCGAAGCCGCGCTCGGAATAGGAAACGGACGTAAACGTGAACGTTTTCGTCTGGCTCCCGGCCGTCAGCGTGTAGGTGCGGCCGATCTGGAAATCGGGATGGCTGAGAACGATGCAGGTGCACCAGCGGTACGGCGTGTACGTCATAACGACGTTTCCGTCCTCGTCCGTGACGACGCACTCCGTTCCGGCCTGCACGCCGCTCATCAGCTCCAGAACCGCCGCGCACTGAGTCGAATAGGTCGAGGCGCTCTCCTGCATCCCGGCGTTTCCGCTGGCGGCCAGAATACCGCCCGTGACGACGAAGCTGGAGCCGGAGTCGATACCGTTTTCCATGGTGCTGCCGTCCGTTCCGGCCGTGATGCGGCCGCCGTTTATATAGATCGCGCCGTTGGAATCCACGCCGTCGCCCATGTTCGAGCTCGAGCCGGTGACGAAGATATCCACCTCGCCGCCGTTCATGGTGAATACGGCCGAGCTGCCCCAGCCGAAGCCGCCGGAATCCGTTTTCGACGAGGCGTTGATGCCGTCGTTGACGGAATAGATGTCGATGTCGCCGCCGTTGATCGTGATGGTCCCGGCCTCCAGGCCCTCAAAGCAGTCGGAAATGAGGATCGTTCCACTGTCAATGGTCAGATCGGTATCGGAATGGACCGCGTCGTCGCTCGAGCAGATCGTAAGGTACACATCGGCGATCTCGATCGCGCCGGCCGCGTGTACGGCGTCGTCCGCGCTGCTCAGATCGAGCGCGCCGCCGAGCAGCCGGATGCCGCCGTCGGCCTTGACCGCCTTGCAGCTGTAATCCGGCAGGACATAGTATTCCTCACCGGACGAGGAGCCCCAGCCGGGGCCGCCCACGCCGCCGGAATCGATGCGCTGCAGCGCGTTCCCGCCGCCGCCGGCGCACAGGACAGACAGCGTCCCGCCGCTTATCTCCACATCGCCCTCCGACTGGATGCCGTCGCGCCCGGCCTCGATCGCCGCGCTGCCGCCGGACACCGACGCAAGCGTTTCCGTCCGGATCCCGTCGCTCCCGCTCGACACGGAAAGCGTTCCGTCGGTGAGCGCGAATTCCCCGGCGTCCACGCCGCGCCCCTCCGCCTCAAGGCTCACCGTTCCGCCGCTTATCGCGACATACGGCACCTTGAGCGCATCGTCCCCGGAGCGGACCGTGAGACTTCCGCCGGAAACGGCGATGCTCCCGCCGCTTTTGGCCTTGATCCCCGCACCGCCGGCGTTGACTGTCAGCGCGCCGCCCTCCAGCCGTACGTCGCCCGCGCCGCGCAGGCCGACGCCCGCCGCCTGCAGCGTCAGAAAGCCGCTTCCACGGATCGTGAGCGGGGCCTTGCTTTCCAGACACACGCCGTTTTCCTCCGCCGTGCTCGTCTGGGACAGGTAGCTCTGGCCGAAATCCTCCGTGAGCGTGAGCGTAAGCGCCTTGCAGCTTTTCGCGTAGATCGCCCAGCCGCCGCCGCGGATGCGCAGCCCGCACAGCACCAGCTCCACTTCTCCGGAGCAGTCCACCGTCACGCAGCCGTCCAGCTCGCCGGCCAGCCGGTAGCAGCCGCTCTGCGTGATGCGCAGCTCGCCGTCCGAAAGCGCGGCGCCCGTTCCCCGGATGTCCGCTTCGCCGGCCGAAAGGCGGATGTCGGCGGTATAGCTCCCGTCGCCGGGCTCCGCCAGCACGGACGCCGCCGCGATGTCGTTGGACACGGACGCTCTCTTGTCCGCCGCGTCCGTCTGCGTCGCGCAGCCGCCGGCCAGCGCCAGGCACATACATAATGCAATAGTAAAAAGCTTCCTCTTCATAGCTCTGATAATAACGGGGCGGGCCCGCTTTGTCAACCAAAAACGCCGCTTTTCCTTGCGCCTCGCGGCCTTTTCGTGTAAACTGGACGGGCAAATTCAAAGGAGGGAGACGCTATGGCATCAAAGGTTTACTGGTCGGACATGCGCACGCCGGAGGGCGGGCCGTCCATGCTCCGCAAGCTGGAAAAGCTTCTCAAGGCTTCGGATTTTGACGCGGTCCCCATGCGGGGAAAGTACGTCGCGATCAAAATGCATTTCGGCGAGCCGGGCAATCTGGCCTTTCTGCGGCCGAACTGGGCGCGCTGCGTGGCGGACGCCGTGAAGGAAAAGGGCGGCAAGCCCTTCCTCACCGACTGCAACACGCTTTATCCCGGCCGGCGCAAGGACGCGCTGGAGCATCTGGAGGCGGCGCAGGAAAACGGCTTTTCGCCGCTGAGCACCGGCTGCCAGATCCTCATTGCGGACGGTCTGCGCGGCACGGAGGAGACGCTCGTCCCGGTCAAGGGCGGCGAGTTCGTCCGCGAGGCGAAGATCGGCGCGGCCATCATGGAGGCGGACGTGTTCATCAGTCTGTCGCACTTCAAGGGCCACGAGGCGACCGGCTTCGGCGGCGCGCTGAAAAACATCGGCATGGGCTCCGGCAGCCGCGCCGGAAAAATGGAGCAGCACGCCGACGGCAAGCCCGAGGTGACGGAAAAGGCGTGCATCGGCTGCCGCCGCTGCGCCAAAAACTGCGCGCAGGGCGCGATCAGCTATCCCAGCGGGAAGGCCGTCATCGACCACGACAAATGCGCCGGCTGCGGCCGCTGCATCGGCGCGTGTCCCATGGACGCCATCCACGCCGGCGCCAGCTCCTCCAACGACCATCTCTGCCGCAAGATGGCGGAATACGCCAAGGCGGTCTGCGACGGCCGCCCCTGCTGCCACATCGCCATCGTCACGGACGTGTCGCCGGTCTGCGACTGCTACGGCTCGAACGACATCCCCATCGTCCCGAACATCGGCATGTTCGTTTCCGCCGACCCCGTGGCGCTCGACCAGGCCTGCGCCGACGCGGTCAACGCCGCGCCCGTCATCCCCGGAAGCTGCATCGCAGAGCACGCCCACGGCAACCATTTCCACGCCGCCAATCCCGACACCGACTGGCGCGTGACGCTTGAGCACGCGGAGAAGATCGGTCTCGGCACGCGGGAATACGAGCTTATCAAGCTCTGAGACGGCCAGCCCCCCCAAAAAAAGCACCGACGGACGGCGTGCTGCCGTCCGTCGTCTTCTTTTTCGCCGCGCTTCAGCGCCGCGCGCCGGCGTGCTCCCGCAGGCGGGACAGCTCCGGGTTCACCGCGGCGCGGCAGTGCGTGGCGACCGCGGCGGCCGCCGTGGCCAGCCGGGCCGAGCGCTCCAGATCCAGCCCTCGCGCCAGCGACACAGCCAGCGCCGCCGTCATGGCGTCGCCCGCGCCGGTGGAGGACACGACCGTTCCGGTGACCGCGGAGGGCAGCCGCACCATATCGTCCGCGTCGGCCAGCAGCATCCCCTCCGCGCCCAGCGTGACGCACACACGCTGCACGCCCTTTTTCAACAGCGCCGTCGCGCAGCGCTCGGCGCCGGCGTAGCCCGTGAGACGTTCGGCCTCGAGCAGATTGGCCTTGAGCGTATGGATGCGCGGCAGCAGCGCCTCCAGGCGCATGCATTTGGCCGCCGAAACGCAGTCGGCCACGATGGGCGTCCCGTCCAGTTCCTCCGTCAGCCGGCGCAGCGCGTCGGCCTGAAGATTGCACTCCGCCGCCGCGACCTTCGCCTCCCGCATGCCGCGGGCGGCCTCCTTGACGAAAAAGGAATCCATCCGGCGGCTGAGCTTCATGTCGTTGACCGCCGCGGTCATGTTCCCGTCGGCGTCGAGAATGCACAGATAGCTGCAGTTGGCCGCCGACTCCCAGCGGCAGCGGCCGATGTCCACGCCGCAGGCGGCCGCGTCCGCGCGGATGAGCGGCTCGTAGCCGTCCGCGCCGAAAACGGAGAAAAAGCCCGTCCGCGCGCCGAGCAGCGCCGCGTCCCGCGCGATGTTCCAGCCCACGCCGCCCGTGGCATAGCTCACTTCGCCGGGCAGCGAATCGCCCGACGTGAAGGGCACGTTGGCCGCGCCCGTAATGTCGATATTCAGCGCGCCGATCACGGCGACTTCCAATTTTTCTTCTTTCATGCTATTATTCTATTATCATTTCAGGCATCTTGCAAGGAGATTTAAGCAATGAGCGTACAAAAAGTGACGGATCATCTCGCGCGCTTCGGCATGGCCGACCGCGTCATCGTGTTCGACGTGTCCAGCGCCACGGTGGAGCTGGCGGCGCAGGCGCTCGGCTGCGAGCCGGGCCGCATCGCGAAAACCATGAGCTTCCGCATCGGCGAGCGCGTGGCGCTGATCGTGGCCGCCGGCGACGATCGCGTCGACAATCATAAATTCAAGGAGCGCTTTCACACCAAGGCGAAAATGCTCGCCCGCGACGAGGTCGGCCCGCTGACCGGCAACGAGGCCGGCGGCGTGTGCCCCTTCGGCGTGCCGGAGGATGTGGACGTCTATCTCGATGTGTCGCTGCACCGCTTCGACCCGGTCTATCCCGCGGCCGGAAGCGCCAATTCCGCGGTCCGGCTGTCGCCGGAGGAGCTTGCGGCGGTCTGTCCCGGCGCCGAGTGGGTCGACGTGTGCCGGCTGCCGGAATAAGCTTCTTTTGAAACGCGCGGTCTGCCGCTTCGGCGGCGGGCCGCATATTTTTCGTCCGCCGGGGCATGATAAGCCCGAAACCAAGGAAGGAAGGGCTTTTTATGGTCATTGACACGATCGCGCTGGTGCTGGTCATCATCGGTGGACTGAACTGGGGCAGCATCGGCCTGTTTCGCTTCGACATCGTCGCGTGGGCCTTCGGCGGCCAGGACGCCACGGTGTCGCGCGTGGTATACACGCTGGTCGGACTGGCGGCGCTGTGGTGCATCAGTCTTCTGTTCCGCGAGCGGGACGAGGCCGACGAGAGCGCCTGACCACTCCCGCGCCGCCGCGCAGACGGCGCCGCTTTGCGCGCGCCGTACATAGAAGCCTTGCGCCGCGGGCCGGATGCGGCTATAATGGAAATTGCTATGAACAAATCCGAAACGACACGGGTCACGCTGCTGGCCTTCTTCGCCTTTTTTCTGTGGGGCTTTTCCTTTCTGTTTTCGCGGCTCGGGCTGAACGAGGCGCGTCCCTTTGTGCTGCTGGCGCACCGCTTCACGCTGGCCGCCGCCGCCATGGCGCTGATGCTGGCGGCCGGGCTTGAAAAGCTCCGGCTGCGCGGCAAGCGCGTGGGCCGGCTGCTTCTGATGGGGCTGTGCGAGCCGGTGATCTATTTTATTTTTGAGGCCTACGGCATTTTATATACGACGACGGCGTTTTCCGGCGTCATGCTGGCCACGGTCCCCATCGTCGCGCTGCTCGGCTCGGCCGTTCTTCTGCGCGAGCGCATCACGCCCGGACAGCTCGTCTGGTCGCTCGTGTCGGTCGGCGGGGTGATCGTGTTCGCGCTGCTCGGCTCGAACGGGGGAAGCGTTTCCGCCGTGGGCGTGCTCTGTCTGGTCCTGGCCGTTCTGAGCACCGTGAGCTTCACGCTGCTGTCGCGCGCGCTGGCGGAGGAATTTACGCCCTTTGAGCGCACCTTCATCGGCACCGTCGAGGGCATGGCCGCCTTCTGGCTGCTGGCCGCCGTCCAGTGCCGGGACGACCCCGCCGCGCTCACGGCGCCGCTCGCCTCGGGGCGCTACTGGCTTTCCATCGCCTATCTCGGCGTCGCCGCCAGTATCGTGTGCTACGGCATACTCAATTATGCGCTCGGCCGGCTGCCGGTCAGCCGCGTGGCCATCGGGACGAATCTGGTGACCGTCGTGTCGGTCTTCGCCGGGATCGTATTTCTGCGCGAGCCCTTTTCCTGGACGAGCGTTCTGTGCAGCCTGGTCATTCTGGCCGGCATATACGGCGCGGAGCGCGCGGCCGCGCCGCAGGAGGTATCCGCCGATGAATAACGGCAGTCTGATCCAGGATTATACGCAGGGCCCGGTCGCGCGGCAGCTGCTGCGCTTTGCCTGGCCCTTCATGGTCTCCAATCTGCTGCAGACGGCCTACAACCTCGCCGACATGATCGTTGTGGGGCATTTCACCGGTCCGGCAGGCCTGTCCGCCGTTTCCATCGGCGGGGAGATCATCCATCTTTACACCTTCCTGGCCATGGGCCTGTGCAGCGCCGGGCAGATCATGATAAGCCAGTATATCGGGCTGAAGGACCGTCCGTCGGTCTCAAAAACGATCGGAACGATGTTCGGCTTCGTGCTGGCGATGAGCCTCGCCGTCACGGCGCTGGGCCTTTGCTTCAACCGCGTCTTTCTCGGCTGGCTGAACGTGCCGGAGGAGGCGTGGGAGTCCTGCCTGGCCTATACCTCCTGCTGCACGGCCGGATGCTTTTTCATCTACGGCTACAATATGGTCTCCTCCACGCTGCGCGGCATGGGCGACTCAAAGCATCCCATGCTCTTCATCACCGCCGCGGCGGTTCTGAACGTGGGACTGGATCTGCCGTTCGTGTCCGGCGGCATGGGCGCGTTCGGCGCGGCGCTGGCCACCGTCATCGCCCAGGGCGTGAGCTTCCTCGGCGCGCTCGTGTTTCTCTACCGCCGCCGGGAGGATCTCGGCTTTGATTTCAGGCCCCGCTCCTTCCTGCCGGAGCGGCGGACGCTTGGCCTGCTCATCCGGCTCGGCGTGCCCATGATGCTGCAGTCGTGCGCCATCAGCATTTCGAGCCTTTTTGTCACCAGCTTCATCAACGCCTACGGCGTGGTCGTCTCGGCCGTCACCGGGGTCGGCTCCAAGCTGTCCACCGTCGCCAGCATCATCACGCTCGCGCTCAGCCATGCCGGCGCGACGATGGTCGGCCAGAACTTTGCCGCCGGCCGCTTCGACCGCGTGCGGCGGATCCTGTGGATATCCTGGGGCGTCGGCGGCGTGTTCGCGGCCCTGCTGTCCGGCGCGGTCCTGCTGTGGCCGGAGCCGGTGTTCGCCCTGTTCAACGACGATCCGGCCGTGCTCGCCATGAGCCGGTCGTATGCGCCGGTCGCCGTCATCAACTTTTTCGGCTGGGCACTGCGCGGGCCGAGCGCGGCGCTGTGCAACGGCATGGGCTTTGCCTCCATGAACCTCGTCCTCGGCGTGACGGACGGCGTGGTCATGCGCATCGGGCTGTGCCTTCTGATGGGCGTCACGCTCGGCATGGGGATCAACGGCTTCTGGTACGGCAGCGCGCTGGCGGGCTGGACGTTCTTCCTCGTCATGTTCCCCTATCTGCTTTCCGGCCGCTGGGAAAAGCGCCGTCCTCCCGTCGCCGCCGGATAAACAAAAACGCCCCGCCGCGGCGGGGCATTTTTTCATCCGGCCAGACGCAGAAACAGCGTTCCCAGCCCGATGCCGAGATAGTTTCCGATGGCATAGCCGAGGATGCCGCACAGGATACCCGGCAGCACGATCTCGTCGTTTTTCAGCGCCCGCGCCGCGGGGATGATGAACGCCGGGCCGAACACGCCGGCCACGGAGGTGATCATCATGGTGTCGCGGTCGATGCCGCAAAGCTTTGCCAGCAGCAGATGCAGCGCCACCGTGACCAGCTCGATAAAAAGCACCATGACCAGCACCGTGAGCATCGCGCCCAGGCTCTCCAGATCAAAGCACAGCCCCATGCCCACGGAGAACATGAGGATGAGATACTGCCCCGCGTCATAGGAGCCGGGCAGCGCACGGACCTTTTTCACAAAGCTCAGTGCCACGCCCAGCGTCGTAACGGCCAGCATGATAACGGCGGTGTAGCGGTCGATGTTGGAAAAGCGGCCCGCGCCCTCCTCCACCGGCAGAGCCAGCGCCAGCGCCGCGGAGACGAGCACGCAGCCCGCCGCCAGCGCCACCGACTTCACCACGCCGGCCGTCCGGCCGCCCTTTCGCTCCGACCCAAGCTCCTGCGTCAGCGCGCCCGCGTCCGCCTCCATGCGTCCGCCGCCCCGATAGGGCCGCAGGACATTTCCGAACAGCCCCGGCAACACGGAGATCAGCAGCAGGAAATACGCCCCGCCGCACACGATGTCCGCCGTCTGCACGAGAAGGATGCTGTCCCCGGCGCCGAGCGCCTTGCCGATGGCGAGCGTGTTCGGCGTTCCGCCGGTGTACATCCCGATGAGCATGGCGGCCACATCCGCGCTCGTCCGCGGCGCGGGAAACGCCCGGGCGAACAGGACGAAGCCCGCCGACGCCGTGACAAGGACCGCCGCCGTTCCCAGCGCGAAGGACAGCAGCATGGGTCTGGCCAGCCGCCGCACCGCGCCGAGATCGGCCGAAAACAGGATCAGCGGGATCGCCAGCATTACAAACACGGAATACAGCGTTGTGACCACGGACATGTCCGCTCGGACGGCACGGAAGAAAAAGCTGCCCAGCAATCCGGCGGCGTAGCACAGAAAAACCGGCCCGAGCCGTCCCAGAAGCGCGGCCTTCTCCGCCAGGCGCGTCAGCGCCCACGGCAGCACGGCGATCAGCGCCGCGGCAAGCACAGTCCAGAGCATACAGTACCTCGCAAGCATGAGTTTTTCCTCATGATAGCATGATTGACAGCACTTTTCCACAATGATAATATAAAATACCGTGAAAAAAGGCGCGCCCGGGCGGCGCGCCGTACTGCGAAAGGATTCTTATGGAACAGTTCAAGGGAAGCCGGGGCTACGTCGCCTCGGAGGAGCTTATGAGCAGCGTCAACATCGCCATGGCGCTGGAAAAGCCGCTGCTGGTCAAGGGCGAGCCCGGCACGGGAAAGACCATGCTGGCCGAGGCCGTGGCCGAAAGTCTCGGCATGGAGCTTATCATCTGGAGCATCAAATCCACCACCAAGGCGCAGGACGGCCTGTATGTCTACGACACGGTGCAGCGCCTGTACGACAGCCAGTTCGGCGCGGACGTGTCCGACATCGGCAAATACATCAAGCTCGGCAAGCTCGGCGAGGCCTTTCAGTCCGAAAAGCCCTGCGTTCTCCTCATCGACGAGATCGACAAGGCCGACATCGAGTTCCCCAACGATCTGCTGTGGGAGCTGGACAAAATGGAGTTTTACATTCCCGAGACCAAGCGCACCGTCAAGGCCGCGCGCCGCCCGCTCGTCATCATCACATCCAACGCGGAAAAGGAGCTGCCGGACGCGTTTCTGCGCCGCTGCATCTTCCATTACATCCGCTTCCCCGAGCGGGACATGATGGAGCGCATCGTGAACGTCCACTTCGACGGGCTCGACCAGAAGCTTCTCGACCACGCGCTGGAGGCGTTTTACGCCGTGCGCGCGCTGCGCGGGATCCAGAAAAAGCCCTCCACCTCCGAGCTGATCGACTGGATACAGGCGCTTCGGATCGGCGGCATCGCGCCGGAGAAGATCGAAAAGACCATGCCCTTCGCCGGGGTCCTTCTGAAAAAGAACGAGGATCTGGACACGCTCGAAAAGGGCGGCAGCTCAAGCGGCAAGCGCTGGTGAGCGCCGTATGTTCACGGACTTTTTCTATCTTCTGCGCGCCCACGGGCTGAAGGTCAGTCTGAAGGAATGGGAAACGCTTCTGCGCGGGCTGGAGCTTGGGCTGCACCACAGCTCGCTGACGGGCTTTTACACGCTGGCCCGCGCCGTCCTCGTCCACTCGGAAGCGGATTTCGACCGCTTTGACCAGTGCTTTCTGGAATATTTCAAGGGCGTCAAGCACTACGACAAGCTGCCGGAGGAGCTGGAAAAGTGGCTGTCCGAGCCCATCGCCCCGCGCGATTTCGACCCCGAGGCGCTCAAAAAAAGCGGGCTCGACATCGAGACGATCCGCCGGATGTTCGAGCAGCGGCTGCGCGAGCAGCACGAGCGCCACGACGGCGGAAGCCACTGGGTCGGCACCGGCGGGACCTCCCCCTTCGGAAACAGCGGCCAATATCCCGGCGGCATCCGTGTCGGCGGCGAGGGCCGCAGCCGCAGCGCCCTCCAGGTGGCCGGCGAGCGGCACTTCCGCGATTTCCGCGACGACCAGGTGCTCCAGACGCGCCAGTTCCAGCTGGCCTTCCGCCGGCTGCGGCAGTTCTCCTCGTTGGAGGACGGGCCGAAGGACGAGCTTCAGCTCGACGAGACGATCCGGGAGACAGGCGACAACGCCGGCCGCCTGCGGCTGGTATTCGACCGCCCGCGGCGCAACGCGGTCAAGCTTCTGCTGCTGTTCGATTCCGGCGGGAGCATGTGGCCCTTTACACAGCTGTGCGCCGCGCTGTTTCAGGCCGTCAGCCGCGAATCTAAATTCAAGGATCTGCGCATCTACTATTTCCACAACTGCTTTTACGACTATCTCTACACTGCGCCGGGCTGCCACCCCAGCGTGGGCGTGGACACGGAGTGGGTCCTGTCCAACCTTCACGCGGACTACAAGGTCATCGTCGTGGGCGACGCCTCCATGGCGCCGTATGAGCTTCTCAGCCCCGGCGGCTGCTCGGACTACTACGTTTACAACAAGGAGCCGGGCCTTGACTGGATCGGGCGCTTTCTCGCGCGCTACGAGCGCATGATCTGGCTCAATCCGCTCAATCCCCGAAGCTGGGACTTCGGCTACGGCAGCGAGACCGTGAAGATCATCAAGGAGCGCGTGCCCATGTTCCCGCTGACGGTGCGGGGCCTGCAGGACGGGCTGAAGGAGCTCATCCGCGCCCGCTGACCCGCACAGCAAAGCCCCCCCGTCTTACCGGCGTCCGCGGTATGACAGGGCCGGGAGTATTCCCTTCGGCCGGGCCGCTCCGATCGAGTCCGTCAAAGCCTCCGTTTGCAAAAACAGCGCCGCATCCCGGTTCGGGGTGCGGCGCTGTTTTATCGGCGGGCTTTACTGCGAAACGCCCTTGATGATCTCCGTGCCGTCGTTGTACTGGATGGTCCAGACCATAAAGCCGTTGTAATACAGCAGACCCTCCTGGGAGGCGTCCTCCAGGCAGCTGACGACGTACTCGGCGCTGTTGGGCATGCCGATCGCGCCCTGAAGCGCGGAGAGGCTGGAGCCGATGTAGCCCTGCGCGACGGTGTACGGATCGGCCGTGCTGCCGCCGCCGTTGTCGCCGCTGTTCGTGGTCGTGCTGCCGCCGTTTCCGGCCGCAGAGCCGTCGTTGCCGCGGCTGACCTGATCGTCGCCGTCATCCCCGGCCGGCTCGGTCTGCCCGCCCGCTTCCACGGGGGCGACCGTCGGAACGGAGACTGCCGCCTGCTCCGGCTGCTGCTCGGCCGTCGGCTCCGTCACAGGCTCCGGCGTGATGATGGCAACGGCTTCTTCCTGCTGGCCGCAGGCGGCAAAGCTGCCGACAAGGCAGACAAGCATCAAAATAAGAATAAGCTTCTTCATGGTTCTTCTCCTGATTCTATCTGTTTTTTGGCGCTATTCATTATAGCCGGGCGCCCCGGCGCCGTCAAGGCAAACCGCCCGGGGATTAATTAACTTTCCTTTAAGACGCCGAACCGCCGCGCGCGGCGCGGCGGCCCGGTGTATTTTCCCCGAATACGGGAAAATTCAGAAATCGATCTCGTCGTAGTAGTAATACGGAGACCAGACGTTTCTCACAGCGTTGCCGAAGCGGCTGCCGTAATAAATATTCTTGCTGGGCGCGTATTCCATCTTCCAGCAGTCGTAGTAGGTTTTGAAGCTGGAGTAGTGGCAGTACATATAGCCCCACTCCTGCTCAACGTCAAAGGTGTACTTCGTGCCCCTGATCTCAATGACCTCCCAGGCGTGGACCGCAGCAGTGACATTGTTATAGGTCGTTTTCAGCCGGCCCTCCGCGATGTCGGCCTTATAGCCGATCCTCTGCGCCAGATAGACCATGGCCGACGACCACTCCTCGCAGGTGCCGCGGGCGTTCTTCAAAAACAGCGCCGCAAGCTCCTGATAGGTATAGCCGTTGATATTGGGATAGCGGTAATACCCGGCCCTGCCATTGCCAAATTTTTTGAGCGGCCAGTCGCGCAGAAGGATGTAGGCGTCGTACAGCTTGTCTTCCTGGCTCTTCGAGCTGCTGAGAACATCCTTCAAAAACTCAAAAACACACGAGTCCAGCCTGGAGTCGCCCGAGGTATAGGCGCCGTTCTGGCCGAAATAGAGGGGGCCGAAATAGCCGTTTCGCAGAAGGCTCCCGTCGTTCTGTATGTAATACATCCGGTTGCTGTACTCGTACACGCGGGTATCGTAGCCGCTGCGCGGCTCATGGACGACCGAGCCGTCCGCCGACAGCAGATACAGCTTGCTGTCGCCCAGAATGCGCAGCCCTTCGCCGTACACGGGCGCGGCCGCGCCGGTCTTGGTGAAGTAATAGTACTTCCCGTCCGGCATCTTCTGCAGCCCGGACGTCATGCACAGGAACTGGCCGTTTTCGTTGACATAGTAGTAGCTTCCGCCGATCTTGGTGCGGCCCTGCGTCAGCCCCGTTTTGGGCAGATTCGCGCCGCCGCCGGTCGCTGCGTCCATGATGTCGTAGAAGGCCCAGTAGGAGCTGTCGTCCACGTCGATGAACAGGCGCACGCCCAGCCCGTCGATCTTCGACTTGTCCACCGTCCGGCCCAGCACCTGATTAAGGATGCGGACCGCCTCGGCGCGGGTGATCTTCTTCTGCGGCCGGAAGCTGAAGCCGCTTCCGTCGGGATAGCCGCTGATCCAGCCCTTTTCATAGGCGTTGACAACGGCGTCGTAATACCAGGAGTTGCCCGTCGTCTTCGAACTCACGTCCGTGAAAACGCCGGTCTTTTCCGTCGGCTGCACATCGACCAGACGGCTGACCATCAGAACGAACTGGGCGCGCGTGATGGGATCGTCGGGCTTGAACAGCCCGTCGCCCACGCCGCTCAGTATGCCGTTGGAGGCCAGCGTGTTGATGGCCGTCGCATACCACTTCGTGCCGACGTCCGTGAAGCTCACTTCAAACGGGCCCGTCTTCTTGCTGCCTTCATCCAGCAGCTTGTAAAGCATGGTCGCCGCCTCGGCGCGGGTGAGGCCGCGGGTGGGCGCGAACTGATAGACATGGCCCTCTTTATCCGTGTAGCCGTTGACATAGGCGACCGAGCCGCTCGTGTTGAGCGAGGGGCGGACCCACGCCGTATAGCTCACGTCGCCGCCGATCTTCTCCTCGGCGAGCGTGACAAGGGATTTCTCCCCGCCGATCCAGCCGGCGATGGCCGCGCCGGATTTCGTCTTGTCCGGGGCCTTCTGCGGCGCGGCTTCCGGCTTCACGAACTCCGTGCCGAGCAGCGTTTCGCCGTCGGTATCCAGATAGCTGACCTGCCAGGCGGCGTAAAACGCGGCGTCCGCCGCCGGCTTTTCGGCCGAGACGTCCGTGACGTCCTTCGTTTCCGTGCCGCAGACCATGATCCAGTACTTCACCGGCGTGTCCTTCTGGCACAGGCTCGTGGGCACGCTTTCGGCGGCGATCGCCTCGCCCGCCTTGTGCTCCACGTCCGCTTTCAGCAGCGTTCCGTCATAGTCGTAAAAACTGAGCTTGACGGTTTTCGCCTCTTCGGCCTCGCCGCTTCCGCCGTCGTTCGGCGTGCCGGGTTCCTTCGTTTCCTCCGTCCCGGTCGGCTCCTCGCTCTCCGTCGACGTTTCCGTCGTCTCCTCCGAGCTCTTGGTCTCCGGGGACACTGCTTCGCCGTCCGTGCCCGCAGCAAAGGCGCCGGCCCCGAGAAGAGTGACCAGCACGAGTGCAAGCAGCGCAGCCAGCAGCGCCTTCTTTTTCATTTTCATAGGCAGACCTCCGCAAAAGGTTGCAAATTGCGACAAAAAGATACAAATCGGTTACAGTTTATTATACGGGAATCCTTTCCTTCTGTCAAGCCATCCGAATAAAATTTAAGAAAGACTTAAAAGCAGGAAGAGGGGATTCCTTCCCATTTACATCTTACCGATTTCCCCTTGTTTTGTCAAATACAAGATGTAGTCATTCCCGGGCGAAACGGCCCTATTCCGCCCCGCTTCAACCCCTGTCTCCGGCGTATGAAATAACATTGCGTGTTTTTTCGCGCCGAATATCGGACAATTGAAAACAAATCGTGATCCCCGGCTTTACGCGCCCGCGAAGCGGAACACCGCGCCGACCACGGCGGAAAAGGCGATGAAGACCGCCGGGTGCAGCCGCTTGAGCTTCCCCGTCGCCAGCAGCAGCACCGCCGCCAGCGCGATGGCCGGCCAGTTGAACACGCCCGGGAGCGTTGTGTATTCCTCCGTGAAAAACAGCGCCTCGACCGCGACGGAAACGCCCGCGCCGGTTATAAGCGCCACCGACGCCGGCCGCAGCCCGTAAAACGCGCCCATAACGTATCGGTTTTCATGGAAACGCGCCAGAAACGCCGCGATGAGGATAATGACCGCGATGCCCGGCATGACCAGGCCCAGCGTGGCGGACACGCTGCCGGCCGGCCCGGCCACGCGGTAGCCCGTGTAGGTCGACATGTTTACGCCCATCGGCCCCGGCGTCGATTCCGCGACAGCCAGCATGTCGGCCACGTCCGCCGCCGTGAACCAGCCGGTCCGCCCCGCCATGTCGTACAGAAACGGAAGCGTGGCCAGTCCGCCGCCGACGGAAAACAGGCCGGTTTTGAAAAATTCCCAGAAAAGCTGCAATAGGATCATTTCGCCGCCTCCGTCCATACCTTCAAAACCACGCCCGCCAGACCCGACGCCAGCACGAGCAGCACCGGCGATACCGGCAGCAGTATTGAGACGAACAGAACGACAAAAAAGATCCCGAAAGCCCACCGGTCGGGCACGGCGCTTTTGTACAGCTTCAGAACCGCCCGGAAGATCAGCACCGCCACGCACACGCGCACGCCGGCAAACGCGTTTTTCACCACCGGCATATCCGCAAAATTGCGCAGCAGCGCCGCGATGAGAAGAATGATGCAAAACGGCGCAAGCACGGCCGACAGCGTGGCCACGACGCCGCCGAGCACGCCCTTTTCCTTGTAGCCGATGAACGTCGCCGTGTTCACCATGATGATGCCGGGCGTGCACTGGCCGACGGCGTAATAGTCCGCCAACTCCTCCTCTGTCGCCCAGCCGCGCTTGTCAACGACCTCCCGCTGCAAGATCGGCAGCATGGCGTAGCCGCCGCCGAAGCTGAGAAGCCCGATGCGGAAAAAGCTTGAAAACAGCTGCTTATACATTATTATTTATCTCCCTCGTCTCCGCCGCCGAACATCTTCTGCTTCCACCGCTCGCCCGTGGGCGTGGCGGCGCAGCCGCCCAGCGCCGTCTCCCGCAGCTCCGCCGGCAGCTTCCGCCCCACGGCGTACAGCGCCGCGACCATCTCGTCAAAGGGGATGAAGCTGGCCATGCCGCTCAGCGCCATCTCGGCGCAGATGACGGCGTTGACCGCGCCGAGCGCGTTGCGCGTCTGGCAGGGGCACTGCACCAGCCCCGCGACCGGGTCGCACACCAGCCCCAGCAGATTCGTCAGCGCCACGGCCGCTGCATCGAACGACTGCTTCGGCGAGCCGCCGAACATCTCCGTGACCGCCGCGGCCGTCATGGCGGACGCCGCGCCCACCTCGGCCTGACAGCCCGCCTCCGCGCCGGACACGGAGCCGTTGCGCATGAAAATGCAGCCGACGGCGCCGGCGCAGAACAGCGCGGCCTCCACCGCCGCATCGTCCAGCGCAAATTCCTCCTGCAGGGCGAAAACCGTTCCCGGCAGAACGCCCGCCGAGCCTGCCGTCGGGGCCGCCACGATCAGGCCCATCGAGGCGTTCTGCTCCAAAACCGCCATCGACCGCGACACGATCTTGGAAAAGCAGCCGCCCAGAATGGAGTTTCCGCGGAGAAAATGCTCCCGCAGCAGGCCGCCCTCCCCGCCGATCATGCCGCCGGCAAGCCGCCGCGGGCCGTCCATCGGCTCGGTGTAGCTCTGGCGCATGATGTCCATGGACGCACGCATCCGCGCCGAGACCTCCGCCTCCGTCACGCCCTCGTTTTCCGCCTCGATCCGCCGCGCCAGCGCCGAGATCGGCGCGTTCTGCTCCCGGCACAGCGCCAGCAGCGCCGCTCCGCTCGTGATCTCCATAACGGCCTCCTCAAACCTGCAGAAGCAGGGTGTTCGTGATCATTTCTCCCTCGCGCATATCCGCCAGCACATCCTCGTCAATGCGGCCGTCGGACTCGATCACGGCGTAGGCGCGGCCGCCGCGGCTTTCGCGGTAGCAGCGCAGCGAGGCGATGTTCAGATCGTATTCCTCCAGAACGCCGGTCATGAAATGCAGCGCGCCCGGCTCGTCCCGGTGCGCCACGATGAGCGTCGGAAACTCGCCCGTGAACGCAACGTCCACGCCGTCGAGCCGCCGGATGCATATCTTGCCGCCGCCGACGCTTTCGCCGCGGACGGACAGCGATCCCCGCTCGTCCGAAAACACCAGATCGGCCGTGTTCGGATGCTCCGTGGGCGTGTCCCGGTCAAAGACGATGCGGTAGCGTATCCCCCGCTCGTCGGCGATGGAACGGCTGTCGCGGATGCGCTCGTCCCACGGCTCCATGCCCATGGCGCCGCCGAGCAGCGCCAGATCCGTCCCGTGGCCGCGGCCGGTCTGGGCGAACGAGCCGTACAGTGTGATGTCCAGCTCCTTCGGGTCGCGCCCGAACAGGCGGCGGCCCGTCAGCGCGATGGAGCACGCGCCGGCCGTGTGGGAGCTGGACGGGCCGACCATCCACGGCCCGATGGCTTCAAACAATCCGATCCTGGACATACGCGGCACCTGCCTTTTCCTGTTTTCTTCCGTTTGTATTATACCATCGTTTCCGGCGCTTATCAATCTTGCGCGCGGCGGCCGCGGCGCGTATAATAGAGCCCATGGATATCATCTATCAGGACAAGCGCATACTGGTCGCCGTCAAGCCCGCGGGCGTGCTTTCCACGGACGAGCCCGGCGGGATGCCCTCCCTTGTGCGGCAGGCGCTGGGCGATGAGCGCGCCTGCATCCGCACCGTCCACCGGCTGGACGCCGCCGTGGGCGGTCTGATGGTCTTCGCCCGCAGCGCGCGCGCCGCCGCCCTTTTGTCCGAGCAGATGCGCGCTGGCGCGTTTCACAAGGAATATCTCGCCGTGGTGCATGGCCGGCCGGAGCCGGACAGCGCCGAGCTGCGGGATCTTCTGCGCTACGACGGGGCGAGGCGGATGAGCCGCGTCGTGCCCGCGCCCGAAAAGGGCGCGCAGGAGGCCGTGCTCGACTATGCGCTCGCCGCGGAGGCGGACGGGCTTTCGCTGGTACGCGTGCGCCTTCACACGGGCCGCACCCACCAGATCCGCGTGCAGTTTTCCTCGCGGGGCTGGCCGCTCGCCGGCGACCGGAAATACGGCCGCTTTCCCGACCGCTTCCCCATCGCCCTGTGGTCGCGCCGGCTGGCCTTCACGCACCCCGAAAGCGGCGCGGCGATGGACTTTTCGGCGCCGCCGCCGGACGCGCCGCCATGGACGCTTTTTTCCGGGGCGCCGCAGACGCTTTGACCGCCTGTATAAAAAACCGCAGCCGCGTTTTGCGGCTGCGGTTCATGCTTTATAAAGGGTCTTATTTGTCCGCGTTCTTTTTCTTCCCGCCGCCGAGCAGGACGTTCGTGAGGATGCCGAGGATGAGGGCGCAGGCGATGGACGTGATCGTGACCTTTCCGAAGGACACGGTCAGCCCGCCGATGCCGGCGATGAGGATGACGCACACGACGAAGAGATTGCGGTTGTCGTTGAGATCGACATTCTGGACCATCTTCAGGCCGGACACCGCGATGAAGCCGTACAGCGAGATGCACATACCGCCCATGACGCAGTTGGGGATGCTGGCCAGGAAGGCGGCGAAGGGGCCGAAGAAGGAGATCAGCATGGCGAGGATGGCCGTGGCGAGGATCGTGACAACGGAGGCGTTGCCGCTGATGGCGACGCAGCCGACCGATTCGCCGTAGGTGGTGTTGGGGCAGCCGCCGAAGATGGCGCCCGCAATGGAGCCGACGCCGTCGCCGAGCAGGGTGCGGTGCAGACCGGGCTCGCGCAGCAGGTCGGTGCCGATGATGGAGGAGAGGTTCTTGTGGTCGGCGATGTGCTCGGCAAAGACCACGAAGGCGACCGGGACGTAAGCCACGGCGATGGTGGCGATGTAGCCGCCGTCCAGCTCGGCGAGGCCCTTGGCGGCCTCGGTGAAGGTAAAGGTGGGGACCCAGGGGATCGACTTGAATATCTCGAGGTTGATGATGAGCAGCGCGTCATTGCCGGTGGCGCGGCCGATGAGCGTGAACACCAGCGCCACGGCGTAGCCCGCAAGAACACCGATGATGAACGGGATCATCTGGAGCATTTTCTTTCCGTAGACCGAGCAGACCATCGTCACGCCGAGGGTCACAAGACCGCAGAGGATGGCGAGATAGGAGCTGCCGCCGGCGGTGGCGGTCATCAGATCGCTCACGGCGTTGCCGGACAGGCTCAGGCCGATGATGGCGACCGTCGGCCCGATGACGACGGCGGGCATGAGCTTATCGACCCACTTGACGCCGCTGCACTTGACCGCGATGGCGATCACGACATAGACGAGCCCCGCGAAGCCCGCGCCGATGATCAGTCCGGCATAGCCGGCCTGCGCGCTCACGGCGCCGGCAAAGGCCGTGGACATGGAGCCGAGGAAGGCGAAGGAGGAGCCGAGGAACACGGGGCTCCGGAAGCGGGTGAACAGAAGATACACAAGCGTTCCGACGCCCGCGCCGAACAGCGCGGCGGTCTGGCTCATGCCGTTTCCGATGATGGCGGGCACCGCGATGGTGGCGGCCATGATGGCCAGCAGCTGCTGAAGCGCGAAGACGATGGTCTGGCCGAATTTGGGCCGGTCCTTGATGCCGTAGACAAGATTCATAGTGGTTCCTCTCCTTTGTCTCTCTTTCTTTATTTAGGCGGCGCCGCGCAGCGCGCCTGCGGCCTCTGCCGGATCCCCTCCGCCCGATCCCGCCGCCTTCTCCCGAAACGCACAAAGCGTTCCCGCGAAAAGGCGCCGTCCTCAAAGCGCAGGTCCTCCCGGCGCCGGCTCCCGCCGCATCGTGCGGCGCCGCCTTATTTTATTTAATTGTTCTCGAACAGCTTCACGCAGGTCTCGCCGTCGCTCTCCGCGAGCCGGACGGAAACGACCTCGCCGTGGGATGTGGGAATGTTCTTGCCGACAAAATCCGGCCGGATGGGAAGCTCCCGATGGCCCCGGTCGATCAGCGCAAACAGCTGTATGCGCGCCGGACGCCCCAGCGCCATGACCGCGTCCATGGCCGCGCGCGCCGTCCGCCCGGTGTAGATCACGTCGTCGCACAAAACGACCGTCCGCCCCGTCACGTCGAAATCGAGCCGCGTCCCATGCACCACCGGGCTCTCCGCCACGGTGGAAAGATCGTCGCGGTACAGCGTGATGTCCAGCTCGCCGACGGGAACGGCCGTGCCCTCGATGCGCTGCAGGTTCTCCGCCAGGCGCTCCGCCAGCGGCACGCCGCGCGTCCGGATGCCGACGAGGCACAGTCCCTCCGTCGTCTTATCCTTCTCCACGATCTGGTGCGCGATGCGCACGAGCGCCCGCTCCACCGCCGCCTGATCCATGATCTCCGCGCGAAATTCCAACAAAAAAACCTCCCTGTCCGCAGACAAGGAGGTATGATCGTTCCAATAAACCCGTATCATAACGCCTTGCCGGCGGCTCTGCACCAGCTTAAAGACATTTTGGTCAGTGGGCATTATAGCATCCGGCCCCGCGCGTTGTCAAGCCCGAATTTTTCTTTTTTCATCCGTCCCCGCGGCAGGCCAGCTTCCCGCGCCGCCCCCTTGCGTTTTCCGGGCCGGACGTTATAATGAATACAGCCGAAATCCGCAAAGGAGCCCGTATGCATGACCCTTCCGCCGACCCCGCTGCCGCCCATCGCGCAGCCGCTCATCCAATGGTATAAGGAAAACGCGCGGCCGCTGCCGTGGCGCGACCGGCCCACGCCCTACCGCGTGTGGGTCTCGGAGATCATGCTGCAGCAGACCCGCATCGAGGCCGCCCGCGGCTACTTCGAGCGCTTCATGGCCGCGCTGCCGGATCTGCCGTCGCTGGCGGCCGCCGACGAGGACACGGTCCTGAAGCTGTGGGAGGGGCTCGGCTATTATTCGCGCGCCCGCAATCTCCGCCGCGCGGCCAGGCTCGTCATGGACGAATACGGCGGCGAGCTGCCCGCCGACGCGGAAAAGCTGCGCGCGCTGCCGGGCGTCGGCGATTACACCGCCGGCGCGATCGCCTCCATCGCCTTCGGGCTTCCCGAGCCGGCCGTGGACGGAAACGTGCTGCGCATCTGCACGCGGCTGTGCGCGTGCGGCACGAGCATCGGCGACGCAAAGCTGAAAAACGAATTCCGCGCCCGGCTGCGCGCGCAGTACGCGGACGACTGCGGCGCGTTCAGCTCCGGGCTCATGGAGCTGGGCGAGACGGTCTGTCTGCCGGGAACGCCCGACTGCGAGCGCTGCCCTATCGCGGCGCTGTGCGCGGCGCACGCGCGCGGGCAGGAAACGGACTACCCCGTCATGCCCGGAAAAAAGCCCCGGCGCATCGAGGAAAAAACCGTTCTCATCCTGCGCTGCGGAACGCGCACGGCCCTGTGCCGGCGGCCGGACCGGGGCCTGCTCGCAGGCCTGTGGGAGCTGCCGAACCGCCCGGGCCGGCTGGACGGGGACGCCGTTTTCCGCTGGTGCGCGCGGCAGGGTCTCGCGCCGGCGCGCGTCGTCCCCTGCGGCGAGGCGCTGCACATCTTTTCACACCTGGAGTGGCACATGACCGGCTATTTCGTCGCCTGCGGGCACGAAGCGCCGGACTTCGTCTGGACGGACGACACGGACGCCTACGCCCTGCCGGCCGCCTTCCGCTTTTACCGCCGCCAGATCGGCAGAGAATTCTAGTATAGACAAAAAATTGACAATTTTCCGGCAGTCCGCTATTGTCGCGGCGCGGGATTTGTGGTATAAATACGGAAGAAGGACAAAGTTAAGGGAGGATTTGATCGATATGATGACCGGCGAGGAGTATATCCAGAGCCTGAAAAAGCTCAACACGCGCATTTACGCTTTCGGAAAGAAGATCGAGGACGTGACGGAGGACCCCATCCTGCGTCCGAGCGTCAATTCCGTGAAAATGACCTACGATCTGGCGGCCATGCCGGAATACGAGGGGCTGATGACCACCACCAGCTCGCTGACCGGGAAAAAGATCAACCGCTTCTGCCACATCCACCAGAGCGCCGAGGATCTGATGCTGAAGGTGAAGATGCAGCGCCTGTGCGGCCAGAAGACCGGCGCCTGCTTCCAGCGCTGCGTCGGGCTCGACGCGTTCAACGCCGTATACAACACGGCCTATGAGATCGACCAGGCCCACGGCACGCACTATTTTGAAAACTTCAAAAAGTATCTCGAATATGTTCAGGACGCCGATCTGGTCGTGGACGGCGCCATGACCGACCCCAAGGGCGACCGCGGGCTGGCCCCCTCCGCGCAGGCGGACGCCGACCTGTTCCTGCACGTCGTCGAGCGGCGCAGCGACGGCATCGTCGTGCGCGGCGCCAAGGCGCACCAGACCGGCGCGTCGAACAGCCATGAGATACTCGTCATGCCCACGCAGGCGATGAAGGCCGAGGATAAGGACTACGCCGTGGCCTTTGCCGTTCCCATCGACGCCGAGGGCGTGTTCATGATCGTCGGCCGCCAGAGCTGCGACACCCGCAAGCTGGAGGACGGCACGCTCGACCGCGGCAACCCCACCTTCGGCGGCATGGAAGCGCTGGTCGTGTTCGACAACGTGTTTGTCCCGAACGACCGCATCTTCATGGACGGCGAGTACGAATTCGCCACCATGCTCGTCGAGCGCTTCGCCAGCTATCACCGCCAGAGCTACGGCGGCTGCAAGGTCGGCGTGGGCGACGTCCTCATCGGCGCGGCCGCGACCGCCGCGGACTATAACGGCGTGCCCAAGGCCAGCCACGTCAAGGACAAGCTCATTGAGATGACCCATCTGAACGAAACGCTCTACTCCTGCGGCATCGCCTGCTCCGCCAACGGCTGGAAGACCGCGTCCGGCAACTACATGGTCGACACGCTTCTGGCCAACGTCTGCAAGCAGAACGTCACGCGCTTCCCCTACGAGATCGCGCGTCTGGCCGAGGACATTGCGGGCGGCGGCATGGTCACCTGCCCGTCGGAGACCGATCTGCGCGACCCGGAGCTTGGCCCCTATGTGGACAAGTATCTGCGCGGCGTGGCGAACGTTCCCACGGAGGACCGCATCAAGATCTGGCGTCTGATCGAAAACCTCACGCTCGGCACGGCCGCCGTCGGCTACCGCACCGAGTCCATGCACGGCGCCGGCTCCCCGCAGGCGCAGCGCATCATGATCTCCCGCCAGGGCAACATCGCCGGCAAAAAGGCGCTGGCCAAGGACATCGTCGGCATCAAGGAATAACGCCGGTTTATAAAGCCATAAATGAACGCCCGGAGCGACTCCGGGCGTTCTGCTTATATTCCGCAAGCCTTCCGAAAACGCAGGCGCGCACAGGCCGGCCGTTCTTCCGAATCATGGCTGACAACTGTAAAAATCTATCTATAATAGATTTGGACGAAGCCCCTTTGAAAAGCGCCGGGTCCACAGGCTCTGTCAAGGGATGTGCCTCATTTTGTTCATTCCCTGTTCGCATAAAGTCTTTCTAGGAGGAATTTGGGTGATATGAGCAGCATACAGCCGAAATTCTGCCCCCATTGCGGGATGAAACTGGACGCGGAAGACGCTTTCTGCAGGAGGTGCGGAAACAAAATCGAAAAGGAATTAAAAGTCATCACGCCTCCGCTCGTACCAGAAAAAACGAGGATACCGGCACCGTCCGTACGGAAACGAACGGTTCGTCGGAAAAAGACAAGAGACCCAGTCGTCACCGGCTTTTATATCGTTTTGGCACTTTTGTGCTGCGCGATCGTGATCACGTTGACCGTGACGAACATACAGGAAAGACGAGTTGCAACCGCACGCATCGTTGGCGACAGAATAAGCGTGGTCATGACGCCGCCCCCAACGCCAAGCCCCGTTCCTGCTCCGTGCAGTCATCAATGGCAGGAAGCGACGTGCATAACCGCAAAAACGTGCATCCTGTGCGGAGAAAAAGAGGGAACGGCTCTTTGGCACCAGTATGGGAACGACAACCGATGTGTTGTTTGCGGAGCCTTGTACGAATCACCAACATCAACAACAGCGCCCTATGAGGCGCAGGAAGAAACGGCTTCCCATTATGTAACGCTTGGAGAAAAAAACGCGCTTAGCAGCGCCTTGAGTTACTTAAAACATATGGCCTTTTCCAAAGAAGGGCTGATCGAACAGCTTGAATATGAGGGATATTCTTATTCAGAAGCAAAATATGCCGCAGACAATTGCGGGGCCAACTGGAAGGAGCAGGCCGCCAAGTGCGCAGCCAACTATCTATCCCATATGCCCTTTTCCCGGCAGGGGCTGATCGAGCAGCTGGAATACGAAGGATTCACACACGAGCAGGCCGTATACGGCGTTACGCAGGCCGGATATTGAATGAGATGGGCGCCCGGAAACCGGTGAAGGCACGCAGATAAAGTTGCCGATTTATCTGCAAGCCGGCATTGAGACGGAGCAGTTTTTCCATACTTATACAGTCAACAAAAGCACACAATATCCAGCCCCGCCGCGGCCGGACACAAAAACTCTCCGTATGGCGTCGCCGCCATACGGAGATCGGTCATTTTTGGGGATGTATGTACGCGTATGCGCGCTTTACTGGAAGATGCCGAGCCCGAAGAAGTCGTTGAGCTGGCCGAGAAGGACCAGGACCATGACGACCGGGACCACAAAGCGGATGCAGATGGTATAGAACTTGTTCAGCAGCGGCGTCACGCGGCAGCCGTTCGAAAGCTCGTCGGTCGTGAAGCCCGGCTTGAGCGACCAGCCGATCATGATCGCCATCAGCAGCGCGCCGAGCGGCATGGCGATACCCTCGGCAATGCAGTCGAAGAAGTCAAGCCAGCAGTCGTTGAAGCCGTTGACGAAGAATTTCTGGAACGGGACCCACACGCCGTTGCTGCCCAGACCGTCCCAGGCCACGAGAATGGCCAGCACCGTGAAGCAGGCGCACACGATCCAGGTGATGCGGGAGCGGTCGACGGTCTTTTTCTTCTCCGCGCGCACGTCGGACACATAGGTCACGAGCACCTCGACCAGCGAAATGGACGACGAGATGGCCGCGATGAGCACCAGACCGAAGAAGATGACGCCGAACAGCGCGCCGATGATGCCCATGGAGCCGAACACGTTCTGCATCGTAACGAACAGCAGGCCGGGGCCGGAAAGCTTGATCTCGTTCATGGGGATGCCGTTCTGCACACCGTAGGCCACGGCGGACGGGATAACGGCCAGGCCGGCCATCAGCGCGACCAGCGTGTCGGACACGACGATGATGGCGGAGTTTTTCACCAGATTTTCGCTCTTGGAAAGATAGGAGCCGTAGGTGATCATGGCGCCCATGGCCAGCGAGAGGGAGAAGAACATCTGGCCGCCGGCCGTGGCAAGGATGCTGATGAAGTTGGGCGTTTTCTCAATAAACCCGGCCTTGACCGCGTAGCCGGGGACAAACATGAACTTCAGACCCTCGACGGCGCCGTCCATCGTGACGGCACGGATGATGATGATCACGAGCATAACGGCCAGCGCCGGCATGCCGATGGTATTGAACTTTTCCAGCCCGCCGGACACGCCGCCGCGGACGATCGCCACGTTGAGCAGAACGAAGATGAGCGTGAAAACGACGCAGCCCCACTGGTTGGTGCACATGGCCGCGAACAGATCCGTGCCGGACAGCGACGCCTGGGCAAAGGCGATGTTCGCCAGATTGTAAAAGATATACTGCAGGCAGTAGCCGCCGAGCACGCAGTAGAACGTCAGGATCAGAAACGGCGAAATGACGCCCAGCCAGCCGACCCAGGCAAAGCGCTTGGACGCCTGCTTGTACGCGCCGATGATGCCCTTGCCAGTCTTGCGGCCGAGCGCAAGCTCGGTCATCATGATAACGAAGCCGACGAACAGCGCCAGCAGAAGGTAGACGAGCAGGAAGCTGAAGCCCCCGCTTTTACCCATCTTGTACGGGAAGCCCCAGATGTTCCCAAGGCCGACCGCGGAGCCGATGGCAGCCATCAGAAAACCGATGTTGCTGGCCCATGAACCGCGTTTGTGTTCCATTGTCATTCCTCCAAATCTCTCTTTTACTATTTAGTACAGAAAATAGTGTTTATAACTATACCATTAACCGCCCAATTTGGAAAGAAAAAATTGTGCATTTTTAATAATTAAAAATTTGTCAAGAAAACACAGAAGAATTCCCGGCGGGCTTTGTGCTGTCCGCCGGGAATTTTCGCTATATTTTATTCATTCTGCCGGAACCACGCGTCCGTCCGGGCAAAGCTCGTCGGGATAGATGGTATAGTCGGCCTCCGCCAAGAAGCGGCACCAGCAGCGCGCCATCTCCTCCTTGCTCGGCACGATCAGAAGCGGGCTGTCGTCCGGGACGGAGCTCATGTTGCCGCCGCCGACCTCCGCCGCGCAGCCGACCGTCCAGTCCTCGCCGACAAGATATTCGCCGTTTTCATAGATACATTCGTCGCCCACCGTCAGGCTCACGACCGCCTTCGTCGCCGGGTCGTAGGTGCAGCGCAGCCCCGCGACCTGGAACATGTTGTTGTTCTCCTCGCCGAGCTTCGAGCAGGACGTCGTCATCAGCGCGACCAGCTCCGCCGCCGTGTACTGCGCGTAATAGATCTTCAGGGGGTTGGCAAAAACGCTCATGGCGTCCACCAGCGTGATGTCGCCCGGCTCGATGCTCGAGCGGACCCAGAAGCCGGGGTAAAGCGCGATGGAGATCGGCTCGCCCTGCCACAGCTGCTGCGCCGTCCAGAGGATGCCGTCGGCCACAAGATCGCCGAGATTTGTCTCGTTGGCGCGCACGCCGCCGGCGGGGTTGCCCGTGGAGATGCGGTCGCCGTTGAGATAATACTCCGTGCTGGCCCAGACCTCGGTGTAGCCGTCGGCCGCGAGCCGGTCATAGCAGCGGTCGACCGCCGCCTGCACCTGCGCGTCCGGCAGCACGCCCTCGACGGCGCCGTCCTCGCCGGGAACAAGATTCTCACAGTCCTTGGCGACGACCCGGCCGTCCTTGATATACAGATACAAAACACCGATGGCCTCGCCCTTGCAGGACGCCTGATTGACGATAGGGCTGCGGCCATAGCCCGCGAACAGCCAGCCCTCGCCGTCGTTGATGACGGAGTGGGTGTGGGCGTCTATGATGGCGTCCAGGCCGTCGGTCTTCATGGCAAGCTGCGCGGAGTTGGTGTCGTTGGAGGAGGTCTGCGTGCTGTCCGCGCCGAGCCAGCCGACGTGGCCGAGCATCACGACGGCCGTCGCGCCCTCGTCCGCCAGCGCGTCGGTCATGGCCTGCGCCACGGTCTGCGTGGCCATGCCGGTGAAGTAGGCGTCCGTGATGGAGCCGCCGTTGGTGGAAACGCCGAACAGGCCGAGCTTCGTTCCGTTCGCCGTTTCAACGATCGCGCCGTCGTCCAGCGGGTTTCCGCCCGTCTCCAGATCGTACTGCGCCGGGTCGAGCTTGTCGAAGTTCAGCGTTCCGTCCTCGTTGAGGCTCACGGCGTCCGGGTACAGCGCGGCGAATTCCTCCGCGCCCACGGCCGGCTCGTAGGAGGCGGCGCAGGATGACAGGGACACCGGCTCGGCGGCCTTGAGATTGGCCAGGAGCGTCGTCGTGCCCTCGGCGTTGCCGAGCGCGGCCAGCAGATAGGTAGACATGCCCTGATCGCTCAGTCCGCCGTCGTTGTTGCCCCAGGTCATATAATCATAAATGCCGCTCATGACATAGGGGATGTATTCGCCCTCGTAAACGTGCGCCGCCGCGTAGCCGCCGGCGTACTGGTCGCCGGCGTTGACGGCCAGGACCAGAGAATATTTCCCGGACGCCGCGAGCTGGTCCTTCAGCCCCCTGACATAGGGCTCGAGCTGCATGAAGCCATGCGTATCGTTCGTGTGGACGATGGCGACCGTCTCGTCGTAATCGCATACGAACTGGACGTTGCCGATCACATCGCCGTTCCCGACCGTGTCGGACTGCGAAAAGAACACGATCACCGGGAAATCGGCCTCGACCTGCGCGCCGGGCTCAATCTCCAGCCGGTCCACGGTGCAGCTGTCGCTCACAAACCAGGTCTCGCCCGCGGCGACGTAGCGGTCGCCCTGCGACGGGCCGCAGTCCTCGCCGGTATACAGCCCGGTCAGATCCGTCTCCCCGCCGTCCGGCTGCTCATAGGCGTCGTAGACGATGCGGATATCCGTCGGCTCGCCGGCGTCCGCGGCGCTGCCGGAGGCCTCCCCGGAGGGCTTGCCCGACGGCTCGGCGCTCGCGCCGCCCCCGGCCGCCGCGTCCGTCTGCGCGGGCGCCGCCGCGGGAGTCTCCGCCGCCGCCTGTGTGCCGCAGGCCGAAAGGCCCAGCGCCATGCAGGCGATGAGCAGCATGCAAAGCAGTTTCTTCATCGTGTTCTCCCTTTCATTTTGTCATATTTCGAGCCGCTCCGGCGCCGCCGCGCGGGTCGCCGCGCAGACGCTGCCAAAGCAGTCTTCGACCCGAAAATCCGTAAAAAGCCACGGCGCGCCGCCGGCCAGCACGCTGTATTCATCCAGCGCGAGCATCCGCTCCCGGCTCATCGCCTTGACCCATGCCTCCTTGCGCGCCCACAGCGCCATGAGCGCGTCGTTCTGTTCCGCTGCGGGCAGCGACTCCAGATACGCCCGCTCGTCCGCGCAGAAGCGCCGCGCGATCGACAGCTTCGCCGGACGCGGCTTTTGGATGTCTGCGCCCACCGGCCCGTCCGACAGCGCGCACAGGCAAAGCTCGCCCGAATGGGACAGGCTGAAGCACGCCCCGCCGCCGGCAAACACGGGCTTTCCCGCGCCGAGCCGGCGCACCGGCGCGTCCGGGTCAAGTCCGTTTTCCTCCATCACGCGCCGCCACAGCAGCCCCGCCCCAAGCGAGGAGCGCCGCGCGTCTTCATTTTTCAGGCGCTCAAGCGTCTCCCGCCGCCAGGCCGGAAGCCGCGCCGTCAGCGCCGCCGTTTCCGTGTCCGGCCGCCGGGCGTAATACAATCGCAGCATGCTCTCACCACCAGGAACTGAAATAGTATATGTAATAAAAGCGGCCGCTTCGGATGCGGAAAAGGTCAAAATCCTGGTGCCCGCGGCTGCGGTCCGATTCGATCTCCGTGTCGTAGATGTAGTAGGCGCCGTTTTCCGGTATCGCGACGAAGCCGTGCGGGAGCGTGTAGTTGTCGAAATAGCCCCGGATCATATAGGCTTTATAGCCGAGCGCCCGCGCCAGGAAACCAAAGCCGCCGGCATAGTCGTAGCAGCAGCCGCCGCCGGTTTTGAAAAAGCGCAGCGCGCGCAGCTCAAAGCAGTCGCTGTCGTCGTCGGCAAAGCCGTAGGAGTACCAGTCGTGATAGATATAGGTGAAGTTGTGTACGCAGTAGATATAAGCCGCCCGCAGCGCCTCGTAGTCGCTCATGCGGTCGGTGCCTAGCTCCAGCAGGATATCGCGGATAGTGTCGTCAAGCTCAGGGAGGCCGGTCGTATAGCGCCCGTCCGCACCGAAGGTCCATTTCCACAGTGTCCCGCTGCGCAGAAGGCTCCCATCCTCCTGCACATAGAACAGCCCTCCGTCGATGCGATGGAAGCCCGGCTCCAGCGGCGGGCATTCCCAGAACTCCCGATCTCCGTCGTAGAAGAACGTATGCGGGCAGCTTGCCTCCAGAACATCGGCAAAGTCGGCATGGCTGCTTGACAGGTCGCGGAACGTGCCGCCGCGTCCGCTGAGCAGCGCCGCGCTCCTGTCCCCCTGGCGTCCGAGCACCCGGTTCATAACACGGCAGAACTCCGCGCGGGTGACGGCGGCATCGGGATAGAACTTTCCGCCCGCCTCGACCCAGCCGCGCTGCGCCGCGTTTTCGATGGCCGCCGATGCCCAGTGTCCGGAGCTGTCCTCAAAGGACGGGATGGACATATCGGACAGGCGATTCACCTCCGCTCCGCGGCGGAGGAACGAGCCGACGTATGGCCGTTTTACATCCCATGCCGGCTCCGGCGGGTAAATGCGCGAGAGCATGGTCACGAGCTGGGCACGGCTCAGCATGCCTCTGGGGTTGAAGCCACCCGTCGAATCGTTCACGACGCCCCAGGCCGTGAGGCAGCCCAGCGCCTCATACAGCGCGTCGTCCTCGTCCACGTCGGAAAAGGAGCAGTCGCCCTCGATCGGGTTTTCCAGCAGCTTATACAGCGCGCGGCAGGCGTCGCCCCGCGTGATCGGCGCATCCGGCGCGATACAGTCGGCGAAAGCTGGCTCAAGATAGAGGATATGCTCCTCCGTTATCAGAGAGGGCGTACCCTTATTCCTCGGCGCAGGGTCTCGGTCTGCGGCGATCAGCTTGACCGAAAGCGTCGGCGTAGCCTCCGGCTCCGCCGCCACAAGCTCGGTCTCGCCGCAGCCGGCAAGGCACAGCGCCAGCAATATGAAAATGGCGATCAGCGCGGTTCGTTTCACGGCGTGGTGCTTCCTTCCGTCCTTTTTCTCCGGCGGCCGGGACACAGCATACTTTTTTAATTTTATCACCAACACAGCCCTCTGCGCAACTGTCCTTTCCAAAAAAACGCAGCAAATTTCTCCATGAAAAGGAAGACGGGCCGAGCCGAAGCTCAGCCCGTCCGTCCGGGAATGTATCAGGCCAAAGGCCCTATATCACCACCAGGGCGTGTACCAGTAATTATAGATCGACCCGTTCGTGATCCGGAACAGGTCAAAATCCGTGTGCCGCCACGGGCGCGCCGACTCAAGCTCCGGGTCGTATATGTAGTTGACGCCGTTCTCCGGGATCACGACAAAGCCGTGCGGCGCGTAATACTGGTTCACTTCCGCCTTGACTATGTAGCAGTTGAAGCCGAGCGTGCGCGCCAGCAGCCCGAAGCCCGCGGCGTAATCGTAGCAGCAGCCGCCGCCGGTTTTGAAAAAGCGCAGCGCGCGGAAGGCAAACTCGTCGTGAACGTCGTCAAAGCCGTAGGAGTACCAGTTGTGGTAGATGTACACATGGTCGTGCGTGCAGTAAAGATACGCCGCGCGCAGCGCCTCGGTCTCGCTCATATCGTCGGTGCCGAGCTCCAGCAGGATATCGCAGATGATGTCGTCCAGCTCCGTCAGCCCCGTCGTATAGCGGCCGCTGTCGTCAAAATCCCACTGCTCAACGCTTCCGCCGCGCAGAAGGCTCCCGTCCTCCTGCACATAATAAAGCCGTCCG
This sequence comes from uncultured Oscillospiraceae bacterium, assembly GCA_934597255.1. Taxonomy (GTDB): domain Bacteria; phylum Bacillota; class Clostridia; order Oscillospirales; family Oscillospiraceae; genus CAJOIG01. Next base: position 71,286 of record CAKTQV010000005.1, read on the forward strand.
CCGGCGCGGTGCAGCCCCGGCTCGAGCGTCCGGCAGCGCCAGCATTCCCGTCCGCCGTCGTCATAGAAAAACTCATGCCGGCAGGAAGCCTCCAGAACGTCGCCGTAATCCTCATGATCGACCGGCAGATCGCGGAAATGGCCGTAGCTGCCGCTCAGCAGCGCCACGCCCTCGTCCCCGCGGCGGCCGAGCGCCCGGTTCAGTATGCGGCAGAACTCCGCGCGGGTAACGGCCGCGTCGGGATAGAATTTCCCGCCCGCCTCGATCCAGCCGCGCCGCACCGCGTTTTCGACCGCCGCGGACGACCAGTGGCCGGACGTATCCTCAAACGAGGGGATGCCGGCGTCGGGCAGGCGCTCCACATCTGCGCTCCGGCGGCGGAACGAGCCGACATACGGCTCCTCCGCGCCCTCCGCCGGCTCCGGCGGGTAAAAGCGCGACAGCATCGTCACGAGCTGGGCGCGGCTGAGCATATCCGTAGGGCCGAATTCGCCCGCCGAATCGGTCACGACGCCCCATGCCGCCAGGCAGCTCAGCACCTCGTACAGCTCGTCGTCCGGACTTACGTCGGAATAGGCGCACGCGCCCTCGATCGGGTTTTCCAGCAGCGTGTACAGCGCGCGGCAGGCGTCGCCCCGCGTGATCGGCGCGTCCGGCGCGATGCGGCCGGTATGGATCGGTTCCAGGTAGACCAGATGCTCCTGCGTGTTCAGCCGCGGCAGCGCCCCGCTCTCCGCCGCCGCGCTCCGGCGCCCGGCGATCAGCTTGACCGAAAGCGTCGGCGTAGCCTCCGGCTCTGCCGCCACAAGCTCGGTCCGGCCGCAGCCGGCAAGGCACAACGCCAGCAATATGAAAATGGCGATCAGCGCGGTTCGTTTCACGGCAAGGTGCTTCCTTCTGTCTTTTTTCCCGGCGGCCGGGACACAGCATACTTTTTAATTTTATCACCAACACGCCCCTCTGCGCAACTGTCCTTTCCAAAAAAACGCAGCAAATTTCTCCATGAAAAAGCGGACGGGCCGAGCCGAAGCTCAGCCCGTCCGTCCGGGAATGCGTCAGGCCCAAGACCAGGGCCTTTTCGCCGCGGCTTTCGGGCCGCAAAAAAGACCCCGGCGCCGAAGCGCCGGGGCGTACAGGTTCGTTTTTCGTTCAGCTGTTGGCCGCGACCCACTCGTCGTAGGTCATGGGGCAGCCGGTGTTGAGCATGCCGTTCCACAGCATCTCCGCCGGGAAGCTCTCATAATCGCCGGCATAGATCAGGGGCATGAACTCGTTTTCCACGATATCCTCGGTCATGGTGTCGTTGGCGGCGTCCTCCGCCTTGAGCCACTCATGCAGATATTCGTTGTAGGCGTCGACGGACAGATCGGCCGCACCGGTCTCGCCGCTGGCCTCGCCGGAGGTCTCGTTCGGCTCGATCTTGTAAAGGCCGTTGGCCAGCACTTCGATCTTTCCGTTGACGGTGGAGCTGTCGTCCACGTCCAGCACAGAGACATAGCTCGTCTCGGTCACGTTCCAGACGGAGCCGTTCTTCAGCGTGACGATGACGCCGTTGTTGACCGTTTCGCTCGGATAGCAGGTGACGCGGCCAAGGTTCTCGCGGCAGCCGTAGGTCAGGCCGTCCTCGCTCACGATGGTCTCGTCGCCGTAGGGCAGCGTGCGCTCCACGCCGTCCACGTCGTGCTCGCACCAGCCGGAGGAGATGACGCCGGTCAGCTCAGAGCCGTCAAGCGTGAGAACAAGGTTCTTGGAAGTGAACTGGTGGCAGTTGAAGATGTCGCCCTCAAGAGCGGTCTCGCCGGCGCAGTCCTCGAAGTAGGCCTCCACGGCCTCGTTGTAGTTATACTCGGTGCCGGCCGTCCACATGGTGCTGGCAGGGCCCCAGTTGTCGCGCTTGGTAACGTCGAAGTCCTCGTCCTTCGGGGCGATGGAATCGTCGAAGGTGATCTCCGTGCCGCCGAGGGAGCCGGGATCGTCGGAGTCGAACGCCAGAACGAGCACGGGCGCGTCGATCTTGCAGTCGCGCACATACAGGTTCGAGCCGGTCGCGCCCATCATCATGGTGGAGGAGGCGGCGTTGTCGTCGATGTTCTCCTGGGTGTAGCCGTCGCCGGTGCCCTTGTAGATAAAGGCGATCTCGCCGGCGTTGAGCTCGGAGTCGGCGCAGTAGGTGATGCCGCCGGCGTTGGAGTGGCACATCACGATGCTCTTGCGGGCATTGACGACCGTGCCGTTGACATAGGCGGAGGAAGCGTATTCGTTGGCTTCCACGTTGCCGTAGTCGGCGTTGACAAGGCAGTTGGAGTAAACGTTGATGTTCGCGCCGATGGAGTAGGAGGAGTAGCCGGTGCCGCCCTCATCCATATCGAGAATGTTCAGCTCGCAGTTGCACAGGGTGTTCTTGCCGGAGAAGTAGTAAAGGCTGTAGTCGTTGGTCTGGGGCAGCGCGGTAAGATCTTCCTCGGTCTCGACCGCGGCGAGCTGCGCCAGATAATCGTCCGTCAGGCCGGTGGCGGCCACGGCGAACTCGTTGAGACCCATGATCTCGCCGGAGGCGTCGGCATAGCCCTTGCCCTCGACATAGGCCGCGCTCAGCTCACGGAGATCCTCGGCCGTGGGCGCCTCGGTGCCGTCCACGGACAGGCAGGCCCAGCCGAACGAGTCGATGCGGGTGTTGGCATAATAAACGTCGTAGTAGTCGCAGAACTGGCAGGTGCGCACGACGCCATGCAGGCCCAGCACCCAGACGGAGCAGTCCTCACCCTCGGGGTCGCCCAGAGAGGTGAAAACGGAGTCGGTCACATAGATGGTGGGATAGGAGTCATGCGTGGACAGGCCGCCGTACAGGCAGGTACGGGTGACGCCGTCGCCGGTCACGTTCACATTGTTGATGTACAGAACGCTGTCGCCGGTGGCCGCGATGGCGCAGCCGTCGCCGGTGAAGTCGTTGCCGCCGGACTCATGGTTGCCGGTCTGAAGGATCTCGAAGTCGGAATCGTCGATGCGGTAGGTGCCGCCGTTGACCGTGACCACGCTCATGTTGGGATCGTCCACGACGATATCGGCGTCGGCAAGGCCCTTTTCGTCAAAGCTCCCGTTGACCGCCGCGTCCGCCGCGTAAGCGCCGTCCGCCGTGCGGACGATCAGGGACTTCGTGCTGTAGTCGGAAGTGCCGTCGTTCGACTCGGTCATCTTCACGGGCGTGAACACGACCTCGCCGGTGTAGCGGCCGGGCGCCTGCGGCGTGTACTGGCCGTCCACCGTCATGACGATGAAATAGCCCTCCGCGCCGGTATAGCCCGCGTTATCCGCGATGGTCAGACCGTTGGGATAGCTTTTGACCTCCGTAAGCTCCTCGTAGCGGGACAGCGTCTCGCCGGAAGGCTCGCCCGAGCCGGCCAGGGCAAAGCCGCCCAGACTCAGCAGCAGGCACAGCGTCATCAGCACACAGATCAGCTTCCTTGTTCCTTTCATGGGTTCCTCCTTACAAAATTAGGTCTTTGGCCTCTTAATTGTATGGCTTTCGTGAAAGCAATGTCAAGCGTTTTGGGACAGGTCAGGCAGACAAAAAAACCTCGTTTTTATGTCGATTTTGACGAAAACAAATAAACACAGACGCTCTCACTCGTGCAAAAAGCAAAAAGAACAGGGCTGAAAAGCCCTGTTCTTTTTGCGGGACCGCACCGCCCGTCCGGCTCAGCCAAGCGTGGCAAACAGGCGGGCCAGGTCGATGGTGTCAAAGCCGTCCGTCCATTCGACGGACACGTCCTCCGCCGCCTTGCTGTTCGTCTGGCTGAAGATGTTGTTGAGCACATAGTCGCGCAGCGTCACGTCGTAGCCGTAGCGGTTCTGCCCCAGCACGCCGTCCGGGTCGAGCGGAAGGCGCAGGATGATGTGATAGCCGAAATCGCTTTCGACCACGCCGCTGAGCCCAAGATCGTCGTCCAGCGCCTGGACGGCCTGTTCAAACTCCTCGACCATCTCTCCCGGCAGGAACACATAGCCGTTGGGATGGGTCTGCAGGCCGGTGTCCTCGGAATACTCGTTCATGAGCTTGTCGAAATACGCCTCAAAATCGGCGCGGGCCTGCGCGGCGGGATCCTCCGGCTCGCCGGAGGCCTCCGTGCCGGTCTCCGCCGTTTCCCCGCTCTGCTCCGCCGCGGCAAGCGCCTTTTCCTCGGCGGTCTTCGCCTCGGTCAGCTCGGCCAGCAGATAATCGGCCGTTTCGGCCTTCTCCGCCGCCGTCGCCTCGTCCAGCGGCTCGCGCGTCTGCGCGTCCACCGTCAGCAGCAGGATGTGCTTGGCCGCCATGTAGCCCTGCTCCGCCGCCCATTCAACGACCTGCTCATCGTCCACGGACGCGGTGCAGTATTCAAACAGCGACTGCTCGGCCAGCTTGTATTTCGCCAGCTTCAGCTGCAGCTCGTAGCTGATGCCCGCCTGCGCAAGATACGCGTCCAGCTCCGCGCGCTCCTCCTCGCTCAGCTCGCCGTTGCCGTCGCCGAACATCTGATCCGCCTCCAGCAGAAGCTCCTGCTCGGCCTGCTCGTCCGTGGGAGTCACGCCGGCCGCGTCCGTCTGGACAAGGATCGTGTGATAATACAGCATATCGTTCTGCGCCAGCGCAAGGACGACCTGCTCGTTGGTCATGTCGGTGTAATAGGCGTTCAGCGCATCCCAGTCGGTGATCTCGCCAAGCTGGCTCTCCACGCTCTGGCGGCAGTTGTTCAGCCAGTAGTAATACTCCTCCCAGGTGCATTCAAGCCCGTCGACCGTGCACACGACGGCGTCGGCCAGGTAGCTGTTGGCCGGCGCTTTGCTCTGCTGGGCCTGCTCGGCCGACTGCTCGGCGGCAGAGATGTTTTCCGCGGAATACTCCTCGATTTTGCTGCCGCAGCCGGCAATGAGCGAAGCCAGCAGCACGGCGATGAGAATGAGCGCAAGACGTTTTTTCATAATCCTCGATCCTCGGTTTCAAATATTTGGCCTATATCATACCAAATCCCGTCCGATTTGTCCATACATCCGCCCTTCCCTTGACGGCGGGCGCGGCAAGTGGTATCATGCAGCATGCCATTGGCTTATTATTTTATTTAGTATCCGCGGGAGGCCGTTATGGAAATCATCATCGTCGGCGCCGGCAAGGTCGGCTACACCGTGGCGCAGCAGCTCTGCTCCGAGGGGCACAGCGTCACCGTTGTCGACCGCTCTCCGGCGCGTATCGAGCTTATCAGCGGCAGTCTGGACGCCAACGCCATCTGCGACGAGGCCGGCATCGACAGTCTCCGTCTGGCCGGCGCCGCGCACGCCGACCTTCTCATCGCGGTCACCAATTCCGACGAGGCGAACATTCTCTGCTGCATGACGGCGCGCAAGCTCGGCGTGAAGCAGGCGGCGGCGCGGGTGCGCCGGGCCGACCGCGCGCGCGAGGTGTATCTGCTGCGGCAGGAGCTTAGTCTGATGATGACCATCAACCCCGATCAGGCGGCGGCCAAGGAGATATCCCGCGTTCTCCGCTTCCCCTCGGCCACGATGGTCGAGCCGTTCGCGCGCGGGCAGGCGGAGCTCGTGGAGTTCGCCGTCACGGCGGCCAACCCGCTGTGCGGTCTGGCGCTGAAGGACTTTCACGGCGTATACGGCCGCGGCATTCTGATATGCAGCGTCCGCCGCGGCGCGCAGGTGCAGATCCCCGGCGGCGATTTCGTGCTCCGCGCCGGCGACATCGCCAGCGTGGTGGGCGCGCCGAAGGAGATATACGGCTTTTTCCGCGCCATGGACATCTTCAAGCGCAGCGTCCGCCGCGTGATGATCCTCGGCAGCAGCCACATCGGCCGCTATCTCGCCGGGCAGCTGCTGGAAATGGGCATCCATGTGAAGATCCTTGAGCAGGACGCGGAAAAATGCGAGCAGTGCATCGACGAGCTTCCCAAGGCGGACATCAGCTGCGCCAACGGCGCCAAGCCCGACGTGCTGCGCGAGGAGGGCATCGGCGAGGCGGACGCCTTCGTGGCGCTGACCGGCTCAGACGAGACGAATCTCATCATGGCGGCCTGGGCCAGAAGCCAGGGTGTCGAAAAGGTCGTGTGCAAGGTCAACGAGGCGTATTTTCTGCCGCTGGCGGCGTCGTTCGGGCTCGACGAGCCCGTGCGGCCGAGCTACATCGCCGCGCAGCAGCTTCTGCGCAGCGTGCGCGGGCTGGAGAACTCCGCCGACGCGAGCGGTCTGGAGAGTCTGCGGCGCATCGTGGACGGAAAGCTCGAGGCGCTGGAATTTCTCGCGCGGGACGGCTCGCCCTGTCTCGGCGTGAGCCTGCAGAAGCTTCCCATCCGCAGCGGCGTTCTGGTCGCGGCCATCATACGCGCCGGCCGCTGCTTCATCCCCGGCGGCGGCGACTGCATCGAAAGCGGCGACCGGGTCATCGCGGTGTCCGGCCACATGGGCATCCGCGCGCTCGAGGATATTTTAGAGGGCTGATACGGTGAATTATCGCTTTGTAGGACGTATACTGGGACAGGTTCTGCTGATCGAGGCGGGGCTTCTGCTGCTGCCGCTCGCGGCGGCGGCGCTGGCCGGCGAGAGCGTTCTCCCCTTCCTGTACACGGCGCTGCTGGCCGCGGCGCTCGGCGGGGCGCTCACGCTGGTGAAGCTGCGCGACCGGGAGTATTACGCGCGCGAGGGCTTCGTGTCCGTGGCGCTCAGCTGGATCGTCATCAGCCTGGTCGGCGCGCTCCCCTTCGTGCTCTCCGGCGACATCCCCCGCTATGTGGACGCGCTGTTCGAGATCACGTCGGGCTTCACCACCTGCGGCGCGTCGGTCGTTCCCGACGTGGAGACGCTCGGCCGCGGCGTGCTGTTCTGGCGCAGCTTTTCCCACTGGATCGGCGGCATGGGCGTGCTGGTGTTCATGCTGGCCGTGATGCCGATGAGCGAGGAGCGCAGCATGCATCTGGCGCGCGCGGAGATGCCCGGCCCGGTCAAGGGCAAGCTCGTGCCGCGCATGCGCCGCACGGCCCGCATCCTGTACATCATTTACATCGCGCTCACCGCGCTGGAGACGGTTCTGCTTCTGTGCGGCGGCATGAGCCTGTTCGACTCGCTCGTTCACGCCTTCGGCACCGCCGGCACCGGCGGCTTCGGCATCCACGCCGCCTCGGTCGGCTGGTACGACAGCGCGTACATCGACGGCGTGATCACCGCGTTCATGCTGCTGTTCGGCGTCAATTTCAACCTGTTTTACCTCATCCTCCTCGGCAGCGGGCTGCGGGCGCTGAAAAACGAGGAGCTCTGGGTCTATGTGGGGCTGGTGCTGTTCGCGGGGCTGTCCATCGCGGCCAACATCGCGCCGCTGTACGGCGGCTTTTTCCCCGCCCTGCGCTACTCGTTTTTCCAGACCGCGTCCATCGTGTCCACCACGGGCTACTCCACCGCCGATTTCAATCTGTGGCCCAGCTATTCCAAGGCCATGCTGCTCCTGCTGCTGATCTCGGGCGCGTGCGCCGGCTCGACCGCCGGCGGCATGAAGATCAGCCGCGTCGTGCTGGTGGTCAAATACGCCGTGTATGTCGTCGGCAAGCAGCTTTCGCCCCACAGCGTCCGCCGCGTCACGCTCGACGGCGAGCGCATGGACGAGGCCACGCTGCGCTCCACCTGCGGCTTCCTCGCGCTGTACTGCATGACCGCGCTGGCGGCCTTCCTGCTTCTGAGCCTGCAGGGCGTGGATCTGGAAACGACGGTCACGAGCGTTCTGACCTGCCTTTCAAACGTCGGGCCGGGGCTGGGAATGGCCGGGCCGAGCGGAAGCTTCGCCTTCTGGAGCGCGGGCGCGAAGCTCGTATTGACGCTGTGCATGCTTCTGGGGCGGCTGGAATTTTACCCGGTCCTGATGCTGCTGGCGCCCGGCGTGTGGACGGGCCGGCGGGACCGGCGCTTCTGAAAAAAGTCTTTACGGATAGGAAACACGGATTATGACGATCGCACTGATTCTTTTTGTCCTGATGTATCTGGGGATGCTGATCTTCCCCAAATGGCGCGTGGCCTTCGCCGTCGGCGGGGCGGTGTGCATGCTGGCCTTCGGCGTGCTGCCCATCGGCGCGGCCCTGCCCGCCATCAACTGGAACGTCATTCTGATGATCGCGGGAACGATGGGCCTCGTGAGCCTGTTCATCGAAACGGGCATGCCCGCGCGCCTGGCCGATCTGCTGCTGCAGAAGGCGCCGAACGCCTGCTGGGCCATCGTGCTGCTGGCCATGTTCGCCGGCGTGGTGTCCGCGTTCGTGGACAACGTGGCCACGGTCCTGATGGTCGCGCCGGTCGGCATCGCCATCAGCCGGAAGCTGAAGGTCAATCCCGTCCCGGTCATCATCGCCATCGCGGTGTCGTCCAACCTGCAGGGCGCGGCGACGCTCGTCGGCGACACGACGAGCATCCTGCTCGGCGGCTACGCGGGCATGAGCTTTGTCGATTTCATCTTCTGGCAGGGCAAGTTCTCGATCTTCTGGGCCGTGGAGCTCGGCGCGCTGGGAACGGCCGTGATCCTGTATTTCCTTTTCCGGAAGGAAACGGCGCCCGTGCTGTCGGACCGCATGACGGCGGTGGACGACTATGTCCCGGGTTATCTCATGATTGTCGTGGTCGCGCTGCTGATCGCCGCCTCCTTCGTCACGATCCCCGTTCCCGCGCTCGAGGAGCTGAAAAACGGGCTGATCTGCATGGCGGTGTGCCTGTTCGCGCTCATACGCGGCTGCCTGCGTTCGCGCAGCCTCGCCCCGCTGAAGCTGGTGGCAAAGGAGATGGACTACGCCACGCTCGGTATGCTGGCCGGCCTGTTCATCGTCATCGCCGCCATTGAAAACGCCGGCATCATCGACGCGGTGGCGGATTTCTTCGCCAGTGTGGGCGGCGGGAGCCTGTTCGGGCTGTATACGCTGATCGTGTTCGCGTCGGTGCTGCTGTCGGCGTTCATCGACAACATTCCCTACGTCGCGGCCATGCTGCCGGTCGTGCAGGGCATCGCCGCCAATCTCGGCGTCGACCCCGTCGTGCTGTATTTCGGTCTGCTCACCGGCGCGACGCTCGGCGGCAATCTCACGCCCTTCGGCGCCTCGGCCAACGTCGCCGGCATCGGCATTCTCCGCAAGGAGGGCTGCGAGGTCCGCAACCGCGACTTCTTCCGCATCGGCCTTCCGTTCACCTTCACCGCCGTTATCATCGGCTATCTGTTCATCTGGTTCGTCTGGGGCTGATCGCCGCCCCGCTCCGCATCCATCCGTTTGGGAGCCTTTCCGTGGGAAAGGCTCCTTTTTCTTGCATCCTCTCGCTCAAACGAGTAATATAGACAAAAAGGAACCGTGAAGGGAGCCGGAGCCATGGAATACATATCGGCGCGGGAGGCCGCCGCGCAGTGGAGCGTTCACATCCGCGTGGTGCAGAGCCTGTGCCGGGACGGGCGCGTGCCGGGCGCACGGAAATACGGCAACGTATGGATGCTGCCGGCGGGCGCGCAGAAGCCGCCCGATCCGCGCCGGGCGCGGCGGTTCCGGCCGTGGGGCCGCCCGGAATACGACGGCTGCGGCCTTCTGAGCATGGCGGCCGTTCCCCTGCCGAAAAGCGCGCCGGCCTCGCTCGACCGGCTCGGCGAGGAGCGGCACCGGCGCCAGCTCGCGGCCGAGTTTTCCTTCCTGCGGGGCAATCTTTCCGCCGGGCTGCACATGTTTCACGACACGGGCCGCGCCGACGCCATGTCCCTGTGCGCCGCGACGCTGAGCATGGCCGCGGCCAGCCGGACGGACGACTGGATGACCTTCTGCGAAACGGAGGCGTTTCTTCAGGAGCTGCGCCGCGCCGGAACGGAGCGGGAGCAGCGGCTGGCGGAGCTCGCGCTGGCGACGGCCTCGCTGAGCCTTTTCGCCGCCGATCTTGCGCCGCAGTGGATCCTGGACGGCGAGCTTTCTCACGCGCCGGAGGACGCACGCGTTCTGTCCGTGTATCTGTACGCCAAGGCGCTGCAGGGCCAGCGCCGCTCCGACGAGCTGCTGGCCGTGTGCAAAACGGCGCTGGCCTTCTGGGCGCGCGACGACAGCTTCACACTGCTGGACGTTTACCTGTGGCTTTTGTCGGCGGCCGCCTGCCGCGCGACGGGCGACGGCCGCGGCTGTCTGGACGCGCTGGAAAAGGCGGCCGCGCTGGCGCTTCCCTACGGCTTCATAATGCCGCTGGCCGAATTCCGCTACACGCTGGAATCGGAGATGGAGGATGTGCTCCTGCGCCGCTGGCCGCCGTATTTTGACGCCGTCTGCTCGATGAGCGAGGAGATGTGGCGCAGCTGGAACGTGTTCCACACGCGCTTTGCCCGCAGCCATCTGGCCTCTCTGCTCACGACGCAGGAATACCGCGCCGCTTATCTGATCGCCAAGGGCGCGAGCAACCGGGACACGGGCCGCGAGCTGGGCCTTTCGCCGCAGGAGCTGAAAAAGCTCATGGCCGGCGTTTACGAAAAGCTGTTCATCTCCGACCGGGACGCGCTGGCCCGGTATATCCTGTAAGCGCCATAAGAAAGCGGCGGCCGCCCCCACGGGCGGCCGCCGCTTCCTCTTTTCGGTCACATCTCCGTATCGCGGATGAACACCTGCTTGGAGCGCGGATCGTTTTTGTCCTCGCGCTCCTCCACCTGGAACCGGCCGATGGCCTTGACCATGGCCGACAGCTTCGGATAGCCGTAGCTGCGCGTGTCAAAATCCGGACGCTTTTTCTGCACGAGCTGCCCGACGGCGCCGAGGGAGACAAAATCGTCGTCCGACGCGCCGGCCAGATCGAGTATGGAGTCGGCAATGAGCCACACGATCGAGTCGGGGATGACCCGCTCCTCGCTCTTTTTTTCCGGCTTCGGCTCGGCCGCTTTGCGGGCCGGCTCCGCCTTTTTCTCCGGCTTCGGCTCGGCCGTCTTGCGGGCCGGCTCCGCCTTTTTGGCCGCCGGCTTTTTCACGGCCGTCTTTTTGTCCCGCTCGCGGATGACCTCGATATAGATGAATTTGTTGCACGCGGCAATGAGCGCGTTGGGCGTTTTCTGCTCGCCGACGCCGATGACATACTGTCCCGCCTCGCGCAGACGGCGCGCCAGACCCGTGAAATCGGAATCGGAGGACACAAGGACGAAGCCGTCCGTGTTGCCGGTGTAGAGAATATCCATCGCGTCGATGATCATGGCGGTGTCCGTGGAGTTTTTCCCCTTCGTATACGCAAACTGCTGGATGGGCGTCACGGAAATATCCAGAAGCGCCTTTTTCCAGCCGGACAGATTGCTCGTGGACCAGTCGCCGTAGGCGCGCTTGATGTTGGGCGTGCCGTAAATGGCCAGCTCCTCCATCACGCCCTGCAGACAGTCGCGGGGCGCGTTGTCCGCGTCGATCAGCACCGCCAGGCGCAGGTTATTGTCATTTATGGACAAGTCGATCACATCCTTTTCGGAAAGAGTATAGCGTATCCGCCGCGGATTTTCAACTCCGCCGCGCGCGGCTCACAGCGCCTCGAAGCGATAGCGGGGCTTGCCGAGGCTCTTTTTTCCGTATTCGATCGCAGCTGTGGGACAATAACAGATGCAGGCCATGCAGTGGGTGCAGGCCTTGCCCCAGACGGGTCTGCCGCCCCGCAGGGTGATGTTGTTCATCGGGCAGCGCGCCGTGCAGCGGCCGCAGCCGGTGCAGGCGTCCCCGGCGGCGAAGGCGTTCGCCTTCACGCAGAAGGTATAGAACAGCGGGTTCACCGGCCCGCTCATGAAGCGGTCATAGAGGTTGCTGCGCGTCGGCGCGAAGGGCTGGCCGGCCTTGAGCGCGGCAATGGCGCGGTCGATATCCGGCTCGGCGCGCTCGACGATCTTTCGCGCCTCGTCCGCCTGCGGAGCGTCGAACATCGAGATATAGTTCTCGGGCATGACGATCTGCGCCGTCCCCATGCAGGCGATGCCCTTCTCCCGGCAGAGCGCGCGGTTGTACCGCTCGGCATGGCCGATCTCGCTGCCGCAGGTCATGATGAACCACGCCCGCTTCGCGCCGCGCAGCTCCGTGCGCAGCAGCCAGTCCCGCACGACGCGCGGAATGCGCCACGCGTAGGTCGGCGTGACGAGCACAAGGCGCTCCCCGGTGTCGACGGGCGACGTGTCGCCCGACTTGATGCGGTCGTTCAGGCTGAGCAGCGGCTCGCCCAGCGCGTCCGCGATGCGCCGGGCGGCGTATTGGCTGTTTCCGGTGCCGGAAAAATAGAAGATCATATCAAAACTCCCTCGCAGTGGTCGATCTCGTGCTGGATGATCTCCGCCGTCCAGCCGGTGAAGGTTTTTATGCGCGTCTGGAGCTTCTCGTTCTGCCACTGCACCTTGATGCTCCGCCAGCGCTTCGTTTTCCGCGTCCCGGCGAGGGACAGACAGCCCTCCTCCGCCTCATACGCGCCGGACCGCTTCAGAATCACGGGGTTGAGCATGAGCAGATACGCGCCGTCACAGTCAACGGCGATGATGCGCTTGTTCACGCCGATCATGTTCGCCGCCATGCCGACGCAGCCGTCCCTGTGCGCCGCCAGCGTATCGAGCAGATCCTGTGCCGCGCCGAGGTCGTCCGCCGCGGCGGGCGCAGCCTTCTGCGCAAGGAAAAACGTGTCTCTGCAAATTTCACGGACCATAGCCTGTTCTCCCGGAATCGTCTTTTCCATATTGTATCAGCCGGCGGGACGATGCGCAAGGCCCGCGGCGCGTTTGCCGGAAGGGACGGCAGGGCGGATAAAGCGCCGCATATGCAGATTGCTTCTTTTTGTCAAATCTGGTATAATGGACAAAAGTTGTCCCATCAGGGAAAGATGATGTGGTCATTTTCCCGAAACGCGGTATGGATTATGGAGCCTTTTCGGGGCGCTCCTGCTTTTATGGGAGGATTAATAGTAGTGTTTGGCTTTATCATTGCATCCTTAGGAGTTACGCTTTTAATTTCTGTGGGTTGTAGAAACTCGGTGGTCGACTCGGTGGTCAGAAGCATATTTGACGTTATCATTTTGTACTCATCAGTTACGTTTTTAGCTTCTTGGGATTGTGGAGACATGACGGTCAAAAGGATAAAAGAAATTGGAATAAATCATCGATCTCGATATTATCCAGAACATTACATCACTCCAAAAAGGTGGATGAGGAAGCTCTTTGATATAAAGCAGCGCGTCATTCCACGATTCCTTTACTTTGAACTGTTTGTTTCTCTTTTCTATGTAATCCTTGGACTAATTAATATAGTGATCACCATTGCTGTAGGCGTTGATACGAACATTGCTAGTATTTTGTTCCTGTCTTATCTCGGCCTGATAATGGTCAACGTAATATGTAATTGTATTATTTCCCATAGATTTAAAAGAAAATAGTAAAGGAAATGTAAGTTTACAGAATGATTTTGCTTACCTCAAATCAATTTGCGGGATTTGGAGTGATAGATATGACGATACAGGAAATCAGGATTTACTTAAAAAAGCACGGTTCCTTTGTATTTATGTATAATTCCCAATGCTACACGCTCAAGAGAAGCCGATTCTTATTTTGTCCTCAATATAGCTTGATCGCAACCGATGCGTTGCCTCAACGCCGAAATTCGTTAGAGAAGCTGTGTGAGCAAGCTTATATCAGTAATGGCACGCTATTGATCGAAGTCATCCAGTATATTGAAATTCCTGAAGGAAATGATCCTTCGTGGGAAACGTATGAGGCGATCCGGCACAGTGCTATAGTATACGGAAACGAGATCCATTTTTCATATCGTGGAAAAAGCTATTGGATCGCACAGACCAGTGATGGGTCATCTCATTTAAGCGATGATTCAGGAAACACGCAATGGTTCAGCTCTTGTCGTGACTTGTTTGACAAGGCACGCATTGATGGCTGCACGCTTGAGGCCATATGGGAAAAAGCAGCTGTGGACGCTTGTTAAAGCCTGGCGCTCGTTGGAATGCATTGGTCTGTAATAGTAAGAGTCATTACAATACGGAAACCGTATATTTTGCAGCGGAGAGGTGATTACCATGATGAATAGGGTGTTGAGCGGAATTATCATCATAGTAATATGTATGGCAACATTGACAGGGTGCAATAATACGAAATTCGACCAAATAACAGATAAAAATGATTTGCTTACAGAAAAATATCCAATTACTCAAATAGAAGAATTACAGAGCGCAGCAGAAGCCGGTGACATGACATTCTCAGATTTCAAGAAGGATTTTAATGTACAATGTATGCGGAAAACACATCAAGGGTATTATGTCGTGCTATTGCTGGAAGACGGCGGAAATGCTTTTGCTTTTTTTAACAGAAAAGACGCATTGATTCGTGTTATGGCTTTCGACTGTTTTAAAAGCAAAATAGAATTTCAAAATCAAGTGGCGGAAGAAATGCCCAAAAGCGAGGTGCTAAATTTGGATTCTAATACAATTATTGCACCTGTATCTGCGCAGGAAATAACGGCACATATTGTGCAGGAAGGCATTTTTGTGCTGAAATATTCACGTTTCAGAGATGGGGAGATAATGGAAGACCCAATTGTAACTTCCATACAATTCATCGAAAATGAAGATATACCAACGAATGACGATCCTTTTATTAGAGATGAGATCCCTTTTATTTTTGAATTTGATAAAGCAAGCACATGAACCTTAGCAAAATTTAATCATACCAGCAGGCAAAAACCGCAAATTATCATCTCTCGATCGGTATGTGGGGCGCCGGCTTGTGGGAGGTATTGCGCGTGATTAAATTTACAAAAAGCCTTTTATTGAATCCGGCAGAAATATGGATTTCTGGTATTAGATGCAGCTTCAATAATATAATTAAAATCTCAACCGTGTTTGACTTCAAATGGATCGCAGATCGATGAAGGAGATGAAAATGTATGGCGTCCATAATTCATGTTCTGTCTTTGGGTTTGATCCCGATCGCCCTTCAGCTCATCTTTTGCTCTATCTACAAAAGTAATACCAAGGAGCTGCTCAAAAACCTTAGTGCGGAGCAGTTCGTTCTTCGTTTGCCCAAGGCATATATGTGGGTTTTTATTGTCGGAATCTTGACGAACGTGATTTTCTTGCTGATCATGGAATTCTTCCCAAATGGAACGGAAGCAGGTTGGGTATATGCGATATTTTCTATTTTCGGGATCTTCTGTGCTTTTTTTGCTTTATACACGCTGACGTGGAAGCTGGAATGCTTTCGGAATGAGGATTTTTTCATCTACCGACCGTTATTTGGAAAAGGCCGCAAGATCTTTTACCGTGATGTCGAATTCTATCGCATCGAAACGACCGGTACGGGCGGCATCATAATAAAAACGAAAACGGGCAGGTTTACTCTTGATCCGCATGTGACGAATAAGGAATTTTTCCTGGCGGTACTCTCAAAGCATGGTGTGCCGGAAAAGAAGTGATCCCGCCTCCTGTCCGCGAAGTTTATCTGTGCAGGCAGGGGTAACGTTGCTCTGACTGGCAGTATGCCTATGATGCGAACGGCAGCCTGACGGGTATTGGGCGGAACAGCTGGACAGATGCCAAATACACCGGGTGCTCCGCTTACCATGCCTTACGGCGGCGCCGGGGCCGGAGCGGTCTGGCCGCCCATTGCCGAGCTCAATCCCCTCCGCTACCGCGGCTATTATTACGACGCTGAAACGGGATTCTATTACCTCCAAAGCCGCTATTATGATTCCAAGATCGGCCGGTTTATCAACGCAGACAGCCAACTCGACACGGCCATATCCAGCGGCCTGAACCTGTTCTCCTATTGCGAAAATAATCCGGTGAACATGGTTGATACTACAGGGCAATTACCGTTTTTTCTTATAACTGCAGCTATCGGTGCAGTGGTTGGAGCTGTTATCGGTGGTGTGGTTGCCGCTAAAAATGGCGGTAATGTTTGGTCAGGAATCGGAATTGGCGCAGTCGCAGGCGCGCTAATAGGCACGGGCGCAGGTATGGCGGCAGGTGCTGCATTGGCTGGTAGTATAACAGCAACAACGGGGGCTGTTATGGCTGGTGGAAGCACTTTGGTAGCAACTATTGGCACAGGCGGCCTTGGTGCAGGGGCAACATATATTGCAAAAAACTTGTCTCAAGCTGCCAATAATTTGGCCGGCGCAGCTCAAACTGCAGCAGACAAAATGCAAGAAGTTGCAGCCAAAGGAAAAGCCGGAGAAGCATTGTCAGGAATAGCCAAAAACACAACTCGTATTCCATCTATGACAGGAACAGCTTCTTATCGGATCCCAGACGGACTTGATGACGGTATGAGAATTTTAAGCGAAGTAAAGAATTACGCGGGTACTTTGTCGTACACAAATCAACTTAAGGATTTCGTGATGTGGTCACAAGCTAAAGGATTCCAAATGCACCTCTATACAAATGCTACGTTAACTGGTCCATTGCAGCAGATTGTTGACAATGGCATAATTCAGTTATTCTCATTAGGATGAGGAGAGAAAAAATGAGCATTAAAGATATTAACAATGATCCGAAGCGGGTCAAAATGTGGCTCGACAGGGAAAAGGCCGCAGAGGAACAATACCGCAGGGACAACCCCGATTCTTTAATTCCTCTTTTTGTAAAGGAATTAAGAGAGCTGGGCTTTGAATTTGAAACCGCCAATCAGGCGGTCGGGCTCCTCCCGAAACACAAAAAAGCAATAGTACCTGTGGCCGTCAAATATTATCGGCTTGCAAAAGAGCTTGAAAAACCAAACGAACAAAACTATTTTCTGAGCTTTCTTCATATCAAAGGCCTTGATGATGTTGTTCCCATGCTGCTTGAGGACTATTACTCTGAGAAAACCGAAGATCTGACCCGCTGGTTCATATCGGACTGTATTTATCAAATACGGGCCAGGAATTTTGTAAAAGAATACCTGGACATTGTTTCAAGCCGGAAGTTCGGCCAAAACAGGCAAATGATCGTTTTGCTTCTTGGGAAGCTGAAGGAAGAGAGTGCCGTTCCGGTTTTAATTGATCTGTTGGAAGACGAAGACGTTCGATTGCACGCCATCTGCGCGCTGGGTCAATTTAAGCGGGAAGAGTTTCGCCGTTACTTTGAGCGATTCCAGGATTCTGCACACCCCGGCTGGCGCAAATATGCCAGATCCGCCATAAAAAAGCTGGATGGATAGCTTCTGTATTCCTGTGGATTTTCGGAGGGGTCCGGTTTGAAAAAAAGACAAATGACTATTGAAGAACATAAAATTGCCCCCGGCGCCCACACCATAACAGTCAGCAATGCTCGTTATCAGGAAGGTTTTCCAGACGCCATCGAAAAGATTATGAAAGTCTTCCTGGCCGATAAGGAGGTGTTTTTCGGCTTTTGCAGAACAGATGGCCTGAATTTAACACGAAAACAACAGAAAAAGCTCGAAAATGAGATCCCGGCATTCTTTCAAAAAACCGGTAATTTTCAAAGCCTGAGTGAATATTTGACAGCGGCAAGAACCCGGTTAGATGATCACAGCTGCCGCTATATACCGTTAATTTTTGATTATTACCTTGAAACTATAATGTTTAACCCTGAGGTGGACTGGGAAATTTTTAAGCAATACCATTCCAATTATCAAAAGCACAGACTTGATGAAATGATTCTTGATCATTTTGCCGAAATGCTGTTTTACTATTTTGACAGCGGGGATCTTTTGATTTGCTTTAATCCGCAAATGTATAGTCCTGGGGCGGTCAGAAGTATGATCGAGCGGGCCTTTGGCGTGTAGTTTTTTTGGGGGGGGCGAAGGCATTTGACAAGAACTGAATTCCTGGAGCTGCTGAAAAAATATAACATCAACGAAAGACTTGTGGTGTTTGATGACGCTATGGCAGAGGGGTATTGCGTTAGAAAAAACCATTTTCGCTGGGAAGTCTTTTTCCGGGAAAGAGGCGAAGAATACGATTGCATCGGCTTTCCGTCCGAAAGCAATGCGCTGCAATACCTGTTTGATACGCTTTGCAGCGTATACGCAAAAAAGGGATCCAAAAAATGAAAAATCTCACTAAATTCATCATTGATCAGTCCATATTTCTTGTGCTTGGCATTGTATCAATAATAGGTCTCTATATTATCAGCGGTCCTGTTTTTACCTTGATCTCCAGCATTTTAATAATAATACCACCTTTTGCCTATCTTTGCCGGCGAACCCTTTTACTTCCGCTTGACCTGATTTTAGGCAAGGTCACCCAGACGGCCTACTTTAGAGACCAATGGCTTCCTGAGGATTTGGACTTCTTTAAAAATATGTATTGCCGCCAATGGAAGTTCCAATAAAAAAATAAAAATGGCCAGAATGGTCAGGCGCTTTGGCTATTAGCTCCTATTGTTTTCACGGCAGAGGACGTAGATAAGATCGTTCCTCCCCCAAAAGACGTGCTGCTTAGACTCAGCTACTTCAGATTCTCAAAAATTTTGTTAGAATGGAGTATGGACATGGACAACGAGAAGAATGGTAATACTACCAAGTCAAGTCTTAGTAATGGATTAATGACAGATATCTCACTTGCAACTGGTCGGCCTGGTGATAAGCTATTGCGAGCGATAGTAAATGATGTTACGAAATCTGCCCCAAGGAGCGCTTTGTCCTCATTGGAAAAACTTGTCGAGTATTCTAATCAATTTTCAACCTTGGATGGATTAATAAGAGCCTATTTTAACCCAGTAATTGAAAAGAACAAGGGAAGTCAGGAGACCATGTATCTTATTTCAATAACCACGATCTGGATCGCCCTTTTTACAAGGCCTATCGATTCGGCCAAACTTCAAGCCGACCGCCTTATTAAGGCAAAAAGAGAGTTTCAAATCTGCATGCTATACTATTGCTTTGGACTGCTTACTGGCACAATTCCTTGTAAAGGTGTTAGATTTGCCGCGAAGCATCGGTTCAGTTGGAAAAAAATCCTCACAATTCAAGACGATGAATGGTGTATAAAACTGGCTAACGCCCTTATGGCCCATTTCGGCCTGGAGTATGCTCTGGCCGATAAACTGGTTTAGCCAAACGGTATTATCAAATGAGCGCAGAACGAGAGATCAAAAGAATACATCCATATTCGGCCGCTACCATTGAGCCTCTTGAGAGGCGCTTTCGAAAATGGCTGGCGCTGGATGGAAACTGAAGTCCGTGAAGCGTTGGCGTTTTTCATTCGTTAAATGCCAGCGTTCTGTACGCCGGTATTTTATGTATTTAAGCCTTGATGCAGGCAACGGCTTCGTGGATGAATTCTCCTTGGGAATACCAAGTATCAATACCATCGCGCATTCGGGAGGTAACAAATGTGAAGGATCAATTGATGAAGGAACAATTGATTGCCATCCTCTTACTATATCCTGTTTTTTTCTTTTATATTCGCAGCTTTTTGTCTAGTGAAATACTGTATCAACTCAACAACAGCGCCTATAAAAAGCGAAAAAAAAGGACAGACTTTTATCGAATGGTTGTTCTACAGCAGATTTAGAGGAGAAATACCTAAGATACTGCGTGTGCTCTATTATTCTGTATTGATTATCCACCCAGCTGGAGCAATTGCTTGTCTGCTCGTACATATTACAATGGGTTCATTGAATATTGGCAGAATAATACTAATTGGTATAGCTGCATTTGATAGTATATGGAAGTTAGCAATCGACTTGCTTTTTTGGCAGAACCGCCCCGGCTGGGCGTTTGAACGATGGATCACAAAAAAGCGTGGTCAAAGGAAAAGAAGGAAATAGTTGGAACATCCCGCCAGTATGTATATTACCAGTGAGGAAATGTGTATGAAACGATTGTCCAAAGAAGAGGCAAGTACGGTCAAAGAATTCCTGAAAGTCCCTATTCCTGCGTATATCCTTGCATATAGTGACGGACAATTTGACCTTTTGGACTGTTACGAGGTGGCATTTACTTTTGCCATCGACCTGCTGAGAGGAGGAAAGGTGGATCCAAATGCATCACCATGGGGCGATGGCCAAAGTGTAATATTTGACCCAGGCTATGCCAGGTTATTATTAAATATCCGACACGCCAATTTAAGCGCAGATGTCAACAATTATTGCGATTTGTTTTTAAAAGTTCTGGCTCTTTTTAAGGCCCATCTTGTGTCGTGAATTTTGCCAATCGAAATTCTTCCGTATTGAAGCATACATACAACCACTATGATAAGAGAAGCAAAAGTAATCGATATTATAAACAAGTATTTAAAATGCGCTCATGAATCCGATATTCATCGATATTATCCAGTTGCTGCATCCCAAATTTACGATGACAAGCAATTATGTGAGCGGATAATCGACTTTCTAGGGGATATATATATTGGCTCCGGCCTGGATGTGAACTATGAGGAAAATACAACCGGTGCAGAAATTCAGGATGCAATTACTTTTCTGGCCTTTTGCAACGGGAACGCATAGGCTTACGACTGCGACCTTGGATAACCGAAGGAGAGAACACATGTGGAACGAAATTGAAAACGAAAAAGATTTAAACCGTTTTATGGATACTGTGTGCTGGTTTCACGACAGTTGTTTAAAGGAGCTTAAATACATCAGCGGTGCATATGTAAATGAAGAATTGAGTATGCTTCCAGTTAATACGCAAAGAATATTGAACATGATCATTCAACGGCAGTTTGAAAACCCATCTGTGGTTGAAATGCAATTTGTGGGACTAAAGTATTTAAAACTCTTTCCAACCGACGAAAGCTATACCTGTGAAATTCTGGATACGACTATGATTTTAGAAGAAGATCGCGTTTATTGGTGTGATTGCGGCGGGTTATCCGTAAAGGATATGGAAAACTACACAGGCACTGCAATATGTGCATCAAAGGTTCGGTGGAGAGCCGTGGATGAATATATTGGCCCAAAAGAAATTTATTGAACATTTAAGCAAAATTGAGAAAATGTAAGAGTTAAAACGGCTTCCGTAAGTTCCGTCCACGCGTTATGGTATCACAAAGGCGTTGCTTCCCCGTACATAGCTGACGCAATACAGGCAATTCGGAACGGGACCCGGCCGCTGCGCGCAGGTTCAAACGCTGACCACAAAAAAATATCAGGAGTGTGAAATATGACCTTTATCGCTTACCCCAAATGCACCACCTGCCAGAAGGCGCGAAAGTGGCTGGACGAGCGCCAGATCGCCTATGAATTCCGCGACATCAAGCTGGACAACCCCAGCTATGACGAGCTGGCCGCGTGGTACCGGCGCAGCGGCCTGCCGCTGAAGAAATTTTTCAACACCAGCGGCCTGCTGTATAAGTCCATGGGACTGAAGGACAAGCTGCCCGGCATGGGTGAGGACGAGATGCTGAAGCTTCTCGCCGCGGACGGCATGCTGGTCAGGCGCCCGCTGCTGATAAGCGACGATTTCGTTCTCGTGGGTTTCGGGGAAGCCGCGTGGGCGGCGAAACTGAAAACCGAATAATGGCCGCCCGTCCGGCGCCCTCCCTTTGGCTGCGCTGAAATCAAAGCGCGCTCAGGCGGGAAGGGCTCTATGCCGGAACCGGCATTCCACTTCCGGAACAGGAAATATTTTCCCCGCACAAACAGCAAAAAGCCTTGATGCTCCCGGAAAAACCAGGTTCATCAAGGCTTCCTGCTTCGTGGTGCCGGTGGCGGGACTTGAACCCGCACGCCTCATCGGCAACGGATTTTGAATCCGCCTCGTCTGCCAATTCCAACACACCGGCGCAGCAGGGCTTATTATATACGACGCGCGCCGCAAAATCAAGCGCGGAAAAAGCCGCCGCGGGAAATTCCCGCGGCGGCCCGGATCTTCATCGATCCATCAGCCCTCGATGGCGATATATTTCTTTTCCTCCACCTGAGGCACCGGCTGCTTCTTCGGCACCGCGATGGTCAGAACACCGTTTTCAAAGCGCGCCTTGATATCCTGCTCCGTCACGTCCTCGCCGACATAGAAGTTGCGGCTGAACGAACCGGAGAAACGCTCGCGGCGGAGATAACGGCCCTTCTTGTCCTTTTCCTCGTTGTCATAGCCGGTCTTGGCGCTGACGGTCAGATAGCCGTCCTTAAGCTCGACCTGCATGTCCTCCTTCTTCACGCCGGGCATATCAATGTCCAGCACATAGCCGTCGTCGTGTTCCTGAACGTCGGTCTTCATCAGATCCGCGCGGGGCGCCGGCATACGAGGCGCATCGAAAAAGTCATCAAAGAAATCCTTACCGAAAATAGGCATCAACATATATGATCGCTCCTTCCAAAGCTTTGTTCAAATTCCCGGACTTCGGGACATCTCTGTTTTTCCCTCCGTCTGATTGTATTATACCACGATTTTTAGCACTGTCAATAGGAGAGTGCTAATTTTTTAAAATTTTTATTTCTTTTGTTCTCCGCTTTATATATTGTGTTGATCGCATTTTCATTCTTCGCCGGTCTCTGTCCCGGCATCCGGCTGCTTCCGCAGCTCCGCGCGCGCGATCTGGTGGCCGCGGACCTCGCGGATATGGATGCGCAGCCCGGCCGCGTCCAGGCAGATATCCTGCGGCCCGTCCTCCGGGATCATGCCGAGCGCGTCGAAAACAAGGCCCGTGAGCGTATCGTGCTCCCGCACCCCGAGATCCACGCCCAGCGCCCTCTCAATGTCGTCGAGCGCCGCGTTCCCCGCCGTCTCCAGACTTCCGTCCGCCCGCTTCCGGATCACCGGCTCGTTCCCGGCGCCTTCGTCAAACGCGCCCACGAGCTGCCCGATCAGGTCGTTGAGCGTAACGATTCCGACCATGCCCCCATACTCATCCAGCACCACGGCCATGCCGCTTCTCCCGCTCCGCATATTGCGGAAAAGCACGTCCGCCTTCACGCTTTCCGGCACAAAATAGGCCGGCTTCACCGCGGCGGCCAGGACGCTTTCACGGCTTTTGTCGTTCAGGCGGAAATAATCCCGCGCATCCAGTATGCCGATCACCTTATCCGGAGAATCCTCGCAGACCGGGTAGCGCGTGTGGCGCGTTCCGTGGATGGTCGCCTCCCAGGTGTCCATCGGCTCGTCAAGCCACAGCAGGTCTACCTCCGTCCGATGCGTGGCGATCTCCCCGGCCGTGAGATCGTCAAATTCAAACACATTCTGAATAAAGGTCTGCTCCTCGCGGTCAATGCCGCCCTGTTCCCCGCTGGCCTCCACCATCATGCGGATGTCCGCCTCGCCCGGCGTTTCATTTATCTCCCCCGGATCGACGCCCAGCAGCCGCAAAACGGCGTTCGTCGACACGGAGAGCAGCCATACGATGGGCGCAAAAAGCCTGGATATCGCCGTGATAACGCCGGACACGCCCAGGGCGACCGCCTCGGCGTTTTTCATGGCGATGCGCTTGGGCACAAGCTCGCCGAAGATCAGCGTGAAATAGGACAGTATCAGCGTGATGACGACGACGGCGATCGCCTCCAGCGTCCCTCTGGACGCGCCGACGCCCAGGCCGATCAGCCAGTCGGCCAGCCGGCCGGAAAAATTCTCGGCGGCAAAGGCGCTGCCCAGAAAGCCCGACAGCGTGATAGCCACCTGTATGGTCGCCAGAAATTTTTCCGGCTGCGCCATCAGCCGTCCGAGCCGCCGCGCCTTTTTGCTTCCCTCCGCGCCGAGCTTTTCAACGCGAAGCGCGTTGGCCGACAGCACGGCGATCTCCGCGCAGGCAAACACCGCGTTGAGTAAAATGAGCACAAGCTGTAAAAGCAGCATCCATCCGATCGAGTTTTTCAACAAGATTTCCTTTCCTGCGCAAACGCGCAAAGGCACGGCCTGTACGCGATCGCACAAGCCATGCCTTTTATTCTTTTTCTTTCTGTTATTTTCTGATTTCGGTTTCGTTCAGGGTCCGCGTCGCCGCTGTCGGTATCCATTGCATCCTCCCGGGCGTAATTGCGCCCATTATACGGGGCGCGGCTCCTTCTGTCAAGACCTACAGCCGGCAGCCCAGCTCGCAGCCGGCAGCGATGGCGTCGATGGCACGTCCGGGCCGCACCGCGTTTCCGATGCGGTGAACAGGCATCCGCTCCGCCAGCGCCGCATACAGCCGCTCGTCCGCCTCCGTGCCCGGACATACGACCACGGCCTCGCACGGCCAGAGCCACTCGGCCGTCAGAACGCCCTCCTCCTCGACGCACACGACCTCCGTCCGGCCGAAGATGCGCGCGCCGAACGCGGCCAGGTCGGCATAGACCGGCCAGGCGATGCCCGGCTCATAGCCCGCGCCGGGCTTGCCCCGCTCGAACACGGCCACCTCGCGCGCGGAGTGGGCCACCATGGCGTGCAGCCGCTCGTCCGGTTCCACGCCGTACCGCAGCAGCCAGCGCAGCGTCTCGTCGGAGTACGCGCCGTCGAACGCGAGCCACCGCGCCGTTTCCATGCCCACGAAGCTCCCGCCGATCACCGCCACGCGCGGCGGCAGCACCGGCTTTTCCCGCACAAGACGCTCCATCGTCCAGACGCGGCCCTCATCCATCCGTATATCCAGCGTCACCGGCTTGTAGTCCCGGCCGTTCGCCAGCACCAGCTCGTCAAAGCCGCCGTCCGCGACCGACTCCGCCGTCGCCTCCCGGCCCAGCACAAGCGTCACGTCCGACTCCGCCAGACGCCGCGCGTACCAGTCCACCAGCTCGCCCAGCATCTCCCGGTGCGGCAGCTCCCGCGCCAGCCGGAGCTGTCCGCCCAGCGCGTCCGACCGCTCCCACAGCGTCACGGCATGGCCGCGCTCCGCCGCGCGAAGCGCGCATTCCATCCCGGCCGGCCCGCCGCCGACGACCAGAACGCGCCTGGGCCGCTCCGTTTTCTCCGGCCGCAGCTCATGCTCCCGGCCGGCCAGACCGTTCGACAGGCAGCGGATGGGCTTTTCAAAAAACGTCCCCGCCAGGCACCCCTGGTTGCAGGACACGCAGGGACGTATCTTCTCCGGCGTGCCGGCCCGGATGTATTTCGGATAGTCCGGCTCCGCCACGAGCGCGCGCCCCATGGCTACCATGTCGCAGCTTCCCAGCGCCACAGCGCGCTCCGCCAGCCGCGGGCGGCTCATGCGATTGGCCATGGCCACCTTCATGCCCGTTTCCCTCCGGGTCTGCGCCGCCAGATACTCCATCGCCCCGAAGGGCATCTCCTCCGTAAGCTGCGGCGTGCGGCTCTCGTGCCAGCCGCCGGTCATATCCAGCAGGTCGATCCCGGCCCCGGCGGCCAGTCTGGCGAAGGCCAGCGCCTCGTCCGAACCGCCGGCCTCCGGCACCAGCGTGTGCCCCGACCAGCGCAGCAGCAGCGTGTAATCGTCGCCCACGGCCGCGCGCACGGCGCGGATGACCTCCAGAGGGAAGCGGCAGCGGTTGGCGAAGCTGCCCCCGTATTCGTCCTCGCGCCGGTTCGTCAGCGGCGAGAGAAACTGGCTGATGAGATAGCCGGCGCTCGCGGATATCTCCACGGCGTCAAAGCCGGCCTCCCGCGCCCGCCGCGCCCCCTCGGCCCACGCACGGACGACCGCATCGATCTCCTCGGCGGTCATGGCCCGGGCCGTCTCCTTCGTAAACGGCGTGTACACCGCGCTCGGCGCGATGGCGCCCTTTCCGTCGGGCACGCCGTCGGAGGCGAGATAGCGCCCGGCGTGGTAAAGCTGCACCGCCGCGGGACAGCCGCGCGCGCGCATCCCGGCCGTAAAGCTCTGCCAGGGCTTGATGAAGCGGTCGTCCGACAGGCTCATGCAGCTCGGCCGCGCGCCCTTTTCATCAAAGCGGCACGCCCCGACCACGATCAGTCCCGCGCCGCCCTCGGCCCGCCGCCAGTAAAATTCGTTGAAGCGCTCGCTCGGCCCGCCGTTTTCGGGATAAAGCGTGTGCATCGCCGGCATGAGTATGCGGTTTTTCAGCGTGAGCGCGCCGACCCGGACGGGGCTTGAAAGCTGGGGAAATTGCATGATCGTTCTCCTTTATGCGCACAAAGGGGGCCGTGCCGCGGCACCGACCCCCAGACGTGTTTATTTTGCGGCCTTCATCGCCAGATAGGCGTTGATGAAGCCGTCGATATCGCCGTCCATGACGTTCTGGATGTTGCCGTTTTCATAGCCGGTGCGCGTGTCCTTGGCCAGCGTGTAGGGCATGAACACATACGAGCGTATCTGGCTGCCCCATTCGATCTTCATCTGCACGCCCTTGATGTCCTCGATCTTTTCCAGATGCTCGCGCTCCTTGATCTCGGCCAGACGCGCGCGCAGCATCTGCTTGCAGTTTTCGAGGTTCTGGAAGTGGCTGCGCTCGACCTGGCTGGACACCACGATGCCCGTCGGGATATGGGTCAGACGAACGGCGGAGGAGGTCTTGTTGACCTTCTGTCCGCCGGCGCCGGACGAGCGGTAAACGTCCATTTTGATCTCGTCGTCGCGCAGCTCGATCTCGCCGGCATCCTCGATCTCGGGCATGACCTCCACGGCGGCAAAGCTCGTGTGGCGGCGGCCGGAGGCGTCGTACGGGCTGATGCGCACAAGGCGGTGAACGCCGTGCTCGCTTTTGAGGAAGCCGTAGGCGTTTTCGCCCTCGATCTTGATGGTGGCGGATTTGATGCCGGCCTCTTCGCCGTCCTGCCAGTCCATGAGCGTGTACTTGTAGCCGTGGCGGTCGGACCACATGGTGTACATGCGATAGAGCATCTGCGTCCAGTCCTGCGCCTCGGTGCCGCCGGCGCCGGCGTGGAAGGTGAGGATGGCGTTGTTCGCGTCGTATTCGCCGGTCAGCAGCGTGGACAGGCGCGTGGCCTCCAGCTCGGCGGAGAACTTTTCAAAGCCCTCCCGCAGCTCCGGCAGCATGCTCTCGTCGTCCTCCTCCAGCGCCATCTCGCAGATGGTATAAAGATCCTCCCAGCTCGTCTCCAGCTTCTGATAGCCCTCGACCTTGTGCTGCAGCGTGCGCAACCGCTTCTGCGCCGCCTGCGAGCGCGCCAGATCGTTCCAGTAGCCCTCGGAGGCGCTCTCGGCCTCGAGCTTTTCGATCTCGTTTTTCGCATCGTCCAGCCGCAGCGCGTCCCGCAGTTCGGTCAGCGTGGGCTTGAGATTGTTGAGCTTTCCTTTATATTCTTCAAATTCCAGCAAGTGCAACACATACCTTTCCTATTTTAACTTTTTTATTATAATCAAAAACCGCCCGCCTGTAAAGAGCGATTTAGCCGCGCAGGAAAATTGCGGAAAGCACTTTTCATCGGCGCGGCACTTTGTTATAATCAGACTGTAATAAAATATAGACCTGGGAACCGACCAGGGGTTGAGGAGAAAAGACATGATCACACATGGCAAGGAAATCAAGATCTTCACCGGCAACGCCAATCCCTCGCTGGCAAACGACATCTGCCGCAGCCTGTCCAAAAATCTTGGCAACGCGGTCTGCACCCACTTTGCCGACGGCGAATGCTCCGTTTCCGTGTACGAGCCCGTCCGCGGCGCGGACGTGTTCCTCGTGCAGCCCACCTGCGGCCCCGTCAATGACAACCTGATGGAGCTGCTCGTTATGACCGACGCCATGCGCCGCGCCTCCGCCGGCCGTATCACCGCCGTCATCCCCTATTTCGGCTATGCCCGGCAGGACCGCAAGGCCAAGAGCCGCGACCCCATCAGCGCCAAGCTCGTGGCGAACCTCATTACCATCGCGGGCGCTGACCGCGTGCTGACCATGGATCTGCACGCCGCACAGATCCAGGGCTTTTTCGACATCCCCGTGGACAACCTGCAGGGCGGTCTGATCTTCGCCGACCACTTCCTCAAGCGCTTCGGCCACGGCTGCGAGGATCTGGTCGTCGTCTCGCCGGAC
Source organism: uncultured Oscillospiraceae bacterium (assembly GCA_934597255.1). Taxonomy (GTDB): domain Bacteria; phylum Bacillota; class Clostridia; order Oscillospirales; family Oscillospiraceae; genus CAJOIG01. Next base: position 99,078 of record CAKTQV010000005.1, read on the forward strand.
GTCGGCAGCGTCGCCCGCTCGCGCACCTTCGCCATGAAGCTCGGCACCGGCCTGGCCATCGTGGACAAGCGCCGCGAAAAGGCCAACCAGTCTGAGGTCATGAACCTCATCGGCGACGTGCGTGATAAAAACGTCGTCATCCTCGACGACATCGTGGACACGGCCGGCTCTCTGTGCGGCGCGGCCAAGGCCGTCAAGGAAGTCGGCGGCGCGAAGGCCGTTTATGCCTGCGCCAGCCACGGCGTTCTGTCCGGCCCCGCGCTCGAGCGCATCGCCCAGAGCGATCTGGAGGAGCTGATCCTGCTCGACACCATCCCCTATCCGCAGGGAAAGCCCGCCGTGGACAAGATCCATTATCTCAGCGTGGCCAACGTTTTTGCCGAGGCCATCGAGCGCATCTACGAGGATCTGTCCCTCGCGTCCATGTTCGAGTAACGACCACTGTCCGCGCCGGCCGCCGAAAACGGCCGGCACGGCGCATAAAGCAAGGAAGTGCCCAATATGCTCTTTAACAGCGGCGGCGTGCAGTGGATCGCCGTCTTTCTCGGCAACCCTGGCCCCCGCTACAGCGGCACGCGCCACAACGCCGGCTTTCTCGCGGCGGACGAGCTGGAGAAAAAGCTCGGCGTGCGCATCGACCGGCTGCGCTTCCGCGCGCTGACCGGCCGGGCCGTCGTCGGCGGGCAGTCCGTTCTTCTGATGAAGCCGCAGACGTATATGAACCTGTCCGGCGAGGCCGTCGGACAGGCCGCCCGCTTTTTCAAGCTCCCGCCGGAGCGCGTGCTCGTCGTGTCCGACGAGATCGCCCTGCCGCCCGGTGCGCTGCGCGTGCGCACGAAGGGCTCCGCCGGCGGCCACAACGGCCTGAAAAACATCATCGCCCATCTCGGCTCGGATCAGTTCCCCCGTATCCGCATCGGCGTAGGCGCCCCGCCGCACGGCGGCGCGGAGCAGGCGGACTGGGTCCTCGGCGTGCCGAAAAACGAGGACGCCGAAGCCTTTGCCGGGGCGGTACAGCGTGCGGCGGACGCCGTGTGTGACTACATCGAAAACGGCCCGGAGCACGCCATGAGCCATTTCAACCGAAGCTGAGCACCGAAAGGGAAGGGAGACGCCATGAAAAAGGAAATGATCGCCATGCTTCTGGCCGGCGGCCAGGGCTCACGCCTGTATGCGCTGACGGCGGACGCGGCCAAGCCCATCATGCCGTTCGGCGGAAAATACCGCATCATCGACTTTCCCCTGTCCAACTGCGCCAACTCCGGCATCGACACCGTCGGCGTGCTGACCCAGTACCGGCCGATGAAGCTCAACTCCTACATCGGCAGCGGCCAGGCCTGGGATCTCGACGGCTCGGACGGCGGCGTTTACATCCTTCCGCCGTATATGTCCGCCGGGGAACAGGGAAACTGGTTTTCCGGCACGGCCAACGCCATTTATCAGAACATTGATTTCGTGGATATGTGGGACCCGGACTACGTTCTCATCCTCTCCGGCGACCACATCTACAAAATGGATTACAGCGAGATGCTGCGCGCACACAAAGAGCACGGCGCCGCCTGCACCATCGCCGTTCTGCAGGTCAGTCTCAACGACGCCAGACGCTTCGGCATCCTGAACACGGGTCCGGACGGCTTTGTCTCCGAATTCGAGGAAAAGCCCCAAAGCCCGAAAAGCGACCTGGCCTCGATGGGCATCTATATTTTCAACTGGAAAACGCTGCGCGCCGCGCTCATCGCGGACGAGGCCGACCCCGCCAGCGACAAGGACTTCGGCAAGAACATCATCCCGAAGCTTCTCGCGCAGGGCGAAAAGCTCTGGCCCTGGCGCTTTGAGGGCTACTGGCGCGACGTGGGCACCATCGAGAGTCTCTGGGACGCCAACATGGACATGCTCACGCCGGAGCTGATCGGCCTGTTCGACCCCGGCTGGCCCATTCTCAGCCGCAGTCCCATCCGTCCGCCGCAGCGCATCGGCCCGCAAGCCGTCGTCCGCCACTCCATCGTGACGGAGGGCTGCCGCGTGGACGGGCTGGTTTCGGCCTGCGTGCTTTCCAATCAGGTCACGGTCGCTCCCGGCGCGCAGGTCGAATACAGCGTGCTCATGCCGGGCGCGCGCGTGGACGAGGGCGCCGTGCTTCGCTTCGCCATTGTGGGCGAGGGCGCGCGGATCGGCGCGGGGGCGCAGGTAGGCGCCGGGCCGGACGGCTCGGAGGGCTGGGGCGTCGCCACCGTCGGCCCGGGCGTGGCCGTGGGCGCAGGCGCCGTCGTGCCGCCGGGCGCAATGCTTTACGGAGATGTGGAGGGGCGGACATGAACGATATGCAGGGCATCCTCTATTCGCTGCGCTCCGATCCGGAGCTCGGCGCGCTCGTGGCCGACCGCAACACCGCCGCGATCCCCTTCGGCGGCCGCTACCGGCTGATCGACTTCATGCTCTCGTCCATGACCAACGCCGGCGTGCGCGATCTGGGCGTGGTCATGGACCGCGATTACCAGAGCCTGCTCGACCATCTTTCCGGCGGGAGGGAATGGGATCTCGCCCGGCACACCGGCGGGCTGCGGCTTCTGCCGCCCTTCGGTCTGCCGGAATCCAAGGGCCGCTTCGGCGGCTGCATGGAGGCGCTGCGGGGCGTGCGCTCGTACATCGAGAGCATCCCGCACGAAAACATCGTCCTGTCCGCGGGCGATCTGGCCGCGAACATCGATCTGACCGCCGTGCGCGAGCTTCATCTCGCCTCCGGCGCGGAGATGACGGCCGTGTGCGCAGACGGCGGACCGCTTTATTCCCACCACCGGCTCGTGCCGGACGGCGACGGCTTTGCCTCCCGGCTCCTGTTTTCCCAGAGCGGCCCGGGCGAGGGTCTTCTGTCGCTGGAGGTATACATCCTGAAAAAATCCCTGCTGCTGTCGCTGATGGACTACTGCGCCTCCAGCGGCGAGCTGCATTTCCACCGCAGCGGCGTGGCACACTATCTCAAGACCGGCGGCCGCATCGCCGTTTACCGCCATGAGGGCTACGCCCGGCGCATCCGCTCGGCGCTGGATTATTACGAGGCCAGCATGGCGCTTCTGCGTCCGGAGGCCATGGACAGCCTGTTCCCCTCCGGCGCGCGGCGCGTCCGCACGCGCGAAAGGGCGGAGGCCTCCACCTATTATTCCGATACCGCCGAGGTCGAAAATTCCCTTCTGGCCGACGGCTGCTACATAGAGGGGCGCGTGCGCGGCTGCGTTCTGTTTTCCGGCGTGCGCGTGGAAAAGGGCGCCGAGCTTGAAAACTGCGTCGTGATGCACGACTGCGTCATCGGCCGCGGCGCGCAGCTGCGCTGCGCCGTGGCGGACAAGAGCTGCGTCGTCAGCGAGGGCGTGACCCTTGCGGGCAACGAGCGTCTGCCCATCCTCATCCCGAAAGGAGCCCGCATCTAAGTTGTCACAGATATCAAGACAGGAGCTGCACGCCGCCATCGAGGACAAGCTTTGCGCCCATTTCGGCGTGACCGGCCGCAGCGCCGATAACGAGCAGATCTTTCAGGCCGCCGCCATGGTCATCCGCGAGCTGATGAGCCGGCGGCTGGCCGTTCAGACGCCGGCCGGCGGCGAAAAAGAGGTATGCTATCTCTCGATGGAATTCCTGCTCGGCCGCAGTCTGATGAAAAACGCCTTCAATCTCGGCGTGGCCGACGCGCTGACCGGCGCGCTGGAGGACATGGGCCGCTGCGCGGCGGATATTTTTGAAACGGAGCCGGACGCCGGGCTTGGAAACGGCGGGCTCGGCCGGCTGGCCGCCTGCTATTCCGATTCCATGGCCACGCAGAACATCCCCGCGGTCGGCTATTCGCTGTGCTACGAGCTGGGGCTGTTCCGGCAGATCATCCGCGACGGCAGGCAGACCGAGGCCGCGGACAGCTGGCGCGCCGGCGAGGAGAGCTGGCTCGTCGCCCGGCCGGAGGACATCTGCGAGGTGCGCTTCGGCGGACAGGTGTCCGAGGAATGGGACTGGTCCGGCACCTGCCGCACCTATCACACGGGCTACACCGCCGTTCTGGCGCTGCCGCGCGATATGCTCATCGCGGGCTACGGCCCCGGCGCGCGGGTCAACACGCTGCGCCTGTGGGACGCGAAAAGCCCGGAGGAGCTGGATATGTATCTTTTCTCCGGCGGCAAATACGTCGAGGCGATGGCCGGGCGGACCATGGCCGAGGTCATCACCAAGGTACTCTACCCGGCGGACGACCACCGCGAGGGCAAGGAGCTGCGGCTGAAGCAGCAGTATTTCTTCGTCTCCGCCACGGCGCAGGACATCGTGCGCCGTCACCGCCGCCAGTTCGGCCCGCTGGACAGCTTTGCCGAACACCACGCCATCCAGATCAACGACACCCATCCCGCGCTCATCATTCCGGAGCTCATGCGCCTGTTCATGGACGAAAACGGGCTCGGCTGGGACGAGGCGTTCGATCTTCTTTCCCGCTCCGTCGCCTACACGAACCACACCGTCATGTCCGAGGCTCTCGAGCGCTGGCCGCAGGACATGGTGCAGTCGCTCATGCCGCGCGTGTGGCAGATCCTCTCCGAGCTCAACCGCCGCTGGGCCCAGTGGCTCGTCACCCGCTTCCCCGGAGACCGCGAGGCGGTGGAAAAAAATCTGATCCTGTTCGGCGGCGAGGTGCATATGGCCAATCTCTGCCAGGCCGTCTGCCGCCGCATCAACGGCGTTTCCCGGCTGCACGGCAGCATTTTGAAAACGCGGCTGTTTTCCGCCGTCAGCTCCGTGCGCCCCGAGCGCTATACCTTCGTCACCAACGGCATCGACCACCGCCGCTGGCTCACACAGATCAATCCGCGGCTGGCCGCGCTCGTGCGCGAGTGCGTCGGAGAGGACTATCTTCTGGAGCCGGAGAGGCTCGACGGGCTGCTCAGATTCGAAAACGACGGCGCCGTTCTCGAGCGGCTGGCCGCCGTCAAGCAGGCGAACAAGGAGGATTTCGCCGCCTGGTTCCGGCGCTCGCAGGGCGCGCTGCTCGATCCGCAGGCCGTACTGGACGTGCAGATCAAGCGCCTGCACGAATACAAGCGCCAGCTTCTGTGCGCCATGCTCATCGAGCATCTGCGCCGGCGCATCCACGACGCGCCGAACGCGCCGTTTCTGCCGCGCAGCTTCGTTTTCGGCGCCAAGGCGGCCGGCAGCTATACGACCGCCAAGCGGATCATCGAGCTGCTCATCGCGCTGGGCGAGGACATAAACGCCGACCCGCTCTGCCGGGGAAAGCTGCAGCTGTTCTTCCTGGAAAACTACCGCGTATCCGCCGCCGAGGCGCTCATCCCCGCCGCGCAGGTATCCGAACAGATATCCACCGCCGGCAAGGAGGCGAGCGGCACCGGCTGCATGAAGCTGATGGCCAACGGCGCGGTCACCATCGGCACGCTGGACGGGGCGAACGTGGAGATGTACGAGCGGCTCGGCAGCGAGAATATGCAGCTGTTCGGTTTGACCGAGCAGCAGGTGGAGGCGCTGCGGCCGCATTACGAGCCCCGCCGGTATTACGACGCCGACCCCGCTCTGCGCGCCGTGCTCGACCGCTTCAGCCGGCGCTTCCCCGATCTGGTTTCCGGGCTTGTCTACGGAGGCGACCCCTACATGCTTCTGGCCGATTTTTCCTCCTATGTAAAGGCCCACGACACGCTGTACGCCCGCATTGCGGACGGACGCGTAGCGGCGCGGATGTCCCTTGTGAACATCGCCCGGTCCGGCTATTTTGCCGCCGACCGCGCCGTCCATGAATACGCCAGTACTATCTGGAACATATGAAAGGAGAAAAAACATGAAGAAAACCAGCAAGACCCTTGCGCTGCTTCTGGCGCTGTGCCTGTGCCTGAGCCTCGGCGCGTTCGCCGCGTCGGGCGAGGCCTCCGGCGACGTGACCGTGATGTCCATGAACGCGGACGCGGCCGCCAGCGGCACGGCCTGGACGATGACCGAGGACGGCCTGCAGAGCGCGGATGTCGACGGTGTGGAGATCGTCTCCGGCGAGATCGGCGCGACCGAGACCGACGGCGCCGAGATCAACATCACGGCCTTCTCCGTCAACGGCTTCAAGGTCACCGGCGGGGAGTACACCATCCGCAACACCACCGTCAACAAGACCGTCACCGGCCCCATTGACGCCAACGCCGCCGGCGGCTACATCGCCGGCGTGACCAACGGCCGTCTTGTCATCGACAACTGCACGTTCATCAACGCCGGCAAGGGCGGCCGCAACGGCAACTACACCGTTGACTGCGAAGCCTCCGGCGAGATGGTCGTCATCAACTCCGACATCATCCAGACCGGCTTCACGGGCGATCCCGAGGGCTACACGGCCGCCATCACCGATCCTCCCTCCAACGCGGGTCTGCTGATCTCCGGCTACGCGCGCGCGAACATGTCCGTGGGCCAGTCCAAGACCTATTACTACGGCTCCTACGTCGAGACCGAGGGCTGGGCCGCCATGAGCACCGACTCCGCGCAGTCCGGCTTTGAGTTCTACAGCTACGACTCCGTCGGCAAGGCGCTGTACGGCGGCTACGGCACCTACGCCGACACCTCCTGCGTCGACTGGTTCTACGGCAGCGTCCTCTCCGCGGCGGAGGTCGGCGCGATCATCTCCAACAACGGCGAGATCCACATGGCCAACGGCGCCGACGCCACCGAAGACGCGCTCGTTTATCTGCCCGAGGGCTATGAAAACACCGCGGATTATACCGCGCGCGGCGGCCGCAGCGTCGTGGAAGCCGGCCGCAACGACTTCCAGATCCACTCCCCCGACATGATGGGCGGCGGCGCGAGCAGCGAATTCACCGCCATCCTTGACCTGGCCGGCACCGACCTGGTCACGTCCGAAGATCTGGACGCGGAGGCCACGCTTACCGACTGGTATGCCGATTACGGCCCGGCCTACGGCGAATACGTCGATTTCCTCAAGGGCGCGAACATCCTTGTCAAGTCCACCAGCGCGGACATCACGCTCACGGACGTGACAACGGAGAGCTCCTCCGGCGTTCTCCTGCTCACGGCGCTCAACTCCGACTCCATGAGCCGCTACGCGCTCGCGGACGACGACATGACCGGCAAGGGCACGCATATGACCGTTTCCGACAGCGAGGTCTCCGGCGACGTGCTGGCCTATGACTACCAGCGCAGCTGCCTCGTCACGCTGGAAAACGCCACCTGGACCGGCGCGTTCCGCAAGGCCGACAAGGCCGCCTGGGACGCGATATGGTCCGACGAGTGCAAGGCCGACGCCAACTGCGTCTGGATCCTTGACACCGACAAGTACTACGACGGCGCGGACAGCGTTCAGGGTCTGGTCGTCGGCGAGGGCGCCGTCTGGAACGTCAGCGGCGAGAGCCACCTCGACCTTCTCACCATTGCCGACGGCGCCGTCATCAACGGCACCATCACCGTGGATGGCGAGTCCATCGACGGCGAAGCCGGCGTTTACGAGGGCGACATCGTCGTCATGCCCGCCGCCGGCGGCAGCGACAAGCTCTCGCTGACCATCTCGGTCGACCCCGATTCGGCCATCGGCCAGCTCATCCTGGCCGTCCTCGGCAAATAATCCGTCCCATACGCAAAGCCGCCGGAGCCTGAGGCTCCGGCGGTTTTCCGAAAGCGCCCCCGGAGCGGCCATACCGTTCCGGGGACTTTCCGCGCGGGCGGACGCCGCCCTTATTTTCCGTAAACACCATAGGTCTTCGCAATGTCGATCATGCGCTGCGCGCGCTCAAGCCCTGCGTTTGCCGGGTATTCGCAGCCCGTGGCCAGGACGAACCCGCCGCCGGCCGCCATGGCGTCGATCTGGCTGCGGCACTGACCGTCCCACTGCTCGTCCGTCCCCAGCACCGCATCCGCCGGCGTCACGCAGCCGATGAGCGTCACATCCCGCCCGTATTTTTCCTTGCATTCCGCAAAGTCCACGCAGTCGTCCGGCGGGTACAGGAAGGAGATCGCCGCCGGCCGGATGCGCCGGATCTGCGCGTCAAAATAGATCCGCCGGCCGCAGTTGTGGATCATGTTCATGCAGCCGCGGCCGCGCACGACGCCGGCCAGCATCTCCATCGGGCCGCCCTCCATCTCGTCCCACATCGCCTTGCTCATGATCGAGCCGCTGGCAAACAGCGTGTCCCACATGATCGCGTCCGCGCCGGCGTCGCAAAGGGCCCCGGCATAATCCGCCAGCGTTTCCGCCACGCGCCAGACCGCCGCCTTCACCGCCTCGGGGTCGTCGTACAGATCCAGATACAGCTCCTGCTGGCTGCGCATCATGGACAGCGTCCCGAGCGGCCCGAACACAAACGCCACGATGGGCAGCTCGCCCTTCTTTTCCGCCGCCAGCCGCCGAACCACATCCAGATGCATGTTCATTCGCCGGCTGTTCCGGTAATCGGCCTTCCCGATCCTGGCATAATCGTCGATGTCCCGGATCAGAAGCTCATCAAAGTCCGGATGCGCCGCCTCGTTTTCCGGGTACACGATCTTCTGTCCCCAGGCGTCGCACTCGACGGACAGGTCGATGAGCGTGACCAGGCAGTCTATATCAAACATCTCCGCCGTTTTCAGATATCCCTCGGCACACACGGCCGCGTCTGTGGACCACGTCGGATAATCCGCCCCGACCAGCCGGCGGTTGACTCCCGCAAGGATGGGGTACACCGGCACCCGATCCGGCTCCTGATGGGAAAGCGCCGCCAGGACCCGCTCCATCGAATTCATACACTTCGCCCTTTCCAGTTCTTTGTTTTTGTGCTATAATCGTATTATAATCCATGCAAATTCCGGTGTATTGTAAAAATCACCGAATTTTTTCAATTTGGAGAGATTTATGGCCACAGGACTGTATTCCCTTGTCCCGGAGGAGCGGCTGCGCGATATACTGAGCACGCTGCATGAATTTCTGCAGCTTCCGGTGCAGCTGCTCGACGCCGACGGACGGGATCTTCTGCGCTTCGGCGAGGCGCCGGGCTACTGCACCCGGCTGAAAAAGACACTGCTGCGCGGCGGCGAGTGCGCCCGGCTGCACGCGAAGGCCGGACTGCGGGCCATGGAGATCGGCGAGGCCTACATCTTCTCCTGCCACGCCGATCTCAACCACATCGCCTTCCCGCTGCTCGACCACAGTCTGCTGCTCGGCTGCATCATCATCGGCCCGTTTCTGATGGACGCGCCGGACAGTACCATCGTCAGCGCGCTGTCCGGGCCGTATGAGCTCGACTCCCGGCTGGCGCTGGAGCTGTACGATGAGCTGGGCACGCTGCGCGTGCTGCCGCCGCGGCAGGTCAATCTTCTGAAAAAGCTTCTGGAATACATGCTCTCGCCGCTGATGCCGGGCGCGCACCGCTATCTGCGCCAGACGCAGGAAAAGCTGTATCAGCAGTCGCGCATCAGCGAGTCCATCCAATCCTATAAAACGTATCGGGCCGAGCCGGCGCAAAGCTTCCTGCGCGAGAAGGAGAGCGAGCTTCTCACCGAAGTCCGCACCGGCAGCGTGGAGCGGGCCAAGGCGCTTCTCAACGAGCTGATCGGCCAGACGCTTTCCGTGGACGGAGGCCGCGCGGACGCCGTCCGCCTGCGCGCGATCGAGCTTTCCACGCTGCTGTCGCGCGTCGCCATGGACGGAGGGGCCGACACGGAAAGCGTGTATGCGCTCAACAGCAAATTTGTCACGCTGATGAATTCCCGGCAGGATCTCGACGAGCTCTGCTTTCTCCTGCAGGACATGGTCGAGGGCTTTATGGACGCCATGTTCAGCCAGACCGACCGCGGCAACCTTTACGTCCGGCGCACGCTTCAGTATATCGCGGCCAATTACAGCGGCCGGGCCACGCTGGAGGCGGCGGCGAAGGCCGCGGGGCTGAGTCCGAATTATCTGTCCTCGCTGTTCAAGCAGATCACGGGCGTCAGCTTCCGTGAGCAGCTTTGCCGTGTGCGCGTCGAACAGAGCAAGCGCCTTCTTCTGAGCACGGATTACTCGCTGGACGACATTGCCGCCGCCGTCGGCTTTTCCGACCAGAGCTATTACTGCCGGGTGTTCAAGCGCATCGTCGGGCTGACGCCGGGACAGTACCGGAACTGACGCGCGGCTTTCTCCCGCCGCGCGGCGCGGAAGCGGCCGGCGGTATAAACGATCCCCGGAACGGAAAGCTTTCCGTTCCGGGGATCGTGTATTTTGTCTCACGCCTTCTCCGGCTTTTTTCCCAGCGCCCGGTATACCGTGAGCATCATGGTCGCAAAGCAGGCGACGGAGCCGAGATAGTCGCTCAACGGCTCGGCCAGGTATACGCCCGTAACGCCCAGGACCCGCGGCAGCAGCAGCGTGGCCGGGACGACGATGAACGCCTTGCGCAGAAGGGAAAAGAACACGGCCTGCTTTGATTTGCCGAGCGCCGTGAACGTATTCTGGCCGACAAACTGCAGCCCCATGATCCAGAAACCGCTCATATAAAGCCGCATGGCGTGCCGCCCGGCCGAAAGGAGCGTTTCGTCGGACGTGTAGATGCGGAAAAGCAGCGCCGGGCACAGCTCGGCCAGCAGGCACATGGCCGTGCAGTAGCCGATGGTGATCCAGAAGACGAAGCGGATGCCGGCGCGCACGCGCTCATACAGCCCCGCGCCGTAATTGTAGCCGAACACCGGCTGACACCCCTGCGTGATGCCGCGCGGCACCATCATGAATATGTCGTGCAGGCTCATCAGAACCGTCATCACGCCGACGCTCACGTCGCCGCCCCACGCCAGCAGAACGCGGTTCGTGACCAGCTCGACCAGCGAATTGGTCACGCCGAACACGAAGCTGGCCGAGCCGAGCCCCAGGATGCGCCGCACCACCGGCCAGCGCAGCCGCATGGCCGAAAGCTCCAGCCGGACGGCGATCCGCCGCCCGCGCAGAAACAGCAGCACCCACACGGTGGAGGCCGCCTGCGAAATAACGGTCGCCACGGCCGCGCCGCGCACGCCCATATCGAGCGCGTAGATGAACAGCGGGTCGAGCGCGATGTTCAGCACCGCGCCGAGCGCCACCGTGAGCAGGCCCGTCCGGGCAAAGCCCTGGGCGTTTATGTGATAGTTCATGCCGGAGGCGATCATTACGAACTCCGTCCCCAGCAGGTATATGACCAGATAGTCCCGCGCATAGGGCAGCGTCTGCTCCGAGGCGCCGAAAAACAGCAGCAGCGGGTCGAGAAAGCACAGAAACAGCGCCGGCACGGCCAGCCCCGCGATCAGCAGCATGGCAAAGGAGCTGCCCACTACGCCCTTCGCGCTCTCGTCGTCATGGCAGCCGCGGGCGATGGACACCAGCGGCGCGCCGCCCTGGCCGCACAGGTTCGTAAAGGCCGTGACAAGGCTGATGACCGGCAGGCACACGCCCAGCCCCGTGAGCGCGAGCGCGCCGGTTCCAGGGATATGGCCGATGTAGACGCGGTCGACCAGATTGTACAGCAGATTGACGATCTGCGCCAGGCAGGTCGGTATGCCCATGCGCAGGACGTTCGCGCTCATCTTCCCCCGGGAAAAATCGTTTTGTATCGCAGTCTGAGCCGTTTTTATTTCTCTCCTCTCAGCTTTACGAGCCGGTCGCGGATGACGGCGGCGTACTCGAATTCCAGCATCTTCGCAGCCTTGCGCATCTCCTTTTCCAGCCGCTCGATCTCCTGCTCCCGCTCGCGGCGCGTGAGCTTGCGGCCCTCCTCCGTGTAGGCCACGGCCTCCGCCGCGCTCTGGGATATGTCGATAAGATCGCGCACGGACTTGACGATGGTCTTCGGCGTGATGCCGTGCGCCTCGTTATAGGCCTGCTGCTTGGCGCGGCGGCGTTCCGTCTCGTCGATGGCGGCGCGCATGGACGGCGTGACCGTGTCGGCGTAGAGGATAACGAAGCCCTCGGCGTTGCGCGCGGCGCGCCCGATGGTCTGGATCAGACTCGTCTCCGAGCGCAGGAAGCCCTCCTTGTCCGCGTCCAGGATCGCCACGAGCGACACCTCCGGCAGATCCAGCCCCTCGCGCAGCAGGTTGATCCCGATCAGGCAGTCGAACTCGCCCAGCCGCATGTCGCGGATGATCTCCATGCGCTCCAGCGCGGCGATGTTGTGGTGCATATAGCGGCATTTGATGCCCGCGCCCGACAGATACGCGCTCAGATCCTCGGCCATCTTGACCGTCAGCGTCGTCACGAGCGCCCGCTGTCCCTTCGCCACGCGCAGATTGATCTCCGAGATCAGATCGTCGATCTGGCCCTCGATAGGCCGCACCTCGACCTTCGGGTCAAGCAGCCCGGTCGGGCGGATGACCTGCTCGGCGATCTGGCCGGCGCGGCTGCGCTCATATTCGCCGGGCGTCGCGGAGACGTAGACCGCCTGGCCGATGCGCTGCTGAAATTCGTCGAACTTCAGCGGCCGGTTGTCGAAGGCGGAGGGCAGGCGAAAGCCGTATTCCACAAGCGTCTCCTTGCGGCTGCGGTCGCCGTGGTACATCGCGCGCACCTGCGGCAGCGTCACATGGCTCTCGTCCACGAACAGGATAAAGTCCTTCGGGAAATAATCCAGCAGCGTCATCGGCGGCGAGCCGGGCGCGCGCGCGGAAATGACGCGCGAATAGTTCTCGATGCCGGAGCAGTAGCCCAGCTCCTGCATCATCTCTATGTCGTACTCCGTGCGCTGGCGGATGCGCTGCGCCTCGAGAAGCTTGCCGTTTTGCTCAAAATACGCCACGCGCTGCTCCAGCTCGGCGCGGATGTCCTCAATGGCGCGCGCCATTTTCTCCTTGGTCGTGACATAGTGGCTGGCCGGATAGATCGCCGCGTGCTGCAATATGCGCGCGGGCATCCCCGTGACGACGTTTATCTCCGAGATGCGCTCGATCTCGTCGCCGAAAAACTCCACGCGGATGGCCCGGTCCTGCGAATAGACGGGGAATATCTCCACCGTGTCGCCGCGCACGCGGAATTTGTTTCGCTCAAAGGCGATGTCGTTGCGCTCGTAGCGGATATCCACCAGCTTGCGCGCCAGCTCCTCCACGCTTTTGTTCATCCCCGGGCGCAGCGAAATGACCAGATTGGCATAGTCGATCGGGTCGCCCAGCCCATAAATGCAGCTGACGGACGAGACGATGACGACGTCCCGCCGCTCAAACAGCGCACTGGTGGCGCTGTGGCGCAGGCGGTCGATCTCGTCGTTGATGCTCGCGTCCTTTTCGATGAACGAATCCGTGTGCGGGATATACGCCTCGGGCTGATAATAGTCGTAGTACGAGACGAAATATTCCACGGCATTGTCCGGGAAAAACTCCTTGAATTCGCTGCACAGCTGCGCGGCTAGGGTCTTGTTGTGCGCCAGCACCAGCGCCGGGCGGTTCATCCGCTCGATGACCTTGGCCATCGTGTAGGTCTTGCCCGAGCCGGTCACACCCAGGAGCACCTGCTCGTCGATGCCGGCCTCCAGCCCGCGCACAAGCGTTTCAATGGCCTCCGGCTGATCGCCGGACGGCGTGTATTCCGATACAACATGAAAGTCGGGCATACGTTCTCCTCAGTCTGAAAGCGTCACGCCGTCCGGAACGCCGTCCGGCTCGGACGACGCCGGCGCGGCGGCGCGGCCGAAATAATCGTAATCCTCCGGGCAGGCGGGATAGGCCGCCGTGTCCCACCAGTAGCGGCCCCACATCCCGTCGTCGCCGCGCAGGAAGCTTTCGTCCAGATCGGACAGATCGAGATGATAGCTCGCGCCGCCGAAGCTGACGATGTTCCAGAAGTGCCCCTCGTTGTCCAGCCGCCCGGACACGACCTGGCATTCGCCGCCCAGAGCGCCGCACAGTGCCTGAAACGCCATGGCCAGCCCCTCGGAGTCGGCCCGTCCCGTCACCAGCGCGTCATAAGCGCCGCTGCCGCCGTCCGCCGCGTACTGGCAGCGGGCCTCAAGCCAGACCGCCGCGTCGTAGATCCGGTCGGCCGTGCCGTCGGATTCGCCGCTGGCCTCGCCGGAGGCGGCCGGCTCGTCCGCGAGAGCCTCCGCCGCGCTCTGGCACGCGGCGATCATGGCCTGGCGCCGTTCATCCAGCTCCTCGGGAGAAAGGCCGTAATCCAGGCTGATCTCCACGATGCGCTCCACGCCGCTGTCGGGATAGAGGCTCACCTCCGCCTCCGGCAGCACCGGCGAAGCCAGCGCGTCGGCGTAATACGCGCGGCGGATGTATTCCTTCACCAGCTCCGGCGTCAGCGACGCCGCGGTCATCTGCAAAACGAGATAATGCTCGCCGCCGCTCAGCGCCTCGTCCAGCCGCCGCAGAAACGACGACAGCCCGCCAAGCTGCTCCAGCTCCTGCACCTGCTCGGCGCTGCGCTTGTAGGTTATGTAGATGTCGGCCTGATAAAAGCTGACGATGCGCGACAGGTCAAAGCTGGTGTAATCAACGGCGAACGCGCCGAGCGGCGTGCTGCTTTTGACCTCCCAGCACGCCTGCGACAGATCGCGGGATATGTTCCCGTCGTAGTTTTGAAACTGCAGCTCCGCCGATTCCTGATGCTCCGCGACGAGCCACACGATCGCGCGGCGCAGCGCGGCGTAGTCGGAGATGTAACCCACGCCGTCGTCGCTGCCCTCCTCGGGCTCGGCGGAATACTCCGTCAGCTCGTACACGGAGCGGTCGAATATGCTGCACGCGGCGCAGCCGAACAGCACCGCCGCCGCCAGCAGCGCGCCAAGAAGCCTTTTCATGCCCGCCGCCCCATCAATAGCCGAGCGGCTCGTCCGAAACGACAAGCTCCATCTCATCGGCCCAGAAGGGCTTCTGCCACAGCACCAGCAGCGCCGAGCATATCCGCTCCGGGCTGGCGCAGTCATAGCAGCGCCCGGCCGCGGCGCAGGGCGTTTTGCAGCCGAGACGCGCGCTGTTTTTCGGCGCGGCCACGTTCCGCGCCCGTTCGATCGCCGCCTCCAGCGTGGACACGATCTTGTTCGCGCCGACCAGGAAGAACACCTTTTCCTTCTTCATCAGCGTTCCGGCCAGCCGGTTGCCGCGGCCGTCGATGTTGACGATGCAGCCGTCCTCCGACACCGCGTTGGCGCTCGTGATGTACACCGGCGCCCCGCACGCGGCCAGCATGACCTCGTCGGTCTTGTCCAGCAGATGCCAGTACACGCGGCTGCGGTCCTTCAGCATCTCATAAAGCCCCGTTTCGCCGACGCTCATGCTGCCGCCGATGCCGACCGTCCGTCCCGCGAGCTGATCGGCGATGTGGCGCGCGGCGGCCTCGCCGGTCGGAAAGCGCGAGACGGTGTAGCCCTTGCGGACAAAGCTTTTTTCCAGTTTTTCAAAATCCATGACGCGGCCTCCTTCAATCCTGGCTGGCAATGCTGGAGAAATTCTTGCCGAATATCTCATGGGAGCTCGTAACGATAACGAACGAACGCTCGTCGATGCGGTAGATGATCTTCTTGAGCTGGGCGATCTGGCGCTGCTTGATGACGCACAGGACCACAAAGCGCTCCTCCCCGGTGTAGGCGCCCTCCGCCTTGAGCAGCGTCGCCCCGCGGTGCAGCATCTCGCCGACGGCCTCGGCGATCTCGCGCGGCCGGATCGTGATGATGTAGCACACCGACGAGTTCATCGCCCCGTAGAGCACGAGATTGACGATGCGGGAGCTGACGAACATGGTGATGACGGTGTACATCGCGGCGTCAAATTTCTGCACGGACAGCGCATAGCACAAAACGACGGCGGCGTCCAGCGCGAGCGACAGCGTTCCGAAGTTGATGTAGGGGTAGCGCCGGCGCAGCATACGCGCGCCGATGTCCGCGCCGCCGGTCGTCCCGCCGGTGCGGTACACGAGCCCCAGCCCGAAGCCCTTTATCAGCCCGCCGTATACCGCCGCCAGCAGCAGATCGTGCGTCAGGCAGATATCCAGCATATTGAACAGGTCGATGAACGCGCTGCTGGAAAGCAGCCCCAGCAGCGACGCGAGGATGAACTTCACGCCGAACATCCGCCAGGCGAACACGAACAGCGGAACGTTCAAAACCACGCCGACCAGACCGACCGGCCAGCCCGTGAAGTGGTTGACGATCTGCGCCATGCCGGTCACGCCGCCGGCCACGATGGAGTTGGGGAAGGTGATAAAGGAAAAGCCGATCCCGTTGATGGCCGTGCCGAGGAGGATGATCAGCGCCGAGCGCGCATCCTCGCGTGTGATCGTCAGCTTCTTCATGCCGAGACCTCCTTATATCGCAGCCGCCGTCAGAGCAGGCTGAGCTGTTCCTCGCCGCGATCGGCGTCGGTGAGCTTCGCGCCGGCGGCCGGCAGGCTGCGGACGCGGTAGCGCGCGGGGTTGGCCACGGCGGTCTCCGATAAAAACCGCGCGGCCGTGAGCGGGTATTTTTTCAGCGTCATGACCTGCACGCCCTGCGTGGTGCGGGTCGGCTTGGGCGCGAGCAGCGCGCTTGAGAAGATCACGCAGCGGCCCTCCGCCGATTCCGCGGCGATCTCCGCGTCGGCGCCGAGCGGCAGGAGCGCCGCGAGCGGGCTTTTGTCGCTGTACGCGCCGGTGAGCCGGCGGCGGTTCGTTTTCGTGGCATAGGCCGACACCGGGATGCGCGCGCACTTGCCGTTTGCGAAAAACAGCAGCAGCGAGCCGCTCCAGTCGCCCGGCAGCACCACGGAAAACACGCTCTCGCCCTCGTCCATGCCCAGCTTCGCGGGCAGATAGTCGCCCAGCACGCTGGCCTTCGCGTCGGCAAAGTCGCTCACGCGCGCCTTATACACCTGCTGGCGGTCCGTGAAGACAAGCAGCTCCGCGGCGTTGGTGGTCTGGAAATACTGGCCGGGGCCGTCGTCCTCCTTGTATTTCTGCTCGGCGGACATACGCAGGGACTGGGGCGTGATCTTTTTGAAATACCCGTGGCGGGAGATGAACAGATGCACCGGGTAATCCTCCACGCCGTCGTCCTCCTCATAGGTCTCCACCTCGTCGGAATAGACGATGGCCGTGCGGCGCGGGGACGGGAATTTGCGCAGCACCTGCTTCAGCTCGTCCGTGATAATGGCCCGGACGCGCTTTTTGGAGCGCAGAATGTCCTCCAGATCCTCGATCTGCCTGGCCAGCTCGTCCGTTTCGGCCACGCGTTTGAGAATGTATTCGCGGTTTATATTGCGCAGCCGTATCTCCGCGACAAACTCCGCCTGCGTCTCGTCGATGCCGAAGCCGATCATCAGATTCGGCACCACATCCGCCTCGCTCTC
This sequence comes from uncultured Oscillospiraceae bacterium, assembly GCA_934597255.1. Classification (GTDB taxonomy): domain Bacteria; phylum Bacillota; class Clostridia; order Oscillospirales; family Oscillospiraceae; genus CAJOIG01. The sequence goes on from CAKTQV010000005.1 coordinate 116,340, forward strand.
CGTCTCGCGGATGATGGCGATGGCGCGGTCGATATCGAGCAGGATCTTCTTCAGACCCTCGAGCAGATGAAGCTTCTCCTGCTTGCGGCTCAGTTCATAGTATGTGCGGCGGTGGACGCATTCCATGCGCCAGGCGCACCATTCGTCCAGTATCTCGCGCACGCCCATGACGCGCGGCGAGCCGGCGATGAGGATGTTGAAGTTGCAGGGGAAGTTCTCCTGCAGCGGCGTCATTTTGAACAGCTTGGCCATGAGCTTGTCCGGCTCCGTGCCGCGCTTGACGTCGATGGCGATCTTCAGGCCGCCGAGATCCGTCTCGTCGCGCATATCGGATATCTCGCGCAGCTTTCCGTCCTTGATGAGCTCGCGGCACTTGTCGATGATGGCCTCGGTCGTGGTCGTGTAGGGGATCTCATAGACCTCGATGATGTGCTCCTTCTCCGCGTAGCGCCAGCGCGCGCGCACCGGGAACGAGCCGCGGCCCGTGCGGTATATCTCCGCCATGCGGCTCGGGTCGTACACGATCTCGCCGCCGGTAGGGAAGTCCGGCGACGGCAGCGTGGCCATGAGATCGCAGTCGGGATCGCGGAGAAATTCGATGGCCGTGCGGCACACCTCGCCGAGATTGAAGCCGCATATCTGGCTGGCCATACCGACGGCGATGCCCAGATTCGACGAGACGAGCACGTTCGGGAACGTCGTGGGCAGAAGCGTCGGCTCGGTGGTGGAGTTGTCGTAGTTCGGGACAAAATCAACGGTGTCCTTGTCGATGTCGCGGAACAGCTCCGCGCAGATGGGCGCGAGCTTGGCCTCGGTGTAGCGGCTGGCGGCATAGGCCATGTTGCGCGAATAGACCTTGCCGAAGTTTCCCTTGGAGTCGATGAACGGCGCAAGCAGCGATTCGTTGCCGCTGGACAGACGCACCATGGTGTCGTAGATGGCGGCGTCGCCGTGGGGGTTATAGTGCATGGTCGCGCCGACGATGTTGGCCGATTTCGTGCGCGCGCCGGACAGGAGCCCCATCTTGTACATGCAGTACAGAAGCTTGCGGTGGCTGGGCTTGAAGCCGTCGATCTCCGGGATGGCGCGCGAGACGATGACCGACATGGCGTAGGGCATGTAGTTCGTCTCCAGCGTTTCGGTGATCGGCTGCTCCACGGTCTGGCCGCGCAGGCCCATGACGTTCGGGTCGCCGCGGCGCGGCGCCGCGGACTGTTCCTTCTTTTTAGCCATATATTACTCCTGTCTCACGAAATATCCAGCATATCGAGATAGCGTCCGCCCTCGCTGGCGATGTGCGCCTTGCGCCCGGCCAGATCGTCGCCCAGCAGCAGATCGAACATACGGGCGGTCTTTTCCGCCTCCTCCGGCATCACGCGGATGAGCCGGCGCGTTTCCGGGTTCATCGTGGTCATCCACATCATGTCCGGGTCGTTCTCGCCAAGACCCTTGGAGCGCTGGACCGTGAATTTTGCGCCGCCGAACGACTCGACGATATCCGTTTTCTCCCGCTCGTCGTAGGCGAACCAGGTCTTTCCCTTGCAGGTGAGCTCATACAGCGGCGTTTCGGCGATGTAAACATAGCCCTCGCGGATGAGCGTCGGCGTCAGGCGCCACAGCATCGTCAGGATCAGCGTCCGTATCTGGTAGCCGTCCACATCGGCGTCCGTGCAGATGATGACCTTGTTCCAGCGCAGGCTGCCCAGATCGAAGGCGTTGAGATCCTTGCTGGCCTTGTTGTTCACCTCCACGCCGCAGCCGAGCACCTTGAGAAGATCGGTGATGACGTCGCTTTTGAAAATGCGGGGATAGTCGGCCTTGAGGCAGTTGAGTATCTTCCCGCGCACGGGCATGAGCCCCTGGAACGCCGCGTTGCGGCTGAGCTGGCAGCTTCCGAGCGCGGAATCGCCCTCGACGATGTATATCTCGCGCTCGTCGGGGTCCTTCGAGCGGCAGTCCACGAATTTTTCCACGCGGCTGACCACGTCCATGGAGCCGGTGAGCTTCTTTTTGATGCTCAGGCGCGTGCGCTCGGCCTGCTCGCGCGAGCGCTTGTTCACGAGCACCTGATCGGCCATGCGGTCGGCCTCAGTCTTGTGCTCGATGCACCAGATCTCCAGCCGCTCCTTGAAAAAGTCGGTCATGGCCTCCTGAATGAAGCGGTTGGTGATCGCCTTTTTCGTCTGGTTTTCGTAGCTGGTCTGGGTCGAGAAGCAGTTCGTGACGAGCACGAGACAGTCCTGCACGTCCTGAAAGGATATTTTCGACTCGTTTTTCTGGTATTTCCCGCTTTTTTTGATATAGGCGTCCACGGCGTACACGAAGCCGAGCTTCGCCGCCTTCTCCGGCGCACCGCCGTGCTCGAGCCAGGACGAGTTGTGATAATACTCGATGCGCTGCACCTCGCGCGAGAAGCAGAAGCTCGCCGACAGCCGCACCTTGTATTCCGGCTTGTCCGCGCGGTCGCGCCCGCGCCGCTCCGTTTCAAAAAACACCGGCGTCGTCAGCGGCGTTTCCCCGGCCAGCTCCGTCACATAGTCGAGGATGCCGTTTTCGTAGGCGTATTCCTCCGTTTCAAAGCCGCGCCCCTGCTGGATGCGCAGCCGGAACGTCACGCCGGCGTTGACCACGGCCTGCCGCCGCAGCGTCTCGCGGAACCAGTCCACGGGGATATCAATATCCGTGAACACCTCGCGGTCCGGCTTCCAGCGGTGGGTCGTGCCCGTCTTTTTGCGGTCGGCCGGCGTTTTTTTCATCTCCCCGACGATCGCGCCCTTTTCAAAATGCAGATCGTAGCGGAAGCCGTCGCGCCAGACGGTCACGTCCATGTATTCCGACGCGTACTGCGTGGCGCAGGCGCCGAGACCGTTGAGGCCCAGGGAATACTCGTAGCTCTCCCCCTCGTTGTTTTTATACTTGCCGCCGGCGTACAGCTCACAGTACACCAGCTCCCAGTTGTAGCGCTTTTCGTTCGCGTTCCAGTCCACCGGGCAGCCGCGGCCGAAATCCTCCACGCCGACGGAGCCGTCCTCATAGCGAGTGATGGTGATCAGATCGCCGTGCCCCTCCCGCGCCTCGTCGATGGAATTGGAAAGGATCTCAAAAACCGAGTGCTCGCAGCCGTCCAGCCCGTCGGAGCCGAAGATGACGGCCGGGCGCTTGCGGACGCGGTCGGCTCCCTCAAGCAGGACGATGCTCTCGTTGCTGTACTGTTCTGTCTTACGTTTGGCCATGCGGCGATCTTCCTCACGTTTCACGAAATATTGTATGGCAAAGCCGATACTAACTCAAATATATAGTATACCGTATGCCCCGGCAAATTGCAAGCCGGCGCGCCGGACGCGCCGGCGCATAAAAAGGAGACAGAGCCGGCGCTCTGTCTCAGGAGGGAATGTGCGTTTTCTCTTTCTGCGCTTATTATATGTCTAAAAGTCCGGCTCGTCCAATATAAATATATGGAAAAATTCAAACAGGGAGGATCCTGCCGTGCCGGATTATGTTCTCAAAGCGCTTTTTGTCGTCACGGGCCTTTCGCTGATCTGGCTGTGCCTTTCGCTGAGCCGGCACGTCGGCGCGCGCGCCGGACGCTTCGGGCTCGGCAGCGTCGCGGGGCTGGCGGGCCTGTTCACGGCCAACGCCGTCGCAGGGCTGTTCGGCTTCGGCGTCGGCGTCAACTGGTTCAGCTGCGCGGCCGCCGCGCTGCTGGGCCTGCCCGGCGTGGGGCTTCTGTATGCGCTGCGCTATCTGGTCTTCCGGCTGTAGCCGCCGTCAGCGCAGCGTCCACTGATACATGAAAAACACGCCGTAAACGTTGAACGCCACAGCCAGCGCCGCCAGCGCCCACAGCGCGGGTCCCGTCCGGGGGCGGCCCTTCCGCGCGATATACAAAAGCGCGAACGGAAGCAGATCGCAGGTGTAGCGGCAGCCGAACTGCCAGCCGCCGAAGGTCTTGTGCATGCACAGAAGCAGCAGCTCCAGCGTCATCCCCACCGTCAGCGCCGTGCCGGCAAGATCCGTCCGGCGGGTCACGAGCGCGCGGATCTGCTCGTAAAACAGCGCAAGGAACAGGGGATTGGCTACATAGAACATGAACCCGTCGAACACGGGAAAGCTCAGCGCGCCGTCACGGATGCGGACCGGCTCAAACAGGATGCGGCGCAGATTCGGCCACAGATAACAAAGCGCGAACTGGCCGTGCTCCGCCTCCGTAAATTCCGGCAGATAGTCGTGCCCGAACTGCAGCGGGTCGCCGAAGCGCGCGTAGTTATACCCCATGAGTGCCAGCGCCACGGCCAGCGCCCCGAGGCAGCAGCGCCACTGGCGCAAAAGCGCGCGCATAAAGCCGCCCTGCTCCCGCTCCCGCCACGCGAAGCACAGCACGAAAACCGGCAGGAACACCGCCGTGAACGGCCGGCAGCCCACGGCCAGCGCTAAAAGAAACAGGCTCAGCCCCTTTTTCCCCTTCGCCGCCGCCAGACACCCGCCCAGCGAAAAGACCATGCACAGCGCCTGCGCCTGAAACCACACGCCGCCGTAGGTCGTCATCCAGAGCATATTCGAGCCCCAGACCAGAAACGCGCCCCAGAACGCGCTCGCCCAGCTCCCGCGGCCGAACGTCCGCATGAGCCGGAAGGCGAGCGCCGCGCTTATCAGTCCGTAAACGCCGACAAGCAGGTTGTTCGGCGTGGCCTGGCCGAACACGAGCGCGAACGGGAGCATCACCACCGCCGGCACCGGCGGGAACGAGCACCAGTACTTCCCGTCGTATATCGCCAGCTCCAGCCAGGTGTACCGCTCGCCGTCGGCGAGCCACAGCCGTCCCTGAAGCCAGTTGAGCGCCTGCTCGGTGTAGCTGTCCTGCATCTCGTGGCGGAACAGATCGCCGTCCGTCAGCAGCGACAAAAGCCCGTAGCCGAGCGCCATCAGCGCCAGCATGCATCCCAGCGCCAGCCGCTCGTCCCGCTTCTCCCGCGTCATCGCCGCACCTCCCAGCCGTCGAGCGGCGCGCGCTGCACGGCGCCGAATATCTTCGTCTTGATGTCCGGGTAGCGTTCGGAAAGCTCCGCCAGCAGCAGCTTGATCTCGTGCCGCTTGGACGTGCGGTCCATCGGGCAGGTCGTTTTCACCACGGGCAGCGCCAGCTTTTCCACAAGCTGGCGTATGCGCTGCTCGCCGGCGTAGAGCATGGGGCGTATCTGCGTCATGCCGCTGCGGTCGAGATGCGTCACCGGCGCGAAGCATCCCAGCCGCCCCTCAAACAGCAGATTCATGAAAACCGTTTCCACCGTGTCGTCAAAATGATGGCCGAGCGCGACCTTCGTGCAGCCGGCCTCCCTGGCCGCGTTCATCAGCGCGCCCTTGCGCATCTTGGCGCACAGCGAGCAGGGATTCGACTCCTGCCGCACGTCGAAAACGATCTCGCGTATGCCCGTCGGCACAAGGATAAACGGCACGCCAAGCTCGCCGCACAGCGCCTCCACCGGCGCAAAATCCATGCCCTCAAAGCCCAGATCGCAGCTGATGGCCGCGAGCGTGTAGCGCTTCGGGTAATACCGGGCCAGCCGCGCCAGCGCCGTCAGCAGCAGAAGCGAATCCTTGCCTCCCGACACGCCGACGGCGACGCGGTCGCCCTCGTCGATCATCCCGTAGTCGTCCATGCAGCGGCGCAGCACGCCGCAGAATTTATTCAGATCGTCCATAGCAGCCATCCATGTTGTAAAATTGATTTTGAGATAATCCGAGAAAATCGGAGCATTCGCGAGCATTCGCGAGCGTCCTTCTTTTTTCTTAAAACAGGTGTTGACAGCGGAGGCCTCCGGTGGTATAAAAGTAAGGCGCGCTGGGGCAGACACCAGTTTATACAGCGTGCTTGAAATTGTCAAAAAATTTTTATACAGCGGAGGAAAGAATATGTCCACGACTATGGTAAAGCCTGCCGAAGTCGTCCGCAAGTGGTACGTCCTCGATGCCGCCGGCAAGCCCATGGGCAAGACCGCGGTCATCGCCGCCGACCTGCTGCGCGGCAAGCGCAAGGTCGATTATACGCCCCACGTCGACTGCGGCGATTTCGTCGTCATCATCAACGCCGAGAAGGCCGTCCTGACCGGCAAAAAGCTCGAGCAGAAGTATTACCGCACCCACTCCGGCTACCCCGGCGGCCTGCACGAAACGCAGTATGCCCGCCTGATGAAGGAAAAGCCCGAGCTGGCCATGCGCATCGCCGTGCGCGGCATGCTTCAGAAGAACGCCATGGCGAAAAACCAGCTCCGCCGTCTGCGCATTTTCCGCAGCGAGGAGCACATCCATCAGGCCCAGAAGCTTGAGGTCTACGAAGGTTAAGGAGGAACGAGACTATGGCTACCTACAAATCCAAGCGCCCCTACCTTTACGGCACCGGCCGCAGGAAGTCCTCCGTCGCCCGCGTGCATCTGATTCCCGGCGGCACCGGCGCCATCACCATCAACGGCCGCGACATCGACGAGTACTTCGGCCTTGACACCCTCAAGCTCATCGTCCGCCAGCCCCTGGTCGCCACCGCGACCAGCGACAAGGTCGACATCGAGGCCACCGTTTCCGGCGGCGGCGTGACCGGCCAGGCCGGCGCCATCCGCCACGGCATCGCCCGCGCCCTGCTGCTCGTGGACGAGAGCTACCGTGCCACCCTCAAGGCGGCCGGCTACCTCACCCGCGACCCGCGCATGAAGGAGCGTAAGAAGTACGGTCTCAAGGCCGCCCGCCGCGCGCCCCAGTTCAGCAAGCGCTGATCGCCCCTTATTTCCGGAAAAACGTTCAAAAACACCGAAACCGCCCGGTTTCGGTGTTTTTTTGTATCTTCTGCCTCCCTTCCGCCGCCCGGGCGGCGCTTTCTTTCTTTGTTTTCCGGAGAAAGGCACGCTTCCTCCGCCTTCGGCGGGGATCCTTTTCCCGCAAAAACGCCGATCGTTCAAAAGCGGCTGTAGTCATACCACACAAAACTCGTTGTAATCATATATTTATTTAATACAAAGAAAGTCTCATTTTAGGGAAAAAGAGGAAACTTTTTCTCGTCCGGCCCTCTGATACCGGGCCGGAAAGCCATATCATAACCAAAATGATATGATTCTATAGCGAACGCGGCATTTGTCATAATTATTTTGGAATGGTATAGTAAACATACCTTATTGTGAAACGATTAACCAAAAGGAGGCAAGCGCTTTGAAACACACCCCCGCGAATGCCTGCGCCAGAATAGACCGGGCATTCCAGACTGTTACCAAGTGGCTCCTGTATGTGGGAGCGGCCGTGCTGATCTTCGTGATGCTGGTGGCCTTTGTGGATGTGATCATCGCGAAGATATTCGGAAGCAGCATCCCCTATGCCACAGAGATCATTCAGTACTGCGACGTGCCTCTGGCCTATCTGGGCATGGGGTATACCCTGCTGATCGGCCAGATGACCTGCGTGGATATCCTGTTCGGGAAGTTTTCCGCCAAGATGCAGAAGATACTGAACATGCTCTACGACCTGGTCGGCGTGGGGTTCTGCATTTTCCTGGGGAAGCTTTCCCTGAATAATATGCTGAATCTGATCGCCAGCCGCACCATGTCCAACCCCAAGGGCGGCTTCCCGGTCTGGCCCTTTGCCCTGATGGAGACCATAAGCTGGTTCGTGCTGGCAGTTGCCTTTGCGTTCTGCTTTGTTCGCTATCTGCTGCGCTATGAACCGGCGCCCGATTTCATGTCCGCGCCTCCCGCGCCCGCGGGAGAAGATCCCCATGAGGAAGGAGGGATGGCGAAATGACGCCTGCCGCCATCGGTATCATTTTCTTCGTCGCGATGATCATTCTGATCTTTCTGAAAGTCCCCGTATTTCTGTCCATGCTTCTGTGCTCGGTGGGCGGCATGCTCTTTGTGGTAAAGCCCGCCATGCTCCTGACCCAGTTTACCCAGGGCCCCTTCTCCACGGCGGCGGACTATACATACGCGCTGCTGCCGCTGTTCGCCTTCATGGGCGTGCTGCTGGATAAGACCGGCATCGCGGAGGGCACCTTCTCCGCCACCCAGAAGTGGCTCGGCAACCGCCGCGGCGGCATGCTGAGCACCGTCGTGGTGGCAAACACCATCTTCGGCGCCTGCTCCGGAAACCCCACGGCGGGCTGTGTGGTCTTCAGCCGCATGGCGCTGCCCAGCCTGGACAGGACGGGCTACGACCGCTCCAACGCGCTGGCCTGCATTGCCACCTCCGCGTCTCTGGCGTCCCTGATCCCGCCCAGCACCTGCATTCTCATCTGCTGCATGCTGACGGACCTTTCCATCTCCCGGGGCCTTATGAGCGGTCTTGGCGGCGGCATCCTGATGACGCTTCTGCTGCTGGCGTGCATCCGGGTCACGGCTCTTTTTACCAACAAGATCCCGCCTGCGGAGAAGAAAAAGGTGAGCTGGGGCGAGCGCTTCAAGTCCCTGAAGCTCCTGATCCCCATCGTGGCGCTGTTCTGCATCATTATCATCGGCGCCTACGCCGGCTTCTTCACGGCGACGGTGGGCGGCGCCATCGGCGCGGCCTGCGTGACGATCTACGCGGTGTTCGGCAAGCGGATGAAGCTGAAGGACGTGTTCATGTGCGCGGCGGAGTCCATCGTTCTCAACAGCAACATGTTCGCCCTGCTTCTGGCGGGCACCATGTTCGGCCGCTTCATCACGCTGACCCGTCTGCCGGATATGCTCATCGGCATGATCGCGGAGCTTCACGCGCCGTCCATCGTGGTCTTCACGCTGGTCGTGCTGTTCTACTTCGTCGCCGGCGCCATCATGGACATCGTCTCCTGCATGCTCATCACCGTGCCCATCATCTATCCCATCATGATCTCCATGGGCTTCGATCCCTACGCCATTCTGATCTTCCTCGTCGTGATGATCAATCTCGGCAGCATTTCCCCTCCCATCGGCATGGGCGTGTTCGTCTCCGCGCAGGCGGTGGGCGTGGACCCCAAGGTCATCTTCAAGGGCATCTGGCCTTACTGTCTGGTAAATGTCGCCTGCGCCTATCTCATCGCCTATGTGCCCCAGATCGTCAACTTCATCCCCAACCTTCTTTCGTGATCTCCCAAAATACAAAACATAATCAGGAGGAACCAAAATGAAACGTCTTATCGCCATCCTTCTCGCCGTTATGATGCTGGCCTCGTTCGCCGCCTGCGGCCAGAGCAGCCCCGCGGAGGAAGCCGCGCCCACGGAAAAGGCCGCCGCCCCTGCGGAAGCGCCCGCGGAAGATCCCGCCGGCGAAGAGTCTGCCGCCGCCGCGGACCCCGCCGTCACGCTGACGGCCGCCTCGGCCTTCACCGCCACCCAGCTTCCCGGCGTTTTCTGGAACTACTTCAAAGAGCAGGTGGAACAGCTGTCCGGCGGCTCCATCACGCTGGATCTGTATCTCGGCGGCACGCTCTGCGGCCCCGATGAAGAGTTGGCCATGCTTTCCAACGGCTCCATCGACATGATGATGGCCTTTACGCCCGCCAACGCCTTCAGCATCCCCTGCGTCGCCTCCATCTACTATACCCCCGCCTCCATCGCCGACACCCAGAAGGTCATCAACTACCTCGCCTTTGAGGACGAAGCCAGCTCCGCCGCCATTGCGGAAACCTGGGCCGCGAACAACGCCACGCTGCTTCCCGCCTATATCGTCACCTCGGATATCGTCTTCGCGTCCCGGACGCCCGTGGAGTCCTGGAGCGACATGTACGAAGGCAAGTTCGGCTGCCCCATGGACGCCAACTACTCCGACATGGGCTACAAGAATCTTGTCACCGTGATCGACTCCGACTGGTACGAATCCCTGCGCACCGGCCTTTGCGACAGCATCCAGGCCACCGCCGCCGACATCGTCAGCAGCAAGATCTACGAGGTGGCCTCGTATTATCTGGTCTGCCCGGCCAACCGCGTGGATCACTGGATGACCATCAACACCGACAGCCTCAACGCGCTCACGGACAACCAGAAGGACGCCCTGTATCAGGCCTGCGAAAATCTGCTGGCCTACAGCGCGGAATATCAGGATGAGCTCACGGCTCAGTTCGTGGAAACGGTGGAGGGCGCCGGCGGCACCATCCTCGACATGACCGACGAAGAGGTGGAGTGGTTCCTGTACTGCGGCGATATCCTGGGCTGGAAGTCCGGTCTGGAGACGCTGGCCGTTATGACCGACTCCGTGGACGCCATGACGGCCGTTCAGGCAGCCAACCGGGAGGGCATGAACCTCTATACGGAATACGACTTCGGCGCGCTGGAGGAAAAATACGCCGGATGACCCCCGGCCCGGTATAAAAGCAAAGCGCTTCCGGCCCAGCCGGAAGCGCTGTCTCAAGATCACGAAAAGGAGCTTTCCCATGACGATTGAACAAATGGCGGATTTCCTTCGCCGTTACGAGCAGGAGCGGGCCATGGTGACCAACGTGTTTCGCTATGCCAGCAGGGTGTCCAGCGTGGAGGCCTGTCCCGGGACCCTTGGCATGGATTTCGAGGCCGTCATGAGCGCGCCGGACGCGGAGAAGACAAACGTTTTCATGGCGCAGGAAACGCGGGCGGAGCTGCTGCGCAGCCTGATGGCCGGCGCGGCCGTGGACGAGGAGGCCATGAAGCAGGCCTTCGGCTACACGGCGGCCCAGGTGCGCGAAAGGCTTCGGGAAAGCGACCCCGTGATCCGCGATATCCCCCGGAATCTCTGCGTGCTGTGCTTTGACGACGCGTACAAAACGCAGTACACCGTCGCAAAGCCCATTCTGGAGGAGCTCGGCTTCCACGCCACCTTCTTCATCGCCGAGCTGCAGCACACGCCGCACGGCGCCGCGTTCGGGGATAAGGACGTGTTCATGACCTGGGAGCAGATCGGCGCGCTGGAAGCGGCGGGCTTTGAGCTGGGCAACCACTCCCTCCATCACGTCTGGGGCTCGCAGAACATGGGCCGGGATTTCAACCTCGCCCAGATACGGGGCATGGAGGAGGAATTCGTCCGCCACGGTCTGAAAAAACCCGTTTCCTACGCCTATCCCAGCGGCATCAGCAACCCGGAGGTGGTCGCCTGCGCCCGGGAATGCGGCTATCTCTGGGGCCGCGGCAACCAGGAGAAGGGGACGGACGGCATCCGCGGCATGACCTATTACGACCCCCGGGTGGATTCTCCGCTGGCCATCTGCAACCACGGCGACCCGGATTTCTATTCCGCGGAGCTGATGAAAAAGCGCATCGCGGACACGCCGGAGGGCTGCATCTTCGGCCTGACCTATCACGATGTGGGCGCGGATCATTGGCCCGGCCCCGTTTCCTTCCGCCGCCAGATGGAGGTTTTGAAGGAAATGGACATGAAGGTTATCGCCGTGCGGGAGCTCGGCGAATACATCGACCCGGAAAAGGCGTGGCATTACACGCTCGGCTGACGGGCGAAAGCCGTCCTGCCGCGAACCGATCGTCCGGTCTATTCCGTCTCCGGGAGGGGATATTATGAATCTTCTGTATTTGTCGTATTTTCTTGAAATCGCCCAAAAGGAGCATCTGACAAAGGCCGCGGAGGAGCTGCACATCACGCAGCCCGCGCTGAGCCGGGCGCTGGCCAATCTGGAGCAGGAGCTTGGCGTGAAGCTGTTCGAGCGCGACCGCAAAAAGATGCGTCTGAACGAAAACGGCCGTATTCTGAAAAAATCGGCGGAACGCATTTTCGCGGAGCTGGAAAGCCTGCGCCAGCAGCTGTCCGACACGAAGGACACGGTCAGCGGCCGGCTGTGCATCGGCTCCTCCTTCCCGGAGCGCGACCCGGATTTCATTCAGGAGTGTATTCTGGAATTCATGCAGCTTTACCCGGACGTCGCCATCAATTACGTCCAGACGTCGCCGCTGCAGCTTCTGCGCTCGCTGGATGAGCGCCGGATCGACATCGCCATCTCCAGTCTGCCGATCGGCTCGGACGACATCGAATGGCACGAGGTCTTCACGGAAAAGCTGGGCATTCTCATGGCGGCGGACCATCCGCTGGCCGGAGAAGCGGTGCTCAATGTGGCCCAGCTGCGAAGCGAGCGTTTTTTCTGCAACAACGCAAACTCCGACAGTCAGGATCTGACCGTTGAATTCTGCCATCAGGCCGGCTTTGAACCGGAAATTTTCTTTCAGGGCTTTTTCCCCCAGCTGATCGGCAAGGCCGTCAGCGAAGGAAAGGGCGTTTCGTTCATCGTCAAGCGCCGCTACGAGTACGATCAGGCGACCAGCACCCGCTATCCCTGGTCCGCGAATCTGGTATTCCGCCCCGTGGCCGAAGATTACTGCCGGCGCCACTGCGGCATCGCCTATATAAAGCAAAACTATCACTCCAAGGCCATGCGCCTGTTCTGCGACTTTTTTCTGGAGTATGCAACCGCTGTTTACAAATCGGCGGAGAACGGCCCGCCGGCGTGAACGGCGCCGACATAATAAGTTTTTCAAGAGGTGTTATCACTATGGAACAGAAATATTCCCACGCCCTGTCCCCCATCAAGATCAACAACGTGATCCTCCGCAACCGCTTCATCTGCACGCCCTCGAACCCCCATTTCGTGCAGGCGACGGAAAAGTGGCCCACGGAGGCGCTCATCACCCATTACGGCAACAAGGCCAAGGCTGGCGCCGCGGTCGTTACCTGCAAGGGCAACAACCCCGTCAAGACCACGGACGTTCATTCGCAGAGCCTGGACATCACGAACGGCGCCCACCAGCATATGTTCGCGCAGGTCGCCGAGGCCGTGCACTACTACGGCGCCAAGGCCAGCTATCTTGTCCTGCCGGATATGAACATCGTCCGGGGCTACGACGCGTCCGACGGCGTTCTGTCTGAATTTGTGGCCGGCGACGGCAGCAAGCGGGAATACGGCAAGGCCGCGCCCAGAGAGCTTCTCTATCAGATGATCGAGGCCTATGGCGAGGAGGCCAGGCTTGCCAAAAGCCTTGGCTTTGATATGTGCTATATCCACATGGCCTACCGGCTCATGTTCCCCGGCCGCTTTCTGTCGCCGCTGTCGAACAAGCGCACGGATGAATTCGGCGGGAGCCTTGAAAACATGGCCCGCTTCCCCATGCTCATCTGCAAAAAGATCAAGGAGATGTGCGGCAGGGACTTTCTCGTGGAGATCAGCATTTCCGGCCGTGAGGACGACATGTTCCCCGGCGGGCTTCGCGTGGAAGACACCATCGAGATGATGAAGTATCTGGAGAACTATGTGGACATCATCCAGATCCGGGGCGGCAGCATCGACCCCAGCCAGCCCACCTACCTGGACCCCCGCGAGATCCCCCATCTGGACACGGCCTCGGCCATCCGGAACGGGCTCAAGGCCCAGGGCACCAAAATGCTGGTGAACGTGGTGGGCGGCTGCCACGATATCGTCCGGGACGACGAGATCATCGCCGCCGGTCAGGCCGATCTTATCGGCGCGGCCCGCGCCTTCATCGCCGACAACGAATTCGTCACCAAGGCCTATGAAAACCGGGCGGAGGACGTTCGTCCCTGCCTGCGCTGCAACAAGTGCCACATCCCCGGCCCGGAGAAATGGAACACCGTCTGCTCCGTGAACCCCGTCTTCGGCATCGAGCACAAGGCCGAGCGGCTCATCACCCCGCCCAAGAAGAAAAAGAAGATCGCCGTTATCGGCGGCGGCCCCTGCGGCATGGAGGCCGTGCTGCGGCTTTGCGAGCGCGGCCACGACGTGACCCTGTATGAAAAGGGCCCCGCTCTGGGCGGCATGCTCTGGAGCATGGACAAGATGGACCTCAAGTGGACCATCAACCGCTACCGCAAATGGAAAGAGGCGCAGGTCATGAAAAGCGGCGCGCGCGTGCTGCTGAACACCGAGGCCACGCCCGAAATGATCGACGCCGAGGGCTACGACGAGGTGCTTGTGGCGGTGGGCGCATCCCCCATTCGCCCCCGTATTCCCGGTGCGGACGGCAGGAACGTCATGTTCGCGGCGGACGCGGCCAACCGCGAGGCGGAGCTTGGCAAAAAGCTCGTCATCATCGGCGGCGGCGAGATCGGCGTCGAGGTCGGCATCCATCTGGCCCGCCAGGGCCACGAGGTCATGGTGGTGGAGATGCAGGGCATCCTGTCGCCGGAAAGCGTTCCCGTCCACTTCCGCAGTCTGTTTGAAAAGACCTGGGAGGAGCAGGAGGGCTTTGACTATGTTCTCAACGCCACCTGCACCGGCATTTACGAAGATCACGTCACCTACCGCGGCAAGGACGGCGCGGAGCACCGGCTCGAGGCGGACAACGTCCTTCTGGCCGCCGGACTGCGGGCCAACAGCGACATTGCGCTGCCCTTCTATACCGGCAAGGCCCGCACCTGGATGATCGGCAGCTGCGACACCCCCGGCAGCATCCAGGCCGTGAACCGCTCGGCCTACGGCGTGTCCGTGAATATCTGACCGATTCCCTGCCAGGCCGATACATACGGCGTTCACGCGGGCCAAAAAGGGCTGCGATCGGTGGCACGATTATGAAATGTCCGTCGCCCCTTACGAGAGGGATAAGCCCATCTATTACGAGTTCACGGCCTGTCCCGCGGCGGAATTTGCCATCCGGCACGGTCTCACGGACATCATGCCCGCGCTGTGCAACGTGGACTTTGCGTCCATGGAGCTGATCCACGCCCGGCTCGTGCGCACGACGACCTGCGCCAACGGCTGCAGGTGCGACTACACCATCTGCGGCGACCGGGACCCGTATCTGGCCGCTCACCCCGAATACCGGGACGAGGCGGGCTACCGGCGGAACCGGTGACGCCGAAAACAGCAAAGGGGCTGCCCATAGCGGGCAGCCCCTTTGTCTTTCTTTAATATCAGTAGTTCTTCGCAGCGATGCCGGTATTGGAGAGCGTCGCCTCCATGGCGCCGGTAAGCTCCTCAAGCCACGCCGTCGCCGTCGTGCTGCGCAGATCGCTTTCCGCCAGCTCGTCGGCGTACAGCTCGTCGCTCTCGCCGACATAATACATAACGTGTCCGCCGGCATAGCTGCCGCCCTCGTTATACTCCACCACGCCGCTGTCGCCGGGCTCGGACGCCGCGAACAGCCAGTCGTTGACCGGCGCGACCATCTGGTTTTTGTAAACGTCCTCGTACAGGCCGCCGTTGGTGTTCGAACCGGTGTCGTCGCTGTACTGGTTGGCAAGCTCGGCAAAGCTGTCCTCGGTCGCCTCGCCGGACTTCCACTCGTTATAGATCTCCTCCGCGCGCTCGACCGCCGCCTGGATCTCCTCGGCGGACGTGACCTCATCGCCGTCGTTGTCCTCGGCCTTGATGAGAATGTGGCGGAAGGCGCGGGTGCTGTACTGGTTGTTCTCGCGGCCAAGGAACATCACCGCGTAAACGGAGCTGTCCGTTTCGACAAGCGTGCAGTCGCCGGCCTGGCGCGCATCGTCCAGCAGCCATTCCGAATAGTTCTCGGACAGGCTGCCGCCCTGCGTGCTGCTGGTCTTGATCTCGTCGCCGTCGAAGTTCTTGTCCACATAAACGGCGAAGCTGTCCTCATCCGTGCCGTCGACCTCGTTCACCATGGTCTCAAAGGCCGTCTTGGTGCTCCCGTCGTCCTCCTCGCCGATGACGGCGGAATAGGTGGCATAGGAGATGAAGTCAAAGCGGTCGGCGTTTTCCGCATAATAGTCGGCAAGCTCCTGCGGCGTGTACTCATAGCTATCGTACACATGCTCGGCATAGGCGGAGGCATAGACGCCGCGGTACATCTCCCGCTTGACGAGCGCCTCGTCCACGCCCTTGCCGTAGACCATGTTCAAAAACTGGCCAAGGCTGGAATAGCCGTTGGTCTGCCAGGTCGTCTCCAGATCGGCGACCGCCTCGTCGTACTGGCTCTGATATTCCTCCGGAAGCTCAAAGCCCTCCGCCTCGCCGGCGGTGCACAGGGCCTGCACC
This sequence comes from uncultured Oscillospiraceae bacterium, assembly GCA_934597255.1. Classification (GTDB taxonomy): domain Bacteria; phylum Bacillota; class Clostridia; order Oscillospirales; family Oscillospiraceae; genus CAJOIG01. The sequence continues at coordinate 132,256 of CAKTQV010000005.1, forward strand.
TGCTTCATGTTCGCAAGCGCCTGGTCAAGGAAGTATTCGCGCCAGGTCTGATCCTCGGAATACGCCTGATCGGCAAGGCTCTTGGAGGTGTCGAAGAACAGGCCGTACTGGATATACTGGCCGTAGCTGCTGTAGAAATTCTGATAGCTGGTGGAGTAGTAGTAGTTCAGCTCCGCGACGGAATAGTCCTGCCCGTCGATGGTGGCGCCGGTCAGATACCGGCTGGGCAGCGCGGAGTTGTACAGGAAGATGAACGCGAACAGCACGACCACGACCGCCGCGACGAGGATGTACTTCGTGCGGGTTCTGCGGTGCGCCGCCTCTGCCTGCTGCTGGGCAAGCTGATGCTTGTCCTGTCCGGCTTCCCGGAGCTGCTTACGGTTGATCTTGTCTTTCGATGCGCTCATTCAAACACGCCCTTTTGCGAGATTATCCGCTGGTTTTCCCAGTGTGACTGATACATTATATTACAGACAAAACCTGTATTCAAGTCTTTTTTGTGTCCGAACGCCTTTTGCCGCGGTTTTCCCCGCCCGGCAGGCCCCGTCCGCAGCAAAGAGCGGCAGGGAAGCGCCCGTGCCTGCGCGGGCGCTTCCCTGCCGCTCTTTACCTTATAAAAATTACTGATGATAATGCTCGAAATGCTCCCGGATAAGCCTGCACACGTCCCTGCAGAGCGGGCGCTGGTTGTCCGGACTGTAAACCAGATACAGATTTTCGTAGATCGGGCCGATGTCCTTTATCCGCAGGTTGTGTATTTTGGATGGGCGGGCGTATTTTTTCGAGATATCGACGGCCTGAAGCGAGGCGAGGCTGCTGCTTTCAATGACCGAAAGCTCGTCTCTTGCGCTGGTGGCATGACTTATGCTGGAAGGCGATATCCCATGCTTGCTCATTATATAGCTGAGATGGTCCATTTTCGCCTCGCCGATCCGCGAGCCGATAAACGGCAGCGCGTTCAGCTCCTCCAGCGTGATCTCCTCCCGGTCGTAGTAGGCGTTCTGCGGCCCGACGCACACGACGATCTCCTGCTCGACAAGGACGTCATACGTCAGCGCGGGATCGAAATGGGGCGTCCAGCATATGGCGAAGTCCAGCTTCTGCTCCTTCAGCCCCTCGATTATCTTGGCGTACGAAAGCCCGACATGCGATATCTGCGTGTTGGGGTAGTCGTGCATGATGACGTCCATGAGGCCCGGAAAGTTGAACAGGCTCGGCGCAAAAACCGTGAGCGTGCGGTCCAGATTCTGCTGCACCTTGGCGATCTCGCTGTTTGCCTCGTCGATTATATCAAGGGCGAGCTTGATCTTCCGGTAGTAGGCATGGGCATAGTCCGTCAGCTTGATCCCGCGTCCGTCCTTTTCAAACAGGGGAAGACCCAGATTGTTCTCCAGCCGCTTCATGGCGCTGCTGAGAGACGGCTGGGTGATATGGAGCTCGTTCGCAGCTTTTGTGACATGCTCCATCTCCGCTGTTACGACAAAATATTTCAGTAATTCAAGGTCCATTGACAGCCTACCTCCCGAGACATTGATACCGAAAGCCGCTCCGGGGCCCGGCGGCAGGGCGCCGCCCCGGATATAAAACCCCGTAATTCTATATGGCATTATCTATGAATTGCCATTCAATAAGGATAGGCGTTTTATTCATTCTAGCATTTGAATTTGATATTTGCAATACTTCAATATAGAATAAAATACAATCATTGCCGGCGGTACATACGGTACATATAGCTGAATCAATAAAAAGAAACGAATTTAATTTTAGGAGTGATAGCATTGCATATTGGCGTTGATATTGGCGGTACGTTCACAGATCTTGTGGCTACCAGCGACAGTGGGGGGCTCCTCAACAGCAAGTCCCTTTCCACGCCGGAAGACCAGTCCATCGGCATCATGGACTGCCTGCGCAAGGCGGATATCGACCTGTCGCAGGCGGAGCTTTTCCTCCATGGCTGCACCGTCGCCATCAACACGGTCCTGGAGCGCAAGGGCGCCAAAACCGCCCTTGTCACCACCAGGGGATTCCGGGACGTCTACGAGATCGGGCGCTGCAACCGCACGGAGAGCTATAACCTCTATTTCCATCGCCCCAAGCCCCTCATCCCGCGTCATCTGCGCTTTGAAGTGACGGAGCGGATGAACTTTGAAGGCAAGGTCCTCACTCCGCTCGCCACCGAGGATCTCGACGGCATCATTGAAGCGATCCGGCGCGAGGGCGTCGAGTCCGTGGCCGTCTGCCTGATCCATTCCTATGCCAACCCCGCGCACGAGCGTCAGGTCGCGGAGCTCCTGAAAAAGGCGCTGCCCGACGTGTATGTGACCATATCCTCCGATATCATCCGCGAGTTCCGCGAATACGAGCGTACATCCACCACGGCGCTGAACGCCTACGTCGGCCCCATCGTCGTCAAGTATCTCACCAGCCTTGAAAACCGGCTGCACGAGAGCGGCTTCGACGGAAAGATGCTCATCATGCAGTCCAACGGCGGCGCCATGAGCGTGGAAACGGCCAAGAAGATCCCGGTGGCCATGATGGAATCCGGCCCGGTCTCGGGCGTTGCCGGCGCGATCCAGGTCGGCAAGGCGCTCGGCTATTCCAACGTGATCTCGTTTGACATGGGCGGCACGACGGCCAAGACCAGTCTTTCCAGCGACGGGAAGCTGCAGTACACCACCAACGGATATTACATCGGCGGCTACGCCAGCGGCCAGCCCATGATGCTCCCCGTGGTCGACATCGTCGAGGTCGGCGCGGGCGGCGGCAGCATCGCATGGCTCGACGGCGCCGGTTCGCTTAAGGTCGGCCCCGTCAGCGCCGGCTCCGTGCCCGGCCCCGTGTGCTATCGCCGCGGCGGACAGGAGCCCACCATCACCGACGCCAACCTGGTGCTCGGACGCATCGGCGCCCGCAGCTTCCTGGGCGGCGAAATGGACGTGATCGTGGACGAGCCCCGTCAGGTCATCGAGAAGAAGATCGCGGAGCCTCTGGGCATCGGCTGGCAGGAAGCGGCCTTCGGCATCATTGAGATCGCGGATGCGCTCATGTCGCTGGCGCTGCGCCAGATCACGGTCGAAAAGGGCTATGACCCGCGCGACTTCGTCATGGTCGCCTCCGGCGGCGCCGGCCCCCTGCACATTCTCTCCCTGGCGAAGGAGCTCTCCATTCCCGTCGTGATCATTCCCAATCTGCCCGGACAGTTCTCGGCGCTCGGCATGCTCATGAGCAATCTGCAGCACAACTATGTCCGCACCTACCTGCAGCCGTTTGAGACCTGTGATTTCGGCCAGCTCAACGCCATCATCGGCCAGATGGTCGGCGAGGGCCGGGAAACGCTGCTGGACGAGGGCGCGCAGCCCGAGCAGCTTAGCATGCAGGTCTTCCTGGATATGCGCTACGCCGGACAGGAGTATACGATCTCCGTGCCGGTCGAGGGCGGCCAGGTGAAGGAAGAATACCGCACCACGCTCCGCGATAAGTTCGACGAGATGCATCTGCGGACATACGGCCATTCGGCCAAGGAAGAGAAGGTCGAGATCGTCGCCGTCCGCCTGATCGCCGAAAGCATCATCGACACCCGCGACCTCACCTCCGGCGGCTGCGAATCCATCGGCGACGGAAAGCCGTACGACGAGCGCGACGTCTATTTCGACCGCGCCACCGGCTTTGTGAAAACGCCCGTGTACAAGCGCGTGAATCTGTTCCCAGGCCAGGAGTTCACCGGCCCCGCCATTATTGAGGAGTATTCCTCCAACACGGTCATTTATCCCGGCGACCGTGTCCGCGTGCATGAAACCGGAAATATCATCGTCCATGTTAATCTGAAAGACGGAGGTGAAGACTGATGGCAAACAAGGTCGATCCGATCACCCTTGAGGTCATGCGCAACAATTTCGTTGCCAACGCCGAGGAAATGGCGACCGTTCTCATGCGGACGTCGTATAACATCATGATCTTTGAGGCGCAGGACTTCTGCGTCGGTCTGCTGGATGAAAACGGCGATCTCATCGCCCAGAACGTCGGCGGTCTGCCCATCTTCCTGAGCGATCTGAGCGTCGCCGTCAAGGACGGCATCGAAAAATACGGCAAGGACGGATTCAAAGAGGGCGACGTGTACCTCATGAACTATCCCTGGGTCTGCGGGCAGCATCTGAACAACGTGGTCGTGTACACGCCCGCGTTCCACAACGGCGAGCTGATCGGCTTCCCCGTCACCCGCGCGCACTGGATAGACATCGGCGGCGCGAACGTGGGCTTCTTCGGCCGCTCCACGGAGATCTACTCGGAGGGCATCCAGTTCCGCTCCATCAAGCTGTACGACGGCGGCGTTCCCAACGAGCAGGTCTTCCAGATGATCCACGACAACCTGCGTTTCCCGGACGCGGCGCTCGGCGACCTGCGCGCGCAGATCGCGGCCTGCCGCATCGGCGAGCAGCGCATGCGCGATCTGGTGAACAAATACGGCCGCCAGACCATGCGCGACTGCATCGACACCATCTGGGATCAGTCCGACACGCTGACGCGCCAGGCGATCCGCAAGATCAAAAACGGCACCTACTACGCCGAGAGCGTGTTCGACAGCGACGGCGTCGATCTGGACGTGCCCATCCCCATCAAGATCAAGGTCGTCGTCGAAGACGAAACGGTCGTCGTTGATTTCAGCGAGATCGTTCCGCAGGTGAAGGGCATCATCAACTGCGGCTATTCCGGCGGTCTCGCCGCAGCGAAGGTCGCTCTCAAAAACGTGACGCTTCCGTTCCTGCCCGTCAACGAAGGCTGCTTCCGCGCGCTCGACGTCATCCTGCCGGAGGGCACGATCCTCAGCGCGCAGGCCCCCGCCGCGCTCAGCGGCTGGAGCGGCACGCTGCCCACCGTGATCGACACGATCATCAAGGCGCTGGCGCCGGCCATGCCGGATTTCATTCCGGCCGCACACAAGGGCGACATGGGCGGCACCACCATCCATGGGTACAATCCGCGCACCGGCAAGCGCTATGTCTCCATCGACATCTACGGCGGCGGCTGGGGCGGCCGGCCCACGGAGGACGGCGAGAACGTTGCGCAGTCCATCTGCCAGGGCGGCGTGAAAAACGTTCCGGCCGAAGTGGAGGAGACCTATTATCCGTTCCTGATCGAGAAATTCGGTCTGCGCGAGGGCAGCGGCGGCGCCGGCAAGTTCAGAGGCGGCATGGGCGCCGATCAGATCGTCACGCTGCTTCACGACGCGGCGACCAACCTCGCCGTCGACCGGCAGATCTGCCCGCCCTGGGGTCTTTGGGGCGGCAAGAGCGGCCAGACGTCCGCAGCCTTTATCCGCCAGAACCACGACGAGCCCTGGACCTCCTATACGAAGGAGACCAACATCCCCATCAAGGCCGGCGGCTCCGTTCGCTTCCTGACGGCCGGCGGCGGCGGCTGGGGCGACCCGAAGGAGCGCGACCCCGAGAAGATCCGCTGGGATCTGAAGGAAGGCTACATATCCCCGGAGCAGGCCAGGGAAGATTACGGCTACACGGAGTAAACGTCCGGTGTGTGACAGGGGGACTCTCCCCCTGTCACCTTTGGCATATATCCGGAAAACAGACGGCCCGGCCCGCCGGGGCGGGTATGGATCCACCCCCTGCCTTGCAGGGCATTTTTGAGTCGCGCCGGGCGCAGCCGCTGTGCCCGGGCCGATCCGATCACGGAGAAAAACGGTATGAATGATTTTAAGGCGGAAGCCGAAAGAAGATATACGCTGCTGCGCAGGGAAATGCAGGCACAGGGCGTCGAGGTCCTGGTGCTGTACAGCGCGCCCTGGAAAACGGAGATCGTACACTATGTCTCGGACTACCGGGCCTTCGGCCTGTGTGCCTGCGCGCTGCTGCCGCTGAGCGGAGACCCGGTGCTTTTTGTATCCGGGAAGGAGGAGCTGCCCCGCGCGCAGGGAAGCGCTTTCCTTTCGGACGTGCGCGTTATGGACGGACTGGACATGAAAAAGCCGGCGGAGGCGGCGCGCGCCTTCGGCCGGACGGCGGCGATCGCCGGGCTGGAGACCATGAACCGGGCCCAGCATGCCGCTTTTGCCGCGCTTTTCGGCGAGGAGAACCTGCGCTCCGGCTGGCCCATCCTGGACAGGGCCGCGCTCATCAAATCCCCCGCGGAGATCGAGATCATGCGCGCGTGCGCAAAAATCGCCGACATCGGCGAGCTTGCCATGGTCCGCGCCGCCCGGATCGGCGTCCGGGATTATGAGCTGGCCGCCGAGATCAACGCCGCGATGCTCGCCGCCGGCGCCGACGACAACTTCCAGATGACGTCGGCCGGCAAAATGCTTTCCTGTCTGCACATCCCGGGGAACGCCGTGCTGGAAAAGGGCGATTTTGTTATCGCGGAAATAACCCCCTTCCAGGGCAGCATCACCTATGCGGCACAGCGCTGCACCACGGTGAAGGTCGGCCGGGCCAGCGACACGGAAAGGCGCTGCTATGACATGCTGATCGAGGCGCTGGACGGAGCGATGAACACGATCCGGCCCGGCGTTCAGGCCAAGGAGGTCGCCCTGATCCAGAATAAGATCATCGGCCGTTACGGCTACGAAAAATACTGCAATCCGCCGTTTATGCGCTCCCGCGGCCACAATCTGGGCCTCGGCACGATCGAGCTGACGGTCGACAACGAGCTGGAGCTGCAGCCGGGCATGTGCATGGTGGTGCATCCGAATCAGTTCACGCCCGAGACGGGATATCTTGCCTGCGGCACGCATGTTCTGGTGACCGAAACGGGCTGCGAGCGGCTCAGCGCGCTGCCCACAAAACTGTACGAAGTCGAGGTGGACTGAGCATGAGTATAATAAGCGTCCCCATACTGGTCCGCGGGCGTCATGTCATGGACAGCCAATACATGCCCGCGGAGGAGCTTCCGCGCCGCCGCGCCGCCATGGGCGGGCTGCTTGTCCGCCGCGGACTGGACGGCGTTATCTGCTATGCCGACAGCAGCTGCAACGGCTACGTCGAGTATTTTACCAATTACAACTGCGCCACGCCCTTCACCAACGCGCTCTTTCTCCTGACGGCGGACGGCCGCAGCGTTCTGGTCGCCAGCGTTCCGCCCCGGGATACGCAGCGGATGCGGAACGGATTCATTCCGGACGACGTCGAATTGCTGACCGTCGGCATGTCGCCGCTGGCCAACGATCATGTGGGCCGGAAGGCGGTCGAGTTTCTGTCCGAAAACGGTCTTACCGGAAAGCGCTGGGGCGGCATTAATCTCGCCCGCTGCATGAAAAAGACGCTGGACGATCTGGAGAGCGCGCTGCCCCCCATCGCCGATCTGACGGCTGAATTTGAAGCGCTGCGCGCGGTGAAATCCGCGGCGGAAATCGGGATCATCCGCCGGGCGGCGTCCCTTGCCAGAGAAGCCGCCCTGACACTGGCCGGCGCGTGCCGGGAGGGCGCGGAGGAATGCGCGGCCGCCGCGCAGGCCGACCGTCTGGCGCGCTGTGCAGGCGCCGAGGATATCCAGATCTTTATCGGCACGTCGGAAAGCGGCCGTTATCTGCGTCTGCCGCAGATGCGCCGCCTGCAAAAAGGCGAGATCGTAAAGATCCTCTGCCAGGTGCAGTATCTCCGCTACCGCGGGCTTTTTGCCACAACTGCGCTCGTCGGCGCGGACGGGCCGCAGCCGGAGGCTCTCGCCGAAGAATTCGGCTGCGCTCTCCGCCGCATCGTGCCCGGAGCCGCGTACAGCGGCGCGGAGCCGGACGCCGAGGCGGCCGGTCATTCCGCCATTCACGGCCTGGGGCTGGATCTGGCCGAAGCGCCGTGCGCGGCGTTTCCGTTTGCCGAATACGAGGAAAACATGGTGTTGGGCGTGCTGCTCGAATCGGACGGCGCGATGCTGGCCGACACCGTTGTGTGCACCGGGGCGGGCGGCCTTTCCCTGAGCGGAGCGGCCGCGGCGCAATAAAAAAAGAAAGGCAGCGAATCATGGGAAACAACGAAAAAAAGCTTCTGGCCTATGTGGGAACATGGCCGCTTACAAGGCAGACGCCGTCCCATCCCATCCCATCCGGCATCCACGTATTTGACGTGAACGCCGAAAGCGGAGAGCTCAGCGAGATACAGTACTGCGCCATGGACAAGATGACCAGCATGTTCTGCTTCTCGCCGGACGGACGGTTTCTCTACGCAACGGACGAGGACCGGAATACCGGCGGGCACTTTGCCGCCGGCGGAAGCGTCCTGTCCTTCGCCATCGACGGCGAAACGGGACGGCTCTCCCACATCAACACGCGCTCGAGCGTCGGCGCCTGCCCGACCTATATCAACATCGACCGGACCGGCCGCTATGTCTTCGCGGCCAACCACGGCACCAAGGAGCGCCTGATCCGCTCAAAAAGGCGGGGCGACGGCACGTTCTTCGTGGACACGATCAGCGACGAGGGCTCCGACGCCGTGTTCCGCACCGGGCCGGACGGCGCCCTGTCCGAGGCGGTGGATGTGGTCGTTTTCCCGGACGTCAGCACAACGCCCGTTCCGATGGCCGTGGGCGTCCACCCGCACTGCGTCGTTCCCGACCCGACCAACCGCTTTCTTCTCACCTGCGAAAAGGGCGGCGACCGGATCTATGTCCACCGCATCGACCATGAAAGCGGGAAGCTGACGCCGGCGGAGCACCCCTATTTCACAACGCAGACCCATGCCGCGCCCCGGCACATCGTTTTCCACCCCACGCTTCCTTACTTCTTTGTGTGCTATGAGGTCGGCGGCGGCGTGGGCTCGTATCGCTTTGACCCGGACACGGGCCGCATAACCGAGCTGGACATGGCCTCCGCCTTTGGAGCCGGCTTTGGCCGCTACGACGGGCTGAACGCCGATATCGCGATACACGGAAGCGGCCGCTTCCTCTATGTTTCCGTGCGGACGGGCACGCTCTTTTTCCCGAACCCGAACGGCAGCCCTCCGGGCGCCGTCGCCGTGTTCTCCATCGACCCCGGCACGGGCGCGCTTACGCTCATCCAGCGCCTTGACACGCTGGGCGAAAACACCCGGGCGCTGGCCTTCACGCCGGACTCGCGCTATCTTTTCGCCTGCAGCATAAAGGACGATCTCGTCGTCCGCTATTCCTGCGACCCGGACACCGGGCTGCTCTCCGACGCCCGGCCGGCCGCGCAGCTGCTGTGCCCGTCCAGCATCCATTTCCTGACCCTGTGATCCGCGGCGCATAACAAATCAGGCGCCCCGCCCGTCAGACATCATCTGACGGGCGGGGCGCCGTTTTATCCGCACGCTTCTGTTTTATTCAGAGCTGGCTGGCCGCGCCGAACGCACTCCGGATCGATTTCTGCATATCGCCCGCGTCGTCCACATCGCCGATCAGGCGGAAATAAGGCGCCGCCGACGCATACTTCAGCGCATCCTCCAGGCGGGGACGAACGCCGCCGGAGACGACAACGTCGTCTCCCTCCAGCGTGTGCTCCGCGCCCTCCGCGTCCACATAAGTGACCGTTTTGGCGGTCACCTTCACCGTGTTGGCATGGGTGATCCCCCGGATGTTGTCAAAGCGCTCCCAGTAGTGGGCCAGATAGGACTCGCCGGTCATCGGATGACAGGGCTTCACATACGCGATCGTGATGCTGTGCAGCGGCGACGCGTCCTTGGCGAGCATATCCTGACGGGTCAGGCACATCACGTTATGGCCGTGCTGCGCAAGGTAGCAGGCCGTCTCGATCCCGGTCTCGGAGCAGCCGACCATGATAACGTTTTTGCCAAGCTCCGCCTCGCGGCCGATCACATCGTGGCAGGTCTTCAGCGCGGGGCTTCCGTCCGGCTTGTGCATGCCCTCGACGGCGGGCAGGACGGCCTCGGAGCCGGTCGCCGCAAGAACGGCGTCATAGCCGGCGGCGGAAAGCTCCTCCGGCGTCGGCTCACAGTTCAGCTTCACCTCGACGCCCTTGCGCTCCATTTCGGCGATCAGCCAGAGACGGTAATCCCGGAACGGCCACTTGAAAGAGAAGTAGTCGGCATGGAACAGCTGTCCGCCGAGATAGCCGGTCTTTTCAAACAGCGTGACCTTATGGCCGCGCTCGGCCGCCGTGATCGCCGCCTGCATGCCGGCGGGGCCGCCGCCGATGACCGCGACCTTCCGGACGGCCGTTACGGGCTGGACCATATGGGTATCCTTCAGCTCACAGCCGAATTCCGGGTTGACCGTGCACACGGACGTCCACGGGGCGCGCCGGCGTCCGTGGCAGCGGTTGCAGCGGATACACGGGCGGATCTCCTCTCCCTTTTCCGCAAGGATCTTTTCAAAATAGTCCTTGTCGGTAAACTGGCCCCGGCCGATGCTGATCAGATCGCAGGCGCCGGAGCTCAGCAGCCGCTCCATCTCCCCGGGGTCCTGGAACGCGCCGGCGGCGGCCAGCGGGATGCTGACGCCGGCATCCTTCAGATACCGGATCATATTGATGCAGCGATGCTGCTCCTTGCGGAAGGTGTAGCCCGTGGGGTGGCTTTCCGTGATGTTCAGCTCGCGCACCGTAATAACGTCGCAGCGGCCCTCGGCCAGCTTGCAGAACGTGACCACATCGTCCAGCGTATACCCCGGGCTGACGTCCTCGGGCCGGCGGTCGGCCTCGACGGGAACGCCGTTGAGCATCGCATGGACAATGAATTTTCTGCCGCACGCCTTTTTGACCGCGTCGAACAGCTCCATCATCATGCGGCAGCGGTTTTCTGTGCTGCCGCCGTATTCGTCGGTGCGGATGTTCATATCCGCGTTGAGATCGTTGTAAATGTGCACCGCGATCCCGTCATAGCCCCAGCTTTTGAACTTCAGCGCGCGGGCGACCGCCTCGTCAATCGCGGCCCGGATCTCCTCCTTCGTCGCCATTTCCATCGGCGGCGCGGGCACAAAGCCTCTGGCCTCCTGGCGGAAGCGCGGCGACTTGCCGCCCAGATTCTTTCCCCTGGGCCATACGGGCATGCACATGGCAAGAACCTTGGAGCCGTAGAAATGAACGTCGTCCGCAAGCTGGCAGATGTAGTTCTGAACGGCCGGGTTTTTGGTGTCGAACGTATAGGAATGGGCAAAGTCGTGCGTGTCCGGCATCTGCCGCACGCCGGGCGTGTCCCGGATATCCGCGATCACAAGCGCGTTGCCGCGCCGGGCCATCTCCCGGTGAAAATGGATGAACATCTCGGTGGGAAAGTCCTCCGGCCCCTGGTTCTGATCCGGGGCGCATTTGGGATGAACCATGCGCGTGCGCAGAACGACGCCGTTCGGAAGAACGAACGGGGATATGAGAGTCTGATATCTGTGATTCATGCCTGATCTCCTTCAAATACAACAGCTTTATTCCGCGGACCGCGTCCGCACAGTCTGCGAAGCACCCGGCAGCGGCACATGCTCCGCCGCCGGGCGCCCGCCATACAACGTCAAATCAGATCTGGGAGGCCGCGCCAAGCGCCCGGCGCAGGTTGATCTGCAGATTGGTCGGCTTCTCGCAGTCGCCGATGACCATGAACTGATCGGCCGTCCCCGCATAGGCCAGCGCCTCGTCCACGCACGGCTTCATGCCGCCGGAGATCACGACCGAATCGCACTCCATGACATGCTCCTGTCCGTCCGCCGTCACATAGGTGACGCGGTTCGGCTCCACCTTCGTCGTGACCGCCTCCAGCGTCCAGCTGAGCCCGTCGCCCCAGAGATTCCGGCGCGCCCCGTACATCTCCCAGGCCGCGAACATATCCTCCGTCCCGTCCGGGCGGTTTTCCGCGTAGGCCATCGTGATGCCGTGCAGCTTGCCCGCGTCGGGCGCAAGCTCCTTCTGCCGGCTGAGAACGTGGACGACGTGGCCTTTTTCCACCAGATGCATCGCCGTTTCAATGCCGGTTTCGGACCCGCCGATCAAAACCACGCTTTTACCGAGCTCGTCCTCACGGCCGTAAACGTCCAGACAGGTCTTCAGCCCGGCCGCGAGCTTGCCGTCCGCGCCTTTCATGCCCTCCACATCCGGGACGTTGGGCACGGCGCCCGTCGCCGCGATGACGGCGTCGTATCCCTGCGCCAGAAGCTCCTCCTTCGAAGGCGCGCAGTTGAGGACGATCCGGATATTCTCCCGCTTTTCGCACTGGGCGATCATCCAGTCCTTGAAGCGCCGTATCGGCCACTTGAAGGAGACGTAATCGCTGTGGAAAAGCTGGCCGCCCAGCTTGCCGGTCTTTTCGTAAAGCGTCACCTGATGGCCCCGGTCGGCGGCATACATCGCCGCGTGCATACCGGTCGGGCCGCCGCCGATGACGGCCACGCGGCGCACGCCGGTGGGCGCGTCCACCATCCGGCCCATTTTCGCCTGCATGCCGAACTTGGGGTTGACCGAGCAGACGCTGATCCACGGCCCGCGCAGAAGCCCGTGGCACTTGTTGCACAGAACGCAGGGGATGATGTCCTCGATGCGGTTTTCCTTGATCTTCTGGAAATAATCGCAGTCGGCAATGAAGCCGCGGGACTGGCTGATCAGATCCGCGCTTCCGTCCGCGATGTACCGATTGCTGACCTCCGGGTTCTGGAAGCCGCCGTTGAGCGCCACCTTCATCGTGTTGCCGCTGGCCTTGATCGCCCGGGCATATTCCACGCAGGGGTATACGTTTTCCTTGAAGTTGTACCCGCTCGGATGGTTGAGCGGCGCATCCTTTTCGCGCAGGGACACGATGTCCACATAGCCCTCCAGCGCCTTCAGGAAGCGGACCACGTCCTCCACGGAGAACGCCCGGTGCTCCTCGCCGTGGATCTGGCCCTCGATCAGGAAGTCCTTCCCGAGCCTTTCCTTGATCCTGGCCGCCAGAAGCTTCATGAAGCTCGCCGCGTTTTCCGGCGTCTGCGCGCCGTACTTGTCCGTGCGGTGATTGGCGTGGGGATTGAGGAACCAGTCCATCATGAAGCAGACCATGTCATAGCCGCAGGTCTTGTACATCTCAAGGCTCTCGACGATCTCATCCACGGCCTGGAACATCATTTCCTCGGTTACGGCCTTCGTCTCCACTTTTCGGAGACCGGGCCGGGCGTAAATGGGATATCCGCCGCCGAAGCTGTATCCCTCCGGCCAGGAGAATTTCTTGACCACGCAGAGCTTGGAGCCGTAGAAGTGGATCTCGTCCGCCAGCGCGGAAAGATAGTTGGTCGTGCTGGGATCGCTCGTGTCGAAGCACTGCATGCGGATGCTGTCCTTCTCGCCTTCGATGCGCTGTTTCGGGTTGTTCCACTCCCAGAGATCGATATAGGCCGCGCCGCTCTTGGCCAGATTCGCATAGAAATTGCGGAATTCATCCGACGGCCAGGTCTCCGGCCCCTGCAGGAAGTGCGGGGACGCGTTGGGATAACACAGCCGGCTCTTCAGGACGACATTGCCAATCTTCAATGGAGAAAGCAGCGCGGAAACTCGTTCATTCATATGAAACCCCTGCCGTGCGGTATCGGCTTATACAGCAGCGAAAACGCCCACCGCCAAATTTATCGTTTTCGCCTCTTGTCGGAAATGCGGTTTATTTACCGGTTTTTGATCTCCTCGCAGATATATTCCGCCGAAACATATCCGTTCGTCAGCGCGAAGCCGCAGCAGTTGCCGCCGGTCGGCGTGCTGTACTGAACGCCGTAGCGCTGTCCGCAGTTGTTGCCGACGGCGTAAAGGCCACCGAGCGGATGCTTGTCCTTGTTCAGCACCCGGTAATGCCCGTCCGTGCATATCCCGGCGTGCTGGCACAGTCCGCCGAAGACCTTGCCGTTGTGCAGCGCAGACGCGCGGCCGAAAAACGGCGCCTTTTCGATCGGGAACAGGCACTTGGGATCAACGCCCCAGTCGGTATCCTTTCCGGCATGGCACATCTCGTTCCAGTGCGCCACTTCATCCAGGAAGCCCTGCAGGGCTTCGCCTTCATAGCCGAGTATCTCCCCGAGCTCCTCCAGCGTATCGGCGGCAAATATCCGCGTGTATTCCTTGCCGTAGCGCGCGAATTCCTGTACCAGAAAGCCCTCCCGGCCGGTCCTGTAAGCGGCCATCTCGGCCCGGACCGTCTCCAGCATATGCGGGTTGCTTCGATCCATCACTTCATGCCCGTAGCCCTGATATTCGCAGTAGCTGTCCCAGTTGGCGTCCGTGACCACGGCCATGATGCCGCCCAGAGGAAGCATGTCCGAGGCGCCGTCCTCGCCGTGATGGATGATCGATTCGTTGGTAAAGCGACGGCCGTCCGGCCCGAAGCACGGCCATATGCCGCCGAAGGGGAATTCGGGCCGCTTGTTCATATTGGCGCCCATCGGCGCGCGGGGCCCCACCTCCATGGTGCCGCCGGCCCACAGCGCCATCCGTATGCCGGAGCCGTCGCGCCCGCCGCAGACGATGCTGTCAACGGAGCTGCGGTCATGGCCGAACGACCACGCGATGTTTCTCATCCGGTCGCTCAGATCGAGAAGCATGTCCGGATTTCCGCCGAAATCGCCCGCCGCCAGCAGGACAGCCCGGCTGTTTACCCGGAAAAAGCGGTTTTCGATATCGCGCGCGATGCAGCCGATCACTTTTCCCTCGTCGTTCTGGAGCAGCCGGATCGCCTGCGCGCCGTAAATAAACCGCGCGCCGAGCTTCCTCGCCGCCTCGTGGACCGAGCGCATAACAAAGGGCCACATGTTGATATTGGTCTCCTCGTCGCGCCACTGAAGCAGGCCGATATAGCTGCCGGAGCCGCAGGAGGAGCCGTCAAAGTGCGGATTTCCGTTCTGATTGTGTATCTTTGCATAGCGCCGGATGTATTCCTCGGGGATGTGCCGCAGCAGCCAGTCCAGCATCTCGCCGGATCTGGTCACATAGTCGCGGATCAGCTTCGGATGGGCGTGTCCCAGCGATTTGCGCATGTACTCGTTGAAGATCTCCATCAGATCGTATTCCGGAACGCCGCGGCTCAGGAAATATTGGGAGTTATAGGTCGCCATGTCGCAGGCATAGTCGTCATACTCCTCCCATGTCTGGCTTTCCAGACACAGAACGTCGGCGCCCAGCTCCGCCGCCCGAAGCACGGCGGACGAGCCGGACTGTCCCGCGCCGACAACGAGCAGCCCGCAGTCCTTCTCATAAGCGATCTCCGGGATCTCCGGCGCCTCGCCCAGCCACAGCGGGACATTTTTCATGGTCTGATCGGGCGAAAGCCCCATGCCGGGGACTTTTCCGATCCGCATGGACGCAAGCGCGAAGCCGTCGCCCTTCTGAATAATGTATTCTTCCGGTGTCTCCGGCGCTTTGGCCTCCGGATTTTCTCCCCGGTTTCCCTTGCTGAAGGTCAGATCCAGAAGCTGTTCCAGCGAACTCCTGTTATCCATATACAGAGACTCCCCCTTTCGGTATAAACCAGTATCGGTCCCGGACAAAAGCGGCGGACAGGCGCGCCTTTTTTGTCCCGCAAATGAAATTCTGAAGCCGCGCGGCCGCGCCCGTCACTCAATCTGCGGCGGATACCGGCGCAGCAGCAGCACCAGAGCCAGATCGCAGCCGAAGCAGACCGCAACGCCCGCGAGCCAGAGTATTTCCCGGCGCAGATTGACCTGACTGCCGTACAAGCAGAGAAAAACGATCTCGCCGGCGATCGTCAGCGCCAGAAGCGCCAGAAGAATAAAGCTTCCATACCGGCAGCGCTTGTAGGAGCCGTACATGGCCCTGTAGGTCATTCGCTCCCGCACGGTCAGAAAGCTGGCCGCGCCCAGGATCAGCACCATGAACGGTATGATGCAGAGAAACCACTCCGCGCCGACAAAGAAGAATTCGCGGCCCGCGACGCGCAGCATGGAGAGATGAAACCAGAGCGCCGCCATCAGGACCGTGAGCAGGGCGCAGGCCGCCTTCAGGCGCCTGAGCCCCCGCGGGGACAGCTCATAGCGGAAATACTCGCCGGTGTATTTCCACACCATGCGCGTTTTTCCGTCTGTCTCGCAATACTCCCGGCTCCAGCCTTCCAGATACCAATCCCGGCGCAGACGTGCCATCCCGGCGTCCCTCCATAAAGCTTGTTACAGATCGTTGATCTCCCTCACGCAGTGGCAGGCCACAAAGTGACCGGGCAGGACCTCCTCGATCGCGGGGTCCTCCGTGCGGCAGATATCCTTGGCGTACACGCAGCGCGAACAGAACCGGCAGCCCGGCTTCGGATTGACGGGCGAGGTGACCTCGCCCTCCAGCAGGATCTGATTGCGCTGGACATGAAGCGAGGGGATCGGGATCGCGGAGAGCAGCCCCTTGGTGTAGGGGTGCAGGTGCCGCTCAAAAAGCTCCTCGGTCCCGGCCTTTTCCACCAGGCAGCCCATATACATGACCATGATGTCCGAGGAAACGTGCTTAACGACGGACAGGTTATGGGTAATAAATATATAGGTCAGATCGGACGCCTCCTGCAGGTCCATCAGCAGGTTGAGTATCTGCGCCTGAATGGACACGTCCAGCGCGGAGACCGGCTCGTCGCAGACAATAAACTTCGGGTTCATCGCCAGCGCTCTTGCAATGCCGACGCGCTGGCGGCGTCCGCCGTCGAGCTCGTGGGGATAGGAATAGATATAGCGCCTTGACAGGCCGACCGTGTCCATCAGCTCGTAGACCCGTTTTTCCAGCGACGCCTTATCGCGGTACTGCCGCGAGATGCGAAGCGGCTCCTCGATCAGGGCCTTGATGTTCATGCGGCCGTCCAGAGACGAATAGGGATCCTGGAAAATGATCTGCATTTTCTGCTTGACCTCTTTCCGCCTGCGTCCCCTTACGTGCGTGATGTCCTTTCCTTCAAAGAAAACGTTTCCGCCGGTCGCTTCGTTCAGACCGAGAATGGCGCGGCCAAGCGTGGATTTTCCGCAGCCCGATTCCCCGACCACGCCGAGCGTCTTTCCCTCCGCGATCGAAAAGGACACGTTGTCCACCGCGTGGAGATAGCCGCTGCCGGTCTTGAAATATTTTTTCAGATTTTTTACTTCAAGCAATTCCGCCATGCCGCTCACCTTCTCTCCCGATGCTCCGGCCGTTTTCCGCCGCAGTACAGATGGCACTTTACCGTGTGTCCCGGCGACACCTCATACGCTTCCGGGACCTCCTTGTCGCACTTTTCCATTCTCTTTGTGCAGCGCGGGTGGAACACGCAGCCGCCGGGCAGCTCCGTCGGATCCGGCATCAGGCCGGGGATCGGCGAAAGGCGGGCGGTTTTTGTGTTGAGGGACGGAATGGAATCGAACAGCGCCTCCGTATACGGGTGGGCCGTCTCGTCAAAAATATGCGCCGTTTCCCCGGACTCGACGATCTCGCCGGCATACATGATCGCGACCTTCGTGCACGATTCGGCGACGATGCCGAGATCGTGGGTGATCATCAGCATGGACGTGTTGAACTCTTTTTTCAGGTCGTTGATCATGGACAGGACCTGCGCCTGGATCGTCACGTCCAGAGCCGTCGTCGGCTCGTCGGCGATCAGCAGCTTCGGGTTGCACGCCAGGGCCATCGCGATCACGATGCGCTGCTTCATGCCGCCGGAAAACTGATGCGGATACTCGTGCGCGCGGTCGGGCGGTATCCGGACCTTGTTGAGCAGCGTGAGCATACGCTCCTCCGCCTCCAGCGCCGAGCAGTCCTGATGCAGCCGGATCGCCTCGACGATCTGCTCCCCGATGGTCATGATCGGGTTCAGCGCGCTCATCGGGTCCTGAAAGATCATGGACATCTCGTTGCCGCGCAGCTTTCTCAGCTCGCTCTCCTTCATCTGGAGGAGATCCTGCCCATTGTATGTGATCGTCCCCTCGCAGATCTCTCCGGGAGGCGTCTCGATCAGATTCATAATGCCAAGGGCGGTCGTGGTCTTCCCCGCGCCCGTTTCTCCGACGAGGCCCAGGGATTCCCCTTCTTCAATGTCCAGATCCACGCCGTTTACGGCCTTGACCACGCCGGTATCCGTGTTGAACTGGATCTTTAATCCGCGGATTTCCAACAAACTCATAATGAAGTCCTCCCAAGCATCAGCGCTTCATATGCGGGTCCAGAGCGTCGCGGAGGCCGTCGCCGACCATGTTGAACGACAGCATCGTGACAATGACAAACAAAGCGGGGTACAGGAACATCGGATAGAATTTCGTCAGATAGTCCCGGCCGGCGGAGACCATGTTGCCCCATTCCGGCGTGGGCGGCTGCACGCCCAGCCCCAGGAAGGACATGCCCGCGATCTGCATGATGCAGCTGCCGAGACTCATCGCGATCTGAATGATCATGGGGGCGAAGGCGTTCGGGACGACGTGCTTGATTATGATCCCGGCGTTGCTCCCGCCGAAGGCCTTGGAGGCCTCGATAAACTCCTGATCCCGGAGAAGGATGATGGAGGCGCGTATCTGTCTGACAAGGCCGGGCGTCGCCGTGATGGCCATCGCGATGCAGGTGTTCACGATGCCCGTGCCCAGCGCGGCGGATACGCACATGGCCAGAACAAGGCCCGGGATCGCCAGAAAGACATCGCAGATGCGCATGATGATGTTGTCGATCTGCCCGCCGAAATAGCCCGCGATCGAGCCGATGATGATCGCGGCCACCGTGCTGATGCTGACGGAAAGCAGCGCCACCAGAAGGGAGACGCGCCCGCCCCAGATGCACCGGGACAGCATATCCCGGCCGAGGTTGTCCGTTCCCAGCAGATGCTCGGCCGACGGATACTGCAATTTGTTTTTAATATCGATCGCCGAATAGTCATACGGCGCGATCCACGGCGCAAAGCACGCCATCAGGAAAAGGCAGAGGATCACGACAAGCGCCGCGACCGCCACTTTATTCCTTGCAAAGCGCTTGACAAAAAGCGTCGCCGGCGTTGTGCTTTTATTCAGGACCGCTTCTTTTCGGTTAAGCTTTTTACTCATGTCGCGGACACCTTCTTTTCTGAGCCGCTGGTCGGCTTTTTCTTTTTTACCATGCTCTGATACTGCGCTTTGATCCGCGGATCCACGAACGCATACACCATATCGGTCAGCAGGATGCAGAAGGTGACAAGAAACGCGGTAAACAGAACGCAGCCCTGCGTCGTGATGTAGTCCTTGGAAATGATGGACGAGTTCATCAGATATCCCAGGCCGGGAACGTTGAATATGTTCTCCGTGATCAGCGAGCCGGTCATGGACACGCCGAAGTTGTTGCCCACGACGGTCACGATGGGGATCAGCGCGTTGTTAAGGCAGTGCTTCCAGATCACCTTTTTCTCCGGCACGCCCTTGGCCCTTGCGGTCCGGATAAAATCCTTCCGCACGGTCTCCAGCATGGACGAGCGGGTCATTCGCATGATCATGCCCACGGGCATCATGGCGCTGGCCACGATCGGAAGCACATAGCCCTTCCATGTGCTGATGCCCGTAACGGGGAACCACGGCAGCTTTACCGTAAAGAAGAGCTGCAAAAACAGGCAGAGCACGAACGCGGGGCAGGCGCCGAGGAGAATGGCGACGAACGAGGAGGTATAATCCAGCGGCTTTCCCTGCTTCACCGCAGACAGTATCCCCATGGGGATACCGATCAGGGATGCCAGCACGGAGGCTAGGATACCTATCCTTATACTGACCGGCATTCTCTTCAGGATGAGCTCCCGCACAGAAACGCCGTGAATATACGATTTACCGAAATCAAATTTCGTGATGATATTCCAGAAGTAATTCCCCAGTTGTGTGAGATAGGGCTCGTTCAGGCCGAGCTCCTCCTCCTTGGCCGCGATCTCTTCATCGGTGGCATTGGAGGAAAGTATGACTTCCGCGGGACTTACGGAAGAAAAGTAATTGATGGTAAAGACTATGACTACACAGCCGATGAGCACCGGTATGATAAGCAGCAGCCTTCTGATAAAATATCTGAACATCTTTCCGCCCTTTCCGCTCGGTTTCCTTCGATATAAAAAATGGCCACAATCCAAGGGCAAAGCCATCGAATTGTGGCCACAGCGTAATTCAGGAAAAACTACTTGTTCCGAAAATCACCAGGACGCGACCAGGTCATTCGTCAGCTGGCTCAGGCACAGGTCGCCCATGGAGGTCTCGCAGGCGGCCGCGATGTCGCCGAGCGAATCCCGCACGCCGAGGAACGCATTGGTCTCATAAAGAGGATAGCAGTTGTAATAGTCGAACATAAGCTGCTGGACTTCCTCGTACAGTCCGATGCGGTACTCACGGCCCTCGTTGGAGTAAGAGGCCTCGTCAAACAGATCGCGCAGATAGGACTCGCCCTGATCGGGGGTGGCCACCATATGGTACAGGTTCGCGGGGGTCGTGCTGACTCTGGATCTCACAACGCTCGTCGGGTCGCCGCTGCCCATGGCCTTGGCAATGCCGCACTCAAGCTCGTTGTTGCGGATCTCGGCGCGGACGGTGGGGGAATCCGACAGGCTGATGTTCATGGTGATGCCCACTTCGCTGAGATACGCCTGCATGGCCTCGCAGATCTCCGCGTTGAAGTCCTCGTCGGCGATACGGCAGGTGAAGGAGAATTCGCCCGGCTTGTATCCGGCCTTCTCCAGATACTCGGCCGCGAGCTCGGGATCGTATTCATAGACGCCGGTCTCATAATAGGCCCAGTTCACATGGGGGAGCAGGCAGGAGGTGGCGATCGTGTAATCGTCGCCGCAGATGCCGTAGATCATCGTTTCCCAGTCGACCGCGTGGGCAATGGCCGCGCGGATGTTGACGTCCGCGAACTGCGGGTAGTCATAGGTATTGAACGCCATGTACACAAGGCACTGCATCGCCGTGCTCTGAAGATGCGCGCCCACCGTGTCGCCGTCGCGGATCATGGCGACATACTCATTGGAGTTGATGGTCATGATATCATAGGCGTCGTCGCTCTGGAAGGTGAGATAGCGGGAGTTCTCGTTGCTGATGCAGGTGAGAACGACCTTGTCGTAGTAAAGCTCGTCCGCGGCATAATAATAGGGGTTCTTGACCAGGACGATCGGCTCGCCCGTCTCGAAGGTCTCGATCATGTAAGCGCCGCTGGAGACCGGCTCAAAGGCCAGCTTGTCGGTGTCGCCGCTCTCATAGGCCGCCTTGCTCACCATCTTCAGGCCGGCAAAGTTGTCGGCGATGACGGGGCTGGCCGCGGTGAAGGTCAGGACCAGGGTCTGGTCGTCTTCCACATAGGAATTTTCGAAATCGATCACCTCGACGGCCATCGACTGCGTGGTGCCGACGTAGTAGTTGAGGGTGAACAGAATGTCCTCCGCCGTGATGGGCGTGCCGTCGGAGAAGCAGGCGTCGTCGCGGAGCTTGATCGTCATGACCGTCTGATCGTCGTTGTATTCATAGCCGGTGGCGATGTTGAAATGGAAGTTGGTGGGGTCGTCGGAATAGTAATCCCACAGGCAGTCATAGAGCGCTCTGCTGACAATGTTCGAGGAGCCGGTGGAGGCCTCGAGGACCTCGAGCGACACCTGCTGGCCGCCGCACAGGACGTTCAGGACATGCTCTCCGTTTTCTTCCGTCTCCACCGCTTCGGTCTCAGCGGCGGTCTCCGTCGCCGCGGCTTCCGTGCCGGTCTCCTCGGCCGCCGGCGCCGGTTCGGGGGTGGAGCTGTTTGTGCCGCATGCAGTGAGCATCATTGACAGGATCGTCAACAGCGCAATGCATACCAACAATTTCTTCATCTTCATGCTCGTTCTTCCTCCTAAAATTTTTGACTTTACTTTCGCGGGGTACATTTTCAAACGCGGACTCCCGACTGTCCGTTTTGCTTTTCTATGGAAAAAGCGTCCGGCGGAACCATTGTACGAACCGTCGCGGCTCCATCTATGTTCCGTTCCTTATACGTCCTTTAGGCAGATTGTATAACGAATTTTCTCAAATGACCAATTCAAATGTAAGAATAAATAAACCCCCGTGTTATAATACGGGAATACATAGACGACAGCGTATAAATCCACGGCGGAAATTTTTAATGATCGGCGCCGGCTCCCTTCTGCCGCCGCGAGCCGTTTTCCTTCCCGCTCCCGGGCAGCAAAAACGGCCCGCGGAACGATCCGCGGGCCGGCTTACCAGTATTTTTTCATGGCTTTTCGCCGGAAATCATGTTCGGTCCAGCGCGGGGCCCGGGGTCTTCGCGGCCTCCGGCGGTGTGTATCCACGCACTTTTCCCTATAAAAATTGCAATACATAAAGTCCTATTCCCAACGGAAGAAACGAACGGCGAGAATGGTGCAAAGCGCGGCAACTCCAATCATTACACAAAGTGGTAACAGAATGCTTCCCGTGCTGATACCTAAAAATGTGTTTTTCATCATCGTGAGCCCCTGCGTCAGCGGGAAAACGCTGACGATCTTCTGCATCGCCTTCGGCATGACCTCGATCGGCAGCGTTGCGCCGGAAAAGATCAGCATGGGGAAATAGAGGATCGAGGCAATGACGCTTGCCTGCCCGGTATCCTTCGCCACGCCGCCCACCAGCATACCGACCGACAGGGTCGAGAGCATGGTAAGTACCCAGCTTCCAAGGAAAGCGAGAAGCGAACCATGCAGCCGCACGCCCCACAAAGCCGCCGCAACAGACAGCGTCGCAAGGGACACGATACAGTAGACGATATACATGGACAGCTCAACGCCCAGAAGGAACACGGGGCTGACCGGCGTGACACGCAGCCGTTTGAGAATCTTCATCTCTCGTAATCCTGATACTGCCATCGGCAGACCCATAAGTCCGCCTGCACAAATGGCGACTGCGCCGACGGCTCCAAAGGACTGCTCCATGAATGTATAGTCCGCGCCGTCATAAGCGGGCCTTGTGCCGTAAATGATGCCGAGGATGATAAAGATCACAAGCGGCATGATGATGGCGAAAATCGGCATATTCATATCCCGCACGCTGAGCTTCAGCTCCGTTTTCAGAAACGTAAAAAAGCGTTTCATGCGTCCGCCTCCTCATCCGAAAGCTGCAGATAAGCGTCCTCGAAGCGTTCGCAGCCGCACTGCCTTTTTGCCTGCTCCACGGTTCCGCGGAAAACGGGAGTTCCCTTTTTCAAAATGCAGAGCTCATCGCACAATGCCTCGACCTCATCCATAAAGTGAGAGGTCAGAAAAATCGTAAGCCCCTGTTCTTTTAAGTGTTCAAGTGTTTTCCACACACCGCGCCGCGCTTTTGCGTCAAGGCCGGTGGTCAGCTCGTCCAAAAACACAAGCTCCGGCTGCCCGATCAGCGCCAGCACGATAAAAAGCCGCTGGCGTTCGCCGCCCGAAAGACTTTTTACCGCTGTATTTGCCTTATCTCCGATGCCGAACTGCCCGCAAAGCGCGCGCCAATCGGCGGAATCGCGGTAAAGGCTCGCGGTCTCCTCGCAAAGCTCGGAAACTTGGATCTCTTTATGATAGTCGCCCTCCTGAAACTGCACGCCGATGCGCTGAAAAAGCGCCGCGCGCTTTTCTTTGGGTCTTGCCCAAGCAAGCGAACAGTTCCGCTATCTGCCTGCTTTGTGCCGAGCATACACTCGATCGCGGTGCTTTTTCCGGCGCCGTTTGCGCCGAGCAGCCCGAATACCGTACCGCTTTTTACTGAAAGATCCAAATGATCGACCACGGTTTTCCCGGCATAGGTTTTTGTCAGTCCTTCAACAAAGATGGCCTCGCTCATTCCTGGGCCCTCCTGACTGCCCGCAGCTCGATATAGCCGCGCTGACCACGGGGTTCAAGCTGGATACGCGGGTTCTCATCGTCCCAGCGATAGCCGATGACGGACGGATCATAGCTGTCCATCGCCGCCTGCACAATGCGGATGGCTTCGCAGTAATCTTCCTCCCTAAAAGCCGGCCCCTGAAACATCAGATATTCCGCCTCCGGCAGATGAATGGTGTCGAAGCCCTCCGGGATCATCCCCATATAATCGGTTTCGACCTCCACGCCCTGCACATAGGTGGAGGTGTTCGGTTTTTTGTACTTTTCGGGCAGCCACATGGAAACCGGCTCTCCGCAGAGCGACTTCATGCTCATGAGAATGCCCCAGACATCGCAGCTGACTTCCTCGCAGTAAGGGAAATAGTCCTCTGCGTGCAGACCGCGCTTGATGATACACAGGCGTTCCGGCTTGCGGACAACCTGTATAAAGATCGGTTGAATGTTTGACACGTCGATGTTCTCCTTTCGTAATTCACGATATTTTGCGCCGTAAGGAATGAAGAACGGAACAGGAACGGGATTTTTCATATAGTCGCTCGGATTCAGCCCGAACTCCCGGTAAAATGCCCGCGTGAAGGTGTCCACATTGGTAAACCCGGCATTGCAGGCCGCGTCGATGACCTTGATCTCGCCGCTGCGGAGCTGGTCCGCCGCCTGCGTGAGCCGGTATTTGCGGATATACTCAGTCGGCGTCAGACCAAGCACGTTACGGAACAACCGAAAGGCATACCACGGTGAAAACAGCGATGCTCGCGCAAGATCGGACAGGCTGATTTCCTCCGCTTTGGTCTTTTCAATGTAGTCCTGCATCCGCTGGACAGCTAATACCTGTTCTTTCATTCTTCTCAACTCCTTACCGGAAGCATTATACCGTGCCAGAAGAAAATTCTCTCGACTTTCCTTGCGATTTTTACTTGCCATTTTTGCCTGAAAATATGTTCTAAAGCCTGCTTTTCGGCTTCCTGAACGTGAAATATTTTTCCTGTATAAATGCCGCTATAACAGCAAAAAGCCCTTGATATTCCTAGAAAAACTAGGATCATCAAGGGCTTTTGCTTTGGCGGAGATGGAGGGATTCGAACCCCCGGACGATGTTACTCGTCAACTGATTTCGAGTGTTGTAAGACTTTGGCAGATTCACCTCTGGAGCAGGTCGTTTCAGGCCGCTTTATGAAAGGCCGGAAACCCAGACGCCGCAAGGGATTGCGGACATTCCGACCCGTTTCGGCCAGAGCTGATTTGAACCAGCCCAGAGTTCAAATAAAACCGCGTTCTTGCGT
>CAKTQV010000006.1 GCA_934597255.1 uncultured Oscillospiraceae bacterium
GAGCTGGAAGCCCTCACCGAGCAGAGCCGGATGCTGCATCAGGAGTTCGCCTTCCATCAGGAAATGATCGAATCCTTTGCCAGCGCGGTGGATTCTGCCACGCTGGAGGAAAAACGCCGCCTGCTGCGCACCATCGTCAAAAAGGTGGTCTGGGACGGCAAAAATGCCTATGTTTACCTCTTTGCGGAGGATGGAGAGGCGGATTTGCCCCCTGTTGAGCAACCTATGTATCCGTTGGGAGAGTATAGCGAATGAAATCCTCATGCACTTTCGCTCGCAGCGGAAAAGCGCGCAGGACGTGTCGCTGTCCGACGCGCTGGATACGGACGGCGACGGAGGCGGCCTGTCGCTGATGGATACGCTGTCCGTTCCGGACGATATGCTTGATGAACTGGCACGGCATGAGCAGCGGCTGATCCTGCGGCGGGCCGTACAGGCGGAGCTGGACGGGCGCGAGCAGGCGGTCATCACGATGCGCTACGGGCTGGACGGCGGTCCACCGCTGCCGCAGCGGGCCGTGGCCGAGACGCTGGGGATATCGCGCTCGTACATATCCCGCATTGAAAAACGGGCGCTGGAAAAGCTCAAACGCAGACTGGAACGGGAAAATACGCCGAACGAAACGCCGGATGACGCAAAAAACACTTGATTTGCCAATATATATATGGTATAGTAACTACCAGCGAGTATCCTTTTTCCTGAGTGGGCTGACATCCCACTCTTTTTAATGACGAAAAATGAGATGTCAGAAAATGGGAAGCCTATGGGAAAGATCGAAAAGACAGTAAGCGATATGGCGCGGCCCGTCGCAGAAGCGAACGGACTGGAGCTGTGGGATGTGGAATATGTCATGGAGGGCGGACAGCACTATCTGCGCGTGTTCCTGGACAGCCCGGAGGGCGTGACGATCGACCAGTGCGAAACCGTTTCGCGGCTGCTCGACCCCATGCTGGACGAGGCCGATCCCATTCCGGACAGCTATATTTTCGAGGTCGGCTCCGCCGGGCTGGAGCGTCAGCTCAAGCGCCCGGGCGACTTTGAGCGCTTTCTGGGGGAAAAGGTGGAAGTGAAGCTTTACAGCGCCGTGGACGGGGCGAAATCCTGGGTCGGCACGCTGGAGGGATACGACGGCGGCGACGTCACGGTGGACGGCCGCCGCTTTGAAAAGAAAACGATCGCCAGCGTGAGGCTGCGCGCGGATTTTTGACGGAGGAATACACATGAACGCAGAGTTTTTCAGCGCCATTGAGGATATTGAGCGGGAAAAGGGGATCCCCCGCGAGTACATGTATGATAAGATCAACCAGGCCATGCTGGCGGCGTTCCGCAAGGACAATCCCGACGCGGCGGACAACGTGGTCGTGGAGCTGGATGAGGAAAAGAAGAAGATCGACATGTATGTGGTGACCGACGTGGTCGAGGAGGTCGAAAATCCCGCCGTGCAGATGACGCTTGAGCAGGCGCAGAAGATATCCAAGCGCGCCAAACTCGGCGGCCAGATCAAGGTCCCCGTCGATACGCGCGACTTCGGACGCATCGCGGCGCAGGCGGCCAAGCAGGTCATCATCCAGGGCATCCGCGAGGCGGAACGCGGCATGATCTATGACGAGTTCACCTCCAAGGAGCACGAGATACTCACCGGCGTCGTCAACCGCATCGACCCGCGCACGGGCAGCATATCCATCAAGATCAGCTCCAACTCCGAGTTCACCGACGCGGTGCTCACCCAGAACGAGCAGATCCGCGGCGAGGAGCTGGTGGAGGGCGACCGCGTGCGCGTGTACGTTGTGGAGGTGCGCCGTTCCACCCGCGGGCCGCAGGTCCTCATTTCCCGCACGCATCCCGGCCTTGTCAAGCGCCTGTTCGAGCTGGAGGTCCCCGAGATCGCGGACGGCACGGTGGAGATCAAGTCCATTGCCCGCGAGGCGGGCAGCCGCACGAAGATGGCGGTCTGGAGCGTCGAGCCGGACGTCGATCCCATCGGCGCGTGCGTCGGGCCGCGCGGCGGCCGCGTCGCCAGCATCGTGGAGGAGCTGGGCGGCGAAAAGATCGACATCATCAAATACAGCGAATCGCCTGAGGAATACATCGCCGCGGCGCTCGCCCCGTCTGAGGTCACGGAGGTGATCCTCGGCGAGGACGGCAAGAGCTGCCGCGTGATCGTGCCGGACAACCAGCTCTCTCTCGCCATCGGCAAGGAAGGGCAGAACGCGCGTCTGGCCGCGAAGCTGACGGGCTTCAAGATAGACATCAAGCCCGAA
This sequence comes from uncultured Oscillospiraceae bacterium, assembly GCA_934597255.1. Taxonomy (GTDB): domain Bacteria; phylum Bacillota; class Clostridia; order Oscillospirales; family Oscillospiraceae; genus CAJOIG01. The sequence goes on from CAKTQV010000006.1 coordinate 2,262, forward strand.
AGCGAGGGCTGACCCATGGCGGGCATCCCGCAGCGCATGTGCGCGGCCTGCCGCACCCGCGGCGGCAAGGAGGATTTTTTCCGCGTTGTGAAAACGGAGCAGGGAGCCGTTCTTGACGAGAAGCAGAAGCTGCCCGGCCGCGGCGCGTATCTGTGCCGCAGCGCCGAATGCCTGAAAAAGGCGCGGCGCGGAAAGGTGCTGACGCGCGCGCTGGGGATCCCGGTGGACGACGGCTTTTACGAGCGACTGGAGGAAAAGCTGGATGGATAAGGCTTTGGGCTATCTGTCGCTTTCCGCCAAGGCCGGAAAGCTGGTCTGCGGCGCGGACAACTGCGTTGAGGCGCTGAAACGGGGGAAGGCGCGGCTGCTGATCCTGGCGGCGGACGCTTCGCCCAACGCCTGCCGGAGAGCGGACGGGATGCTGTTCGGACGAAAGGTGCCGCTTTTCCGGGGCGGCTATACAAAATATGAGCTGGCAGCCGCGGCCGGGGCAAACGGCCCCGTGGCCATGGCCGCCATGTGTGACGAAGGGCTCGCGGCCGCTTTTGCCAGGAGTGCGCAGCTCAACAAGCAGCATGAGGAGGAATGAATATGGCAAGTCTGATCAAATACCGCGTACATGAGGTGGCGAAGGATTTCAACACCACCTCCAAGGAGATCACGGAGATACTGACCGAATATGCCACCACGCCGAAGAACCATATGCAGGTGCTGGAGGATGAGGAGCTTGCCATCATCTTTGATTATCTGACCCAGCATAATCAGATCGGGAGCATCGCCGAGGTGTTCAACGACACGGCGCCCGCCCCCGCGCCGGCCGCCGCGAAAAAGGAGGAGCCGGCGAAGAATGCCGCCGCGCCGAAGCAGGCCGCGCCGGCGCCGGCCGCTGCCCCCGCCGCCGCGCATGCACAGAAGGCGGAGAAGCCCGACAAGCCGCATACGCCCCGGCAGGTGCCGGAAAAGCGCGTCATCGACACGCGCAGCAGCAGCGCGGCCAATCTGTCGAAGTACGACGAGCGCTTTGATAACATGGCCGGCGAAAAGGCGCAGAAGATGAACCGCGGCAAGCAGAAGATCGGCGGCCGCAACAAGCAGCGCCAGCCCTCTGCCGCCGCCAGCGCCAAGCGCCGCCAGGAAGAGCGCGACAAGATGCAGCGCCTGCAGTTTGAGATCGCCAAGAAGGCGCCGACCAAGGTGCAGATCCCGGACGAGATCTCCGTGGGTGAGCTTGCCAGCCGGATGAAGAAGACCGGCGCGGAGGTCGTGCGCAAGCTTGTCAAGATGGGCGTCATGGCGTCGCTGTCGGATGTGATCGACTACGACACCGCCGCGCTCGTTGCCATGGAGTTCAACTGCCGCATCGAGCATGAGGAGCAGATCACCATGGAGGAGCGCCTGATCGACGATCACGAGGACAGCGCCGACGAGCTGCAGCCCCGCGCGCCGGTCGTGGTCGTTATGGGCCATGTTGACCACGGCAAGACCTCGCTTCTCGACTATATCCGCAACACGTCCGTCGCCTCCGGCGAGGCCGGCGGCATCACGCAGGCCATCGGCGCCTATACCATCGAGATCGACGGCAATCCCGTCACCTTCCTGGATACGCCGGGCCATGAGGCGTTCACCTCCATGCGCGCCCGCGGCGCGATGGTGACCGATATCGCCATTCTGGTCGTTGCGGCCGACGACGGCATCATGCCGCAGACCATCGAATCCATCAACCACGCCAAGGCGGCCGGCATCCCGGTCGTCGTGGCCATCAACAAAATGGACGTTGTGGGCGCCAACCCCGAGCGCATCAAGCAGCAGCTGACGGAGTACGATCTGGTCAGCGAGGAATGGGGCGGAGAGACCATCATCTGCCCGATCTCCGCCAAGACCGGCTACGGCATCAAGGAGCTGCTGGAAAATCTCGTGCTGCAGGCCGAGATCCTTGAGCTGAAGGCCAATCCCAACCGCGCCGCGAAGGGCTCCGTCATCGAAGCCCGGCTCGACAAGGGCCGCGGCCCGATCATGACCGTTCTTGTCCAGAACGGAACGCTGCATCAGGGCGACGTGATCATCGCCGGCACGGCCGTCGGCCGCGTGCGCACGATGGTCAACGACAAGGGCCAGCGCGTCACGGAGGCCGGGCCCTCCGTGCCGGTCGAGATCGCCGGCATGAGCGAGGTGCCGAACGCCGGCGACGCGTTCAACGCCGTATCCGACGAGCGCATGGCGCGCGAGCTGGTGGAGGAGCGCAAGGAGCAGGCCAAGAAGCTGGCCAGCGCCGGCGCGCCGAAGAAGGTCAGTCTCGACGACCTGTTCTCCCGCATCCAGCAGGGCGAAATGAAGACGCTCAACATCATCGTCAAGGCCGACGTCAAGGGCAGCGCCGAGGCGGTCAAGGCGTCGCTTGAGAAGATATCCAACGAGGAAGTCCGCGTGGCCGTCATTCATTCCGGCGTCGGCGCCATCAACGAATCGGACGTCATGCTTGCGGCGACCTCCAACGCCATCATCGTCGGCTTCAACGTCCGTCCGGACGCCGCCGCGCGCGATTCCATCACGCGCAACGAGGTGGATGTGCGTCTGTACCGCGTCATCTATGACTGCATCAACGAGATCACCGACGCCATGAAGGGTATGCTTGCGCCGAAGTTCCGCGAGGTCGTCATCGGCCATGCCGAGGTGCGTCAGCTCTACAAGGTCTCCAAGGTCGGAACGGTGCTGGGCTGCTATGTGCTCGACGGCAAGATCCAGCGCAACTGCAAGGTGCGCGTGCTGCGCGACAACGTGGTCGTTTACGAGGGCGATCTCGCCTCGCTGCGCCGCTTCAAGGACGATGTGAAGGAAGTCGCGTCCGGCTATGAATGCGGTATGCAGGTGGAGAAGTTCAACGACGAAAAAGAGGGCGACGTGATCGAGTGCTACGTCATGGAGCAGATCCATGAGTAATTTCCGCATCGACCGGACGAACGACGACATCCGCCGCGTTATCTCCGAAAAGCTGCGCGAGGTCAAGGACCCGCGCGTGCATCAGGGGCTTGTGAGCGTCCTGCGCGCCGACACGACCAGAGACCTGCGCTACTGCAAGGTGTATCTGAGCGTGCTCGGCGAGTACGACGCGAAGGAAATGAAAAAGGGGCTGAAATCGGCCTCCGGCTGGCTGCGCCGCGAGCTGGGCAGCTCGCTGTCCCTGCGCGCGACGCCGGAGCTGGTGTTCGAGCTGGACGATTCTATCGAGCACGGCGCCCACATCAACGAGCTGATCGAAAAGCTCGAGATAAAGCATGACGACAACGATGAATATTAACGACTGCATCGATTATCTCAAAGCGCATGACGGATATCTGATCGTGACGCATATCCGTCCCGACGGCGACACGCTTGGCTGTGCCGCCGCGCTTTGTCATACGCTTCGCCGGATGGGCAAAACGGCGTATATTCTCAAAAACCCGGAGCTGATGCGCAGCTACGAGGGGTGGATCGCACCGTTTCACGCGCCGGAGGATTTCGAGGCGGAAACGGTCGTGGCGGTGGATATGGCGGCGGAGAGCGTGTTTCCGATCGGTTTTGACCGGCACGTCGATCTGTGCATCGACCATCACGCCACGAACAGCGGCTATGCCGATCATGTCTGCTGCGAGCCGGAGGACGCGGCCTGCGGCGAGCTTGTTCTCAAGCTTGTCAAGGGTCTGGCCGGCGGGCTCGACCGGGAGACGGCGGATTATCTTTACATCGCCGTTTCGACCGATACGGGCTGCTTCGTCTATGCCAACACGACGGCGGACACGCACCGTGCGGCGGCGGAGCTGATCGAGGCGGGCGCGGACATGAAGAGCCTGAACGTCAAGCTGTTCCGCACGTTCAGCTATTCGCGCGTGCTGCTGGAGAGCATGATATACGGCGGCCTGCGCCGCTATCATAACGGCGAGATCAACGTCGCCACGGTGACGCTCGATATGATGGAAAAGGCCGGTGCGACCGAGGACGACTGCGACGATCTGGCCTCGCTTGCCGGGCGGGTCGAGGGCAACCGCGTCAGCTGCACCATCCGCCAGATGGGGCCGAGCGAGTGCAAGATCAGTCTGCGGAGCGGCGAATTTTTCGATTCAGCCGCCGTCTGCGCGCTGCACGGCGGCGGCGGCCACCGCATGGCCGCCGGCTGCACGGTGCTTGAAACGCCGGAGCGCGCGCGGGAGATACTCGTCCGCGAGATCGAGGAGGCCATGGGATGACGGGCATCCTGCTGGTCGATAAGCCGGCGGAGTGGACGAGCATGGACGTGTGCGCCCATCTGCGCGGCGTGCTGCACGAAAAGCACGTCGGCCACACCGGCACGCTCGACCCGAACGCGACGGGGCTGCTGGTGGTGCTGGCGGGCCGGCCGGCCACGCGGCTGGCGCCGCTTCTGGAGGCGGACAGCAAGGAGTATATCGCCTCGTTTCGCCCCGGCCTTGTCACAGACACGCAGGACGTGTGGGGAACGGTGCTCCGCAGCGGGGCGGCCGCGCCGTCCGCCGCGGAGATGGAGACGGCGCTCGCGCGCTTTCGCGGCGCGATCGAGCAGATACCGCCCATGTATTCGGCCATCAAGCTGCGCGGCCAGAAGCTTTATCAGATCGCCCGCCGCGGCGGGACGGTCGAACGAAAGCCGCGCCCGGTCACCATCGAGACGCTGGAGATCGCCGGCCGCGACGGAGACGACTGGGTGCTGCGCATCCGCTGCTCCAAGGGGACGTATGTCCGCACGCTCTGCGCCGACATCGGCGAGGCGCTTGGCTGCGGCGGCTGCATGAGCGCGCTGCGCCGGACGGCGGCGGGACGCTTTTCCGTCGCGGACGCGCACACGCTGGAGCAGATCCGTCCCGAGCCGGAAAAATACCTGCTTCCCATGCAGCTTGTAACAGGGGAAAACGTATGAAAAGAGTGATCGCGCTCGGCTTTTTTGACGGCGTGCATCTGGGCCATCAGGCGCTGATGAAAAAAACAAGGGAACGCGCCGCCGAGCTGGGCGCCGTGCCCTCGGTCATATCCTTTGACCAGCATCCGGACACGCTCGTCCGGGGCGAGCCGGTGCCGCTCATCAACTCTGTCGCCGGGCGCAAGGAGTTGATCTCGCGCATCGGCGGCATCGACGACATCATCATGATCCACTTCGACGAGCGCTTCATGCACACGCCGTGGCAGGAATTCCTCCGCATCGTGAAGGAAGAGCTCGGTGCGGTGCATCTGGTGATCGGCTACGACTTCTGCTGCGGCTGGCGCGGCGAGGGAACGGCCGAACGCATCGCGCGCTGGTGCGCGGAAAACGGGCTTGGCTGCGACGCGGTCGGGAAGGTCGTGCTCGACGGCGTAACGGTCAGCTCCACATATATCCGCTCGCTGGTCGCCGGCGGCGAAATGGAAAAGGCCGACCGCTATCTCGGCCATCCGCACGTTCTGATCGACACGGTGGGCTACGGCTACCGCATCGGCCGCCAGATCGGCGCGCCGACCATCAATACCCGCATCCCGGAGGGCGTCATCGTTCCGCGCCACGGCGTGTACGCCACGCGCGTGTGGCTGCCGGACGGCGCGCGTGCCGCCGTGACGAACATCGGCGTCCGGCCGACGTTCGGCGAGGGGAACGGGCTGACGGTCGAATCGAACATTCTGGATTTTTCCGGCGACCTGTACGGCGCGCAGATACGGCTGGAGTTTTTCGCCTTCCTGCGCGACGAGCGGCGCTTTGAAAGCCCGGAGGCGCTGCGCGAGGCGATCGAAAAGAATATCGAACAGACGCGCCGGTATTTCCGGACACACTCCTGAAAAAACATCCCGCCCGGCAAATACCGGACGGGACGTCTGCATTTTCAGGCTTGTTTTCAGCGGCGGTTTGCGCTATTGTTTTTAAGACGGCGCCCGCGTTATGTCGAGAGTATGGTGCGCCGTGCCTCGGCGAAGCAGTCGCAGAAGTAATCCGCTTCCTCCTGCGTCGTCAGCCGGCTGAAGGACACGCGGACGGCGCCGTCGATGACGCGCGCGTCCAGGCCCATCGCCTCGAGCACATGGCTCCGGGCCCCGCGCTTGCAGGCGGAGCCTTTGGATATGCTCACGCCCCTGGCGTCGAGGAAATTCAGAAGGACCTCGCTGCGCCAGCCGGGCAGGGAAACGCACAGAAGATGCGGCGCGCCGCCGCCGATCACGACGAGCGGGGGATTCTCCGCGCGAAGGCGAGCGAGCGTATGCTCCCGGAGCGCGTTCATGCGTTCCCGGTACCCCTTGTCGGCCATGGCGGCCGCGGCGGCCGCGGCGAAGGCGGCAATGCCGGGCATGTTCTCCGTGCCGGAGCGCAGGCCGCCCTCCTGCCCGCCGCCGAGCAGAAACGGCGGAAGCTTCACGCCGCTGCGGACATACAGCGCGCCGGTGCCCTTGGGGGCGTTGATCTTGTGGGCCGAGAGCGTTATCATATCCGCGCCGAGGGACCTGGCCGTGAACGGAAGCTTGCAGTAGCCCTGCACCGCGTCGGTGTGCAGAAGGGCGGGGCAGCCCGCGGCCCGGATGGCGCGGGAAAAGGCGGCGACGTCGCTGACGGCGCCGGTCTCGTTGTTGACGAGCATGAGGCTGACGAGGATCGTATCGGGCCGCAGCGCGGCGGCCAGCGCGTCGGCGTGGACGGCGCCGTCGGCGGCGGGGGACAGGCGCGTGACTTCGTAGCCGAGCCGTTCGAGCTCGTCGAGCGATTTGCGGATGGCGTCGTGCTCAACGGTGGAGGAAATGATATGCTTTCCCTTGTGCCGCATGAGCTGCGCGCCGGAGCGAAGGGCCCAGTTGTCCGATTCCGTGCCGCCGGCGGTGAAGAATATCTCGCCGGGCTGCGCGCTGATGGAGGCCGCGATCGTTTCGCGGGCCTTTTTCAGCTCCTCCCGGGCGGCGCGCCCGAGGGCGTGCGTCGAGCTGGGGTTCCCGAAATTGGCCGTCATCATGCGCACGGCGGCCTCGGCGGCCTCCGGGCAGACGGGCGTTGTGGCGGCGTTATCCAGATAGGCGTTCATTGCGATGCCATCCTTTCCGAATCAAAGCGATCAAAAATAAAACGTGGAAGGCGAAAGCCGCGCGCCGGAGCGGGCGGGACCGCCTTGACCCAAGCATTATAAGGCAAGAAGGAAGAAAAAACAAGAATGATGCGATATTCGATCTATACGCTCGGCTGCAAAGTGAATCAATACGAAACGCAGGCGATGGAGCACATGCTGCGCGAGAGGGGACTGGAACCCGCGGCCGACGGCGCGGCCGACGTTATCATTGTCAACACCTGCGCCGTGACGGCCGAATCCGGGCGCAAGTCCCGCCAGGCCATCCGGCGTCTCATGCAGCAGAATCCCGGCGCGCTGGTGGCTGTGTGCGGCTGCTATTCGCAGGTCGAGCCGGAGGCGGTGCGCGCGCTGGGGGCGGACGTTGTGTTCGGCACGGCGGAGCGGGAAAAATTTGTCGAGGCCATCGCCGGCGGCGGCCATGCCGAGCGGATCGACGATCCGTTCAAGCGCCTCGTCATCGAGCCGCTTCCCGCCGGGTCGGTGGCCGGGCGGACCCGCGCGCTCATGCGCATCCAGGACGGGTGCGACAATTTCTGCTCCTACTGCATCATTCCCTACAGCCGCGGACGAGTGCGCTCGCTGCCGCTGGAAACGGCGGCGGAGCAGGCGGCGCAGCTTGCCGTGCAGGGCTTCCGGGAGATCGTTGTGACCGGCATCGAGATCGCGTCGTATGGCAAGGATCTGCCGGGCCGGCCGGGCCTGGCGGAGGCAGTGTGCGCGATCGCCGGGGCGGCGCCGGGCGCGCGGATCCATCTCGGCTCGCTGGAGCCGACGGTCGTGACGGAGGCGTTCTGCGAAACGCTTGCGTCGGCGGGGAACGTCTGCCGCCATTTTCATCTTTCGCTCCAGTCCGGCTGCGACGATACGCTGGCGCGTATGTGCCGCAGGTACGACACGGCGCGCTTTTACGAGGCGTGCGGCCTGCTGCGGCGGTATTTCCCCGGCTGCGCGCTGACAGCCGATCTGATCGCCGGCTTTCCCGGAGAGACGGAGGCGGACTTTGACGCGACGCTCGCTTTTCTGGAAAAGTGCGCGTTTTCCCATGTCCACTGCTTTCCGTATTCGCCGCGTCCCGGCACCAAAGCCGCCGATATGCCGCAGCAGCACAGCCACGCGGTCAAGGAGGCGCGCGTGCGCCGGGCCATGGCGCTCGTGGGGCGGATGCAGCGGGAATATCTGGCCTCCTGCGTGGGGCAGTCGCTGCCGGTGCTGTTTGAAAACGCCCATGAGGGCCACGCGGACAACTATTGTCTGGTGGCCATTGAAGCGCCGCAGGAGCGGGGCTGTGTGAAAACTGTACAAATAACAGGCGTTGAGGAAGAAAAATTAGTGGGTTTTGTCGTTTGATTTTGCCCTGAGCGCAGAATATAATCGAAATATAAAATATTAAATGTATGCAGGAGGCGCGCGATGAAAAGAGAAGAAGTGTTCAATTTTTCCGCAGGACCGTCCGTACTGCCCCTTTCGGCGCTGCAAAGAGCGGCGGCCGAGATCGAAAACTACGGCGGCAGCGGCATGTCCGTGATGGAAATGAGTCATCGGAGCGGCTTCTTTCAGGAGATATTCGACCAGACGAAGGCCAAGCTCAAGGCGGCGCTGGCGGTGCCGGACACGCATGAGATCCTGTTTCTGCAGGGCGGCGCGAGCCTTCAGTTTTCCATGATCCCGCTCAATCTTCTGGGGACGGATGACACGGCGGATTATGCCGTTACGGGCAATTTCTCCAACATTGCCATGAAGGAAGCGAAGAAATACGGCCGTGTCCACGTTGCGGCCTCGTCCGAGGACCGGAACCACACCTATATCCCGCCGCAGACGGCGCTGGAGCTGACGGAGGGCGCGCGGTATTTTTACTACTGCGCCAACAACACGATCTACGGCACGGCGTGGAACTATGTGCCGCAGACGGCGGCGCCGCTCGTGTGCGACATGAGCTCGGAGATCCTGTCCCGCCCGGTGGATATCGCGCGCTACGGCATCGTGTACGCCGGCGCGCAGAAGAACATGGCGCCCGCCGGTCTGACCGTCGTTATCATCGACAAGTCGCTTGCGGGGCATGAGCAGCCCATCACGCCGCTGATGATGAGCTATAAGACCATGATCGACAAGGACAGCATGTACAACACGCCGCCGTGCTGGTGCATCTATATGCTGGGCCTTACGCTCGACTGGCTCGCGGAGCAGGGCGGCGTGGCCGGCATGGAGGCCATCAAGCATGAAAAGGCGAAGCTGGTGTACGACCTTATCGACGATTCGGCGTTTTACACCGGCTGCGCGCAGGCCGGCTCGCGGAGCGATATGAACGTGACCTTCCGTACGCCGAGCGCGGAGCTGGACGCGCTGTTTGCCAGGCAGGCGCAGGAAAAGGGCCTGATGAATCTCAAGGGCCACCGGAGCGTCGGCGGTCTGCGCGCCTCGCTGTACAACGCCCAGCCGATGGAGGGTGTGAAGGCGCTGGTGGAATATATGAAGGATTTTGAGGTGAAGCATCGTGTTTGAAATAAAGACCATGAACAATATCGCCCAGCAGGGGCTTGACGAGCTGGCGGCAAACGGACTGATCCTGAACGTCGATTCCGAGGATCCGGACGGCCTTCTCATCCGCTCGGCAAAGCTGCACGACGCCGCGTTCGGCAGCCGGCTGCTGGCCATCGCGCGCGCGGGCGTGGGCACGGACAACGTCCCGGTCGAGCGCTGCTCCGAGGCCGGCATCGCCGTTTTCAACACGGCCGGGGCCAACGCCGAGGCGGTCAAGGAGCTGGCCATCTGCTCGCTGCTGATCTCCTCGCGAAACATCATGGGCGGCATCACCTGGGTCAACGCCATCGCCGGCCACAAGGACGTGGCCGCCGAGGTGGAGAAGGGCAAGGCGGCCTACGTCGGCCCGGAGATCATGGGCAAAACGCTTGGCATCATCGGTCTGGGAGCCATCGGCTCCAAGATCGCAAACGCCGCCGAGGATCTGGGCATGAACGTGTGGGGCTACGACCCCTATCTGTCGGTGGACGCGGCGTGGCGGCTCAGCCGCAAGGTCAATCACGCGCCCGATCTGGACACCATCTTCCGTCTGAGCGACTACGTTCTGGTGCAGGTACACTATAACGAGAGCACGCGCCATATGCTCGGCGCGGCGGAATTTGCCAAAATGAAGCCCGGCGTGCGTATCATCAATCTGGCGCGCGGCGAGCTGGTGGACGACGACGCCATGCTGGCGGCGCTGAGTGTGGGGAAGGTCGCCTGCTATGTGACGGATTTCCCGAACAACAAGATCGCCGGCGTCAAGGGCGTCATCGCCACGCCGCATCTGGGCGCCTCCACGCCGGAGAGCGAGGAGAAATGCGCGGTCATGGCGGCACAGGAGCTGGCGGACTATCTGCTCAACGGCAACACGAAAAACTCCGTCAATCTGCCGAACGCGGTGCTTGAGCGCAAGGGCGTGTGCCGTCTGTGCGTGATCCACAAAAACGTGCCGCGCATGCTCAATGCCTTCCTCGATCTGGTCGGCGGCGCCGATCTGAACGTCGAGCACATGATAAACAAGGCGCGCGGCGAGCTGGCCTACACGATGATCGATCTCGGCGACAAGCTGGGCGAGGACATCGTGGAGAAGATACGCTCGATTCCGGATGTATACCGCGTGCGGCTCGTGTAAAAAAAGCGAACAAAAAAAGGGACGCGCCCGGGCGCGTCCCTTTCCTGTTTCTGGTCTGAAACAATGGTTACATATCGGAAACAAAATTGTTGAAAAGTTGTTTAATATGTGGTAAACTGCAGGCGTGTCACTGTAATCACCGGGCGATCTTACCCCCGTCGGAGAATGGAGAGAACCATGAAAAGCATCCGTAAATCCATTGTGTTTCTGCTTGTTGTGCTGATGGCCGTGAGCACGGTTTTGCCGGCGGCCTTCGCGGAGGAGCTTACCGACGAGGACGAGCTTATCCGTCAGGCGCTCGCACAGCAGGAGGAGACGGAGGAACCGGCCGCGGAGCCCGTGCCGGAGGAGCCCGCCGAAGCGGAGACGCCGGAGAGCGGGGAAAGTACGGAAAGCACGGAGGAGGAGCCTCTGGACGGCGGCGAGGAGCCGGTGTTCGTGTGGCAGACGCCCGGCAGCCGCGATCTTGACATACTGGCCGGCGGCACGATGCTGACCGACGGCAGCGCCTTTTATTATTCCGGCGACGGCATCTGGTGCGACGTCGATGGGGAAACGCGCCGTATCAGCGCCGACACGGGCGCGAACCTGAACCTGTCGGATGGCTGGCTCTATTATACGACCTGGGAGGGCGTGCGGCGTATCTCGCTGGCAGACGGCACGGCGGAGGAGGTTTACGCCTGCCCGGACATCGACCAGCTTTATGTCATCGGCCGGCAGCTTCTGTATCTGTCGGACGGCTGCGTTTATGTTTACGATATGCCGGCCGGAACGCGGACGCAGCTGGACGCGCCGGCGGGCACGGCGGGGCTTATCCCGACGGAATACGGAAATATTTATCTCACCGGGGACGTGTTTGACCGCTGCGTGTGGGTCGGCGGGAGCGCGGCCTTTGAAGGTGTTTTGAGCTGCTATACCGACGCGGGCTTCCTGGTCGTCCGGCGCGGCGGCGGCTCGTATCAGATCGCGCTGGAAGCGCTGTTTGCCGGCGGCCGGACGCTGGAGGCGTATTCGCTGCATCAGGGCGAAAAGGCCGTGACCCGGCTTTCGGAGGAGGAAGCGATGGCGGCGGAGACCGCCTATTTCGATTCCGACGAGTATGCGCAGATCGAGGCGCTCGCCTCGCAGGACGGGGACGGAGGTATCAGCCTGTTCGCGCTGGACGGCGCCAGCGTTTATACCACGGCGCAGCAGCTCGCTCTTTCCAACGGCGACACGAACGCCTACAACATCACCCGCCGGGCGCGTCAGCAGGCGGAGGTGCTCTGGACGCCGCTGTACGACCGCTACGCATGGGGCGCAAAGCTGTACCGGCCCGACCGCACCGTCACGAGCCGCAGCGGCGTGAAGACGAATTATTTTGTCGGCGGCGAGACCTATCAGGGCATTCCCTACGCCTGGCCGATCAGAACCGACAACCATCCGGAGGAAAGCTACGTCGGCTGGCAGGTGAGCGTATCCCAGTTTGTCAGCTATGTCAACAATTCCGGCAGTAAATTCTACTCCGGCTACTCCGGCTATTACAGCGCGTCCGAGTCCAACAAGTACGCGCCGTATTACGGCAGCGACTGCGCGGCGTTCGTGGCCTCGGCCTGGGCGCTTCCGTACCGCTGCACCTGCTCCAGTCTGACTTATTACAGCAGCTATATCGGCAACAACATCAACCAGATACAGCTTGGCGACTGCCTGAACAAAACCACGGAGCACGTCGTCCTCGTCACGGATATCGGCTACGATTACAACGGCAACATCGTCTCCATCGAGATCACGGAGCAGACGCCGCTGCGTATGAAGGTCACGAACTACGGCCAGCGCATTCCCGGCAAGTCCAACGACGAGATCTACTACGTCAACGACGTCATGGCGGTGCAGCGCTATTATCTCAACGGCGGCTACGATATCTACCGCCGCAGCTACAGCGGCAGCGTAGGCTACACGCCCGATCCCGCCGTTCCTCTGGCCGAGGACGGCTGGCTGAGCGTTCCGACGCTCACGCTGTCCACGGACAGCGACGGCAGCGCGGTGCTCGTTTCGCTCAGCCATAAAAGCGGCGCGCCGGTCCGCTATACGACGGACGGCAGCGAAGTCACGCAGTCGTCGCCGCTGTACAGCGAACCGATCCGGATCACGGAGAACACGACGATACGGGCGGCGGCCGACTACAGCGGGACCTCCTCGACCGGCAGCTTTGAGCTTATCTACACCGTCGAGGTGGAGCGCAGCCGGAAGCCCGAGCTGTCGTGCGTGAGCGGCGCGCTGAGCGGCACGACGGTCTCCATGGGAAGCTTTGTCACATTCGTCTCCGACGACGATGCGAAGATCTATTACACGACGGACGGCTCGGAGCCGACGGTCAACAGCCGCGTGATGAGCGGGGACGGGATCGAGATCACGGAGCCGGTGACGCTGCGGGCCATGGCCATCGCGCCGGGAAAGCTGCGCAGCGAGGCGGTGAGCTATTCGCTCACGCTCGGCACGTTCCACGCGATCGAGGTGGAAAAGGCGGAGCACGGCACGGTCAGCCCGGACGGAACGGTGCCGGTGCTCGAGGGCGAGAGCCAGACCTTTACGTTCAAGGCGGCGGACAACTATAAGATCGGCGACGTGCTGGTCGACGGCAAGAGCGTCGGTGTGCTGAAAAGCTACACCTTCCCGGCTGTGGACGGGCCGCATACGCTCGCGGTGAAATTCGTGGTCGATCTGCCGTTCACGGACGTCAAAACGACAGCGTGGTACGCCGATTCGGTCGCCTACGCCTACACGCACGAGCTGTTCCTGGGCACGACGGCCACGCAGTTCTCGCCGAACAAGCGCATGACCCGCGGCCAGTTTGCCACGGTGCTGGGACGTCTGGCCGGCGTGAAGGGAACGCTGGAGGGCTTTGTGAGCGGAACGATCGCCTATACGAACGGCGATACCATCAACATCCGCAAAAGCGCGTCCACCGGCTCGGCCGCCGTCGGAAACATCGCAAGCTCCGGCACCTTTGTCACGGTCACCGGCTGGACGAGGGATTCCTCCGGCAATGTGTGGTACGGCGTCAAATACGGCAGCGTGACGGGCTATATCAAGGCCACCTACAACGGCAAGGCCTTGCTGAAGATGTATGAGGGCAAGTTTACGGATATCTCCGGTCAGTACTACAACGGCTATGTCCAGTGGGCGTATTACAACGGCCTTGTCAACGGCATGAGCTCGACGAGCTTCGGCTCCAACTACTCCATCTCCCGGCAGGACATCTGCGTGATCCTGTACAACTATCTGACGAAATACCGCGGCATAAGCCTTTCGGCCGGGTCAAAGACCTTCACAGACGAGGCGAGTATTTCGTCCTATGCCGTCACGGCGGTCCATGCGCTCGCCAACATCGGCGTGATCAACGGCTACAAGGACGGCAGCTTCACGCCGCGCGGCTACGCCACGAGGGCCGAGGTCGCCACGATGCTGATGAATCTGGACGTTTATCTGAACGGCTGAAAAAGAACGCACCCCCTTCGTGTCTCCCGCATAGAATGGGACGATACGGAGGGGGTGTTTTGATGGATCTTGAGAAGTACAGCGAAAGCGTGCTGTCGTCAAAAAACGCGGGCGCGCTGAAAAAGCTGTCGGAAAGCGCCAACGGCCGCCGTGTCGCGGGGATGCTTGACGAAAACCGGCTCAAGCAGGCCATGCAGACGGGCGACGGCGAGGCGCTGAAGGCCGCGCTGCACAAAATACTGTCCACGCCGGAGGGGCAGGCGCTGGCCGCCGAGGTCAAAAAGGCGGTGGATGGCCGGTGAATGAGGAGCTGGAGGCGCGGCTCGGCTCGATCTTGTCCGATCCGCAGCAGATGGAAAAGCTCAAGGCGATGGCAAACAGTCTCCTGGGCGGCCCGGCGGAGGCCGGGACGGAGGAGCCGGAGGAAACGCCGGCCTCGGCGGCCGGCGGCGGGGGGCTGCTGGGGCTGCTGGGAAAGGCGTCCGCCGGCGGACGGACGAGCGAATCGGAGCAGCTTCTGCGCGCCATGCAGCCGTATATGCGGCCCAAGCGCCGCACGAAGATCGACCGGGCGCTGAAGATCACGAAGCTGATCGGTCTGGCCGAGACGATGATGCAGCAGTACGGCGGTGAGCTCGATGGCCTATAGCGGCGCATATCAGCCGGGCGGGCCGCCGCCGGCCGTCCCGGCGCCCCGTCCGCCGGGGCAGGGAGGCCCGCCCCGGCCGTTTTTCAGCGCCCCGGCCGCCGGAAAGGATCCGATCTTCTCCGCGCTTATGAAAAAAATGAAGGCCATCGACCTGGAAAGCGACGACCTTCTGATGCTTTTGATCCTTTATCTCATGTACCGCGAAAGCGGCGACCGGGAGCTGCTTATCATGATGGGCGCGATGCTGCTGGGGTGAGGCTCAGCGGGCCACGAGCCCGACCTTTTTATACACCTTGCGGAGCGTTTTGCGCGCGATGACGGAGGCCTTCTCCGCCCCCGTGCGGCACAGCGTTTCCAGATAGGCCTTGTCGCCCATGATGCGCGTGGCCTCCTCGCGGATGGGGCGCAGCGTTTCCACAACGGCCTCGCCGACGGCCGACTTGAAATCGCCGTAGCCGTGGCCGGTGAATTCCGATTCGATCTCGGCAAAGCTGCGTCCCGTGACGGCGGAATAGATCTGCATCAGGTTGGCCACGCCCGGCTTTTCCGCCGGCGCGTAGCGGACGCAGTGCTCGTCCGTGTCGCTGTCGGTGACGGCGCGGCGGAAGCGGCGCATGATATCCTCGGGCTTGTCCATGATGAGCACGCGGCCGTTGCCGATCTCGTCGGACTTGGACATTTTGCTCGTCGGGTCGAGCAGATCCATCACGCGCGCGCCTACCTTCGGAACGTAGGGCTCGGGGATCGTGAAGGTGTCGCCGTAGAGGTGATTGAAGCGCTGGGCGATGTCGCGCGTGAGCTCGACGTGCTGCTTCTGGTCCTCGCCGACGGGGACGTAGTCGGGCTGATACAGGAGAATGTCCGCCGCCATCAGCGAGGGATAGGTGAACAGGCCGCCGTTGATGTTGTCGGCGTTTTTGGCGCTTTTGTCCTTGAACTGGGTCATGCGCGAAAGCTCGCCGAACATGGCGTAGCAGTTGAGCACCCAGCCGAGCTCCGCGTGCTCGTGGACGTGGGACTGGATGAACAGCGTGTTCTTTTCCGGGTCGAGGCCGCAGGCCACGTACTGGGCGAGCTGCTCAAGCGTGCGGCGGCGCAGATCGGCGGGCTTGTTGCGCGTTGTGAGCGCGTGCAGATCGGCCATGAAGTAGTAGCAGTCGAACTGCTCGGCGCGCTCGGCCCAGTTTTTGATCGCGCCCAGATAGCTGCCGAGCGTGAGATCGCCGGTCGGCTTGATGCCGGAGAGCATTACTTTCTTCTTCTCTTCCATTATATCGTCGTCTCTTTTCTGTGTTGTTTTCTTCCTGGATTCATATTCTAGCACACGGACAAATCCCTTGACAAGTGGCAGGGAATAAAATAGTATAATGTGTGCCACAAATGGGGAGGACAGCTATGAAAGACAGCGCTTTTTTTGAAGATATGGAAAAAAGGATCCCGAAGGGCGAGGTGCGCACGCGCTTTGCGCCGAGCCCCACGGGCTATATGCACGTCGGCAATCTGCGCACGGCGCTTTATACCTGGTGCATCGCGCGGCACGCCGGCGGAAAATTTATCCTGCGCATTGAGGATACCGACCAGAACCGTCTGGTCGAGGGTGCGGTGGATGTGATCTACAAGACGCTGGTGGACTGCGGCCTGGATTGGGACGAGGGCCCGGATAAGGGCGGCCCGGTCGCGCCCTATGTGCAGACGGAGCGGCGCGATCTCTATCTGCCCTATGCCGAACGCCTGGTCGAGCTTGGGCATGCGTATTACTGCTTCTGCGAAAAGACCGAATCGGAGGAGGACAGCGGCAGCTTTGAGCGCGCGGACGATCCCTGCCGCGAGCTGGACCGCGCCGAGGTGCAGCGCCGTCTCGACGCCGGTATGCCCTATGTGATCCGGCAGAAGATCCCCCACGAGGGGACGACGACCTTCCACGACGAGATATTCGGCGATATCACGGCGCCGAACAAGGACATGGACGATCAGGTGCTCATCAAGCGCGACGGTCTGCCGACCTACAACTTTGCCAACGTCATCGACGACCATCTCATGGGCATCACCCATGTCGTGCGCGGCTCGGAGTATCTGTCGAGCGCGCCGAAATACAACCTTCTGTACGAGGGCTTCGGCTGGGATGTTCCCAAGTACGTCCACTGCTCGCCGGTCATGCGCGACGCGCACAGCAAGATGTCCAAGCGGCACGGCGACCCCTCCTATGAGGATCTGATCGAGAAGGGCTATCTGACGGAGGCGGTCGTGAATTACGTCGCGCTGCTCGGCTGGTCGCCGCGCGGCGAGCGCGAGATATTCTCCATCCGCGAGCTGGCCGAGGTCTTTGAAATGAGCGGTATCTCCAAATCGCCCGCCATCTTCGACATTGAAAAGCTCACGCACTTCAACTCCGAATACATCCGCGCGATGAGCCCGGAGGCCTTCGCCCGCGCGGCCGAGCCGTACATCCGCTCCGCCGTGAAAAATCCCGCCATCGACCCGGCGGCCATCGCCGCGCTTTTGCAGCAGCGCACCGAGGTGCTGACGGATATCCCCGGCAAGCTCGGCTTTTTCGACGCGCTGCCGGAGTATGACACGGAGCTGTACGTTCACAAAAAATCGAAGTCCGACCGCGAAAGCTCGCTGGAGATGCTGCGGGCGGCGCTGCCCGCGCTGGAGGCGGTCGAGGTCTGGGACGACGAGCATATCCACGACTGTCTTGTTTCGCTGGCCGAGCGGCTGGAGGTGAAGAACGCCCGGCTCATGTGGCCGGTGCGCATCGCCGTTACCGGGACGGCTGTGACGCCGGGCGGCGCCGTGGAGCTGTGCCGCATTCTCGGCCGGGAGGAAACGCTGCGGCGTCTGGCGGACGGCATGGCGCGCCTCGGCTGAATCTCATGGCATAATTTACAGGATAGCAAACGCCTCTTTCGGACAAAATAGCCCGGAAGAGGTGGTTTTTTATGAAAAAAAAGACGGCGGCGGCCGTGATCAGCTTTTTGTGCGCGGCGGTGCTGGTGCTCGGCATCGTGTCCTTTGTCAGCGTCCGCCGGGCGCGGCAGCTGGAGTATTATGCCCGCGCCAGCACGCAGCGGGCGTTTTCCGAGCTCGTGGGCGATATCAACGAGCTTTCAGACGATTTGGAGAAGTGCGTCTACATTTCGGACAGCGCCCTGCAAAGCGCGCTGTGCACGCAGGTGTACGGCAAATCGCTCGAAGCGCAGATGGCGCTCGGCGCGCTGCCGTATGAGTCGCAGGCGCTCGAACAGGCGGCGGGCTTCATTTCCCGCGTGGGCGATTACGCCTGCGTCCTGTCGCGCAGCGTCGGCGGAAACGGCGGCTATTCCGAGCAGGAGCTGGACAATCTGCGGAGCCTGTCGGAGACGGCCGGCGTGATGGCGGGCAATCTCCGCGAGCTTCAGATGCAGCTGGCCAACGGGACGATGACCATGGACACGGCGCTTCTGGACACGGCGGCGCAGGACGACGCGGTGCAGCTTTCCAGTTCCATCGCGGATATCGAAAACGAATTTCCCGAGCTGCCGACGCTTATTTACGACGGGCCGTTTTCCGACGGCATCCGAACGGACGATCCGAAGCTGCTGCGCGGGCAGGCGGAGGTGGACGAGGAGCAGGCCCGGGAGCTGGCCGCCCGCATGCTGGGCATGAACGGCGCGGCGCTGGAGAGCGCGGGCGAGAGCGCCGGAGACGTGCCGTGCTGGCGCTTTTCCGCGTCGGTCGCCGGAGGGGAATACGCCGTCAGCGTCACCAGGCGCGGCGGCGCGATATGGTCGGTCCTGTCGTCCCACAGCGTCCGCTCGGAAAGCTATTCCGTGCGCGACGCGCTGAAGATCGCGCAGAATATCATGGCCGCGACGGGCATCAAAGGCATGGAGCCGAGCTATCATATCGTCCAGAACGGCGTGCTGACGGTCAATTTTGAGTATGTGCAGGAGGATGTGACCTGCTACGGCGATCTCATCAAGATCGGCATAGCGCTCGACACCGGGACGCTTCAGAGCTACGACGCCTCCGGCTATATCAGCGCCCACACCGAGCGGACGCTGCCGGCGGTGGAGGTGGATGAGCAGAGCGCCCGGGAGGCACTGTCGCCGGCGCTCACGGTGGAGAAAAGCTCGCTGGCGCTCATTCCGACGGACGGCGGCGATGAAAAGCTGTGCCATGAATTCCTGTGCTCCGCCGAGGGCGGGCGGCGCTGTCTGCTCTACGTCAACGCCGTCACCGGCGCGCAGGAGCGTATATTGCTGCTTCTGGAGGACGAGGCGGGAACGCTGACGATTTAAGCGGGATTTAAGAGCTTTTTTATTGACAGTCCCGCCCGCGGGGATGTATTATGTAAATCAATAGAACGGAATCCATGCCCGAAAGGTGATTTATATGAGCTTTATCCCGAAAACGACCTGCGCCCGCTGCCACCGGCAGTATCCCTCCACGCGCGCGGCCTGCCCCTACTGCGGCGAGAAGCGAAGCCGCGATCTCAACCGCAGCGTGCCCGAATCGGACAGCGCGGTCCGCGGAACGCAGGCGAACGCCCGTTCGGCGGAGAATCTCAACTGGCAGATGATCTTCGGGACGATCATCGTCATGGCAGTGCTGGCGGCGGTCATCGTGATCGTGAGCGTCGGCGTGAATAAGGATATGAGCTCCGCGTCCGTGCAGACGCCGGAGCTGGCGGCCGTAGGCGAGGGGCAGAGCGTCGAGGGCGTTCCCGGCGCGGCGGCCACGGCGGTTCCCACGGCCACGCCGGTTCCCACGCCGGTGCCTACGGATGCGCCGCTCGTCACGAGCGTCGCCATCACCTATCTCGGCAACGATCAGCCCGGCTTCACGCAGCGCGTGGGCGACAAGGTGCAGCTTGACGTGGCGTTTTATCCGCTCAACAACGAGCTGACGCCGGAATGGTCGAGCTCCAACGAAAACGTCGCCACGGTCGATTCGACTGGCCTCGTCACGCTCGTGGGCGAGGGCAACTGCGTGATCACGGTGTCGGTGGCCGGCAAGACCGATACCTGCGACGTCATATCCCGTCCGGCGGCCTGAGAAAGCGGAGACGACACGGCGGAACAGCCCTGCGCTGTTCCGCCGCGTTTTGCTCAAAGCGGCGCGCCCGCGCCGGGACGCTTGAAAAAAACAGAATATAGGGTATAATACACAATTAAGACCAATTAAGACGGCTCGCCGGCACAGAGACGGCCGCAGCGGCGGCAAGGGCATGTGCGGGCGGCGAAGCATATTCGACATAAGGGCCCGAAAAAGAAAGGAAGCGCTTATTATGAAAATTCAATTTTCCCCTCCGGATATCACGGAAGCTGAGATCGAGCAGGTCGCGGAAGCGCTGCGGTCCGGATGGATCACGACCGGTCCCAAAACCAAGCAGCTGGAGAAGGAAGTCGCCGATTTCTGCGGCGTCAGCCGCGCAGTCTGCCTCAATTCCCAGACGGCCTGCGCCGAGCTTACCCTGCGCCTGCTGGGGATCGGGGAAGGCGACGAGGTCATCACCTGCGCCTATACCTACACGGCGAGCGCGTCGGTCGCGTGCCACGTCGGGGCGAAGCTGGTGCTGGTCGATACGCAGAAGGACTCGCTGGAAATGGATTACGACCAGCTGGAAGCGGCGATCACGGAGCGGACCAAGGCGATCATTCCGGTCGATCTCGGCGGCGTTCCGTGCGATTATGACCGGATATTCTCCATCGTGGAGGGCAAGCGGGCGCTGTTTTGCCCGGCGAACGAGCTGCAGAAGGCTATCGGCCGGGTCGTGGTCATGGCGGATACCGCGCATGCCTACGGCGCCGTGTGGAAGGGGCGGCCGGTCGGGAGCATCGCGGATTTCTCCAACTTCAGCTTCCATGCCGTGAAGAACTTTACGACGGCGGAGGGCGGCGCGGTCACCTGGCGGGATATAGACGGGGTGGACAATGAGGAGTTGTATCATCAGTATCAGCTTCTGTCTCTGCACGGACAGTCCAAGGACGCGCTGGCCAAGACGCAGCTCGGCGCCTGGGAGTATGACATCGTCGGCCCGTGGTATAAGTGCAACATGACCGACGTGGTGGCGGGCATCGGCCTGGCGCAGATGGAACGCTACGGACAGCTGCTTGCCAGACGGAAGAAGATCATCGGAAGATACGACGCGGCGTTCCGGCCGCTCGGCATCCGCGTGCTGGAGCATTATACGCCGGAGCATCAGTCCAGCGGCCACCTGTATATCACCCGCGTTCCGGGCATCACGCCGGCGCAGAGACAGGAGATCATCGAAAAGATGGCGGAGGCGGGCATCGCCTGCAACGTGCATTACAAGCCGCTGCCGATGATGACGGCCTATAAGGCGATGGGCTTCGATATCAAGGATTACCCGAACGCGTACCGGATGTTTGAAAACGAGATCACGCTTCCGCTCCACACGAAGCTGACGGACGAGGAAGTGGAGTATGTGATTGCGCAGTTCGTCCGCATCGTGAAGGAGTATCTGTAAATCAAAACAGGCTGGGGGATCAACGTGCTGCGAAAATGGGACAGGCTGCCGGCGAATATGCGGACGGACGCGGTTCGGCCGTATTATGAGGCGCTGAAACGGAAACAGGGAAGTCTGGCGCTGAAAAGGGCGTTCGACATAGCGGCGTCGGCGCTCATGCTGATCGTCGCCTCTCCGCTCATGCTGGCGGTGGCCGCGCTGATCGCCGCGGATTCCCGGGGCGGCGTGTTTTACCGGCAGGAAAGAGTCACGCAGTACGGGAAGGTATTCCGCATCTATAAATTCCGGACGATGGTGAAAAACGCCGACCGCATCGGCGCGAAGGTCACCGTTTCGAACGACAGCCGTGTCACGAAGGTGGGCGCGAAGCTGCGCAAATACCGGCTGGATGAGGTCCCGCAGCTTTTCAATGTGCTCAAAGGGGAGATGTCGCTGGTGGGGACGCGCCCGGAGAGCGTGCATTATGTGCAGAGGTACACGCCGGAAATGATGGCGACGCTGCTGCTGCCGGCCGGCGTGACGTCGGAGACGAGTATCCGCTATAAGGATGAGGCGGAGCTGCTGGACCGGGCGGACGATGTGGATCGGGTCTATGTGGAGCAGATACTGCCGGAGAAGATGAAATACAATCTGGAGAGCCTTCGGCAATTCAGTCTGGGCCGGGACCTGAAAACGCTGTTCCGCACCGTGGCGGCGGTCGTTCAGTGAGGCGCGGACGGCCTGTGCGCCCGGCCGGGCGGCGGAAGAATAAGACATGAAAAAAGTCATGATTTGCTTCGGCACGCGGCCGGAGGCCATCAAAATGTGCCCGCTGGTAAAGGCGCTCGCGCGCCGTCCGGAGGCGTTTGAGACGGTCGTGTGCGTCACGGGGCAGCACCGGGAGATGCTCCGGCAGGTGCTGGATGTGTTCGGCGTCGAGCCGAAATACGATCTGGCTGTCATGGAGCCGCGGCAGACGCTCTTTACGATAACGGAGAAAATACTCGCGTCCATCGAGCCGGTGCTGGACAGGGAAAAGCCGGATCTGGTGCTTGTCCACGGGGACACCACCACGAGCTTTGCCTGCGCGCTGGCGGCGTTTTACAGGCAGATACCGGTCGGGCATGTGGAGGCCGGACTGCGCACGCATGATATCCATTCGCCGTACCCGGAGGAATTCAACCGGCAGGCGGTCGGGCTCGTGGCGAAGTATCATTTTGCGCCGACGGAAACGGCCAGAGACAATCTGCTGCGCGAGGGAAAGGACCCGGCGCACATCTGCGTCACGGGAAATACCGGGATCGACGCGCTGAAAACGACGGTGCGCGGCGACTATGAAAGCGAGCTGCTGGACTGGGCGGCGGGCAGCCGGCTGGTGCTGCTGACGGCGCACCGGCGGGAGAATCTGGACGGCGGTATGCGGCGCGTGTTCCGGGCGATCGCCCGCGTGGCCGGGGAGCGGCCGGATGTGAAGCTCGTATTCCCCGTACACCCCAATCCGCAGGTGCAGGCGCTGGCGGATGAATACCTGCGGCATGAGCGCATACGCCTGACCCCACCGCTGGATGTGCTGGATTTTCACAATCTGATGGCCCGGGCCTATCTGGTCCTGACGGACAGCGGCGGCATACAGGAGGAGGCTTCGGCCCTTGGAAAGCCCGTGCTCGTCCTGCGGGACACGACCGAACGGCCGGAGGGCGTTGCGGCCGGAACGCTGCGGCTGGCCGGGACCGGCGAGCGGGAGCTGTACGGCGCGTTTATCCGGCTGCTGGACGACCGGGCGGCGTATGAGCGGATGTCCGGCGCGCCGAATCCGTATGGAGACGGAACGGCCAGCGAAAAGATCGCGGCGTATCTGAGCGCGGCGGACTTAAAGAGCGCGGAATAATAAAACAGCAAAGGCGGCGTCCCGCAGGACGCCGCCTTTCCATGCAGAAGCGGTATTTGAAAGCGGGCGCGCCGCCTATTCCAGACCCAGCATCCGAAGCGTGCGGCGGTCCCGCTGCCCCTGATAATACTTGTCCAGGACCGCCTGGAAAATGCCCGGCGTGTCCGCCGCTGCGCCAAACAGCGTCATGGACGAGCGGAGCTTGCGGTCGTCCGGCCGCCCCATCACGGCGGCGGCGTCGTCCGTGTCAAGCGCCAGCAGGGCGCGGCATATCTCCGCCAGCCGCGGCCCGAGCACCGGATCGGCCAGATACGCTCCGGCCTCGCCCAGATCGCGGATGCCGTAATACGCGGACAGGGAGCTGCGGCCGAGTCCCTTCAGCTGGGGAAAGATATACCACATCCAGTGGCTCGTCTTTTTCCCGCTTTGTATCTACGCCAGCGCTCGGGGATAGCCCAGAAGCTGCGCCTGCTTAAAACGTGTCAGGTCGTATGTCATGCTTTGCTCCTCCCGGTGCAACCCTGCCGGCCGGGCGCTGCCGAGGCCCTCAGGACCCCGTAAATGCGCGAAGCTCCGCGACGGAGCACCCCTTGCTTTCATAATAGGCAAGCATTTCGGGCAGCTTCTTTTTGTCGTAGCTGGTGATGCAGTCAGACAGCACATGAACGGCATACCCGCTTTTTGCCATATTGAAGCAGGTGGATTTGACGCAGGCGGCGGCGTCTGCACCGGCGATAAAAAACTCTGTGATATCATGCTCCTGGATGAAGCCGGCGAAGCCCTCGCTCGTCAGGGCATTGCTCTTTGTTTTGACAAAGATGTTGTTGGAAGCGAGCTTCATCTCCGGCACCAGCTCCGCGCCGTGTGTGCCCGGCTTAAAGGTCCTTGTGCCCGCAGACAGGTTGTTATGCTGAATATAAACAACATACATCCCTCTGCCGGCTGCCCAGTCGATCGCCTGATTGACGCGGCCGATGATTTCCCTGTAGTTTTTTGTGATGTCATTTTGAAGGTCGATCACGACCAATGCGCTGTTTTTCGTCATGCGGTCTCTCCTTGCTGCTATTTCTGTTTCAAGGCTTTCCATGCGATCAATTATGTGCTTTCGTCAGCAGCACCACCGTCTCGACGTGGGATGTGCGGGGGAACATATCCACGGCCCTGCAGCGGACGGCGGCGTAGCCGCGCCCGGCGAGCAGGCGAAGATCGCGGGCGAGCGTGGCGGGGTCGCAGGAGACATAGATAAGACGCTCCGGCGCCATCGCACACACGGCGTCGATCAGCTCCGCGCTCACGCCCCGGCGCGGGGGATCGACGATGACGGCGTCCGGCCGCACGCCGCGCGCGGCCAGCCGGGCGGCGGTCTCGCCCGCGTCGCCGCAGAGGTATTCGGCGGACGATACGCCGTTCTGCGCGGCGTTAAAGCGCGCATTCTCCACGGCGGAGGGAACGACGTCGCTGCCGATGAGGCGGGCGGCGTCGCGCGCGGCGGACAGGCCTATGCTCCCGGCGCCGCAGTAAAGGTCGAGAACGGTTTTTCCCGCCGGAAGGGCGTATTCGCGCACGAGCGTGTAAAGCTTTTCCGCCTGCGCGGTGTTGATCTGGAAAAAGGTCAGCGGAGACAGCCGGAAGCGCGCGCCGCAAAGCGTTTCATGCACATAGGGGCTGCCCCAGAGCGTTTTCATCGAATCGGTCAGAACGCCGTTGCCGGGCCGGTCGTTGAGACAAAGCAGAACGCCCGTCAGCTCCGGGCACGCCGCGCGCAGAGCCCCGTCCGCGCCGTCCGGCAGCGGTCCCGCCGCGACGATGCAGGCGAGAAAGCCCTCCGACGAGCGCCGAAGATACAGGTGCCGCACGAGGCCCCTGCCCGTCTGCTCGTCATAGGCGCTGACGCCGCGTGACTTCATCCACGCGAGCAACGCCGCCGCCGCGCGGTCGAAGGCCTCCGGCTGCAGAAAGCAGCGAGGCGTGCTCACAACGTCGTGGCTGCGGCTGCGGTAAAAGCCGCATACCGGGCCGGGGGCGAAATTGTAAATGCCCTTGTTGCGGTAGCCGTCGAGCGTATCGGCGCCAAGGATCCCGTCGGCCCGCAGCTCCAGCGCGCCGATGCGCCGCAGCGCGTCGTTGAGCCGGCCAAGCTTGAATTCCAGCTCGGCCCCGTAGCGCATGTGCATTCCCGCGCAGCCGCCGCAGCGGCCGAACACGGGACATTTCGGCTCGATGCGCGCTTCGGAGGGAGCGGAAAGAAGCGCCTCGCCGCGGCCCCACACGGCGGTTTTGTTCGCCTTCACGATCCGCACGCGCCATTGCTCGCCGGGCAGCGCCCGCGGCACGAAAACCGCCCGTCCGGCAATGCGGCATACGCCGCCGCCGTCGGCGGAGAAGGCGTCGATCTGCGCTTCATATACGTCGTTTTTTCTCAATTCATCCATAATACCTGATATTTTAACACATAATAACGGCATGTGCCGCCATATTTCAAAATTTTCTCTTTCTTTTTTCGGAAGTTTATGTTAACATAACTTTCTGTATAAAAGAAAATGCGGATATTATTGATAAATTTTCGGAGATGAGCCTATGGACGAACTGGAACGGATAAAACAGATGAGCCCCGAACAGCAGCAGGAATACCTGTCCGAGCTACAGAAGTGCGAGCATGACTGCTCGACCTGCCAGGCCGAGTGCTCCAGCCACGTCAGAAAGCCGGCGAAGAAGGTCATCGTTGTGACCTCCGGCAAGGGCGGCGTGGGAAAAAGCGCCGTGACGATCCTGCTGGCGAAGGCGCTTTTGAAGCAGGGGATAAAAACCGCCGTGCTGGACGCGGACATTGCCTGCCCCTCGATCCCGGCGATGCTGGGCATGCGCGAGCCGGTGCTGGGCGATATGCCGGAGCTTGCGCCCGTCGAATCGGCGGACGGGATCCCCGTGGTGTCCATCGGCATCATTTCAGCCGATCCGCTCGAGCCGGTGATCTGGCCGGGCAAGGACATGGCCAAGCTGGCCGTCTGGCTGCTCAAGGACACGAAATGGCCCGAGGGGCTGGATGTGCTTCTGATCGACATGCCGTCCGGCGCGGGCGACATCCCGCTGGAATACTACACGACCATGCCGCTGGACTACGCGCTGGCGGTCATGGAGCCGGGCGAGCTATCCTCCGGCGCGGCGCGCCGCGCGGTCAATCTGTGCGATATGCTGCGCGTGCCCGTGATGGGCGTGGTGGAGAATTTCGCCGAGGACGATATGGAGCTGGCGGAATCCTGCCGGACGCTGCCGGTGACGGCGCGGCTGGGCTACGACGGCGCACTGCGGCGCGCGGCCTGCGGCGGCACGCTCGGCGCCTACGAAACGGACGCCTTCGACTATCTGGCGCGCGCCATCGGGGAGCTTTGACGCCATGAGGGAAAACAACGGATTTCTGACCATCCTTCTGTACATCCTGCTGGTCTTTCTGGCGGTGGGGCTGGCCGTGCTCATGTATCTGAACGTGCAGGCCAACAAGCAGCTCAACGACGAGGTGCTCGCGGCGCAGAAGGCGCAGATATACGCCGAGATGATCACGCCGACGCCGGCGTTCACGCCGGAGCCGACGCCGGAGCCGGAGCGCAACACGGCGGACATCGTTCTCGCCTTCGGCGGCGACATGGTCGGCCAGCTTGGCCTGACCACCGAGGCAAAGCAGCCGACGGAGGGCGACAGCCAGGAGAGCGGCGGCGATTCGGAGGACGAGTCGGACAGCGCGGCCAGCGCCGTTTACGATTACACGGCGCAGCTTTCCAACATAAGCGCGGATCTGGAGGGGGCGGACCTGGCGATGTGCACGCTCGTCGGCTCGCTGAAGGGATCGTCGGAATATGAGTCCTATCTGCTCGCGCCGAGCTTTGCCGAGGCGCTGGCGCAGACGGGCTTCACCATGGTCAGCACGGCCACGGATCACTGCCTCGATTTCGGCACGGAGGCGCTTCAATCCACCATCGCCGCCATCGGAGAGCAGGGGATGGTGAACGTCGGCACCTTCGCCGATGAGGAGAGCTTCGATCTGGCCGGCGGCATCTATA
Organism: uncultured Oscillospiraceae bacterium; assembly: GCA_934597255.1. Classification (GTDB taxonomy): domain Bacteria; phylum Bacillota; class Clostridia; order Oscillospirales; family Oscillospiraceae; genus CAJOIG01. Next base: position 29,498 of record CAKTQV010000006.1, read on the forward strand.
CCAAGGTCATCAACGGCGCGACGTTTGCCTTTCTGACCTATACCTGGGCAACGAACGGCGTGTCGGCGGCCAGCACGCCCTATGCCGTCAATATCCTGACGACGGACTACATGTCCGAGAAGGTCACGGTGGACTACGACCGGCTGAACGCCGATCTGACCCGCGCGAAGGACATGGGCGCGGATATGATCGTGTGCAGCGTCGCGTGGTCGGCGAACGACAGCTATTACTCCGACGTGCGCGACGGCCAGCGCGAGCTGGTGGACTATCTGTGCGAAAACGGCGCGGACATCGTGGTCGGGAGCGGACTGAAGGTCCCGCAGCCGATCGAGCTGCGGCAGGTGAAGCTTGACGACGGCAGCACGAAAAACTGCCTGATCGCCTACAGCCTCGGCAACATGCTCAACTGCCTCAACGACAGCAACACAAACCTGTCCGGCCTTCTGTACGTCACGATCCGGCGCGATATGGACGACGGAGAGGTATGGCTGGCCAGCGCCGGCTACCGGCCGCTGTTCATGCTCGACACGGACGATTACGAGGATATTGAGGAGGATTCCGCCTCCTTCAAGTACCGCCTGTTCGATCTGTACGACGCCGTGGAGCGCTTTGACCGCGTCAATTCCGGCCAGGGCGAGGACGGCGAGAGCGAGCAGATCGTCAGCGACTGCATCACGCGCGGCGTGTACGACGCGATGCTCACCGGCGCGTCTGCGCTGAAAAACATTTTCGGCGCGGACTTTGACCTGCGCAGCGGCGGCGTGGACATCGTCGAATGGGGAAAGGCCAATCAGATCAGATAAGAAAACAGAAAAGAGAACAGCGCGGCGAACAGCCCGCACAGCGCCCGGCCCGCAAGGTGCCGGGCGCATTTTATGTCCGTTCCGGCCACGGCGCCGAGCGTCTGCCCGTGGACGCTCAGACCGCCCCAGCCCAGCAGAAAGCCGGCCAGAGCCATGGTCAGCGGCCCGGCCTTCCAGCCGGAAAGCGCGCCGATGCCGCCGCCAAGCTCGAAAAAGCCGAGCGCGAACACCCGTCCCAGCCCCGGAAGAAAGCGGAAGGAATCCAGCAGCGCTGTCAGCGCGCCGAAAAAGCATACGAAGCCGCAAAGGCGCAGACAGGCGTCCAGCGCGCCGGTGACCGCGTCGGTGAACGCGGCGGCGGGGGAGCGGACGGGCGGGGGCGCCGCCGGAAGGTCCGTCCCGGCCGGAACGGCCCTGCGCCGGAAGCAGAGCCCCGTGCAGACGGCGGCGAGAACATGCGCCGCGTATAAAAGAGCGCCGGCGGCCGCGCTGTGCAGCGCGCCGCCCGCCGCGCCGAGAATGAAGGCCGGGCCGGAATTGTTGCAGAAGGCGAGAAGCCGCTCGGCCTCGTCGCGGCTGACGCGCCTCTGGCGGCGGAGCTGGGCGACGATGGAAGCGCCGAGCGGATAGCCGCCGCACAGGCCGAGAACAAAGGCCTCGGCCCCGGCGCCGGACACGCCGAACAGACGCCGCATCAACGGCCCGGCACGGCGGCTGAGCACCTCCGGCAGACCCAGCGCGTCCAGAAGCCGCGACAGCACGAACAGCGGGAAAAGAGCCGGGATGAGCGAGACGGCGCACAGCTGCAGCGCCTGCGTCATCCCGGCGGCGACGGTTTTGGAAAAAAGAGCGGCCAGAGCGAACAGGCCGCAGGCTGCAAGCAGCGGAAGCTTTCGTTTCATGCCAACAGCCTATGCGCGCCGGGGTCGTATTTTTCCCGGCGGACGCATAGATTTTTTCGGGGTGATATCATGCCGGAAAAGGAAAGAGCCGATGCGAGGGCGGCGCGGCGGACGGCCGTGCCGCAGGAGGGCTTCGGCTTTGCGCAGCGCATCACGATATCCGGGACGTCCCGGGTGCTCGTGGAGGGACTGCGGGCGCTGGAGGAATACGCGGCCGATAAGATCGCGGCGTCGGTGCGCGGCGGGCGCGTCGTCATCCGGGGCGAGGGGCTGCATCTGGAGGCAATGGACAAAACGGAGCTGGTCGTGTCCGGGCGTATATGGGGGGTGGAGCTGGAATGAAGCTGGCGCGCTTTGCAACGGGGTGGGCCGTCGTGGAGCTGGCGGGAGACGCGCCGGAGCGCGCGCTCGGCGCGGCGGCGGAGGCCGGGATACGGTTCTGGGACGCGGCCGTGCCGGAGGATTTCCGGCTCACGCTGTGCGTTTCGTATAAGGACGCCGCGGCGCTGTGCGCGCTGACGCGGCGGATGGGGCTGGACGGCCGGATCGTGCGCGCGGGCGGGCTGCCGCTTTTGTGGAAGCGGGTGCGCCGCCGCCGGGCTCTGCTGGCGGCACTGGCGCTGTGCGTGCTGGCGCTGACGGCGAGCCGCCTGTTCATCTGGCGCGTGGAGATACCCGACACGGCGGGGCTGTCCGAAAGCGAGATACGCGAGGCGCTGCGAGAGTGCGGCGTCGAAACGGGCCGCTTCTGGCCGGGCTTTTCGCAGGATCTGACGCGCAACGCGCTTTTGCGCCGGCTGCCGCAGCTTCGGTGGGCGACGGTGAATCTGCGCGGCGGCTGCGCCGAGGTGATCCTCCGGCCCGTGCGGCAGACGCCGGAGCGGGAGGCGGAGGACGTGTGCGCCAATATCGTGGCCGCGCGCGGCGGCTATGTCACGCGGGTCGAGGCGCTGCGGGGCGAGGCGGCGGTCGTGCCGGGGCAGACGGTGCTGCCCGGCGAGGTGCTGATCGTCGGGGAGGCGGTCGGACGCTATCGCTCCCACGGCGCGGAGCGCGCCATCGGAACGGTGCAGGCGCGGACGTGGTACGAGCTGAGCGCCGCGGCGCCGCTCGAGCCGCTCCGGGCGCCGCGTGGCCGCTGTGTTTCGACGCGCTGGGCGCTGATTTTCGGAAAAATACGCATAAATTTTTATAAAGGCTGTAGTATTTGCCCGGCGGCTTGTGCTAAAATGACACAGGAGACGGATCTGTCCGTGCCGGGGGTATTTCTGCTGCCGCTGCGCATCGTGCGCGAGCGGGTGTATGAGTGCGGGACGGGCGCCGCCCCGGCGGCGGATATGGCCGACCGGCTGCAGGAGCAGCTGACGCAGCGGCTCCGGTCTGCGCTGGGCGACGAGGGCGAGCTTCTGCAGGCGCGCTTTACGCAAAGCGCGGCGGACGGGTGGCTGTATGTGACCATGCACGCCGAGTGCAGCGAATCCATCGGCGTGACGGTCCCCATGACGGCGGAACAGATCGCCTCCAAATCACCGGTAACAGAGGACAGCGACGAATGACAGAACGTACGATACAGGTCGACCGCATGGAAAACGTCATCAGCGTTTTCGGCTCGTTCGACCAGAACCTGCGCATCATTGAATCGGAGCTTGGCGTGGCGGTGACCGACCGCGACGACCAGCTGAAAATACAGGGCGAGGCCGAGGCGGTCCTGTACGCGGAAAAGGCCATCGAGGGGCTTTTGTCCCTGGCGGCGCGCGGCGAACCGATCGACGCGCAGAACGTCCGCTATATCCTCAAGCTCGTCCGCGAGGGGCAGGAGGATAAGATCGGCGAGCTGGCGCGCGGCGTGGTGTGCGTCACGGCCAAGGGCCGGCCCGTCAAGCCCAAGACCATCGGCCAGACGGAGTACGTCGAGGCGATCGGGAAAAACACCGTCACGCTCGGCGTCGGCCCGGCCGGCACGGGAAAGACCTATCTGGCGGTGGCCTGCGCGGTGGCGGCCTTCCGGGAGAAATCCGTCAACCGCATCGTGCTGACGCGGCCGGCGGTCGAGGCGGGCGAGCGGCTCGGCTTTCTGCCCGGTGATCTGCAGTCGAAGGTCGATCCCTATCTGCGCCCGCTTTACGACGCGCTGTTTGACATGCTGGGCGCGGAGACCTACAACAAATACCTCGAACGCGGCGACATTGAGGTCGCGCCGCTGGCCTATATGCGCGGCCGCACGCTGGACGACAGCTTCATCATCCTTGATGAGGCGCAGAACACGAGCCGCGAGCAGATGAAGATGTTCCTGACCCGCCTCGGCTTCGGCTCAAAGGTCGTCATCACGGGCGACGTGACGCAGATCGACCTGCCGGGGGACAAGCCCTCGGGACTGAAGGAGGCCATGCGCGTGCTGGACGGGGTGCAGGATATCGCGATATGCCGGCTGACGGGCGCGGATGTGGTGCGCCATGTGCTCGTGCAGCGGATCATTGCGGCCTATGAAAAATACGAAAAGCCCTTCCAGTCGAAAAAAACCGCGAACGACAGGGCGAGAAAGGGAGAGAAATGACGAGGCTGAAGCTGTCGCTTCGCTGTGAAAACGGCGAAAAATGCCCGCTGTCCCTCCGGCTGCGCATACGGCGCGCGGCAAAGGCCGCGCTGGAGGCTGAGCAGGTGGAGGGGAAAAACGAGCTGTCCGTGCTGCTGACGGACGACGAGGGGATCCATGCGATCAACCTGGCACAGCGCGGCGTGGACGCGCCGACGGACGTGCTGTCGTTTCCCATGGGCGAGCGCGACCCCGCGACGGGACGCCTCGTGCTCGGGGACATGGTGCTCAACGTGGACCGGGCCCGGGCGCAGGGCGCAGAATACGGCCACGGCGCGGCGCATGAGATCAGCTATCTGACGGTCCATTCCGTTCTGCATCTGCTCGGCTACGACCATGTGGACGAGGGGCCGATGAAAAAGGAAATGCGCGCGCGCGAAAAGATCATAATGGAGAAGCTGGAAAAATGATTCAGAAAACTGCGATGATAACCATAGCCGGCCGGCCGAACGTCGGCAAATCCACGCTCACGAACACGCTCGTCGGCGAGAAGATCACCATCGTTTCGCCGAAGCCGCAGACGACGCGCAGCCGCATCCTGGCCGTGACGAGCCGGGACGACACGCAGTTCGTGTTCATTGACACGCCCGGCTTTCACCGCCCGCGCACGAAGCTCGGCGATTACATGGACAAGGTCGTCACGAACAGCATCGCGGATGTGGACGCGGTGATGCTGCTCGTCGAGCCGATCGCCTCCGTCGGGCCGCAGGAGACGGCGCTGATCGACCAGTTCCGCCGCTCCGGCGTGCCGGTCGTGCTGGTCGTCAACAAGATCGACACGGTGGAGGACAAGCGCGCGCTGCTCGGCGTGATCGCGGCGTACAGCGAGGCGTTTTCCTTTGACGAGATCGTTCCCATCTCGGCGCAGACGGGCGACGGCGTGGAGGAACTGCTCCGGACGCTGGGCAAATACGCGGTGGACGGGCCGGAGCTGTTCCCGGAGGATATGATAACCGACCAGCCGGAAAAGCAGATCTGCGCGGAGATCGTGCGGGAAAAGCTGCTTTTGTCGCTGGACAAGGAGGTGCCGCACGGCACGGCCGTCGCCGTGACGAGGTTTTCCGAGCGGGACGACGGCATCATCGACATGGACGTGACCATTTACTGCGAAAAGCAGAGCCACAAGGGCATCATCATCGGAAAGAAGGGCGCGATGCTCAAGCGTGTGGGCGAGCTGGCCCGGCGCGACATCGAGGCGTTTATGGGCACGAAGGTGTTTTTGCAGACCTGGGTGAAGGTCAAGGAAAACTGGCGCGATTCGGAAGCGCTGCTGAAAAATTTTGGATTGACCGACGAGTAATGAAACGCCCCGCGGCGCGGCAGACTAAACGCAGCGGGGTGAGAGAATGAAAAGCGATATTCTGTGGCAGCTTTTTGAAGACACGGGCGACCCTCTCTGCTGGCTTCTTCTCCGGCGGAGCGAGGGGCGCTGAGACGGGGTACATACATGGCGGAAACGTTCAGAGGGCTCGTTGTGCGCGAGGTCCGGTATAAAGAATCCGACCGGATGCTGACGCTGCTGACGGACCGGCACGGGCTTGTGAGCATCAAGGCGCAGGGGGCTCTCGGGCGCCGAAGCCGCATCGCGGCGGCGACGCAGCTTCTGTGCTTTTCGGAGTTTTCCGTGTCCGAGACGCGGTATGCCGGCGGGCGGTGGCGCATCGACGCGGCGTCCGCGCTCGAGCAGTTCACGGGACTGCGGGAGGATATTGCCGATCTGGCGCTGGGCGTGTATTTTGCCGAGCTTCTGATGACGGTCTGCGCCGAGGATGTGGCGGACACGGCGGCGCTTTCGCTGGGACTGAACGCCCTGTACGCGCTCAGCCGGCGGCTGTACGAGCCGGAGCATATCAAGGCGGTATTTGAGCTGCGGCTGATGGCGGCGGAGGGCTTTGAGCCGGCGCTCGCGCACTGCGCCGTGTGCAGAAGGACGGAGCCGGACGAGCCGATGTTCTCGCCGGAGGCCGGCGTGCTGCACTGCCGGGGCTGCGCTGCGTCGGTGTCCGGCGTGTCGCTGCCGCTCGACGGGGACAGTCTGCGCGCCATGCGGCATGTTGTGCGCGCCGAGCCGAAGAAGATATACAATTTTGCGATCCTGCCGGAATCGGAGGAACGGCTGGCGCGCGTGACGGAGATGTTTGCCGCCCGCCAGCTCGACCGCCTGCTTCCGTCGCTGGATTACTGGAAAAGTGTGAAATAAATGGAGCTTTACGAAAAATCACTGCAAACGATCGAGCTGCCGGCGGTTCTGGATATGCTGGCGGCCAAATGCGTGTCGGACGGGGCCAAGGAGCTGGCGCGCGCGCTGCGCCCGTCGCCGGAGGCCGGGCAGGTGCGAGTGCTGCTGGCGGAGACGGCCGACGCGAAAAAGATGATGGAGCTGAAGGGAAGCCCGTCGTTTTCGGGGCTGAAGGACGTGCGGCCGTCGCTGGCGCGCGCCGACATGGGCGGCATGCTCAACACGCGCGAGCTTCTGGACATAGCGGGCGTGCTGTTTTCCGCGCGCGCCTGCGCGTCGTACTCGGCGGGGCGGGGCGAGTCGGGACGGCTGCATCAGCTTTTTATGTCCCTGTCGCCCAATCGCTTTCTGGAGGAGAAAATAACGGCCTCCATCACCGGGGAGGAGGAGATCGCGGACGCGGCCAGCGCGGAGCTTGCCGATATCCGGCGGAAAATGCGCGCGGCGTCGGCCCGCGTGCGGGAAACGCTGCAGAAGATCATTTCCTCGCCGTCGAATGCCAAGGTGCTGCAGGAGGCCATCATCACGCAGCGCTCCGGACGCTACGTCGTGCCGGTGCGCGCGGAGCGCAAGGCGGATATCCCCGGCCTTGTCCACGACGTTTCCGCCTCGGGCGCGACGCTGTTCATCGAGCCGATGGGCGCCGTGAAGGCCAACAATGAGCTGCGCGAGCTTGCGGCGAAGGAAAAGGCGGAGATCGAGCGCATTCTCATGGAGCTGTCCGCCGACTGCGCGGCCAGCCGCGAGTCGATCGCGCTGGACGTGAGCGTGCTGACGCAGCTCGATCTCATCTTCGCGCGCGCGGAGCTTGCCTACCAGATGAACGCCGGCGAGCCGGTGCTCACGGAAAACGAGCTGCTGCTGAAAAACGCGCGGCACCCGCTGCTGCCGAAGGAGACGGCCGTGCCCATCAGCGTGGCGCTCGGCGGCGAATACGACACGCTGGTCATCACCGGGCCCAACACCGGCGGCAAGACCGTAACGCTCAAGACGCTGGGACTGCTGTGCGCCATGACGGCGTGCGGGCTTCAGATACCGGCCGCGGACGGGAGCATGATCCCGGTCCTGAAAACCATTCTCGCCGACATCGGCGACGAGCAGTCCATCGAGCAGTCGCTGTCCACGTTCTCCAGCCACATGGTCAACATCGTCAGCATACTCGGTCTGTGCGAGCCGGGGACGCTCGTGCTGTTTGACGAGCTGGGCGCCGGCACGGACCCGGCCGAGGGCGCGGCGCTGGCCATGGCCATCATTGAATACACACGCTCGCACGGCGCGCTCACGGCCGCCACGACGCATTACGCCGAGCTGAAGGTCTACGCCACGAACACCGCCGGCGTGATGAACGCCTCCTGCGAATTCGATCTGGAGACGCTCCGCCCGACCTACAAGCTGCTCGTCGGCATTCCCGGCAAGTCCAACGCCTTCGCCATATCCAGCCGGCTCGGCGTGCCGGACGAGATCATTGACGATGCGAAAAAGCGGCTGAGCGCCGAGACGACCGATTTTGAAAAGACCATCGAGCGGCTCGAAACGCAGCGCATGGCGATGGAGCGTGAGACGCAGGCGCGCCGTGAGGCCAAGGCGCAGGCGGAGGAGGACGCGCGGCAGGCCGAGCGCATGCGGCGGGAGCTGGAGGTGCGGCTGGAGAAGGCCGAGCTGAAGGCGCGGCGCGAGGCGGAGCGCATCATACAGCAGGCGCGCGAGGCGGCGGACGAGGCTTTCCGAGAAATCGACCGGGAGAAGGCCGAGGCGAACGAGCAGACGGACGTGCAGCGCATCAACGAGGCGCGCACCGAGCTGCGCCGCCGGCTAAACGAGAGCGAGGCAAAGCTTCGCGCCCGGACGGAACCGGCGCCCCCGAAGCCGAAGCCGAGCCGCGCCATCCGCCGGGGCGACACGGTGGAGATCGGCTCCAACGGCATACGCGCCGAGGTCATTGATATCAAAAGCGACGGAACGCTTTATCTGCAGGCCGGCATCATGAAGGTGACGGCGGCGCCGGGCGACGTTACGCTCGTGGAAAACGCGAAGAAGGCCGGAAAGTCCGTTGCGGCCGCCGCGACGGCGGCGCTGCACAGCGCGCCGGTCCCGGCGGAGCTGGATATCCGCGGCTTCATGTCCGACGAGGCGGAGCTGGCCGTTGAGCGCTACATCGACAGCGCCTGCGCCGGGCGGCTCAAGACCGTGACGATCATCCACGGCAAGGGAACGGGCGCGCTGCGCGCGGCCGTGCAGCAGTGCCTGAAGAAAAACCGGCTCGTGAAAAGCTACCGTCTCGGACGCTACGGCGAGGGCGAGACGGGCGTGACGGTGGTGGAGCTGAAATAGGGAAGCGCAGCCGGAGCGCCCGCGCTCCCGCCGCGTTGTGCGGCGTTGCCATAAAAGGGCCGGACACCGCCGCGGGCAACTGTGCATATTAACAAAATGTTAAAAATTATTGCCAATTGTGAAGAAATTTGATAAAATAGGCTACACTAAAAAAACATCTATGGGGGAGCGGGAAAAATGGTTATTCGAGAGGTCACGATCAACAATCAAGTCGGACTGCACGCCAGACCCGCGACGTTCTTCATTCAGAAGGCTAACGAGTTCAAAAGCAGCATCTGGATCGAAAAAGATGAGCGCCGTGTCAATGCCAAAAGCCTTTTGGGCGTGCTTTCGCTCGGCATCGTCAAGGGGACGAGCGTCAACATCATTGCCGACGGCTCGGATGAGGAAGAGGCGGTCGATATGCTGGCCGAGCTGATCGACTCCGGCTTCGCGGAATAATTCATAAACGGCGAAACGGAAAGGGCGTGTTTTCACACGTCCTTTTCTTTGTATGCGCCCGTGTATGTGTGCTATGGACAAAATTGCTCAGCTTCGTCAAAAATCCAATAAGCTTCCGCTGCTGCCGGGCGTTTACATCATGAAAAACGCGGCCGGCGAGGTCATATACGTCGGCAAGGCCAAGGCGCTGAAAAACCGTGTGTCCAGCTACTTCACCGGCGAGCATCTGCCGAAGGTTGCGGTCATGGTGAGCCATGTGAACGATTTCGACGTGATCGTGGCGGCGTCGGAATTTGAGGCGCTGGTGCTGGAAAACAGCCTGATAAAGCGCCATCAGCCGCACTACAACATCCTTCTGCGCGACGACAAGAGCTATCCGTTTGTGCGGGTGGACGAGCGGGAGGAATATCCGCGCTTCACGCTCGTTAACCGCGCCAAGGACGACGGCGCGCGCTATTTCGGCCCCTTCGGCGGGCGCTACGTCAGCCGGAGCATTCTGGAAACGATGGCGCGGGCCATGAAAATGCCGGACTGCACGCGGCGTTTCCCGCGCGATATCGGCCGGGACCGGCCGTGCCTGAATTACCACATGAACACCTGTGCCGGGTGGTGCCGGGGCGAGCCGGACGCGGTGGCCTACCGGGAGAACATCGGCCAGATGATCCGCATGCTGGACGGGGACGCGAAAAAACTCGTCGGCGAGCTGGAGGGGGAGATGGAGCGCGCGGCGGAGGAGCTGCGCTTTGAGCAGGCGGCCGAGCTGCGCGACCGCGTTCGCGCGCTGTGCGAGCTTTCCAACCGCCAGCACGTCATCAAGTCGGCGCGCACGGACACCGACGCCGTGGGCTTCTGCCGCGGCGCGCGGACGGCCTTCGTCGTGCTGCACTATACGGACGGGGATCTGACGGATAAGGACCTGGAGCTGATGCCGGAGCCGCTGGAGGACGACGCGACGGCGGTGAGCGCGCTTTTGAGCCAGTACTATATGCTGCGCGGGCTGTGGCCGCGGGATGTGCTGGTGCCGTTTGAGCTGGAGGACCGGGAGGAGCTGGAGCGGCTGCTGACCGAGGCGGCGGGACACCGCGTCACGCTTTCGGTGCCGCAGCGCGGCGGCCGCCGCGCCTTTCTGGAAGCGGCGGAGCGCAACGCAAAGGAGGAAAGCCTCCGCGCGGCGACGCAGGCCGAGCGCCGCAGCAAAACGCTTCAGTGGCTTCAGAAAATGCTGGGACTGGAGGTCTTTCCCCGGCGCATCGAGGCGTTCGATATCTCCAACACCGGCAGCACGGGCATCGTCGCTTCCATGACCGTGTTTGAGGGCGGGCGGCCGCTCAAGCGGGCTTACCGCAAATTCCGGATGAAGGAGGTCACGAGCCAGGATGATTACGCCAGCATGTTCGAGGCAGTGTTCCGGCGCTTCCGCCGCTGGCGGGAGGGCGACGAGAAATTTGCCCCGCTGCCCGATCTGCTGCTGATCGACGGCGGCGAGGGGCAGGTGGCGGCGGCCCAGGCGGCGATGGCCGCGTCCGGCGCATCCGTGCCGGCGTTCGGCATGGTCAAGGACGACCGCCATCGGACGCGCGCGCTTGTCACGCGCGACGGACATGAGATCGGCATACAGGCGAACCCGGCGGTGTTCGCGCTCGTCGGAAACATCCAGGAGGAGACGCACCGCTTCGCCATCGAATATCACCGGCTGCTGCGCGACAGCCGCTTTGGCTCGGAGCTCGATTCGATCCCGGGCGTGGGGCCGAAGCGCCGGGCGGCGCTTCTGAAGGAATTCAAGACCATGAAGGCCATACGCGCGGCGGATGTGCAGCGGCTGTCCGCCGTTGTGCCGAAAAGCACCGCCGAGGCGGTCTGGCGGCATTTCCATGAGGAGGAAGAAAAATGAGAGTCATCACCGGAACGGCCCGCGGCCGGAAGCTTTGCGAGCCGAAGGATATGTCCGTCCGCCCGACGGCGGATATGGTCAAGGAGGCCGTGTTCTCCATCGTGCAGTTTGACGTGCCGGGGCGGCGCGTGCTCGATCTGTTCGCCGGCACGGGGCAGCTTGGCATCGAGGCGCTCAGCCGCGGCGCGCGGGAGTGCGTTTTTGTGGACAACGCGCCGCAGTCGCTGGCGCTGGTGCGGAAGAATCTGGCGCTGTGCGGCTTTTCCGGGGAGGTCGTGCGCGCGGACGCGCGAAGCTATCTGGCGCGCTGCGGCAAGTTCGATCTTGTGTTCATCGACCCGCCGTATCACGCGGGACTGTATGACGATGTGCTGGACGCTGTTTTTCAGTTTGACATATTAAATGATGGTGGTATAATATTGGTCGAGAGTATGCGCGGGACCGCGCTGCCGGAGGCAAGGGCGCCGTATGTGCGCGGCCGGCAGTACAACTACGGGAAGGTCTCACTCACGGCATACAGCAGAGGAACGACATGAAAACCGCTCTTTATCCCGGCAGCTTTGACCCCATCACTCTCGGCCATCTGAACATCGTGCGCCGCGCGGCGGCCGTGTTCGACAAGGTGGTCGTGTGCGTGATGAAGAATTCGGAGAAAAGCCCCATGTTCACCATTGAGGAACGGATGGAGCTGGCGCGGAAGGTGACGGCCCGCTTTTCCAATGTGGAGGTCGCCACGACGGACATGCTTCTGGCGGAATACGCCAAGCAGTTCGACGGCGCCGTGATCGTCAAGGGGCTGCGGGCGCTGTCCGATTTTGACTACGAGTTCCAGATCGCTCTGATCAATAAAAAAATGAATCCGCAGCTTGAGACCATGTTCCTGACGGCGAGCGAGAAGTATACCTATCTCAGCTCGAGCGTTGTGAAGGAAATGGCGCGCTATGGCGCGGATCTGTCCGATTTTGTGCCGATAGAGATCATCGGCGACGTGATCGGGCGAACAAACAGCTTGAGGAGGCAGAAGGCGCAATGAACGAAAACGAAGGGATCCTTGAACTGATCGAAATGCTCTATAACATGATCTCCGAGGCCTGGGGCGTCCCTCTCGGAAACGATAAGTGCCTGGTTGATCGGGACAAGGCGCTCGATCTCATTGAGGAGATCAAGGCGCGTCTGCCGGCGGAGATGGCCGAGGCCAAGCGCCTTGTGTCCGCGCGCGACGAATTCATCGGAAACGCCAAGCGCGAGGCGGAGTCTGTCCGCAAGATGGCCGAGGAGCGCAGCCGCCAGCTCGTGGAGGAGCAGGAGGTCGTTCGCCTGGCCAAGGCCCGGGCCGATTCCATGATCGCCGACACCGAGGCCAAGACCCGCGAGCTGCGCCGCGTCGCCAACGAATATGTGGACGAGGCGCTCAAGGGGGCGGAGGCGTCGGTCGCCGCCGCGCTGGAGGAGGTGCGCACCAGCCGCGCGCGCTTCCGCAACGCCGCGACCAGCTACAACGCTTCGCTTCAGCAGCAGGTGCAGCGCCAGATGCAGCAGCAGCCGCTGCGGCAGGAAGCCGCGCCGGAGGGCGACGAACGATAAAAGCCGCGCAGCGGAATATAACAGCATCCATTCGGAAAGACCGGACGTTTCGTCCGGTCTTTTTTGCTGCCGTGACGGCGGAGGGCTGCGGAAAAATTTTTTCGCAAGATATGGGGACGGGCGGCCGGTGTGGCGCCGCCGCGTCCACAATAACTTGAAAAGCGCCGGAACGCGCCGGATCTGCTGGGAAAAAAGCCCTTGCTTTTTAGGGTCGGAGTTATTATAATGAAGACACCGTTGTGGGGGGAAGTGGAGCAAAATGTTTTGATTGCCCACAAAAAGACAGGAGGCGGTCCGGATGACAGGCGAATATCAGCATTCACTGGATTCCAAGGGCCGGCTGTTTATTCCGGCGCGTCTGCGCGAGGAACTGGGCAGCGAGTTTTATGTGACGCTGTCGATGGAACGGTGCCTGTGCGCCTACTCCGCGGAAAACTGGAAAATATTCTCCGACAAGGTCAACGCCATGCCCTACATCAAGCAGCGCGCCATGCGTCCGCTGTTTGCTTTCGCCGCACGGTGCGAGCTGGACGCGCAGGGACGCGTGCTCCTGCCGCAGGGCCTGCGCGAGCGCGTGGGGCTGGTCAAAAGCGTCACGGTGCTCGGCGCGAACAACCACGCCGAATTCTGGGACAGCGACGAATGGAGCCGTCTGCGCGATGAGGAAGCGTCGCCGGAGAACATCGCCGCCGTCATGCAGGAGCTGGATTTCTGATGGCGGGCCCGGAGCACAAAAGCGTACTGCTCGACGAGTGCATGCGCTATCTGAATCTGCGGCCGGACGGCGTTTATGTGGACGGCACGCTCGGTCTGGGCGGCCATTCCGAGGCGATTCTGCGCCGGCTCGAGGGCGGAAGGCTCATCGGCATCGACCGGGATGAAAACGCCATCGCCTACGCCTCAAAGCGTCTCGCGCCCTTCGGGGACCGCGCGACGCTCGTAAAGGGAAACTTTGCCGACATCGGGGATATCCTGGACCGGCTCGGGATCGAGCGGGTGGACGGGATGATGTTCGATCTCGGCGTGTCCTCGCCGCAGCTTGACGACGCCCAGCGCGGCTTTTCCTACAGCAAGGATGCGCCGCTGGATATGCGCATGGACGAAAGCGCGCCGCTGACGGCCTTCGACGTGGTGAACACATGGCCGGAGGCGGAGCTGAAAAACATCCTGTGGCGCTACGGGGAAGAGAGATATTCCGGCCGGATCGCGGCGGCCATCGTGTCGCACCGCAGCCGGCAGACGATAGAAACGACCGCACAGCTTGCGGAGATCATCCGCGGGGCCATGCCCGCGGCGGCGCTCCGGGAAAAGCAGCATCCTGCCAAACGAAGCTTTCAGGCCATACGCATCGCCGTGAATGACGAGCTTGGCTCGCTCGAACAGATGCTGCAGCAAGCCGAAAACAGACTTGCGCCCGGGGGAAGGCTGCTGGTCATCAGCTTCCACTCGCTGGAGGACCGTATGGTGAAGGAGGCCATACGCGCGCGGGAGGACGGCTGCACCTGCCCGCCGGAATTCCCGGTGTGCGTGTGCGGCTTTGTGCAGACGCTCCGCAGCGTCACGAGAAAACCCGTCATGCCGACGGAGGAGGAGATACGCGAAAACCCGCGGGCGCGCAGCGCCCGGCTTCGGATAGCCGAAAGGATCTGAAATGGACGAGACCCGTGTTTTCAAAACCTATAACCGTCTTCTTGAACCGGCGGCCGGGCCGGCGGCATACGATTATGCCGGGGCCGGCTATTACGAGGATATCCCGGCGCCCCGGCGCCGCAGCGCGCGCCCGGTACAGGAGCCGGTGCGCCGCGCGCGCGAGTGGGTGCGCGAGCAGCCGGAGGATGCGGAGGTCCTGGACGAGATCGAGGCCCGTCCGATCAGCCGGCGGGGGCAGGGCGTGTCTCTGCTGACGGTGTGCGGCTTTGCGCTGGCGGCCGTGCTGCTGGTGATGCTGCTGATGTCCCATATCCGCATGACGGCGGTTTCGGACGCGGCGGCGGCGAGCCAGACGCGCGTTGAGGAGCTGACGGAGCAGCAGCATAAGCTGCAGGCCCGCTATGAGGAGGCCTTTTCGCTCGGCGAGGTCGAGCGCTATGCCACGGAGGAGCTGGGGATGCAGAAGCCCCGCGCCGGACAGATCACCTATCTGGACGGATTGGGCGGCGCGGACCGCGCCGAGGTGATCGTCCCGGAGGAAAAAAACACCCGCACGCCGTATTTCGCGGGCCTGATGGACTGTATTCGGTCATATTTCGGCTGACGCCTGCGATATACTGATGGTGGCAGACAAGCCGCAGCATCATGTCGAAGGAGTAGCTTATGGCATCGACTCACCGCAGCGAACAGGCTGCATCGCCCAATCGAATCATGCTTCGCCGCGCACTGTTTTTAATGATAGTGTGCGGCATTGTTGCGTTTGTCGGCCTCGCGCTGCGCCTTTTCGACATTCAGATACTCCATCACGAGCAGTATGAAACGGCGGCGGTGGAGCAGCAGCTGCGCCAGACGACGGTCCCGGCGCGCCGCGGAACGATCTATGACCGCAATTACAACATCCTCGCCATGAGCAGCTCGGTCTCCAACGTTTACATCAGCCCGGCCGAGATCGTCCGGAACGACGAGGACCGGGAGCTGATCGCCGACGGTCTGAGCGAGATACTGGGCGTGGACCGGGAGAAGATTCTGGAGAAGATGAACAACACCCAATCCTGGTACGCGACCATAAAGCTCAAGGTGGACGACGAGACGGTGGAGGCCGTGCGCGCGTTCAAGGAGGAAAACTCTCTTCGCGGCGTGAAGATCGAGGAGGCCACAAAGCGGTATTATCCGTATTCGAGCCTGGCCAGCCATGTGATCGGCTTTGTCGGCGTGGACGATTACGGTCTGGCCGGTCTGGAATACAGCTTCGACAGCACGCTGTCCGGCATAGACGGGCGCGTCGTGCGCGCCACGAACGCCGCCGGGACGGATATGCTGTTCACCGATTTTGAGGACTATTACGACGCGCAGGACGGCGAGGACGTGGTCCTGACCATCGATACGACGGTGCAGTATTATCTGGAAAAATATCTTTCGCTCGCCGTGCAGGACTATATGGTGCACAACGGTGCCTGCGGCATCGTGATGGATGTGAAGACGGGCGCGATATTGGCCATGACCTCGCTGAACAATTTTGATCTCAACGATTATCTCGCCGTCAGCGACGCGGCGCAGGAGCGCGTGGACGCGGCGGAGAGCGAGACGGAGCGCGATGAGCGGCTGGCGGAGGAGCGGACGGCCATGTGGCGCAACAAGGCCGTATCCGACACCTACGAGCCCGGCTCCACCTTCAAGATCATCACGCTGGCCATGGCGCTGGAGGAAGGCGCCGTGAACGAAGCGTCAAGCTTTTACTGCGGCGGGAGCGTGGACGTCGTCGGGCGGACGAAGCCCGTCAACTGCTGGCGCAGCGGCGGCCACGGCTCGGAGACGCTGGCGCAGGCGGTCATGAATTCCTGCAACGTCGCCTTCGTCCAGATCGGCCAGCGGGTCGGCGCCGAGCACTTTTATCAATACGCGCGCGCCTTCGGCTTTTTTGACCGTACCGGCATCGACCTGCCGGGCGAGGCGGGGAGTCTGTGGTGGGACGACGACGTGTTCTGCGACCCGCTCAACCGCTCGCAGCTGGCCGCGGCGTCCTTTGGCCAGACGTTCAACATCACGCCCATCCAGCTCATCACGGCGGTCAGCGCCGTGGCGAACGGCGGCTATCTCATGCGGCCGTATCTGGTGTCCGATGTGCTCGGCGAGGACGGGCGCACCGTAAGCCATACGGAGCCGGTCGTTGTGCGGCAGGTCATCAGCGAGCAGACGAGCGCCGCCTGCTGCGGCATACTGGAGCAGGTCGTCGGCTCGGCCGGCGGCACCGGCAAAAACGCCTATGTGGCGGGCTACCGCATCGGCGGCAAGACCGGCACCTCCACCAAAACGACGCTGGAGGCCAGCACCGGCGAAAAGCAGTATATCGTCTCCTTCGTTGGCATCGCGCCGGCGGACGACCCGGAGATCGCCGTGCTCGTGCTTCTTGACACGCCGTCAAGCGACTGCGGCGTGTATATCTCCGGCGGACAGATGGCGGCGCCGACGGTCGGGAACATCATGGCCGACGTGCTGCCGTATCTCGGCGTGCGGGCCGAATACAGCGAGGAGGAGAGCGCGCTGGCGGACCGGGAGGTGCCCGCGCTGAAGGGGCTGGAGCTGCCGATGGCGCAGCAGAGCGCGGACGACGCGGGCTTTGTGTGCCGCGTGGTCGGCGACGGCGATACGGTGACGGGCCAGCTTCCGGCGGCCGGCGCGGTGATCGCGGCGGGCAGCGAGCTGGTGCTGTACTGCGGCGGGGAGCCGGACGCTTCGGACGCTGTGGTGCCGGAGCTGCGCGGGCTGAGCTATGAGCAGGCGCGCGCGGCGCTGGCGGAATGCGGGCTGTATCTGCGCGACGATTCGGGCATTCTCGGCGGCGACGGCGTGACCGTGGTCAGCCAGAGCCGCGAGGCCGGGAGCACGGTCGGACGCGGAAGCGTCGTCGGCGTGAATCTGTCCGATTCCGGCAATCTGGGGCGCTACTGACACAGGAAAATATCCCCTTGGCGAAAGCGCTGTGAGGGTGTATAATAAAAAATCAGCGTCCGGCGTGCCGGCGCTGCACCTATACGAAGTGGGAGTTAACGGTTATGACATTGAAGCTGATCCTTGCCTTTCTGATCGCATTTGCCGCGGCGGTGGCCGTCGCGCTGGTTTATATTCCGTGGCTGCGCCGGATCAAGGCGGGCCAGCAGATCCTTGAGATCGGCCCGAATTGGCACAAGACGAAGGCCGGGACGCCCACGATGGGCGGCGTCGTTTTCATCATCGGCGTGACGGCCGCGGTTTTGACGGCGGGCTTCGGCTATATCGTCCGGGGCGAGCTCGGCGGCGTGTATGTGCTGGTGTTCAGCCTGTTTTACGGGGCGATCGGCTTTCTGGACGACTACGAAAAGCTGCGGAAAAAACAGAATCTCGGCCTGTCCGCGCGCGCCAAGTTCATTCTGCAGCTGGCCGCGGCCATCGCGCTTTTGTTCCTGCTGCGGCTGGAGGGCTATCTCACGCCGAATCTGTACATCCCGTTCTGGAACGTGACGGTCCCGCTGCCGGAATGGCTGTATTTCGTCTTTGCCGCGTTCGTCAGCGTCGGGACGGTCAACGCCGTCAACCTTACCGACGGCATCGACGGACTGGCCACGGGCGTGTCCATTCCCGTGTTCCTGTTTTACACGGTCATCTGCTTTCTCTGGGGCGCGCAGTTCCAGTCGCTGGCCGTGTTCGCGGCCGGGCTGACGGGCGGACTGGCGGCGTTTCTGATCTTCAATTTCAACCCCGCCAAGTGCTTCATGGGCGACACGGGCAGCCTGTTTCTCGGCGGCGCCGTGTGCGGCATGGCTTTTGCGCTGGATATGCCGCTCATACTTGTGCCGCTGGGCATCATATATATAATCGAAACGCTGTCGGACATCATACAGGTGGGCTATTTCAAGCTGACCCACGGAAAGCGCGTTTTCAAGATGGCGCCGTTTCATCATCATCTGGAAATGGGCGGCTGGTTTGGACACAAGTGGACGGAGCGGCAGATCTTTGCGCTGTTCACGTCCGTGTCGCTCGTGTTTGCCGTGATCTCCTTTTTCGCCTGCTTCCAGCGTTATTCGTTCTAAATCCGCGGACCCCTGAAAGGAGCTGAGCGTCTTGCCTGCTGGCGAATATGCCGCCCAATACGACGCGCGCCGTCTGTCGGCCCAAACGCCCTCGGACACGAAGCGCGGCCCGGTCGACGTGCCCTTTGCGGTGCTGACGCTGCTGCTGCTTGCCATCGGAGTCGTGATGGTCCTGTCGGCCAGCTATGCCCGCGCCTATTACGATCTGGAAAACGAGACGGGCGGCAACGCGGCCTATTACTTCATCCGGCAGGGGCTGTTCGCTCTGTGCGGCGTGGGCGTGATGTTCGTGTGCTCGCGGCTTCCCATGAGCTTTTACCGGCGCATCTCGCCGGTCGTGATGCTGGCGGCGGGCGCCTTTCTGGCGCTGGTGCTCGTGCCGGGCATCGGCACGAAGGCAAACGGCGCGCGCCGCTGGATCAATCTGGGGATCACGACGTTTCAGCCGTCCGAGATCGCCAAGATCGGCGTCGTTCTGTATTTTTCGGATCTGATATGCCGCCGGCGCGACCGGATGAACACGATCCGGGGGCTGTGGCCGTTTGCGGCGATCCTGGGGGCGCTGGCGCTGCTGCTGGTGCTCGAGCCGCATTTTTCCGCCACGATCATTATTCTCGCCATCGGCATCGTGATGCTGTTCATCGGCGGGGCGCGGCTGAGCCTGTTTCTGATCGGCGGCGGCGTGGGCGCCGGCATCCTGCTGCTGGCCTACCGCTTTGTCGATTATGTGCGCAAGCGCGTGTCGTCGTGGCTCGATCCGTTCGCGGATAAGGCGGGCGACGGCTGGCAGATCGTTCAGTCGCTGTATTCCATCGGAAGCGGCGGGCTGCTCGGGCTCGGGCTGGGCAATTCGCGCCAGAAGTATCTGTATCTGCCGGAGGAGCATAACGACTTCATTTTTTCCGTCGTCTGCGAGGAGCTGGGCTACATCGGCGCGGTGCTGATCCTCGTTCTGTTCGCGCTGCTGATCGTCCGCGGCTACTGGCTGAGCATGCACGCGCGCGACCGCTACAGCTTCCTGGCGGGCATGGGGCTGACGACGCTTCTGGCGCTTCAGGTCATTCTCAACGTGGCCGTCTGCACGAACACCGTGCCCTGCACGGGCATCTCGCTGCCGTTTTTCAGCTACGGCGGGACGGCGCTTTTGCTGCAGATGGCGGAAATGGGCATCATTCTGTCCCTGTCAAGGGATATACCGGAGAAGAAGTAGAGATATGAGATTTCTGTTCACATGCGGCGGTACCGCCGGTCATATCAATCCGGGCCTCGCGGTGGCCGGACGGATACGGGAGCTCATGCCGGATGCGGAGATCCTGTTCGTCGGCGCGCAGGGGCACATGGAAACGGAGCTGGTCCCGCGCGAGGGCTACGCCATCGAAACGGTGCGCATCGACGGCTTTCAGCGCAGTCTCAAGCCGAAGATGCTCGTGCGCAATCTGAAAACGGCGGGGTATCTGGTCGAATCGCTGCGCAAAGCCCGGCGCATCGTCCGCGAATTCCGGCCGGACGTCGCCGTCGGGACGGGCGGCTATGTCTGCTATCCCGTTTTGAAAACGGCGTCGGAGCTGGGCGTGCCGACGGCGGTGCATGAATCCAACGCCGTGCCGGGGCTGACGACGAAGCTGCTGGAGAAGTCCGTCAACCACATCATGGTCGGCTTTGAGGAGTGCCGCGGCTTTTACCGCCACCCGGACAAGGTGGAGGTGACGGGTACGCCGGTGCGCGTGGATTTCCGCGGCGCGGATAAGGGCCGCGCCCGCCGCCAGCTCGGGCTGCCGCTGGACGAGCCGATGGTGCTGGCCGCGTTCGGCTCGCTCGGCGCGGATTATATGAACCGGATGATGTCCGGCTTCATCGAGCGCATGGGGCCGAAGCCGCCGTTCCGGCTGGTGTATGCCACGGGAAAGAAATACTATCAGCAGGTCCGCTCCCGGCTGGAGGAGAAGGGCCTGGTGTCCGACCGCATCGACGTGCGCGAGTACATTTACGATATGCCGAAGGTGCTGACGGCCGCGGATATCATGATCTGCCGCAGCGGCGCGTCTACGATCAGCGAGCTGACCTATCTCGGCAAGCCGGCCGTCATCGTCCCTAGCCCGAACGTGGTGAACCATCATCAGGAGAAAAACGCGAAGGTGCTGGCGGACGCCGGCGCGGCGGAGGTTCTGCTGGAGGGGCAGTTCGACGCGGATGAGCTGTACGAAACGGTCAGCGGGCTGCTGTCCGACCCGGAGCGCATGGGCCGTATGTTCCTGGCTTCGCGCGAGCTTGGCGTGGACGACGCGACCGACCGCATCGCCTCCATTGTGCTGGGACTTGCGGAAAACCACAAAATAGTGTAAAATAAAAAAAACGGCAAGGGGCCTTTGCGCCTTTTGTGTAACAATGGCATTTTCTCTGCATAGTATGATTTGATTCCACTATGCCGGAGGAAATGCTATGAGTATTTGGCGGGTCAAGGGAGAAACGCCCCTGGAGGGCAGTTTGACGGTGCAGGGGGCGAAAAACGCCGTGCTGCCGATTCTGGCGGCCTGCATTCTGACGGGCTGCGAAACGGAGCTTACGAACTGTCCGCAGCTGCGGGATGTGGAAGCCTCGCTGAACATCCTGCGTCATCTCGGATGCGCCGTTGACCGCAGCGGCGACGTGATACATATCGATTCCACGCATATCACGGCCTGCTCCATTCCGCACGAGCTGATGCGGGCGATGCGTTCGTCCGTTATTTTTCTCGGCGCCGTGGCGGGCCGCTGCGGGGAGGCGTGGCTGAGCATGCCGGGCGGGTGCGAGCTGGGGCCGCGGCCGATCGACCTGCATCTGGCGGCGCTGCGCGCGCTCGGCGCGGAGGTGTCGGAGCAGGGCGGCGATATCGTCTGCCGGGCCGGACGCCTGCGCGGCACGCACATGACGCTGTCCATGCCGAGCGTCGGCGCGACGGAGAACGCCATGATCGCGGCCTGTGCGGCTGAGGGCGAGACCCGTATCTCCAACGCGGCCTGCGAGCCGGAGATCGTGGATCTGCAGGGCTTTCTGCGCGCGCTGGGCGCGGATATCGACGGCGCGGGCACGCCCGAGATCGTCGTGCGCAGCTTTTCCCCGCGGAAAAAGGTTGGATGGCGCGTGATGCCGGACCGAATCGTGTCGGCGACGTTTCTGTGCGCCTGCGCCGGCGCGGGCGGCGACATTGAGCTGCGCGGCGTCGATCCGGGACATTTCGCCGGCGTGACGCAGGCGCTGGAGGCGATGGGCTGCGAGTTGCGGCAGAACAGCCGTTCGGTGCGTCTGCGCTCCAATGCGCTTTTGCGCGCCGCGCCGCTGATCCAGACAAGACCGTATCCCGGCTTTCCGACGGATGCGCAGCCGCTGATGATGGCCGCGTCGCTCCGGGCGCGCGGCACGACGGTTTTTGTCGAGAATATCTTCCCAAACCGCTACCGTCAGGCGGCGGAGATGCGCCGTCTCGGCGCGGACATACGGGTACAGGGGCGCGTGGCGATGGTCAGCGGCGTGCCGGCGCTGCACGGCGCGTCCGTGCGCGCGGAGGATCTGCGCGGCGGCGCGGCGCTCGTGATCGCGGCGCTGTGCGCCGAGGGGGAGAGCGTGATCGCCGATCCGGGCCACATCGAGCGCGGCTACGACGCGCTGGACGCCGGACTGCGCGCGCTGGGCGCGGACGTGGAAAAGACCGAATAAAGCGAACGAGGTAGAGCTTTGGCTGAATACAAGCGATACGGGCAGACCCGGAAAAAGAAAAAAACGAACGCGTTTCTCGCGCCGCTGATCTTTGTGCTGGTGCTGATCCTGCTGGTGTTCTGCGTGGGGATGTTTTTCCGCGTGCAGGATATCGAGGTCGTCGGCGCGCAGAGCTATACGGCCGAGGAGATCATTGAGGCGTCGGGCGTTGAAAAGGGCGACAACCTCTTTTTCATCAACCGCTTCAACGGCGCCAGCAATATTTTCTCCCGGCTCCCGTTTGTTGATTTCGCGTCCATTGAGCGCCGGATGCCGAGCACCGTCGTCATCACGGTGGAGGAGGCGAAGGCCGTGGCCTGTCTGAACTGGCAGGGGCAGAGCTGGATGATCACGGCGGCCGGAAAGCTGCTCGGAAGCGCGGACGAGGCGTCCGCGGCTTCGCTCATCCGCGTCACCGGCTTTGAGCCGGTCTCGCCGGCGGTCGGCGAGCAGGCCCGGGCGGCGGAGGGCGAGGAGCTGAAGCTGACGTATCTGAAGGATCTTCTGGCGGTGCTGGAGGCGGACGGGCTTATCGGCGACGTGCAGGCGATCGATCTGAGCACGCCGGTCAATCCGTCGATGGAATATCTCGGCCGCTTTACGGTCCGGCTGGGCGAGGACCGGGAGCTTGACTACAAGCTGCGGATGCTGCTGGCGACGGTGCGCCAGCTGGAGGCCGGCGAGACCGGCATCATCGACGTGTCCGACGGCGCCACGGTGTATGTCAGCGCGGATTGAACACATCTGATTTATTTTTACAAAAATCTTTGTATTAATGAAAGAAATATTGTAAATATACTATTGACCTGCATGATTTTTCGTAATAAAATATAACAGATATTATGGTATATAACGCCCGAGAAAATACATGGGAGGCTAATTATATGGCAGCACATACAGTAGAGACCGGCCCTGAGAACGTTGTGACCCTGAAGGTCGTCGGCATCGGCGGCGCGGGCAACAACGTTGTCAACAGGATGGTCAGCTCCGGCACCAGCGGTGTGGAGTTTATCGCGGTCAATACGGACAAGCAGGCGCTTGCAATGTCCACGGCGGATCAGAAGATCCAGATCGGCGAAAAGCTGACCCATGGACAGGGTGCCGGCAGCGACCCCACGGTCGGCCAGAAGGCCGCCGAAGAGAGCCGGAATGAGCTTGCCAAGTGCATGGAAGATGCCGATATGGTCTTCATCACCGCCGGCATGGGCGGCGGCACGGGCACGGGCGCGGCCCCCACGGTCGCGGACATCGCTCACGAGGCGGATATCCTTACCGTCGGCGTCGTCACGAAGCCCTTCGGCTTCGAGGGCAGCAAGCGCATGAAGCAGGCCATGGAGGGCATCGACGAGCTTCTCAGCAAGGTGGACAGCCTTCTCGTCATCCCCAACGACCGCCTGAAATACGCCACCGACCAGAAGGTCACGTTTGCCAACGCCTTTGAGATCGCGGATGAGGTCCTGCACGAGGCGGTCACCAGCATCTCCGGTCTGATCAAGAACACCGGCTTCATCAACCTCGACTTTGCCGACGTGTGCACCATCATGCGCGGCGCGGGCTATGCGCACATGGGCGTGGGTCATGCCGTCGGAAAGGGCAAGGCGGAGGACGCGGCGCAGATGGCCATTTCCAGCCCCCTGATGGAGACCTCCATCGACGGCGCCCACGGCGTTCTCATCAACATCACCGGCTCCGAGGATATGGGGCTGGAGGACGTTGAGACGGCGGCGAATCTGGTTCAGGCGGCGGCGCATCCCGACGCCAACATCATCTTCGGCGCGTCGTTCGACAACACCATGGAGGATGAGATCCGCGTGATCGTCA
The DNA here is from genome assembly GCA_934597255.1 of uncultured Oscillospiraceae bacterium. GTDB lineage: Bacteria > Bacillota > Clostridia > Oscillospirales > Oscillospiraceae > CAJOIG01. Next base: position 53,552 of record CAKTQV010000006.1, read on the forward strand.
TCGCCACGGGCTTTGACAAGGACAGCCAGACCGTCCGCGCGGTCAACGCCGCGCCCGGCGTGGAGAGCGAACCGGCGGCGCCGGTCGTTTCCAGCCGCGACGAGCGCCGCGAGAATCTTTTCTCGCAGGCGGCCGATCATGCGGAAGCGAAAAAGGCGGAGACGCCGTCCGAGCCGGCGGAGGAGGATCCCTTCGACAGCATCTTCAAGATCTTCAACTCCAAATAAAAACACAAGACAAAGCGCCGGCCGGTTTCGGCCGGCGTTTTCTGTTCCGGGCGGACGGCCCGGGGATAAGGAGCGGCATGATGCAACGACAAAAGCGGGCGCTGGCCGTGCACGATATAAGCTGCCTGGGCAAATGCAGTCTGACGGCGGCGCTGCCCATCCTGTCGGCGGCCGGCGTGGAGTGCGTCTGCCTGCCGACGGCCGTGCTGAGCACGCATACCGGCGGCTTCACGGGCTATACCTTCCGCGACCTGACGGACGATATCCTGCCGATCGCGGAGCACTGGAAGCGCCTGGAGCTGCATTTTGACGCCATTTATACCGGCTATCTCGGCTCGCAGACACAGATCGACCGGGTGCTGCGGCTGTTCGAGATGTTCTCCGACGAGAACACGCTGCGGCTGGTCGACCCCGTCATGGCCGATCACGGGGAGCTTTACAGCGGCTTTGCGCCGGATTTTCCGAAGCGGATGCGGCGGCTGTGCGCGGCGGCGGATGTGATCGTCCCGAACGTCACGGAGGCGGCGCTGCTGCTGGGGTGGCCGTACCGGGAGGGACCGCTGGAGCGCGTGTATGTCGAGGACATGCTGGCGGAGCTGGCGGCGCTGGGACCGGGCAGAGTGGTTCTGACGGGCGTGTGCCCGGATGAGCGGCGGCTCGGCGCGGCGGCCTGGGACGGCGGGCGCATCGAATACGCCTTCTCCGAGCGCATCGAGGGCCAGTATCCCGGCAGCGGCGACGTGTGGGCCTCGGCCTTCCTGTCCGGGCTTCTCGCCGGACGGGGCGTGGACGGCGCCTGCCGCATTGCCTGCGACTTCACGGCGGCGGCCGTGGCGCTCACGCGGGACAGCCCGGCGGACCGGCGCTACGGTCTGCGCTTTGAGTCGGCGCTCGGACAGCTGATGCACAGTCTGGATATCCTGTAAAGAACAGTACCCCCCATGCCGGAGTATCCGGTGTGGGGGGCGTGCTGTATCTGCGTCTTTTTTCCGTTTTTGCGCGGATGGATGTCACGTTTTTTGCCAGAACTGTGATTATCAGGGTGAGAGCGCTCGACAAGGAGGTCTTCTATGCGAAAAGAGATAACAGAAAAGACGGCTCTTGAACTCATGGCGAGAGACGACAGCGCGGGACTTCAGTGGGCCATCCGGCGGTATACGCCCTATGTCGGCACCATCGTCTATAACATCCTCGGCTCGTATATGACGGCGCAGGATGTGGAGGAGGTCGTTTCCGACGTATTCTGCGCGCTGTGGAAAAACCGGCAGAAGGTGCAGGAGGGAAAGCTGCGCGGCTATCTCGCGTGCATGGCCCGCGGCCACGCCGTCAACTGTCTGCGCAGACGGGGGCAGACACCGGTGTTGGACATGGACGCGCTGGAGCTGGACGTGGACGGCCCGGAGGCCGCGGTGATACAGGCGGAGAGGCAGAGGCTTCTGTGGGAGGCGGTCGATGAGATGCCCGCCCGCCTGCGCGAGCCGTTCGTCCGTTATTATTACTACCAGCAGAGCACGCCCGGCATCGCGCTGGATATGGGGCTTGCAGCGGAGACGGTCCGCCAGCGCCTCAAGCGGGGGCGCGACTGGCTGCAAAAGCGGCTGCCGGAAAAGGGCCTCGACCGGGAAGACGGATCAGGAGGGATATAATAATGAAAATCAACATTTCCGAATGGATGGACAATTATGACGCGGCGGCCTATCCCATGCGGGAAAGGCGTTCCGTAAATACGGACCGCGTGGCCGCGCTCACCATGCAGAAGCTGGGGCTCGAGCCGTCGGAGGCTGCGCCGCGCCGGAGCGGGCGGCGCCTGGGGCGGAGCCTGCTGATCGCGGCGGCTGTTGCCGCCCTGCTGATCGGCACGGCGCTCGCGGTGTACCGCTACACGCTGCGCGACGCCGCCATCGAGAACGTACCCACGATGGATTCCGAGCTTTATAGCTGGAAGGCCGGAGAGACGGAGACGCGCCTGTCCCGCAACGGCTTCTCCGACAGCCCGGAGTATCAGGCGCAGGTCGAATGGATGGAGTGGAATCAGGCGTGGCGGGAGGCGCACCCCGAGCCGTGGAAGGCGCTTGGCGTGGACGACAGCTATTACGAAACGCCGGTCAATTATCTCCAGTATGGGGCGGACTTTGCCGAGCAGGGCGAAAAGCTCGACGAGATCGTGGCGAAATACGGCCTGACGCTGCTGGACATCTCCCAGGAGGTGCGCAGCGAGAGTGAGCTGTGCCGCGCCCTCGGCGCGGAGAATATTCTCGCGGACGGCTGGGATATGTACGGCGATTATTTCTACGGCAACGGCACGTTCAAGATCTGGGGCGACACAGTTCTGAACGGAAAGCTCGTTGATTTCACGGTCGTGAACGCGGTCAAGGGCTCCTTCCTGATGTTGACCGGCCGCATCCCGGAGGATTATACGGAGTGGAGCTATACGACGAAGGCGGGCTATGCGCTTATTCTGATGACCGACACGCTCCGCGAGCGAACGACGCTGATAGCGCCGCTGGACGGCTGCACCGTGACGGCGACGCTGCATACCGATGACACACAGGCGGCGGAGGCCTTTGCGGAGGCCATCGACCTTGCCGCGCTGGACGCGCTTTTTGCCACGGACAGCGCCCGTGCCGCCGTCGTCCAGAGCATCGCGGCGTATGAGCCGCCGGACGAGACGGAAAGCGATACGCTCGGCGACACGCCGGAGGAGCGCTTCCAGAACAACATCAAGCCCCTAAGCCGCGTGTTCGACTACTACGACATTTCCGGCATCATAGAAAAGCAGGCGCTGTCAGAGCTTGGAAACTATGATATCACCGCCGTTTCCGTTGAGCCGGAGGACACCCACATATACGGCGAACGGGACACCATGTATGAATACTACTGGGACGGTCCCGCCACGCGGAGTCTGTTCTGCAAGAATTATAGCGAGCAGGGCGCGGAGAGCCTGTTGCTGCGCTGGCAGCGCTTTGACGACGGGCGCACGGCGGAGGCCTTTGCGGTCGATAAGCGCTATGACGGCAAGTACGGCGAGGTCACGGACTGCACGCTCGGGGGCTGTGACGCTTATATAGCAAAAGCCTACGGAACGTGCAGGGTGAAATGGTACGATGCCGAACGTGACCTTCTTTTCGAGCTGGCTGATAGTAGGCTGACGGGCGACGAGCTTATCGCTATGGCGGAAAGCGTGGAGGAAACGGCCTGGGACAGCCGCACCGGTGAGGCATGGGACGCGGCGGCGGTTCTGGACGATCTCGGCTCCTATGAGCTCCCCGGCATGGCATACGGCAGCGTCTCCTATGCATGGAATGATGAGTATAGCTTTGCAGAATGGTACTTTGGGGACGATCCCTATGTCAGCGAGAGCATCGGAGTCACCTACGCCGGCGGGCTGTCGCTCGGCTGGGAGCGCACATGGGCGGACACGGAGCGCACGACGGAAAACGGCGCGGACTCCTTCGCGGCGATGACGAAATATTACCTTGCCTGCGATGATTCCGGCGCGGTGCAGACCGGCCTTTCGGTGAACGGCTGCGACGCGATATACCTGAACGTCACCGGCATCCGGCAGGAGTTCTTGGAGTGCATCGAGCAGCTTATCTGGTACGACGCGGACGCGGAGCTCATCTTCACCATCACCTCCACCGAGCAGCGCACCGCCGCCCAGCTCATCACACTGGCGGAGAGCGTTGCAAAATAAAAAAGCCTGCAAAAAAACGGCTTCGGTCGAAACCGAAGCCGTTTTCAGGCTGTCATGGGCGTCGCGCCTGCCCCGTGGGCGTCACGGCGCGCGGGGGTTCCCGTCCGGTTCGGGCTGAAAGAAGGCGCGACGCGGGCTTTTCGATGCCGTAGGTCGCGGCGGCGGCCGCCAGAAGCGCCGTCAGCACGCACACGAGCATATAGCGGCTCTGCCACGGCTGCTCGTAGGCCTGATTCGGAAGCTCGGCGGTGTAGGCGGGGATATGCCAGTCCACGAGCCGCCGGGCGAGAAACTGATGCCAGATGTAAAAATTGTAGCTGACGCCGGACAGAAAGCGGGTGACCGGGTTGCCGGTGGCCCGGAGAACGCCGCGCGGGGCAAGCGAGCCGAACAGCAGAAACAACGCCCCGAAAACGGCCATCGGCAGACGCCAGACAAGCTGCATCCGCTTGATCTGGTCGCCGCCCGTGATGATCTGGAGGTAAAGTATCTGCAAAATGCAGCACAGGCACAAAACGGCCAGCAGCGCGAACGGCCAGCGCCGCCGGAGCCCGGCGTGCTCAAGCCGCGCAAAGAACCACGCGGCCAGCATGCCCGCCGCGTACACGTCCAGCAGCAGCGGAAGCTGATTGACCAGAAAGCTCAGATCGCCGTACCGCACGGCCAGCGCCCGGCATACGAGCGCCGCGGCCGTCATCGTCCCGCACACGAGCGCCGGCCGTCTGGCGTAAAGGCGGCCGAGCAGGGGGAAGACCGCGTAAAACTGCACCTCCACCGCGAGCGTCCACAGCACGCCCGGCAGATGGGAATTATACAGCGTCGCGCGGAAGAGATTGTGCGTGAAGGTCAGGTGCGAGAGCAGATCGCGCAGCGCGTCGCCGGCGGACGCATACTGTCCGGTGGGAAGCGCCCACGCGAAAAACACGATGAATATGGCGAACAGGTAGCTCGGGAGGATGCGGACGGCCCGTTTTTTGTAAAAGACGGCGGCGTCCGGCTTTTCGCCGCGGCCCTGGCCCCAGCGCGCCCACGGCAGCGCCAGCAGAAAGCCCGACAGGAGCAGAAGCATATCCACGAGCATATAGCCGTTGCGGATCACATGCTGCCAGTCGAAATGGCGGCCGAACAGATCGAAGCTGGGATCGAGCCAGCTGAGCTGCCAGAAGTGATACCAGCCGATCAGTCCGATGCACAGCACGCGCAGCAGATCGGCGGCCGGAAGATAGCCCTCCCGCTTCATCCGCGCGGCTTCACGGCGACGCAGCGGCATATCTTAACGCCCTGCGCGTAGAATTTTTCCTCATAATTCGTCATCACGCCGACCGGCCCGTCCGCGTGCAGATCGGAGCAGACCTCGCGCAGGAGAAAGCCCGCGGCCTCGAACTGGCCGAGCGACCAGTCAAACAGCGGGGCCTGATCGGTCTTGAATTCCACGCGCCCGCCCGGCTTGAGCAGCTCCCGGTAGACCGGCAGAAAAAGCGGCGATGTGAGCCGGTGCTTTGCCTCGCGCGCCCGCGGCCAGGGGTCGGGGAAGTTGATATAGATCACATCCAGCTCCTCCGGCGCGAATATCTCGCGCAGGCCCTGCGCGTCCATATCCAGAAAGCGCACGTTTTCAAGCCCTTCGGCCATCACGCGCTCCATCGCCATGACCATGGCGTTCTGGTCCTTTTCCACGGCGGCAATCAGTGCCCGGGGCGCGGCCTTGGCGGTCTCGGCCGTGAAGCGGCCCTTGCCGCAGCCGATCTCCGCGCGCAGCTCGTCGTGGCCGGGGAATTCCGCCAGCCAGCGGCCGCGCAGCGCCTGCGGCTCCGTCTGCGCCACGGCGGCGCATTTTTCCAGTCTGGGTATCAGATTTTTCTTTCGTCTCATTCTCATTTCGCATCACTTCCCCGGCTATATTAGCAAATCCCTCCGAAAACTGCAAGAAGCGTCTTGCGGGGCGTGGTATAATAACGGCGGATTATTAAACAAGTGTTTCGAGGCTGTTCACATCTGCGTTACAAATGACGGCTATAATATCCCAAGCAACAAAGAAGGAGGCGTTTGGATTGATCGAGGTCAGTCATCTGACAAAATGCTACGGCGACCACTGCGCCGTGGACGATCTGAGCTTCACGGTGGAGGACGGACTGGTCTGCGGCTTTCTCGGGCCAAACGGGGCGGGAAAATCCACGACCATGAACATCATCACCGGCTGCCTGGCCGCGACGGAGGGGCATGTGACCGTGGACGGCCACGATATTTTTGAAGAACCGATCGCCGCCAAGCGCTGCATCGGCTATCTGCCGGAGCAGCCGCCGGTCTACCCGGACATGACGCCGGCGGAATATCTGGCGTTCGTCGCCGAGGCCAAGGGCATCGGCCGCGCGGAGCGGGCGGCGCAGATCGAAAAGGCCGTGGCCGTCACCGGCATCGGCGATGTGCGCGACCGGCTGATCCGGAATCTCTCCAAGGGCTACCGCCAGCGCGTCGGCATCGCGCAGGCGCTGCTCGGCGACGCGAAGCTCATCATACTTGACGAGCCGACGGTGGGGCTCGATCCGCTTCAGATCATTGAGATACGCGACCTCATCCGCTCGCTGGGACGCCGCCACACCGTGATCTTGTCCAGCCATATCCTTTCGGAGGTGCAGGCGGTCTGCGACCGTATTCTCATCATAAACAAGGGCCGGCTCATCGCCTGCGACACGCCGGAGAATCTGGAGGGGCGCTTTTCCGGCGGCGTGAGCTACGCGCTTGCGGTCAAGGCCGGCGGCGAGACCGCCTTGCAGACGCTGGCGGCGATCGAGGGCGTCACGCGCGTGACGCTCGACGGCGAGGCGGACGGACGCTGCGAGCTGACGGTGGAGGCCGATCCCGCGGCGGCGGATATGGACGAGCGGCTGTCGTTCGCGCTGTCCGGCGCGCAAATGCCCGTGCTGCGCATGGAGCGGCGCGAGGCCAGTCTGGAGGATGTGTTCATCCGGCTGACGGCAGACGACGCGCCGGCGGAAAAGGAAGGCGGGGAAGCATGAAGGCGATCTATAACCGGGAGCTGGACTCCCAGTATAACGGGCTGACGGGCTATGTGTACGGCGCGTTCGTGCTGCTTGTCAGCGCGCTGTTCATCACGCTCATCACGCTGCAGGGCGAGCCACGCTTTGAGGCGGTCTTTTACTACATGCGGCTGTATTTCGTGCCGGTCATCTCCATCCCCATCCTCACGATGCGCGCCATCGCGGAGGAGCGGCACCAGAAGACCGATCAGCTTCTGTATTCTCTGCCGCTGAGCATGACGAAGATCGTGCTGGGCAAGTATCTGGCCATACTGACCGTCGCGGCGGTGCCGATGGTGGTCATGGCGGCGTATCCGCCGCTGCTGACGAAGCTGGCGGCGGCCGGCGCGGTGCAGTACAAGGCGGCCTACGGCTCGCTGGCGCTGTATTTTCTGATGAGCGCGGCGTTCGCGGCGATCTGTCTGTTTCTGTCCTCGCTGACGGAGCATGTGGCGCTGGCGGCCGGGATGAGCGTGGGCGCGGGCGTGATCCTGTATCTGATGGAATTTCTGAAAAGCTACGCATCGACGACGGCCGCGGCCTCGCTGGTCACGCTGGCCGTGCTGGCGTTCCTGCTGGCGCTGATCTTCTGGCGGATGACGCGCAACGGGAGCTTTTCGGCGCTGGTGCTGCTGGTTCTGGCGGCGGCGCTCACGCTGGCGTATGTTCTGTCGCGGGACAGCTTTACGGGGCTGTGCGGCGGCATCCTGGGCGCGCTGAGCCTGTTCGGCCGCTTTGACGACATAGCCAGCGGGATATTCAGTCTGCGCGCGGTCGTGTATTACCTGTCGGTCATCGGTCTGTTTCTGTTTCTGACGGTGCAGAGCATGGAGAAAAGGAGGTGGAGCTGATGAAGAAGACGGACGGAACGTCGCTACGGGAGAGGACGAAGGCTTCGTACAGGACCCGCCGCTGGCGCGTCGGCAGCTACAGCGTGGCGGCGGTCGTGATCGTGGCGGCCATCGCCGTGGCGCTGAATCTGATCGTCGGGGCGCTTCCCGGCTCCGCGACGGAGCTGGATATGACGCCGCAGCAGCTTTACACGCTGTCGGGCGAAAGCGAGCAGACGCTCGCGGCGCTTGACCGCGATGTGGAGATATACTGGATCGTCCAGAGCGGCAGCGAGGACGCCACGCTGGAGGAGCTGCTCGGCCGCTACGCGGAGTATTCCCATGTCTCCGTCACGCGGGTCGATCCCGTGAAATACCCCAATTTCCTGTCGGCGTATACGGACGAGTCCGCGGCGAACAACAGCCTGGTCGTCGTCTGCGGCGAGCGCAGCATGTATATTCCCTACACGGACATCTGGACGTATTCCGACTATGAGCAGTATGCCTATTACTACTATAACTACGGGCAGGAATACCGCGACACCTTCGCCGGCGAACAGAAGATCACCAGCGCCGTCGGCTATGTCACGAGCGAGGAGCTTCCCGTGATGTACGTGCTGAGCGGCCACGGCGAGGCGGCGCTGTCCGAGGCGGTGCGGTCGGCCGTCGCGCTGCAGAACGTGCAGGTGGAGGATCTGTCGCTGCTGACGGTCGAGGCGGTGCCGGACGATTGCGGCATCCTGTGCATCAACGGCCCCGTGAGCGACCTTTCCGCCGCCGAGACGGCCATGATACGCGAATATCTGGAGCGGGGCGGGCGGCTGCTGGCCGCGACGGCCTACACGCAGGAGGATATGACGAATTTTGACGGCCTGCTGGCCGATTGGGGGCTGTCCGTGCGGTACGGCTATGTGCTTGAGGACAATTCGCGCTACCACTTTGCCGGCTACGTCGATCTGCTGCTGCCGGAGATGCAGAGCCACAACATCACAAGCCCGCTGTCGGAGGCCGGCTACAGCGTCCTGTTCCCGGATGCGCAGGCGCTCGTCATGGGAAGCACGGCGGAGGATGTCACGCTCTCTTCGCTGCTGAAAAGCTCGTCGGAATCGTATCTGAAGACCGAGCTGGCCGGCACGGCCAATCTGGAAAAGGCGGACGGCGACGAGGAAGGGCCGTTCGTGCTGGCGGCGGCCGCCGTGAATAAGACCACCGGCGGACAGATTGTCGTGTTCGGCTCGAACAGCTTCATGGAGCGGGACTTTTCGGATATGGTGTCCGGCGCGAATCTGGATATGTATCTCAACGCGGTCGACTGGCTGTGTGAAAAGACGGAGGCCATCTCCATCCATGCCAAGACCATCTCCACCGATTATCTGACCTTCAGCGACAGCGCGGCGGGCGCGGCCCGCGTGGTGCTGCTGGCGCTGGTGCCGCTGGCGTTTGCGGCGGTGGGACTTGTGACCTTTATCCGAAGGAGGCGGCGCTGATGAAGCGGGGGACTCAATTGCTCGTGCTGCTGGCGGCGCTGGCCGTTGCAGTGGGCGCCTATTTCGCCGTGACGGCGGCCGTGAAGGACGGCGAGGGGAAAAAGGCGGAGGAAGCGGCGCAGACGAACGAGCAGCCGCTGGCCGCCGGCGGCTACGACGAGATTGACGCCATGGCGTGGACCTACGGCGGCGTGAGCGTGTCGCTGGAGCGGGACGGGGACGGACAGTGGTACTGCCCGGACGAGCCGGACTGCCCGATCGATCAGTCGAAGGCGGCCATCATGCAGTCGGCGGCCAGCGCCGTGGCCGGAGAGCTGTATGTGGAGAAGGCGGAGGAGCTTGCGTCCTACGGGCTGGACGAGCCGCAGCTTGAGCTGACGGTCCGCGCCGGGGAGGTCGAGCGCCGCTACGCCGTCGGGGATTACAGCGAGCTGGCCGGCCGGTATTACATGACGGTCGACGGCGGCTCGGACGTGTATCTGGAGGGCGGCGAGCTGACGGCCAGCTTCTGGTACGATCTGGAGAACCTTGTGCAGTTCGAGTCCGCGCCGGCGGATGTGTCGCAGCTTACGTCGATGACGGTGGAGACGGACGTGCAGAGCTACACGCTTGAATATGAGGCCGACCCGCTGACGGTCAGCTACACGGACGCGTTCCACTGGTTCGCCGCGGCGGACGGCGCGTACAGCGCGCTGGACGCGGACAAGGCTGAGGCTCTGTGCAATAAAGCGGCGCAGATCACCTTCAAGGTCTGCGAAACATGGAAGGCGGACGCGGCGGCGCTGGCGGAATACGGGCTGGACGAGCCGCAGGGAAGCGTCCGGCTCACCTATGAGACGACCAGCGGCGGGGACGGAAGCTTTGCGCTGGAGTTCGGCGACTATACGGACGGCGGCGAGATATACGTCCGGCTGGCCGGGTCGTCCATGATCTACCGGGCTGACGGGAGCGTGCTCGACGCGCTCATGCACGCGAGCCTGACCGCGCTGGCGCCGGAGAATTTCCTGGCGCTCGACGGCGCGCAGATCGCCTCGCTCACGCTGGAGACGGATGGGCTGAGCCGCGCGGTCGATACGGAGCTTTCGGACGTGCAGGATTTTCTGGCGGACTTCTCCGCGCTGTATGCGGCGGACGGAACGCCGGAGGGCGACGGGCGCGGCGAGGCGTTTCTGACCGTGACGATCGCCTTTGAAGACGGCGGGGAGCTGACGGCGGCGTTTTACCGCTACGATTCGGCGAACTGCCTGTGCGAAGTGAACGGCGGGCTCCGGCTCGTGTCCCGGACGGGCGCGGAGGCGTTGGCGGAAAGCGCCGGCGCGCTGCTGCGGGCCCGATAAGCATAAAAAAATCAGCCGCCGGCTCTGGTCTGGAGCCGGCGGCTGACGCTGCATTGCGATGTTTTCCGCCGCGGCGGCACGGGAAATTTGGGCATGTGAGGGGAAAGTGCTCAAAATCCGTGCAGCGGCGGATTTGTGTCTGTATTTTAACAGCCGGTGCGGGTTTATACTGAAAAAGTCGGAGAAGGACTCAGTTGTCGTCGTCCAGAACGCGTCTGGGCGCGCGCTCGAGCTCGTGCGGCTCGGCCATGTAGTGCTTCCAGTACAGGATCGCCTTTTCGATCTGCGCCTTGGTGGCGATGCGGCTGTCCACGGCGATGTCCACGTCGAGCCAGCGCCGGGGAACGAGGCGCCCGCCGTCGTCCGGCTCAAGCGTGCTGCGCACGGCGCCGAGCGTGATGTTGACGGAGGTGCTGCCGAGGTTGGAAAGCGGCATGGCGTTGGCGGCAAGCCCGGCCGGCGCGTTGTCAAACAGGCGGAGCGAGGCATGCCACGGGCTGGCGAACAGGACCCGGCGGCTCAGAAGCCCGAAATAGTCGAGCAGCCGCATGATCTGTATCCCGAAGCGCAGAAGAAAACGGGGCAGAAGCATGAGAAAATCCGTGACGCGCTCGGCCGCGCGGTCGCGGTCGCCGGAGCGGAAATCGTCGAAGGCGCGCAGGAGCTTGTAATACACGTCCGCGACGGTGTCGCTGCCGTCAAGACGCGCCTTGACGTCGCTGGAATAGGTCTCGCCGATGCCGGACAGAAGAACGTCCAGCTCCTCCCGGGCGAAAAGGCGGTGACCGGCGACGAAGCGGTTTATGTAGGGCAGGCGCGCGGCCGTGCGCACAAAGGCGGCGGCGGCGAGATGCGCCATCCCGATGCCGTCGAACCCCTCCTGCGCCTTTCCGTCGAGCCAGGCGGATGCCGCCGAGATCTCGATGCTCTCGCGGTAATGCTCCTGCGCTTCGGTACGCGTGCGCACGAGCATGGGAAGAAGCCGCTCACCGGACGGGGTCGTGCGGAGCCTCCGGCCGTCGGGACGGCCGATAAGCTGCTTTCCTGCGTAACGTTGAGCCATGATGCACCTCCGTGCCGTAAATTCCGAACGGATTATATCACAGATCGGCCGCCAATGCAATTTTGAGCGGCGTCCGGGATGGGCACGACAGGAAAATAACAGGCGGGAATGAAGAAAACGCTTGCAATCGGGCGGCATTTCATTTAACATATAAGAGGCGCTCTGCGCATTATTTTGCGCACACGGCGCCGGGAATCCCCAAGATATAGGAGGTAATCGGATGTCTCTGGAAGCAATGGACGCGATTGCCCTGGCGGAGGAAAAAGCCAGACAGATCAAGCTGTCCGCCGCGCAGGATGCAAAAAAATCGCTTCAGGCGGCGCGCGACGCGGCGCAGATCGCGCTGGCCGCGGCGGAGGCGAAGGCCGATGCGGAGGTAAAGGAGCTGCAGCGCAAGGCCGATGAAAAGGCCACGGAGGACGCGCAGGTGCTCGCCTCCAATACAAGAAACCGCCGGGCCGCCATGAAGGCGCGCGCCGACAAAAAGCTGGACGAGGCTGTTTCCATGGTCGTGGAAAGGATTGTGAAGGGCTGATATGTCCATTGTCAGGATGAAAAAAGTGCGGCTGCTTGTGCTGCGCTCGCGGCGCGACGATCTGATGAGGGAGCTGTCGCGCTTCGGAAATATGGAGATTACGGAGCCGGAGGCGCTGCTGTCCGATCCGGACACCGCCGCGCTGCTCCGGCGCGAGACGAGCGATCTCGTCCAGGCGCGCACCGACCAGGCGACGCTCCAGCGCGCCATTGAGCTGCTGGGCAGCTACGCGCCGGAGAAGGGCTCGCTGTTCGCGCTGCGGCCGGAGGTGGACGAGGCGTCCGTTATGGACGAGGCGGCGCTGCAGTCGGATCTGCTGCTGGCGGAGCGGATCGTCGGTCTGGACGAGCGCGCGCGCCGCTGCGAGGCGGAGCTTTCCCAGAAGCGGGCGCTGAGCGATTCGCTCAAGCCGTGGGAGCCGCTGGATTATCCGCTCGACGCCAAAGGAACGAAAACGGTCGCCGCGCTGTTCGGAACGCTGCGGGCCGAGGCGGAGCCGGAGGCGCTGCAGCGCGCGGCGGCCGCCGTTTCGGATGCGGTGCAGCTTTACCGTGTGTCGAGCGACGCCGATCAGCATCGCTTTCTGGTGCTGTGCATGAAAAACGAGCGCGCCGGGGTTCTGACGGCGCTGCATGACGCCGGCTTTGAAACGGTCAGCTTCCCGGGCGTGACCGGCACGGCCCGCGACAACATCGCCGCGCTGCGCCGCGAGATCGGCCAGCTCGAGGCGAAGAAAAAGGCGCTTGAAAAGGAGATAGCGGCCAACGCCGCCTCCCGCGGCGAGTTGAAGCTCGGCGCGGACCGCATCGGCAGCGTGATCGCGCGTGCGGAGGCGGTGGAAAGGCTCAGCGGCACGGAATCGGTCGTCGCGGTCGAGGGCTGGTGCCCGGCGGATCGGCAGCATGAGCTGGAGACGCTGCTGGAGCGCTTTGAGTGCGCGTGGGAATTCAGCGACCCCGCCGAGGAGGAATATCCCGAGGTGCCGGTTAAGCTCAAGAACAACGTTTTTGCCCGCGCGATGAACATGGTCACGAATATGTACAGCCTGCCGGCTTACGACGGGACGGATCCCAATCCCCTGATGGCGCCGTTTTTCATCCTGTTTTACGGCATGATGATGGCGGATATGGGATACGGGCTTCTGATGATCGCCGGCGCGCTGGTGGTGCTGCTGAAGATGCGGCCGCGCGAGTCGCTGCGCAACTTTGCCGATCTTCTTTTGTACTGCGGCGTGTCCACGCTGATCTTCGGCGCGCTGACGGGCGGCTTTTTCGGCGACTTCCTGCCGCGCATCGCCGCGATCATCGACCCCGACACGAGCTTCACGGCGCTGCCGGCGCTGTTTACGCCGCTGGATGACACGATGGCCATTCTGGTTGGCGCGCTGTGTCTCGGTCTTGTTCAGACCGTCACGGGCATGGCCGTGAGCGTGGTGAATAAATTCCGCGCCGGCGACTGGGTAAGCGCCGTGTTCGACGAGATCACCTGGTGGGTCATTCTGGCCGGGCTCGGCATGATGGTTTTGGGCGTCGGCAGCGTGGGCGGGCTCCCGGTCGTTCTGCTGGTAGGCTGCGCGATGCTGGTCGTGGGCCAGTTCGTGATCAAAAAGAGCGTTGCGGGCGGTCTGCTGGGCGTGTTTGTGGCGATATACAACGGCGTCACGGGCTTTTTCAGCGACATTCTGTCCTATTCGCGCCTGATGGCGCTGATGCTGTCCGGCAGCATTATCGCCACGGTGTTCAATACGCTGGCCGCCATTCCCGGCAATACGGTGCCGGTCAAGCTGGTCTGCTTTATCCTGATCTCCGCGCTCGGAAACGGGCTGAACTTCACGCTCAATATCCTCGGCTGCTATGTCCACGATCTCCGGCTGCAGTGTCTGGAGTTCTTCGGCCGCTTTTATAAGGACGGCGGCCGTCCCTTTGCCCCGCTGAATCTGAATACAAAATATGTAGATATTATCAAGGAGGAAAACTAAAATGGAATTTCTCAACCAGTATGGCGGTCTGCTGCTCGCGTTTCTCGGCTCCGGTCTCGCTGCCGGCCTGTGCTGCGTCGGTTCTTCCCGCGGCTGCGGCATGGTGGGCGAAGCGGCTTCCGGCCTGCTCTGCGAGCATCCCGAGCATTTCTCCAAGTGCCTGATTCTGCAGGTGCTTCCCGGCACGCAGGGGCTGTACGGTCTGGTCGTCTGGTTCATGACCATGCTGCAGGTCGGCCTGTTCGGCGGCAGCGGTCTGATGCAGATCACCGGCGTTCAGGGCTTTACGCTGCTGGTCTCCTGCCTGCCCATGGCGCTCGGCGGCTGGCTGTCCGCCATTTTCCAGGGACGCGTCGCGGCCTCGGCCATCAACGTCGTTGCCAAGAAGCCCAACGACTGGTCCAAGGGCATCATCCTGTGCGTCACGGTCGAGTTCTACGCGATCCTTTCCCTGCTCGTCTCCATTCTGATGATCACCAACGCTCTTTGATCCCCCTCTGGAAAGAGGTAATGCTATGAACGGAATTGACAAGATCACGGCGCGCATCGAGGCGGACGCGGCGGCGGAAGCGGCCGCGGCGGCGCAGGAGGCGGCCAGCCAGTGCGCCCAGATCCGCGCCGAGGCGGAAAAGCAGGCACAGGAGCGCTACTGGGCCCGCATGAAGCAGGGCGTCAAGGCGGTGGAGGACCGCTCCGCGCGTCTGGCCAGCACCGCCGACATGGAGGCAAGGAAGAATATCCTCGCCTTCAAGCAGGAGACCGTCGCCTCCGTGTTTGACGCGGCGCGCCGGGAGCTTCTGTCCATGCCGAAGGCGGACTACATCCGTTTTTTAACGGATAAGGCCGCGGCGGCGGCCGTTACCGGGCGCGAGCAGCTCGTGTTCAACGCGGCGGACAAAAAATCCACGGCCGAAAAGGTGCTGGCCGCGGCGAACAAGGCGCTGGAGAAGGCCGGAAAGACCGCGGAGCTGACGATTGCGGACGATACCGGCGCGTTTGCCGGCGGACTGATCGTCCGGCAGGGAAGCATCGAGACCAACTGCACGGTGGAGGCGCTCGTGGAACAGGCGCGGGAGGATATGGCCGCCGAGGTGGCCGCCCTGCTCTTTGCCTGAAACTCCTGGCTGGGAGGAAAGCGATTTGGCAAAAAAACTGAAAAACAACAATAAATACATTTTCCTGTGCGCGAATCTACGCGCGCGGGAGCCCCGGCTGCTGACGGGCGAGCGGATGGCGAAGATGTGCGAGGCGGCGAGCTTCGGCGAGGCCGCCAAGTATCTGCTTGACTGCGATTACCCGGATATGAGCGGGATGGACGATGTGCAGATCGAACGGACCATCGCCGATCACCGCAAGCAGGTCGTCGGCGAGATCGCCGCGTTCTGCCCGGAGCCTATCATGCTCGACGCGTTCCGCATCCGCTACGATTACCACAACATCAAGGTGCTGGTCAAGTCGCACGGCGAGCACGGGAACACGGAGCGGCTGATGTCCAGTTGCGGCATCGTTGACCCGGACGTCATGGCCGAGTGCTATCGGAGCGAAAACTACGACCGGCTGCCGGATCATATCCGCGACTGCCTGCGCGGCGCGCGTGAGCTGCTTGACCGCACCGGCGATCCGCAGCGCGCGGACTTTATGGTCGACCGCGCGTATTATACGCAGCTTCTGACCATGACGCGCGGGCTGTCCGACGATTTTTACAGCCGCTATGTGCGCCACTGCATCGACGGGGCCAATCTGCGCAGCGCCGTGCGGGCGCGGCGCATCGGGCTGGATAAGTCGCTTGTGGAGGCCGCGATGATCCCCGGCGGCTATGTGGAAACGTATTCCATTGTGGACGCGTCGGATGAGCCGCAGTTGCTGGAGATCCTGTTTTTCGCCGGCATATTCCAGAAGGCGGCGGAGCTGGGAGCGGCGGCCATGGCCGGCGGCCCGCTGACGGCGTTTGAATCCGAATGTGAAAACACGCTGACGCGCTGGCTTGACAACGCGAAATATATCATGTGCGGGCCGGCGCCGGTGCTGGCGTTTTTGGACAGTCTGGACTCTGAGGTCGTCGCCGTGCGGACGATCCTGCTCGGCAAGAAAAGCGGCATGAGCCCCGAGGCTATCCGGGAAAGGCTGCGTGAAAGCTATGTATAAAATTGCCGTTATCGGCTCCGGCCAGACGATCATGGGCTTCCGGGCTCTGGGGCTGGACGTGTTTCCGGCGGAGGACGGCCGGCAGGCGCACAAGCTCCTGCGGGAGCTGACGCGCGCCGAAGGGGAGAACGTATACTCCATTATCTATATCGAGGAAGATCTGGCGGCCGAGATACAGGCCGACATCGACAAATTCAAGGACAGTCCGGATACGGCCGTCATCCTCATTCCGGGCCGGAACGGCTCGCTCGGCATGGGGCTGTCCGCGCTGCACGCCGCCGTTGAGCGCGCCGTCGGCAGCGATATCCTCAAATGATTGGGAAAGAAGGTAGAGCATGAGCGGAACCATTACGAAAGTTTCCGGCCCGCTGGTCGTGGCGAAGGGCCTGGCCGACGCGAACGTCTCGGACGTGGTGCGCGTGGGCGATCAGCGGCTCATTGGCGAGATACTCCAGATGAAGGGCGACAGCGCCTCCATTCAGGTCTATGAGGAGACGAGCGGCCTCGGCCCCGGCGCGGAGGTCGTGACCACGGGCATGCCCATGTCCGTGGAGCTCGGGCCGGGTCTGCTGACGAATATTTACGACGGCATCCAGCGCCCGCTGACGGCGATCCGCGAGCTGACCGGCGACACGATAAGCCGCGGCGTGGACGTCACGTCCCTTGACCGCAAAAAGGAATGGGACTTCCGTCCCACGGCCGCGGCCGGCGCCATCGTCCGTCCGGGCGATGTGCTCGGCACGGTGCAGGAGACGGCGGCGGTGCTGCATAAGATCATGGTGCCCGTCGGCGTTTCGGGCGTGATCGAATCCATCGAAAAGGGCAAGCACACCGTGGATGAGACGATCGCCGTCGTGCGCAGCGAGGACGGTGCGCGCCATGAGGTCACCATGATGCAGAAGTGGCCGGTCCGCGTGGCGCGGCCCTATAAATCCAAGCATATGCCCTCGCGGCCGATGAACTCCGGCCAGCGCATCATCGACACGATGTTCCCCATCGCCAAGGGCGGCACGGCGGCCGTTCCCGGCCCGTTCGGCTCGGGCAAGACCGTTGTGCAGCATCAGCTCGCCAAGTGGTCGGATGTGGATATCGTCGTTTACATCGGCTGCGGCGAGCGCGGCAACGAGATGACGGACGTGCTGATGGAGTTCCCGGAGCTGACCGACCCGCGCACGGGGGAGAGCCTGATGCAGCGGACGGTGCTGATCGCGAACACCTCCGATATGCCCGTGGCGGCGCGCGAGGCGTCGATCTATACCGGCATCACCATCGCGGAGTATTTCCGCGATATGGGCTACGATGTGGCCGTTCTGGCCGACTCCACGTCCCGCTGGGCCGAGGCTCTGCGCGAGATGAGCGGCCGGCTGGAGGAAATGCCCGGCGAGGAGGGCTATCCCGCCTATCTCGCCAGCCGTCTGGCGCAGTATTACGAACGTGCCGGCGCGGTGGACTGCCTTGGCAGCGACAGCCGCAGCGGCTCCATCACGGCCATCGGCGCCGTGTCCCCTCCGGGCGGCGATACGTCTGAGCCGGTGTCCCAGTCTACCATGCGCATCGTCAAGGTGTTCTGGGGCCTGGACAGCTCGCTGGCCTACGCTCGCCACTTCCCGGCCATCAACTGGCTGACGTCCTACAGCCTGTATGTCGATACGCTCAGACCCTGGTACGACGAGAATTTCCCCGGCTTCATGGCGCAGCGCGAAAAGGCGATGGCGCTTTTGCAGGAGGAGGCGAGCCTTAACGAGATCGTCAAGCTCGTCGGCAAGGATTCGCTTGGCCTGGGCGAGCAGATGACGCTTGAGACGGCCAAGATGCTGCGCGAGGACTTTTTGCAGCAGAACGCCTTCATTGACGAGGACGCCTATTCCTCCTATGACAAGCAGTTCCGGCTCCTCGGCCTCATCCTGCGCTACGACCGGCTCTGCCGCGAGGCGATGGATAAGGGCGCGGATATCAACGCGCTGTGGGCGATCCCGGCGCGCGAGAAGATCGGCCGCGCGAAGATGGCGCTGCCCGCCGATTACGAAGCGGAGTATCAGCGCATCGCCGACGAGATGCAGGCGCAGATCGACGGCGTTACGGCAAAGGGGGAGGAGCAATGATAAAGGAATACAAAACGATCCGGGAGATCGCAAGCCCCCTGATGGTCGTCAAGGACGTCGAGGGCGTGACCTACGACGAGCTGGCGGAGATCGAGCTTCCCTCCGGCGAAAAGCGCCGCGGCAAAGTGCTCGAGGTCAACGGTGACAGCGCCGTGGTGCAGCTTTTTGAATCGGCGCAGGGCATCAATCTGGCCGAATCCAAGGTGCGCTTCCTCGGCCATCCGCTGCAGCTCGGCGTGAGCGAGGATATGCTCGGCCGCGTGTTCAACGGCATGGGCGAGCCGATCGACGGCGGCCCCGCGATCCTGCCGGAAAAATACGAGGACATCAACGGTCTGCCCATGAACCCGGCGGCGCGCGCCTACCCGGCGGAGTTTATCCAGACGGGCGTTTCCACCATCGACGGGCTCAATACGCTCGTCCGCGGCCAGAAGCTTCCGATCTTTTCCTGCTCCGGTCTGCCCCATGCGGCGCTGGCAGCGCAGATCGCGCGGCAGGCCCGCGTGCTCGGCGCGAACGAGTCGTTCGCCGTTGTGTTTGCCGCCATCGGCATCACCTTTGAGGAGAGCGAGTACTTCATTCAGGACTTCCGGCGCACCGGCGCCATCGACCGCGCCGTCGTATTTTCCAATCTGGCGAACGACCCGGCGGTCGAGCGTATCTCCACGCCGCGCATGGCGCTGACGGCGGCGGAATATCTGGCCTTTGAGAAGGATATGCATGTTCTGGTCATCATGACCGACATCACCAACTATGCCGAGGCGCTGCGCGAGATCTCGGCGGCGAAAAAGGAAGTTCCCGGCCGCCGCGGCTATCCCGGCTACCTCTACACCGACCTTGCCACCATGTACGAGCGCGCCGGCCGGCGCGTGGGGAAGAAGGGATCGATCACCATGATCCCCATTCTCACCATGCCCGAGGACGACAAGACCCACCCCATCCCCGACCTGACCGGCTATATCACGGAGGGGCAGATCATCCTCTCGCGCGAGCTGCACCGCAAGGGCATCGTGCCGCCGGTGGACGTGCTGCCGAGCCTGTCGCGTCTGAAGGACAAGGGCATCGGCGAGGGCAAGACCCGCGAGGACCACTCCGGCACCATGAACCAGCTTTTTGCCGCGTATGCCGCCGGTAAGGAGGCCAAGGAGCTGATGACGATCCTGGGCGAGGCGGCGCTGTCGGAAACGGATAAGCAGTACGCGAAATTTGCCGAGGAATTTGAAAAGCGCTACGTCAGCCAGGGGAACAACACCAACCGCACCATCGAGCAGACGCTCGATCTCGGCTGGGAGCTGCTGAGCCTGCTGCCGCGCAGCGAGCTCAAGCGCGTTAAGCTCGAGCACATCGAAAAGTACATGCCCAAGGATGAAAAGTAAGCGTCCGCTGGGGGCGAGATGAGGTGATCGAATGCCCAGCACAGCCATAACCCCGACAAGAATGGTGCTCAACCAGATGAAGGGACGTCTGCGCACCGCCTCGCGCGGCCATAAGCTGCTCAAGGATAAGCGCGACGAGGAGATGCGCCAGTTTCTGGACATCGTCCGCCGCAACAAGCAGCTTCGCGAAAAGGTGGAGGCGGGACTTACGGAGGCGTTCGCCGCCATGGATATGGCCAGCGCCGTGATGAGCCCGGAAATGCTGGAGCAGAGCCTGCTCGGCGGCCGCAGCAGCGTTGAGCTTGATGTGACAAAGCGCAATATTATGAGCGTCAGCGTCCCGGTATACCGCTTCAAAACGGAGAACGTCAGCCGCGGCGCCATGTATCCTTACGGCTTTGCGTCCACGTCCGGTGCGCTGGACGACGCGCTGGAGAAGATGAACGAGGTCTTTCAGGACATGCTGGAGCTTGCGCAGGTGGAAAAGACGATGCAGCTTCTGGCGGAGGACATCGAAAAGACGCGCCGCCGCGTTAACGCACTGGAGTATGTCATGATCCCGCAGCTTGAGGAGAATATCCGCTATATCTCCATGAAGCTGGCCGAAAACGAGAGCTCCACCAAGGTACGGCTTCTGAAGGTGAAGGAAATGGTCCTTCAGGATGCGCACCATTACGAATATTAGACCCCGTTTTCTGTATTTTTGCGGGGCGGCGCTTGACACCGCCCCGCTTATGAATTACAATGATTCGGCGTCAGCGGCACGGCCGCGCGCGATATCTGCCCCAGTAGCTCAGCAGGATAGAGCGACCGCCTCCTAAGCGGTAGGTCGGAGGTTCGAATCCCCTCTGGGGTGCCAAAAGGAAAAGCCGAAAGCCCGGCAGGGCTTTCGGCTTTTTTATGCTTTGAGATTCAGCCGGCGGCCGTCGGTTCTTCCGGGGCCGTCGTCGGGTCGGGGGCCGGTTCCGGCGTTGGGTCCGGCGTGGGCTCGGGCGTCGGCTCCGGTGTAGGCTCGGGCGTCGGTTCCGGTGTGGCCGTGGGCGCGGGGCTGAAAATGGCGTATATGCTGTGGTCGGACTGGATATCGCGGATCGTGACGCTGCCCGGCTCCTGCTGAACGCCGTCCACCAGAAGCTGGCTGATGATATAGCCCTCGTCCGGCGTGACGGCAAAGCTCACATCGCTTCCCGCCTCGACCGTGACGAGCCCGTTGGGACTCACGCTGCCGCCGCTGCCGGCCGTGACCGTGACCGTATAGGTCTTCACCGTGCTGGTGGGATCCGGCGCCGCCGTCTGCGGCGCGCTCGTCTGCACCGGCGGAAGACTGACTGTGGCCGCCGGCGCCATCGTGGGGCTCGGCTCGCCGCCGCGGCCGGAAAAAACCGCGATCATGAGAACGACGATGACGGCGGCCGCCGCCAGTGCCCACACAAGCTTTCCGCCGCCGCCCCGGGGCGCGGCACCCGGCGCTTTTTCCGCTTCCTCTCCGCCGTCCTCGATCTCCGGCGTTACCACGACGCGGCGGCGCGGCTCGGCGACAAGGATCTCCGGCCGCGGCGGCGCCACGAGCCGTTCCGGCTCCGTTTCGGCCGGCGGGGCCTCCGGCGCTTTCGGCGTCTCCGGGGCGGGCGTTTTCGGTTCGTCGCTCAAAAAAGCGTCAAAATCAAAGCCGGCGGGGACCTCCGGCTCCTCCTTCTCCCACTCGTTATCCTTCTTCCATTCAAATTCCTGATCGGACATCTGGATTTGCACCTACCTTTATGCGGCCGGATGTGTTACAATCGTTTCCGGGTGATCGACATGAATAAAAAAGCATTGATAAGCGGCGCGTCCCGCGGGATAGGCGCCGCCGCCGCCCGGCGGCTTGCCGCGGACGGCTGGGAGGTCTGGGTCAACTACAGCGCCAGCCGGGAAAAGGCCGAGACGCTGGCCGCGCAGATCGGCGGCCGGGCCATACAGGCCGACGTGGCCGACGCGGCGCAGGTGAAAGCCATGTTTGAGCAGACCGGCCCGGTGGGGCTGCTGGTCTGCTGCGCCGGCGTGAGCGAATACGGACTTCTGACCGACATGACGTCCGAGAGCTGGCGGCGGCTGTTCGCCGTCAACGTGGACGGCGCCTTTCACTGCTGCCGCGAGGCGATCGGCGGAATGGTCCACGAGAAATCGGGCTGCATTATCCTGACAAGCTCCGTCTGGGGCGTATACGGCGCGAGCTGCGAGGCGGCGTATGCCGCGTCCAAGGGCGCGGTCATCGCGCTGGGCCGCTCGCTCGCCAAGGAGCTTGGCCCATCCGGCATCCGCGTCAACTGCGTCGCGCCCGGCGTGATCGAAACGGACATGATGGCGCGCTTTACCGCAGAGGAAAAGGCCGCGCTGGCCGAGGATACCCCGCTGGGGCGGCTCGGCACGCCCGAGGACGTCGCGGAGCTGATCGCTTTTCTGGCCAGCCGCCGCGCCGGCTTTATTACCGGCCAGGTCATCGGCTGCGACGGGGGCTTTTCTTAAAGGAGCCGCGGCCGCCCCGTATCGAACGCGAGCCAGCGTCCCATCTGTCTGGATGGGGCGCTTTTGTTTTCCTCCGCCGGGACGATCAGACGCAGCTTTCGGTGCAGCACGTCCACGTTGGTGACCGTCCCCGCATCGTAGCGTTCGCCGTCCACGGTCCAGGTGCAGGGGCGGAGCGTTTCGACCGTCATGCCCGGCGCACGGATGAGATCGACGCATTCGTCGGTGTATTCGCCACCGACCAGATGCGTCACCGTGCCCTGCAGCTCGGCGAAGCTGTTCGGCTTTCGCACGAGAACCATATCCAGTATCCCGTCGTCCGGAAGGCTGTGGGAAAAGCTTTCGCCCATGGCCGTGGAATTGCAGATGGCCGCGAAGAAATAGTCGTCCTCCACAACGCTCGTTTCCGTCGTGACGCGGATGTGCTCCGCCTTCAGGCGCGACAGATCCTTGATCCCGCTGAGTATGTACGCGGCCAGACCGAGCGAATTTTTCAGATTCTGCGGCGTTTCATAGGCGACGGAGGTAAAAGCGCCGAGGTTGGCCGTGTTGATGGAGCAGCGGTCGCCGACGCGCATGACGTCCATATAATGCTCCACGCCGCCGGCGGCATCCTCCGCCGCGGACAGAACATCCGGGGCAAAGCCCATCGACATGGCAAAGTCGTTCGTGCTGCCGGCCGGAATATAGCCCAGCGGCACCGAAAAACCGATCCTGGCAAGTCCGTTTACCGTTTCGGACAGCGTTCCGTCGCCGCCCATGCAGACGATGCGGTCGAATTCCGCGCCCTTTTCCGCGGCGGCTTCCATCGCGTCGCCGCTTTTCTGCGTCGGAAATTCCGTCACCGACCAGCCTTGTTCGCAGAACACGCGGTCGATGCTCTCGGCGTAGCGGCTGTACAGCCGGCGGCCGGAGACCGGATTGACGATGAATAAAAGACGTTTGTTCAAAGCTGTATGTTCCTCCTTACGCCGCGCGGGATCACAGCCAGCCGAACGCGTACAGGCACACCCAGCACACCGGCAGCGAGAAGAGCATCGAGTCCATTTTATCCATGATGCCGCCGTGTTCGCCGATGAGCCGGCTGTAGTCCTTCACGCCGCACATGCGCTTGATGAGCGAGGCGGCCAGATCGCCTGCCTGGCCGAAGCTGGAGGCGATGAGCGCCGTGGCCATGCAGCACACGAGGCCCGGCCCGCCGAAGCCCCTGAGGATCAGATGCAGCAGCGCTCCGGCTGCGATGGAGAACAGCGCGCCGCCGATCGCGCCCTCCCAGGTCTTATGCGGCGAGACGGTCGGCGCGAGCTTGTGCCGGCCCAGCGCCCGCCCGGCAAACAGCGCCGCGGAATCGCAGCCCCAGGTGGACAGGATGCCGAGCGTGAGGATGATCGAAGCCTTTTCCGTTCCCGCCAGCGCCATCACGACGCCGTAGAAGAAAAACGGCCAGAGCATCCCGAAAAGCGTCCAGACGGCGTTTTTTGCGCCGAGAGCGGGACGGAGGATCACCCGGAACAGGCAGGCGAACGCCATCAGCCCGAACCACGTCAGCATCCAGATAATGTCCGCGCGCACCAGAACCAGCGCCAGCTGGCCCACCACATAGCAGGCCGGCACGGCATACTGGAACTCCACGTCCACATTTTTCAGTATTTTTGTCAGCTCATACACCGATGCAAGCGCCAGCGCCGCAAAAAACACCACGCGCGTCGCCCGGCAGAGCAATATGCAGCCGAAGGTCACGACCGTGATCGCCGCGCCCGGCAGGATCCTGCTTTTGAACATAATAAGCCTCCGATCTTTTTCCATTATACACCGGCCGTCCCGGTGCGTAAAGAGCGCGTCAGCCGTACAGGGCCCGGCAGTTGTCCAGCTTTGCCTGTATGCCTGCGAACGCCCGGCACAGGGGATAGCCGTCGACGAACACATGGCTGACCGTGATGTTCAGATGGACCTTTTTCCGGCCGTTTTCCTCCCGCCAGCGGTCGAAGCAGACCCGCGGCACCGACTGCGACGAGGGGTCGTCCGGGATGGGGTGGCACATGCCGTCCAGCGTCAGCCAGGGCACGCTGGTCAGGTATATCTCGTCCCAACTGTTTTCGGGATTGTAGCTCTTGTCCGGTACCGACTGCGCCCCATGCTTCAGCGAGTCCACCGCCCGGCGGGAAATGGCGCAGAATTCGGACAGGCTATCGCCCATCGGATGGCGGCAGTTGACGAACATGCCGGCGTCCGTCATGACGGTATAGGACGGATGGATGCGGTCGTAGACGATGGGCCGTCCGTCCAGCATGCGCATCCGAAGCTCCTCGACCTCGTTCATTCCTTCGTTGACGATCCACGCCATGCAGGCGAAAAACGACCGCCCCGTTTCCTTGGCGAACGCCACCAGCTCCGTCACATCCATGTCCACGGTCACGCCGTAGCAGGGATTGGAAAAGCTGCGGAACCATTCATAGGTCGTCCGGCGGTTCCAGTTCGCCGTGTCGATCTCTCTGTAATTCATATGTACTCTCCCGGATCATCGGCGGGGCGTCTGTACCCGCGGCCGGTTTTTCTCCATAAAGCGGAAGCGTTGGAGCCTCCGTCTGTATTCAAGAATTATAGCGAATCGAAGTCCAAAAATCAAGTGAGACAGCCGTGTCGAAGCCGCCCGTGGGGGAGGCCGCCTTTCGGGGCGCGCGCCGGAGCCGCCGGGCGCGGTCAGCGGGTCAGCGAGCCGTAGGATTCGCGGATAAGATCGATGAAGGCACGGACGGGCGGGGAGAGCTCCTTGCCCTTACGGATAAGGATGTTGACGGGCATTTCGATGTTCGGCACGCATTCCGACGGGCAGATGATGGATTTGGCGTTGCTTGTGCGCGGGTCATCCTTGCCGAATACGCCGTTTGAAAACTGGCAGAGGAACACGCATTGATTGCTCGCAACGAGCGAGAGGATCAGCGATATCTCGGTGCCGGCATACAGAATGTCGGGTGTGAAGCCCGCCTCGCGGCAGAGCTTTTGCGTGATCTCGGACTGGGTGGGGTCGGTGTTGAAAAGCGCGAAGCGCTCGTGCGCAAACTCGCGCAGATGCGCGATCGGACGGCCCGAGAGCTGATGCGACGACGAGACGAGGATCAGCATGTGATCCGTAAACAGGGGAAGGCAGGTGAAATCGTCCGTGCCGATGAGCTTGTTTGAGATCGCAAAGTCGATGCTGTCCTTCTGCAGCAGCTCCAGCATGGCCTCATGACTGCCGATGTCGTGCGTGATGGAGCAATTCGGATGGGACAGGATGAAGCGGGGGACAAGGTCATCGGTGATGCCGGGGCCGTAGGTGCAGTAGGACACGCGCCCCTGCCCGGATTCTTCGCCGTGCCGTATCTCTGTCAGCCCCCGCGACAGTTCGTTTTGTATGCGGATGACGTGGCGGAGAAAGGCGCGTCCGCTTTCGTTGAGCTGAATGCTGTTGCTGCTTCGCTGGAACAGCGGCACGCCGATCTCCTTTTCAAGACGCGAGATCGTCGCGCTCAGCGCGGGCTGCGAGATATGAAGCTGCTCGGCCGCCTTTGTGATGTGTTCATGCTCCGCGACGACGCGGAAATAATTCAGTTGGTTCAGTTCCATGACAGACCTCCGAAAATAACCGAAGCGAGGTATAATGTTTAAGTTATGCTGCGGTTGTTAATTATATATTGTACAAAAACATTTGTAAAGCGTAATATATTTTTAGAAAAAGAGACGGCAGGACAGGCTGCCGTCAAAACACAAGCAAAGTAAGAGGTGATTGCTCATGGACTCCTTCGTTGAAGAAAGATCCTGCGATTTTGCCGTGATCGGCAGCGGAAGCGGCATGGTCGCGGCGGCCAGGGCGGCAATGGCCGGGAAGAAGGTCATTGTGCTTGAAAAGACGAAAACCGTCGGCGGCGGAATGCTGTTTGCCAGCACGATGCGCACGTTCGGAAGCAAGTGGCAGAAAAAGCGCGGCCTGCCGGACGTGACGGCCAAATACGCCCGGAAAGCGCTGGACGAGTGCTTCTGGAAGATCGATCCGCTGCTCGTGTCCAATATCCTGAAGGGAACGGGCGAATTCTTCGACTGGATCTGCGAGGTCTGCGATTTCCCGGAGGATATGTTCACGGTCGGGCGCTATGTGTTCGACGATGAGGAGACGGGGCCGCTCGGCCCGCAGTGCGGCACGCAGCATAACGGTTTCGGCCGTATGGTCGTGCAGAAGCTTTACACGATGCGCGAGGAGCTTGGCTTTGAGGTGCTCACGGAGCACCGCGTCGTGGATCTGGAGCGCGAGGGCGGCCGGGTAACGGCGCTGATCGCCGACACGCCGAACGGCCGCGTGCGCGTTCGGTGCAGGGCCTGCCTTGTCGCGGCGGGAAGCTGGGTGAATAACCGTAAGTATACCGAGCGGCTGCTTCCGGGCTTTTTCGACGTGGACATGGGGCCGTCGGCGCATACGAATCCCGCCTATACCGGCGACGCCATTGATCTGGCGGAGAAGGCGGGGGCGTTCGTGGATTACGACAGCTTCTGCCTGCGGCTGATGGGGCCGATGTACATTGTCAAGAACCGTACCTATTCGGGCATGACGGTGAACCCGTACAGCATTTCGGTGAACCTGCTCGGCAAGCGCTACACGAGCGAGCCGCTGATTGCGCACATGACGCAGTTTGACGGCGGCGCGGTGATCGGAGATCAGCCCAAGGGCAAGGTGTTTGCGATCTTTTCGGAGAATATCCTGCGCGCGGCGCTCGCGCTCGGCGACGTGGGGGCGGGTATCCCCGATCCCGTTCTGCGCGGACAGGCGCTGCCCGCCACCATCGAGGAGGCGCACGCCGACATCGAGCAGGCGGCAAAAGACGGCTTGAAAAACTGCTTCCGGGCTGATACGCTTGAGGAGCTTGCGGCGCTCACGGGCATTGACGCCGAAGGCCTGGCCGAGACGGTGAGGGAATACAACGGCTATTGCCGCGACGGCTTCGATTGGGGCTTCTACAAGGAGGCGGAGAATCTGCTTCCGCTGACGGAGGGACCGTTCTACGCGGTCAGCGGCTTCATGGCGACGGACGGTGCGTTCGGCGGCATCAAGGTCAACCCCGATATGCAGGCTTACGCCAGGGACGGCGGGCTTGTGGAAGGGCTTTACTGCGTGGGCGATTTTGCCTCCGGCCGCCATGTCAGCGTCTGGGGCACCGTCAAGCGTCAGTTTATCAACGACATGAACTGGGCGCTTACCGGCAGCTATATCGTCGGCGACCGGGTGGTCCGCTATCTCGACGCCAATGCTTAAAAATCAGTGCAACAAAAATTAAATGAAAAAGGAGAAGACAAGAACATGAAGAAATTAGCGCTCCTGCTTGCGCTCGTCATGCTGCTTTCGCTGGTTCTGACCGGCTGCGGCTCCTCCAAGACGACGGGCGAAACGACCAAGACCGAGACGGAAAAGGCCACGGAGGAACCCGCGACCGCCGAGGAAACGGCCGGCGAAGCCTCCGGAGAGGCCTCCGGCGAGGCGCACGACAGCACGGTCGTGGCGGAATCCCGCGGCGACAACACGCTGCGCGTGTTCCTGAGCGCCGAGCCGGGCAGCATCAACCCCCTGCAGACCACGACGACCGGCGACTGCAACTATGTTACGCAGTGCCTGTACGACACGCTCGTGCATTACAACGGCAAGACCGGCGAGCTTGAGCCGGGCGTTGCGACGGCCTGGGAGTGGGTGGACGACACGCACCTCAAGCTCACGCTCCGTGACGACGTTGTTGCCGCGGACGGCACGACGCTGACGGCGGACGACGTGCTTTACACCATCGATCGCGGCACGAACGGCGACGCGCAGAGCAACTGGCAGTATGTCGACGCCGCCGAGTGCAGCGCCGAGGACGAGCATACCGTCATCATCGGCCTGACCGAGACGCATCCGACCTTTGTTTCGCTGCTGGCCAATGTCATGTATGTCCCTTTGGTTGACGAATCCTCCGTGGAGACCAACGGCGGCTGGGACGCCTGCGTGCGCAGCCCGCTGTGCTCCACCGGCCCCTATCTCTTTGACGAGTGGGTCGACGGCGAGTATATCCGCCTGGTCCGCAACGACAATTACTGGGGCGACGCCGCCTACTATGACGAGATCATCTTCTCTTGGGTCTCTGACAGCACCTCCCGCGCGATGGCGGTCTCCGCCGGAGACGGCAACCTTGCCGTGGACCTCAACAGCCCGGATTACAATGCGCTTGACTCCTATGGCAACTGCGTGGGCTATGTGACGCCGGCGAGCGGTACCTACTGCCTGTTCATGAACACCACGAACGAATATCTTAGCAACGCGCAGGTGCGCGAGGCCATCAAGCTTGCCATCGACGCGCAGGCCCTGCGGGCGGTCGGCGCCTCCGGTCTCGGCGAACTGGCCGATTCCGTTCTGCCCTCCACGAGCGCCTACTACCACGGCGACGAGAGCTATACTCACGAGACCGATATCGAGCGTGCCAGAGAGCTGCTGGCCGAGGCCGGCTATCCGAACGGCTTTGAACTGAGCTTCCCGCTGCCGTCCTTCAACCAGACCGAGGGCGAGGTCATTCAGGCCTGCCTGAGCCAGATCGGCATCACGGTCAAGCTGGACGTCATGGAGTTCTTCAGCTATCTGAGCGTGTCGGACACCGGCGCGTATGACCTCGCGTATCAGGCGACCACGCCGACCGATGCGACGATGGTCCTCGGCTACTTCGATAACCGCATGGATCTGAACCTGCGCTACGGCGGTATTGTCGGCGGCTATGACGATCTCAACAAGATCATCGACGAGTGCCGCTATTCGACGGACAACGCGGCTCTTATGCAGGGCTGGTCGGACTTCCAGAATTATATCCGCGACAACAACCTTGTCATCCCCTGCTACGAGAAGAGCTATTTCTATGCGGCGGACACGGATTATGACTTCGACATCACCGTGGACGGCATCATCAATCTGGCTCAGCTGACTCCCGCGAACTGATCGCGTCCAGAAAAAACGAAGGGATCGCCGCGGCTGCTGAAGGCAGCCGCGGCGATGGAGTGATTTATTATGGAAATGCTAAAATACATCATCCGAAGGATCCTTCTGCTGATCCCGGTCGTCGTCGGCGTCATGCTGATCGTTTTTTTCTTTCAGTCGGTCTCGGGCGACGACCCCGCGCTGGCGATCCTCGGATCCGGCTCCACGATGGAGGCCCGCGAGGCCAAGCGTGAGGAGCTGGGACTCAACGACCCTATCGTCGTGCAGTTCGGCCGCTATGTGTGGAACTTTTTCACAAAGGGCGATCTCGGCACGTCGTATGAGACCGGTCAGCCGGTCATCCGGGAGATACTGGCCCGCTTCCCGATCACGATAGAGATCGCGCTGATCGCGGTGTTTTTCGGCGTGCTGCTGGGCGTTCCGCTCGGAATATGGGCGGCGGTGCGGCAGAGCAGGCCGATCGACAACGTCATCGTGACGTTTTCGGTGCTGCTGGAGTCGGTGCCGAATTTCTGGCTTGCGCTGCTGCTGATCACGGCGTTCAGTCTGCAGATGC
This sequence comes from uncultured Oscillospiraceae bacterium, assembly GCA_934597255.1. Taxonomy (GTDB): domain Bacteria; phylum Bacillota; class Clostridia; order Oscillospirales; family Oscillospiraceae; genus CAJOIG01. The sequence goes on from CAKTQV010000006.1 coordinate 83,407, forward strand.
ACTGGCTGCCGTCTATTTTCGACCGATCGGCCCTGGGCTGGGTCATGCCGAGCATCACGGTCATTGTCGGTTCGCTGTCGATGATCATCCGCGTTACGCGCTCAAGCATACTTGAAACGATCCGGCAGGATTATGTCCGCACGGCGCGCGCCAAAGGGCAAACGGAATTCAAGGTCATTATGCGCCATGTGCTGCGCAACTCGCTGATCCCCATCGTCAATTCCGTCGGCAATTCGCTCGGCCAGCTGCTGGGCGGCGCCTTGATCGTGGAGACGATCTTCGGCATGCCCGGCATCGGCAAGTATACGGTCGACGCGGTGTCGGCGCGCAATTATCCGGCCGTGCTCGGAAGTGTGGTCATACTGGCCATCACGTTCACGATCATCAATCTGATCGTGGATATCATTTATATCCTCGTCAATCCGAGTCTGCGGGTGTCCGTGCTCAAAAAGCGGATGTCCAGACGCCGGATGCGCCGGATGTTGCAGGAGGAGGCGTGACATGGCCAAACGAGTCACTCCCGAAATGGAGCGTATCAACCGCAAAATCGGGCGGCGCAAATCGAAAAGGTATTCCTTCTGGGGCGATGTGTGGCATCGCCTGTGCCGCAATCCGGTGACGCTTGCCGCGATGATCCTCACGGCGGCGCTGATCCTTGTCGCGGTGTTTGCCGATGTGATCGCGCCGTATTCCTATGAGGAGCCGGACTATCTGAATATGCTGTCGGCGCCGAGCCGCGAGCATCTGTTCGGCACGGACAATCTTGGACGCGACCTGTTCAGCCGCTGCGTCTACGGCGCGCGGTACTCCCTGTCGCTCGGCATCATCTGTATGCTGCTGGCGCTTGTGAGCGGCGGTCTGCTTGGCCTGATCGCCTCGTATTTCGGCGGCGCGACCGATAACATCATCATGCGCATCATGGATGTTTTCCAGGCCATACCCGGCACACTGATGGCGATCACGGTCATTGCCGCGCTCGGGAAAGGCGTGCCGCAGCTGCTGCTGGCGCTGGCGCTGAGCAGTCTTCCGATTTTCTCAAAGACGGTGCGTGCGGCGATCTTCACAGTACGCGAGAGCGAGTATATCGAGTCGAGCCGCGCTCTGGGCGCGGGCAATGCGCGCCTGATGTTCCGCCATATGCTGCCCAACGCGCTCGGACACATCATCATTTACGCGGTGGGCATGATCTCCGGAAGCATTATGCTGATCGCCACGCTGAGCTATATCGGGCTGGGCATTCAGCCGCCCACGCCGGAGTGGGGCGCGCTGCTCAACGCGGGCAAGAGCTATATTGCCAACGCGCCGAATCTTGTGTTTTATCCCGGACTGTGCATTATGATCACGGTTCTTGCGCTGAATGTGCTTGGCAACGGCCTGCGTGACGCGCTCGATCCGCGCCTGAAGTGAGGGGAACGCCATGACAGAAATGAAAAAAACCGAGGAGCGCGCCCCGCTGCTGGACATCCGCGGTCTCGTTGTTCACTACGAGACGGACGCGGGCGTCGTCGAGGCCGTAAACGACGTTTCGCTGACGGTGGAAAAGGGCGAGGCCGTTGCGTTGGTCGGAGAGACCGGCGCGGGAAAAACGACCATCGCCCTGTCCGCCATGAAGCTGCTGCCCATCCCGCCTGCGCATGTCGTGGACGGTTCGGTGCTTCTCGGCGGCGAGGACATCTTCCATAAATCCGAAAAGGAAATGCGCAGGATCCGCGGCAGCCGCGTCAGCATGATCTTCCAGGACCCTATGACCGCGCTCAATCCAAGTATGCGCGTGGGGGATCAGGTGGCGGAGGTCATCCGTCTGCACAAAAACTGCGGACAGGCGCAGGCGCTTCTTCTGGCGCGGGAGGCGCTTGGCATGGTCGGCATCCAGCCGAACCGCCTGCGGGATTATCCGCATCAGTTTTCCGGCGGCATGAAGCAGCGCGTCGTCATCGCCATTGCGCTGGCCTGCGAGCCGGAGCTGCTGATCGCGGATGAGCCGACGACGGCGCTGGATGTGACGATCCAGGCGCAGGTGCTCGATCTCATCCGCGAGCTGCGCAAGCGGCTGGGCACGGCGATGCTGCTTATCACGCATGATTTCGGCGTTGTGGCGGAGATGTGCGACAAGTGCGCGATCGTTTATGCCGGCCAAATCGTCGAATCCGGCACCGTGCGCCAGATATTCAACCACTATCAGCACCCGTATACCGAGGGACTGTTTGAATCTTTGCCGCGTATGGACAAGCGCGTCGAGCGCCTCAAGCCCATCCGGGGCCTGATGGCGAATCCCATGGACCTGCCGACGCATTGCAGCTTCAGCAGCCGCTGCGCCTATTGCACCGAGGAGTGCCTGCAGGGCGATCCGCCGCTCGTTGAAGCGGAGCCGGGACACTGGGTGCGCTGCTATCATTCCGATCAAGTGGGAGGCGCGAGCCGTGAATAAGCTGACCGTTACACATCTGAAAAAATACTATCCGACGACCGACGGCCTCCTGCACGCCGTGGACGACGTTTCTCTGGATATTCCGGCTGGACAGACCGTCGGCATCGTCGGCGAGTCCGGCTGCGGAAAGTCCACGCTCGGCAAGACGATCCTGCGGCTGACGGAGCCGACGAGCGGCAGCGTCAAAATGGACGATGTGGAGATCACGGAGCTTTCTGCGCGGGAGCTCAAGCACTACCGCACGAAGATGCAGATGATCTTTCAGGACCCGTTTTCGTCCATCGACCCGCGCATGACGGTCAGTCAGCTGATCGCCGAACCGCTGCGGATACACCGGGTTTTCAAGAAAAAATCCGACATAGCCGAGCGGGTGCGCGAGCTTATGGAGACGGTCGGGCTCGACAAGCGCTTTGAAAATTCCTATCCGCATGAGCTGGACGGCGGCCGCCGTCAGCGCATCGGCGTGGCAAAGGCGCTGGCGCTGGAGCCGGAATTTATCGTCTGCGACGAGCCGGTGTCCGCGCTGGACGTGTCCATCCAGGCGCAGATACTGAATCTTTTGCAGGATCTGCAGCGGGACAAGCATCTGACGTATATGTTCATCACGCATGACCTATCGGTTGTGCGCCACATATCGAATACGATCTGCGTGATGTATCTGGGACAGGTCATCGAACAGTGCGGCACGGACGAGCTGTTTGAGCACACGCTGCACCCGTATTCGCAGGCGCTGCTGTCGGCCATTCCGGTCCCCAGCGTGGATGATCGCCCGCAGCGTATCCTGCTCACGGGCGAGGTCTCCTCGCCGATCAACCCGGAAAACACCTGCCGTTTTGCCCCGCGCTGCCGCTTCTGCACCGAGGAGTGCCGCAGCCGCCCCGCGCCCGGGTTGCGCGATATGGGGAACGGCCATCTGGTGGCCTGCCACCGGGTAGAGGAAATAAACTGACAAAGCTCATACGGCGAAGCATATGAGAAGGGACGGCCTCCGGAATTCGGGGCGGTCCCTTTCTTCCTGCGTGCCGGGCCGGATCGTCCGGGGCAATTTTTTCGCGCAAATGTAAGCGGGCAACAGAGTTTTTCCGGACGGTGGGCTATGATAAAACAAAGACTTGAGGGAGTGATGGACCTTGCTTAACGATATGACGAAGGGAAAGCCCTCCGGGATCATCCTGCGTTTTTCCATTCCGCTGGTGCTCAGCACGGCGATCCAGCAGCTGTATAATATTGCCGACAGCATGATCGTCGGCAAGCTGGACAGCGCCGCCGGCCTCGCGGCGATCGGCGCGGCCTATCCGCTGACGCTGTTTTTTATCGCCGTCGCCACCGGCGCGTCGATGGGCTGCTCGGTCATCATATCGCAGCTGTTCGGCGCCAAGCGCCTGCGGGATATGAAATCCGCCATTTATACGGCGCTGCTGTCGCTCGGCGTGCTTGGCGCGGTGCTGAGTGTGCTTGGCGTCGTTTTGAGCGGGCCGCTGATGCGGCTGACGGGCTGTGGGGCGGACACCTTCGATAATGCCAGGGCGTATCTGGCCATCTATTCCGCTGGCGTTCTGCCGATGCTGGTGTATAATGCCGCCAACGCCGTGTTCACCGGCCTTGGCAACTCCCGCGCGCCGCTGGCGTTTCTCATTTTCTCGTCGCTTCTGAACGTCGTGCTCGATATCATTGCCGTCGGCCCGATGAAGCTGGGCGTCGTGGGTGCGGCCTGGGCGACGACGATCTCGCAGCTCGTCGCGGCGGTTTTGTCCGCGTCGGTGCTTGTGCGCCGCATCCGCGCCATCGAAACGGATGGAAAGGCCAGTCTGTTTGACCGGGTGCTGTTTGACAGCATGACGCGCATTGCTGTGCCGAGCATATGCCAGCAGGCGTGCGTGGCGCTGAGCCATACGGTGGTGCAGAGTCTGGTCAATTCCTTCGGCCAGGCGACGATGGCCGGCTACGAGGCGGCGTCGAAGATACACAATTTCGCGTACATGAGCTTCAACACCATCGGAACGGCGCTGTCCAGCTTTGTTGCGCAGAACTACGGCGCCGGGCAGACGCGCCGCATCCGCGAGGGCTACAAGGTGTCGAGCCTGATTTGTCTGGCCGTGACCGCCTGTGTGATCCTGGTGATGCAGCTTTTTGCCGGGCCGCTGATCGGTCTGTTCGTGGATAAGGGAGAGGCCGATTACGCCGAGGTCATGCGCGTCGGGACGCTTTACCTGCGGATCATATCGCCGGACTATCTGATGATCTGCTTCGTGATAACGAGCGGCGGGCTTCTGCGCGGTCTGGGCGAGATCAATAAATTCTTTGCGGTGACGGTGCTGGACTTTGCTGTTCGCGTGGCGATGTGCTTCGTGATGACCTCGGCGCTGGGAAGCTATGTGGGGCTTTACTGGCCGTGGTATTTCGGAACGGCGGTTGATCTGGCCATCTGCCTGTACTGGTACCGGCGGATGTGCCGCCGGGGAAAGCTCTGCATCGTGGAAAATTAAGTTGCTTTATGCTGCCGCATCCTCTATAATCAAGCCGTACAGCAAACAAAGGCGGGACGGCACAGGGATATGACGGACGAGATATTCTCTTATATTCAGGAAAAGGCGCGCCGGCGGGTCTACCGGCCCGGAGAAATGGTCTTTTGCCAGGGGGACGAGCCGCAGGAGCTTTTCTATCTTGTGTCCGGTCTTTCGCTGACCTATTCGGTGCTTGAGGACGGACAGGAGCGAAGCGTGCTCATCACATGGCCCGGACGCTTTTTCGGCGCGGCGACGATGTTTGAGGGCGTGAAGCGCCGCAGCTCGGCCATCGCGCTCAAGCCGTGCGAGGTGCTCATTATCGGGCGGGCGCTGTATGACGACTGCGCCGCCCGCTTCCCGGATTTTAACGCGCTTCTCCTGCGGGAGATATCGGCCGATCTGGGCACCATGTTTGAGCAGCTCGTGGACAGCTCGCTTCTTGATACGGACAGCAAGGTCGCACGCTTTATCTGCCGCCGGCTGACGAGGCGTCAGTGCAGCATGGAAAACGGGCTGCCGACGCTGCATTACACGCAGGAGTTCATTGCCCGCGTGCTGGGGATATCGCGTCCGTCGGTCAGTCTGGCGCTGTCGGCGCTCGCCGCGCGGGGGCTGATCGCCACGAGCTATGGGAGCATTACCGTGCGGGATGCCGAGGCCCTGTGTGCATATGCTTATGAGGAACAGAGAAAACGCTGAATACCGGAAGGGACGCATCCGAGAGCGGATGCGTCCCTTTTTCCTTTTATTCAATACTTTTCCTTGCTTTTGAACAGCAGGGAGACGATCATTCCGAAGAAAACGGCGGCGCCGATGCCGCCGGCCGCGGCGGTGAAGCCGCCGGTGAACACGCCGGGCAGTCCCTTTTCTGCCACAGCCTCACGCACGCCCCTGGCCAGCAGGTTTCCAAAGCCGGTCAGCGGGACGGTCGCGCCCGCGCCGGCCCAGTCCGCGAAGGGCTGATACAGCCCCAGTGCGCCGAGCACCACGCCCACGACCACATAAAGCGTCAGAATACGCGCCGGCGTCAGCGCCGTGCGGTCGATGAGAAGCTGTCCGATGGCGCACAGGGCGCCGCCGACAAGAAAGCATTTCAGAAGCGTCAGCCACATATCCCGTCACCCCCGTTGTGTTTCCAGCGCCACGGCATGACAGATGCCGGGGATCGTTTCGCCCTGCTGGCTCACGGTCGGGCTCATCAGCGCTCCGGTCGGCGCGAAAAGAAGCCGCTTCCAGAGTCCCTCGCGCATCCCGTTGAGCAGGTGGCCGCAGAACACGCTGGCCGAGCAGCCGCAGCCGCTTCCGCCGGCGTGGGCGTCCTGCGCGTCGATGGCGTAGATTAGACGGCCGCAGTCCATATACCGCGTGCCCAGCTCGATGCCGTCGCGGCCGAACAGCTCCCGCAGGATATCGCTGCCGATCACGCCGAGATCGCCGGTGACGATGGCGTCGTAATAGTCCGGACCGCGCCCCGTGTCCTCAAAATGCGCCGTCAGCGTGGAATAGGCGGCGGGGGCCATGGCCGCGCCCATGTTCGTCATGTCCGTCACGCCCGCGTCGTAGATGTGCCCGGTCGTAACGTGGGTGATATACGGCCCGCCGCCGTCGGCGCGGACTATCACGGCTCCGGCGCCCGTGACGGTCCACTGTGCCGTGGGCGAGCGCTGGGAGCCGTATTGCAGGGGCGTGCGGAACTGGCGCTCGGCGGAGCAGAAGTGGGAGCTTGCCGCGGCCATGGCGCTTTGACAGAAGCCGCCGTCGATGAGCATGGCGGCCAGCCCGAGCGCCTCGCCCATGGTCGAGCACGCGCCGTAAAGGCCCAGCAGCGGCGCGTCGTAGTCTCGCAGCGCATAGCTTGAGCCGACGCACTGATTGAGCAGGTCGCCCGACAGAATATAGCCCAGCTCGTTCGGATCGGCGGAGGCCTTTTCGCACGCGATGCGGCAGCAGTCCTGAAGCATGGCGCTTTCGGCGGCTTCCCAGCTTTTCGCGCCGAAAAGACTGTCGTCCGATATGCGGTCGAAATGACGGCGCAGCGGCCCCTGTCCTTCCTTTGGCCCGACCACGCAGGCCGCCGCCGTGATCGAAGGGGCGGAGGGGAGCGCCACGCTCTGTTTTCCCAGTCGTTTTGATTCCATGCCCCTATTTTTTCCGCGGCGCGGAAAAATATGCGCAAAAATATAAAGGCGGCGGGAAGTGCCTTCCCGCCGCTGCGCGTTTATTCGCCCTTATATTTCCGGCGTGTCGCTTCGCCGCCGCGTATGTGGCGTTCGGCCTTGTTTTTATCCAATATCTGTCTTGCCTGTTCGTACAGGGCCCGGTCGATCACATACAGCCGTTCGGCCAGATCCTTGTGCACGGTCGATTTGCTCACGCCGAAGCGCCTGGCGGCGGCGCGGACGGTGGAGCCTGTTTCGATGATGTAAAGGGCAAGACTTCTGGCGCGCATGTCGATATCCTCTCTCATACCCAGCCCCCATGATGAACATACCAAAATGTATGCGCGCGGCGCGGCGGATATGAAAAGGACGCGCCCGGACGGCGCGCCCCTTGACAGAAGATTTCGCGTTGATTATTATTTTACCAGCCGATGGACGAGCATCGTGCTGTCGTAAATGCTGCGGCTGAGAAAGCTGAGCCTGCCGCCGGCCAGCTCGGCCAGCGCCGAAAGAACAAACGCATAGACATAGTTTGTCGCAAGCCCTTCTCCGAAGCCGAGCACTGCGCCGAGCGCGCTGCCGAGCCCGCCGATGGCGCCGTGGCTGCTGTGATGCCGGGCGAAGAGACGGGAGAACAGCTTGAACAGCCACACGCACACCAGAAAAATCGCGACGGAGGCCGCGACCTGCACCGCCGTGACGACGAGAGGACGGAGAATGCTGTCCGTGATGGCCTGCGCCAGCGTCTGTCCGTCGATGCGCATGAGATCCAGGACCTCGCGGAGCGAATCGGTGCTGATGCTGGCGCTGCCGAGTATGCCGCCGAGACTGTCCAGCATGGTCTGAAGCGCGTCGAGCGTTTCCTGCGTGGCGGCGGCACCGCTGTTGACGGCGGCCAGAACATCCTGAGGGATGGCGGCGCTGACGGCGGAGACGACCTTTTCGTACAGAAGGTTTTCAAAAACCCAGACGGCGATCCTCTGGGAAAAGGCGACGATCAGCAGAATGGCCACCAGCCAGCCGGACAGCCGGAAAAGCGAGGACAGAAAGCCGGTGCGCCAACCCCGGCGGATCGTGACGACAAAGATGGCGATCAGAATCAGATCGTATAAATACGGCCAAAGCAAGCGCGATCCCTCCATTTCCAGTCGATTATATATGCTTGCCGGCACAAAAGCAAGAGAGGATGTTGAAACATGGAACTGAAGCAGTGCATTGAAACGCGCCGGAGCGTCCGGCGATTCCGGGAAGACCCCGTGCCGCAGGAGACGCTGCGGGAGCTGATCCGGCTGGCGTCGTATGCGCCGAGCTGGAAAAACAGCCAGACGGTCCGCTGGCTCCCGGTCACGGACCGCGCGCTTTTGCAGCGGCTGGCGGCGGGGCCGGCGCTAGGCCACCCCGGCAATCAGGGGATCCTGGAAAGCTGCCCGCTGCTGCTGATCGAGACCTGCATCTCCGGGCGCAGCGGCTTTGAGCGGGACGGAAGCTACTCCACGCCCAAGGGCGACCGCTGGGAGATGTTTGACGCCGGCGTCGCCGCGCAGACGCTGTGCCTGGCGGCGCACGACATGGGCCTCGGCACGGTCATTATGGGCGCGATCGACACGGTGGCCGTGGCGGAGACGGTGGGACTGGACAGCACGCGGACGGTATCGTGCATGATCGCCGTCGGTTATCCCGACCAGCAGCCGCTCATGCCGAAGCGCAAGACGGTGGACGAGCTTTTGAGCTGAATACGAAACGGGCCGGCCCCTTCAAAAGGGACCGGCTCGCGGTGTGTTATGGATCGCCGGCGAAAAGCTCCGGCGAGAGCGGGATATCCTCGCGGCTTACCCTTGACCAGTCGAAATCCGCGGCCAGCTCGCGCGCGCTGACGCTCTCCGGCCGGTCGAGCAGTCCGGCGGTAAAGGCCAGCCGCCCGATCAGCTTCTCCGGTGTGAAGCGCCGGCGCAGCGTCTGCGTGCTCAGATCGCCCAGCCGCTTGGAGAGCTTCCGCCGGTCGGTCAGCAGCAGCGGCCCGTGCGCGTATACCGGCGGCTGGCCGCCGAGCAGGCCGATCAGCCATGCCTGCCGCGGCGCGCAGGTCAGCAGATCGCGGCCCCGCACGACGCGCCCGACGCCCATGGCGGCGTCGTCAAGGCTGACGGCGAGCTGGTAAGCGAACACACCGTCGGAGCGGCGGATGATGAAATCGCCGTCGTCGCGCGCGAGATTGCGGGTGACGGGGCCGTAATGCGCGTCGCGGACCGTGACGTCCAGATCCGGCACGCGCAGCTTCCATGCCGGCCGGCGGCCGGACTGCTCCAGCGCGCGGCGCTCGCTTTGCGTGAGATGCGCGCAGCGGCAGCCGGGATCGTGCTGCGCTTCGCCGGGGTGCGGCGCGGCGGCCGCCAGACGCTCGGCGCGGCTGCACCAGCAGGGATAGACCAGGCCCTGCTCCGACAAAAGCGCGAAGGCGTCCTCGTAAAGCGCGGTGCGCCGGCTCTGGGAGAAGGCCGGATCGGGGTAGCCGAGATCCCAGTCAAGACCCAGCCAGCGCAGATCGTCCGCGATGGCCGCGGCGTAGACCGGGTCGGAGCGGGCGGGATCGAGATCCTCCATGCGGAAGATCAATTTGCCGCCCAGACGGCGCGCGTCCAGCCATGCCAGCAGCATGGAAAGCAGGTTGCCCATATGCATATAGCCCGAGGGGCTGGGGGCGAAGCGCCCCGTGTTTGACTTGTTCATATTTTTAGATTATAGTGAATGCGGGAAAATGTAAAGACAGAAAGGGCGGGAACCGTGAAAAAATTTTGTTGTCTGCTGCTGGCGGCGGCGCTTTTGCTGGCGCTGGGCGCGTGCGGGAAAAAGGAGACGCAGCCCACGATGGTCTATGTGGACGAGGGGACGCAGGAGACGGAGGAAAAGCCGGTGTGTGACACGGCCATTCTCTATACCGCCGGGACGGCGGCGCGCGACCCGTCGTTTTTCGCGGCGCTCAGTACATACCGCGACGAGTGTACCTATCAGTATCTGCGCAGCTATGTGGGGCTGATCGACCTTGGCGGGGCGCTGGATGTGACGGACGGCGAGGACGCGCTGTATACGAAGCTTGATCTGATGATCACGCTGGGGTATGAAACGGCGGCGCTGTCGCCAGCGGACTTCCGGGGCGGGGCGGATACGCTCCTGCTCGCGGCCAACGCGGCGCAGTTCCCGATTTTGTGCGGAAATCTGGTCGTGGCCGGGACGGACTCTGCGCCGCTGTCGGCCTGGACGCTGGCGAGCTATGGCGGGCTGTGCGTGGCGTATGTCGGCCTTGCGGCGCCGGAGGACGGGCAGACGGCGTATCGGACGGAGGACGGGCAGAGCTATGAGCTGGCGGACGCGGCCGCGTCGCTGCGGACGGCGGCGTCGGCAGCCCGCGCGGCCGGCGCGCAGTATGTGATCGTGCTGGCCTCCTGCGGCGCGGAGCGGGCGGCGGCGCTCGTAAAAGAGGGAACGGGGGCGGATGCGTTTCTCGACGGAGCCGGCGACGGCGGAGAGAGCCGGACGCTGACCGACGCCGCGGGGAAAGAGGTGCTGTACAGCGGTCTTGACCCGGCGCAGGACAGCGTCGGCGTGCTCGTGATCGGGGCGGACGGCACGCTGCGCGCGCAGATCACGATGGAGCTGGGCGAAAAAAGCGGCGGTATGCTCGATCATCTTGCCTCCCTCGGCTATGATGTGGAGGTGGCGCAGAGCGCGGAGACGGAAAGCGTCTCCGACGGGACCGCGGAAAGCGGGACGGGCGAGGAATGACCGACACTGTACCGAAACGGGGGGTAAGAATATGAGAAAAGCGGCCGCCTTACTTGGCGCGCTCACGCTCATCATGGCGCTGACGGGCTGCGGCGGGCAGAAGGATACGCTGCGATTTGTTTACGAAAAGACCGGCGTGCCCGATCAGGAATGCGTGTCCTATGAGGTGGATATCGGCCGCGAGGCGGGCGGCGCCGCCGTCACGGCGGAGCTGTGGGAAGACGGCGCGTGCACGGCAAGCACGCCGCTGACGCTCGGCCGGGAGACGGAGGAGCTGCATATTTCGCTTTTGGCCGAGGGGCGCGGGACGGAAAAGGACGGCCTTTATGTGCAGATGGAAACCGGGGAGGTTTCCGGCTCGATTCTGACGTGCTTCGGGCTTCCGTCCGGTTGGACGGGGTATTCCTTTTCCGCCTATAAGGACGGGGACATACTCCCCGTGCATGCCGGGGAGGAGATCGTTCTTGCAGCGATGGCCTTTGATACCGGCGACGGTGTCCGAAGCGTGAGCTGTCCGGCGCTGACGGACGGGACGGAAACGCTGGAGGACGAGGCGTGCGTGCTGGTGATCCGGGCGGCCTTTACGGCCGAACGGATCGGGCCGCAGGCGTCCGACGAAGAGTGCGGATGAGATCTATGACTATGCATTCGGAAAGCAGCGCCTCCGTATGAGCGTTCATACGGAGGCGCTGCTTTGCCTGTTTTGATGCTCCCGGCCGCCTTTACAGCGTGGCGCCGAAATCGGCCACGAGAGCCTGCCCGGTCAGGGCGCGCGAGTCGTCGCTGATGAGGAAGAGCATGATCTTTGCCACATCGTCCGGCATGCAGGGATGTATCTTCAGATCCATGTGCCGGCCCATCGCGCCGATCATGTCCGGGTCGATGTCCTGAACGGAGCTGCCCGTGGTCATGGGTGTGACGACCGTGCTCGGGCAGATGGCGTTGCAGCGCACGCCCTCGGAGGCGAAGCGGAGCGCCGTGTGCTTCGTGATGCCGACGATCGCGCCCTTCGACGCGACATAGACCGCGCCGCCGCAGCCCTTCAGACCGGCGACGGAGGCGATGTTGACGATCGCGCCGTGGGTTTTGCAAAGCTCCGGCGCCGCGGCGCGGATGCAGTTCATCGTGCCCTTCGTGTTGATGCCGAGCACCTTTTCATAGTCCTCGTCGGTGAACCGGTCGATGGGCTTGAGGCCCTTTTCAAGCACGCCGGCGTTGTTGACCAGTCCGTCCAGACGCCCGTAGGCGTTCACGGCGGCGTTTACCAGCGCCGCGCAGTCCGCGTCGCGGGAGATATCGCTGGGGACGACGGTGCACTCGCCGCCGGCAGCGCGGATCGTATCCGCCGTTTCCTGAAGCTGTTCGGCACGGCGGGCGGCCAGAACGAGCTTTGCGCCCTCGGCGGCGAAAAGCTGCGCGGCGGTGGCGCCCATGCCGGAGCTGGCCCCGGTGATGATGACGACCTTATCGTTTAGTCTGTTCATGAAAAAAGCCTCCTTCAGATCGGTAATGATGCGGAGCGTTCCGGATGCGGCTCCGTGGGAAATCCTTCCCTTGTTTATATATTAAAACTATACAAAAAGAAATGCAAGAAAAGTCTTTTGTTTGTCATAAATGTCTAAGATATATCATTGACAAAGCGGTATACGGCGGCGCTGTTTTTTGGACGGACAGCGCGGCCTTGACAGCCGGGAGAGGGAGAAGATATAATACACATACCCCCAAAGGTAAGGAGACGCTGTCATGAAGCAATGCATGGATGCGGATAATCTGCACCGCCGCTTGAAAAAGATCATCGGCCAGGTTCAGGCCATCGACCGCATGATCGACGAGGATGTGCCCTGTGAGGATGTTCTGTCGCAGATCAACGCCGCGAAATCGGCCCTGAACGGCTGCGGAAAGGTCGTGCTGGAGGGGCACATCAAGCACTGTGTCCGCGACGGTATTGAGCACAGCGACGCCGACAAGACGATCGAGAACTTCACGAAGGCCGTTGAGCGGTTTGCCAATATGCAATAAGGACCCTTGAGTCAGTCTGTGCGGCTGGCTCTTTTTTATTTCTGCTTGGAAACATATACCCCTATATGTATAATACGATATACCCCTACGGGTATAAAAGGAGGAATGTTTGTGAAGCGTGCGATGGAAAAGCTGGAGCAGCTGCTGGAGCTGGGCGGCATCAAAAAGGACGTCACCTTCCTCGTGCTCTCCGGTATCGCCGTCATCTGCAGCCTGCTGAAGTGGAATCCGCTCCCGTTCGACATGGCGTGGATCGCCATCGTCCTCTGCGGCATTCCCATCATCCTCGAAGCGGTGATCGGGCTGGTCACCGCCTTCGACATCAAGGCGGACGTGCTGGTATCGCTGGCGCTGATCGCCTCCATCAGCATCGGCGAGACGTTCGCCGCCGGTGAGGTCGCGTTCATCATGCAGCTCGGCGGCCTGCTCGAGGAACTGACGGTCGCCAGAGCCAGAGCCGGGATCGAGAAGCTGGTGCATCTGACGCCCCAGACGGCCCGCGTGCTGCGAGACGGCAAGGAGGAGATCCTCCCCGCCGAGCGGGTGCGAGTCGGGGATCGCATCCGCGTCCTCCCCGGCGAGAGCATCCCCGTGGACGGCGTCATTCTCTCCGGACAGACCTCCATCAACCAGGCGGTCATGACCGGCGAATCCCTCCCGGTGGATAAAACGGTGGGCGACACGGTCTCCAGCGGCACGGTCAACCAGTTCGGCGCCTTCGAGATGGAGGCGGCGAAGGTCGGCGAGGACAGCTCCATCCAGCGCATGATCCGGCTGGTGCAGTCAGCGGACGCGGGCAAGGCGAAGATCGTCGGCATCGCCGACCGCTGGGCGACGTGGATCGTCGTCATCGCCCTGAGTGCCGCGGCCATCACATGGGCCGTCACGGGGCAGATCATCCGCGCCGTGACGATCCTCGTCGTGTTCTGCCCCTGCGCGCTCGTGCTGGCGACACCCACGGTCATCATGGCCGCCATCGGCAACGCCACGAAGCACGGCTTCCTCGTCCGGGAGGGCGACGCGCTCGAGCGGCTGGCCAAGGCGAAGGTCATCGCCTTCGACAAGACCGGTACGCTGACCTGCGGCGTGCCGGAGGTCGTCGCGGCGGAGAACTTTGAGATGATCCCCGGCCGCGGCGTGTGCGCGCGGGTCGAGGGGAAGACGGTCCTCGCCGGGAGCCCCGCGCTGCTGCGGGAGCGCGGCGCGGCGATTTCCGCCGTAGCGGCCGCCGAGGAGCGCGTCCGGCAGGGCTGCACCGTGACATATGTGGCGGTGGACGGCGTGTTCGCCGGGTTTATCGCCCTGTCCGACACGCTGCGCAGGGAGAGTGCGGACACCATCGCCGCCCTGACGGTCCTCGGCGTGCAGCCCGTGCTGCTCACCGGCGACCACGAAAACGCCGCCGGGACCATCGCGGGCGAGCTGCAGATCCGCGAGGTGCGGGCAAACTGCCTGCCGGAGGATAAGCTCCGGTATATCGGCGAGTATCAGGCGAAGGAGCGGCCGGTCTGCATGATCGGCGACGGCGTGAACGACGCCCCAGCGCTCAAAAAGGCCGACGTCGGCATCGCCATGGGCGGCGTGGGCAGCGATATCGCCGTGGACGCGGCGGATATCGCGCTGGTGGACGACGAGGTCAAGGAGCTGCCGCACCTCGTGGCGCTCTCGAAGCGGATGATGACGACCATCAAGCGGAATATGACCTTCTCCATGACGCTCAACTTCATCGCCATCACGCTGGCCATCATCGGGACGCTGAACCCCGTTGCCGGCGCGCTGGTTCATAACGCGGGCTCCGTGCTCGTGATCACAAACTCGGCATTCTTACTGAAATGGAGGAAAAAATAATGGCGATCAAAATCATCGGAACGATCATCGGAGGAATGGTCCTCGCCGCGGGGCTTTACTATCTGGTAAAGGAGCGGGAGGATGAGCAGTCGCGCCGGATCTATACGGTCGTAAGCGCCGTGGGCGGCGTCATGTTTGCCGGAATGCTTTTGCTGACGCTTCTGGCCCGCTGACCCCGGAAAAGCGGAAACGGCGGCCCCTTCCGTTTGGAAGGGGCCGCCGCTGTTATATTTTTTGCGTGAGGCGCCGGATTTTACTCGGCGCTGGGCTCGCCGCTGGTCAGACCCATCACGCCGTCGCCGGGCTCGCCGAAGCCGATGGCGCTCGTCGTATCCAGCGCGTCTGGGTCGATGCCGTTTTCGGACAGATCGGCGGTCGCCGGGTCATAGGCGATGGCGGAAGCGCCGTCGGTCACGAAGGAGACGAGAGAGCCTTCCACGATGATGGGCTCAACGTCCTCGAGGTAGGTGGTGATGGTGGCGTTCTGCCACTTCTGCATGCCGGCCGCCCAGTAGTTGACCAGGTAGTAGTCAAAGTCGCCGCAGGCGGGCGCGTCCTCACCGGCGCCGCACTCGTTGGCGCTGTAGGAGCCGACGTATTCGCCGCCGTCGTAGACGTTGATGATGACCTCGCCCTCGCCGAAGACCTCGCCGGTCAGCTTCGCGCCGGCGTAGAGGTTGAGCGTGATGGACGATTCCGCGCTGCAGTAGATGTCGCCGGTCAGCTCGGTATCCCAGAGATTGACGGTCAGAATGCCGGCGTTATCGTCCGTGGCCTCGACGGCATAGGGATAATCGCCGCAGATCATTTCCGCGCCGACGATGAAATCCTCGGTGCGGCCGTTCTCCTCGCGGATGACGGGGCCGGAGCCGGATTCCAGCGTGCCGCCGAACACGAAGCAGTAGCTGCCGGTGGACATGGCGGCGGAGGGCATGGCCTGATGGCCGTTGAGCGCGGAGGTCTCGCCGTAGGTGTAGCAGTTGTCAAGCACGGTGACGCCGTGGTCGTGGGCGCTCATGACGCCCTCGCAGTTGTTGGCGACGAAACGGGAGTCCTTCGCCATGATGATGGACGAGCCGGCGCAGTAGATGCCGGGGGAGCCGGCCTTTTCGGTGGTGCAGTCCACGCCCTCGGCGAGGATGAAGCCGCCGCCGTAGTCGCTGGCGAGCGCGCCGGACGAGCCGCCGGCCGTGTGGATGACGGTGTCATAGGCATAGATGCGGCCCATGTAGGTCACGTCCAGACCGTGGCCCTGGGAGTTGTTGGTGTCGATGGTGCCGCCGTTGATGACGATCCTGGCGCGGTTGGTGGCAAAGGCGCCGTTGGCGTAGCTCTCGGGGTCGGAAACGATGGTGGGGTTGTTGAGCGTCACGAGCGTGTCGGGGCTCGTGGCAAGGATGTCGGAGCAGTAGCCGTACTGGCTGGAGCGCTCGGCGGAAAGATCGTCCTCGCTGGAGTAGCCGGCGCCGTAAACATAGATGTCGTCGAAGGTGTGCTCGCCGCCGGAGATGTAGATGACGGAGCCGCCGCGCGCGGCTTCCGCCACGTAGCGCTCGCCCTCGATCAGTTCGGCAGCCGGGCGGCCGGCATAGGGCTCGCCGGCCTCAACGGAGAAGATGCCCGCGTCGCTGAGGACGGGGATCTCGCCGCTGAGCAGAGAGAGAAGCAGGCCGTTTTCGTCCGTGACGGTCAGGATGCCGGTGGTCTCGTCATAGTCCAGCGCCAGACCGAGCGCGTCGATCGCGTTGCGCAGGCCGAGAACATAGTCGCCGTCCGAAAGGGAGACGGAGACCGTGAAGCTGGCGATGGGAGCGCCGTCGAGCGTGAAGGTGAGAGTGACGTCGCTTTCGGCGTAGACGTCGGCGGCCGCGGGCTCGACCATGATGTAGTCGCCGCAGTCGGTCACGGTGCCGTTGACAACGGCGTCGCCGTTCAGAGTGAGGCTGGAGAGATAGCTCGTCTCGGTGACGTTCCAGACCGCGCCGTCGCCCAGCGTGACATTGAGCAGGCAGCCGTCCTCGCGGGGCGCGTACTCGTTTTCAACGCGGCCGACGGAGAGGATGTTGTCGAAGGTGATGACGCCGTCGTCAATGGCGAGCGTGGCGTTGGCCAGGGAGATCGCGCCGGTCAGCTCGGCATTTTCGAGCGTGACGTTCATGGTGGCCGTGTCGTACGCCAGCGGGCTCATGCTCATCACGATGTCGCCCTCGAGCGCCGTATCGTGGATATAGACGGGTATCTCGGCGGAAGCGTTGACCGTGCCGGCGCCGGTATCGTCGTTGTCCTGCGCCTGCACGAGAACGCCGGTCTCGGAAGCGGTGACGACCGCGCCGTCGCCGATCTCGATATCGGCGGAGCGGGACTTGATCATGATGCCGCAGTAGGCGGTGTTCAGCTCGGTGCCCTCACCGAGGACCTTGAGCGTGGAAACGGAGCCCATGGGCTGGTGGGTCACAAGGCCGTAGCGGTCGGAGTTGGCGACTGTGCCGTCGCTGAGGATGACCGTGCCTTCCACGGCGGCGAAGGCCACGACGCCGTTGTGGATATTGAAGCGGCAGTTTTTAAAGGTATCGACGCAGGGGCCGATGGAGTACGCGCCGTAGCCGGACTCGGTGACGTTGATCTCGCAGTCCACGCAGGTCAGGCTGCCGTCGTTGACGGCATCCACACCGAGCGCGCCCCAGTTGCGGTTGTTGAACACGCAGTTTTCAAAATACTCCGTGGCATAGTGGACCATGTTGTTGGCGCGGGCGTTGCCGTAAACGCCGAGGCCCTTGGGCGGCTGGCTCATGCCGGCCATCTCGACGGAGGCGTCCTCGTTGTAGTCGCCCGCGTCGCAGTTGAACACGGAGTCATAGACCTCCAGCGTGGACTGGCCGCCGGCAAAGGTGCAGCCGCGGACATAGCCGGAGACGTTCGCCGTCACATTGCGGGCAATGAGATGGCTGCCGTCGGTCGCGCACAGCGCGGCTCCCTGGCCCATGAAGTCGTTGCCGCCCTCGCCCGTGAGGTTGATGACGACGTCCTCAACCTCGATCTCGGCGCTGCCGCCGGCACGGATGCCGGAGACGGCGGCGACGTCGGAGCCGATGGTGACGCCGGAGACCTTCGTGTCGGTGATCTCGCCGCCGGTGGCCGCAGAGAGGATGGACTGGCCTTCCTGAAGGCCCTCGTCGGTGATGTAGATCACGCTGGCCAGCTCCGTGGACAGATCCACGTCCTTATCGCCGGACTGATAATCCGCAGATTCAAAAATGGGATCGACCACATCCACGGCCACGCTGCCGTTGTAAGCGCCCTCTTCGAGCGGGACGTTCACGCCGTCCACGGACAGATAGGCGGTCTGGCCCTCGCCGATCTCGGCCGTCTTTTCCACGCCGTCGGAGACGTAGCGGATCTCGCCGGCGGCGATGGAGATGACGGCGTTTTCGCCGCCCTCGCCGGAGGCTTCCCCGGACGCTTCGCCGGAGCCGCCGCCCGCGCCGCCGTTCATGTCGGCTTCGGGCTTGCCGGCGGCAAGCCAATCCTCAAAGTCCAGCGCGCCCAACACGTCAAAGAAGACCTGAATGTTGGAGGCGGACCGGATGTCGTCCATATCCTTGCAGGCGTAGATGGCGTCGGCCATCTCCACGGCGTCCTCGGGATTGGGGGCGCCGGCTTCCGCATAGGAATAGATGTAGTCCTGATATTCGCTCCAGTCGCTGTCCGCCGCGAAGGACACGCAGCCGAGGCTCAGCGCCATCGCAAAGACAAGGACAAGGGAGAGAATCTTCGATGTTTTACCCATGTTCATGCTCCTCCTAGTTAAGTAGACTAAAACCAGTATTTAGATTATAGCGCCTTTTGTGCGTTCTGGCTTTACAAATTAATTACAAACAATTATAATATTGAAAATTTATCTCTGGGAGGGTATGTCATGAGCCTGAGCGAACGCATTGAAGCGGCCTCCGGACGGCGGAGGGCCGAACTTGTATTCAAGGACGCGGAATATCTCAACGTGTTCACGGGACGCTTTGAAAAGGCGGATGTGGCGGTGAGCGACGGCCACATCGTGGGCATCGGCGATTACGACGGCGAACGGGAGATCGGCTGCGGCGGCAAGACGCTTGTCCCGGCGTTCATCGACGGCCATATCCATCTCGAGTCGAGCGTCGTGTCGCCGGCGGAATTTGCGCGCATCGTGCTCCCGAAGGGGACCTGCGCGGTCGTGACCGACCCGCATGAGATCACGAATGTGATGGGGACCGACGGCGTGAAATTCATGCTGCAGGCGACGGAGCGGCTGCCGCTGGACGTGTTCGTCATGCTGCCGAGCTGCGTGCCGGCCACGCCGTTTGACGAATCCGGCGCGTCCTTCGCCCACGAGGACATTGAGCTTCTGATGGATCACCGGCGGGTGCTGGGGCTGGCGGAGATGATGAATTACGTCGGGACGGCGGCGGGAGACGGGGAGATACTGGCGCGGATAAAGGCGGCCTGGAAGCGGCTCAAGCCGGTGGACGGTCATGCCCCCGGTCTTTCCGGCCGGGCGCTCAACGCCTACGCTGCCGCCGGCGTGATGAGCGACCATGAATGCTCCGATCTGGACGAAGCCATGGAAAAGCTGCGGCTGGGCCAGCGCATCATGATCCGGAACGGAACGGCGTCGCACAATCTGAAGGCGCTCGTGCCGCTGCTGTGCGACTCGCAGACGGCCGCGCGCTGTATGCTGGTCACGGACGACAAGCACCCCGGCGATCTGATGAGCTACGGCCACATCGACGGCATCATCCGCGAGGCCATCGCGCTCGGCGCGCCGCCGGCGCTGTGCTACAAGGCGGCCTCGCTCGGCGCGGCGGAGTATTTCGGACTGCGGCGCATGGGCGCCATCGCGCCGGGGTATGTGGCCGATCTCGTGCTGCTGGACGACGTGGAGAGCGTGTCCATCGAGGCGGTCTGGCGCGCCGGGCGGCTGGTGGACGAGACGCTTCTGGCGCAGTGCCGCAGCGAGGTGGAGCGGCCGCTCATGGCGCGCGCGCGCAGCAGCATGAACCTTGCGGCACTTACGCCGCAGAGCTTTGCCGTCGCGGGGGGCGCGCCGGTCATCGGGCTTGTGGAGCGGGAGCTTCTGACGACCAAGGAGGGCTGGGCCTCGGATTACGGCGAGGGGCTGTGCAAGGCGGCGGTCATCGAGCGGCACCATCACACGGGGCACATCGGCGTCGCATGGCTGAAGGGATACGGGCTGAAAAACGGCGCCGTGGCCGTCACGGTCGCGCACGACAGCCACAATCTCATCGTGGCCGGATCGTCGGACGAGGAGATGGCGGCGGCGGCCAACGCGGTCATCGACATGCAGGGCGGCATGTGCGTCGTCCACGAGGGAAAGACGGCGGCGGCGCTTCCGCTGCCGGTCGCGGGGCTGATGACCGATCTGGACGCGGCGCAGACGCAGCGGGCCATGGACGAGATCAAGCGCGTCGCGTGGGAGCTGGGCGTGTCGAAGGGCGTCGACCCGGTCATGACGCTTTCCTTCGTGAGCCTGCCGGTCATTCCGCATATCAAACTGACGACCTGCGGCGCGGTGGATGTGGACCGCTTTGAGTGGATGCGTCCGCCGGAGCAGCCGTGAGCGCGGGGTATGACCGCGTGCATAAAGAACAGGGGTGCCATCGCACCCCTGTTCCTGCTGTATTATGCCGGGCTCATGCCGGGAACAGCGCTTTTTTGATCTCGCTGACCGCGTTTTTTTCCAGCCGCGACACCTGTGCCTGGGATATGCCGATCTCCCCGGCGACCTCCATCTGGGTCTTTCCGGCGAGATAGCGCAGGGCAAGGATGCGCCGCTCGCGCTCGGCCAGCTTTTCCACGGCCTCCGTGAAGGCGATGTGCTCCAGCCAGCTCTGATCCGTGTTTTTCACATCGCGTACCTGATCCATCACGCGCACGCTCTCGCCCGCGTCGGTGTACACCGGGTCGAACAGACTCACCGGCGTGCTGAGGGCGTCCATGCTCATGGCGGCGGCCTCCGGCGTCACGCCGATCGACGCGGCGATCTCCTCCACGGTCGGCTCGCGCTGGTTTTCGCTCATGAGCGCCTCGCGCGCCTGCATGACGCGATAGGCCGTGTCCCGGAGCGAGCGCGACACGCGCAGCGAGGAGTTGTCCCGCAGGTAGCGGCGTATCTCGCCCGCGATCATCGGCACGCCGTAGGTGGAGAATTTCACGTCGTGATTTTTCAGATCGAAATTATCAATGGCCTTTATCAGCCCGATGCAGCCGACCTGAAACAGATCGTCCACATTCTCGCCGCGGCCGACGAATTTCTGGATCACGGAAAGAACGAGCCGCAGGTTGCCGCGAATCAGCTCGTCGCGCGCGCCGCTGTCGCCGGACTGCGCTTTTTTCAGAAGCGAGCGAATTTCATCGCTTTTCAAAACCTTCAGACTTGCCGTATTTACGCCGCAGATCTCAACTTTTCCCTGCATTCAAAAACCGCCCTTTCGTCTGGTAAATGCTAGTTTTTCCAGCGGCGGCGGCTTTCATGCACAGCGCGAAAAAGTTAACGAACATTAACTCTTTTCAAGTGGGAAAATCTATGATACAATACGTGCTTGAGTGAAAAAATATCTATATTTATATAGAATGGAGCGGCATATATGCACAACCCGTACAAAACAAGAGAAGGCGGCGCGACGGTCACGGTTTTCGTGCCCTACGACTGCCGGAACAACTGTCCGTTCTGCATCAATAAGCAGGAATACGCGGACATGAGCGGCTTTTCGGAAGAGAAGATACTGCGCAGCATCGAAACGATGGACGCCATCACGCCGCGCTGCGACTTTGTATTCACCGGCGGCGAGCCGATGGCGAACCTGCCGTCGCTCCAGCGTATGCTCGACCGCATTCCGACAACGCACAGGGTGTTCATCAATACGACGCTTCCCGTCTTTGCCGACCAGAGCGCGGAGGATATGCTCGCGTTTGCTGCGCACAATAAGGACAAGATCACCTGCATCAACGTCTCGCGCCATATGCAGCACTATGTGCAGGAGTCGCCGGACGAGCTTTTTGACCGGCTGCCGGTCCCGGCGCGCGTCAACTGCGTTTTGTGGAAGCATTACCCCACGGAACAGCTTCCCGGCTTCATCCGCCGCTGGAAGGAGCATCCCGTGTCGATCCAGTTCCGCTATGACTACACGGATACGACGCCGGAGAACCTGTACGAGCAGGAGCATGACCACATCCTCAACGATCTCAAGGCGCTGTGCGAATACAAGGGGCTGGACGGCAGCCGCATGCGCTGCGGATACCATTTTGAATACGAGGGCGTGGAGATCACCTATCACAAGACGCTTCCGTACAGCACCATCACGGAAACGGGCAGCGACGGCGTGACCTACGACATACTTTACGACATCATCATCAAGCAGAACGGCGATATCCATTCCGACTGGACGGGTGTGCCGCTTGATGTGGAAGGCTATAAAAAGGTGGTGTTTGAGCCGGACGATCAGGTTTGGCTCGAGAAATGCTGAAGATAGAAAATCTGCGCTTCGCACCGCAGACCGAGGACGGCGAGAAGGTCATCATCGACGATCTGTCGCTGACGGTGGAGGACAAGAAATTCGTGGTCATAACCGGCCCCAACGGCGGCGGCAAGACCACGCTCGCCAAGCTCATCATGGGCATTGAAAAGCCGAGCGCCGGCCGTATTGTCTGGAACGGCGAGGATGTGACGGAGCTTTCCGTCACGGAGCGCGCCCGCCGCGGCATCAGCTACGGCTTCCAGCAGCCGCCGCGCTTCAAGGGCATGACGGTCTACGATCTGCTCAAGGTGGCGGCCGGCCGCGAAATGAGCCGCATTGAGTGCTGCGAATACCTCACGCAGGTGGGGCTGTGCGCGCGCGACTACGTTGACCGCGACATGGACGTGTCGCTGTCCGGCGGCGAGGCCAAGCGCATCGAGATCGCCACGATCCTGGCGCGGAAAAGCGAGCTGATGATCTTTGACGAGCCGGAGGCCGGCATCGACCTGTGGAGCTTTTCCCGTCTGACGGAGACGTTCGGCGCGATCAGCCGCCGTAAGGAGGCCACGCTTATCGTCATCAGCCATCAGGAGCGCCTGATCGGACTGGCGGACGAGATCGTCGTGCTGTCCGGCGGACGGCTGACGGCGCAGGGGCCGACGGCGGAGATATTCCCGCAGATCATGGGACAGACCGTTTCCGGCTGTTCGGTACTGGAGGGGCAAAATGGATAAAACGGTCGCACAGGTGCTTGACCAGATCGCCGACCGGCACGAATTTCCCGACAGCGTTGCGCTGAACATCCGTGTGGACGGGGCAAAGCTGGAGCGTCACAATACAAAGGATATCGAGATCCGCACAAAGACCGACAAGGACGGCATCGACGTGTTCATCGCGCCGGGCAGCCGTCACGGGAGCGTGCATATCCCGGTCGTACTCACGAGATCCGGCTTCAAGGATCTCGTCTACAACGATTTTTACGTCGGCGAGGGCGCGGAATGCGAGATCATCGCCGGCTGCGGCATCAACAACTGCGGCTGCGACGATTCCCAGCACGACGGCATCCATACCTTCCACGTCGGGAAAAATGCCCACGTTATCTACCGCGAAAAGCACTACGGCGAGGGCCGCGGCACGGGTCGCCGCATCCTCAACCCCAAAACGGTCCTCTATCTGGAGGAGGGCTCCTCCGTCACGCTCGACACCAGCCAGATACGCGGCGTGGACGACACGAAGCGTATGACCGAGGGGCACGTCGGCGCGGGCGCGGAGCTTATCATTCAGGAAAAGCTGCTGACGCATGAAAGCCAGAAGGCGGAGTCCGAGATGGAGGTCTATCTTGAGGGCGCGGGCGCGCGCACCCGCGTTATCAGCCGCTCGGTGGCCAAGGATCACTCGGAGCAGGTGTTCTATCCGCGCGTGACCGGTCTTTGCGAGTGCTTCGGCCATGTGTCCTGCGACGCGATCATCATGGGCAGCGCCAAGGTCAGCTCCATTCCCGCCATCGTCTGCGACGATGTGGACGCGAGCCTCATCCACGAGGCGGCCATCGGCCGCATCGCGGGCGAGCAGATACTCAAGCTCATGACCCTCGGTCTCGACGCGGAGCAGGCGGAGGAGAAGATACTCGAGGGCTTCCTCCGCTGATAGCGCCATGATATACTCTCAGAGCTATCAGCCCCGCATCGACGATTTCGACCGCTTCGGCCAGATGTCGCCGGAGGCGGTGCTGCACATTCTTGAGGACTGCGCCTGCCGCCACACGGCGGCCGTGGACGAGGGCGTCATTGAAAAAAGCCGGCACGGTTTGGCGTGGATCCTGACGGAGTGGAACTTCCGCATCCTGCGCCGGCCGGTCAGCGGCGAGAGCTTTACCGTAAATACCTGGACGTGCGGAAAGCCCCCGGCGGTCACGATCCGCCGCGAGCTGGAGGCCAGGGCGGCCGACGGCCAGACATTGGTGCTGGCGGAGGCGACGCTTGGCCTTCTGGAGCGGGAGACGGAGCGGCTCGCGCGCATCACGCAGGATGCGTTCGAGCGCTACGCGCCGGAGGAGCGGACGCTTCTGCCGCCCGCCGCGAAGCTGCGCGCGCCGCAGGCGTATGATACGGAGAAGCGCGTGCAGCTGCGCCGCGCCGATCTGGATTTTAACGGCCATCTTCACAATACCCGCTATCTCGAACTGGCGGCGGAGGTGCTGCCGGAAACGCTTGCGCGCCGGGCGCAGAATTTCCGCATCAGCTACCGCCGGGCGCTCGGCGGCAGCGGCGATGTGACGGTGCGTCTTGCCGGCGGCGGGGAGCAGGCGGTCGTTGGGATATACGACGGGCAGGAGACGCTGTGCGCGCTCGTGTGCGTTTCATAAGAATAAGAAGACCTGTCCTTCGTGCAGCCGCGGGCTGAACGGAGGACAGGCTTTTTTGGACAAGGGCGTATGGGGCGTTATCCGAAGGCGTCCGGATATGGGAACGGGAACGGCAGTTTTATCTGCCGTTCCCGTTTTTTGCTTTTAAAGCGCTGCGTCAGATCTCGACAGGGTGGGTGATCTCGTCGCGCAGGCAATGGCGGGTGATGCCGAGGATGGCGCGGGCGTCGTCCGCCGTGGCGATCTCGCGGCCGGCGAGCTTCGCCAGCGTTACGGCGCGCTCCACCAGGCGCACGTTCGTGGCGATGTCCTTCGTGCCGTCCGGGTTCTTGCCGAACATGACATTGTCCTCCAGACCCACGCGCAGGCCGTCGCAGCCCATGGACAGGCCGGCCAGCATCATCGGCATATGCGCCTTGCCGATGCCGGAAACGGACCAGGTGGCGCCTTCGGGAAGATGATCGACGACGTAGGCAAGCGCCTGCGGCGTGCCGGGCATGGAGCCGCCGACGCCCATGATGAACTGGATGTGGGGGGGCAGGGGGATGTTGTGCTTTTTGACATAGTACATGACGGAATCGAGATGACCGGTGTCAAAGACCTCGAATTCGGGCTTGATGTCGTATTTGACGACCTCGTCGGACAGCTCGTTGAGGAAGCGGGGATGGTTTTCAAAGATGTAGGAGTTCGACCAGTTGATGGTGTTGGGGTCGAACGAGCACATTTCGGGGCGCAGGGCGCTCAGATGCTGCAGGCGCTTGTAGTCCTCGTATTCGCCGCCGGAGGTGGTGAGGTTGATGATGATGTCAACGCCGGCCTCGGCGCAATATTTGCGGCACAGCTCCACGGTCTCGGTGAACTTCTGCAGGCTCATGGATTTGTAGCCGATCTGCATTTCGCCGTTGACCATCTTGTCCTCGCGGACATGAATGTGGGCGATGGAGGCGCCGGCCTTGGCGACCGCGACCACGTCGCGCGCGATCTCCTCGGGCGTGTAGGGGACGGAGGGAGCCTGGGACTTTTTGGTGCCCGCGCCGCAGATGCAGCACTGGATGATGACTTTGTTGGACTTGCTCATGACATTTATTCCTCGATTCCAAAAATTATTCGCACATTTCGATCACGGTGGCCTGACCCATGCCGCCGGCGATGCACAGCGTCGCAAGGCCGTATTTCAGCCCGCGCTTTTTCATCTCATGCACCAGCGTCACAAGAATGCGGCAGCCGGAGGAGCCGACGGGGTGGCCCAGGGCGATGGCGCCGCCGTTGACGTTGATGATGTCCATCTTGTCCTCCCAGCCGAGCAGCTTGATGCAGCCGAGGCTCTGGGCGGCAAAGGCTTCGTTGAGCTCGATGAGCTGGATGTCGTCGATCGTAAGGCCGGCGTATTCCAGCGCCTTGGGTACGGCGTAGACCGGGCCGAGACCCATCTGCTGAGGATCGGCGCCGGCGCAGCCCATGCCGATGATGCGCGCCAGCGGCTTGAGCCCGAGCGCCTTCGCTTTCTCCTCGCTCATCAGAAGCATGGAGGAAGCGCCGTCGTTGCGGCCGGAGGAGGAACCGGCGGTCACGGTGCCGGTGACTTCTCTGGAATTGAACATCTTGCCGTCCTCGTGCACGTCGATGCTGAAAACGGGGCGGAGCTTCGCCATTTTTTCCTCGTTGGTCGCGCGGTTGGGGAACTCGTCCGTATCAAAGACGATGGGGTCCTTTTTCCGGCCCTGCGGCACGACGAGAGGAACGATCTCGTCCTTGAAGCGGCCGGAATCGACCGCGGCGATGGCCCGGCGCTGGCTGAGCAGGGAAAAGGCATCCTGCTCCTCGCGGGTGATGCCGAGCTCCTGCGCCACGCGCTCGGCTGTGGCGCCCATGTTGTAGCGGCCGTAGGTCTCCTCGGGCTGGCTTTTGAACTGGCCCTCGGTGAGCGCGTCGACGAATTCTGTCGTCCCGGTGCCGACGCCCCAGCGGGCGTTGCGCACATAGAAGACGGCGTTGGACATGCTCTCGGTGCCGCCGGCGATGACGCAGTCGTTGACGCCGGCCATGATGCTCATGACGGCGTTCTGCACGGCGGTCATGCCGCTGGCGCACTGGCGCATGACGGTGTAGGCGGGGCAGGATTCGGGGATGCCGGAGCGCAGCGCCGCGACGCGGGCGATGTTCGGCTCGTCCGAGGTCTGGCGGCACTGGCCGAGAATGACCTCGTCGATCTCGGCGGGGTCGATGCCGCTGCGGTCCAGATTGCCCCGGATGGTGGCGCAGGCCATGTCCAGCGCGGACAGCGGCTTGCACGCGCCGCCCATTTTGCCCACGGCGGTGCGGCAGGCGTCAACGATGACAACATTTCTGCATTCCATGACAGTAAGTGCTTCTCCTTCTCAGACTGCGGGCCGTGTTCGTCCGCAGATAAATTATATGTAAGGCTATCATAAACCTTGGAATCATCCGAAAGTCAACCGCCTTTTTGCGTTTTCCCGGAAAAAAACAGACCGCTCTCCGAAGAGAGCGGTCTGCGGAAAAAACGGGGATCAGGCCTCGACGAGCGCCTTGGTGTCGCGGGCGATCACGAGCTCCTCGTTCGTGGGGATGACAAACATACGGACCTTGGAGCCGGCCTTGGAGATCTCGATGTCCTCGCCGCGCTTGGCGTTGGCCTGCTCGTCCAGCTCCGTGCCGAGATAGCCGAGATAGGCGCAGATGTCGGCGCGGGTGGAGGCGGAGTTTTCGCCGACGCCGGCCGTGAACACGATGGCGTCCACGCCGCCCATGGCCGCGGCATACCCGCCGACGGTCTTGGCCACGTCGTAGGCGAAGATATCCAGCGCCAGACGCGCGCGGTCGTTGCCCTCGGAGGCGGCGTTGTCCAGGTCGCGGAAGTCGGAGGAGACGCCGGAGATGCCCAGCACGCCGGACTTCTTGTTGAGGATGGTGGTCAGCTCCTCGATGCTCTTGCCGGCGTTGGAGGCGAGATACTCAAGGATGGAAACGTCGATGTCGCCGCAGCGGGTGCCCATGGGCAGACCGGCGATGGGCGTGAAGCCCATGGAGGTGTCGACGCTCTTGCCGCCGTCGATGGCGCAGATGGACGAGCCGTTGCCCATGTGGCAGGAGATGATCTTCAGATCCTTGATGTCCTTGCCCATCAGCTCGGCGCAGCGGCCGGAAACGTAGCGGTGGCTGGTGCCGTGGAAGCCGTAGCGGCGGACCTTGAGATCGGTGTAGTACTCATAGGGGATGGCGTAGATGAACGCCTTGCCGGGCATGGTCTGATGGAAGGCGGTGTCGAACACGGCGACCTGGGGCACATCCGGGCCCATGACGGCCTTGCAGGCGTTGATGCCGGTGATGTTGGCGGGGTTGTGCAGCGGGGCGAGGGGGATGCACTCGGCAATGGCGTCCATGACGGCGTCGTCGATGAGAACGCTCTGGGCGAACTTCTCGCCGCCGTGAACGACGCGGTGGCCGACGGCGCTGATCTCGCTCATGCTCTCGACCACGCCGTACTCGGCGCTGGTGAGCTTGTCGAGAACGGCGGCGATCGCCTCGGTGTGCGTGGGCAGGGCAATGTCCTCGTCGAACTTCGGCTTGCCGTTCTGGGGCTGATGCTTCAGATGGCCGTCGATGCCGATGCGCTCGCACAGACCCTTGGCAAGAAGCGTTTCGGTCTCCATGTCCAGAAGCTGATACTTCAGGGAGGAGGAGCCTGCGTTGATGACAAGAATTTTCATGGTACTGTCCTTTCGTATTGTAAAAAATAAAATTTCGTGTAAAATGAGAGCCGGGAGGGCGCGTTTGCCTCCTAAAGGTCTATTTTAACGCAAAATCCCAAAAACGCAAGAGGTAATGCCATGAGTGTCGTTGGAATCGTGTGTGAATACAATCCCTTCCACAAGGGCCATCTCGACCATATCCGCCAAAGCCGCGCTGCGGCGGGCGGAGACGCGCCGGTCGTGTGCGTCATGTCGGGCGATTTTGTCCAGCGGGGGACGCCGGCTGTCTTTGACAAGCATGTCCGCGCCCGCGCCGCGTGCGCCTGCGGGGCCGATCTGGTCATTGAGCTGCCGCTGCCCTGGTGCGTTTCGTCGGCGGAGCGCTTTGCGCGCGGCGGCGTGGGACTGCTGAACGATCTCGGCGTTGTGACGCATCTGAGCTTCGGGAGCGAGGCGGGCGATCTGGCGCCGCTGACGGCGCTGGCGCTGGAGGCGATGGAGCCGGAAACGATCGAGGCGGTCAAGGACGCAATGAGCGGCGGCATGGGCTTTGCGCCCGCGCGCCAGAGGGCGCTGGAGGAAAAGCTCGGCCGTGAATGCGCCGGACTGCTGGAAAAGCCGAACAACATTCTGGCCGTCGAATACCTCAAGGCGCTGCTTTCCCTGAACGCCGCGCTGACGCCGGTCACGACCCGCCGCACCGGCTCCGTTCACGACGGAAGCTCGGACGGCGCCTTCCGCTGCGCGGCGGAGATACGCAGCATGCTCGAGGCGGAGGAGGACGTTTCGCCCTATCTGCCGGCGGCGGCGCAGGAGGTGCTGCGCGGCTGCGAGCCAATGTATATGGAGAAGCTGGAGCAGGCGTATATGGCGCGGCTGCGCATGCTGCCGGAGGAGGCGTTCCACGCGTTCCCGGACGCGACGGAGGGGCTGGGGAACCGGCTTTACCGCGCCGTCCGCACGGAGCCGGGCGTGGAGGCCGTGCTTTCGGCGGTCAAGACAAAGCGCTATCCCATGAGCCGCCTGCGCCGTATGCTGACGTGCGCGGCTCTCGGCGTGCGCGCCGGCGAGGCGGGGGAGCGCGTGCCCTACGCCCGCGTTCTGGCGGCCAGCGGGGCGGGACGCGCGCTGCTGCGGGAGATGGACGGAAAAAGCGCCGTGCCTGTCATCACAAAGCCTGCCGCTGTCAGGGAGCTTGGCGGCGAGGCGGAGCGGATATTCACCCGGACGGCGGACGCGCGCGATTTTTACGTTCTCGGCCGCGAGGGGATCGCCGGACGCGACGGGGGCTCGGACTGGAAGTCCGGCCCGGCCATGCTTTGAGCCATGGAAGAAAAACTCAACGAGATCGCCCGCCGCTTTGAGCTTCTGACGGCGCGCATGGAGCAGCCGGAGATCTATGGCGACCCGGCGCTGTATGCGGAGCTGGCGCGCGAGCAGAAGGAGCTTGCGCCGCTGGCGGAGGCGTGGGCCGCGCTGAGCGCGCAGCGGCGCGCGCAGACGGAGGCGCGGCAGATACTCGAGCGCGGGGGCGACCCGGAGCTGTGCGAACTGGCCCGGGAGGAGCTTGCCGCCGCGCAGGAGCGGATACCGGCGCTCGAGGAGCAGCTGCGCCTGCTTCTGGTGCCGGGCGACCCGGACGACGGGCGCAGCGTCATCGTGGAGATACGCGCCGGCGTAGGCGGCGAGGAATCGGCGCTGTTCGCCGCCGACCTTTACCGCATGTACACGCTGTACGCCGAGAGCCGTCGCTGGAGCGCAGAACTGGTCAGCGTGAGCGAGACCGATCTCGGCGGCTTCCGCGAGATCAGCTTTCTGCTCGACGCGCCGGGCGCTTACGCGCGGCTGAAGTTTGAAAGCGGCGTCCACCGCGTCCAGCGCGTGCCGGAGACCGAGGTACAGGGGCGCGTGCATACCTCCACGGCCACGGTGGCCGTGCTGCCGAAGCTGTCGGAACAGGAATTCGAGCTGAACATGGACGATGTGCGCATCGACGTGTTCCGTTCGTCCGGCGCGGGCGGCCAGAAGGTGAACAAGACCTCGTCCGCCATTCGTGTGACGCATATACCCACCAACACGGTCGTCGAATGTCAGGACGAGCGGAGCCAGTATAAAAACAAGGCGCGGGCGCTGTCCGTGCTGGCCAGCCGGCTGGCGGCGGCGGAGCGCGAAAAGCGCGAGGCGGCCATGGGCGCCCAGCGCCGCAGCCAGATCGGCACGGGTATGCGCAACGAGCGCATCCGAACCTATAATTTCCCGCAGAACCGCGTCACGGATCACCGCATCGGGCTGACGCTTTATCGGCTCGATTCCGTGATGAACGGCCAGCTCGATCTGCTGATCGACCCGCTGGCGGCGGCGGAGCGGGCGGAGAAACTGAAAAACGGCGAGGGATTATGAAAACAGAGGTATTGAAGGACGATATCGGGACAGCGGCGGAGATCATACGCCGGGGCGGGCTGACCGCCGTGCCGACGGAGACGGTCTACGGTCTGGCCGCAAACGGGCTGGACGAGGACGCCGTGCGCCGCCTGTACGAGGTCAAGGGCCGCCCGGCGGTCAAGCCGCTGAGCCTGATGGTCGGGGGAGCGGAGGCCTTTGAAAAATACGGACGCGATGTGCCGCGCAGCGCTTATGTGCTGGCGGAGGCGTTCTGGCCGGGGCCGCTGACCATCGTGGTGAAGGCCGCGTCCTGCGTGCCGTCCATCGTGACGGCGGGCGGCGACACGGTCGGGCTGCGCTGTCCGCAGCAGGAGCAGACGCAGGAGCTTCTGCGCCGCTGCGCGCTGCCGCTGGCCGCCCCTTCGGCCAATCCCTCCGGCGCGCCGAGCCCGAAAACGGCCGGCGAGGTTGTGGCGTATTTTGACGGGAAGATCGACGCCGTGATCGACGGCGGGGCGTGCGGCATCGGACGCGAGAGCACCATCGTCGATCTGACCGCCGCGCCGTATAAGATTCTGCGCGCCGGCGCGCTGGACGAGAAGGCGATACGCGCCGCGCTCATGCGCTCGCTGCGCATCGTGGGCGTGACGGGCGGCTCCGGCACGGGCAAGACCACGGCGCTGGACGTCCTGCGCGATATGGGGGCTCTTGTCATCGACGCCGATGCGCTGTATCATGGGCTGTGCGAAAGCTGCGCGCCGATGCTCGACGAGATCGGAGCGCTGTTTCCCGGCGTGGTGGAAAACGGCGTGCTGCTGCGCAAAAAGCTGGGGGCGATCGTTTTCTCCGACGCGGAAAAGCTGGCGGCGCTCCAATCCGTTACGGACCGCTATGTCAACGACGCCATCGACCGCGCGCTGGCCGAGCACGCGGCCGCCGGCGGGCGCTATGCCGCCGTGGACGCCATCGACCTTGTGGGAACGCCGCTTCAGGCGTATTTCTGCGCCACCGTCGGCATCACGGCCCCGGTCGGGACCCGCTGCGCGCGCATCATGGCGCGCGAGGGCATCCCGGAGGAATACGCCATGCTGCGCATCGGCGCGCAGAAAAGCGATGAATTTTTTGAGGAAAACTGCGACGTGTGCATCCGCAACGACGGCACCGTCGGGCAGTTCCATGATAAATGCAGAAAAATTTTTAAAGATATTCTGGAGGTATGAGAAATGGACGAACGCAAGGAAAAGCTTTTTTACACCCAGAAAAACGGCTACGACGTGATGAGCGTTGACGAGCGCCGTCTCTGCGAGGATTACTGCCGCGGCTATATGCGCTATCTCGACGCGGCGCGCACCGAACGCGAGGCCGTGCGCGAGGCGATCGCGCTGGCGCAGGCGGCGGGCTTTTCGGAGTTGGACGAGAGCATGAGCACGATCGCTCCGGGGCAGAAGGTCTATTACAACAACCGCGGCAAAAGCCTCCTGCTCGCCGTCGGCGGCAAAAAGCCCATGTCGGCCGGCTGCATCATCGGCGCGGCGCATGTGGACGCGCCCCGCCTCGATCTGAAGCAGCTCCCGCTGTACGAGGATTCGGAGCTGTGCTATTTCCGCACGCATTATTACGGCGGCATCAAGAAATATCAGTGGACGGCCATCCCGCTTGAGCTGCACGGCCGCGTGATGCTGGCCGACGGCAGCGCCGTGGACGTGATGATCGGCCGCGAGGCAGACGATCCCCAGTTCGTCATCACGGATCTGCTGCCGCATCTGGCCGCCGACCAGATGCAGAAGAAGATGTCCGAGGGCGTGCAGGGCGAAAAGCTCAATCTTCTCGTCGGCTCCATTCCCTACGCCGGCGAGGGCGACGACCGCGTGCGTCTGGCCGTGCTGAGCATTCTCAACGAGAAATACGGGCTGACGGAGGCGGACTTCATCTCCGCGGAGCTGGAGGCCGTGCCGGCCTTCCCGGTGCGCGAGATCGGCGTGGACCGCTCCATGATCGGCGGCTACGGCCAGGACGACCGCGTGTGCGCCTATGCCGAGCTGGCCGCCATCCTTGAGCTGGAGGAGCCGGAATACACGGCCGTGTGCATTCTGGCGGACAAGGAGGAGATCGGCTCCTACGGCGTCACGGGCATGACCAGCCAGGCGTTCGAGTGGTTCATGTCCCGCCTGTGCGGCGCGTCGTGCACGGTGGGCGACTGCTTCGCCAGAAGCCTCTGCATCTCCGCGGACGTGACCGCGGCCTATGACCCCCTGTACGCGGAGGTCTCCGAAAAGCGCAACAACGCCAAGCTCAACTATGGCGTCGCGTTCTGCAAGTTCACCGGCGCGCGCGGCAAATCCGGCGCGTCCGACGCCTCGGCCGAGCTGGTCGGCCGCGTCCGCCGCCTGTGCGACGAGGCGGGCGTCGTGTGGCAGATGTGCGAGATGGGCAAGGTCGATCAGGGCGGCGGCGGCACCGTGGCGCTGGATATGGCGCTGCGCAACATCGACACGCTCGACGCGGGCGTGCCCGTGCTGAGCATGCACGCGCCGTTTGAAACGACGGCGAAATTCGACTGCTACATGACCTACAAGGCCATGAAGGCCGCCTATCTGAGCAAATAAGGTCGGGGATCGCCATGACAAAGGAAGAACTTTACCGCTCAAAATTCATCACGGTGGACGAGGCGCTGTCCAAGATCAAAAGCCACGACACCATCTCCATCGGCTTTTTCGGCAACGAGCCGTATGCGATGCTGTCCAATCTCCACCGCATCGGCGACCGCGTGGAGGACGTGGTCGTGTGGACGTGCAACCCGCAGACGGAGCACGAATTCATCCGCGACGATTCGCTTCTGGGCCATATCGACGTGATAAGCTGCTTTTACGGCGAGGCCGTGCGCGGCGACCATAAAAAGGGCCATGTCACCTTCATGCCCAACAACCTCCATTCCATCTACGAAACGATCTTTGAAACGCGCAAGCCCAACGTTTTCATCGCCGCCACCACGCCCATGGACAAATACGGCTATGTCGCCATATCCATGAGCCAGCAGGTGGAGCTGGAGGCGCTGGACGTGTGCGATCTGGTCATCTTTGAGGCCAATCCCAACATGCCCCACACGGGCGGGACGGTCCGCGTGCCGATCGAGAAGGTGGACTATTTCATCGACGTGGATTATCCCATCTCCAAATCCCCGGTGTACAAGCAGACGCCGGAGCAGCTCCGCATCGCGGAATACGCCGCCGATCTCATCCACGACGGCGACTGCATCCAGCTCGGCATCGGCGGCATGCCGGACGCCGTGGCGGAGCACCTGAAGGACCGGCACGATCTCGGGCTGTACACGGAGATGATCGGCTCGGCCATGGGCGATCTGATGGAGTGCGGGGCCGTGAATAACTCCAAAAAGAACTTTTACCGCAACCGCACCATCGGCGCGTTCATGTGGGGCAATCAGCATCTGTACGATTTTGCCGACGGCAATCCCATGATCGAGATACTGCCCATCCGCTACGTCAACGACCCGTTCAACATCGCCAAAAACAACAACATGGTCTCGCTCAATACGGCGCTGGAGATCGATCTGACGGGACAGGTCTGCTCCGAGACGATCGCCGGAAAGCAGTATTCCGGCACCGGCGGCGCGACGGACTTCGCCTACGGCGCGTATCACGCGCCCGGCGGCCGCAGCATCATCGCCCTGCAGTCCACGGCCAGAGGGGGGACGATATCCCGCATCCAGCCGCGGCTGACGCCGGGCAACGTCGTGTCCATCTCGCGCAACATCGTCGATTATGTCGTCACGGAATTCGGCGTGGCGCGTCTGCGCGGCAAGACCGTGCTGCAGCGCGTGGACGAGCTTATCCGCGTGGCGCATCCCGACTTCCGGGAGGAGCTGCGGCGGCAGGCCAACGAGCTGCACATCTGGTAAAAAAACGAAGAAATATGAAAAAGCGCCGGCCGACGGCATTGCATCGGCCGGCGCTTTTTTGTCCGGACGCCGGCGCGGACGGCGGGAGAACAGGAAACTGGGGAAAACAGGGGTCGGTTACAAAAAAAAGGCAGGCCGGAAGTGGTTACAATGTGGTTACAATGGTTGCAATGCGGGCCGCCATGCCCTATAATCTCTAGATGGGGAATTGTATAAAAGGAGGAATTACCATGCAAAAAATGGGCCTGAAAAAGTGGCTCAGCTTTGCTCTGCTCGCGCTTATGCTCGTTTCGTTGTTCCCTGCGGCGGCGCTGGCAGACGAGCCGGAAACAGAGGCGCTCGACGGGGCGAGCATGTCCTGGACGTGGACCGTGACGATCTTCGGCGGAAACTACTGCAAAAAAGACGGTACGGCGAGCAGCACCAACAAGTACACGGTCAACCGCCATCTGGACAACTCCGTCGACCACGTGATCGGTTACCGCTTCGTGTGGAACGCCAGCGCCGGCGGCAGTAAGTACAACGGCGGCTGGCAGCTCGTGATGACCGTGGACGGGAAGGATGTTGAATCCACGACCGCTTATATCTACACGAAGGATATGAGCACGGTCAGCGGGACCTGGACGGCGCCGGGAAGCTCCCATACGGGAAATTCCAGCCATCCGTTCAATATTTATCTGAGCAACTATCCCGACGCGAATTACGCGAAGCCCACGCCGACGCCTGCTCCTACGCCGACGCCCGTGCCTGCTACGCCGACGCCTGTGCCCGCTACGCCGACGCCGGAGCCCGCTACGCCGACGCCCGTGCCCGCTACGCCGACGCCTGTGCCCGCTACGCCGACGCCCGTGCCCGCTACGCCGACGCCCGTGCCTGCTACGCCGACGCCCGTGCCTGCTACGCCGACGCCCGTGCCTGCTACGCCGACACCGGAGCCCGCTACGCCGACACCGGAGCCCGCTACGCCGACGCCGGAGCCCGCTACGCCGACGCCGGAGCCCGCTACGCCGACGCCCGTGCCTGCTACGCCGACACCGGAGCCCGCTACGCCGACACCGGAGCCGGATCCTACGCCGACACCGAAGCCTGATCCCACGCCTACGGCGGAGCCTTCGCCTACGGCCAAGCCCTCGCCCTCCACGAACCCGGGCGGCGGTAATGGCGGCAATGGGAACGGTAAGGGCAAGGGAACGCCCCAGACCGGCGACGAGAGCACGCTGTGCCTGTGGCTGAGCCTTGCGCTTATGTCCGCTGCGGCGATGAGCGGCACGGCCGTTTACATGCGCCGGAAAAAGGCCAGCAAATAAAAACATAAGACCCCAGTAAAAAACGGCGGCGGGACATCCCGCCGCCGTTTCGTATGCCCGGAGAAGACGCAAAGCCAAAGGCCCCCGCGGTGCGCGGCCTTTGAAAAATCGCGCCGGGACATTGCTTTTGGACGGCTCCGGGCGAAGCGGTCAGAACGCGCATGAAAAAGCCGCCGGCAGTCCGCCGGCGGCTTTGTGATCGGATTTATTTCTTTTTGGGGGCGGGCGCTTCCGGCTCCGTGAGCGATTCCTTCAGCGCGGTGGCAAGACCGGCTAGCCCCTGTATTTCGCTGGGGATGATGATCTTGGTGGCGCGGCCGTTGGCGGCGGCGGCAAACGCCTCCAGCGCCTTGAGCTGCACGACCGGGTCGCTGGGTGCCGCCTCGTTGAGCAGCTTCAGACCCTCGGCCGTGGCGCGGTTGACGTCCAGAATGGCCTGCGCCTGACCCTCGGCCTCGAGTATCTGCGCCTGCTTCTTGGCGTCGGCGCGCAGGATGGCGGACTCTTTCTCGCCCTCGGCCTCCAGAATGGCGCTGCGCTTTTCGCCCTCGGCGCGCAGGATGGCTTCGCGGCGCTCGCGCTCGGCCTTCATCTGCTTTTCCATGGCGTTCTGAATCTCCTTGGGCGGCATGATGTTCTTCAGCTCCACGCGGTTGACCTTGATGCCCCAGGGGTCGGTGGCCACGTCGAGAATGTGCTGCATCTTGGCGTTGATCGTGTCGCGGCTGGTCAGCGATTCGTCCAGCTCCATTTCGCCGATGATGTTGCGCAGCGTCGTGGCCGTCAGATTCTCGATGGCGAGCATCGGATTTTCCACGCCGTAGGTGTACAGCTTCGGGTCGGTGATCTGGTAGTAGATGACCGTGTCGATCTGCATGGTGACGTTGTCCTTTGTGATAACGGGCTGGGGCGGGAAGTCCGCGACCTGCTCCTTGAGGGAAACGACCTTGGCCACGCGCTCAAGGAAGGGGATCTTGAGATGCAGGCCGACGGACCATGTCGCGCTGTAGGCGCCGAGCCGCTCGACGACGAACGCCTTGGCCTGCTGCACGACGCGGATGCAGCGGATGAACACAACGAGAACGAGGACGATGAGTACGATCAGAATAATGGGCATGGCTTCCTCCTTAAAAAATTAATTGTGTACAGCGGCAGTGACCGGGGAGACGACGAGCTTGACGCCCTGTATCGCCTCGACGCGGACGGTTTGACCGGCGGGGATGCTCTCGCCGCCGGCGCTTCTGGCGGACCAGGTCTTGCCGGCGATGTACACGCTGCCGCGGTTGTTCAGCGCGTCGATGGCCTCCGTCACGGAGCACTCCTGTCCGATGAGCATGTCGGCGTTTGTGGGCTGGCCGCCGCGCCGGAGAAGATTTTTCAGCCGCGGGTACAAAAACACGAAGCAGGCGGCGGAAACGGCGAGGAACAGCACGGTTTGAAGCCACACGGCCGCGCCGCACAGCGCGGCGATCAGAGCCGCGACCGAACCGGCGCAGAACCAGATGGTCGTCATGGCCATGGAGATCGCTTCCAGCACGAGGAAGACGCCGGCGGCTATCGCCCAGAGCGTAATCATAGCAGATCACTTCCTTTCGCTAATAATATAACATAATGCAAGATAATAGGGAAGAAAAATTATTGGAAATGTCCATTTACTTTTACGAAATAAAGCTGTAAAATCATGCCGTGATGAAGAAGGAGGGGCATGATGAATAAAATCAATCGCAAGCCTCGCAACGAAGAGATGTATAAGGCGATCCTCACGCTCCGGACCGTGGACGAATGTATGCGCTTTTTCGACGATCTGTGCACCATGACGGAGCTGCAGGCCATGGAGCAGCGCTACGAGGTGGCGACGCTTCTGGAGCAGGGTCTTATTTATAACGACATTCTGGAAAAAACCGGCGCGTCGAGCGCCACGATCAGCCGCGTGAACCGTTCGCTGCAGTACGGAAAAGACGGCTATGCCGTGGTTTTTGAGCGGCTCGCAAAAGAAAACGAAAAAGGGTAAAAAAACTCTTGACAAGTGCTCAAAGCTTTTGTATAATGGCAAAGCCGTCTGAGGGACGGGGGCTTGTGGGAGCATAGCTCAGCTGGTTAGAGCACATGCCTTACAAGCATGGGGTCACAGGTTCGAGTCCTGTTGTTCCCACCAAATTAATAAGGCATATGGCCGAGTGGTTCAGTCGGTTAGAACGCCGGCCTGTCACGCCGGAGGTCGAGGGTTCAAGTCCCTTCTCGGTCGCCATTATGCGGGCGTAGCTCATTTGGCAGAGCGCCACCTTGCCAAGGTGGAGGTAGCGAGTTCGAATCTCGTCGCCCGCTCCATTTTTTTAATAAGCCTGGGTAGCTCAGTCGGTAGAGCAGCGGACTGAAAATCCGCGTGTCGTTGGTTCGATTCCGACCCCAGGCACCAGGCGCCATAGCCAAGTGGTAAGGCAGGGGACTGCAAATCCCCGACGCCCCAGTTCAAATCTGGGTGGCGCCTCCATTGCCGGAGCAAGCGGTTTCGCTTGCTCCGTTTTTTTCGAAAAGTTCAGAAAAGCGTACTGGGATAACAGCAGCGGCAGGCGATCGCCTGCCGCTGCTGTGCGTCCGTATGGCATTATTTCAGTTCTTCCTGATAGCGGGCGCGTTCGCCGCCGATGTAGCGCGGCCGGGTGCGCGCGCAGATGAGCGGCGCTTCGCCGATGGCCCTGAGGCTCAGACGCACGGGAACGGCGACCTCCCGCAGATGCATGCCGATCAGCGTTGCGCCTATGTCCATGCCGGCTCTGGCGCGGATGTGCTCTACGGCGGCGGGGCGGTTCAGATGCTCCCACACGGTCGTGGCGAACGAGCCGCCGGCGTGCGCCCAGGGGCGGACGTTGACCGGCTCATAGCCGAATTTTTCCGCGGCCTCGCTTTCGAGTATGAGCGCGCGGTTGAGATGCTCGCAGCATTGCGCCGCCAGATAGACGCCGCGGTCGGTCAGCACGGGGTACACGCCGTCGAACACGGCCTGCGCCGCTTCCATGCTGGAGCCCTTGCCGATGCGCTGGCCGACGATCTCGCTGGACGAGCAGCCGATCACAAACAGGTCTCCGGCGTTCAGCCCGGCGGCGTCCAGAAGCTCCGTGACGGCCTGACGCGCCTGTTTTGTTATTTCCTCATACATATTTTTTCCGCCTTTCTCAGCTGCAAAGTTTTCGGATGGAGGGGATGGCGTACAGTGCCTTGTAGCACAGAACGCTCACAACGGCCCCGGCGGCGCCCTGCAGGGCGTTGGCCGGGATGCTCCCGGCGGCGGCCAGACCGTAGCCGAGCAGCAGCGACTCATAGGCAAAATAGCCGAGCACCATCACAAGCTCACCCGCCACGGCGCCGACGATGAGCCCGGCGGTCTTTCCGTGCATCGCGCGCAGCACCAGCGCCGCGCACAGCGCCATCAGCGCCTTGATGACAAGCGTTCCCGGCGCATAGACGGCGTAGCCGAGGATGATGTCCGCCAGCATCGTTCCGAGACCGCCGGCGGCCATGCCGTATACCGGCCCGAGCAGGAACGCGCCAAGGAGAACGAAGCCGTCGCCAAGGTTGATGTAGCCGTTCGTGGCCGGGATGGGGATGGATATGACCAGAGTCGCCACGCAGCTCAAAGCGGCAAACAGGGCGGCGAGAACGAGCCGGATAAGATCATTATGTTTCATGGGAAGCCCTCCTGTCAATTTGTTTTTACTGTATTCCCATGTTTGGCTATATACAAGTATCAGTTTGAGATAGAATTATATGACCAGATGGGGCTGCGGGCGTGTGCGCCGCATTCGACGAATTGCTTGAATTTGCGCTATTTACAATTGCTGCGCTTCGTGCTACAATTAACACACATCAAAATATATGTTTCGGAAAGGAAGCTCGCTATGGCACGCAAGGACAAAGCGCCGAAAGAAAAGAAAGCCAAGAAGGAGCCGAAGCCGCTGGAATCGTGCGGCAGCCGTATTATCGGCAATCCGGTCCGGGTCCTTATCATTCTGGCGATCATCAGCGCGATCATCGGCGTTGCGCTGTTCCAGTTCTACTACTCCTATAAGAGCTATTTCGACTATATGATCGGCGGGCTGATCATCGTTATCGGTCTGGCCAGTCTGGTGTTTTATTTCGCCAAGAAGCCGATCGACGGCGTTTACCGCTGCGAGTTTGCCGTGGGCGTTCTGTGCATAGCCTTCGGCGTGTATGTGGCGCTCAACGGGGGCGCAAGCTTCTCCTTCCTGGTCATCATCGGCGCGATATGCGCGTTCGACGGCGTGATAAAGCTTCAGTACACGCTCGATCTGGCGCGTATGCGCTTTAAGGTCTGGTGGCTGCCGCTGATCTTCTCGATCCTCGGCATCGCCATCGGCGTCGTGATCCTCATGGGCATCTTCGGCGAGGTGTTCGGCGAGGGCGAGGGCGCGTCCATTGCCGGTATCGCTCTTTGTGTCAACGCTCTGTTTGACGTCGCCTGCGCCATTGTGATCGCGGTGCGCAACCGCAAGGCGGCCAAGAAGGCGCAGAAGCAGGCGGAGATCGACGCTGCGGTGAAGGCCGCCATCGCGGCGGAGGCGCAGAACGCCACGGTGGAGCCCGCTGCGGCGGAGGAGCCGGTTACGGAGCCGGAGATCCTGGAGATGCCGGCTGAACCGGTTGAGGAAACGCAGCCGGAGCTTTCGATCCAGGAGCCGGAGGAAGCGGCCGAAATGGCGGAACCGGCGGAGACGCCGGCGGAATAAGGGCAGAAAACCGCTTTTACGGGCGGCGGCCGGGAGGCCGCCGCCTTTTCTCTGCCGGAAAACACTTGTAAAAAGTGCGGCGAGGGAATATAATGTGTTGATAAAAATCCTGAAAGCACGGAGAACAGCATGAGTGAGTTTGAAAATTTTCTTCAGCCCGGGAAAAAGGGATATCTGATCGGTATCGGCGGCGTTTCCATGGCGCCCCTGGCGGAGATACTGGCCGGGATGGGACTTTCCATCAGCGGCAGCGATATGCAGGAGAGCGAAAAGGTGGCGGAGCTGCGCGAGCGCGGCATTCGCGTGAACATCGGCCACCGTGCCGAGAATATTCTGCCGGAGTATGATTTTGTCGTCCGAACGGCCGCCGTGCACGATGAAAACCCCGAGATCGTGGCGGCGCGGGAGCGGAGCATCCCGGTTTTTGAACGGGCGCAGGCCTGGGGCGCGCTGATGCGCGGCTATAAAAACGCGCTGTGCATCGCCGGAACACACGGCAAGACGACGACGACCTCCATGTGCACGCATATCCTTATGGCGGCGGAAAAGGACCCCACGGTCATGATCGGGGGCACGCTCCCGCTGCTGCATGCCGGCCACCGCGTCGGCCGCGGCGATACCATCGTG
This sequence comes from uncultured Oscillospiraceae bacterium, assembly GCA_934597255.1. Classification (GTDB taxonomy): domain Bacteria; phylum Bacillota; class Clostridia; order Oscillospirales; family Oscillospiraceae; genus CAJOIG01. The sequence goes on from CAKTQV010000006.1 coordinate 124,708, forward strand.
ATGGAATCGTGCGAGTATTACGACAGCTTTCTGTCGTTCCATCCGACGATCGCGGTGCTGCTGGACGTGGAAGCCGATCATCTGGACTATTTTTCCGATCTGGCGGCGGTCAAACGCTCGTTCCGCCGCTTTGCCGAGCTTGTCCCGGCCGACGGTATGGTGATCGCCAACCGGGACGACGCCAATACCATGGACGCTATCGCCGGCATCGACCGGCCTGTCATGACCTTCGGCATGACGCCGGAGGCGGACGTATACGCCGAGAATGTCGAGATGGACGGCGCCGGCACGGAGTTCGACGTTTTTCACAAGGGAGCGCTGTACGCCCATCTGAATCTGAGCGTACCCGGCCGCCATAACGTGATGAACGCGCTTGCGGCGACGGCGGCGGCCATCACGCTCGGCATTTCCCCGACAGCGGTGAAATACGGCCTGTCGGCCTTCCGCGGCGCGAACCGCCGGTTTGAGTTCAAGGGAAAATTCAACGGCGCGGACGTCTACGACGATTATGCCCATCATCCGGGTGAGCTCAAGGCGCTGCTCGACGCGGTGGAGCCGCTGGGCTACAAGCGCGTGCTGCTGGTGTTCCAGCCGCATACCTACAGCCGGACGAGGGCGCTGTTTGACGATTTCGTCCGCCAGCTCAGCCGCCCGGACGTGACGTTTCTGGCGGAGATATATGCCGCGCGCGAAAAGAACACGCTGCATATTTCCTCGGCGGATCTGGCGAAGGAGCTGCCGAACGGGATGTTTTTCCCGACCTTTGAGGAGCTGGAAAAGACGCTGCGCTTTGCCGCCGCGCCCGGCGACATTATCCTGACTGTCGGCGCCGGAGACGTGTATCGGATCGGCGAGGATATCCTTGCGGAGGAATAAGCCATAGCGGCGGACGGCCGCGGGGCCTGCGGCAAACGCGCCCCGCGGTCTTAATTTTTACAGCTTTTTTTGCGGTTTTATTGAAAATACCAGGCGGTTATATTATAATATACCGAATAGTATCCGATATTATCGGCATCGGGGGATGAGGGCCTTGAAACCGGAGATCGAAAAACTGAAAAACATGATCGCGGCGTCGGACAACATTGTCTTTTTCGGCGGCGCGGGCGTCTCGACGGAAAGCGGGATACCGGATTTCCGCAGCGTGGACGGGCTTTACAACCAGCAGTACAAATACCCGCCGGAGACGATTTTGTCGGCCAGCTTTTTTGAGCGCGACCCGGAGGAGTTTTACCGCTTTTACCACGCCAAGCTGATCGCACCGCCGGGCGTGGAGCCGAACGCGGCCCACCGGCGTCTGGCGGAGCTGGAGCGGGAGGGAAAGCTGCGGGCGGTCATCACGCAGAACATCGACGGACTGCATCAGAAGGCCGGCAGCCGCGAGGTGCTCGAGCTGCACGGCACGACTCACCGCTGCTACTGCGCCCGCTGCCGCAGGCCGTATCCCGAGAGCTTCGTCAACGACTGCGAGGGCGTGCCCCGCTGCGAGTGCGGCGGCGCCGTCCGCCCGGACGTGGTGCTTTATGAGGAAGCGCTGGATGAGAAGGTCCTGGAAAAGGCGATCCGGTTCATCGCGGCGGCGGATATGCTCATCATCGGCGGGACGTCGCTGGTCGTATACCCGGCGGCCGGTCTGATCAACTACTACCGCGGGCACAAGCTCGTGCTTGTAAACCGGGGCCAGACTCCGCAGGACGGCTATGCCGATCTCGTGGTGCGCGACAACATCGGCGAGGTGTTCTCGCAGGTATGAAAACGGCGATCCTCGGCGTCGGCGTGGACGGTCTGACGTTGGAGCAGGCGGTGGAGCGCGCGCTGCGGCTCATGGACGAGCGGCGCGGCGCCTATGTGTGCACGCCTAACCCGGAGATGCTCTGGCTGTGCCGGAGGGACGGGACGCTGCGCGGCATTGTGAACGCGGCGGATATGATCCTGCCGGACGGCGTGGGCGTGCTTCTCGGCGCAAGGTTGCTGGGCCGGCCGCTCCCGGAGCGGGTCACGGGCTTTGATTTTGTCTGCGCGCTGATGGCGCGGATGCACGGGCGCGTGTTTCTTCTCGGCGGAAAGCCCGGCGTGGCGGAGCGCGCGGCGCGGACGATACGGACGCGCTTTCCGGCGGCGACGGTCGCGGGCGTGTGCGACGGCTATACCGGCGAGGACGACGGACTTATCCGGCGGATCGAGGCGGCGGAGCCGGATCTCCTTCTCGTATGCCTCGGCATGGGGAAGCAGGAACGCTTTATGGCCCGGCTCGCGGGAAACGGGCATATCGGCCTGATGGCCGGACTTGGCGGGACGCTGGACGTGCTGGCCGGGGACATACCGCGCGCTCCGGCGTTTTTTATCCGCTGCCGCCTTGAGTGGCTGTACCGTCTGCTGCGCGAGCCAAAAAGAATAGGAAGGGTCATGCGCCTGCCGCTGTATCTGGCGGCGGTCATGAAACAGAGGAAAGAAAATGGGAAAGCTGATCGTTCTTGAGGGCGTGGACGGAAGCGGGAAATCCACGCAGTACAAGCTGCTGCGCGAGCGCTTCGAGGCGGAGGGGATCGCCTACCACAGCGTCGTGTTCCCCCGGTACGGCGAGGAATCCTCCGCGCTGATACGGATGTATCTGGGCGGGGCGTTCGGCGCCCGGCCGGAGGATGTGAGCGCCTGCGCCGCCTCGGCCTTCTATACCGTTGACCGCTATGCCTCCTACAAGCAGGACTGGGGCGGCATATACGAAGGCGGCGGGCTGATCCTGGCCGACCGCTACACCACCTCCAACGCCGTGCATCAGGGCTCCAAGCTGCCGCAGGCGGAGCAGAAGGCGTTTTTTGACTGGCTGTACGATTTTGAATACGTCCGCATGGGACTGCCGCGGCCGGATATGGTGATCTACCTCGACGTGAACATCGAAACCTCGCTTTCGCGCATCCACCACCGCGAGGAGCGGACGGGCACGCACTCGGACATACACGAGCGGGACACGGAATATCTCGAGCGCTGCATCGAGACCGGACGGCGCGCCTGCGAGCATTACGGCTGGGAGCGCATCGGCTGCTTCACGGCGGACGGGGAAGAGCGTGACCGGCACGAGAAGCATGAGGCCATTTTTGCGGCCATAAAAAAAGCGGGACTCGTGTGAGTCCCGAGAAAAACCGGCGCGTTTTTTCTGTTATGTCGTCAGCAGCCGCAGCCGCAGGAATTCGAGTTGTTGTCGCAGCCGCAGCCGCCGTTGCAGCCGCAGGAATTGCCGCCCCAGCCGAACAGCAGGATGATGATGAGCAGGATAACGAGCCAGGAAGTGTTGTTGCAGGAATTGCAGAACATAATAATTTCCTTTCTCCGCGTGCGATACTGATCGTGACCGCTCCAGACGCGGTATAAGAGCAGCGCGGCGTTTTCTGAGATATACTATGACGAAAAGCGTGTATGCGTTACAAGCAAAGGAGTATGCAAATGGCGCAGAAGAGAACAAACGACGATTTTGATTTCGACCGTGTGCCGGGCGGCGGAGACAGCTCCGCGCCGGGCGGCATGGAGGATTTTGATATATTCAATTTCTCCAGCGCCGATCTGGATGCGGCCGGCATCGGCCATGTTCACGATGATCTTGATCTGGACAGCTTCTTGAATTTTGACGAGCCGATGGAGCCGGAGGAGCCGGAGAGCGCGCCGGCGGAGGAAGCGGCGGAGACGGAAGCGGATGCGGAAGCCGAGCGCGCGCGTCAGTCGGAGCGTCAGGCGCGCCGCGCCCGCCGGGAGACGGCCTTTGCCGAGCTTTTTGGATCGCCGGAGGCGGAGGAAGAAGCCGAACTGGAGGAAGGATCCGAAGCGCCGCGTCCGAAGAAGAAAGGCCGCGGCCGCCGGAAAAGCGCCGTCCGCGAGGAAGAGCCGGCCGCATGGGAAGCGGAGGAGCCGGAAAGCGCCCCGTCGGAGACGGCGGAGGATGCCGAGCCGGAGGAAGGACCCGAAGCGCCGCGCCCGAAGAAGAAAGGCCGTGGCCGCCGGAAAAGCGCCGTCCGCGAGGAGGAGCCGGCCGCCTGGGACGTGGAGGAGCCGGCAAGCGCCCCGCCGGAGACGGCGGAGGATGCCGAGCCGGAGGAAGGACCCGAAGCGCCGCGCCCGAAGAAGAAAGGCCGCGGCCGCCGGAAAAGCGCCGTCCGCGAGGAAGAACCGGCCGTCTGGGACGTGGAGGAGCCGGCGGCATTTCAGCCGGAAGCGGATATTGCCGTGCCGGAGGCGGAAAGCGAGCCGGACTTCATGCCGGACACGGCGGAGAAGCCCGAAACGGGCATCTCCGAGGATGCGCCATATCATCAGTTCCCATCGGAACCGGCGGAGGCGCCCTTTGGAGACGAAGATCCCGGGCCGGAGCTTGCCGACGGGGAGGAAAAGCCCCGCCGCATGGGCTTTTTGGCCCGCTTCAAGAAAAAGAGCGCCCCGCGGGAGGACGAGCTTCCGGAGGAGGTGCAGGACGGCGAGACGCCCGACGAGGAACCGGGGGAAAAGCGGCAGTCGTTTTTCCGCTCGATCTTTTTCCGGCCGAGAGACGAGGGCGAGGAAGACGCCGAACCGGAGGATGAGCCTGGATCGGAGGAGCCGGAGGACAAGCCGGCCGGAGCGAAGATATCCTTCTTCACGCGCCTGTCGCCGGAAAAGGAAAAATTCGAGGCGCTGATGCGCGCGAAGAAGGAAGAGGAAAAGCCGCGCCGCCGTCGGGAGATCGCCGCGGCGGACAACGAAGCTCTTGCCGCGCAGCTTCCGCGCGAGCCGAAGCGCAGCGAGATGCTGGTCTACGATTCCGAGCTGGACGATCTGGACTACATCGACGCCGACGATCTGCCGGAAACGCGCGACTATCTGCCCATCCGCTTCCGCCGCTACGGAAGAAGCGGCATCGGCGGGGGATTGATGTACGCTGTGTTCGTCATCAGTATTTCCATCATCCTTGCCTGCTTCGGATGGCTGTGCGCCGCCGATGTGCTGGCCCTTTCCAAGGACGAGGTACACGCCGTGGTCGTGGTCGAATCGTACACGCCGGGCGATACGGACACGCTCAACGAGGACGGCAAGCCGGTCAACGAAAAGGGGAACGTCATCACCTGCGACATCGACCAGGTGGCCGACGCGCTCAAAGAAGGCGACATCATCAATTTCAAGTTTTTGTTCAAGCTGTTTTCCAAGCTTTCGCATGCCAACACGAAGATCGACCCCGGCACCTACGACGTGTCCACAAAGCTTGACTACCGCGCGCTCATCACGGAGATGCAGACCGGCTCCGACTCGCAGGAGATCACAAAGATCACCTTCCCCGAGGGCTATCGCATGGAGCAGATATTCGAGCTTCTCGAGGACAACAACATCTGCAGTTACGACGATCTGATGGAAGCGGCGGCGGAGCATGACTATTCCTACAGCTGGCTGGAGGAGGACTGGTATCTCAACGCAAAGGGCGACCCGACGCGGCTGGAGGGCTATCTGTTCCCGGATACCTATGAGTTTTATCAGGGCGAGAACGCCGTCAACGTGATCAACCGCTTCCTTCTGCGCTTCCATGGACTGCTGACGCAGGATATGTACCAGCAGGCGGAAAACCGAGGCATCACGCTGCATGAGGCGGTCATCATCGCGTCGCTCATCGAGAAGGAGGCCGGGCCGGAGGACGACCGCAGCAACTTCTCCTCCGTTATCTTCAACCGTCTCAACAGCGGCTGGAAGCTGCAGCTCGACTCGACCGTCAACTATATCAAAAACACCAGTACCTTTAACCTCTCAAACGCAGACCTCTCCATTGACAATCCCTACAACACCTACGTCTATGAGGGCTTGCCCAAGGGACCCATCTGCTCGCCGGGGCTTGCGTCCATAAACGCGGCGCTCAACCCCAACTCCACGGACTACTGGTTCTGGTACGCCTACGAGGGCGTGACCCACTTCTTCACAAACAACAGCGACTTCGACGCGTTTGCTGAGGCGCATCCTTATAATTAACAGAGAGCGAGGATTTCTGATCATGCATAAGTATTTTGGACTGAACGAGCTGCGCGAAATGTTTCTGCGCTTCTTTGAGACGAAGGGCCATCTGCGCCTGCCGAGCTTCTCGCTCGTGCCGCAGAACGACGCGTCCGTGCTTCTCATCAACGCCGGCATGACCCCGATGAAGCCCTGGTTCAAGGGCGAGGAGGAGCCGCCGCGCCGCCGCGTGTGCACCTGCCAGAAGTGCATCCGCACCGGCGATATCGACAACGTCGGCCACACGGCGCGCCACGGCACCTATTTCGAGATGCTGGGCAACTTCTCCTTCGGTGACTATTTCAAGCACGAGGCCATCGCCTGGAGCTGGGAATTTCTGACCAGCCCGGAGTGGGTCGGTCTGGAGCCGGATCGTCTGTACCCCTCCGTGTATCAGGACGACGATGAGGCGTTCGCCATCTGGCGCGACGAGATCGGCATCCCTGCCGACCGCATCTTCCGCTTCGGCAAGGAGGATAACTTCTGGGAGCATGGCTCCGGCCCGTGTGGCCCCTGCTCCGAGATCTACTACGACCGCGGCGCGGAATACGGCTGCGGCAAGCCCGGCTGCACCGTCGGCTGCGACTGCGACCGCTACATGGAGGTCTGGAACAACGTATTCTCCCAGTTTGACAACGACGGCCACAACAACTACACCGAGCTGAAACAGAAGAACATCGACACCGGCATGGGCCTGGAGCGTCTGGCGGTCGTGTGCCAGAATGTGAATTCCCTGTTCGACGTCGATACCGTTATGAACATCACCAACCGTGTGTCCGAGCTGACCGGCGCGCATTACGGCGAGAGCGTCAAGCGCGACGTGTCCCTGCGCGTGATCACGGATCATATCCGCGCTTCGACCTTCATGATCTGCGACGGCGTTCTGCCTTCGAACGAGGGGCGCGGCTACGTTCTGCGCCGGCTGCTGCGGCGCGCCGCGCGTCACGGCAAGCTTCTGGGTGTGAACCATCCCTTCCTGTACGAGATCGTCGACACCGTCGTGCACGAAAACGAGTGCGAGTACAAGGATCTGCGCGAGAAGCAGTCGTACATCACCAAGGTCATCCGCACCGAGGAGGAGAATTTTGCCCGCACCATCGACGGCGGCATGAAGATTTTCGCCGATATGCTTGCCGAGCACAAGCAGAAGGGCGAGAGCGTGTTTTCCGGCGCGGACGCCTTCAAGCTGTACGATACCTATGGCTTCCCCATTGATCTGACCATCGAAATGGCGTCGGACGAGGGGCTGAGCGTGGACGAGGAGAGCTTCCGTGCGCTCATGCAGGAGCAGAAGGAGCGTGCGAGAGAGGCGCGCAAGGTGCTGGGCGATCTGGGCTGGGCCGGCGTGGAGTTCGGCAAGGAGGTCCCCGCGACGGAGTTCATCGGCTACGACTGCGGCAGCGCCGAGGGGCGCGTCGTCGCCATCGTGGCGGAGGATGAGCTGCGCGAGACCGTGGCCGCGGGCGTCGAGGCCATCGTGGTGCTCGACAGGACGCCGTTTTATGCGGAGATGGGCGGCCAGGTGGCCGACCACGGCACGCTGTCCGCGCCCGGCATGGAATTTGCCGTGAGCGACGTGCAGAAGAACAAGGGCGGAAAATTCATGCATTACGGCAAGGTCGTCTCCGGCGAGATCCGCCTTGGCGACACCGTGACGGCCGCGATCGACGAGACGCGCCGCAGCGCTATCCGCCGCGCCCACAGCGCCACGCATCTGCTGGACGCCGCGCTCAAGCGCGTGCTGGGCGAGCATGCGCATCAGGCCGGTTCGCTGGTCGAGCCGGATCGCCTGCGCTTTGACTTCACGCATTTCGAGTCCATCACGCCGGATCAGCTGGCCGAGATCGAACGGCTGGTCAACGATGAGATACTGGCCGGCGAGCCGATCGTGACCGAGGTGCTTCCCATCGAGGAGGCCAAAAAGCGCGGTGCGGTCGCGCTGTTCGGCGAAAAATACGGCGAGACGGTCCGCGTTGTGGAGATGGGCGGCTTCTCGATGGAATTGTGCGGCGGCACTCATCTGGACAATACGGCCAAGGCGGGCGTGTTCCGCATCAAATCCGAAGGCTCTGTCGCTTCCGGCGTGCGCCGCATCGAGGCGACGGTCGGCAAGCAGTCGCTGGAGGCCATGCACAAAACGCAGGAGCTTCTGTTCCGGGCGGCGCAGGTCCTTAAAACAACGCCGGGAGAGCTGGCCGGCAAGGCCGAGCAGCAGCTTCAGGAGCTGAAGAATCTGCGCAGCGCGCTTGAAAAGCTCAAGGCCGAGGCGACGCTGGGCGAGGCGAGACAGGTGCTTGCCTCCGCCAAGGAGGTCGGCGGACTGCATATCCTGACCTGCCTGCGCAACAACCTGGACGCGGCGGGCCTGCGCACGATGGGCGATTTCCTGCGCGACCGCGATCCCAACGTTGTCGGTGTGCTGGCGTGCGCCGCGGGGGAGAAGATCACGTTCCTGGCTGTCTGCGGCAAGGAGGCCGTCGCGCGCGGCATCAAGGCCGGCGAGCTTGTCAAGGCGGTGTCCGCCATCTGCGGCGGCAAGGGCGGCGGCAAGCCCGATTCGGCCATGGGCGGCGGCAGCGACCTTTTGAAGGTGGACGACGCGCTGGCCGCGGTGGACGATTTCGTCGCGGAGAAGCTGAAATAAAAAATACCGGATAGGAGACGGACATGAAAGACGACAACTGCCTGTTCTGCAAGATCGCGGCCGGGGAGATACCCTCCGACTGCCTGTATAACGAAGACGGCGTTTATGCCTTCCGGGATATCAATCCGCAGGCGCCGGTGCATTTTCTCGTCATCCCGGTGGAGCATATCTCCGGCGTCTCCGCCGTGGATGCCTCCAATTCCGCGCTGGCGGCGAAGTGCCTTGAGGTGATCGCGAAGCTGGCTGCGGCGGACGGCGCTCTGAAGGGCGGCTACCGCGTGGTATCCAACTGCGGGGACGACGCCGGGCAAAGCGTCCATCATCTGCATTTCCATGTTCTCGGCGGGGAGCGACTGAACGACCGCATGGCCTGAGGGCCGCGGGCGTGAGAAAGCTGGCATGGGCGGCGCTGCCCTACGCCGCCGCTGTGTTTCTGGCGGAATACGTTCTGCCGCGCAAAGGGCTGCCGATTTTTGCGGCAGCCCTTTTTCTGCTGGCCTGGGCCGGCTTTCTGTTCCGCGGCCCTGTGCGGCGGCGGATACTGCTCGTGTGCTTGGCGGCGGCGGCCGGCTTCGGCTGGTACGCCGGTCACTGGGCGATGACGGCGGAGCCGTGTGAGGCGCTGGAGGGGCAGACCTTTTCCGTGACGGCCCGCGTGGTGGATTACCCGCTCGTCACGGATTCCTATGCGCGGGTGGAGGTCCGGCTGACGGACGCATCGCTTCCGCGTGTGCGCGCGGCGCTGTATCTGTACGACGGCGAGCTTCCGGCCCTGGCGCCGGGCGATACGATCACGGCCGAGGTGCGGGCGGCGGCGGAAACGGACCGCTTTGCCTACCGGGATGTGTATCTTCGCGCCTACCTGCGCGGTGCGCCGGAGGTCACGGGGCGGTGGCGCTTTTCGTGGCTGTATTTTCCGCAGCGGATATGCCGGGCGGTCAAGGACTCCTGCGAGCGCGTTTTTCCGTCGTGGGCCTCGCCGCTGGTCAAGGCCATGATGACCGGCGACACCCAGAGCCTGAAGGCCGATCAGCAGACCTATGCCGCCATGCAGAGCTGCGGCGTGTCCCATGTCGTCGCCGTCAGCGGGCTGCACATGCTGTATCTGGTGTCGCTGGCCCAGCTTCTGCTTGGCCGGAACCGGCGCGGCGCGCTGGCCTGTCTGCCGCTGATCGCGCTGTTCGTGCTCATGACCGGGTGTACGCCGTCGGTCGTGCGTGCGGCGGTGCTGCAGACGATGATGCTGCTGGCGCCGCTGCTTGACCGGGAATCGGACGCCCTGACCGATTTTTCCGCGGCGCTTATGCTGCTGCTTCTGGTCAATCCGAGCGCGGCCGGCAGCGTTTCGCTGCAGCTCTCCTTCGCGGCGGCGGGCGGTATGCTGGCGCTCAACGGTCCGCTCAAACGATGGGCGGGGCGGCGCGTCCGCGGGTGCGCCGGGCAGTGGGTCGCGGACAGCTTTATCTGCACGATCGGCGCGACGGCGTTTTCCATGCCGCTTGCCGCCGTTTACTTCGGCTGCATCCCGCTGCTGTCGGCGCTGGTGAATCTGCTTTGCCTGCCGCTGCTGGAGATCGTGTTCTGCGCGGGCTATGTTCTTTCGGCGCTTGGAATGCTGCTTCCCGGCGCGGCGGCAGTGCTGGCATGGCCGCCGGCGGCGCTGGTGTGGGTGTGCGAATTTATTTTCCGGGCGGTCGCGGCGCTGCCTTTCGCCTGCGTGTATACCCAAAGCGCGGCGGTGACGGCGTGGCTCGTGCTTTTGTATGGAAGCTTTGCCGTCACGTTCGTTCTGCGCCGAAGGGGCCGGCGGGTGCGCTATATCCTGCCGGCGGCAGTGAGCGTTTCGGCGCTGTGCGTGATCGTGGTTTTGTCCGGGCTGATCGCGCGGGGGCGGGCCGGCGTTACCGTTCTGGACGTGGGACAGGGGCAGTCCGTGGCGCTGTACGACGGCAGCTCCTGTGTGCTGGTGGACTGCGGCGGGACGAACAAGCTGGAAAACGCCGGCGACACGGCGGCGGCCTTTGTTCGCTCGAGCGGCCGGACGGCGGTGGATCTGCTCGTGCTGACGCATCTGCACGCGGACCACGCAAACGGGGTTTCCGAGCTTATCTACCGGCTGCCGGTGCGGCGGCTGGCCTTCTCCGACGAGTCGCTGGACGACGATCTGGTGCTTTCGGATATTCTGGCGGCTGCCGAGGCGCGCGGGACGGAGGTCATGCTCCTGTCCGGCGAGAGCGAGCTTGTGGTCGGGACGATGCGGCTGGAGCTGTATCAGCCGCTGTCAGGCGAGGACGAAAATGAGCGCGGCTTTGTCGTTTCGGCGGATATACGCGGCACGGAGGTGCTTGTGATGGGGGATATGGACGCCGGGGGCGAGCTTGTGCTCGTGGGACAGGGCCGGGCGGACACGGATATTCTGATCGCCGGGCACCACGGCTCCCGGTATTCCTCCTCGTCGCTGTTCCTGAACGCGGCCAGCCCGGAATGGACCGTGGTCTCCGTGGGACGCAACCGCTACGGACACCCGACGGAGGAGGCCATGGAGCGGATATATGAAAGCAGTGAAAATGTCCGTCGGACGGATACCGACGGCACGGTTACGATAAGGATAAGGTGAGATGGCAAAAGCGGCGGGAAGAAAACGGGAGGAGACGGTCTCCTACACAGAGCTGGTCGGCGCGCTTCGGGCCGCGCCGCCGGCGCGGGTGTATATGCTGCGCGGGGACGAGGACTATCTGCGCGACCAGTATCTGGGCGTGCTGCGCTCGATGTGCGTGCCGGAGGGGCTTGACAGCTTCAATTACCGGCGCATAAACGGGCCGAAGGTGGATATGCGGGAGCTGTCCGGGGCGCTGGAGGCCATGCCCTTCATGGGGGAGCGGACGCTGGTCGAGGTGCGCGATTTTGACATAAACAGGACGTCGGATTACGATGGGCAGGCGTTTGCCGATCTGCTGGCCGATATCCCGGAGTGGGCGACACTCGTGTTTATTTTCGCGCCCGGCTACACGCCGGACGGGCGGCTCGGGCCGGTCAGGGCCATACGGAAAAACGGCGTGGACGCGCAGTTTACGCCGCAGGAGGGCGCGCAGCTCGTGCGCTGGGTCGTCAATCATTTCCGGCAGGAGGGAAAGGAGTGTCCGAGCGATGCGGCGGCACATCTGCTGTATGTCTGCGGGTCGCTGATGAACACGCTTCTGCCGGAGATATCCAAGGTGGCTGGGGCGGCAAAGGACGGCCGCATCACCAAACAGGACATCGACGCCGTGGCGGAGCGCCGCCCGGATACGAAGGTGTACGAGATGACGGATATGCTCGGCCGCCGCCAGTACGACCGCGCGGCGCGGATGCTGGCGGAGCTGCTGGACGACAAGAGCCAGTCGGCCTCCGGCCTTCTGTACATGATCTCCGAGCAGATGCGTCAGCTTTACTGCGCCCGGCTCGCGCCGCGCGGCCCGGAGGGGCGGGCCTATATGCTCGAATGCTTTCCGGAGCTTTCCTCGCGCAGCTTTCTGATCCCGAAGCTGATGGAGGCGGCGGGCAATTTTTCCACGGAACGTCTGGCAAGAGCGATCGCGCTGTGCGCCGAATGCGAATTCTCCATGCGCGACGGGGGGACGGCCGGCGACGCGGAGCGCCTCGGCGAGCTGCTCGTGCGGCTGGCGATGGACCGGAACGATGTATAAGATACGCGAGGCGATCGTGGTCGAGGGACGCTACGACAAGGCGGCGCTGTCGTCGTATCTGGACGCGCTGATCCTGGTGACGGACGGCTTCGGCCTGTTTCACGATCCGGCAAAGCGGGCGCTGCTGCGGCGGCTGGCGGACGAGCGGGGACTGGTCGTGCTCACGGATCCGGACGGCGCGGGCTTCGTTATCCGCAATTACATCAAAAGCGCCGTCGACCCGACGAAGATCAAGCACGCCTATATCCCGGATGTTCCCGGACGGGAAAGGCGGAAAAAAACGCCGTCAAAAGAGGGAAAGCTCGGCGTGGAGGGCGTGGAGCCGGCGCTTGTGCTTCAGGCGCTGCGGCGTGCCGGCGTGCAGCTGGAGGAGGAGCCGGACGGGATGAAAAGCGGCGGCATGACCAAGGCAGATATGTACGCGCTGGGCCTGTCCGGGACGCCGGAGAGCGCGAAGCTTCGCCTTCGGCTTCTGAAGCGGCTGGAGCTGCCGGAACGGATGACGCCGAACGCCATGCTGGACGTTCTCAACGCATTGTACAGCCGTGGGGAGCTTGCGGCGCTCCTGACGGAGCTGAAAGCGGAAAAGGAGGAAAAGCCGTGAAAATACTTTTGCTCAGCTGCAGTACCGGGGAAGGGCACAACCACTGCGCGGCGGCGGCCCGGGAGGCGCTGGAGGCGGGCGGTCATGAAACGCAGTTTCTGGATATGCTCCATATGTTCGGCGACCCGGGGCCGCTGAGCTTCGACCGTATTCTCAACCGCATTTCGACGAAAACGCCGGAGCTGTTCGGGATGATGTATCACGCCGGCGCCATGTACAGCGCCACCGGAGCGACGTCGCCGGTATATCTGGCCAATATCCGGCACGCGCGGCAGCTTGGCGCCTTCATTGACGAAAACGGCTTTGACGCCGTGCTGTGTTCGCATCTGTTCCCGATGGAAACGCTGACGTTTCTGCGGCGGCACGAGCATCTGCGCGTGCGCAGCTATGGTATTTTGTCCGACTATACCTGCATCCCTTTTCTGGCGGAAACGGAGCTGGACGGCTATTTTCTCCCGCACCCGGA
>CAKTQV010000007.1 GCA_934597255.1 uncultured Oscillospiraceae bacterium
TCACGGAGGAAGATAAGAAGACCTGCTGGGATCGGTGATCCGCGTGCCCGGATCGGAAAACAAAGCCCCGGAGCGTTTGGCTCCAGGGCTTTGGCTGTATGAAAGGGGACGGGTCAGATCAGATTGCAGTTTGTCTCCTTGCTGAACAGGTGGACGACGTTGCCGCCGAAGGTGAAGTTGACCCGGTCGCCGAAGGAGAATACGCGGCCGCCAAGCTCAATCGTGGAGAGGATGACCACCACGTCCTGGCCCTGCGCGGAAACGTGAAGATGGATGGACGAGCCCATCATCTCCGACACGTCCACGACGGCGCTGATGTGCCCCTGCGCGTCGTCCGCGCAGAGCATGATATGCTCGGGGCGGATGCCGAGCGTGATGTCCTGGGGCGCCGCGTTCTTTGCGCGCAGCGCGTTCTGGCGCTCGTCGTCCAGCTCGATGCGGGCGTCGCCGAGCACGGCGAAATAGCAGTCGCCGTCCTTTTCCAGACGCGCGTCGAAGAAGTTCATCTGCGGCGAGCCGATGAAGCCGGCCACGAACAGGTTCGCCGGGTGGTTGAACACCTCCTGCGGCGTGCCGATCTGCTGGATCAGGCCGTCCTTCATGATCACGATGCGGTCGCCGAGCGTCATGGCCTCGGTCTGGTCGTGCGTAACGTAGATAAAGGTGGTGTTGATGCGCTGGCGGAGCTTGATGATCTCGGCGCGCATCTGATTGCGGAGCTTGGCGTCCAGATTCGACAGAGGCTCGTCCATCAGGAACACCTGCGGGTCGCGCACGATGGCGCGGCCGATGGCGACGCGCTGGCGCTGGCCGCCGGAAAGCGCCTTGGGCTTGCGGTCGAGGTATTCGGTGATGTCGAGTATCTCCGCGGCCTCGCGGACCTTCTTGTCGATGACGTCCTTTTTCTCCTTGCGGAGCTTGAGGCCGAAGGCCATGTTTTCATAAACGGTCATGTGGGGGTACAGCGCGTAGGTCTGGAAGACCATGGCGATGTCCCGGTCCTTGGGCGCCACGTCGTTGACGAGCTTATCGCCGATGTACAGCTCGCCGTCGGAGATGTCCTCCAGCCCGGCCACCATGCGCAGCGTGGTGGACTTGCCGCAGCCGGAGGGGCCGACGAGAACGACGAATTCCTTGTCCGCGATCTCCAGATTGAAGTCGTGGACGGCGACGACGTCCTTGTCGTAGACCTTTTTGATGTTTTTGAGAGTGACCTTTGCCATGTTTCCGCTCTGACAGACGAGCCTCCGCTGCGGCTGTCTCGCGTCCGCAGGCTGGCTGCGGCACGCATTACGGCAGGTCTCCACACTGCCGCACCGCGAAGCTGCGGGTGCAAAACCTCCTTTATAACGTACCGGCGAGCAGAGTGGTGGAGTGCGCGCCGGCCGGGGATTGACTTTACTATATCACACCGGCGGGGCAGACGGCAAGCGCTTCCCGCCCCGCGCGGGGGATGGGATCAGTCGAAGGCGAAGCCCCACCAGAGATCGTCCGGCAGGTAAAACGCCGGCTCCTCGCGCAGGCGCGCGAGCATATGGCGCCGCACGGTGCCCGGGCCGTCCCAAAAGGCCGGAGCCCGCACAACGTAGCGCTCGGCGCGGCAGAACGACGCCAGAGCCGCCGCCGCGGCCTTTTCGTCGCCGCCGGGCACGAGCAGCTCGCGGATATGGCACACGCCGCCGTCCATTTCGGCGGCAGCCACGCCGCCGTCGAGCACGAACAGTCCGCCGCCGTACCGGCCGCACAGCGAATCCTGCCAGCGGTAGAACGATTCCGGCATGGCCCCGTGCGCCTCGCCCTGCAGCAGCGACTCGCGGATGCCGGCGTATTCTTCGACCGGGATGCGCGCGCACGGAAGGCGGCCCGCACCGCGAAGCTCCTGCGCGCTGTATTCGGTCTCGCGCACGGACGAGACGATCCGGGCGCCGCCGCCCGCCTCATAGAAGGGATAAAGCCCCTCCCCGGCCGGCAGGACGCACACGGCGTCAAAGCCGCGCCCGAAGCCGAGCGCGCACACGCCGCGGTACACGGCGCTGCCGATGCCGCGGCCGCGGTATTCGTTCAGCGTGGCCAGCGCGTAGGCGTAGGCGCTGGTCAGGCGGTTCCTGCGGTAGGGAAACAGGACCGGCCCGTCAAGCAGATACATGGCGGAAACGATGATGCCGTCCGCCTCGGCCAGCACGCAGGAATCCGGGCCGGCAAACGCGGCGAAAAATGCGTCGATGTATTCGTCCGTATCGTCAAAGCCGGCCTTCCAGACCCGGCGAAGCGCCGCCTCGTCCCCCGGACGGAAGCGGCGGAGCGTATAGTCACACATCGGCGATCACCGCCGTGTATTTCTCCACCATCCGGTCGGGATGGTAGCTGAGCTTGGACTGGCGCAGACTCTCCCGGCCCGTGTCGTCCTCGCGGTTGATCCAGCGTATCTCCGGGTGTTTGCAGCGTATCTGGCGGACAAACTCGCGGTTTATCATGGGGTAAGCCCCGTTGACGCCCCAAAGGGCCTTTTCAAAGTGGACGTCGAAGGTGTCCGAGGATATCTTTTCGCCGATGGTGAACGCGCACAGCTTATCGCGCACGAACAGCACGCCGCCCTCCAGAGCGAGCGGGCCGTAGTCGGCGAAGCCGCGGCCGATGGCGAGGTATTCGTTGTCGATGCCGTCGCGCGCGTCCTCGCCGCACGCATCCATCCAGAAATCCAGCAGCTCCTTGCAGGCCGGCAGATCGGCCGGCTCCAGCTCGCGGTACGACCACTCGTTTTCCGCCTCAAAGCGGTTGCAGTGGTTGCGCTTGCCGTGCATTTTCTTGCCGGAGAGCGTCGCGAGCTTTTCGCTGTCGTACAGATAGTCCCAGAGATCCCGGTCCTCCGTAACGGAGACGCGGCCGGGATAGAGCGCGTGCAGCGCCGGAAGGTTCTCCGCCGTGACGCCGCGGATGACGAAGGGGCTGTTTTCCGCCTTTGCGTGAGCCGCCATGGCGTCGAGCACGGGGGCCAGCTCGCCGCCGCCGACGGGCCAGGCAAAAAACGGCTCGCTGTAGCGCGGGCAGACCACGAGCCGTCCGCCAAGCTCACAGACCTCCTGCTGGAAGCTGGGGTCCCACATATACATATTGCCGAAGTTGAAATCGGCGCTGGGGGAGTCCTCCTCGGCCACGAGCCGGTCGATCCATTCCTTATCCTTCAGTTCGATGGGTTTCAAGTCAAGCATTCCGTTTGTCGATCTCCTGTTTCAGCGTTTTCAAGTCAATAAAGGTCTCCGGGCGCTTGGAGGGGTCGCGCAGCAGCGCCGAGGGATGGTAAAGCGCCATGGCGCGCCGGCCGTTCAGATCGTAGAACTGGCCGTGCTGCCGCGATATTTTGAAGTCCGCGCCGAGAAAATAGCAGGCGGCAATGCGCCCAAGGAAGACGATGATCTGCGGGTCCACCAGCGCGATCTGCCGCTGCAGCCAGCCGACGCAGGCCTCCTGCTCGGCCGGGAGCGGGTCGCGGTTGCGCGGCGGGCGGCACTTGACGATGTTGGCGATGTAAACGTCGTCCCGCCGCAGATAGATGATCTCGAGCATTTTGTCCAGAAGCTGCCCGGCGGGGCCGACGAAGGGCTCGCCGCGCAGATCCTCCTGCTCGCCGGGGCCTTCGCCGATGAACATGACGCGCGCGCTTTCATTGCCGACGCCGAACACAAGATTGTGCCGCGTGCGGCAAAGCTCGCAGCCCTCGCAGCGGGCGCATTCGCTTTTCAGAGTTTCCCAGCTGTCCATAGTCTTTCAAGCTCCGGCACGATGATCTGGCTCCAGGTCTCCATCCGTTCGGACAAAGACGCAAGCTCCGCGATCTTTACAAAGCCGCCCTCCAGCTTTTCCGTCTCGCGCACGGCGGCGGAGCCGCCGGTCGTGAGTGTGAAGAAGAAGCCGAGATGCACGCGGCCGACCTCGTTCGAGTCGTCGTTTATCAGGCCGCGCGGCGTGAGCGTGCCGAAATCGTCCAGCGCGATCTCCTCGTCGATCTCCCGCCGCAGACAGTGCATGAGCCAGTCGCCCTCGCGGTCGACCTCGTTCATGTGCCCGCCGACGCCGAGACTCATTTTCCCGTGCAGCCGCGCCTCGCCGCCCTTGTTCAGCCGCGTCGTGGCAAAGACCTCGCCGCGGCGCACGACGGCGACGTAGGGGATGATCTGCTTGAAGGCGGGGTCCTGCTCCGCCTCGGGACGCGGCATGAATTCGCCGTGCTCGCGTGCCAGCTGCATGACCTCGGCCTCGCGGCCCGTGATGAGACCGCGGCTGCCGGCGATGGAGCCGAGCAGCGACGTTTTTACGACCAGTACGTTTTCCATAGCGTTCAATCCAGTTCCGACTGCCCCGTGTAGAGCAGGTAATAGCGGCCCTTCTGCGCCAGAAGCTCTTCGTGGCTGCCGCGCTCGATGATCTCGCCGTGCTCGATGACGACGATGGCCTGCGCGTTGCGGACCGTCGAGAGCCGGTGGGCGATGACGAACACGGTGCGTCCCTCCATCAGCCGGTCCATGCCGCGGTCGATCAGCTTTTCCGTGCGCGTGTCGATGGAGCTGGTGGCCTCGTCGAGTATCATGACGGGGTGGCGGGCCACGGCCGTGCGCGCGATGGCGAGAAGCTGGCGCTGGCCCTGGGACAGGTTCTGGCCGTTGCCGGTGATCCAGGTGTTGTAGCCGTCCGGCAGGCGGGTGATGAAGCCGTGGGCGTTGGCGGCCTTGGCCGCCTCGATGCACTCCTCGTCCGTTGCGTCGAGCTTGCCGTAGCGGATGTTGTCCATGACGGTGCCGGTGAACAGGTTCGTGTCCTGCAGCACCATGCCGAGCGAGCGGCGCAGCGCCGCCTTTTTGATGTCCTTTATGTCGATGCCGTCAAAATAGATGCGGCCGCCGCCGATCTCGTAGAAGCGGTTGATGAGGTTGGTGATCGTCGTTTTGCCGGCGCCGGTGGAGCCGACAAAGGCGATCTTCTGGCCGGGGTTGGCCCAGACGGTGATGTCGTTGAGAACGCGCTTTCCGGGAACGTAGGAGAAGTCCACGTCCTCCAGCCGCACGCTGCCCAGGACCTCGCGGAATTCAAAGCCGCCGTCCGCCTGCGGTATCTTCCAGGCCCACAGACCGGTGCGCTCGCCATGCTGCGTTTCGGAAAGCGTGCCGTCCTCGCCGCGCCGCACGGTCACGAGCGTGACGCGGCCTTCGTCCACCTCCCGGGGATGGTCGATCACGGCGAAAATGCGCTCTGCGCCCGCGATGGCGGACAGGAGGTTCACGGCCTGGTTGGACATCATGTTGATGGGCATGGCGATCTGGCGCGTGTAGTTGAGATAAACGCCGAGCGAGCCGATGGTGAAGCGGCCGGCGATGGTCATGAAGCCGCCGATCATGGCCGTCATCGCGTAGCAGATGTTCATCACGGCGGCGAGCGTGGGCATGATGACCATGCCGAGGAAGTTGGCGAAGATGGAGTTGTCGCGGTATTCGTCGTTGAGCCGGCCGAACTCCTGCTTGGCGCGCTCCTCGTAGCTGAAGGCCTTGATGACCTTCAGGCCGTCGGTCATCTCCTCGATGTAGCCGTTGAGAACGCCGAGCGAGGCCTGCTGCTTCTTGAAAAGGATCTTGGAATACTTGCCGACGAAGCGGACCAGCAGCAGCGACAGCGCGATCACGGCCAGCGTGATGATAAACAGCTTCCAGCTCAGCGCGATCATGAGGATCACGGAGCCGATGAGCGTCAGCCCGCCGTTGAAGAACTGGACGATGCCCTGCTCAAGACACATCTGCACATTGTCCGCGTCGTTGGAAAAGCGGCTCATCAGCTCGCCGTGGGTGTGCTCGTCAAAGTAGTGGATGGGCAGATCCTGCAGCGCCGAAAACAGATCCTGGCGCATGGCGTTGGTGCTGTACTGGCCGATCTTCATGCAGCTGCGGGACGTGAGATAGCTGGCGCCGGCGCTGACGAGATAGATGGCGGCGAGAATGCCGAGCTGGCCGAGCAGCGGGCCGTAGTTCTTTGTTTCCTGCGTGATGAGCGGAACGATGTAGTCGTCGATCAGCGGCTTGAGGAAGTAGCTCGCGGCCAGCGAGCAGCCCGTGGACAGAAGCATGAAAAACACGATCACGAAGATCAGCTTTCTGTATTTTCCGGCGTAGCGGAGAATGCGCAGGAACGTGCCCTTGGCGTCCTTGGGCTTGCGGTAGTCGCGGCCGCCGCCGGGGCCGGGGCCGCGCGATATGTTTTTGTAGATCGAGGCGTCGTTCGTGTCGACGGAGTCCACGGCCAGACGCTCGCGGAACTGGCGGTACAGGGATTTTTTAGCCATTGCTCAGCGCCTCCTCTACCTGAGATGTATAAATTTCGCGGTATACGCCGCTGCGCTGCATGAGCTCGTCGTGCGTGCCGACGGACTCCACGGTTCCCTCGTCGAGCACGATGATCTTGTCTGCGCTGACGACGGAGGATATGCGCTGGGCGATGATGAATACGGTCGTATCCGAAAGCTCCCGGCGGAAGCTTTCGCGGATGCGGCTTTCCGTGTCGGAGTCCACAGCGGAGGTGGAATCGTCCAGAATGAGGATGGCGGGCTTTTTCAGCATGGCGCGCGCGATGCACAGCCGCTGCTTCTGGCCGCCGGAAACGTTCGTGCCGCCCTGGGTCAGCATGGTGTCGAGCCCCTGCGGCATGGCGGAGACGAAGTCCCAGGCCTGCGCGCTCTGCAGCGCCTGAATGATCTCCTCGTCCGTCGCGTCCTCGCGGCCCCATTTCAGGTTGTCGCGCACCGTGCCGGTAAAGAGGACGTTCTTCTGCAGCACCATGCCGATGCCGCGGCGAAGATCCTCGATGCGCCAGTCGCGCACGTCCACGCCGTCCACCTGCACGCTGCCGGAGGACACGTCGTAAAACCGGGGGATGAGATTGACAAGACTGGATTTGCCGCTGCCCGTGCCGCCGACGATGGCGACGGTCTGGCCCGGCTCGGCCGTGAAGGAGACGTGGCGGAGAACGTCCTCGCCGGTGCCGGTGCGCTTGTAGCGGAACGACACGTCGTCGAACACGACGCGGCCGCGGCCCGGCTCGACGGCGCGCGGCGCGGCGCCGGGCTTTGAGGCGATGTCCGGCTCGGCGGCCAGCACCTCGGCGATGCGCTCGCCGCAGGCGCGGCTGCGCGTGTACTGCATGAGCACCATGGAGAACATCATCACGCTCATCAGGATCTGCGTCAGATAGCTGATGACGGCCAGAAGCTGGCCGGACTGAAGCTCGCCGGTGGCGACCATCCGCCCGCCGAACCAGTACAGCAGCAGCGTGACGGCGTTGAGGATGATGTTGGCCATGGGCCCGAGAAATACGATCAGGCCGACGGCGCGCAGGTTCGCGGCCGTCAGCTCGTTGTTGGCCTTGCGGAACTTCTCGCGCTCATAGTGTTCGCGCACGAACGCCTTGACGACCCGGATGGCGATGAGGTTTTCCTGAATGTCGGCGTTCATGGCGTCGAGCTTTTTCTGCACGAAGTCGAACAGCTTGTCGACCACGTGCATCAGCGACAGGACCGCGCCGAGCAGCAGCGGGATGGCGCACAGATAGATGAGCCCCAGCTTCCAGCTGTAGCTCATGACGATGACGACGCCGACGATCATCTGGAAGGGGGCGGAGATGAACGTGCGCAGCATCATCTGGACCGAGGTCTGAAGCGTGCGCACGTCGGTGGTGCAGCGGGTGATGAGGCTGGCCGCGGAGAAGCGGTCGATATCCGCGAAGGAGAAATCCTGGATGTGGCGGAACAGCGCGTCGCGGAGATTGGCGCCGAAGCCGTTGGCGGCGCGGGTGGCGTGCCAGGTGGAGAACCAGCCGGCGGCCGCGCTCACGAGCGCGAGCAGGACCATGATCAGCCCGTAGCGGACGACGGCGGAGCCGTCGCCGGAGGCGACGCCGTCGTCCACGATGTTGGACATCAGCGACGGAAGCGCCAGCGTGACGACCGTTTCAAGAAGGACGAGAAACGGCGTCAGAAGCAGGGAGTTTTTGTAGCGTCCCCAGTATTGCGTGTAGATTTTGTGCATGAAATTACTCCTGTTAAACTTGCCCGGACCGCGGCTCCCATCGGCCGCGTCCAAAATTCTGATTGACCCTAAACATTACTATGTTACATAAGAATTAATATAAAGTCAAGAGATTTGCCCGGAATGCGTCCGGCGCGCGGGGGCGGTTCTAACGCCGCCGGCGGCGCAATAGACTTGTCCTGTGAAGGGGGCGGAAGGCATGGAGGGATGCGAACGGGCGCTGCGGCTGCTGCCGGAGGAACTCCGGCCGGCGGCGCGCGAGGCCGCGGGGCCGGACTGCGAGGAGCTGCGGCTGCGGATCGGGCGGTCCGTGGGCGTGCTGGCGGACGGCCGGGAGTGGCGGGCGGCGGGGCCGCGCGTCACGGAGGCGGCGCTGCGCGAGGTGCTGGAGCGGGCCAGCTGCGCGTCGTTCCAGTCCGTGGAAAGTCAGATACGGGACGGCTACGTCATGGCGCCGGGCGGCCTGCGCATCGGTATCTGCGGCACGGCCGTCATGCGCGGCGGGCGCGCCGAGGGGCTGCGGGATTTTACGTCCCTGTGCATCCGCATCCCGCACGAGCGGCGCGGCTGCGCCGACGGGATCTATCCGGCGCTGACCCGCCCGGCCTTCGTTTCCACGCTGGTCTATTCCGCGCCGGGCGCGGGAAAGACGACGCTGCTGCGGGAGCTCGTGCGGCGGCTGTCCGACGCCGGGCTCCGCACGGCGGTCGCGGACGAGCGCGGCGAGATCGCCGGCATGCCGGAAACGGGGGACGGCTTTTCGCTCGGCGAGCATACGGACGTTCTGACGGCGCTTCCGAAGGCGCAGGCCGTGCTTCAGCTCGTGCGCACGATGTCGCCGCAGCTTGTCGCCATGGACGAGATCACGGAGCCGGCCGACGCGGCGGCGCTGCTGGCGGCCGCCGGCTGCGGGACGGCGCTGCTGGCGACGGTGCACGCCGACAGTCTCGATCCGCTCCGGACGCGGCCGGTCATGCGGCGGCTGCTGGAGGCGGGCGTGTTCCGCCGGGCCGTCGGGATCGGACGGCGGGACGGCGGCCGGGTATATGAGGTGTCGGAGCTGTGAGACTGTGGGGCGCGCTGCTGCTGAGTCTCGGCGGGCTTCTGTGGGGCCTGGGCGCGGCGGGGCGGCTGAAAAGACAGGCGCGGGAGCTGGGCGAGCTGGAGAAAACGATGGAGCTGGCCGCCTATGCCATCGGCCGGTTCAGCCGGCCGACGCCGGCTCTCGCGCAGGAGCTGGCCCGGACGGCGCCGGGCGCGGGCGGAGCGCTGTTCGGGCGGCTGGCGGAGCTTCTGCGCCGGCCGGGCGAGCGCGGGATCGACGCGCTGTGGGATGAGGCGCTGGAGGAGGTGGACGCGGCGGCGCGGCGGCCGCTGCTGGCCTTCGGGCGGGTGCTCGGGCGCTACGGCGCGCAGGAGCAGGCGCAGGCCGCCGAGCGCTGCCGGGGGGAGCTTGGAGCGCTTGCGGCGCAGGCCGCCGAGCGCGCGGCGCGCGGCGGGCGCGTATACATTGCGCTGGGAACGGCGGCGGGCGCCGTACTGGCGATCGTGATGCTGTAGGGGTGAAAATGGACGTCGATCTGATCTTCAAAATAGCGGCGGTCGGGATCCTGGTGGCGGTTCTGAATCTGCTGCTGAGCCGTTCCGGGCGCGACGAGCAGGCGCTGATGACGACGATCGCGGGGCTGGTGGTCGTGCTGGTGCTGGTCGTGCAGCAGATCGCCGATCTGTTTGAGCTGATACGCTCGCTGTTCGGGTTTTAGAAAATGGAGCTGCTGGCGAAGGCGGCGGCCGCGGCGCTCACGGCCGCCGTGGTCGGCCTGATACTGAAAAAGAACGTGCCGGAGCTCGGCTTTGTCCTGACGCTGACGGCGGCGGCGATGGCGCTGCTGCTGGCGGCGCGGGTGGGCCAGAGCGTGCGCGGCGCGGTCTCGCTCGCGGCGGATGCGACGGGGCTGTCCGCCGCCGTGCTCGCGCCGGTGATGAAGTGCGTGGGCATCGGCGTGCTGACGCGGCTGACGGCCGATCTGTGCGCCGACGCGGGGCAGTCCGCCGCGGGGAGCGCGGTGGAGATATGCGGCGCGGTCTGCGCGCTGGTCGCGGCGCTGCCGCTGATGGAGAGTTTTTTTGCCATGATCGACGGAATGCTATGAGAAAGCTGCTATTGATCGCGCTGTGCGCGCTGCTGCTGGCGTCGCCGGCGCTGGCCGTGGACACGGACGCCGTGACGCAGGCGCTGCCGGACGAGGCGCGCGGGATACTCGGCGATGTGGAGATCACGGCGGGGCTGGACGCGCGGCCGATGCTGGAGCGGATATGGGAATATGTGCGTTCGGAGCTGGGCGCGCGCCTTTCGGAGGCGGCGTCCAGCGCGGCGGTGGCGGCGGCGGTCACGCTGCTGTGCTCGCTGGCGGGCGCGCTGGCGCCGGACGGAAGGACGCCGGAGTATGTCTGCTTCGGGGCGGCGCTGGCGGTGGCCGGATGCTGCTTCGGGCACATCGGCGGCTATCTGTCCCAGGCGCGGGAGGCGCTGTACAGCCTGTCGGACTTCTCCCGGGCGCTGCTGCCGTGCATCGCGGCGGCGTCGGCCGCCGCGGGCCACGCGGCCTCCGGCGCGGCGCGCTACGCCGCGTCCTGCCTGTTCATGGATGTGCTGATGTCCGTGGGGACCGGCGCGGTGCTGCCGCTGATCTACGCCTACGTCGCCGCGGCGACGGCAAAGGCCGCGCTGCCGGCGGGCGCGCTCGGCGGGCCGGTGAGCGTGCTTCGGTGGCTGTGCACGAGCGCGCTCGTGCTGCTGTGCACGGCGTTCACGTTCTATCTTTCCGTCACGGGCGCCGTTACGGGAAAGGCCGACGCCGTGGCCGCGGAGCTTACGAAAACGGCGGTGTCCGCCGCGCTGCCCGTCGTGGGCAAGATCCTGTCGGACGCGGCCTCGACCTATCTGGCGGGGGCGGAGCTGGTGCGCGGCGCGGTCGGCGCGGTGGGGCTGGCGACGGTTTTGTGCGTGTGCATAGGGCCGGTCCTGTCGCTGGGGGCGCACTATCTGCTGTTCAAGGCGGCGGCGGCCGTGACGGAGCCGTTCACGGAGGGACGGCTGTCCGGCCTCATCGGCGATATCGGCACGGCCTACGGCATGACGCTGGGGCTGGTCGGCAGCGGCGGGGCCATGCTGTTTCTGTCGGTCGTGCTGTCCACGGAGGCGCTTGCGGGATGAGACGGTGGCTTTTATCCGTGGCCGGCGCGGCCATGCTCAGCTCGCTGGCGCTGGCGCTGTGCCCGAAGGGGCGCGTGCGGCAGGTGACGCGCTTTGTGTGCGCGCTCGTGTGCATGCTCGCGCTCATCTCGCCGCTGCTGCGGCTCGATCCGCAGGCGCTGCTGCCGCCGGCGGACGATTACCGCGCCGAGGCCGAGAGCTTTGCCGCCGCGGAACAGGAAACGGCAAAAAACGAACAGCGGCTGTACATACAGCAGGAATGTGCGGCATATATTTTGGACGAAGCGGAAGAACTTGGCCTGGCCGTGACCGAAGCGAGCGTTCTGGCCCGCTGGGACGCGGACGGCGGCGTGTGGCAGCCGGCCTATTCCACGGTAGCCGCGCCGTACGACGCGGCGCTGTCCGCGGCCATTGAATCCCAGCTCGGCATCCCGAAGGAGGCGCAGCGATGGCAGGAGTGAAAAAAGCGCTGGAGAAGCTCGGCGGCCTGAAATACGCGCTGATCGTCGCGGCGTTCGGCCTGGCTCTGCTGCTGTGGCCGGGCGGAAGCGAAAAGCCGGACGCCGCCGCGGCGGAGGAGGCGCGGCTGGAGGCGCTGCTTGGCCGGATCGAGGGCGTGGGAGAGCTGCACCTGCTTTTGTCGGAGCAGGGGGCGGCGGTGGTATGCGCCGGCGCGGACGACGCCGGCGTGCGGCTGGAGATCTGTCAGGCTCTGCATTGCTACACGGGCCTTGGCAGCGACAGGATACAGGTCTTCAAACTGAAATCAAATTAGGAGGGGATACCTTGAGAAGGAATCTGAAACGCAACATCGTCATTGCCGCCGTGCTGGTTTTCGTGGGCGCCGCCGTCTACCTCAACTGGTCGTACAACGCCAAGTGGGGCACGGCCTCGGCCGCGATGGCCAAGGCGGAGGACGAGGCCATGGCCGCCGCCGGGGAGGAATATCTCGCGGTCTCGGCCGAGGCGGGCGACGCGGTCTCGGCGTATTTTGCCCAGGCGCGCCTGACGCGCCAGCAGAGCCGCGACGAGGCCATGCAGATGCTCGAAAGCGCCTGCGCCGGGGCCGACGCGTCGCAGGACGTGATCGACGAGGCCATGCGCCAGATCAACACGATGGCCCAGTGGAACATGGCCGAATCCGTGATGGAGTCGGAGCTGCTCGCGCGCGACTTTGCCGACTGCGTGGTGTTCGCGGCGCAGGACGGCGTGACCGTGGCGGTGCCCGCGCCGGCGGAGGGACTCGACGAGGCCTCCGTCGCCCAGATCACGCAGACGGTGCTGGCAAACTCCGATTATGAGGCCAGTCAGCTCAACATCATCGAGATAAAAAGTTGAGCGCCCGCGGGGCGTTTGCCGCCCCGCAAAGAAAGGGCTTTTCATTTGCCGCTGGTTGTGATATAATTTCTGCGCAAAATCGGAGGTGTATATCAGTGGCAGAAAACTACATCACCAAACAGGTAGAAAAGGGAAGCGTCAATATTTCCGAGGACGTGATCAACGTCATGGTCGCCGCCGCCGCCAGCGAGGTGGAGGGCGTGGCCGGTCTCGGCAGCTCGACGACGCCGGAGCTGGCGGAGCTTTTCGGCCGCAAGCCCGGCTCCAGAGGCGTCAAGTGCCAGTTCGTTGACGGGAAGATCAGCATCGACGTGCTCATCAACGTCTCCTACGGCGGAAGCATCACCGAGATCGCCTCCGGCGTGCAGGACGCCGTGTGCCGTGAGGTCGAGTCCATCACGGGGATGGACTGCGTCGTGAACGTCCATGTGACGGGCATCTCGTTTGACAAGTGAGCGTCCGGCGGCAGGCCGGAAAAACAAAAGGGGCTCCTGCGCGGAGCTCCTTGTGCTATATGAGGGAATAAAGAGACTATGACTAGAACAGCAGCCAGAGAGCTTGCCATCCAGCTCGGCTTTTCCGTGGCCGCCGCCGGCGCCGCGCCGGGCGAGGCGCTGGACGAATTTTTCGCGCCCGAGCATTACGCGAGCATGGCGCCGGAGGGCGCCCTGTACGAGCACAAGCCCGGCGGCCAGATGGATTACATCCGCCGCAGCGTTGAGGGAGTGAGCGAAAAGCGCGCGGAGCTGGACGCGCTCATCGCCCGCTATGCCAGAGGCTGGCGGACGGAGCGCATCGACCGCGCGGCCGCGGCGATTTTGCGGCAGGCGATGTATGAGATCCTTTACATGCCGGACATACCGACCGCTTCGAGCATCGACGAGGCGGTGGAGCTGGCCAAGGGCTATGAGGACGCCGACGTCGTCGCGTTCATCAACGGCGTGCTCGGCAGCTTCTGCCGCGGCGAGCTGGAAGGCGAAGCGCAGCCGGCGGCGGAAGGGCCGGAGGAGGAAGAACGGGAGCAGCGGGATGAATGAGATGGTCCTGACCGTCTCCGAACTGAACAGCCACATCAAAAATCTCCTGGAGGCCGATCCCTCCCTTGCGCGCGTGAGCGTGAAGGGAGAGCTTTCCAACTACAAGATCTACCCCTCCGGGCACCACTATTTCACGCTCAAGGACGCCGAATGCGCGATCCGCTGCGTCATGTTCCGCTCCGCGGCGGCGAAGCTGCGCTTCCGGCCGGAGAGCGGCATGAAGGTGACGGCGGCGGGGCGCGTGTCCGTCTATCCGCGCGACGGCGCGTATCAGCTTTACGCAACGGAGCTGATGCCGGAGGGCGCGGGCGACCTGCAGGTCGCCTTTGAGCAGCTCAAGGCAAAGCTCGAGGCGGAGGGCCTGTTCGACCGCGCGCATAAAAAGCCGCTGCCGGCCTTTCCGAAGACCGTCGCGGTCGTCACGTCCGGCGCCGGCGCGGCTGTGCACGACATCATCCGCGTTATGCATAAGCGCTGGCCGGCGGCGAAGATCGTTCTTCTGCCGGTGCGGGTGCAGGGCGCGGAGGCGCCGCCGGAAATCGCCGGCGCGCTGCGCTACGCCAACCGCTGGCACGTAGCCGACCTTATCATCACCGGGCGCGGCGGCGGCTCGATGGAGGATCTGTGGGCCTTCAACGACGAGCGCGTGGCGCGCGCGATCTACGAATCGGAGATACCGGTCATCTCGGCCGTGGGCCACGAGCCGGACGTGACCATTTCGGACTATGTGGCGGACCGCCGGGCGGCCACGCCGTCGAACGCGGCGGAGATCGCCGTGCCGGACCGGATGGAGGTGCGCGACGCACTCGAGGGGCGCGGGGCGCGGCTGTCGCAGGCGATGCGGAAAAAGCTGGAGTCGCTCGCGCGCCGTCTGGAGGACGCCGCCGCGCGGCCGGCGCTGCGCGACCCGGAGGTGTATCTGGCCAACAAGCGCATGGCGCTCGATTACGGGCGGACAGGCCTGGCCGCGGCGTTTGAAAAGCGGCTCGAGGGCAAAAAGCGCGCCGCGGCGACGCTGGCGGCCAAGCTTGACGCGCTCAGCCCGCTCAAGGTGCTCGAGCGCGGCTACTCCATCGCGCAGAAGGACGGGAAAACGCTGCGCCGCGCCGCCGAGGTATCGGTGGGCGACGCGATCGACGTGAGACTGCCGGACGGCCGTCTCGGCTGTATTGTACAGGAGGTCGGAAATGACGGAAGAGAAAAGCTTTGAACAGTCGCTCCAGCGGCTCGACGAGATCGTGCGTCTGCTGGAAAAGGGCGACGCGCCGCTGTCGGAGAGCCTGGGGCTCTTTGAGGAGGGAACGGGCCTTGTCAAGCGCTGCACCGAGCAGCTCGAGCAGGCGGAGCAGCGCGTCGTGCAGCTTCGCAAGAGCGCCGACGGCAGCCCCGAGGAGCTTCCCTTTGAATAAGGCGCAGATATACCGCGCGCAGATCGAGGCGCGGCTGGCGGAATGCTTTCCCGGCGGCGACCGGCTGCGCGAGGCCATGCGCTACGCGCTGCTGTCCGGCGGAAAGCGCATCCGCCCGATCCTGACGATGGAATTCGGGCGGCTGTGCGGCGCGGCGCCGGAGACGGTGCTGGACGTGGCCTGCGGCGTGGAGATGCTGCACTGCTATTCGCTCGTTCACGACGATCTGCCCTGCATGGACAACGACGATACGCGCCGCGGAAAGCCGGCCTGCCACATCGCCTTCGGCGAGACGGTGGCGACGCTGGCGGGCGACTGCCTGCAGGCGGAGGCCTTCGCGTCCGTGTGCCGCGCGCCGATCGGCGGGGAGGAAAAGGCCCGCTGCTGCGCGCTGCTGGCGGAGGCGGCTGGCGCGTCCGGCATATGCGGCGGCCAGCTTCTGGATCTGGCCGGCCCGTCCGGCGAGGAGGAGCTGCTGCGCACCGATCTGGGGAAAACGGCGGCGCTCATCGCGGCGGCCTGCGCCATGGGCGCGGCGGCGGCCGGAGCCGGCGGGGACCGGATCGCCGCCGCGGGCCGCTACGGCACGCAGCTCGGCATGGCCTTTCAGCTGCGCGACGACGCGCTGGACGGCGACGGCTTCGCCGCGCTGCTCGGCGGG
Source organism: uncultured Oscillospiraceae bacterium (assembly GCA_934597255.1). GTDB lineage: Bacteria > Bacillota > Clostridia > Oscillospirales > Oscillospiraceae > CAJOIG01. Next base: position 15,726 of record CAKTQV010000007.1, read on the forward strand.
GAGGAATGCGCGCGCCGGACCGCTGCATATACGCAGGCGGCGCTGCAGGAGCTGGAAGCCTTTGCGGACGCGGATTTTCTGCGCGGGCTGACGGAGGAGCTGGCCGGGCGATTTACATAAAATATGCAAATTTCTTTGAATATATGCAAAATGCACCTTGCAATGCAGGGTGCGTTTTGCTATGATATAGGAAATGCAAAAAAGGTGACAGTACATTGCTGGAAAAGATAAATAGCCCGGATGACGTGAAAAAACTGAGCGGCGGCGACGTGGAGCAGCTGTGCGCGGAAATACGGAAAAAACTGATCGAAACGATCTCGAAAACGGGGGGACATCTCGCCTCCAATCTCGGGGCCGTGGAGCTGACGGTGGCCATCCACCGGGTGTACGATACGGCGCGCGACCGGCTCGTGTTCGACGTGGGGCATCAGTGCTACGCGCACAAGCTGCTCACGGGGCGGCAGGCCGGCTTTGAAAAGCTGCGCCATCTCGGCGGCGTGTCGGGCTTTCCCAAGCCCTATGAGTCCATCCATGACGCCTTTATCGCCGGGCACGCGTCCAATTCCGTGTCCGTGGCGCTCGGCATGGCGCGGGCGCGGACGGCGCTTGGCGCGGACTACGACGTCGTGTGCCTCATCGGCGACGGCGCGCTCTCCGGCGGACTTGCCTTCGAGGGGCTGTCTCAGGCCGGCGCGTCCGGCGAGCGGCTCGTCGTGATCCTCAACGACAACGCCATGTCCATCAACGCCTCTTCCGGTGGCATCGCGGACATGCTCGCGCGGCTTCGCGTGCGCCCGGCGTATCTGCGCTTCAAGAAGTGGTACCGCCGCTTCCTCGGCCGGACGCCGGCGCTGTACGGCTGGCTGCATCAGGCCAAGGCCTGGGTCAAGGCGCGCGTGCTGCCGGACAATATGTTCGACGATTTCGGCTTTGACTACATCGGCCCCATCGACGGCCACGACGTCGGCAAGGTCGCCGACGCGCTGCGCTGGGCCAAGGCGCAGGACGGGCCGTGCCTGGTGCATGTCGTGACGCAGAAGGGCCGCGGCTACGCTCCGGCGGAAAAGGCGCCGGAGGCGTATCACGGCGTGAGCGGCTTTGACGTAAAGACGGGGCTGCTCCCCTATACGGGGGACGACTTTTCGGCGGTTTTCGGCCGGGAGCTGACGGCGCTGGCCGAAAAGGACAGCCGGATCGTCGCCATCACGGCGGCCATGATGGAGGGGACGGGCCTGATCGGATTTCAGGAGGCCTTTCCGTCGCGCTTTTTCGACGTGGGCATCGCCGAGCAGCATGCCTGCGCCATGGCCGCGGGCATGGCACGGCAGGGGCTCGTGCCGGTTTTTGCCGTTTATTCCACGTTTCTGCAGCGTTCGTATGATATGCTCATCCACGACGCGGCGCTGCAGGGGCTGCATGTGGTCCTGTGCGTGGACCGCGCCGGTCTGGTCGGCCGCGACGGGGAGACGCATCAGGGCGCGTTCGACGTCAGCTATCTGTCGTCGGTGCCGGGCATGACGGTGCTTTCACCGTCGAATTTCGCCGAGCTGCGCACGATGCTGCGGCGGGCGATCTACGAGGTCGAGGGGCCGGTGGCCGTGCGCTATCCGCGCGGCGGCGAGGGACGGCTGCGCGCCGACCGCTCAGGGGGCGACAGCGTGGAGCTGCGAGCCGGGACCGATCTGACCATCGCGGCCTACGGCACGGGCGTGAACGACGCGCTGGACGCGGCGGAGCTTCTGCAGGCGCGGGGCGTTTCGGCGGCGGTCGTGAAGCTCAACGTGCTCAAGCCGCTGCGGGCGGAGCGGACGCTCGCGTCGCTGCGCACGACGGGGCGGCTTCTCGCGGCGGAGGAATCGTGCCAGTCCGGCTGCGTGGGCATGGAGCTTCTCAGTGCGGCGGCGGCGGAGAACGTGGCGCTGCGCGGCGTGAAGCTCATCAATCTCGGCGAGGGCATCGTGGGCCACGGCTCGCCGGAGGAACTGAAAAAAATGCTGCGGCTCGACGGCGAGGGCATCGCCGCGGCCGCCATGGAGCTTATCAATGGCAAAACAGAGACTTGACCAGCGGGTGTTCGAGCTTGGCGTGGCGGACAGCCGGGAAAAAGCAAAGGCCCTGATCATGGAGGGGCTGGTATACGTCAACGGGCAGAAGGAGACAAAGCCCGGCGCGGCCGTGGCGGAGGACGCGGCGGTCGAATTCCGCGGGGAAAAGCCGCGCTATGTCAGCCGCGGCGGTCTGAAGCTGGAAAAGGCGCTGGACGTCTTTTCGATCGACCCGGCGGGGCTTGACTGCATCGACTGCGGCGCGTCCACCGGCGGCTTTACGGACTGCCTGCTCCAGCGCGGGGCGAGACACGTCTGGGCGGTGGACGTGGGCTACGGCCAGCTTGCCTGGCCGCTGCGGCAGGATGCGCGCGTGACGGTCATGGAGCGCACCAACGCCCGCAGCCTTACGCCGGAGATGTTCCCAACGGAGATGGCGCTGGCGGTGATGGACATGAGCTTCATCTCGCTGAAGCTGGTGCTGCCGGCGGTCCGCTCGCTGCTGTGCGCGCAGGGACAGGCCGTCTGTCTGGTCAAGCCCCAGTTCGAGGCCGGGCGCGACAAGGTCGGGAAAAAGGGCGTCGTGCGCGACCGGGGCGTGCACCGGGAGGTGCTGGAGAATTTCCTGCGGGACGCGGCGGACTGCGGCTTTGCCGTTCTGGGCATGGATTTCAGCCCCGTGCGCGGGCCGGAGGGCAACATAGAATATCTGGCGCATCTGGCGAAAAGCGGGGAGAGCGCGGCCATCGACTGCGCGGCGCTGGCGGAAAGATCGCATGAGGTGCTGGGATGAAAACGATCGTGCTTTGTCCGAATGTCAAGCGGGACACGGAGTTGGAATACAGCCGCCGGCTGAAGGAAATGCTGGAGACGGCGGGCTACCGCGTGCTGGTCTCGCCGGTGTACGGCCACGCGGAGCAGATGGAGGAGACACCGCTGGCGCAGGCGCTGGAGGGAGCCAGTCTGGTGGTGACGCTCGGCGGCGACGGGACGATCCTGCGCGCCGCGCCGCTGGTCATGCACGCGAACGTGCCTCTCGTGGGCGTCAATCTCGGCCACAAGGGCTTTCTGGCCGGGCTTGGCCGGGACGACATGGATCAGATCCTGCGGATCGCCGAGGGCGAGTGCACCATCGTGCCGCGCATGATGCTGGACGTGGAGCTGTACCGCGGCGGCCGTCTTGTCTTTGCCGACACGGCCATCAACGACGCGGTCGTCAGCGGGATCGTGCAGAACGTGACGCTCACGGCCTACGGCGACGACGACCGCATCTTCACCTTCTCCGGCGACGGCATCATCGTTTCCAGCCCGACCGGAGCGACGGGCTATTCGCTTTCGGCTGGGGGGCCGTTGGTCGAGCCGGGGGCGGAGGCGATTTTGCTCACGCCCATCTGCGCGCACGATCTGGCGGCGCGCTCGTTCGTTCTGGCGCCGGAGCGGCGCGTGACGGTCGTGCCGGAGGAGCTGGAGGACAAGCGCTGCGTGCTGTCTGTGGACGGGCGCGGAACGGTGGATCTGCGCGACGGCGACCGCATCGTCGTGACAAAATCGGAATACAGAACGCTTCTGGTGCATACCGGCGCCAAGAGCTTTTACGATACAGCCTTTGAAAAGTTAGGAGAACGAAAATGAAAACATCCAGACAGGCCGTGATATTGGAGATCATCGCCGAACAGGACATTGAAACGCAGGGACAGCTTCTCGAGGCGCTTGAGGCGCGCGGCGTGCAGAGCACGCAGGCCACCGTCTCGCGCGACATCAAGGAGCTGCGCCTGGTCAAGGAGATCGCCCCGGACGGCAACTACCGCTACGCGCCGGCCGGCATCGACGCCGACAGCGAGGCGGCGCGCCGCCTGGAGGGCATATTCCGCGACGCCTGCGTGACCTTTGACTACGCGCTGCATACCGTCGTCATCCGCACGCTTCCCGGTCTGGCGCAGGCCGTGGGCAGCGCGCTGGACGGCATGGGGCTGGACAACGTTCTCGGCACCATCGCCGGCGACGATACCGTCGTCATCGTGATGCGAAACGCCGCCTCCGCCGAGCGCCTGTGCGGCCAGCTTCGCCGCGCCTACGCCAAATAAGCGATGCTCAGAAGTCTCCACATAGAGAACATCGCCGTGGTGGAGCGCGCCGACGTGGAGTTTTCGCCGGGGCTGAATGTGCTCACGGGCGAAACGGGCGCGGGCAAATCCATCATCATCGACGCGCTGTACGCCGTGGCCGGCGCGCGCACCAGCCGCGAGCTCGTGCGCAGCGGCGCGGATAAATGCGTCGCGGCCGCCGTGTTCGATCCCGAGGGGACGGAGGACTGGTGCCGGGAAAACGGCGTGGAGCTTTCGGATGGGGAGCTCGTCGTGCAGCGGAGCGTCACGGCGGACGGCCGCGGCAGCGCGCGCGTCAACGGTATGCCCGTCGCCGTTTCGCAGCTTCGCCAGCTCGGCGCGCTGCTGGTGGATATCCACGGGCAGAACGACGGGCGGCTGCTTCTGGACGAGGGGCGGCATCTGGGCTATCTCGACGCCTTCGCGGCCGTGGACAGAAGCGCCTACGCGGCGCAGTACCGCGGCTATACCGACGTGCTGCGGCGGATCGAGCGGCTGACGCTGGACGACGCGGACCGCCGCCAGCTGGCGGAGGCGCTTTTGCTGCGGGTCGCGGAGCTTGAAAAGGCGGCTCTCCGGCCCGGCGAGGAGGAGGAGCTGGAGCAGCGCTCGGAGCTGCTGCGCAACGCCGAACGGCTGCGCGAGGCGGCGGACGGCGCCTATGAGGCCCTGTACGCCGGCGAAAGCAGCGCCGTGTCCCTGACCGGCGAGGCGCGGGGCTGGCTTGACCGCGCGCGGCGCTGGAGCGGCGAGCTGGCCGCGGCGGACGGGAGTCTGAAGGAAGCGGCGGCGCTGCTGGCGGACGCGGCGGAGCGCGTGCGCGATTTTCGGGAGAGCCTGGATTTTTCGCCGGAGGAGTTCGACCGCGTGGAGTCGCGGCTGAGCCTGCTGCGGCGGCTGGAGAAGAAATATAACGCGGCGGACGCGGCGGGGCTGCTCGCCGTGTACGAGGAGGCGGCGAAGCGGCTGGAGGAGCTGGAATACTCCGCAGACACGCTCGCGCAGCTTGAAAAGGAGCGCGCGAAGCTGGAAAAGGCCTGCCGCGCCGAGGCGGATAAGCTCACGGCGGCGCGCACGGCGGCGGCCGTGGAGCTGAGCGGCCGGGTCGAAAAGGAGCTGCGGGAGCTGTCCATGCCGTCGGTGCGCTTCGCCGTCGAGATCACGCCCGCAAAGCTCGGGCCGGACGGCGCGGACGCGGTCTGCTTCCTCATGAGCGCCAACGCCGGCGAAAAGCCCGGACACATCGCCCGCATCGCCTCCGGCGGCGAGCTGAGCCGGATCATGCTGGCGCTGAAAAACGTGTTCGGCGCGGAGGACGGCGTCCCCACGGCGGTCTTTGACGAGATCGACACCGGCGTGTCCGGCGTCGCGGCCAGCCGCGTGGCGGAAAAGCTCGCGGATATCGGCCGGCACAAGCAGGTGCTGTGCATCAGCCATCTGCCGCAGATCGCGGCCATGGCGTCGAGCCAGTACCGCATCGAGAAAACGGAGCGCGCCGGGCGCACCTATACGACGGTCGAGCCGCTGGACGGCGAAGGCCGGGCGCGGGAGCTTGCGCGCCTGATCGGCGGCGATAACGTCACGGAGACGACGCTGCAGGCGGCGCGCGAGGCGATGGCCGCGGCGCAGGCGTACAGGAGCGGCGGACGATGACGACGGAGCGGACGCGCCGCCACGGCGACTGCCCCTGTGTGGACGACGAGCAGCTGTGGCCGCCGCCGCGCGGCTGAGCGGGCGGAAGGACGGAACAAAACGGAATAAACGGCCGCACTGTGCGGCGGATAAGGAGAAATACAAATGGGAATCTATGAGGAACTGGTGGCGCGCGGGCTGATCGCCCAGGTGACGGATGAGGCGGAGATACGCGAGCTCATCAACAGCGGCAAGGCCACCTTCTATATCGGCTTCGACTGCACGGCGGACAGCCTGACCGCCGGCCACTTCATGGCGCTGACGCTGATGAAGCGGCTGCAGCAGGCCGGCAACAAGCCCGTCGCGCTCATCGGCGGCGGCACGACCATGATCGGCGACCCCTCCGGCCGGACGGATATGCGCAGGATGCTCACCAAGGAGGACATCGACCACAACGCCGCCTGCTTCAAGCGGCAGATGGAGCGCTTCATCGACTTTTCCGACGGCAAGGCGCTCATGGTCAACAACGCCGACTGGCTGCTGGGACTGAACTATGTCGAGCTTCTGCGCGAAGTGGGCGCGTGCTTTTCCGTGAACAACATGCTGCGCGCCGAGTGCTACAAGCAGCGCATGGAAAAGGGCCTGAGCTTCTTTGAATTCAACTACATGATCATGCAGTCCTACGACTTCTATTACCTGTTCCAGCACTACGGCTGCAATATGCAGTTCGGCGGCGACGACCAGTGGTCGAACATGCTCGGCGGCACGGAGCTGATCCGCAAGAAGCTCGGCAAGGACGCCTATGCCATGACCATCACGCTGCTGACCGATTCGCAGGGCAAGAAGATGGGCAAGACCGCGGGCAACGCCGTGTGGCTCGACCCGAACAAGACCTCGCCCTTCGATTTTTACCAGTACTGGCGCAACGTGGACGACGCGGACGTGCTCAAGTGCATCCGCATGCTCACGTTCCTGCCGCTTGAGCAGATCGACGAGATGGCGCAGTGGAGCGGCCAGAAACTCAACGACGCCAAGGAGATCCTGGCCTGGGAGCTGACGAAGATGGTCCACGGGCAGGAGGAGGCCGACAAGGCGCAGAAGGCCGCGCGGGCGCTGTTTTCTGCCGGCGACATGGAGCATATGCCCGTCAGTGAGATCACGGCGGACACCGGCTTTGACATCATGAGCCTGCTCGTGGCGGCCGGGCTCTGCTCCACGCGCAGCGACGCCCGCCGCAACATCCAGCAGGGCGGCGTGGAGGCCGCCGGTGAAAAGGTGACCGACATTGGCCGCAGCTTCACGGAGCAGGAGCTGCGCGAGGGCGTGCTTCTCAAGCGGGGCAAAAAGAACTTTGCGAAGGTCGTGCTGAAATGACGAAGCAGCTCGTTCTGGATATCCTCGGGTGGGTGCTGATCGCGGGCGTGCTCCTGATCGGAGTCGTCATGTCGATCAAGGGCCGCCAGCTCCGCGCCGCGAGACAGCGGAAAAAGGCCGACCGCATGCAGCAGGCGACGGCGCGCTACTACGCCTCAACGGCCGGAAAGGATGCCGGACCGGCGGCCGGTCTGGCGCTGAGCGACGTGGAGGAGCTGGAGAAGTGCTTCCACAGCGAGCCGGAGGAAGAAAAAACGGAAGAATAAGAAAAGGAGCGTTCCGCGCGGAACGCTCCTTCTTTGTCTTTGACAGGCGAAAGCGGGGGAGCCGACCGGCTCCCCCGCCTGTTTTGCGGAAGGGATATGGATCACGCCTCCGGCGTTTCTTCGCCGCAGGCGCATTCGTCCGCGCCGCACGCCGTCTCGGGTGCTTCGGGCGCCTCGGGGGCGGCCTCCGTCTCGGAAACGACCGTCTCAAAATCCGGGTCGAAGATCGGCTCGTCGGTGTCGGAAACGCTGGCTCTCAGCTCGTCAAGCTCGGCTTCCTTCTGGGCGATGATGGCGTTGCAGGAGGAAACCTCCTCGCAAAGCTGCGTGAAAAAGCCCTCGGGCGCGTCCTTGTGCGTTTCGTAGTACAGCTTGCCGATCTCGATGTAGGACTTCTTCACGTTGTCCTTTTCGTTGGAGATCTCGATGTTCAGCTTGGCGATGCGGCCAAGACGCTTGGTCTGCTCGGCGGTGGCGGAAGCGATGTCCTTCGCCTTTCCGGCGGCGGTGACGGCAAGCTCGCTTACCTTTTCCTTCAGTTCGTTGAAATCGAAAGCGGCCATGGTGTTGCCTCCTTTTTAAATTTGTTGTTTCTATTCGTAATTACTATACCTGAAATTGTTTCTTTTGTAAATAGCTTATTCGCCGTCGTCCTCGGGCAGCGATTCGATCTCGACTTCGATATCGGCTTCGCCGGCCGCGTCATCCTCCGCCGGGTCGGCGCCGCCGTCCTCGGGGGCGTCCGTGCCGACTTTAGCGGCTGCCGCGGCCTCGGCGGCGGCTACGCGGTTGACGAACAGGCGGTCGGGCGTGCAGGTGCCGCTTTTGAGCTTGAGCAGGAAGATGACGGCGACGGCGACCACGCACACGGCGGCGAGGAGCTGGCTGACGCGGATGCTGCCTATGTACAGCGAGTCGGTCCGCAGTCCCTCGATCCACACGCGGCCGAGGCCGTACCAGCCGAGGTAGGACAGGAAATACTGTCCGTCAAACAGCCGCCGGGTCTTCTTGGACAGAAGGTGCAGCAGAAGCAGCCCCGCCGCGTTCCACAGCGATTCGTACAGGAAGCAGGGGTGGACGTAGATCGTGTGCCCGTCGGCGTAGGTCAGACCCATGCGGCAGAAGATATCCGTTTCGTAGCCGAAGGCCTCGCGGTTGGCGAAGTTGCCCCAGCGGCCGACGGCCTGGCCGATGAGAAGGCCGAAGGCGGTGATGTCCAGCATGGCGAAGGGGCTGATCTTTTTGATGCGGCAGACGATGAAGATGGTGATGGTAGCCGCGATCACGCCGCCGTAGATGGCCAGACCGCCCTCCCATATCTTGCACATGTCCCAGAAGGTATCGTAGTTGCCGTAGAATAGGACGTAATAGGCGCGCGCGCCGACGATGCCGAGCGGAACGCCCCACAGCACCGTGTCGAGCAGATCGTCCTGCGTGATGCCGAACTGGCGGCAGCGGGAAAAGCAATACCATACGGCGAGCAGGAAGCCGCAGGCGATGATCACGCCGTACCAGTAGAAGGCGTGGCCGAAGAGGACGAAATAGCTGGGGAAGGAAAAGCTTACGCCGCCCAGCATGGGAAAGGTGATGACAGGATCCATAAAATTCAACTCCTTTTCAGTTGTCGGTTCAGTCCCGGGGGCGGATGACGCTCAGCGCCATCCGGTCCGCGGCGAGCCGCTCACGGAGCCAGGTGGCGCATTCGTCCGCCGTCAGGCTTTCAAGCACGGAGAACGCGTCGAGCGGCTGGTAGCCGTTGAAGCAGCCCTCGATCAGCGATATGGCCAGCCCCTCGAAATTGCCCAGCGCGCGGATGCGGCCGCCGTAGCTGGCCTTTTTCTGCCGGGCGAAGAACGCCTCGTCAAAGCCGCCGGCCGCGACGCGGCCGATCTCGGCGCGGATCGCGTCCGCCACGGCGTCGGGGTCGGACGATTCGCCCCCGAAGATCACGAACGACTCGCCGGCGGCGCTGTCGGCGTCAACGGAGAATTCGCTGTTGATGAGCCCGTTGGCGTACAGGCGGTTGTAAAAGCCGGTGGAGCGGCCGACGAGACATTTGAGCGCCATCGACGAGCGCATGCGCTCGCGCAGCGCGGCCTCGCCGTATACGGCCGGGCCGGTTTTCAGTCCCGCCGCGAACTGCGGCATGGAGACCTCCATGGTCTCCTCGATGCAGCCGGCCAGCGGCTCGGGCGATTCCGCCGCGCCGTAGTCCACGTCCGGCCGGTCCTGCCGCTCGCCGCCGGTCAGCGCCTCGGCCGCCTCCGCGACGGCGTCCGGATCGACGTCGCCGACGACGGCCAGCGCCATGTTGGACGGGCGGTAAAACGCCCGGTAGCAGTTATACAGCAGCTCCGGCGTGATCTCCGCGATGGACTCGACCGTCCCGGCCACGCCGTCGCGCAGGGCGCTGTGCTCAAACAGCGAGCGCATGAGATTGATGTACAGCCGGAAGTCCGGGCTGTCCTCGTACATGCGTATCTCCTGGGCGATGATGCCCTGCTCCTTGGCGACGCTCTCGTCCGTGAAATACGGCGTCGAAACAAAGCGCAGAAGCTCGCGCAGATTCTCGTCGAAGCGGGACGTGCATTCAAAGTGGTACAGGGTCATGGCGTCGCTGGTGAAGGCGTTGGGGCTCGCGCCGTTCGCGTCCAGGCGGGCCATGGCGCTGCCGTCGGGCATGTCGAACATCTTGTGCTCCAGGTAGTGCGCGATGCCGGCGGGCGTGTCGTGCATCCGGCCGTCGAGCCGGAAGCGGCGGTCCGCGCCGCCGTAGCGCGCGGCGAAGGCCGCGAAGCTTTTGCGCAGGCCCTTTTTCCGCAGAACGAAAACCGGAAGCCCGTTCGGAAGCGTCCGGGTATACAGCGTTTCGCCGATGGCGGCGTAATCAAGTCGGTTCATCTTCATCCTCGCTTTCGCTGCCCGTCAGGAAATAGATCGCGTCGCATTCGATGCCCGCGGCGATCGCCGTCACATCGCCGGGCGTGACCTCCTCGGCCAGCGCCGCCATTTCCTCCGGGCCGTATTCCAGACCGAGCAGGTTCTGTCCCAGCCAGAACTCCTCCAGCGAGCCGGGCGAATCCGCCGCGGCCAGCAGGCCGGACACGACGCCGGAGCGGGCGGCCGAAAATTCCTCGTCCGTTATCTCGCCGCGGCGGACGGCGTCGAGCTGTGCCAGTATCTCCGTCAGCGCCGGTTCAAAGTTTTCAAAGTCCACGCCGGAGACGACGTACATGAGCCCCTTGGCGATGTTGCAGAAGGAGCTGGCAAAATAGCACAGCGACATCCGCTCGCGCACGTTCATGAACAGCTTCGACGAGCTGTCGCCGCCGTAGACCGCGTTCATCACGCGGATGGCCGCCGGGTCCGGGTCGTTCATGCATTCGCCGAGACGGAAGCCCACGGCGAGCTTTCCCTGGCTCACGTCGAGCGCTTCGGTGTAGCGGCGGGGCGCGTCCTCCAGCGCGTTCATGCGGATATCCGTGCCGAGCTCCCAGTCGATCTCACCGCGGGGCAGGGCGATCAGCGCGTCGCGCATGGCGGCCTCCACCCGCTCCGGCCCGGCGCTGCCGCAGTAAAACAGCTCCACGGGGCATTTCGACAGCAGCTCGTTATAGTGCTTCGTCAGCGCGACGTAGCCGATGTTTTCCGCCTCCTCCTCGCCGCCGAGCGTGTCCACGGCATAGGCCTCCGTCTGGCACATCAGCTCCGTCAGCCGGAAAAGCGCGTAGCCGATGCGGTCGTTGACCCGGCCGCGTATCTGCTGGAGGAGCTTTTCCTTTTCGCTTGCGACGTATTCCGGCAGAAACAGCCCGCCGCGCGTGTTCGGGTCGAGCAGCAGCTCGCCCATAAAGGCGGCGACCTGCTCCAGAAGTCTCTCGCCGCCGGCCGGCAGATAGCGGTCGTCGGCAAAGTCGGCCCAGAAGCCGAGACACTGTATCTCGCCCTTTTTGCGCACGGCCGGCTCGATGCGCGCGCCGTACAGCTCGTCGAGCCGGGCGGACACGGCGTCCAGATCGGGGCAGGATGCGCAGCCGCGGCGCAGAACGCTGGGGATGAGCGCGTTTTTGGCGGCGTCCTGCCGCGTCAGCGGCGTGAGAAGATTGAGACTGATGAGCCCGGTTTTGAATTTCTCCGTTTTCAGACAGGTCAGAAATACGCCGGGCAGTATTTCCTTGCGGCTTTGTTCCATGGTCGCCTCCCACAGATGATTTCTTATTTTATTATTCTACCACAGCGCGCCGGCTTTGGGTAGGGGCAAAAACGCTCAAGTGACCGCCGCTTTTCCGTTTTTTACTGTGATCTTCCGCGCACCGAGCCGCGCCTCGTAGTCAAAGGCGGGAGCCTCCACGCGCAGCCGGCCGCTCTCGAGCTGCAGCCCGAGCAGCGACTCGAGCACGGCGCGGAAAAACCAGCCCGCGCTGCCGGTGTACCAGCTCCAGTTGGCCGTGCCGTAATGGTCGCAGTTGGCGGACACGTCCGCCGCGACGACATAGGGCTCGGCCTGCCATATCGCGCCGTCGTGCCGCGCCGGCAGCAGCGCCAGCAGCAGCTTCTGCCCCTCCTCGCGCAGCCCGGCGCGCAGCAGCGCCATGCCCAGCCATATCGCGCCGTGGGTGTACTGGCCGCCGTTTTCCCGGAAGCCGGGGCCGTAGGCGCGGATATAGCCGGGGTCGGGTCCCTCGCCGGCAAAGGGCGGCGTGAACAGCCGGACGAGGCCGTGCGCCTCGTCGAACAGCCGCTCATAGGCCGCGCGCAGCGCCTCGCGCACGCGCTCCGGCGGAAGCCCGGGACAGAAGGCCGCCCAGCTCTGGGCGATGGAGTCGATCTCACATTCGTGCGCGCCTGCCGCGCCGAGCGGCGCGGAGTTGGCCCACCAGCCGCGCAGATACCAGCCGCCGTCCCAGGCGCGGCCGGCCGCGGCGGAGCATTCGCGGGCAAAGGCCTCCGTTTCGGCCGCGTCCGCTTCGCCCAGCCGCGCCAGAAGCGCGGCAAAGCGCGCGGCCGTGTGGCCGCAGAACATCGTCAGCCACACGCTTTCGCCGCCGACGCGGTCCATGCCGTCGTTCCAGTCGCCGCTGCCCATTTTCAAAAGGCCGTGCGGCCCCGTGCCGCGCTGCCGGACGAGCGCAAGGGCCCGCCGCGCGTGCTCCAGAACGCTTGCGCGCTCGCTGGAGAGCGGGGGCTGGAAATAGCGGTCTGCCTCGCCGTCGGCCAGCGGCGGCGCCGAAAGCCAGGGGCAGAGCACGGCGCACAGCGCGAGATCGTCGGTTTTTTCCGTGTATTCGCACAGCGCCCAGCACAGCCACAAAAGGTCGTCCGAGCAGCGCGTGCGCACGCCGCGCGGCCCGGCGGCGTCCTCGTGCCACCAGTGGAGCACGTCGCCCTCCGTGAACTGCCGCTCGCAGCACAGCAGGATCTGCCGCTTTGCGGGCGCGCCCGTGAGCGCGAGGAGATTGACGGCGTCCTGAAGCTGGTCGCGGAAGCCGTAGGCCCCGCCGGACTGATAGATGCTGGTGCGGCCGAGAATGCGCCCGCACAGCGTCTGATACGCTGCCCAGCCGTTCATCATGGCGTCAAGCTCGGGGTACGGCGTGCGGATGTGCAGCCGCCCCAGCCGGTTTTTCCAGCCGTCGCGTGTTTTCATCAGCTCCCGCGCCGCCCTCGCCGGTTCCGCCAGCGCGGCCAGCGTGGCCTCGTCCTCGAAGCCGCAGGCGATCACGCGCACGCCGCCGCCGGGGATGCGCAGGGCAAAGCAGGGCCTCGTTCCCGCGCCGGCGCGTCCGTCCGGCCCGCCGCGCAGAAAGGCGGTCTCGTCGCAGCCGGCGGCCTTCGGCTCGCAGGAGCAAAGCGCCCGGAAGCAGCCCATGGAGCGGCTGCGCGGGTTGAACGCGCGCAGCACGCCGCCCTCGATCTCCGTGATCGTGAAGGGCGCGTCCGCGCTCTCGGCCGCCATGCGCAGGCGGAGGTGCCACAGGATGTCCGCGCCGTCGCCGCCCTCGATGATGAGCAGGCGCGCGGCGTGATCGCCGGGAATAAAGGCCGTCACGCTCACGCCGGCGTGTTCCCAGCGCGCCCAGCCGAAGCCGAAGCTCACGCGGCAGCCGGACAGCCCGTCGGCGAACAGGCTGCGCCGTCCGCCGGGCGTTTCCAGCTCCAGCGTTTCCGGCCCGCGCACGGCCAGCGGGTCGTTTTCCCAGGGCGTGACGGGCGCTTCGCGCGCGTTTTCCAGCCACATATGCCCCGTGCCGGCGTCCGTGGCGATAAAGCCGAAGCGGCCGTTGGAAAGCAGATTCTGCCACGCACGCGGCGGCAGCGGCGGCGTATCGAAGCTGACCGCGCCGCTGGCCAGATGGCGGCAGACGGGAACGGCGCGTCCGCGCTCCGGCAGCGCCGGAAGAGAGAGCGGGCCCGGACGCCGCTCCTCCGGGGCGAGAACGGCGCTGACGCGCAGCGCGGCGCCGGAGGAAAAATGCGTTCCGCCCCGCGCGTTTTCAAAGGGCGCGAGACCGTAGCGGTCGAGATAACGGCGCAGGGCCTGCGCGCGCGGATGCAGGTATTCGCCGGCCTCGCCGGTGTCGAGCGCCAGATCGAAGCTCATGCCGCAGGCGGTCAGCAGCGCGTGGCGGCGGATGAGCGCCCGGGCCTCGTCCGGATGGGCGTGTGCGTCGCAGTATACCAGCGGCGGATTGCCCGAGATGCCCTCGCGCCACAGCGCCTCGCGCACGGCCAGCTCGTTGGCGGCCACGCGCGGCCGCGCCAGAGCCGTGCACAGGCGGAAGCAGTCGGCAAGACCCGCTTCGCCCAGACCGAGCAGCGAGGCCATCGTACCGGCCATGTCGGCCGCGTCCCCGGCCAGAATGCGCCGCGCGGCGGCCGCGGCCTGGCCGCGGCTTTGCCCGAGCGCGATGGCCAGCGCCAGACAGCCGCCCTCCGGCAGCTCCGCCTGCACGGTGATCGGGCCGGCCATCTGCCAGCCGAGACCGTCCGTCACGCGCAGCGGCGCCGTTGCGCCGAGACACAGCCACAGCTCGGGAAGCGAGCCGCGCGCGAGCCGCCGGATCAGAACAAAGCCGTCCCGGGCCAGACATTCCAGCCCCAGCGTCCAGAACGACGGGTGGGCCTGCCAGTCGGACAGCATGGCCAGGACCGGCTCAAAGCGCAGCGTGACGGCCGCGCCCGGCCAGGCCGTGACGCGCCGCAGCTCGCCGCATTCGGTGCCGGCAGCGGCCAGTGAGGTTGACATAACTTTTTCGTCTGCCGTGCCGCTGAAGGTCAGCACGCCGCCGGCGTAGCGCCAGGAGAGCGCGCTTTTGTCCGCTCCGGCGGGCGTGAGCGCGTGGGGGCCGGCATACAGGCGGAAGCGGTCGGGCCGGTACATCAGCACGCCGCCGGCCGTCGCGCGGGAGAAGCCGTCCTCGCTGGCGAGGATGGAGTATACCCCGTTTGAAAGCGGGAAAAAGCAGGGCGCGGCCATATCCGGCGCGTCGGAGGACAGCGAAAAGGCGGGCACGCCGCGCCGCTCCGGCTCCGGACGCGGGGCGGATGGCGCGCCCCGGCGCAGCACGGGACCGCCCAGCGGGACCCGTTCGCGCAAAAGCCCGGAAAAGGCCGCGCAGCACGGCTCGGCCAGAAAGCGCCGGCGCATGGCGCCCGCGCACAGGCAGTTGTCCACGGCGGCCATGCTCATGCCGAGATGGTGCGCCATGAAGCAGGTGACGGGACTGCCGCCGGGGCGGGCGCGTCCCGGCGTGAGATCGAGCGCCTCGTAGAAGCCGAAGCGGCCCCACATCCCCATCGTTTTGAGCAGCCGCAGGTTTTTCAGCGCCGCACGCGGATGCACGCACAGCGAGAGAAAGCTGGAATACGGGGAAACGACCAGCTCCGTGTCCATGCCACGGCTGAGCGCCAGCGCGCCGGTTCCGTGGGCCTTGTAGCGCCAGTCGAGCGAGGCGTCCACGGAGAAAAAGGCGCTTTCCGAATTGCCCCACGGCGCGCTGTGGAGCCGGGCGTGCCGCCGCTGGGCGTACAGACAGAAGCGCGCCGTTTCCCACAGCAGCGAGCCGCGGTACAGCGGCAGAAACAGCTCCGGCATCAGATATTCGAAAACCGAGCCGGACCAGCTGGCCAGCCCGCGCCAGCCGTCGAGCGAGAGCTGCGCGCGGCTGAGCGCCGCCCAGTGGCGCGCGGGAACGTCGCCGCGCGCGACGGCCAGAAAGCTCGTCAGCCGCGCCTCCGAGGCCATCAGATCGTAATGCGCCTCACTCATCACGCCGCGCACCGGGTCGGCTCCGATGTGGAACAGGCGTTTTCTGGCGTCGTACAGCGCGCCGAGCTGCGTTGCGTCGTACAGCGCGCGGGCGCGCGCGGCCAGATCGGCGCGGCCGTATTCCTCCAGCCCGTTCGCCAGACACAGCAGGCACGCGCAGAAGTTGCCGGAATCGACCGCGGACACATACACCGGCTGCAGCGGCGCGCGCGTAGCGGTGTCGTACCAGTTATAAAGATGCCCGCGCCATTTCGGCATGGCCTCGATGGTCGTCAGCATCCGCTCCAGGAGCGCAAGCGCCTCCTCCGGCGGGCACAGCTCCATGTCCAGCGCGGCCAGGCACGACAGCAGGCCGAGCCCCAGATTCGTCGGCGAGGCGCGGCGGGCCGCCCCCTTGGGCGGCTGCGTCTGGAAATTGTCCGGCGGGAGCCAGCCGTCCGACGGCTGGCACAGCGTGCTGAAGTACTCCCAGACGGCCCTGGCCTCGCTTTTGAGAAAGGCGCGGTCGCCGGCCGTAAGCTCGGTCCGGGGCCGGCGCTCCCAGCCGGAGGCCGTTGTGAACAGCGGTACGAACAGCCAGATGAGCCCCGCCGCCTTGCCCAGCGAGCCGGGGCAGAACAGCAGCAGCGCCGCGCCCGCCGCCATGGAGACCAGCAGCGCGGCGGACGGCCGCCCTTTGGCGTTCTGGCCGGCCGGGACCCATTGCAGCATGCGGCGGTGACTGACCGTCATGCGCCACAGCGCCGTCAGCGCGGCCCCGAGACGGCAGGCCGCGTCCCATGGGAGCAGCACAAGCTCGCTCATCAGCCGCGCCAGCGCCCCGCCGACCCCGCGAAGCACGCCGCTGCGAAGCCGCGAGCGGGCGTCGGAACGGCGGACGAACAGGCGGCTCCAGCTCTGGATCAGGCAGTCCGCCGCCAGCGACAGCAGCGCCAGCGCCGCGGCAAAGCGGAATTCCGCGCGCCACAGGCCCAGAACGATGGCCGCGAACGAGGCGGCGCTTGTCAGCGAGCGGCGCAGATTATCGAAAATGCGGAAGCGGTCGATGGGCGTCAGCCCCTCCGCAAACAGGAAGGAAAGGTTCTGCCAGTCGCCGCGCGTCCAGCGCTCGAGCCGCCGGAACCAGCCGGCGGCGTTGACCGGGGCCGTGTCCGTCAGCTCCACGTCGCCCATGTAGGCGCCGCGCAGATAGGCGCCCTCGATCGTGTCGTGGCTGAGCACGCGCTCGTCCGGGATGCGCCCTTCCAGACAGGCGAGATATGCGTGCGCGTCGATCAGCCCCTTGCCGGCGAAGCCGCCGCGTCCGAACAGATCGAAAAACAGCTCCGGGCTTAAAAGTCCGTAAGGCTCCGTGCCGCCCTGGCCGATGTGGAGGCGGGCGAAATCGGTGGCCATGGCGCATTCAAGCTCCGTCGTCATGCGCGGGTGGATGAGCCCGTGGCCGCGCACGACGCGCCGGTCGGAGACGACGGGGCGGTTGAGCGGATGCAGCGCCGCGCCGATGAGCGCGCGGGCCGAGCCGGGCGTGAGGAAGCTGTCCGCGTCGAGGCAGAGGATATAATTCGCGTGCAGCGCGCGCCGGTCGCCGGCGGCGCAGCGAAGCGAGGACACCTTTCCGCAGACGAGCCGCGCCAGCGCCTCCATGGCGCCGCGCTTTCGTTCATACGGCCGCCAGAGCCCGTCGCGCCGGCTGAACACGCTGTCGCGCGTCAGCAGGAAAAAGCCCCCGCCGTATTTTTCATTGAGCGCCTCGATCTCCCGTGCGGCCGCGGCCAGCGCCGCGGCGCCGCCGGGCGGCGGCGTCTGCTTCGATTCCGGAAGATCGGCGGCGAGCGCGAACAGCAGCCCGTCCCCGCAGTCGCGGTTGGCCAGACGGAACTGCTCGAGCCGCCGGGCGTAGTACGCGCCGTCGGTCTCGTCCGACAGCAGCGCGAACACGGTGCAGACCGTCCGCCCGTCCGTTCCGGCGCCGTCCTCCAGCTCCAGCCGGAACAGCCGGTGCGGATGCACGAAGCGCAGCAGCACCGCGTTGGACACGGTGCGCGTCAGCTCCGACAGCGGCAGCAGCAAAAGCGCGGCCGCGGCCGGCCGGCCGCTCCACAGAGCGGCGGCGAGCGCGAGCAGCAGCGTCAGCGCGCCGTACAGGGCGATGTACAGCCGCCCGCTGCGCTCGCGCGGCGGGAACAGCGTTTCATGCAGCGAGCTGTTGACGGCAAAGGCCGCCGTCTGTATCGGCTCCTCACCCCGCTTCTTTGCCAGCGCGCGTACACGCCGGCGGTAATCGGCGCGGCTTTGCTCGTCCATGAGCGGGTAGACGCCGTCGTGGCGGAGCACGGCGTCCACCGGGTCGCTCTTTTCCAGGATATCGCCCAGATCGAGCGAGCATACGGTGCGCAGCGCGGTGAAGGCGCGCGCGGCCTCCGTCTCGTCCAGCCCGCCGGCCAGACGCCGCAGCAGCGCCGCGCGCAGCCCCGCGCCGAACAGGCAGACCTCCGTTTCCGAAAGGCTCCCGGTCCGGCGCGCGCCGGTCAGATACGCGCCGAGCCGCGCCTCCGTCGTCTCTCCGGCGTCCAGAAAGCGGCCGGCCAGCGCCGTGACCGCGCTGACGGGGCCGGCCGAACGCAGCCGGCCGGCCCGCCGAAAGGACTCGCCCGCCTGGACCGCGGCCTCGCGCGCGAGCCAGACATTGTCGGCGTACCATGTACTTGTTCCTTCCTCGCGGCCGAGGGCGGCCACGGCGCGCAGCGCCCGCCGTATGCGCGCGCGCTCCCGCCGGCCGCTCGTTGTGCCGCGCGCAGGCAGCTCCTGCGCAGCCCGTTCGCCGTAAGCGGCGAGGGCGTCCGTTCTGATTTTATCCATACCTGCCATTTTGCCCCGTATGCCGGGGAATATTCCGCTTGACAAACGCGCGCGTGTCTAGTATGATAGGCAGGCTGTAAAGTATTTTTCCTTAACAGGAGGACGCCATGGACGACAACACGGTCACAAGGGCGCTCCTGTTCGACTTCTACGGCGAGCTTCTGACCGATAAACAGAAGGAATACTTCGATCTGCGCTACAACGAGGACTACTCGCTTTCGGAGATCGCAGAGCTTGGCGGGCTGAGCCGGCAGGGCGTGTGGGATATCCTGCGCCGCGCGGAGGACAGCATGCGCCATATGGAGGAAAAGACCGGCATCGTCCGCCGCTATCTCGAACGCCGGGCGGCCATCGCCTCGATCCGGCGGGAGCTGGACGGGCTTTTGCCGGACAACGACACGACCCGGGCGCTTCTGGCCCGGCTGGATGGACTGCTATAATGGCTTTTGAAGGATTATCCGACAAACTCAATAACGTATTCAAAAAGCTGCGCGGCAAGGGCCGGCTGTCCGAGGCGGACGTAAAGGAGGCCATGCGCGAGGTAAAGCTCGCGCTGCTCGAGGCCGACGTGAGCTACAAGGTCGTCAAGGACTTTGTGAAAACCGTTTCGGAAAAGGCCGTCGGCGCGGAGGTGCTGGAAAGCCTCAGCCCGGCGCAGGCCGTGATTGGCGTGGTCAACCGCGAGCTGACGGCGCTGATGGGTGGGGAGAACGTAAAGCTCAATTTCGGCTCGAAAAACCCCGCGGTCATCATGCTGGTCGGCCTGCAGGGCGCCGGCAAGACGACCAACGGCGCCAAGCTTGCTGCGCTGGTGAAAAAGCAGCAGAACAAGCGCCCGCTTCTCGCCGCGTGCGACGTGTACCGCCCCGCGGCCATACGGCAGCTGGAGACCGTCGGCGCCCAGCTCGACATCCCCGTGTTCCAGATGGGCCAGTCCGACCCCGTGGACATCGCCCGGGCGGCCGTGGAGCACGCCAAACGCCACGGAAACGACGTTGTGTTTCTCGATACGGCCGGCCGCCTGCACATAGACGAGCAGCTTATGGACGAGCTGAAGAACATCAAGGCTGCGGTGCAGCCGTCGGAGATACTGCTGGTGGTGGACGCCATGACCGGCCAGGACGCCGTGAACGCGGCGGCCGCGTTCGACGAGGCGCTCGGCATCGACGGCGTCATGCTCACGAAGCTGGACGGCGACGCCCGCGGCGGCGCGGCGCTTTCCGTCCGCGCGGTCACCGGAAAGCCCATCAAGTTTGCCGGCACGGGCGAAAAGCTCGACGCCATCGAGGTGTTCCACCCCGAGCGCATGGCCAGCCGCATTCTCGGCATGGGCGACGTGCTGACGCTGATCGAAAAGGCGGAGCAGGCCGTCGATGAGAAGAAAGCCGCCGAGATGGCCGAGAAGCTGATGAAAAACCGCTTCACGCTCACGGACTATCTTGAGCAGATGGACTCGCTGAAAAACATGGGCGATCTGGAGGATATCATGGGCATGATCCCCGGCATGGACGCCAGACAGCTCAAGGGCGCGAAGGTGGACGAAAAGGCCATGGCGCGCACGCGGGCCATCATCCTGTCCATGACGCCGCAGGAGCGCGATAACCCGTCCATCCTCAACGCCTCGCGCAAAAAGCGTGTCGCCGCGGGCTCGGGGACGAGCGTTGTGGAGATCAACCGCCTTCTCAAGGGCTTCGACGCGATGGGCGCGATGGTCCGGCAGATGTCCGGCTCCGGCGGACGGAAGATGCGCCGGATGGCGAAAAGAAAGGGAATGTTCGGCTTTTAAGCGCAGCGCCGCGCTGCCGTGAGCCGCATTTATACACAAAAAATTTATTTTATTTTTGGAGGAAAAAGCAATGGTCAAGATCCGTTTGAAGAGACAGGGCGCGAAGAAGGCCCCCTATTACCGCATCGTGGTGGCCGACAGCCGCGCGCCGCGCGACGGCCGCAACATCGAGGAGATCGGCACCTACGATCCCCTGGCCGATCCCGTCGCCGTCAAGATCGACATGGAGCGCGCCAAGTACTGGCTTGCCAACGGCGCCCAGCCCACCGATACGGTCCGCGGACTGCTGAAAAAGGCTGAAGAAAAGGCCGAATAAGGAGCCTTTTGATGAAAGAACTTCTGACCTATATGGTGCAGAGCCTCGTGGACCATCCCGACGAGGTCTCTGTTGTCGAGCGCGAGACCGCCGGCGAGACCGTGTACGAAGTGCGCGTGGCCGACGGGGATATGGGCAAGGTCATCGGCCGTCAGGGCCGCATTGTTCGCCAGATCCGCGTTTTGATGAAGGCTCAGGCGCAGCGCCAGGGCAAAAAGGTATCCGTTGAGATACTTGACTGAGTGAAGAAGCAATATCTGGAAGCGGGAAGGATCGTCAACACACACGGCGTCCGGGGCGAGGTGAAGATCGAGCCCTGGGCGGACGATGCGGCGTTCCTTACCCGCTTCAGGCGTTTTTATCTGGACGGGAAGGTCGTCGCGGTCCGCTCCTGCCGGGTGCACAAGTCGATGGCGATTGCCGCGCTGGAGGGCGTGGAGGACGTCAATGCGGCCATGGCGCTCAAGGGACGGGTGATCTTCATCGACCGCGACGACGCGAGGCTGCCGGCCGGAACGGTCTTTCGCCAGGATATCCTGGGCGCGAGGGTCGTGGATGAGTCCGGGCGGGAGCTGGGCGTGCTCGACGATGTGCTGGACGAGCCCGCTTCGTCCGTGCTGGTCGTGAAGGGGGAGCGGGAGATCCTGATCCCCGACGTGCCGGCATTCGTTTTGAAAAAGGATGCGGACGCGTGCGTCGTCACCGTCCGCCTCATCGAGGGTATGTGAATGAAGATAGACATACTGACGCTGTTCCCGGACGCCGTGATGCCGATGCTGGACACGTCGATCCTGGGACGCGCGGCCAAAAAAGGTATACTGGATATTCATGCGGTCCAGATCCGGGATTATACCGAGAATAAACAGCAGCAGGTGGATGATTATCCATACGGCGGCGGCTGGGGCTGCGTGATGATGGCGCAGCCGCTCAGGTCCTGTCTCGACGACGTTATGGCGAAGGCGGACGGCAGGCGCCACCGCGTGATCTATATGTCGCCGCAGGGACGGCCGTTCGACCAGAACGAGGCGCGCCGCCTTGTGCGCGACTACGACCATCTGGTCCTGGTCTGCGGCCACTACGAGGGCGTGGACGAGCGCTTCATTGAAAAATACTGCGACGAGGAGCTGTCGCTGGGCGATTTTGTGCTCACCGGCGGCGAGATCGCGGCCATGGCCGTGACGGACTGCGTGTGCCGGATGGTGCCGGGCGTCCTGTCTGATCCGGAGTGCTACGAGGGCGAGAGCCACTGGGACGGGCTGCTGGAGTATCCGCAGTACACGCGGCCGGAGACCTGGGAAGGCATGGAGGTGCCGGCGGTGCTGCGCTGCGGCGACCATGCGGAGGTGGCGGCCTGGCGGCGCGAGCAGCAGCTCTTCCGCACGAAGGAAAAGCGCCCGGATATGTTCGCGCGCTTTCAGCCGCAGACAAAGGAGGAAAAGCGCCTGTACGACAAGCTGACGGGGCGCGAAAAGCTCGTGTTCGACTGCCGCAAGGCGACGGCGGACGACATGGACGCGCTGCTGGCGCTGGGCGCGGAGGGCTCGGCCTATCTGCGCGCCAACGGCGTCGATCAGTGGCAGGACAATTTCCCGAACGAGGCGGTTTTCACGCGCGACATCGGGAAGGGAAACTGCTGGCTGTTCACGCACGGGCAGACACCCGCCGGCGTAATCGTCGTGTATCTGGAGCCCGATCCCGATTATCCCGCCATCGAGGGCCGGTGGCTGACGGAGGGAACGCCCTACGGCGTGATCCACCGCGCGGCCATCTCCGCGGCCTTCCGCGGGCACGGTCTGGTCGACGAGATGTTCTCGCTGGCCGAGGACATCATCCTCGGCTCCGGCTGCGTCTCGGCGCGCGTGGACACGCACGAGGACAACGGCCCCATGCGCCATGTGCTCGAACGCCGGGGCTATGCGCCCTGCGGCGTCGTTTACCTCCACCATGGCTCGGAGGAGTGCAAGCGCCGCATCGGCTACGAAAAAATATTCTGAAAAAACACCGGCTTTCGTCTGCGAAAGCCGGTGTTTTCCCTATGGCGGATCATGGCGGGCTCGCGGGCGGGATATCCGTCCCGCCGCTCCCGAGCCGGACGGCGGCGCCGCGGATATGGTCGCGGAGCATCGTGTCGGCGAAGCGGATCAACTCCTCAGGCGTGCGGTCCAGCTCGCCGAGCAGCCATACCTCCACGATGCCCGCGAGCGCGACGACGTAAAACTCGGTGAGCAGCTCGTAATCGCCGGTATCCTCCGGCCCGCCAAGCTGCCGCCCGAACTGCTCGACGGTCGTGTGGATGACGGCGTATATATCCGATTCAAAAAAGCGGCGGATGTGGCTGCGGCCCACGGAGCGGAGCGCGCAGACGCACACGGCGCGGTTGCTGTCCAGATATTCAAAAAGCTGCAGCAGACCGTCCTGCCACAGCAGGGCGCCCTCATGCCGGCGCAGCAGGGAGACGGCTTCCTCCTGGAACATCCAGCGCATGAGATCGTAAACATCCTCAAAATGATAATAGAAGTTCTGCCGCCGTATCCCGCACAGATCGGAAAGCTCGCGTATGCTGATTTTGTCCACGGGCTTTTGCGCCATCAGCCGCTTCAGCGCGTCGGCGAGGGCCCGCTTGGTCTGGTCGCTTCTTCGCTCCATAAAATACACCTCCGGCCGTTTGATTATAACACAGACGCGCGACGGTTTCAGCAGAAAATAACATTCGGACAAATCGCGGCGTGTGTCGCATTATATGACACCGCGGGCGGATTGACCTTTGTTTTTCCCGGCGGCGGCTGATAAACTCTTCGGGTAAAAAGGGGGGCGAGCGCGTGAGGGAGTGCTTTGACATCGTTCTTGACAGCCAGCTTGGAGAGCGGCGCGGGACGCTGACCATCGACGAGACGGGCGGCGCGGTACGCGGCGCGATATCGCTGGTCGGCTTTGAAAACGCCGTGGCCGGCGAGGAAAAGGCCGGCGTGCTTTATCTTCGCCACGAGCTTCAAACGCTGGTGAGCCGGCTGAAATGCCGGTCGGTCATCCGGGTGAAGGGCGACCGGCTCGACGGGACCGTGAGCACGGACGGTGCGGAAATGAAGCTGCACGGCGTCCGGACGGGAGCGCCGGAGAGCGAACAGGCGGGATAAGTCCGCCGGACAGAAAGGAGGAGATTTCCCATGGAGGAGCAGCAGAAGGCCGGACACGGCTTTATGGTGAAGCTTGCCACGTTCATCGTGGATAAGCGCAGCCTGTTTTTTCTGATCGTGATCGTGGCGCTCATTTTTTCCGCCTTTTCGCGCAATTGGGTGGAGGTGGAAAACGATCTGATCGCCTTTCTGCCGGACGACGCGGAGACAAAGCTCGCGCTGGACGTGATGGAGGAGCAGTTCACGACGTTCGGCACGGCGGAGGTCATGGTCGCCAACGTCACCTGGGAGGAGGCGGAGCGGCTGAACGATGAAATCGCCGGGCTGAAGGGCGTGCAGAGCGTCGCCTTCGACCAGACGACGGAGCATTATAACCATGCCTCGGCGCTTTATACCGTGACGTTCGCCTACGACGAGAACGACGACGAGTGCCTTGCGTCGCTCGACCGGGTAAAGGAGCTTCTGGCGGACTACGACCTGTATATCTCCACGGAGCTTGGCAACACCCTGCAGGATACGATCGCCCGCGAGGTCAACGTCATTATGGTGTATGTGGCGGTCATCGTGGTAGCCGTGCTGCTGCTGACGTCGCAGACCTACGGGGAGGTCCCCGTGCTGCTGATCACGTTCGTGTCGGCGATGATCCTCAATCAGGGGAGCAATTTCCTGCTGGGGACGATATCCTTCGTGTCCAACTCCGTCACGAGCATCCTTCAGCTCGCCCTGTCGCTGGATTACGCGGTCATCCTCTGCAACCATTTCAAGGAGGAGCATGAAACGCTGCCCATCCGCGAGGCGGCCATCGCCGCGCTGAGCCGCTCGATCCCCGAGATCAGCGCCAGCTCGCTGACGACGGTCGGCGGTCTGGCGGCCATGCTGTTCATGCAGTTCAAGATCGGCCCGGATATGGGCATCTGCCTCATCAAGGCCATCCTTTATGCGCTTTTGAGCGTGTTTATCCTCATGCCGGGCCTGCTGGTGCTGTTCGGGCCGTTGATCGAGAAAACGCGCCACCGGGACTTTGTGCCGAAGATACCGCTCGTGGGCAAGATCGACTACGCGACGCGGCACGTCGTGCCGCTGGTGTTCCTCGTGCTGGTGGTCCTCGGCGTGCACTATTCCAATCTGTGCCCCTACGCCTACGGCTACAGCTCGCTGACCACGCCGAAGCTCAACGAAAACCAGATCGCCGACCGCATGGTCTCGGATAATTTCACCTCGATGAACATGCTGGCGCTGGTCGTGCCGGCGGGCGATTATGAAAAAGAGGCGGAGCTGCTGGAGGAGCTGGAGAGCTACGACGAGATCGACAGCACGATGGGCCTGGCCAACATCGAGGCCATGGACGGCTATATGCTGGCCGACCGGCTCACGCCGCGGCAGTTCGCGGAGCTGGCGGGGCTGGATTACGAGGCCGCGCGGCTGGTATACGCGGCCTACGCGGTGGAAAACGAGGATTACGGAAAGCTGGTCGGGAGCATCGCGTCGTACCGCGTGCCGCTGATCGACATGTTCCTGTTCGTCTGCCGGGAGGTGGACGCCGGGCTCGTCACGCTCGACGACGAGCAGACGGCCATGCTGGCCGACGCGAAAACGCAGATGGAAAGCGCCAAGGCGCAGCTCAGCGGCGAGGATTACAGCCGCATGCTGCTGTATCTGACGCTGCCGGAAAGCGGCGACGAGACCTATGCCTTCATCGACACCATCCGGGACATCGCCCGGAGCTATTACCCGGACGGCAAGGTGTATGTCGCGGGCAATTCGACCAACGAATACGATTTCAAGAAATCCTTTGCGACCGACAACACGGTCGTGAGCGTCGTTTCGATCCTGATCGTTCTGCTGGTGCTGCTGTTCACGTTCAAGTCCGTGGGCATGCCGCTGCTTCTCATCCTGGTCATCCAGGGGAGCATCTGGATCAACTTCTCCGTGCCGGCCATCACGAACACGGGCCTGTTTTTCATGAGCTATCTGGTCGTCAGCTCCATCCAGATGGGCGCGAACATCGACTACGCCATCGTTATCGCCACGCGCTATCAGGAGCTGAAGGACCGGATGGACCACCGCGAGGCGATCATAGAGACGCTCAACTTCGCGTTTCCCACTGTGCTGACCTCCGGAACGATCCTGACGGTGGCGGGCATGCTGATCGGGCGGATGACGTCGGAGGCGACGATCGCCGGCATCGGCCAGTGCCTCGGCCGCGGCACGCTGCTGTCCATGTTCCTGGTGCTGTTCGTTCTGCCGCAGATACTGCTTGTCGGCGGCGGGATCGCGGATAAGACGTCCTTCGCCGTGAAGAAGACGGTGAAGCGGGCGCAGACGCGCGGGCGCGTGTTTGTGGACGGCGTCGTCCGCGGCGAGATCCGCGGCACGGTCAGCGGCGTCATGCGCGCGAGCATCGAGGGCGACGTGGATCTCAATCTCCTTTCGGGAGACATGAGCGAGGAAAAAGAAACGGATGAGCCGTCTGCCGCGGCCGGGGAAAACAACCCGGACGGGGAAACGGCCCCGGACGGCGGCGGGAGCGCAAGCGAGGAGGAGAAGGATGAATAAGGCGATCGGACGGCTGAAGGCCGCGCTGTGCGCGCTGGCCGCCGTGTTCTCTCTGGCGGCGCCGGCGCTTTCGGACGATTCCGTGCATATAAAAACGGCGGAGGATCTGTGCCGCCTGTCGGAAAGCTGCACGCTCGATACCTGGTCGCAGGGGAAAACCGTCCAGCTGGACGGGGATATCTCGCTCGAGGGCGTGGATTTCACGCCCATCCCCAGCTTTGGCGGCGTTTTCAAGGGAAACGGCCATACCATAAGCGGGCTGTATATTTCCGGCTCCTATTCCAGGGCGGGGCTGTTCGCCACGGTGCAGGAGAGCGGCGTCGTCAAGAATCTGAACGTGTCCGGCACGGTCGATATGCAGGGCAGCAGCGAGGCGGCCGGCGGCATTGCCGGCGTCAACGAGGGCACCATCCTCTCGTGCAGCTTCACGGGGACCGTGAGCGGCCGCGTGAATACGGGCGCCATCGTCGGCCTGAACCAGATGCTTGGCAGTGTGAGCAGCTGCACGGCCACCGGCGCGGTGTACGGCAGCAAAAAAACCGGCGGCATCGCCGGCTGCAATCTCGGCCTTGTGACCATCTGCAAAAACTTTGCCTATGTCAACACCGTCAGCGAGGACAAAAACTTTTCGATACAGGATTTTTATATCGACACCACGTTTGATCTGGCAAAGCTCTCCACGCGCGACGCGGGCGAATCCACCTCCGACACCGGCGGCATCGCGGGCTATTCCTCCGGTATCCTCCGCGGTTGCACGAACGAGGCGGTCGTCGGCTATCAGCACGTCGGCTACAACACCGGCGGCATCGCCGGGCGCAGCTGCGGCTTTTTGTCCAGCTGCGTCAACCGCGGCACGGTGTACGGCCGCAAGGATGTCGGCGGCATCGTCGGCCAGATGGAGCCGTACATGGAGCTGAACGTGGAAAACAGCATGCTCGCCCGGATGCAGCAGCAGCTTGACGAGCTCAACGAGCTCATCAACAAGGCGGCCGACGATGCGCAGGGCGGGGCCGGCGGCGTTTCGTCGCGCCTGAACAGCATGGCCGGCTACGTCGGAAACGCGGTCAGCGAGGCCGCGAACGTCAGCGTCACCATCGGCGGCAGCGGCCAGGCCGAGGGAAGCGCCGAGGGCGAGGGCGGTCTGGACGTCAGCGTGGACGTGCCGCCGCTGGACGTCGACATCGACGGCGGTCATCTGGAAAGCGGCTCGGTCTCCGGCGGCTTTCAGATCGTCGCGGCGCCCGATCTCGGCGGCCTTACGGCGGCCATCAACGGCATCGGCAGCCAGCTCAGCCTGCTCAACGGGGCCATCGTGGGAACGACGGGCGTCGTGGCCGACGATGTGCGCGCCATCAACGACAAGTTCAACGAGCTGTCGAACACGATGTTCGACGCCATCTTCACCGTCGGCAGCGAGGACAGCGACATTCTGGTCGACACGTCGGGCGTGGACATCGAGCTGGTCACGCTCGGCAAGGTGAGCTCGAGCACGAACACCGGCGCGGTCAGCGGCGACATCAACACCGGTGGCATCGCCGGCGCGATGGCTATCGAGTATGAATACGATCTGGAGGACGACGTGTCGTCCAACCTGTCTGCACAGTACAAGCGCGAATACGAGATGAAGGCCGTGCTCCAGAACTGCACGAACAAGGGCGCCGTGACGGCGCGGCGCAGCTACGCCGGGGGCGTGGCCGGGCGCATGGATCTCGGCGTGCTGACCGGCTGCCGCGGCTTCGGCGATGTGACGAGCGAGAGCGGCGATTACGTCGGCGGCATCGCGGGGCTCACGAGCGCGACGGTACGCTCCTGCTGGTCGAAATGCACGCTCTCCGGCGGGAAATACATCGGCGGCGTCGTGGGCTCGGGCGTGTCCGAGTCGGTGACGGGCGCCGGCAGCACCGTCGCGGGCTGCGTCAGCATGGTGGCGATCGCGGACGGTTCGCAGTATCTGGGCGCGGTCTCCGGCGCGGACGCGGGCGATTTTCTGGAAAACACCTTCGTGTCCGACACGCTGGCCGGCATCGACGGCGTCAGCGTCGCTGGCAAGGCCGAGCCGGTGACCTATGCGCAGCTGCGGGCCATGGAGCGCGTCCCCGCGGAGATGAAGCGTCTGTCGCTGCGCTTTGTCGCCGACGGCGAAACGCTTAAAACGCTGTCCGTCAATTACGGCGATTCCCTCGGCGCGGACGTGTATCCGGCGATACCGGCCCGGGAGGGCTATTACGCCGTGTGGGACCGGACGGAGCTGAACGACCTGCATTTTGACACGGTCGTAACGGCGGAGTACCGGGCCGAATTCCCCTCGGCCGCGTCCGGCGACACCCGCGGAGAGGATCGTCCCGTGCTCTTTTCCGAGGGCCGCTACACCGAGGAAGCGGAGCTGACGGTCGAGCGCGCCGGGGAAACGGCGGCGCTGGAGGATATCGACCGGGATTTTGCCCCGGCGGAGGAAAACGCGCTGACGGCGCGCGTGCCGTGGCTTTCGCGGCTGGAAAAGCCCGTGAGCGCCGTGCTGGAGGAGCAGCTTTGCATCCGCCTGCCGGACGACGGCCTCGCGGAGCATACGCTCCACTATCTGCCGCCCGAGGGCCGTTCCGGCGAGCTTCGGATATACGAGCAGCAGGACGGCCGCTGGCGCCGGGTCAAAACGGAGGAATTCGGCAGCTATGTGACGTTCACGGTCGCCGGCACGCAGGCGGAGATCGCGGCTGTGTCGGTGACGGTCGAGTGGTGGCTGTGGGCCATCCCGGCCGTGCTGGCTGCGGCGGCCGTCGTTCTGATCGTGCTGGCCGCGCGGCGGCACGCCCGCCGGCGGCGCGAGGAAAAGGCGCGGGCGCTGGAGGAACTGATGCGGCGCGGCCCGGCCCCCTCGCCGGAGACGGCGGACGGGGAGAACCCAGCTGAGGCCGGGGCCGAAGCGCCGGCCGGGATCGCCGCGCGCAGAAAAAAGCGGAAACGGATCCGCCTGTGCGTGATCCTTGGTGTTCTTGTGCTGGCGCTGGCCGCGGCGGCGGTCGTGCTTGTGCCGCGGGTCGTGGAAAAGATCGCGCCCTACCGCGCGCTGTCCGAGCTTGCGGCCGCGCCGCAGCTTTCCATGCAGATCGCGGTCGACGCCGAGATCGGCGGCGAGACGATCCATACCGACGTGCCGGTGTACACCGAGACGCAGGGCGAAACGCGCATCACCCGCGCCGAGCTTGAGTCCGTGCCGCTGTATTATTCCGGCGGCATGCTGATCCTGGAAAACGGGAAGGCCTACGGCCTCGACGGCCTTTTCCCGGATTATTCCGCGCTCCTTGACGCCATCGCGGCGCTGTACCGGGAGACGGAGAGCACCGGCGGCGGCGTGCGTCTGGAGCTGGACGGCGAGCAGGCGCAGACGCTTCTGCACACGCTCTGCCCCGAGCTCGTGGAAAACGGCGCGTCGATCGACCGCGCCGGCATGGAAACGACGCTCAGCGGCGGCGAGGTGGAAAGCATCGCCGTGTCGGCCTCCGGGCGGACGGGGGACGAGGCGTTCTCGTTTGATGCCCGCATCGGGGATTTTGACCGGACGGCGGCGGAAACGCTGCCCGAGAAGGTGACGGCGGCCGCCGCGCGGGAGCGGACGGAGAAGCTGCCGGAGATAAGCGGCGACCTGTTCCGGCTGATCGCCGCCTGGTCGGAGCTGGACGGCCGCGAGACCACGGCGGCCACGCTCACGCTGGCGGTGGACTGCGGGCCGGTCGTGGTGCGCTCGTCGCTGGCGCTCGATTCCCGGCTCGTGGACGGCCGGCGGCTGTACTGCATCGGCAAAAACGGCTTGCGCCTTTACACGGACGGCAGCCGCGTCGTCGGGGAGAGCGGTCTGGGCGTAACGGCGGAGGAAAGCCAGCTTGCCGATTCGTCCCGCCTGCTGCAGGCGCTGTACCGCATCTGCCTGGACGCCGATATTCTCGCGTCGAGCAGCGGCGGCGAATACGTCTACACCGCCGCGATGAACGGCGACGGCGTGGCCGAGCTTCTGGAGATACTTTCGCCGGAGGCGGCGGCGCTGGATGCGGGCTTTTCCGGCGGCACGATCCGTCTGACGCTCGCGGACGGAAAGATCACGGACATTGCCGTGGACTGCACCGGCTCGATGAAGGTCGTGCTGGTCGAAACGGCGGTCTCGCTTTCGGCGGGCCTGCATTTCACGGATAAGGCCGTTTCGGACTTCCCGGCCGCCGCGGTCGAGGCGCTGACCCGCGCGGAATGAGCGCCCCGGCCGACGCCGGGCGATGAAAACACAATAGAAAAAGCGTCCTGTCCTTGACCGGCTTGCCGGTCGGACAGGGCGCTTTTTTGTTTTTTATAAGAATGGGCGCGGGCGCTCAGCCGCCCCTGGCCGCGCCGTCAAAATAATCCGTGCACGCGTCGATCAGATCCTCCACGAGCCGGAGCTGATCGGGCGTGAGCCGCCGCATTTTCTCCGATATGAGAAACAGATCCTTGTCGATCACGTCGCCGGTGAGCAGATAATCCGCGCTCACGCCGAGCGCCTCGGATATCTTCATCAGATTCTCCGGCCGCATGGCCCGCTTGCCGGATTCGGCATAGGAGACGAACTGCGTCGTCACTTCGCCCTTTTCGGCCAGCGCCTCCTGCGTCAGACCGAGCTTTTTGCGGCGCTCCATGATGCGCCGGCCGGTTTCCAGCAGGCATATTTCCTTCTGCGCCATCTGCCCACCCCGTTTCTGTTGTTTAATTATATTCACAAATCGTGATGAGAATAAGCGCGTATTGTTGATTTTTGTCAACGATACGCGCTATAATTATGGGCAGATATGGAAAAGCAGGAAACCGATGGCTGCCGGCTTCCTGCAACTGGATAAATACGTTTCGCCTTTTTTCGTGGAGTTCGTCCCTCTGTCAAAGGCCGCGGAATACGGGCCGGAACACGCGGCGCGGCCGGGCGTGCCCGCGCCCGCCGACACAAAAGTCTGACTGCGCAGCTCAGAAGCCCACCGCCGCCAGCTTGCTCATGTTGTCGCGCTTGAGCGCCATGGACGAATGGACATAGCGGTCAAGCGTGACGGTGGTGCTGGCGTGGCCGAGTATCTCCGAGAGCGACTTGATCTCAAAGCCGACCTCTACGGCGCGCGTGGCGAACGTGTGGCGCAGCGTGTGGAAATGAACGCCCTCCAGTCCGCAGTCGCGGACGTATTTGCCCAGCCGGTATTGCAGCGTGCGCGGCTCCATATAATCCTCCGTGCCGGTCAGGACATAGGCCGCCGCGTCTCCGGGAGCCATCCGGCGGCAAAGCGCGGCCGCGCCGTCCGTCAGCGGGATGGTGCGCGCCGAGGTGTCGCTCTTGGGCGGGCCGATCACGATCCTAGTGCGCGCGCCGCCGGCCGCGTCCGTGTCGCGCAGGCGCTGCAGCGTGGCCGCGATGCGTATCGTTCCGTCCCGCAGGGAAACGCCGTCCCAGCGCAGCGCGCACAGCTCCCCGATGCGCATACCGGTGAACAGCGTCAGCAGCACGCCGAATTTGCAAGCGTCCATGTCCGCCAGAAGATACGAGACAAAGCGCTCCTGCTCCTCGCGCGAGAGCACGCGCATCTCCCTGCGGCTGCATTTGGGATAGCGGATCTCGACGGCGGGGAAAGCGCCGGGAAAGCACGCGGCGGTGTATTTCATGACCCCGTGCAGCACCACCAGAATGTCGTGCACCGTTTTTGGGGCCAGCTCCTCCTCGAACAGAAGCTCCCGCGAAAATTCGTCGATCAGCGCGCTGCTCAGCCCCAGCGGGAAGCAGCCGCCAAGCCGCGGCTTGATGTGCCGGGACAGCGCCGTGTCATATTTGATATAGGTGGCCTCCTTCACCTGCGGCCGGCGCGCGCGCAGCCACTCGTCGCAGTAAAACGCAAAGCGGCGGCGCGAGCCGGCAGCCGGCAGCGGCGCCCCGCTGGCCACGGCGGCCTTGAACTTCGTGACCTTCTCCTTCGCCTCGCGGTACGTCCGCCCGTAGCAGAAGCCGTAGCGTATCTTGCCGGAAAGCTCGTAGCCCTTGACGTAGCGGGCCTCCCAGCGGCCGTCCTTCCTCTTGAAGATGTTTTCGCCTTTTGACATTTTTCTTTGACCTCCTGAAATATAATGCAGTGGAAGCGGCGCGCTCGGCCGTTTCTGACTGCCTGTTTGACTGCGCAAAGCTTCGGATTTGGGGGCTTTGGCTGGAAAAAGGCGGCGTTTGATGGTTACCGCTGCCAACAAAATCCCAAGATTTTCTTAAAAATCGCCAAAAACCTATTGCATTTGGAAAAAGGTCATGCTATAATTTGGATGCGCCGCGGGAAAACGGCGCTCATGGAGGGACGAACTCCATGAAATGGCCGGCGCTCATGGAGGGACGAACTCCACGAAAACGCGCTGCACGGCCTGTGGACAGCGCTTTTTGTTTCATCCCCGTTCGGAAAGGGGAACGTCCGTTTTGATGATGGCAATTGATGGGAACTATAGATAAAAAATTTTTAGCGTTTTTTCCCTGTTTATTGACCTGCGTCAAGGAAATAAAATGGGGGATATGGTAATATCTGAACGGGCAATTGGTTGGAACATTTTTCTTCTTCCGTTCCGGCCGGAGATCGGACAGCCCGGCGGCCCGCGCGGGCCGCGGAAAGAGAAACGATATATGAGCCGTTCGCTCAAGAAAGTCTGGAATATCGTCAGCAGCGTCCTTGTGGCGCTGGTCGTGC
Organism: uncultured Oscillospiraceae bacterium; assembly: GCA_934597255.1. Taxonomy (GTDB): domain Bacteria; phylum Bacillota; class Clostridia; order Oscillospirales; family Oscillospiraceae; genus CAJOIG01. Next base: position 48,784 of record CAKTQV010000007.1, read on the forward strand.
TGCTGGCGCTGCTGCTGGTCGGCGCGCGCGTGGTCGGTCTGCGCGTGTTCACGGTGCTGTCCGGCTCCATGGAGCCGACGTATCACACCGGCGCGCTGATCTATGTCAAGCCTGTGGCCGACCCGCTCGCCATCCCGGAGGGCACGGTCATCACCTTCATGCTCGACGAGGACACCATCGCCACCCACCGCGTCGTGGGCGTCGTCCCGGATGAGGACGATCCCGCCGTCGTTCGCTACCGCACCAAGGGCGACGCGAACGAAACGGAGGACGGCGGTCTTGTGCATTACAAAAACGTGATCGGCACGCCCGTGTTCTCCATCCCGTATCTGGGCTACGCTGCGGATTACATCCAGCACCCGCCCGGCTCTTACGTTGCGCTGTCCGGCGGCGCGATCTTGCTTCTGCTTGTGTTTCTGCCGGATATCTTCGCGCCGGAGGAAAAGGGCGAAAAGCCCCGCCGCCGCGCCCGCCATCCGGGCCGCCACGCCCGGCGTCCATGAGGGCAACGCCGCAACGGCTCCCTACATAAACGCATCACTTTTTAGGAGGATTGTGCATGAAAACGAAAAGCAAGGCCCTGCTCCTCACGCTCTGCGCGGTGCTGCTGGTGGCCGCCTCGGTGCTGGGCACCATGGCGTATCTGACTTCCACGGATACGGTCGAAAACACCTTCACCGTCGGCAAGGTTGCGATCACGCTCGACGAAGCCAAGGTCGATGTGAACGGCGTTGCCGTGACACCTGCTGCGCGTGTGGAGGAAAACAGCTATAAGCTGATGCCCGGCCATACCTATACGAAGGACCCGACCGTCACGGTGAAGGCTGTCAGCGAGGCATCCTATGTCCGCCTGAAGGTCACCTTCAACAACGCGGCGGCGCTCATTGCGCTCTGCACCGATCCCGAGTTCGCGGAGGTCGACCTCACCGGCGTTGAAAATGCATTCCCTCTGATCCGCATGGTCAAGTTTGTTGAGGCCAACGCGGCCAAGTGGGACGGCATTATTCCCGACAACATGTTTGAGACGGAAGAGATGCTGGCTAACGAAAAGTATTTTGCCTATGACGCGAAGAACGACACCCTGACCTACTATTTCTACTACAACGAAACCGTCGCTGCGCCTACGGCGGACGTCGTGCTGCCCACGCTGTTTGACAGCATCACGGTTCCCGATTGGGTGACCGGCGATCAGCTCGCCAAGCTCGAGGATTTCCAGATCACCGTCGTGGCCGAGGCCATTCAGGCGGACGGCTTCAAGACCGAGGCGGATGCTTGGAAGGCGTTTGACGCGCAGTAATTCTGTTATATCCGGTTGATCCCCGAATATATACTGATCCTCGCGAAATACCCGAGGAAAGGAGGAAAACAACATGAAGAAGAAAGCTTTTGCTCTGTTTCTGGCGCTGGCGCTGGTCGTCGGCGGCGTGGTCGGCGGCACGGTGGCCTGGCTGACGGCCAAGACCGACTCCGTTGTCAACACCTTCACCGTTGGTGATATCAATATCGAGCTGACGGAGACCTGGAATACCGACGCGAACAACGACGGCTATAACGACAGTTGGACGGCCAAGGCCGTTCCCGGCGTGGAGTATGCCAAGGACCCGAAGGTCACGGTCAAAGCCGGTTCCGAGGCCTGCTGGCTGTTCGTCAAGATTTCGGAGGAGCACAACACGATGACGGTCAATGGCGAAACGGTCAGAATTGCTGATTTTGCGATAGCAAACGGATGGACGGCGGTTACTGGTCATGCCGGGTACTACTATCGTGCGGTTACTGCCTCTGCTGATGATCAGCCGTTCAATGTTTTCACTGGCAAGACGGGTTTTGAAAATGGCTACGTCACGATCAACGAAAACGTGACCAAGGGACAGATTACGGCGGCCAACCAGCCCACCATCACCATTACGGCTGCGGCTGTTCAGCAGGAAGGCGTAAGTGCAACTGACGCATGGGGCAAGCTCCCTGCTGATTTTATCGCTAGCCCCTGACCCCTTTGTATGTAAGTCCGGCAGGGCCGGCATACATAACGAAACAAAATTTTGAAAGGAAACGAAAAGCATGAAAAAGAAGATCACTGCGATCTGCCTGTGCGTGGCTCTCGTGGCCGTCGCCGTCGTGGGCGCATCTCTGGCGTACTTCACGGATACCAAGAGCGCGACCAACACCTTCACCGTCGGAAACGTGAAGATTGACCTGATCGAGCAGGAAAAGGGTGAAAACGGACTCCAGGACTTCACGCGCGATAAGACTCTTGTTCCCGGCAAGAGCAACGACGGCAACGCCGTTTCCAAGATCGTCACCGTTAAGAACAGCGGCAAGGGCGACGCTTGGGTTTGGGTTGATCTGCTGATTCCCAAGTACCTTGTGAGCAACGAGTACCCCACCAATGCCAATGAGAGTAAGAACGCTCTGCACTGGAACAGCTACGGCTGCTTCAACGTTGAGTACAATTCCGGCAATTACTGGAAGCTGGCTACCAGCGACGGCATTGTCGATGCCGATCACAAGGTTACCAACTCTGATATGGTTGCTGTTGAGGACGGTCTCTGGAACGACTATAAGTACGTTGGTGAAGAAACTGTTGGTAATGTCACCTATGTCAAGATTCGTACCACCATGGAAAAAACTCTGCCTGCCGGCAAGATCTCTCTGCCCTGCCTGGCTCAGGTCTACATGGACTGGCGTGTGACCACCAGTGCGGATGGCACACAGTTCATTCTGCCCGCCGGTGACCCCATTTCTACCGACGCTTCCTGGGAAGTTATTGTCCGCGCCTACGCCATTCAGGCGGAGGGCATTGACAGTGTTGATGCGGCTGTTGCGGCCTACGCCAACAACGGCAAATAATTCTCTTTTGGCAGTAATTCCACTGCATATAATTCCCCAAACATCCCGGCGCCTGCCCTGTGCCCTTCGGGGCGCAGGGTATGGCCGAGGGCTTTCGGCAAAAGTCTTCGGCCATGCCCTGAACGGACAGAATGAAAAAGATATCCCCAAATCCCGGCCGGGGAAGGCCCCGGCGGCATAAGGAGTGTTGCCTTGTGAAAAAATGGAAAGGAAAGCTTCTGGCTCTCGCGCTTCTGGCGGCGGGCGCGGCTTGTCTCGCGCTGGGCACGGCGGCGTTTTTCAGCGCCGAGACCACGGCCCACAACGTCATCACCACCGGCGGCGTGGAGATCGAGCTGCGCGAATGGGCGGACGAGGCCCGCGAAACCCCGTTTGAGGATGTGACCGGCGTTCTGCCGGGCGCGGAGGTCGTCAAGATCGCGGAGGTCGAGAACACCGGCGCGTCCGAGGCGTGGATCCGCGTGGGCGTGACGAAGAGCATCCGGCTGGCCGGCAGCGGCAGGGCCGATCTGTCGCTCGTTTCGCTCGACATCAACACGGCGGACTGGACGCTGGGCAAAGACGGATTTTATTATTATAACACGGCCCTGAAGCCCGGGGAAGTCACCGCGCCGCTTTTCACGGCGGTGACCTTCGCCGACGAGATGGGCAACGAGTACCAGAATGCGGCGGCGGCCGTTGATGTCGCGGCGCAGGCGGTGCAGACGGCGAACAACGGCGCCTCGGCTCTGGATGCCGCGGGCTGGCCGAAGGCATAAGGAGGTGGCGATATGAAGAAAAGAATCCTTGCGTTGCTTCTGTGCGCTGTGACGCTCCTGTCCATGACCGTGCTCACCGGCGCCGCGGCCACGGGGGAGGAGGTCGCGCTCAGCGCTTATGCCGTTACCATCCGCCCGGATTCCTCCGCGGAGGAGAAAACCGTCGTCACGGCGCAGACGGACCGCACCGGCTGCGCCTATCAGTGGCAGATCGAGGCCGCGCCCGGCCTCTGGGTCGATATCAGCGGCATGGACGCCGCCGAATGCAGCATCAGCTACGCGCTCGTGGCGAGCGTGCTTTCCAATGGGCAGGCGCGGCTGCGCTGCCGCTGCACCTGGGACGACGCCGAGGCGTTCAGCGATGAGCTGGCCGTTTCGGTCAATGTGGACGTGATGCACGCGGCGCTGACGGCGCGCAGCGTTCTCAACGCCCCGGCGCGCATCCTGCGCGCGGAGACGGAGCTTCCCGCCGCGCCGCAGGAGGATGAAAGCGGCAAGCAGCCCGTGGAGACCGGCAGCGGCGAAAACGACTCCCTTGAGCCGCCGATCGAAGAAGAAAGCGGCAGCACCGACACCGGCGAGGGCGGCGAGTCCAACGACAATGGCGGCAACGGCGGCAGCAATGTCCCCACCACCTACAGCATCGTTATCAATTATAAGTTTGAGGATGACAAAATCGTCGCGGACCCGTATGTGGCGACGCTGGCGGCGGGCGAGAACTTTTCGACGACCGTCACATTCCCCACGCAGCAGGGCTATCTGCCTTACGTCAATGAGGAGCAGCATAATACCTATGAGCTGAACGTCACGGCGATCAGCGAGGATATGACCGTCAATGTCGTCTACAAGCCCACGAATGTGAATTATACGGTCATTCATTACCAGCAGAACGTGGACAATGACAACTACACGGAGACGGAGCGCGAGACGAAGCAGGGGCTGACGGGCAGTCAGGTCCCTTCGGTCGCGAAGAATTACGAAGGCTTTTACGCCCTGATGTATGAACAGCCGGCCATCGCGGCGGACGGCTCCACGGTGATCGAGATCTATTACGACCGCTGCTATTATCTGATGAACTTCGATCTGGACGGCGGTTACGGTGTGGAGCCTGTCTACGCCCGCTACGGCACGCCCATCGCTGTGGGCACGCCCACCAAGCCCGGCTATACGTTTGTCGATTGGAATGGGCCTATCCCCTCCACCATGCCCGCCGAAAACACCAAATTTACGGCGACGTGGACGGTCGATACGGCCAGCTTTACCGTTGTGTTCTGGTACGAGAACGCCAACGACGACGGCTACAGCTACGCCGGAGAGTATAAGGTCGAGAATGTAACCCCCGGCACGGAGAAAAAGAGCGACGATTATAAGAATCAGAGCTTTACCGGCCAGGACGGCAAACACTTCACCTACAATACAGCCAAGGCCGAAACCGTCACCGTCAAAGGCGACGGCTCCACCGTGCTGAATGTGTATTTCACAAGAAATACCTATACGCTGACGTTTAAGGACGGAAATATCAAAATTGTCTGTGGCAAAGTTGAGCATAAACATAGCCATGATCAATGCTGCACAAAAACCGGTTGGCATTTAAGATGTAATTCGAATAAATGCCCGGTTGGTTACGAACATGAGCATACAACCGGTGGGTGGGGCACTGCATCTTGCTATAAAATTTCCGATTTGACCATCACCGCCAAGTATCAGGCAGATATTCATGGCAATTTCCCGATAAAGGACGGAAACGACACCATTTGGTGGGATGTCCCTGATGGGTGCGAGTCGTTCAAGGCCGACACTATGCTTGGCAGTATAGATACAATGCCAGGAGAAAACATCGTATTTGAAAAATCAAGTGCGCAATCTGGAGCGGTGCTTTACTACTACGTCGAAACACTACAAGGCGAGACAGGAACCTACACGCATGACGGAAAGAGTTTTAAGCTTTACAAGCAGATTACGCTGGAAAAAGAATGTCAATTAACATATTCGGAGGAATTTCACAATATTACTGGTTTTACTCAGTGGTGGTCTGATCCTAAGTTTGACAAGATGGAGCAAGGCGGCGTCGCATATGCGGGCGGTAATGATTGGGACGGCTACTATATTAACGAGAAAAACTACCTCTGCTACACCCGCAACAGTTACAACCTGAAATTCTACAACTACAATGCGTATGTAGATGGCAAGGGCGGCAGTGTTCAGTACGAAGCGCCGCTGAGCAGCTATGACGTCACACCGGCCTACCCCGCCAATCTGGAAAAGAACGCCTATGTGTTCGCCGGGTGGTACACCACGGCGGGCTGCTATGAGGGCTCTGAGGCTGACCTGAGCACCATGACCATGCCCGCCTCCGACGTGATTCTCTACGCCAAGTGGGTGCCCGTGAGCCACACGGTCACGTTCTATCTCACGCGCGACGCCATGAACGGCGGTATCCAGCTGGGGACGCATAAGCCCGTTACGGTTCAGCATGGCGCGCTGGTCAGCCCGCCGCCCGCGCAGCCCGTAAACGGCAGTTACAACTTTGTCGGCTGGTTCTATCTGGACGACGACGGCACGGAAAAGGCGATTGACTTTGCCGACATGCCCATCCGAAAGGATCTGAAGGTGTATGCCAAGTGGAACTCCGACATGCTGGTGTCATATACCGTGCGCTATGTGCTGCAGGAAACGGGAACCGAGGTCGCGGCGGCCACGACGGGCTCCGGCCTTGCCGGGAACACAAAGACCTTCAGCGCCAAGGGCGGCACGGAGCTGTATGCGGACTATCGCGAAGGGTATTTCCCCATTGTCCAGTCCCAGTCCCTGACTCTCAGTCTGGAGACAGGCAGTTCGAATTCGATCACCTTCGAGTATGTTCCGGCAGAAGCCGTGCCCTATACGGTAAAGTATATCAACACGGAGACGGGCACTAACGTGTTTGACGGAGTAACGGTGGAGGATAAGGTCGTAAACGACAACCGCAAGGCGGTCGTCACGGAGACCTTCAAGGTGATCAACGGCTATATGCCCGACGCCTACCAGAAGCGTCTGGTGGTGACAGTGGGCGGCGAGAATATCCTGTACTTCTATTACACCAAGGATACGCAGCACGCCTATTACAAGATCACGCACTATACACAGAATCTGGACGGCGAGAGCTGGACGGAATATGCCTCGTCGCAGATCGTCGGCGATATCGGAACGGAGTATTCGGCAGCGGCGATGACTATCCCCGGTTTTACCTGGAAGGCTGATCAAGATGGAACGTGTACAAAGGGAACACTGGAGGCAAATGGGCTGGAGCTGAAGCTCTACTATGTCCGGAACACGTATCCCTATCAGGTGCGCTATCTGGAGCAGGGGACCGGCAAGCAGCTGGCGGAGCCGAAAAATGGCACAGGGAAATATGGCCAGATAGTCAGCGAAGAAGCAAAAGACATTACCGGCTACGATAAGGTGGACCCCAGCTCCGCAACGCTCAATATTCGTATTGAGACAGTTCAGGAGGGCGAGGCCCCTGCGCTGAATGTGATCACCTTCTATTACACCGAGCAGACGGTCGAGATCAAGTATGTGGTCGTTGGCCCGACAGGCTGCGGCACGCTGGATAACTATCAGGAAGCCCAGCTCAAGGTACTCACCGGCACGCCCAAGGGCTCGACGCCCACGGCGGCGAGCGGCTATAAGTTCGTCGGCTGGTACAAGGACGCGGACTGCACGCAGGCGGTTGATGACGCTTGGGTCACAACAGGCGACAAGCTGACCCCCGGCAAGACCAAGAATTACGGCACCGAGGCGGAGCCCGTCATGGGCTACGAAGGCGCGACGTATTACGCGAAGTTTGAAGCCGATGTGGCCGATCTGACGATCACAAAGACCGGCGCCGCGGATATCGACGAGAATCAGAGCTTTGTGTTCCGCATCACGGGCGGCGAGCTGCCGGCGTCAGGCATGGAGGTCGTTATCCACGGAAGCGGCTCCGTTAAGGTCACGGGCCTCAAGGTGGGCGAATACACCGTCACGGAGGTCACGGACTGGAGCTGGCGGTATACGCCGGACAGTTCGCCTAAGAGTGTCACGTTGAATCCGGGCGGTGCGACGGTTGACTTTATAAACAACCGCACAACGGACAAATGGCTGAGCGGCAGCGCGTATGCGGACAACAACTGGGCCAAAAGCCCGGCGGATAAATCCGACTGAGAAAGGGGGCGGCTGAAATGTATCATGGAAAGCACAGTGTTTCCCGTGCCGGCCGCGCCCCGCGCCGGCCCCGCATGAGCCGGACGGCTCTTGTGCTGGCCGCGGTGGTGCTGGTTCTCGGCGCGGCCATCGGCGGCACGGTCGCCTGGCTTGCGACGAATACGCCGGGGCTTACGAATACCTTCACGCCCGGCGAGGTGAAATGCACGGTCGAGGAGACGTTTGACGGGACGACCAAGCAGAACGTGAAGATCAAAAACACCGGCAACACGGACGCTTACATCCGCGCGAAGGTCGTTGTGACCTGGAAGGATAGGGACGGCAATGTGTACGGCGGCGCGACGCCGGTGGAAAGAACGGATTACACGATCAGCAATAGTACAAGCGGCTGGACAAAGGTGGGGGACTACTGGTATTGCACGCAGCCCGTCGCACCGGATGGCCTGACCCCGGAGCTGATAAGCGAAGCAAAACCGGTGGATGGAAAAGCCCCGGCGGGCTATGCGCTCTCCATCGAGATCCTGGCCGAGGCCATCCAGAGCAGCCCGGCGAGCGCGGTGCAGGAAGCCTGGGGTTTCGTCCCGGGCAGCGGCAATTAAGGGGGGGCGGCGTGATGAAAAAGACATTCCGACTTGGCTTTTCCCTGATGCTGGTGCTGGCACTGGCGGCAGCGCTGGGCGGCGCGGCGCTGGCGGCGGACGCCTCCATCGTGTATAACGGCGGCGGCGACTTCGATCTGGCCCCCGGCAGCGGCTATACCGACACCGATCTGTTCGACAATTTCAAGGACGTTATGCCCGGCGATGTGCTCACGGAGAACATCACCTTCACGAACCGGGCCTCGGACTGCGACTATGTCCGGCTGTACATCCGCGCCGTGGCGCACGACGAGCAGGGCAACCCCCTGAGCTACAGCGAGGGCTTTGAAAACGCCGACGGCAAGGATCAGGCCGGTATCTCCGGCGAGCGCGACGAGACCGTCGCCTCGATGAGCGATTTTCTCGCGCAGCTGTCCATGAAGGTGTACAACGGCGCGGAGCTGATCTATGAGGCCTCGCCCGACGAGCTGGACGGGCTGAAGGACAACAGGCTGCTGGGCACGTTCCGCCGCGGCGACACGGCGAAGCTGCGCGTGGAGCTGACGGTGCCGGCGGAGCTTGGCAACGAGTACGCCTACCGCGTGGGCGAGGTGGACTGGGTGTTCCATGTGGACGCGCTCAACGATCCCAAGCCCGTCGCCAAAACCGGCGATACGGCGCAGCCGCTGCTGTGGCTGGGCATGGCGGCGCTGGCCATGGCGGCCGGCGGCGTTCTGACGGCGAAGAAGAAAAACCGGGCCTGACCGCCCGGGTACATACGAAAAGCGGGAGCGGCGCTGTCATGGCGCCGCTCCCGTCTTTTGTCCGGCATCCCGCGTCCGAACGACGCGGGTAAATATTATGTCAACCAACCGTGCCGCTCCAGCCGCCGCCGCATCCATGGCCGCGACCACAGCGCGTAGCCCAGCACCGCGCCGGTGAGATTGAAGATCAGATCGTCCACGTCGCAGAAGCCGAGCGTTGTGAAAAGCTGCGTCAGCTCGACCAGCACGATCACGGCCGCCGTGCACAGAAGCAGCGGCCCGAAGCGCCGCAGCCGCGCATGGCGGCAGGGGAGAAGAAAGCCGAGCGGCACAAAGCACAGCAGGTTCCCGCCCAGATAGACCACGGCTGTCCACAGGCTGTGGTGGCGCGCGATGTACAGATAGCGGCGCGTCGCCCGGAAGGGCATGAGCTCAAGGCCGGTGCGCAGGCATTCGGCATACGGCATATCCAGAAAGCGCGGATGCCGCTGGAGAAACAGCAGCCACAGCATCACGAGAAGATACGCCAGCCACACGGCGTCCGGCAGGTGTTTTTTCAATCGTCTCATAGGGAAAGGATAAGCGCCGAGGCGCATTTTATTCCATCGATGGCGGCGGACATGATGCCGCCCGCCCAGCCCGCGCCTTCGCCGCAGGGGTACAGGCCCCGCGCCGCCGGGCTTTGCAGATCGTCCCCGCGCAGAATGCGGATGGGAGAGGACGAGCGTGTTTCCGGCGCAGTGAGAACGGCCTCGGGATCGGAGAATACGGACAGCCGCCGCGCGAACAGCGGCAGGGCGGCCGCCAGACTGTCCGCCAGCACGGGCGGCAGCACGGCGCGCAGATCGGTGTTTTTCACGCCCGGCCGGTAGCTCGGCACGACGCGGCCGAAGGGCGGACAGCTGTCGCTGAGAAAGCCGCCGACGGTCTGCGCCGGGGCGATATAGCCCCCGCCGCCGGCCTCGTAGGCGCGCCGCTCCAGCTCGCGCTGCCAGCGCATCCCGCCAAGCCGCCCGCCATAAGGGAAATCCGCCGGGGACACGGCCGTCAGGAGCGCGGCGTTTGAGTTTACATAATTTCTTTTGTAGGGGCTGGCCCCGTTTGTGCACAGCCGTCCCGGCTCGCTGGCGGCGGGCATGACCTCGCCGCCGGGGCACATGCAGAAGCTGTAGCAGCGCCGCCCGTCCGGAAGCTGGCAGGCCAGCGAATAATCGGCCGGCGGCAGCGCGGGATGGCCCGCAAACGCGCCGTACTGCGCGCGGTCCAGATCGGCCTGAAGATGCTCGATGCGCACGCCCATGGCGAAGGGCTTCGGCTCAAGGGGAATGTTAAGTTTACATAACATCCCGAACGTGTCCCGCGCGCTGTGTCCGCAGGCGGCAATGAGCCGGCGGCAGGGGATGCGCCGCCGGTTCGTCACGGCGGCCGTCAGCGCGCCGCCGCGAAGCTCCAGCGCGTCAAGCCGCTCGCCGAAGCATACCTCGCCGCCGAGAGCCTCGATGCGCGCGCGCATCGAGGCGCACACGCCGGGGAGAAGATCGGTGCCGATATGCGGCCGCGCTTCATAGGTTATGTCAACCGGCGCGCCGGCGGCGACGAGCTGGGCGAGGACCCAGGGGATGCGCTCGTCCTTCACGCCGGTCGTCAGCTTGCCGTCGGAAAAGGCGCCGGCGCCGCCCTCCCCGAACTGGACGTTCGATTCCGGGTCGAGCACGCCGCCGCGGCGCATGGCCTCGACCTTTTTGGTCCGCTGTTCGACGGGCTCGCCGCGCTCGAGCACGAGCGGACGCAGCCCGCCCTCGGCCAGCACAAGCGCGGCGAACATACCGGCCGGGCCGAAGCCGACCACGACGGGCCGCTCGTCCGGCAGCGCCGCCGGGCGCGGCGGCTCATAGCGGTATTCCGGCGCGCGGAAGATATCGGCGCTCCCGTGCCGCAGCAGAACGCCGTCCTCGTCCGCCGTTTCGACGTCCACGGTGTATACGAAATGCACGCCGGCCTTCCGCCGCGCGTCCACGCTCCGGCGCACGAGCGCCAGCGTGCGCGGCGCCGTGCCCAGCCGCTGCTCGGCCAGCGCGTACAGACGCGCCGTGTCCTCCCCGGGGCGCAGCGTCAGCCCCCGGAGCCGGATCAATACACACCTCCCGCGGCCAGACCCGCCGCGCGGCCGCTCGACCAGGCCCACTGCAGATTATAGCCGCCGCAGTCCCCGTCCACGTCCAGCACCTCGCCGCAGGCGTACAGCCCCGGGCACAGGCGGCTCTCCATCGTCACCGGGTCGAACCCGTCCGTCTGCACGCCGCCGGCCGTGACCTGGGCGCTGTCGAAGCCGAGCGTGCCGGCGAGCGGAAGCGTGAAGCGCGCGCACAGCGCCGCCAGCGCGTCGAGCGCGTCGTCCCCCAGCGCCCACAGGCGCGTGTCCTGCGCGATGCCGGCGCGGCGGACGAGCGTGCGGGACAGAGTATTATGTAAAGCGCCTGTGAATATGTTTTCCGCTTTGATATTGGAAAAATAGGAGCGTTTGCTCACAAGATATTCAGTTATGTCAACCAGATCGAGCGCCGGCAGGAGCGCGAGCGAAACGGCGGCGCCGTCTCCGGCGCGGGCCGCGGCGCGGCTGATATCGAAGATGGCGGGGCCGGAGAGACCGTAGTCCGTGAACTGCACCTCGCCGCGGCTTTCGGCAAGCGTCCGGCCCTCCCGGGTCAGACAAACGCCGCAGACGGTGCGCACGCCCTTCAGACCGCGCGTCCACTGGTTGTCGGTTTTCAGCTGCACCAGCGAAGGGGTCAGCTCCGTGCTCCCGTGGCCGAAGGCGGCCAGAAGCCGGTAGCCGCTCCGGCCGCCGCCGAGCTTGGCGCCGGCCGCGCCGCCGCAGGCGACGATGAGCCGGTCGGCCCGGTATTCGCCGTCGCTCCCGTGCAGAACGAAATCCCGGCCGGTGAAGGCCGCGAAGCGTATATCCTCCGTCACGAGCTGCGCGCCGCGCTCGTCCAGCGCGAAGCGCAGGCAGTCCAGAACGCTGGACGCGGCGTCGGACGCGGGGTATACCCGCCCGGACGTCTCCGTGACCGTGAGAAGGCCCAGCGAGCCGAACCATTCCAGCGTCCGCGCCGCGTCAAAGCGGCGCAGGGCGACGGCGGCGAAGTCGCTGCCGCCGTGGTAATGACCGGCGAGAGGGCCGCGGTTGGTGAGATTGCAGCGGCCGTTGCCCGTGGCCATGAGCTTTTTGCCGAGACGCGCCTGCCGCTCATAGATCACGACGCGGTTTTTGTCCTCCTCCAGCGCCGCGAGCGCGGCCGCCATGCCGGACGCGCCGCCGCCGATGATGGCGATGTTCATTGCGCTTCTCCTTTCAGGGCCGCCGCCCGCCGCGGGGCGAAAAGCCGAACTGTTTTTTGAACGCCCGGGAAAAGGCGCTGTAGTCGCGGTAGCCGCAGTCATAGCAGGCATCCGCGGCGCTTTTTCCGGCGAAGATCATCTCCCGCGCGGCCAGCAGCCGCTTTTCTGTGACGTAGGCGTGGATGGTAAAGCCGGTCTCCGCGCGGAACGAGCGCATCATGTGGTATTTGGAGATGAAAAAGCGCTCGGCCAGCGCGTCGATGGAGACGTCCTCGGTCAGATGCTCGTTGAGGTAATGCAGGATGCCGACGGCCTTGCTGTCCGCGCTCTGGACGGGCGCGAGACGGCCGCCCTGCGCCATGACCTGGCGGGCCAGCTCGATCAGAAGCTCCGTCAGCAGGCTGTCGGACAGAAGCGCCGCGCCGAATTCGCCGGAGCCGGCGCTTTGCTCAAGCCGCTCCATGACGCGCCAGAGGCCGCGCATCACACCGCGCTCCGGGCGCAGGACGTGGCGGCCGGCCTCGCGGCAGGCCGTGAAGCAGCGGTCAAGAGCGCAGTCCGGCGTGGAGGCGCGGCGGATGAAGTCCGGCGAGAGATACACGATTACGCGCTCGTATACCGCGCCGGGGTCGGCCGTCACGCGGTGGACGCTGCCCATCGGGACAAGGACGATGTCGCCGTCCTGAAGCTCGGACGCGCGGCCGTCCACGGAGTAGCTGACGCGGCCGGAGCGGAAGAAAACGAGCTTGTGGAACTCGTGATAGTGGCTGTCCACCTCGCGGCCGAGCTCGTCGCGCAGATGAAACACGCGGTAATCCTCCCGCAGATAGCCGCGCTGCTGGCTGGCGTTTTCGTCCATGTTTTCCCCTCCCGGACAAAAGCAGGATTTGCATAATAATAATATATCATCTTGCATTTTGCAAGGACTAAATTTCTTGACAAAGCGGGAAGAACGTGTACAATTATCTGGGTAATTGAATTTATACGCGGGGCGTCCGGCCCCGCCGGAAAGGATGTTTTTGAACGATGCCCGGAACCATTTCAAGAGGTATCCGCGCGCCCATGGTGCGCGAGGGGGACGATATCGTCCGCATCGTGGCCGACTCGGTGGAGCAGGCCATGAGGACCGACGGCTTTTCGCTGCATGAGCGCGACGTCGTGTGCGTGACGGAATCGGTGGTCGCGCGCGCCGACGGCAACTACTGCACGACGGACGACATTGCCAGGGACGTGCGCGCCAAGCTCGGCGGCGGGACGATCGGCGTGATCTTCCCCATCCTCAGCCGCAACCGCTTTGCCATCTGCCTGCGCGGTATCGCGCGCGGCGCGGACAAGATCGTGCTGATGCTGTCCTATCCCTCGGACGAGGTGGGGAACCACCTCATCAGCGAGGACGAACTGCTGGACAGCGGCGTGCAGCCGTACAGCGAAACGCTGAGTCTGGCGCGCTACCGCGAGCTGTTCGGCAGCAAGCCACACCCCTTCACCGGCGTGGATTACGTGGATTATTACGAAACGCTCATCCGCGAGGAGGGCGCCGACTGCGAGATCATCTTCTCCAACCGCCCGGAGGCCATTCTGGGCTACACGAAGAAGGTGCTGTGCTGCGACATCCACAGCCGCGAGCTGTCCGCGCGCCGCGTGAAGGCCGCCGGCGGCGAGATCGTGCTGACGCTGTGCGACATTATGAACGCCTCCGTGGACGGCTCGGGCTGCAGCCCGTTCGGCCTGCTCGGCTCGAACAAGGCCACGGAATCGAAGATCAAGCTCTTCCCGCGCAACGCGCAGGCCGTGGCGGAGCGCATCCAGGCGGAGCTGCTGAAGCGCACCGGCGTGTCGGTCGAGGCCATGGTCTACGGCGACGGCGCGTTCAAGGACCCCGTGGGGAAGATCTGGGAGCTGGCCGATCCGATGGTCGGCGCCGGCTGGACGCGCGGTCTGGAGGGACTGCCGAACGAGCTGAAGATCAAATATCTGGAGGACAACGATTTTGCCGATCTGTCCGGCGAGGAGCTGACCGCTGCGGTGAAGGCGGCCGTCGCCGCCAAATCCGGCGATCTCAAGGGCCAGATGAGCTCGCAGGGCACGACGCCCCGCCGCCTGACCGATCTGCTCGGCTCGCTGGCCGATCTCACGTCCGGCTCGGGCGATAAGGGTACGCCCATCGTCCTGGTGCAGAACTACTTCTCCAACTACGCAAACGACTGAGCACAGCCGCTCTCAAGCGAAGCGGCGGGAGCTCACAGAGCCTCCGGGCGGCCGGTTTTCCGGCTGCCCGGCGTTTTTTCGGCAAATTTTCAGAATAATTATCAATTTAGGTTGTGCCGGGCGCGGAAATACGGTATAATGTTTTTTTGCGGGGGGCTTGGCTGCTGACCCCGCGCAATTTTGGAATACGGAGAAAAACAGTCTATGAAAACAGTCATTACCGCCGAGAAGGCGGTAGAAATGATCCCGGAGGGCGCGACGATCATGGTCGGCGGCTTCATGGGATGCGGCAACACCCATGGGATACTGGACGCGCTGGCCCGCAGCGGCCGGGGCGGCTTCACGGTCATCTGCAACGACGGCGCCATGCTGACGGGGCCGGACGGGAGCGAATGCTACGGCGTGGCGAAGCTGATCCGCAACCGGCAGATCAAGCGCCTGATCGCCACCCACGTCGGGCTCAATCCCGAGGTGGCCCAGCAGATGAACGACGGCACGCTGGAGGTCGATCTGATCCCGCAGGGGTCGTTTGTGGAAATGATACGCGCCGGCGGGGCTGGACTTGGCGGCGTGCTGACGCCGACGGGCTTTGGAACGATCATCGAGCAGTCGCCCTTTGTCCACTCCGTGGTGGATGTGGACGGGAAGAAATATCTTCTCATGCGGCCGCTGCGCGCGGATGTTGCGCTCATCTCCGGCTACGAGGTGGATGACCACGGGAACATCTGGTACAAGGGGACGACCCGTAATTTCAACCAGGTCATGGCCATGGCCGCGGAGCTTGTGATCGTGGAGGCGGACAACCGCGTCCGCTCCGGCTCGATCCGGCCGGAGGACGTGATGACGCCCGGCATCGTGGTGGATTATATCGTGGAAGGGGGCGACGAGCTGTGAAAAAAGAGGATATCAAGCCCTTTATCGCGCGGCGCGTGGCCAGAGAGCTGCACGACGGCGACGTGGTGAATCTCGGTATCGGGCTGCCCACGATGATCCCGTCGTTTCTGCCGGAGGGCGTCCATGTGACGCTGCACGCGGAAAACGGCATCGTCCACGCCGGCGGACACCCCGGCGAGGACGCAGAGCCTGCCTATGTGGTGGATGCGGGCGGAAAGCCGGCCTCCGTGCAGACCGGCGGCGCGTTCATCGACTCGTCGCTGTCGTTCGCGCTCATCCGCGGCGGCCACATCGACTGCACGGTCCTCGGCGCGCTGGAGGTGGACGAGAAGGGGAACCTGTCCAACTGGATCATCCCCGGAAAGCTGGTGCCCGGCATGGGCGGCGCGATGGATCTGGTCGTGGGCGCGCGGCGCGTGATCGTCGCCATGGAGCACACGGCG
Source organism: uncultured Oscillospiraceae bacterium (assembly GCA_934597255.1). Taxonomy (GTDB): domain Bacteria; phylum Bacillota; class Clostridia; order Oscillospirales; family Oscillospiraceae; genus CAJOIG01. Next base: position 64,803 of record CAKTQV010000007.1, read on the forward strand.
AAGGGCCGGCCGAAGATCCTGAAGAAATGCACGCTGCCGTACACGGCGGTCGAATGCGTGGACATGATCGTCACGGAAATGGGCGTCATGCGCGTGACGGACGAGGGGCTCGTGCTCGAGGAGATCAACCCGGAGTTCACTCCGGAGCAGGTGCAGGCGGCGACGGAGGCGGAGCTGATCGTCTCGCCGGCGCTCCGGCCGATGGTGTGACAACCGAATAAAACCGGCCCCCGGCAGCCTGAAGCGCTGCCGGGGGCCGGTTTTTTTGTGCGGGGAAAATTTATTCGTCGTAAGGCTCCTCGTCCTGCGCGGAGAGCCAGCGGAGGTTGAACACGAGCCGCTCGTCATAATACGCGCCGGACAGCCGGCGGAAGAAATCGCGGGGGCTGTTGAAAAAATCCCGCGCCTTTTCCCGGCGCACCATGCGCTCCGCCTCGGCCAGAAGCTCATCCTGCTGTTCGTTCAGTTCATATTCCATTTCGGGTCACCGCCTTTTATCTTCTGCCAGTGTACCACAGCCGCCGCACCGCGTCAAGCAAGAGAGAACGCCGGCCACCAGCGCATGAGCGCCCAGCTCAGCGCGCCCATCAGCACGATCATGGCGGCGCTGAGAGGAAGCCCGCGGCGCAGCATATACCGCGGCGGCAGCCCGTAGCCCACGGGAACGGCGCGGATGGACGTGGGCAGGCAGTAGCTGAGATTGACGCCGATGGTGGCGGCGTAGATGTAGGGGATGGGATTGAGCCCCAGACCGGCCGTGACGGAGACGACGATGGGCATACATACCGCGGCCGTCGCCGTGTTGGAGGTCACGTCGGACAGGACAAGCGTGACCGTGACCAGAAGCAGGCACAGCCCGAAGCCGCCGGACAGCGCGCTGCGGCCGATGGCCTCGCCGATCATGGCGTCCGCGCCGCTGCCCGTGATGAGCCGGCCGAGGGCAAGGCCCCCCGCGAACACATACATCAGCCCCCAGACGATCTTCTTCTGCGTGCTGTTCCAGCTCATCATGCGGCCGCCGCCGGCTTTTTTCGGCAGGAAGGTCAGAATGCCGCACAGAAGAAAGACGTAGGCGGGCTTGAGCCCCGGCAGAAGCGAGGCGTAAAGGCTGCGCGCAAAGCTCAGCCCCGTCGCGGCCAGAAAGAGAACAAGGCTCACGATCTCGGCGCCGGACATACGGCCAAGCTTGCGCCGCTCGGCCTGAAAATACGCCCGCGTGCCGGGCAGGCGCGCGCCCCGCGGCCGGATGAGGAGCAGATAGCCCAGATTGGATGCGAGCAGCACCAGCATGACCGGCGCGAAGCGCACGACCCATACGCTGTAGAGGAATTCCTCGCCCGTGACCTGCTCGATGTAGCGGATGACGGTCAGATTCATCGCGCCGCCGAGCGGCGTGGCAAGACCGCCGATGCCGGCGCCCCAGGCGATGGTCATGAGAATGATCGAGGCGGAGGGGCTGTCCGCAACGTCCTCGTGCCCGGCGAAGCGCAGCATGGAGACGGCAATGGGCGTGAGCGTGGCGGCGACGACGGCGTTCGGCAGAAAGGCCGACATGAGCGCGGAAAACAGAAACCAGAACACGAGCTGCCCGGCCAGCGAGCTTCCGATGAGCGTCAGACAGCAGGTAGCGATGCGCCGGTCAAGGCCGGTCTCCTCCCAGCTCACGGAGATGATGGACGCGCCGAGCAGAAGGAGAATGGTCTCGCTGGCGTACTGGGCGATGACCGGCTCCATGTCCGTGATGGAAAAGACGGCGTTGACGACGATGGGCAGAAGGGCCGTCACGGCGTAGTCCACGGGCGCGGCGATCCACCACAGCGCCATCCAGACCACCGTCCCAAGCGCGGCGCGCGCGGAAAAGGCGGGGAAAATATCCGCCGGGAGAAAGGCGGCGCACAGCGCGAACAGAGCCGGGCCGAGAAGCAGGAAAACAAGACGTTTTTTGTCCATGGGAACCTCCGGAAAATGAAAAGCAGCCGCCGCAGAGCGGGGCGGCTGCATCCAGCCGGGCGTCAGTCCGGCATAACGCGTGAGAGAAATTCGTCCATCCTGGCCTCGCAGCCGGCCCGGTCGGTCACACGGCTGCCGACATGGCTTGCGCCGGGGACGGTGTAAAGCTCCTTTTCCGACGCGCACAGAACGTACATTTCCCGCGCCATGGAGCAGGGGACAAGGGCGTCGGCCTCGCCGTGGATGAACAGCACCGGCGTGCGCATTTTCCGCATGAGCGAAAGCGGCTCGGCGCGGTTGAGATCGTAGCCGGCGAACAGCCGCATGAGCAGGCGTATGGCGGGGTAGAAGGGGAACGAAGGAAGATGCCGCCCCTCCAGACAGTGCTCGATCTCCTCCTTCGCGCTGGAAAAGCCGCAGTCCGCGACCACGGCGGCGATGTTCTGCGCCTTTCCGTCGCCGGCGGTGAGCAGAGCGGAGCTTGCGCCCATGGAAACGCCGTCCAGAACGATCCGGCAGTCCGGGCCAAAGCGCGCGCGCACGAGCGCCAGCCACACGGGCAGATCGCGCCGCTCAAACTCGCCCATGCCGTACCAGCGCCCCTCGCTCAGCCCGCAGGCATGCAGGTCGGGAAACAGCAGGCTGTAGCCCCGGTCGAGATAGTAGACCGCGTCCAGATAGCGGTCGCGGGCGCTGCCCTCGATGCCGTGGATCAGAACGGCCACGCGGCGCCCGCCGCGGTCAAGCAGACCGGCGTGGAGCCGGCAGCCGCCGCTGACGCAGTAGTGATCCTCCAGCCCCAGCCCGCGCAGCTTTGCCTCCATGGCCTCCAGCTCGCCCAGATGCGGCTCAAGCGCGCGGGGGCAGGGCTTGTGCCGCCAGGGACGGCGCATGAAGTGCGTCCAGAGCGCGCCGAAGGCCGTGCCGAGCACGCCCAGCAAAAGCAGCAGTACGAGGATCAGAACGACGATGAGGACCGTTTTCATCCGTTTGTTTTTTCTTCTTCAAGCTGCGCGCGGCGGAAATGGGGCTTGCCGACCTGCAGCAGAACGAAGCCCGCCACGAACAGGATGATCAGCGACAAAATGCCGAAGCTGGCCTTGCCGCACAGCGCGTACACCAGCGAATACAGCGCCGGGCCGATCACGCAGGCGAATTTGCCGAAGATGTCCAGGAAGCCGTAATACTCGTTGGAGCGCTCCGGCGGGATGATCTGGCCGAAGTACGAGCGCGAGAGCGCCTGGATGCCGCCCTGAACGGTGCCGACCATCGTGGCCAGGACCCAGAACAGGACCGTGGAGATCGAAACGGCCTTTTCCGCCGTCAGACCAAGATGGTCGGAATAGTCGATGATAAAGCCCATGCCGAAGCCGACGACGGTGATCACGCCGTACACGCCGACGGCGATCGTGATCAGGCGCAGCGCGCCGTACTTCTTGCCCCAGTTGCCGAAGAGGATGGAGAAGGGCATGGCGACCAGCTGCGTCACGAGCAGCGCGAGGATCATGCCGATGGAGCCGAGACCGAGCGTGCTGCCGTAGTTGGTGGCCATGGAGATGATGGTGTCCACGCCGTCGATGTAGCAGAAGTAGGCGAGGATGAAGAACAGAACGGCCTTGTCGCGCAGGATGCTTTTGAAGGTCGAAACGGTGTTGCGCCAGGCCTGCTTGCCGAGCTGGCTGGGCGGCGTGTCCACATAATGGGTCTGCTGAACGTTTTTCCAGAAGGGGATGGAGAACAGCAGCCACCACACCGGGACGATCATGATGGCGATCTTGTAGCTGAGGATGGACTGGCCCATCGCCAGCATCACGCCGATGGAGATCAGGAAGGGGATGGTCGAGCCGCCGATGTAGCCCATGGCGAAGCCCCAGGCCGAGACCTTGTCCATGCGTTCGGGCGTGGTCACGTCGGTCAGGAAGCTGTCATAGAACAGGCAGGAGCCGGAAAAACCGATGCGGCTGAGCATGAAGCCGATGAGCATCCACACCCAGTTGTCAAAGATGGCCATGAAGCAGGTGAAAACGACGCCGAGGAGCATGAACGCCGTCCAGAGCTTTTTCTTCATGCCCTTGAAATCGCCGATGGCCCCCAGATAGGGCGCGAGCACGGCCGTGACAAGGTTGGCGAAGGAGACGGCGTAGCCGTAGACCGTGTTGACGACGCCGGCGTTGGTCAGCCCCGACACGACTACCTGAAAGTAGATCGGCCAGATGGCGGCGGAGATGTTCGTGGCCCAGATGGAGTTGGCCCAGTCATAGAAGATCCAGGACCATTCGGTTTTTGTGAATCGTTTTCGCATGAATACACCGTCCTATATCTGTTTTTTCAAGTGGATACGATTCAGATCGCGCCGAGCTGCCCGACGATCCGGTCGGCCAGCGCGAGCCCGGCGGCCAGACAGTCCTCCGGCGTCCCGCCGCGCAGCCAGCTCACCAGAAAGGCGGCGGCGAAGCTGTCGCCCGCGCCCACGGCGGAGACCACCGTTGCGCGCGGCTTTTCCGAGTGCAGGCAGCGTCCGTCCGGCAGCAGGAGCATCGCGCCGTCGCGGTCGAGCGTGACGAGAAGCGCGCGCAGCTGCGGGTATTTTTCAAATATCCTCTCCGGCAGCGCCTCATACTCGTGCCGGTTCACCTTGACGAGCGTGGCGCGGCGCAGACAGAGATCAATGCAGCCGTCTGACCAGAAGCGGTGGCGGAGATTGAGATCGCAGAAAAACTCCCGCGCCTGCACGCGGCCGAGCAGCGTCTCGAGCGTGCGGGCCGAAGGCTCGCTCCGCTGGGCGAGCGTGCCGAAATACACCGCGTCCCAAGAGACGGGGACGTCCTCCGGCGTGGGGATGTTATCCCACGCGACGCCGGTTATGACCTCGTAGGTGGGGTTTCCGGCGGCGTCTAGTGTGACGTTTGTATACCCGGTGGGGAACGGGACCTGCTGGATCAGGTCGGTCGACACGCCCGTGCGGCGCACGGCGTCCAGCGTTTCCGTGTCGCCCCGGGCGACGGCGGATAAAAGATGGCTTTCCGCGCCGAGCCTCGCGGCATGGACGGCGAAGTTCAGCGGCGCGCCGCCGAGACAGCGGCTGTCCGGGAAGCAGTCCCAGATGATCTCTCCGTAAGACAGTATTTTCATAGGCCGGGCAGGATCCGGTGCGCCACGGCGAAATACGCCAGCAGCGCCAGAGCGTCAACGATGGTGGTGATGAAGGGGCTGGACATGACCGCCGGGTCGAAGCCCAGCTTATCCGCCAGCATCGGCAGCGTGCAGCCGACGATCTTGGCCGCCAGCACGATGATGACCAGCGTCAGCGACACGACGAGCGCCACGCTCGCGGTCACGCCGTCGTTGCCGAGCAGCAGATGGTCGATGAGCATGACCTTGCCGAAGGCGACGGCGGCCAGGCTCACGCCGCACAGAAGCCCCGTGCGCAGCTCCTTCCACAGCACGGCCAGCAGATCGGAAAACTCCAGATCGCCCAGGCTCAGCGCGCGTATGACCGTGACGGAGCACTGCGAGCCGGAGTTGCCGCCCGTGTCCATCAGCATGGGGATGAACAGCGTCAGCGCCGCGGTTTTGGCCAGCGCGTCCTCAAAATGGTTGAGGATCATGCCCGTGAAGGTGGCCGAGATCATCAAAATCAGCAGCCAGGGGATGCGCGCGCGCCAGAACTGGAGCGGGCTGGTTTTGAGATAGGGCTTGTCGATGGGCGTCACGCCGCCCATGATCTCGATATCCTCCGTGGCCTCCTCTTCCATGACCTCCATGGCGTCGTCGACCGTGACGATGCCGACGAGACGGCCCTCGGCGTCCACGACGGGCAGCGCCGTGAAGTTGTATTTCGTGAACATGGAGGCGACGTCCTCCTGGTCGTCCTGGGTGCCGACGGAGATGACGTTTTCCTCCATGATGTCCTCGATGACGTCGTCGTCCTCCGCGAGGATGATGGTCCGGATGGACAAAATGCCGATCAGATGCCGGCTGTTGTCGGTGACATAGCAGGTGTTGATGGTCTCCGAGTCCACGCCCGTGCGGCGGATGTGCTTGATCGCGTCCGCGGCGGTCATGCTCGGCCGCAGATCGACGAACTCCGTCGTCATGATGCTTCCGGCGGAATCCTCCGGGTACTGGAGGATCTCGTTTATCATCTTCCGGGTCTCGGAATCGGCCTGCTTCAAAATGCGCTTGACGACGTTCGCGGGCATCTCCTCCACGAGATCGACCGCGTCGTCCACATACAGCTCGTCCACGACCTCCTTCAGCTCGCTGTCGGAAAAGCCGCGGATCAGCAGCTCCTGCGAATCCGGCTCCATCTCGATGAAGGTCTCCGCGGCGGCGTCCTTCGGCAGGAGCCGGAACAGCCGCGGCAGCAGAGCCTCGTCCATATCGTCAAACATCGCGGCGATATCCGATGCGTTCATCGTCACCAGAATATCCCGCACGCTGCTGTATTTTTTCTGCGCCATCAGCGCCTCGATCGTGTCCGTCAATGTGACGGTTTTTTCCGCCATGATTCCTTCCTCCTTTTTCATTCCTCAGAGAAAGGCACAAATTCCCTCCGCTCAGCGAACGACGAACGCCCGCAAGCCCTGTTTTGTGCCGTCAGTACCTATATTGCCGGTATTACTGCCGCTGTTACTGCCAGCGTCCATCGTTTCACCTCCCTTGGCTTGGTCTTTTCGTGTCTGGCGTCGCCTCGTCGGCTCGCCGTACCCTTGTACGGCTTCGCCTCCTTGTCATAGCCAGACGCGAAAATCCCGGCGCCAGACTTGCGACTTATGTGCGGTGGTTTGCCGCGTCGGCTCGCCGTATCCTCAATACGGCGTCGCCTCCTTGTCATAGCCAGACGCGAAGATCCCGGCGCCAGACTTGCGATTTCTGCGCGGTGATTATCCTTGCCGGCTCGCCGTACCCTTGTACAGCGCCGGCGTCCCGGCTTCCTTCCGCGCAAAAATCCTCTGGATCCGGCGCGGCGGGCGCAGAAAAGCCTGACCCCGTGCATTTTTACCATTATAGCACAAAAGGTCAGGCTTTGGAATCGGTTTTTTGTAAGATCAGCGTATTATTCCAGTAAAAAAGTGCCGAGCTGCGCCACGGAGTCCGCCACGGCGATGCAGCCGGCGGCCTCCAGCTCGGCGCGGCCGCCGTAGCCGTAGCCCGCGCCGATGCACGGGATGCCGCACAGGCGCGCGCCTTCGGCGTCGTGCCGCCGGTCGCCGACCATGACGGCCGTGCTCATATCCACATGACAGCTGTCGCGCGCGTATTCGATGACCTGGTATTTCAGTCCCCGCTCGCCGTGCAGGCCGCAGCCGGAGATGAGCTCGAAATACGGGGCGAGACCGAACTTCTCCAGGATCGGCACGGCAAAGGCGGTGGGCTTGGTCGTGGCGACGTAAAGCTTCGCGCCCGCGTCCCGGAGCCGCTGAAGAAGCTCCGGCATGCCGGGATAGACGTGGTTTTCAAACAGGCCCGTCACGGAGTAATACTCGCGGTAGGTCTCCAGAAAGCGCGCGGCGTCGTCCTCGCTCATGCCCCAGAAGTCGCAGAACGACTGCGGCATCGGCGGGCCGATGAAGCTGTAATACTCGCTGTTCGGGCCGCAGGGAAGGCCCCACTTCTTCCGCGCGTAAATGATGGCGTTGGTGATGCCCTCCGCGGGGTCGGTGAGCGTGCCGTCCAGATCAAAGAAGATGTTCTGGTATTTCATCATCGTTCCTCCCGGAAATAGCTCAGGCCAAGACTGGCCGGGGGGTTGTTCTCGCGCTTTTTGCGCATGGACACGGCCACGAGCACGAGGATCGTGACCACATAGGGCAGCATCTTGTAAAGCTCCTTGACGGCGAAATTCGTGCCGGTGGGCAGGAAGAGATACAGGATGTACAGGCCGCCGAACAGAATGGACGACCAGATGCCGGTGCTGGGCCGCCAGATCGTGAAGATGACCAGCGCGATGGCCAGCCAGCCGCGGTCGCCGAAGGCGTTGTTCGACCAGACGCCGCTGGCGTAATCCATGACGTAGTACAGGCCGCCGAGTCCGGCGATCATGCTGCCGGCGCAGGTGGCGACGTATTTATAGCGCGTTACGTTGATGCCGGCGGCGTCGGCGGTGTTGGGGCTTTCGCCCACGGCGCGCAGATGCAGGCCCACGCGCGTGTGCTTGAGTATATAGGAGGCCGCGATCGCCAGCACGATGGCCAGGTAGGCCAGAAAGCCGTAGGACAGGAAGAGCTGGCCGAACCAGCCGAGCCCGGAGGCGAAGGGAAGCGAGCGGCTGAAATAGGCGCTGGTCTGCGACAGCGCGATGGACGGGACGTCGCTGCCGGTGAGCTTGATAAGCGAGCCGCCGAAAAAGTTGCCGAAGCCGACGCCGAAGGTCGTCATGGCAAGGCCCGTGACGTTCTGGTTGGCGCGCAGCGTGACGGTCAGGAAGCAGTACAGAAGCCCCATCAGAAGCGAGCCGAGCAGGCACGCGGCCATGGGGATGGCGATGGACCAGAACGCGCTCGGCTCGGCGGCGGACTGCTCGTACATGAACGCGCCGATGACGCCGCTGATACCGCCGACGTACATCACGCCGGGAATGCCGAGGTTGAGGTTGCCGGATTTCTCCGTGAGCGTTTCGCCGGTGCTGCCGTAAAGCAGGGGAATGCCCTGCACGACGGCGCGGGGGATAAAGGAGACAATGTCAAACATCAGTTATTCCCCTCCTTTTTGGCGGCTTTCCGAAAGCTGAGCCGGTAGCGGATGAAAAACTCGCTGCCGATGATGAAAAACAGGATAATGCCGGTGAGGATGTCCGCGAACGACTCGTTGAGGCTGAACGCGGAGGCAATCTCGCTGGCGCCGCGGTCGAGAACGACCAGCAGCAGGCTGGAGAAGATCATCGTGATGGGGTTGAAGTTGGCCAGCCACGAGACCATGACGGCCGTGAAGCCCTGCCCGCCGGCGATGGTGGTCGTGATGGTATGGTTGGTGCTGCCGACGAGCAGCAGTCCGGCCACGCCGCAGATCGCGCCCGACAGAAGCAGCGTGCGCACGATCACGCGCTCGACCCGGATGCCGACGTAGCGCGCGGTGCGCTCGCTCTCGCCGACCACGGCCAGCTCATAGCCGTGCTTGCTGTAGTTGAGATAGATGAACAGCAGGATGGTCAGCACGGCCACGATGAGGATATTGAGCAGATATTTCTGCCCGAAGATCGTGGGGAACCAGCCGGCCTGCGAGCTCTGATTGATGATGCCGATCTTGCCGGCGCCCTTGGGCACCTCCCACAAAATGACGAAGTAGGCCACGAGCTGCGTCGCCACATAGTTCATCATCAGGGTAAAGAGCGTTTCGTTGGTGTTCCATTTGGCCTTGAAGAAAGCGGGGATGGCCGCCCAGACTGCGCCGGCGGCGATGCTCGTGACGGTCATGAGCGCGATGAGGAGCCAGTTGGGGATCTTGTCGCCGAGCAGGATCATGCACGCGGCGGCCGCCAGACCGCCGATCAGGACCTGTCCCTCGGCACCGATGTTCCAGAAGCGCATCTTGAACGCGGGCGTGACCGCCAGCGAGATGCACAGCAGGATGGCGAGATTCTGGAAGGTCGTCCAGGTCTTGCGCGCGGTGCCGAACGCGCCCGTGAGGATCGTGGCGTAGATCTTGAGCGGGTCGTCGCCCGTGAGGAGCATGGTGACGCCGGCGCAGGCGATCAGCGCCAGAACGATGGCGGCCAGGCGGATGCACCAGGCGCGCCACGCGGGCATATCGCCGCGCTTGACAATGTGGACCAGCGGTCCCTGCTGCTGTTTATTCATCGGCGTTGTCACCTCCAAGCTGCGTCATCATCATGCCGACGTCCCATTTGCTGGCCGTGCGGCCGTCCACAACGCCGCTGACCTTTCCGCCGCACAAAACGAGTATGCGGTCGGACAGCTCCAGCAGCACGTCCAGGTCCTCGCCGACGAACACCACGGCCACGCCGCGCTCCTTCTGCTTATTTATCAGATCGTAGATGGTGTACGAGGCGTTTATGTCCAGACCGCGCACGGCGTAGGCCGTCAGCAGAACGGTGGGGGACGAGGCGATCTCGCGCCCGACCAGCACCTTCTGCACGTTGCCGCCCGACAGACGGCGCACCGGGATATGAATGCCCGGCGTGTTGACGTCCAGCTCCTCGACCACGGCCTCGGCCAGATGGCTGGGCGTTTTGCGGTCGGTGAACAGCGTGCGGCCGCGGCGGAACGAGCGGAGCATCATGTTGTCGGCCAGATCCATGTTGCCCACAAGGCCCATGCCGATGCGGTCCTCCGGGACGAACGAGAGCGAAACGCCCATGGAGGCGATCTCCAGCGGCTTTTTGCCGAGCATTTCCTCACGGCTGCCGTCGTCCTCAATATAGCAGATGCTGCCGCTGTCGGCGGGCTGAAGGCCGGCGATGGCCTCAAGAAGCTCCTTCTGGCCGCAGCCGGAGATGCCCGCGATGCCGAGTATCTCGCCGCTGTTGACGGTGAAGGATACGTCGTCGAGCTTGCGGATGCCGTCGGCGCTCGTGACGGTCAGGCCCCGGACCTCGATGCGGGGCCTGGGATCGACCGGATCGGGGCGGGCGATGTTGAGCTTGACGGAGCGGCCGACCATCATGTCGGTCATCTCCTGCGCGTTCGTCTCCGCCGTGACCATCGAGCCGATGTACTGGCCGTGGCGCAGAACGCACACCCGGTCGGACAGAGCCTCCACCTCGTGCATCTTGTGCGTGATGATGACGATGGCCTTTCCGTCGGCGCGCATTTTCCGCAGAACGGCAAAGAGCTTTTCCGTCTCCTGCGGCGTCAGCACGGCGGTGGGCTCGTCGAGGATGAGGATGTCCGCGCCGCGGTAGAGGACCTTGATGATCTCCACGGTCTGCTTCTGGGAAACGGACATGTTGTATATCTTCTGGTTGGGATCGACCTCGAAGCCGTACTGCTCGCAGATGGCCTGGATGCGGGCGGCGGCCGCCTTGAGATCGAGCCGGCCCTTTTCCTTCAGCCCGAGAACGATGTTCTCCGTGGCTGTGAGCACGTCCACAAGCTTGAAGTGCTGGTGGATCATGCCGATCCCGTGGTCAAAGGCGTCCTTGGGCGAGCGGATGACGACCTCCTCGCCGTTGATGAAGATCTGGCCGGCGTCCGGGAAATAGATGCCGGAGAGCATGTTCATCAGTGTGGTCTTTCCGCTTCCGTTTTCGCCCAGAAGCGCCAGAATCTCGCCCTTGAAGATATCGAGGCTCACGTTGTCGTTCGCCACGACGCTGCCGAAGGTCTTGGTGATGCCGCACATGCGGACCGCGGCGGTTTTCTTATCCAAATGGCTTCACATCCGATCTGTTTTAGATTGTTTCCGGCGGGGGATAAAAGGCACAATACTGCAAGGAGCAGCGCAGCAGCGAAGCCGGGGAGCCGGACGCTGCGCTGCTCTTTGCAGCAGCATGCAGGCGATTGATCGCGCAGGGGCAAGCCCCGGAAAACCGGAGCCTGCCCCTTAAATGGATCAGAACGCGGAGTTGAGAAGATTGATGCCGTCGATCTGCAGATCGAAGTAGGGGGCGGAACGATACTCGGACTCGTGGAAGTAGCCGTCGGAGATGGCTTCCGTGTCGGGCTCGTAGTCGGCGTCGGAATCGACGTCGGCCATGTAGCTGTCGAGCGCCTCGCCGCCGACGGTGAAGGTGGCGGTGTCGAACACATGGAGGGTGCCGGCCTCGAGTTCCTTGGTGGCCTGCTCAATGGCCTCCGCGGTGCCCTCGGCGGCGACGGCGTCGTTGATCTCGGTCAGAACGACGGAGCCGGTGGACAGATCGCCGCACCAGTCGGCCGCGATGGGCTCGCCGGCGGCGACGCAGTCGATGATGTACTCAAAGTAGGGCTGCCAGTCGATGCGGGAGGAGACGATGTAGGTGTCGGGGCCGGCCTTTATCGTGGAGCCGTTGTAGGAGACGTTGGGGACGCCGGCGTCCTGGCAGGCCGTGGGAGCGCCCATGGAGTCGGCGTGCTGGCTGATGAGCTTGCAGCCGTTGGCGATGAGCAGGTTGGCACCTTCCTTCTCAGCGGTCTCGTCATACCAGCTGCCGGTGAAGGTGACTTCCATGGTGGCGCTGGGGCAGACGGAGCGGGCGCCCAGGAAGAAGGAGGTGTAGCCGGAAACGACCTCGGCGTAGGTGAACGCGCCGACATAGCCGATCTTGGCCTCGTCCTCGGTGAACTCGCCGTTGGCGATCATTTCGTTGAGCTTCATGCCGGCGGCGATACCGGCGAGGTAGCGGCCTTCATAGATGGAGGCGAAGGCGTTGTGGTAGTTGTCCAGACCCACGGTGTGAGCCTTGGTGCCGGTGGCGTGGCAGAACTGGACGTCCGTGAACTCCTGCGCGGCCTCGATCATGTAGTCCTCGTGGCCGAAGCTGTCGGCGAAGACGATGTCGCAGCCGGCGTCGGCCAGCTCCGCGGCGGCCTCGTAGCACTCGTGGCCCTCGGGGATGTTGGGCTTGAAGATGTACTCAACGCCCTTCGCCTCGCAGGCGGCCTTGGCGGCGTTGATGAAGTTGAGGTCGTAGGTGGAGTTTTCGTCGTGCAGGAAGATGAAGCCGACCTTCAGATCGGACGCGGCGGGCTCGGCGGTCTCTTCCGCGGCGGGCTCGGAGGTCTCCTCCGCAGCCGTGGTCTCGGCGGCGGTTTCCTCGGTGGGCTTGGCGGTCTCTTCCTCGGCAGGGGCCTTGTCGCCGCAGGCGCACAGGGCAAAGACCATGCACAGAGCAAGGAGCAGGGCAAGGATCTTCTTCATAATGTTCCTCCTGTAAAAAAAGATTTCTTATTTATACCGCAGCAGAACGCTGTTTGGTATCCTCGGCGTCAATCCTCCGGCTCAAAGCGGATGTTTCCCTCGTCGTCCATATAGGACACTCTGGCCAGCGATTCGATCGGCAGACCGCGCGCACGCAGCCGCGCGCCGCCGGGCTGGAAGGTCTTTTCAATGGCGATGCCCGCGCCGACCAGCGTGGCCCCGGCCTGCGACACGAGATCGCACAGCCCGTCCAGCGCGGCGCCGTTGGCCAGAAAATCGTCGATCAGGAGCACGCGGTCCTCCGGCAGAAGATAATCCTTCGACACGATCACGTCGTAGACGTTGCCGTGGGTGTAGCTGTGGACGCTGGTGCGGTAAACGTCGCCGGCGATGTTTTTGGTCGCGGATTTCTTGGCAAATAAAACAGGGCACCCGAAACGATCGCCCGTCAAGCAGGCCAGACCGATCCCGGATGCCTCGATAGTGAGTATCTTTGTGACATTCTCCGCCCCAAAGGCGGCATAAAACTGCTCCGCGAGTTCGCGGAACAGAGCGATATCCATCTGATGGTTCAAAAAGCCATCGACCTTCAGAACCCCGCCGGGGCGTACTTTTCCGTCCGCGAGGATACGCTTTTCCAGAAGGCGCATGGAAACCACCCCTTTCCGATCCGAATTCCAAAAAAGAAAACAGCCACAGCTCGATTTGTCGGAGAAAGAACATCTGGCAACCGCTGGGTGACTGTAGCTTTAGTTTACACTAGCATTTTGGTTTTGGCAATAGTCTGATTTCAACATTTTGCGGAAAAAAGTTTGAAAAGTTTAGGCAAAACGACAGCGCTTTATGGTTCCTCCGGCCAGGGAAGGACCGTTCCCCGCCGGATCATGAACGCTTCGCGGGCCGCGCGGGCCATGGGCGCGTCCGAAAGGGAATCGGAATAAAAGCGCTCGACCGGCGCGTCGCCGTACCGGGCGCGGAAGCGGCGGAGCTTTTCCTCCCCGTGGCAGTTGAGCCCCTCGGTCCTTCCGGTCGCGGGATCGACGCGCGAGGCGATGAGCGCGAAGCCGAGCCGGTCGGCCACGGGCCGCAGCAGGAACTCCGGCGAGGCGGAGATCACAAGATCGTCCGGCCGGCGCTGCGCCATGTACCAGGGATAAATGCCGTCCATGTGCCCGTCCCAGAACTCCTGCTCCAGCCCCTTCGGAAGATAGCGCAGAAAGCCGTAGAATATCTCCTTGCAGCGGGTCTTCGGCCGCAGCCGCAGCGCCATGAGCGCAAAGGCGAACGCCGTCCGCGGAAGCGAGAGAAGCGCGCGGGGACAGCGCCGCAGGCTCCACAGATAGAAGGAGGCGGTGCTGTCCCGGCGGAATATGGTCTTGTCGAAATCGTAAACGTTCACGGCTGATTTCCTGTGATGAGTCCGGCGGCCAGCGGCAGCGTCTCGATCCAGCCGCACACGTCGTGCCAGTCCGGGAGCCGGTGGCTGCGCCGCTGGGCGTAGATGTTTTTCAGACAGCGGTAGTTCGTGGTCATGCCGGCCATGAGCTCAAAGCCGGAGGGAAGGTTGTACAGAAGCTCCAGATAAGCCTCCTTCTTCCGGGCCGGCTCCGCCTCGCCGTCGATGGCGTTGTAGGCGTCCTGCAGGCGCTGGGCCTCGGCGATCTGCGCGGCGCTCGTGTAGCGGTTGCAGCTTTCGCCGATGGAAAAGCGCGCGATGCGGTGCATGGTGCTCATGGAGGAGATGAAATTCAAAAAGGTATAGCGCTCGGCTTCCACCCACGCCTTGTTCGACAGCGTGAGATCGAAGTTGACAACGATGCCCGTGAGAAACTGGTCGTGGCCGCCGCCCTTGGCTCCGGCGAGCTTCAGCGCCCGGCGGATGTGCGGGTTTTCCAGATTCCCGGAGCGTATGTCCGCCTCGATCTGCGCGACGGCCGCGCGGTATTCCTCCGCGCCGGGCGCAGCGGCCATCATGGGATAGCCGCTGCGGTAGATGCTGCCGGCAAGGCCGAAAACCTCGGCGTTTGCGATCCCGGCCATCGGTCAGACCCCGGGGACGTAGCCGGCGTTTTCGCGCAGAACGCCGCCGTTGAGCTCGTCGGGCGTGACGACGCCCTCGCGCAGCGCCTGCTCACGGCGCTCAAGATACCAGCCGGACAGCGCCGTCTGCTTCCAGGGGGAAACATAGAAGATGCCGAGAAGGCCGCAGGTGAGGCCGTTGAGGATATCCCAGCCGATGAAGCTCAGGCAGAACACGAAAAGCTCCCACTTATAGCCCTTCATGATGCGCTTGGACAGCGTGAGCGCGTCCTGCGCGCGCACGTTGGGGCAGTCGGCCAGAATGTACGGCGTGAGGTAGTAGGAGAAGGTCTTGACGAGGGTGATGAAGAAGCCGACCACGGGGATGAGCGCCCACAGGAACAGGAACAGGCTCATCCACAGATAGCCGCCGAGCTTGCGTCCGAAGTCCTCAAACGCCTTGCTGAAGGCTACGCCGATGTCGCAGCGGCCGCTCATGAAAACGTTGATGAAATAGAAGTTGAAGCCGATGAGAAGCGGTCCGCCGAGAATCAGGGGCCCGACGCCCGTGCCGACGAGCGCCGAGAGGATGATGCCGTACAGAACGAGCGCGCCGACGCACGGCCAGTAGCTCGTCTGGAAGGCCTGTCTGGCCAGAAGCTTGATCTCTTTTCTGCTTTTCATTTTTGTTGTCCTCCGATCCCAATAATAGTTTGCATTATCCTGTGGCTGCATTATAGCACGGACCCGGCGGACTGGGAAGCAAAATTTGCACAAAGGCGTGCAGCGGGCTTCGGGAGTGGGAAAAAACGCTTCTGTATGGTGAATTGTAACGAAATTGTTGTTTCCTGGGCCGGGCGGCATATGCTATAATGATGCATCAAATAATTGAAGGAGAGAGTGAATATGAGTTTTCTGAAGAAGATCAAGCTGCCCGGTTGGATCTTCATCGGCCTGGTTCTCGGTATCCTGGCCGGTCTGTGCTTCCTGGGCAATCCCGAGTTCACCACCAACTACATCAAGCCCTTCGGCACCATCTACATCAACCTGCTGAAGTTCCTGGTCGTGCCCGTGGTGCTCACGTCCATCATCTCCGGCGTCGTCAGTCTCGGCGATATCAAGCGCGTCGGCGCGGTCGGCTGGAAGACGGTCGTGTATTACCTCCTGACGACGGCGTTTGCCGTTATCATCGGCCTGATCGTCGCCAACGTGGCCAAGGGCCTGGGCTGGTTCCCGGCGCTGGCCGATACCGGCAGCTATGAATACGAAGCGGCGACCTCCAACGTCATGGACGTGATCGTCAACATCTTCCCGACGAATATGTGGAAGAGCTTCACCAACGCCGATATGCTCCCCGTCATCGTCATCGCCCTGTTCTTCGGCGCGGGCATTCTTGTCGCCGGCGACAAGGCAAAGCCCTTCGCCAGCTTCATCGACTCGGCGTATGAGGTCGTCATGGTCGTTATGACCTTCATCATCAAGCTCACGCCGATCGGCGTTTTCTGCCTGATGTGCAACGTCGTGGCCGTCAACGGGCCGTCCGTTCTGGCCGGCCTGGGCCTCGCGATCCTCGCGGCCTACATCGGTTACATCCTGCATATCGTTCTGGTCTACGGCGCGTCCGCGCAGTTTTTGTCCAAGGTCGGCTTCGTGAAGTTCATCAAGGGCATGGCCCCCGCCATGATCACCGCCTTCACCACGACCTCCTCCAACGCCACGCTGCCGCTGACCATCGAGTGCTCCAACGAGCTCGGCTCCGAGCCGGAGATCAGCTCCTTCGTCCTGCCCCTCGGCGCGACGATCAACATGGACGGCACGGCCATCTACATGGGCGTCTGCTCCATCTTCATCGCCTCCTGCTACGGCGTCGATCTGACGCTCAGCCAGATGGGCATGATCGTCCTGACGGCCACGCTGGCCTCCATCGGCACGGCGGGCGTCTCCGGCGCCGGCATGATCATGCTGGCCATGGTGCTCGAATCCGTCGGTCTGCCGGTCGCCGGCATCGCCATCATCGCCGGCGTCGACAAGCTGTTCGACATGGGCCGCACGACGCTGAACATCACCGGCGACGCGACCTGCGCGCTGTATATGTCCCGTCTCGACCGCGAAAAGGTCGCCCGTAAGGCCGCCAAGGGCTGAGCGCGGAAAAAGCGAATATACGACAGGGACGCCGGAGATCCGGCGTCCCTTTTTTTATGTACGGAATTTCGTACATAAGCCGCGTATGCGGCGTGCCCTTCTTTACGCCCGGCACAAGGCGAATTTGGGTATGAAAAAACCGCCTTGTCGGCGGCTGTTTCGCGGTTTTGGGTATAAGAAAACCGCCTTGCTTTCGCCTGGCGGCTTAGATCCTCAGCTTCTCACTGATCTCGTTGAGCGTGTGTCCGTTTAGGAACGGTTCGTTCATAGCAGCATCGACGGAGTTCACCGTTACCACGTACTCGTCGTAGCAAAGTGAGATGTACTCGCGGCTGAATGGGCACACAGAACCCCATATTCCATTGTACTCGAACTCGATGTCGTCGGTCAGACTGTCGATCCAGTCCCTCAGTTCCTGCGCTTTCATAGAATATCTGCATTCTCCTCCCGCCTGGCGGCCTGATCTTCCATTCGTTCAAAGACATCGGGCGGATAGAGATAGTCCTCTCCGGTATCGTCTTCCATGCGGTACCAGCCCTTTTCTACGGCCAGAACGGCATATGTCCGTCCGTGCGTCAGTTCCAGCGGCATCGTCTTGCCGATATACTTAACCTTCATCGAGCCGCCTCTTTATCTTGAATTGCACTTCGCTCACACAGTACCAGCGGCATTTCCCGCACGCGGTATTTGCTTTCGCAATGTCTATCGGTTCCGGCAGCAGCTCGGCGTCCATGCTGTCCTCACGGACTTCCTGCACCTCGTAGCAGCCGCCTGCGCCGCCCCAGCTGATCTCACGCTGAAACAGCGGACAAAAGTGCCTTTCGGCAGGTTCTCGTGCTTTCATTGGCTGTTCTCCCCCCGGATAGTTGCTGTACTTCCTTCGCCGCTTCTGTGGAACGGCGGCAGCCGGTTTGCGTTCGCGGAAAAGGACGGCGGCCCCAAGCCTTTTTCATTCTAGCGCGTCTCTGCCGTGCTTGTCAACCAACCGGCCAGGGAAGCCGCCTGTCCGCTCCCGCCCCCTCGCGCGCGTGGAGAACGGACAATCCCCCCGGCCGGGGCCGGGGGAATTGTGCCAAAAGAAATATGAAAGGAGAGAGAAGCAGGAAGGCGTGTTATTTGGCGTGGCGCAGCGCCGCCTGCGCCGCGGCCAGCCGCGCGATGGGGACGCGATAGGGAGAGCAGGAGACGTAGTTGAGACCGACGCGGTGGAAGAAGTCGATGGAGGCCGGCTCGCCGCCGTGCTCGCCGCAGACGCCGAGCTTGATGTCCGGGCGGGTGTTGCGGCCAAGCTTGACCGCCGTTTCGACCAGACGGCCGGTGCCCAGCTCGTCAAAGCGCTCGAACGGGTCGTTTTCAAGGATCTTCTTTTCCAGATATTTCGGCAGGAAGCGGCCGGAGTCGTCGCGCGAAAGGCCAAAGGACATCTGCGTGAGGTCGTTGGTGCCGAAGGAGAAGAACTCCGCCTCGACCGCGATGCGGTCGGCGCTCATGGCGGCGCGCGGGATCTCGATCATGGTGCCGATCTTATAGCTCAGCGGCACACCGGCACGGCGGATGATGAGATCGGCGGTGTTCTGGATGAGCTTTTTGAGATAGCGGATCTCGCCGCCGGAGGATACGAGCGGGACCATGATCTCCGGCGCGACGGGGTCGCCGGTCTCGCGGTGGACGTTGATGGCGGCCTCGATGATGGCCTGCGTCTGCATCTCGGCGATCTCCGGATACATGATCGGCAGACGGCAGCCGCGCAGACCCATCATGGGGTTGACCTCGTGCATGGCGCGGATGGTCGCCTTCAGATCGTCCAGCGCGATGCCCATGTCCTCGGCCAGCTCCCGCTGCTCCGTTTCGCCGGTGGGAAGGAACTCATGCAGAGGCGGGTCGAGCAGGCGGATCGTGACGGGCCGGCCGCCCATGACGCGGAAGATGCCCTCAAAGTCGCCGCGCTGCATGGGCAGAAGCTTGGCCAGCGCCGCGCGGCGGTGGCGCTCGTCGGACGCGAGGATCATCTCGCGCATGGAGCGGATGCGGTCGGAATCGAAGAACATGTGCTCCGTGCGCACAAGACCAATGCCCTCGGCGCCGAAGTCCAGCGCGGTCTTCGCGTCGGCGGGCGTGTCGGCGTTGGCGCGCACGCCCAGCGTGCGTATCTCGTCGGCCCAGCCCATGACGGTGGCGAACTGGCCGGCGACCTCGGCGGGAACGGTGGGTATTTTGCCGAGATAGACGTGGCCGGTCGAACCGTCGATGGATATCCAGTCGCCCTCGCGCACGAGCGTTTTGTTGGCGGTGAAGTATTTCTTGTCCTCAAAGATGCGCAGATCGCCGCAGCCGGCCACGCAGCAGGTGCCGATCTGGCGGGCGACGACGGCGGCATGGCTGGTGCGTCCGCCGTGCGCCGTGAGGATGCCCTCGGCGGCGTTCATGCCCTCGACGTCCTCGGCGCTCGTCTCGTTGCGGACGAGCAGAACGGGGACGTTCGCGGAGCGCTCGATCGCGTCGGCGGCGGAGAAGCACACCTGGCCGCAGGCGGCGCCGGGCGAGGCCGGA
Source organism: uncultured Oscillospiraceae bacterium (assembly GCA_934597255.1). Classification (GTDB taxonomy): domain Bacteria; phylum Bacillota; class Clostridia; order Oscillospirales; family Oscillospiraceae; genus CAJOIG01. Next base: position 84,264 of record CAKTQV010000007.1, read on the forward strand.
AGGCCGGTGGCGATGGGACTGGCGGCGGCCAGCGCGCGGCTGTCAAAGCGGGGGTGCAGCAGCGAGTCGAGCTGCCGCGGCTCAAGCTTCATGATGGCCTCTTCCTTGGTGCACACGCCCTCGTTCACAAGATCGACGGCGACCTTCATGGCGGCCTGCGCCGTGCGCTTGCCGTTGCGGGTCTGGAGCATGAACAGCTTGCCGCGCTCGATGGTGAACTCCATGTCCTGCATGTCCTTGTAGTGCTTTTCCAGCGTGTCGCAGATCTTGACGAACTGCTTGTACACCTTGGGCATGACCTTGGCCAGCTCGTCGATGCTCTGCGGCGTGCGGATGCCGGCCACAACGTCCTCGCCCTGGGCGTTCATGAGGAATTCGCCGTACAGCTTATGCTCGCCGGTGGCGGGGTCGCGCGTGAAGGCGACGCCGGTGCCGGAGTCGTCGCCCATGTTGCCGAAGGCCATGCGCATGACGTTGACGGCGGTGCCCCAGCTGTAGGGGATGTCGTTGATGCGGCGGTAGTAGTTGGCGCGCGGGTTGTCCCAGCTGCGGAAAACGGCCTTGACCGATTCGGTGAGCTGCTCAAGCGCGTCCTGCGGGAAGGGCGCGCCCATCCGCGACAGGTAGTATTCCTTATAAAGCCGGACGACGCCGCGCAGATCCTCCGCCGTCAGCTCCGAATCGAGCGTCACGCCGGCCGATTCGCGCGCCGCGGAGAGGATCTCCTCGAACTTGTCGTGCGGCAGCTCCATGACCACGTCGGAGTACATCTGGATAAAGCGGCGGTAGCTGTCGTAGGCCCAGCGGGGATTGCCGGAGGCATCCGCCAGCGCCTCGGCCACCTCGTCGTTGATGCCGAGATTGAGGATCGTGTCCATCATGCCGGGCATGGAGGCGCGCGCGCCGGAGCGCACGGACACCAGCAGCGGCTGCTTCGGATCGCCGAAGCGCAGGCCGGTCTGTTCCTCGAGCGCGCGGACGTTGTCCATGATCTCGTCGAGAATGTCGTCGGCCAGGCGGCGGCCGTCCTCGTAATAGCGGGTGCAGGCCTCGGTCGTGATGGTGAAGCCCTCGGGAACGGGCATCCCTAGCCCGGTCATTTCGGCCAGGTTTGCGCCCTTTCCGCCCAAAAGCTCGCGCATCTGGGCGTTGCCTTCGCTGAATTTGTACACATATTTCATATTCCTGTGCTCCTTAGGATGTATTGTTTGTATTGTTTTTTGACAAAACCACGTTTTTTTCCGTCTTTTTGTTGTCAAATCCAAATCAACTGTGTATAATAGAGAAGAAACCGGAAAAAGTGCGTTGGGTTGTGTGGTGTTCTGAGGAATGGGTCCAAAACTTTGTCATCAGTCCACATTTTACAGCCATAACTCAAATTTGTAAAGTGGTTTCATTGATTTTTTATATTGTTTCTCTTGAAATTGCAGCTTATGCAGGAAAGGCGGAGATCAGATGCTGGCAGCGGAAAGAAGAAATATGATATTGGAGCAGCTCCGGCGGGACGAGCGCGTGCTGGTCGGAAAGCTGGCGCAGGAGTTTGACGTTTCCGAGGAGACGATCCGGCGCGATCTGAGCAGTCTGGAGGAGCTGGGTCTGGCCAACAAGTGCTACGGCGGGGCCACGCTGGCCGACAGCCGCAACGCGCCGCCCTTCCGCGTGCGCAAAAAGCTCAACGTTGAGGAAAAGAAGACCGTGGCCTCCATGGTGGCGCGTCTGGTGGAGGACGGGGATTTTCTGATGCTGGACGATTCGTCCACCTGCTATTTCATCGTCCGCGCGCTGCACGGCAAAAAGGGTCTGACCATCGTGACCAATTCCATCGAGATCATTCTGGAACTGTCCGGCGCGCATGAGGACTGGAACGTGTATTCCACCGGCGGCAATCTGGATCAGGACGTGTTCGCCTTCTTCGGCCGCAAGGCGGAGGAGACCATCCGCTCGTTCCATGTGGACAAGGCCATCATCTCCTGCACGGGCATGGATATGGACGGCCGCTTTACGGAGGCCGGCGTGAACAACGCCAACATCAAGCAGTCCATGATGGCCTCGGCCAAGGAGACGATCCTGGCCATGGACAGCCACAAGTTCAGCAAGACGGCGTTCATCACGGTCGGCGATTTCAGCCAGATATCCACCGTGGTCACGGATCAGGACCCCGGCCGCGCCTGGCGCGAGTGCCTGGCCGAGCATAAGGTGCGCCTCGTGGACGCGGCGACGTCGCTGTAAAGGAGCGGGAATATGTCTTTCTGGACCCTTCTTTTGATCCTGCTGGTCGCGGCGGTGTTCGTCATCGCGGCGTCGACCGCTCTTTTTGCCGTCCTCGGCGCGCAGCGCGGCCGTCAGGGCGAGTGGGCGCGCAATGCGTTTACGGTCAGTCTCGGCCTGATCGTGGTGGCGGCGGTCGTGGCCGGCGCCGCGTGGGCCATCCGTGCGCTGGATGATCTCACGGTTGCGGAGCTGTCGGAAAGCGCCGCCGGCCAGGCGACGCCGAGCGCGATGTTCGGCACGGAGGGCGGGCACACTTCCTCCGCGGCGGTCCCCATCACGACGCCGGAGCCGGGCACGGTCATCCGCGAAACGCCGGAGCCGGAGCGCGTGACGGGCGTGAATTACGGCGCGGGCTATGAGCTGACCAACTGCAACGACTATGTGTTTCTCACGGAGTCGGCGGCGGTCTATACCGGCCCCGGCACGGAATACGACTCCATCGGCTCGCTGGCGGCCGGCGCGACCATCAAGCGCATCGGCTATAACGACGAGTGGAGCCTGGTCGATTACAACGAAAACTACGCGTTTGTCTCGAACGCTTCGCTCATCGTCAACGAATAAAGCGGAAAACGTCAAAGCCGCTCCCGGCCGGGAGCGGCTTTGACGTATTTTCCGGTTTTATTTCAAAAACAGGCGGACGAGCAGGGCCTTGATCTTTCCGTAGGGGAAATAGCGCAGCGAGGGATCGGCCCAGGTGCCGCGCGAGAGGATGCTGCGGTAATGGGTGAAGGTGTCGAAGCTCTTTTTGCCGTGATAGCTGCCCATGCCGCTCGCGCCCACGCCGCCGAAGGGCAGACGCTCGCCGGCCGCGTGCACGATCGTGTCGTTGAGACAGCCGCCGCCGAAGGCGCAGCGGTCGAGCACCTGCCGCTGCACGGCCTTGTCCCCGGTGAACAGGTACAGCGCCAGCGGCTTTTCGCGGGCGTTGATGTAGTCGATGCACCAGTCGAGCTCCGTCCAGGTGAGCATGGGAAGCAGCGGCCCGAATACCTCCTCGCGCAGGATGGGGGCGTCGGGCGCGGGCGCGTCGATGAGCGTGGGCTGGATGCGGCGCTGCTCCGGCTCCGTCTCGCCGCCGGAGGCGAGCTGCGCGCCCTCCATATAGCCGGCCAGCCGGAGGAAATGCTCGTCGCTGATGATGCTGACCATGTTCTGATAGCGGGACTTGGGGAAGAATTTCTTGACGGCCTTCTGGTATTCGGCGATGAACGCGTCCTTCACATCCGCGTGGATGAGCAGATAGTCCGGCGCCACGCAGGTCTGGCCGGCGTTGAGCGCCTTGCCGAAGGCGATGCGGCGCGCGGCGCGCTTTATATTGGCCGTGCTGTCCACGATGACGGGGCTTTTGCCGCCGAGCTCAAGCGTGACCGGCGTGAGATGCCTGGCGGCGGCGGCCAGAATCTGCCGGCCGCCGGCCTGCGAGCCGGTGAAGAAGATGTGATCCCATTTCAGCTCCAGCAGCCCGGCCGTTTCCTCGCGGCTGCCCTCGACGACGCAGACGAATTCCTCCGGATAGATGGACTCGAGCATGGCCTTGAGGGCGCGGGCGGTCTCCGGCGCCTTGACAGAGGGCTTTATCACGGCGCAGTTGCCCGCGGCGATGGCGCCGATGAGCGGCACGAGGCAGAGCTGCACGGGATAGTTCCACGGGCTGATGATGAGCACCTGCCCCAGCGGCTCGGGGGAAATAAGGCCGTGGGCGGGGAAATCGTAAAGAGGCGCGGCCGTGCGCTTTTCCCGCATCCAGCCCTTCAGATGCCGCATCGCGTAGCGAAGCTCCGCCGAAACGACGCCCGTTTCGCACATGGCGGATTCCATGGGCTGCTTGTTCAGATCCGTGCGCAGCGCCTCCTCCAGCGCGCCGGTGTGCTCCTTGAGCGCGCTGCGCAGCTTTTTCAGCGCGTCCATGCGCGCCTCGCGGCTGCGCGTGGCGCCGGTCTGGAAGTAGGCTCGCTGTTTGGCGTGGATGGCGGAATAGTCCATAATGCTCCTCCTTTTGGGAAAAACGGCTTTTTATTTATGAGGCGCGGCCCGGACGGGGCGGTCATATACCGATACAGTCTCCATTATATGGGCCGCGGAACGCCGGCGCAAGGGCAAAACGGCTTTATTTTGGTTACAAATGAGTGACGGGCGGCGATTTTTTCCGGAAACGGCGGCGTGTGTGCTATAATGGGAAAAAACGATCGGAGGCGATCTGTCATGCCGGATATACGGACCTCGTGCTACTCCTGCCACGGCGGCTGCTCCGCCATCGCCACGGTGGAGGACGGGCGCGTTGTGAAGATACGGCCCGACCCGGACGGGCCGCTCAATCACGGAAAAATGTGCCCGAAGGGCGTCTCCGGGCTGCAGCTTCTGTATCACCCGGAGCATCTGAACTGGCCGCTGCGGCGCGTGGGCCCGCGCGGGAGCGGCCGGTGGGAGCGCATCGGCTGGGACGAGGCGCTGGACGATATCTGCGCGCACGTCGCCGCGCTGCGGGACGCTTACGGCGCGCGGAGCATCGCCGTGCTGACCGGGACGGGGCGGCATCTGAAAAACCAGGTCGCACGCTTTGCCAACGCGCTGGGCACGCCGAACATGGCTTCCACGGGCGCGGCCATCTGCTTTGGCCCGCGCGTCAACGCCATGATGCTCACCTGCGGCAGCTACGCCGTGACGGACTATTACAGCGGCCGCTGGCCGGACGTTGTGCTGCTGTGGGGCTCCAACCCGGTCAACTCCGGGCCGGACGGCAAGCTGATGTGGAACGTGCGCGAGGCGCAGAAGCACGGGACGAAGTTCATCGTCATCGACCCGCTGCCCACGGAGCTGACGCGCGACTGCGCGCTGTGGCTGCGCATCCGGCCGGGAACGGACGGGGCGCTGGCGATGGCGCTGCTGCACGAGCTGCTGGAAAACGGCTGGTACGACCACAATTTCGTTTACCGCTGGTGCCTGGGGCTGGACGAGCTGCGCGAGCGCTGCCGGGACTGGACGGCCGAGCGCGCGGCGAAGATCACGCGCCTTTCGCCGGCGGATATACGCGCGTGCGCCGCGCTGCTGCACGAGAGCCGGGCGGTGGGGCTGGACTGGGGCTGCGCCGTGGAGCAGACGCCGAACGGCTTCGGCGCCGTGCGGGCGATGGCGATGATCCCGATCCTGCTGGGAAGCTGGGACGTGCCCGGCGGCTTTCTGGAGGGCGAGGAGCTTTGCCCGGAGTGCGACCCGCAGTGGGAGCGGACGCTGCGGGAGGGCCGCTTCGGGGATGAATTTCCCACCACTCCCTACGCGCACATCCTGCCGCTGCTGCGCTCGATGCGCACGGACGCGCCGGACCGCATCCGCGCGGCGCTCATTTTTGCGACGAACCCGCTTTTGTGCGTGCCGGACGCGCGAAAGACGCGGGACGATCTTCTGGCGCTGGAATACTCCGTGTGCATGGATCAGTTCATGACGCCGACGGCGGCGCTGTGCGATCTGGTTCTGCCGGCGGCGAGCTGGATGGAGATCGACAACGTGTATCCCATGCCGGCCATGGCCGAGCACACCGCGCTGGCGCAGCGGCGGCTGACGCGCGTGCAGGAGCGGCGCTCGGACGGCGAGGTGTTCATGGAGCTGTGCCGGCGGCTGGGGCTGGATTACGGCGCGCGGACGACGGAGGAGCTGCTGGACAGCCAGCTGGACATGACGCGCGCGAACCATCCGGCGTTCCGGGAGCTTACGCTCGAACAGATGCAGGAGCGCGGCCATATCGAGGTGCCCGTGAGCTTCCGGAAATACGAAACGCGCGGACGCTTCCGCACTCCGAGCGGGAAGATCGAGCTGTACTGCGCGCAGCTCGCCGCGTGGGGACTCGATCCGCTGCCGGATTATACGGAATATCCCGAGACCGGGGCGGACGGCGGCTGGCCGCTCATTCTCACGACGGGGCGGCGGCAGAAGGGCTATTTCATCTCCGAGGGGCGGCAGATCCCCGCGCTGCGGAGGCTCGCGCCCTTTCCCCGGACGATCATGCACCCGAAAACGGCGGAGCGCCTCGGCATCGCGGACGGGGACTGGATATGGATCGAGACGCCGCGCGGCCGCATCACGCAGAAGGCCGAGCTGCGAGCCGGCGGGGATGAGGACGTCGTGAACTGCCAGATGGGCTGGTGGTATCCCGAGGCGGGCTGCGATACGCTGTTCGGTTGGGACGAATCGAACTGCAATGTGCTCATCGGCGACAGCGCGCTCGACCCGTCCTTCGGCTGCTACGCCCTGCGCGGGCTGCGCTGCCGCGTGTATCCCAATCCGGACGGCGCGCGCATCGAACGGCGCTGGGAGGCGTTTGACAAAAGCCGCTGGCAGGCCTGAGCAATCACGGAAGCGGCGCGGAGAGCATAGGATGACCTGAATCTGTCTGGAGGGGGTCAGCTTGCGCTTTTCGGAGCAGCTTTTGTTGATATTTGGTCTGGCGATGGACGGCTTTGCGGCGTCCGTGTGCATGGGAGTGTCCATGCCGGCCGGGCCGCAGGCCGCCGCGGCTGCGGCGGTGGTGACGGCGTTTCACGTCGTTCTTTTTGCCGCGGGGCATCTGCTGGGCGCGTGGTGCGCGCCCGCGGCGGCGGCCGCGCCGTGGTTCGGGGCGCTTCTGCTCGCGGCCATGGGCGCGAACATGCTGCGCGAGACGCTCGCGGCCGGGGATGAGGAGCCGTCGGGGTCGTTTGGACTGCGGCGCGCGGCCGCGCTGGGACTTTCCACGAGCGTGGACGCGATGACGACCGGCTTTTCCTTCGCGCTTTTGTCGGTCGGCCTATGGACGCCGCTGCTGCTGGTGGCGGCGGTGATGGGGACGCTGGCGGCGGCCGGAATGGCGGCCGGGCGGCTTCTCGGCGCGCGGTTCCGGCGCGGGGCGCGTCTGGCCGGCGGGGCGGTCCTGCTGGCGATGGGGCTGAAAAATCTGGCGGTCCTGCTTTGAAAAGGGCGGGACTGGCGCGCTTTACCAAAATAGTATATAATACCTCCCGGCCGTCTGTGCCGGGAGGTTTTGCATGAAAAACGAGGAATATACGATCCGTCCCATCGCTCACATCGAATCCGATCTGCCGACGAAATTCGGCCTTCCGCGCCAGAGCGGCCTTGTGCCGCAGCTGCGCTCGCGGATCGTGTTTCTGCCGCCCTACCGCGAGGCGGCTGCCTTCCGGGGCATAGAGGGCTTTTCCCATCTGTGGCTGGTGTGGGGCTTTTCGGCCGTGGAGCATTACGCCTGGTCGCCCACGGTCAAGCCGCCGCGGCTCGGCGGCAATACGAAGATGGGCGTGTTCGCCACGCGCTCGCCCTTCCGGCCGAACGGGCTGGGCCTGTCGGCCGTGAAGCTGGAGGGCGCGGCGCAGGAGGAAGGGCTCGGCACCGTGCTGTATGTGTCGGGCGCCGATCTCATGGACGGCACGCCCATTTACGATGTGAAGCCCTATCTGCCCTATACGGACAGCCGCCCCGGCGCGTCCGGGGGCTTCGCGGAGGCGGTTTTTGACCATGCGCTGGAGGTGGACGATCCGCTGGGGCTGCTGGATGCGCTGCCGGCGGACAAGCGCGAGGCGCTGCGGGGGCTGCTGGCGCAGGATCCGCGCCCGGCCTACATCGACGACCCGGCCCGGCGCTACGGCTTCAATTATCTCGATCTCGACGTGCGCTTTACCGTCGCCGGCGGGACGCTCACGGTCAGGGAGATCGTGAAACTTTGAAAAAATAATCAGGAAGAAATTGACGGAGCGGCCGCGCGGCGGTATAATCAAAACATTAACAGGAAAACACGGAGAATAAAAAAGGAAAGGAAACGGAAACATGGGCATCGGAGACAGGAAGATCGGCCGCCGGGAATTTTTGAAGGGCGCGGGCGCGCTGGGCGTCGGCGCGGCGGCGGCGTCGCTGCTGGGCACGGGCGTGTTCGCCGGCGCGGCGGAGACGGACGCCGTCACCTCGGCCAGCACGGTCGCCTCGGAGCAGTCCGCGGCGGAGATGAAGCTGGTGGCCGGCGGGACGAAATACACCACCTACGCCAACCCCGATGAGATCGGCGTGGTCCACACGGCGGCATACACGGCCGCGGCGGACGTGGTCGTGGTGGGCACGGGCATCGGCGGCATGATGGGCGCGATGATCCTGGCGGAGCAGGCGCCGGAGGCGAAGATCATCCTGCTGGAGAAAAACGATTACTGCGGCGGCAGCACCAACATGGCCGAGTGCAACACGCCGTCCGGCGGCACGGCCGACCGCAAGGCGGCCTATCTGTCCGGCTATAAGCAGGCGGCGGCCTCCAGCTACATAAAGGACCCCACGCTCATCGCGGAGATGGCGCTCGACCGCGGCAAGAACTCCGGCTGGCTGTTCACAAAGCACAACATCGGCTGGAGCGGCATGTTCTACGAGGGCGGCAACGGCAAGATCCCCATCCAGAAGCTGCGCAGCGAGATCGAGAGCGATCCCGCCTATGCCAACATCAGCCTTTACCTCTCCACCCGCGCCACGGCGCTGCTCGTCTCCGACGACGGCTACGAGGTCACGGGCATCCAGGTGAAAAACGCGGACGGCAGCTATACGACCATTCAGTGCAAGGCCGTTCTTCTGGCCACGGGCGGCCTGTCCACGAACTTCGACCTTCTCAGCTTCTACACCGGGCAGGACGTGCATGAAAAATGCCACGGCTGGGGCGCGGGGCAGGACGGCGACGGCCATCTTCTCGTGGAGCAGACGGCGCACGGCCACTGCAAGAGCATCACGGTCTCGAGCCTGTTCAACAACGTCAAGGGCTTTGAATACGATTCTCCGCTCGGCGTCGCGGCGACGATGCAGCCGAAGAACCTGTATGTCAACCAGTACGGCCTGCGCTTCTGCTCGGAGATGATCCAGGATACCGCCGCCTCCGGCAAGATGGTCGAGGGGCAGGGAACGGTCTGGTCGATCCTGGGACAGAATCTGATCTCCCACTTTGAAAACGGCGGCTGCACGCGCAAGTATTCCGCCTTCTCCGATTCGCTGGCCGGGCAGAGCTGCGATCTGCAGAGCGAGCTGGTCAAGTACGCCGCGAACGAAAACGTCGTTTCGGCCGGCAGTCTCCGGGAACTGGCCGAAAAGATGGGCGTGGACGCGGACACGTTCGTGCAGACGGTGGAGGAATACGAGGCCGACTGCAAGGCCGGAACGGGCGACAGCGCCTTCGGCAAGGACGCGTCCTACATGATCGAGCTCGGCGGCGCGCCGTATTATGCGCTGCGGCTGTCCTCCGGCGTTCTCAACACAAACGGCGGCATCCGCATCGACCGCAACGCCAACGTCTGCGACCCGCTCATGAACCCCATCCGCGGCCTGTTCGCGGCGGGCGTGTGCTGCTCGGGCTGGGACGGCGAGGTCTACGGCGGCGGCACCTGCCAGACCTCCGGCATGTGGGGCGGCTCCAAGGCGGCCCGCGTCATCGTGGAGCAGTACCTCGGCGGCACGGTGGCCGACGACTGGTACGGCGAGGAATACAGCTCCGGCGAGATGGGCGGCGCTTCGGGCGGCCCCTCCGGCGAGTAAAGAATACCGTCCGTGACGGAAAAATAACCGCGCGCTTTCTTTCAAAAAGCCTTGCATCGCAAGGCTTTTTGAATTTATGCCCGACCCGGCGGGCGCATCGCGTGGACAGGAGGAAATGAGAATGCCCGAAATGCTCATGACAGAACGGCTCCGGATATATCCCGCCTCGCGCGAGACGATGGAACGGCTCGTGGCCGGGGAGCGGGACGAGGAGGAAAAGGCGGCCTACGCGCAGATGCTCAGCGAGAGCCTTGCGCACCCGGAGGAGCGGGAATGGTACGCGGCGTGGATGATCGAGCGGCACGACGGGACGCCGGTGGGCGACCTGTGCTTCAAGGGTCTGCGGCCGGACGGCTCGGTCGAGATCGGCTACGGGATCGCGGAGGAACACAAGGGAAAAGGCTATGCGACCGAAGCGGCGGCTGCTGCGGCGGCGTGGGCGCTGGCGCAGCCCGGCGTGAAGCAGGTCGAGGCCGAAACAACGCCCGGAAACGCCGCGTCCCAGCGGGTCTTGGCCAAATGCGGCTTCGTGCCGGCCGGCGTGGACGGCGAGGAAGGGCCCCGCTTCGTCCTGCGGCGTGCCGGGACGGCGGACGGCGGCGCGTAAGGCGCCGGGGATCGCGTAAGGCGCCGGGGATTTACATCGCGCGCGCGAGCCGCTATACTTGGGGTGATCGCGGGAAAGGAGGGAGGCTTATGTACGGACAGGCGGTGCTGGCGCGCATGAGCGCGCAGCTTTTGTGGCCTTCGAGCACCTATTACCACTCGTTTCTTCTGCCGCTGCTTCTGGCCTGCGCCGCGCTGGCGGGGCCGGTGCACGGCGGCCGGGCGCGGCTGCGGGAGACGGGACGAATACTGGCGCTGGGCGCGGCCGGAAGCCTTCTGTATTTTCTGAAGGAGCCGTTTTTCCACTCCGTTTTTTCCGCGGGCGTGGCCAATCACGGGCTGCTGCTGGCGATGATCGCGGTCTATGCGGCCTTTTTCAGCCGCCTGCGCTCGAGCACGCGGGTCGTTGTCGCGTCGGCCGTGTTCACGGAGATCAACTGGGTGTTCGCCATCACGCGGCTGGTGCTGTTCACGGTGATCCCGCTCGGGGCGGCGAATGGGATACAGCTTGTTCTGCTGGCGGCGGCAGTCGCCGTGATCCGGCTGTTCCGGCCCGGCGAGACGGAGCGGATGCCGGCGGCGTACTGGCTGACGATGCTGGTCATCTGCGTCATCAGTGCCGGCTGCCTGTTTGCGCTGCTGATCCTGGAGAGCATACATTATAACCACGGCGTGCCGAACCGGGGCCTTGCCGTGATTCTGCCGTGCTTTTTCGCCGTGAGCCTGCTGATCTATTTCCTTTACTATGTGCTCGCGGCCGAGCATCGGAAAACGGAGCTTCTGACAGCGCAGCAGATACGCCAGGCGCGCGATCTGGATTTTTACGACCGGACGCAGGCGCTGTGCGGCGAGCTGCGCAGCGCGCGGCACGAGCTGAAAAACCACGTCGCCGCCATGGATTCGCTGCTGGCGGCGGGCGATTACGACGGGCTGCGGAGCTATTTTGACGGCTTTCTGGGCGAAAGCCGCGCGGCCATCGGGGAATTCCACTGTGAAAACCGGCTCGTCGCCGCCGTGGCCGGCAGCTTCATCAGCGCGGCGCGCGCCGAGGGGATACGGCTGGAGGTGAGCGCCGCCGTGCCGGACTCGCTTCCAGTCGCGGAGGGCGATCTGTGCTCGCTTTTGTCCAATCTGCTGGAAAACGCCGTGGAGGGCTGCCGGGCCGTCGGCGGTGACACGGTGCGCGCGTCGCTGCACACGGAGAAGGGCTATCTGTTCATCTCGGCGGCCAATCCGGCGGCGTGCGACGTGCTGGCGGAAAATCCGGCGCTTCGGACGACCAAGCGCGAGCCGGCCGGCCACGGCTGCGGCGTTCCGCTCATCCGGCGCATCGCGGCCAAATACGGCGGCTGCGCCGTGTTCGGCATGGAAAACGGCTGGTTCACGGCGGACGTGATGCTCTGCATGGAGGAGGCGGACGGATGAAGATGCTTCGCGCGGCCTTCTGCGACGACGACGCCGTCATGCGGGCGCACATGCGCGCCGCGGCCGAAAAAGCCTTTTCCGCCTGCGGCGTGACGCTGTGCGCGGAGGAGTTTGCGGGTCCGGAGCCGCTGCTGGCGGCGATGGCCCGGGAGGAATTTCCCCTTCTGTTTCTCGATATCGACATGCCCGGCATGGACGGCATCCGTCTCGGCGGGCAGCTGCGCGCTCTCGGGAGCGGCGCGGATATCGTGTACGTGTCGAATCTGGACGAGCGGGTGTACGAGGTCTTTTCCGTCCACCCGTGGAGCTTCGTGCGCAAAAGCCGCTTTGACGAGGAGATCGGCGGCGTGGCCGCGGACTATGTCCGCGCGCGGGAGAACCGCACGCCGCGCATCGTGGTCCACGACGCGCAGGGCGCGCCGCGGGCCGTCGCGCCGGAGGAGCTTGTGTATATCGAGTCGGCAGGGAAGCTGCAGAAGCTCTTTTTCCAGAGCGGCGAGCCGCTTTCGGCGCGCTGCGCCCTGCGGGAGCTGGAGGAGCAGCTTGCGGGCGCGGGCTTTATCCGCATCCACAAGGGCTTTCTGGTCAATTACCGCTTCATCCGGCGCATCCGCTCGCGCGGCGTGGAGCTGGACGACGGGCGGAGTCTGCCGGTCGGGCGGGATCGGCTGGAGAGCGTGCGCGAGCGCTATCTCACGCTGATGAAATGGAAGGGGCTGGCGCCCCGGCGCACGGAGGAGGGCGGCGCATGACGGAGCGCGTCGTTATGGGCGGGGGGCGGCCGATACGCTACACGCTGGAATACAAGCCGGTGAAGAATCTCAATCTCCGCGTGCGGCGGGACGGCTCGGTGTTCGTTTCGGTCAGCCGCCTGGTCGGCGCGGAGCGGGCGGACGAGTTCGTCGCCTCGCGCGCGGCGTTCATTTTCGCGGCGCAGCAGCGCCGGCAGGAGCAGCGGGAGCGCGCCCGGCCAAAGGAATGGGCCGGCGGCGAGCAGATCGTGATCCTGGGGCGCGCATACACGATTGAGCTGGCGGAGGGCGAGCGGGACGGTATGCGGCAGGAGAACGGACGGCTGATCCTGACGGTCACGGACACGGCCGACGGGGAGAGACGCCGCCGGACGGCGGAGGCGTATCTTCTCGCGCTGTGCCGGGAGGAATTCGGCGGGGCGCTCGCGCGGATGCACGCACCGCTGGCGGCGCTCGGCGTCGGGATGCCGGCGCTGCGCGTGCGCGATATGAAAAGCCGGTGGGGCTCGTGCATTCCGGCGAAGGGCGTCGTGACGCTGTCGAAAAATCTGCTGGGCGCGCCGATGCCCTGCGTGGAGTATGTGGCGCTGCACGAGCTGTGCCATCTGCTGCAGGCGGATCACTCGCCGCGCTTTCACGCGCTGGTCGGGCGCTTCATGCCGGACTGGCGCGCGCGCCGGGCTCTGCTCAACGCGGGGGAGGAGGCGTGGCTGCGCGCCGGCGGGGAAACGGAGGAGACATGACGAAGCGGAACGACGATCTGATCTATGAGATATTGTCGGTCGTGGAGGAGATTCCGGAGGGACGCGTGGCGAGCTACGGCCAGATCGCGCGGCTGATCGGACGGGAGAAAAACGCGCGGCTGGTGGGACGGGTGCTCCGCGAGGCGGAGCGCTACGGCGATTATCCCTGCCACCGCGTCGTCGATCATGCGGGGCGGCTCGTGCCGGGCTGGCCGGAGCAAGCCGCGCTTCTGGCGGCAGAGGGCGTCGCCCTGCGGGACGAAACGCACGCGGACATAAAGAATTACGGCTGGGACGCATGACAATCGGCGGCGGAGAGCGCAGGATGGCCTTGGGCGGCCCGGAGCAGCGGGAGCCGGAAAGGGAACGGATAGACCGATGGCGGATAAACGGAAGAAATATTCAAAGGCAATGGCGTTTATTTTCCTGTTCGGCATCGTCAGCCTGTTTTCGGACATGACGCACGAGGGCGCGTCGAGCATCCGCGGCGCGTATCTGTCGCTGCTGGGCGCGTCGGCGGGCGCAATCGGCTTTATTTCGGGCCTTGGCGAGCTGATCGGCTACTCGATGCGCTATGTGTTCGGCAAGCTCACCGACAAGACGAAGCACTACTGGCCCATGACGATCGGCGGCTACGTCCTCGACGTGCTGGCCGTCCCGGCGCTCGCGCTCGTGGGCGAGCACGGCTGGCTCTGGGCCTGCGCTCTGCTCGTCATCCAGCGCATGGGCAAGGCCATCAAGAAGCCCGCGAAGGACACGATCATGTCGTTCGCCGCCTCGCAGGAGGGCGTCGGCAAGAGCTTCGGCATCCAGGAGGTGCTCGACCAGATCGGCGCGTTCCTCGGGCCGGTGCTGCTGTACGTCGTGATGCTCTTCAAGACCGACGGCTCGACGTTCCAGATCTACTCGTTCTGCTTCGCGGTGCTCGCCATCCCCGGCGCGATCACGCTCATTCTCCTGCTCGTGACGCGGCGCAAGTTCCCCAATCCCGAGCACTTTGAGCCGGAGCCGAAGGAGTATGTCCCCTTCCGCATGAAGAAGAAGTTCGTGCTCTACATCGCGGGCATCAGCCTGTTTGCCTTCGGCTTCGTCGACTATTCGATCGTCATCATGCACATCTCCCGCACCTATACCGACCTCGCCGCGGGGCTCGCGGAGACGGGCTCGCTCATCACGGAGGGGACGCTCCCGCTGCTCTATGCGGGTGCGATGCTCGTCGACGCGGTGGCCGCGCTCTTCTTCGGCCTGCTCTATGACCGCAAGGGCGTGACGGCGCTCGTGTGGTCGACGGTGCTCTCTGCGCCGTTTGCGATCTTCGTCTTCGCGGGACGGAGCGTCCCGGCCGTGCTCTTCGGTGTCGCGCTCTGGGGCGTCGGCATGGGCGCGCAGGAGTCGATCCTGAAGGCCGCCGTCACGAGCATGGTGCCGAAGACGAGCCGCGCCACGGGCTACGGCGTGTTTGAGTGCTCGTTCGGCGTGTTCTGGTTCCTCGGCAGCTGGCTGCTCGGCGTACTGTACGATGTGAGCATCCCGGCGATGATCGCCGTCTCCGTCGCCGCCCAGCTCGCGGCCATCCCGCTGTATCTCGCGTCTGCGCGGGGCGAAAAGCGCGGCGGAGGGGCCGGGGCGTGACGGCGAGCCCCTTTTTCGAAAAAACGGAAAATTTCTGTTGACATTCGCGCGCGGATGCGGTAATATAACAAAGCTGACTTCAAGGACGATTGGCGCAGCTGGTAGCGCATCCGCTTGACGTGCGGGAGGTCACAAGTTCGAGTCTTGTATCGTCCACCACATATCCGCCGTAATTCCGATGGAATTACGGCGGATTTTTATAACGATACAATGCCTGCGGATGGAAAACCGGAATTTATAAAGGAAGTCGTAAAATGAAAATCCATCGAATTACAAAATCGAATGACCCCTTGTACGAAAAGGCCATCGACCTTTACAGAATCAGTTTTCCAGCTCACGAACAGCGGGAAAAGACTTCACAGCTTCACATTTTACAGCAGGATGCCCACCATTTTGATATTATTTGCGACAACGGAGAATTTGTGGGTGAAATTCTGTATTGGGATATTGGGGGGCTTTTTATATTGAACATTTCTGTGTTTTGCCGTCCCAGCGGAACAAGCATTATGGGCAAAAGATTTTGAAAGCCTACCAAGGAACCCCTTTGATTCTTGAAATAGACCCGCCCGCAGACGAAATATCCATTCGCCGAAAGGGGTTTTATGAACGCTGTGGATTTGTGGTAAATCCATATTCTCATATTCATCCTGCCTATCATCGCGGAAATGCGGGACATGAACTTGTTATTATGAGTTCACCGGAAATGCTGGGTCAGGACGAATACGAACATTTCAACCACTATTTGCAGGATATAGTCATGCAGAATGTATATTGCCAGCTTCCGGTTTATTGAAAAGCGGAAGCGCAATGATCGGAAAAGCTGTGTGCTCTCTGCAAAAATCACCGCGCTTCTCACAGAAGCGCGGTGATTTTTCATTGATGCGGAATGCTGTACAAGGAAGGGCCGCCCGATACGCCGCGGATGTTCCGGCGGCCGCGGCGGTACGGGAACGCCCCCGGCGCGAGGGGAATGGGACGGGTGAAGGATCAGTCCCGCTTGAGCCTCTTTTTCCTCTCGGCCTGCTGCTGCAGATATTCGACCGAGTGGCGGCCAAGCTTTCGTTCCGTATTTTGCTTGGGAGAGGAACGGGTGATTGCAAGGTAAATAAAGGCGCTGAGAGGATCGTAGCCGTGCATACCGAGCCAGAATGCATCGTAGTCGTCAAAAGGCATGTTTTTACCCCCTTACAGATTGGTTCAGCAGAAAAACGATAAGGCTTGAAAACGAACGCCCCCGGCGCGAGGGGAACGGGACGGGTGAAGGGTCAGTCCCGCTTGAGTCTCTTTTTCCTCTCGGCCTGCTGCTGCAGATATTCGACCGAGTGGCGGCCAAGCCTGCGCACGTCCTCGAGCTTCTTTTTCTCCTCTTCCTCGGCCTGTTTCTTCCTATACTCGGCGAGCTTTACCTCGTCGATCTCCAAAAGGCCGCCCAAAATCTTACGTTTTCCGTTTACCACTTTGGGCTTGGGTGCCGGTCTGTTCGCGTCCGTGTGCATCATGGCGGCGACGATGGGATCGCCGTTGGCCATATTCATGCAGTCAAAAAAATCCATGCCCTCGAACAACGAAATCACTCCCTTTTTTTAAGTATAGAGCAAAAAGTAAGAAAATGCAAGGGCGATCGCCGGCGGCGGAGGACGCACGGACGGCGCGGCGTGATTTTTTTGCAAAAAAGAGGGAAAACAGGGCAAAGCGCTGTATTTATGCTTTGACAGAAGGCCGCGGCTTGTATATAATGTAAATCGAATCAAGCCTTAAAGGGCAAAAAAACAGGAGGAACCATATGAAGAAAGTTTTTGCACTCGTTCTGGCAATGTGCATGCTGCTTTCCGTGTCTGCGTTTGCTTCCGGCGAACCCGGTCTGACCATCACGGGCGTTACCTACGGCGACAAGTACATTCCCACCACGGCCACGGACGACGACACCATCAACAGTCCGTCCGCTTCTTCCAACATCACTTCCGTCACGCTGTCGGACGGGACTGTGATCCAGGCGGAAAACGGCGGCGTGCTCACGCTTGTCGTCAACGGCGACCAGTACGACATCCTTGACTACGTCGAGGATGGCACGGCGCTGCAGGGCTCGTATTCCTTCGAGACCACCTCCGGCGCTACGGCCAGCTCCGAGATGGGCAAGTTCATGAATATGGCCGGCAACACCGCGCAGTACACCTACCGCTCCGCGCTGTACGTCGATGAAAACGGCGTCAACGACGCCGAGACCATCCCCGCCCTGCTGACCAAGGCCAGCTATGACGACAAGGGCATCTCCAGCGGCGAGCTGAACTCCTACGGCCCGTTCTTCAACGGCATCATCGTTGATTCCGCCCCGTACACCATCTCCGATATGACCATCACCGGCATCGGCGACGGCGCCAACGACTTCACCGGCAACGCCGCCATGGTTCTGGCCAAGGGCACGGCCGACGTCACCATCGAGGATTCCGCCATCATCACCGAGGGCGTCATCCGCACGGCGGCGGCCGCCAACGGCAACGGCATCCTGCGTATCAACAACTCCGTAATCTACGCGCAGGAGACGGCGGACACCCAGGAGGAATACGACGCGCTCGTCGTTCCCATGATGAAGCGCACGCCCTTCGCGCTGGGCCTTGAGGGCGTTATCCGCGCCACCAACGTTCTGGGCGCGGGCCAGGGCATCTACACCGATTCGCTGATCGTTTCCACCGGCTGGGGCGTCCTGTCCACGGACTCCGGCAACGGCTATGACAAGGTCGGCACCTACGCGCTGGACGTGTCCGGCACGACGGCCGGCACCGGTACGGTCGAGGTTCTGGAAAACGGCGCGAGCACCGAGGGCTACTTCGACGTCAAGACGGTCGGCGGCGTGACCTACGGCTACATCGCGGGCGGCTCGGGCTATGTTGCCTACGCCGACTCCGGCGTGTGGGACCGCTTCGACAACGTTAAGTTCTACGGCGGCAACGAGGTCCAGATCATGGCTTCGTCCAACTCCTCCGCCTTCTACACCAACTCCCTGCTCGAATCCGGCCACATCGGCGTCATGACCCAGCAGAACGCCGGCGGCACGATCTCCATCGTCGATTCTGTCATGAACGTGGCGGAGACCGGCATCCAGATCAAGTCCGGCGCGGCCAACAACGGCTACACCAACGTGATCCTTGACAACACCGAGGTGAACTTCACGGCTGACTCCGTCTGGGGCGGCACGCTGGTCGAGCTGGTTGAGTCCGACGACGCGGGCAACCCGGGCAACACCTCCTTCACCGTCAACGATCTTGGCGACGAGGCCACGCAGGCGACTGCCACGGCGGTTGTCTCCGACTCCAACGCCACGCTCGCCAACGGCGAATATACCGGAAACATCTGGAATAACATCTACAACAAGTTCCAGGTCCTCAACGTCACGCTTGACAACGCCACCGTCAACGGCACCATCTCCTCCTCCTACGGCTACCATCTCAACGACGATGGCACCCGCATGGAAAACGGCACCGTTCTCGAGGCGGACACCACCGGCAACTATCTCACGTCCGGCGTTTCCGACTATCATAAGATCGGCGCGCAGTATAACGTGGCCAACGAGCAGATCAGCAACCCCATCAACGTCACGCTGACCAACAAGTCGGTCTGGAACGTCGTTCTGGCGGACGGGACCTGCGGCGAGGCGGATGCCTGCCACGTCAACGATCTGATCGTGGAGAAGGGCTGCTCGGTCGAGTCCGACAAGCCCGTGACCATCCACGTCTACGGCACGCTGGATGTCAAGGGCGAGCTTGGCAAGAACATCACCATCGTGGAAGAGGACTACATTGCCCGCGATTTCAACGGCAACACCCTCACGGCCTTCGACATGGCCGATCCGCGCCACACCGCTACCTTCGTGTTTGAGACGGCGGACGGCAAGGCCGTCAACGGCGTGGGCGCTTTCGCCGCCTACAAGGCGTTCGCCACCTCTTACTTCACGCTGTCCACCGGCAGCTACAAGGTCGTCTCCATGGAAGTCACCGATGGCGACGCGGTCATCAGCGCGATCACGCCCGACAACCCCGACGGCTACTACGGCGAGTATGATTACAACATCGCCATGAATTCCGACTGCACCGTGACGGTCATTCTGGAGGGCGGCTCGTCCGCCTCCGGCGAGGCTTCCGGCGAGCCGGGCGGCGCTTCCTGAGCACCGGCAAAAAAACACGACAACAGAAATGCCGCGGCACACGCCGCGGTATTTCTGCATCCATGGAGGCGAATGGGAAAATGCTTAACAGCGGACGGCCGGCGCGTACGCGGATACTATTCATCTGCCACGGCAATATTTGCCGCAGCCCGATGGCGGAGTTCTGGATGAAGGACCTGGCGGAGAAGGCGGGGGTGGCGGCGCGGTTCCATATTGAGTCGGCGGCGGCCAGCCGGGAGGAGATCGGCAATCCGGTGTATCCCCCGGCGGCGCGGAAGCTGGCGGAGCACGGCGTTTCCTGCGGCGGCCATCGGGCGCGGCAGATCACGCGGCGGGACTACGATGAATTCGACCGGCTGATCGGGATGGATACGTCCAACCTGCGCGACATGCGGCGCGTCTTCGGCGGTGACCCGGCGGGAAAGCTGTCGCGGCTGCTCGATTGGACGGAGCGGCCCGGCGATGTGTCCGACCCGTGGTACACCGGCGATTTTGAATCGGCCTGGCGGGATGTGGACGCCGGCTGCCGGGCGCTGCTTTCGGCGCTGGGACAGAAATGAAAAACGGCCTTCCGGTCAAAGCCGGAAGGCCGGAACTTCAGGATTTTGGAAGACTCCAGCGAAAATGTGCCGCGCACAGACGCAAAGCGACGGTCAGGGCGCTGCCGGAGAGCATGGCCAGCGTGCTGCCGAGCGGCCACAGAGCCAGACACAGGGCTGCGCCCGCCAGCGAGGCGCAGGCGTAAAAATGCTTTGTGAAGATATAGGGCTTTTCCATGCAGCACACATCCCGCAGAAGCCCGCCGCCGACGCCCGTGAGCACGGACAGCAGAAGCGTGAGGAATATGTGGCCGGCCATGCCGGCGCGCGCGCAGACGCTCACGCCGTGAACGGTGAATATGCCGAGACCGATCGAGTCCGTCAGCATGAGAAGAAACTCCGTGCCGCGTATCTCCAGCTTCAGCCGCCGGCTTTTGTGAAGGAAAAACAGCAGCAGCGACACGACGATGGCAAGGATCGCCTGCGTCGGGTCGAGCAGCGCCGAGGGCGGCGTGACGCCGAGCATGACATCGCGCAGCATACCGCCGCCGACGGCCGTCGTCATGCCCATCATGGCGACGCCGAGCATATCCATGCCCTTTTGTATGCCGAGCGCGGCGCCGGACACGGCAAAGGCCGCCGCGCCGATCAGCTCGAGGATGAACTGAAAATCCTCCATGATCCGACCTCCGGGAATGCAATGGGATACCGAGCGTCAATATAGCACAGACGCGCGCGGAAGTAAAGCGGGAGGACGCCGAAAGGGAAGCCGGCCGTGCCGGGGGAAGCAGACCGGGCGCGGCCGGCCCGCCGGCTTTCTGACCCGACCAATAAGGACTGCAAAATAACGGTCCTTAAATGGCTCGCGGCACCGGAAAGGATATTCTAAAAAACAAACGAGCCGAACGCGCATAAAAAGAAGATCACTATAAACCCAACGATTATATTTTTCTTATACTTATACCCTTTATGTTTTAACCAGAAACCATATATAATGGACGAGAGGGGAATGGGAGTCATCAAAAAGAACACCCACATATTTTCCTCAAACAGACCGTTTGCCCGAGATATGGCGGTGACAATGACGGCGGCTCCATAGAGCGACAGCAGGGAAGCCACAAACAGTAAAACGGACAGGTTTTTCCATTTGCTTGGGATCGGGGAATCTACGGTCCTGGAGGGATTTTTATACATCCATGAATAAAAGGCGGAGGTTTCACTCAAATCGCTTTTCCGTATAATAAACAGTTGCCCATTGAGCTGCAGGAAAAACAAGTTGCCCAGCTGTTGAATTTGCTCAATATCGGTAAAGGGACATTTAAGTTCATGAACTTTTTCGTTTTCACGATATATGGTGATATTAATATAGTTTTCGAAAAGTTTGTACTCGTAAGTTGATTGGCCAAGTCGCTCTATGCTTTTTTTCCATGCTTTGCGGTATGCCAGAATTCCTTTAAAAAGCGAAGCCACATAGAGAACAAGTTTACCGAAAGCAAAACCGATCAGAATATCGGGAGCAAAGCTTTCAATGGCAATTACTATCACAAAAATGTAAAACAGGACAAGTAAGATCGGCTTTTTGTAGGTGCTCCTTCTTTGCAGCCGGTATATCTCGCTTAGCCATTTTTACATGATATGGCGTTTCTATGCAGCCGTTAGTCGGTAATCTCACATGAAACGGTTATTCCCTCGCTCAGATTTTTGACACTTATGCCAATGGAGTAGATGTGAGCAGAAGTCAAATTTGTAAACTCCTTTTTCTCATTTTCATCTAAGTCAAAACTCATGATGGCTTCCGTTTCATCATTCTGGAACAAATACACGGTTATTTGATGGTTGCCTGTCCGATTAGTCACTGTTAGCTTTTCGCTGTTGGTTATAATGTTGTCCTGAATAATGTTTATTTTTGAATCTGCAACATCAAGCACCGCTGTCACACTTGTATTCTCGCTAAACTCCACAGGCTTCTTCATTTTACTATTGGAACAACCGACCAGCAGGAACACTGACAGTGTGCATACTACAATAACGATTCTAAAATATTTCTCATGTAGAACATTGGCAATCATGGAAAGTTCTCCTTTCTACGCAAGGATAATATAAAATTTCTCATCGTTAGATAGTCTGGTTACATAATTAGTTTACCATATAAAGGGCACCCTTTTCAATAGAGAGGCAGCAATCTGTTTTTAACTTTTCTATGAACGGGCGGCCACGGGAGTCACTTTTGTAGATGGCAGCAAACAACAGCAGCGGGTACGCCCCAAAACAGGGCGCACCCGGCTACAACTCCAGTTGAAAAACCAACGCAAGAATATGTACAGGCGGGCAGGCACAAGCTGTGCTTGCCCGCCTTGTCTGCCAAAAAGCGCGGCGGGCGACAGCGGTCAATGGCGCGAAGCGTTCATCTTGACCATTGACGGCTGCCAGCTGCTGCGCTACAGTCCTTTCCAATCTGCAAGCCACAGAACAATTTCGGTAGCCGCTGCCCAAATTACGCTGTCAGCCGCTTCCGTTCCCGTGGTATTGACGTGCAGCCCCATCGCTGCTATAATGAAAACACAATTTCAGACACAGGACACCATGCAGACGCAGACGGGCTGAAAGGCTTGACAGGCGGCTGCATTTTCAGTTTCGGATAGGAAGGGAAGGATGCTAAGGGAAGAAGAGCAGACGGCAAAAGACGCTCAAGACGCCATTCCTCCGCCGCGCGGGAGAAAGCTGCGGCAAAATACTTTTTCGGAGGTGCAACTTGAGCAGGCGGAAAAAGCTCACCAACAACAGCGGC
>CAKTQV010000008.1 GCA_934597255.1 uncultured Oscillospiraceae bacterium
GCATCCGCAAAGAAGTCTGTCAGCGAGTTTTTCACGCACACATCACCGATGACGGTATGGACTTCTTTGGGGAGCAAATTGATATAGGGGTCATTATGCAACACAAGCGCATGCACTTGCGCTCTGCGGCGCACCAGCTCCTCCGCAACAGCCCTACCGAGGAAGCCGGTAGCGCCTGTAACAAGATATTTATCAAACATTCAAAGAGCCTCCTCTCAAATAAGCACACAAGTGTTGATTATCTTTCACAAGTACAGTATACTTGAGGGGAAAGACAGAAACAATCAGCACTTGCCATGCGGCTGAAAGAAAAGCAACACTGTCTGTTGAAGTGTTGATAATCTTTGTAAACTTTTTTGGAGGGGCTCTATATGGAGAAGATGGATGCAAGGAAACGCTATACGCAAATGGTGCTCAAGCAGTCTTTTCTGAAGCTGCTGAAGGAAAAACCTGTAAACAGAATTACGGTGAAGGAGGTTTGTGCGCTGGCGCAGCTTAACCGTGCCACCTTCTATGCCCATTACAGCGATTGCTTTGCCCTGATGGAGAGCATTGAGAATGAACTCATCGATGCATTTGAGAAATCCCTTCGCTATGTCAATTCGTTTGATGTGACGGCTCTGATCGAAGCCATCTACGATATGGTCGATCAGAATCAGGCAGCCTGCCGGGTTCTGATTCTGGGGAATACAAACTCAACGGTTCTCATGCGGATGATTGCCTTGGCCAAGGAGGACAGCATTGCTTACTGGCGGAAAGAACTGCCCAATGCCAGCGAAACAGAGCTTGAGATGATGTATACCCATCTGTCAAACGGTTTGATGCATGTCGTTGTGGAGGGCTATGACAAGTACAGCAAAGAGGAAATGATCCATTTTGTCAGTCGGGTAGTAAAAGCCAGTCTTTCGCTGTTCCAATCGTCCAAAAGACCTCTTGCTTAACAAAAATATTATGCCTGAGTGGTATAATAAGCGTTGCAAAATGATCGATGGTCAAAGGAAAGATGCAGCAGATTATGAAATCAGTTCGGCAGATAATGCTGGCTATATGTGTTATTCTTATCGCTTCCGCATTCGCGGGCTGCGGTGTGAACACTGATTCGCCAGATAAGCGTCCGGCATTGGAAAAAATCGAGTACACAAATCTCAATGACAGCGTATCACAGAAACTTTTGGAAGATATGCTTTCCAGTGCCGGGGTGTCAGGAAACCGCATTCAAGGCTTCTTCAACCGTGTAGACAGTTTCAATGAAAGCATGAGGGAGGAATGGCTGACGACGGGTTTTGAGGAGACAAAACCGCTGGACACAAAATATGACCCATATGAGATGCAGGATGAGATGGTGAAGAAGAATGGGAGCTTTCCAGGATATAACTGCAGAATAACCGCAATGGAACTGTTCGGGGACTTCTTGTCCGCAGGAGGCAATACCCCTATGGATGCTGCGGGCGAAGATGTGCTGTTCATGGACGAGGAAACACTGAAGACTGACCCGGATGCGCTGGGTGGAAGCAGCCTTGCGGATTTCTGCGCGCTGTATTCTTCCATGAAGACGGAGGATACCACAGAGATCAAGCGTCATGTGCAAACCATACAAGAGGAATGGGCCTCCCGTGGCGTTACGTTTCAGGAGAATGAAAGAATCCGCCTCATCACGGTATTCTTCCATGATAAGCTGGCCGAGGAGGAATCGATGCTGTTTGTCGGGCATGTTGGTGTACTCCTGACAGCGGAGGACGGAACGCTGTACTTCGTAGAAAAAGTAGCCTTTCAGGAGCCGTACCGGCTGCTGCGTTTTGCTGATCGTACGGAATTGAGCGATTATCTCATGGGCAAGTACGATGTCTCATGGGGACAGAGCACGGCACGCCCGTTTATCATGGAGAACGATGAACTTATGGATGGCTGGCGTCCAAACCCGGACGGTGCCGACGCAGCGCATCATTAAGAGAATATCCTGCGTACCATTGGTACACGAGCAGCGCTCCCGGCATATGCCGGGAGCGCTGCTCGTCTTTCAAAAAGGAATGGACAGGCTGTGAAGTTCCCAAAAGTGGTATAAAGATGGAAATGCGGGCAAAGTACCCTTCACTTTTTATAACACACTCCTGTAAACACAATGAAATTTATAGCGCTGCCTTTTTCCATTTTCTGATCCTAGTTCTAAACGTTCCGAAAGGCGCAACCGTATTAACGTGAATGAACCTGTACACCTCCCATACCGCTGCTTTGGTGGCATCATCAGCCCACCTTCTCGTGTGCGGCTGGAACAGATCCTCCTCGCTCATGGAATCGATCATGGTCTGGATCGCGGCGATATTTTCATTTAATTTGCCCTTCAATTCCGCCAAGGACAAATGGGCGTAAGTATCCGTAAACCATTGATACAGGTCGCCCAACTGGTTCCACTTGAACTGCTCCGACGGTGTTTTCACATTCATTCCACGCTTCTCGCCAGCCTCCCATTTCAAAAGCTGTGTCGTCCATCCCACCTGATACGCAAGATTCTCTGCAGGTGTCCTGTCCACACCGGATACTCTTTTATCCTTCAGGGCTTCCGGGATCGTATCAAATTCGGAAAGATACTTCTCAAAGCTCTGATTGATCTCGTTTTTGAGATCATCTTTATCCTTATATGTTCTCAAAACATCCTCCCTTACCAATTCTCCGCCAGATATTCCTCCGCATAATGGACGGCCACCGCGCCGTCCGATACGGCGGTGACCACCTGCCGCAGCGCCTTGGTGCGCACGTCGCCTACGGCGAACACGCCGGAGAGACTGGTTCGGGTGGATTCGTCCGCGATGATATAGCCGGACTTGTCCAGCGCCAGCTCATTTCGGAACAGGTCCGTCGCCGGGGCTCGGCCCACGCTGATGAACACGCCGTCGCAGGCAAGCTCCCGCTCTGCGCCGGTGTTGACGTCTTTTAGCCGAAGCCCCGTCAGACGGTTCTCGTGCAGCAGCGCGGAGACCGCGCTGTTCCAGCAGAATTCTATGTTGGGCGCTGCCATCAGCGGCGCATGGTATATCTTGGTAGCCCGCAGGCTGTCCCGCCGGTGGATGAGATAGACCTTTTTTGCGATGCGGGACAGAGCAAGTGCGTCCGCCGCGGCGGAATTTCCGCCGCCCACCACCGCCACGGTCTTGCCCCGATAGGGCGCGCCGTCGCAGGCGGCGCAATAGTGAACGCCCTTGCCAACAAGCGCTTCCTCGCCGGGAACGCCCAAGGAGCGGGGCGACGCGCCGGTGGCGATGACCACCGTGCGGCCCTGAAAAACACCCTCGCTGGTGTCCAGCGTCTTGATCCTCCCGGAAAGGCTGGTCTTGTACACCTCCGCCAGCTCCGTCACCGCGCCGAAGCGCTCGGCGCTCTGCTGCATTTTTTCGCCCAGCGTAAAGCCGTCGATGCCGCTTTCAAAGCCGGGATAGTTGTCGATCTGCTCTGTCAGCGCCATCTGCCCGCCGGCGGAGAGCTTTTCCAGCACCAACGTGGAAAGCCCGGCACGGGCGGCGTACAGGGCGGCGGTGTATCCGGCGGGGCCTCCGCCGATGACGATCATATCATAGATCTGCTCCATACTCGTGTCCTCACTGCGCCAGCGTTTCCCGGATAAATGTCTCAATGGCCGCCTTGGAGGCGGGCGCGACAATGGAGCCAATCACCTCGCCGTTTTTAAAGAGCATCAGCGTGGGGATGGTGTCGATGCCGAAGCGCTGAATCAGCTGCGGCTCCTCGTCGTAGTTGATTTTTCCGGCAACGAGCGTATCGGCATACTGCTCGCCCGCCTTGTCAAAGGCGGGGGCGATGCGGCGGCAGTAGGGGCACCACTGCGCCCAGAAATCCACCAGCACGGGCTTGTCCGCGTGCACAACGTCGTTTTCAAAGCTGTCGGTCGTAATGGTAAGCATCGTATATCCTCCTATTGTTTCTCCAAAAGTTGTGTTTCAATATCCGAGATGGTAATGTGCGAGAGATAGGCGGCGCATTCCTCGTTCATGCTCCGGTACAGCGCGTCCATCACGCCCGCCATGCCGGAACAGATGGCGCAGTCCCGGTCAATTTCGCCGCTGTGCCACGCGCAGTCCACAAAGCGGGTATTTACCGCCTCCGCCACCTGCCGCAGGGTTAGAGTCGCCGGATCTGCCGTCAGGCGGTAGCCGCCGACCAAGCCCTCACGGGCCTCCACCATCCCTGTCTTCTTCAGCCCCGCCATGACCCGGCGGACGCGGGTGGGGTTGGTGCAGATGTTATCCGCCAGTGCCTCGCTGCTCAATGAGCGTCCGCTGTGGCTCAGGCAGACCAGTGCGTGAACCGCCAGATTAAAAGAACTGTTCATGCTCAGCCCTCCTTCACAAGCTCGTAGGGCCAGTCGATGACGCCGCCGAAGTCGTAGAAATTCTGATACCCCAGCGCCAGCAGCTTTTGGGCTGACTCCTTGCTGCGACGGCCGCTGCGGCAGTAGACCAGCAGCGTCGCCTCCTTGTCGGGCAGCGCCTCGGGCATTTCGCTGCCGATGCTCTCGTTGGGGACAAGAACGGCGTTTTCAATATGCCCGCCGTCGTATTCTTCCTGCGTGCGGATATCCAGCATGATCTCCTGTGCGCTTTTCAGCCTATAGGCTTTCCCGACAGTTATCTCCCAATACCTATCCTTGCCAACCATACCTGTGACAGAGCTTGATTTGTTTTTTTGTATTCTGTAGTTAATCAGCAATAAAGCTTCAAACGCCGCCAAAAGGATCATTTGATGCATGGCATAACCTCCCAACAAACTATACTTTCCATCGGCACAGTTTATACTGTGACTATATCAGATACAGATTGAGGCGTCAAGAGAGGTTCCTTTCAGATTTGCTTCAAACCTGCATTATCTATGGGTTTGGGGATCCTTGGCAGTCTAAATAGAAGCGGCGCTTCTCTGAACACTATTGACAGGTATTCTTAAATCACCTATATTTTTATTAAGAATCCTCTTATGACAGCTGTACCGACCTGCACTATCATCTGATCTGTATGCGATGCGGTATGGTAGTAGACGCTCCTTTAGAATATCGGACTGAGATCGACACAGCCATCGCTGGAATGACCGGCTATCAGATCGATCGGCATCGAATCATTGTGGAAGGCGTCTGCCCGAAATACCAGAAAGAATGCGAAAAGGATGGTTGACAAATAAATGATGAAAGAGGAAAACAGCATATCGCTTCGGAACGATTCGTATGAGATTCAGCTGATGCGAAATCTTTATGACTCGGCTGTCAAACAATTATCGCTCAGATTTGAAATACTGAACAACGAGTTTAAAGTGCTCTATGCCAGAAACCCGATCCACCATATTGAGGGGCGTGTAAAGGCTACTGAAAGCATTGCGGCAAAGCTCCAAAAGAAAGGCCTCCCGCTGACCGTTGAGGCGGCGAGAGAGAGAATCAACGACATCGCTGGCGTCAGAGTGGTATGCAGCTATATCGACGATGTGTATCGGGTGGCGGAAATGCTGGAGCGCCAGACGGATATAGAGATTGTCAAGCGGCAGGACTATATCCGTACACCCAACTACAATGGCTACCGCTCGCTGCATCTGGATATCCGTATGCCAGTGTATCTGTCTGACCGGACTGAACATGTGACCGCAGAGATACAGATCCGCACGATCGCCATGGACTTTTGGGCAAGTCTGGAGCATGATGTCCGGTATAAGGTGGACAAAACAAAGCTACCGGAGGGCATCAATGAGGAGATGCTTGCGTGCTCGGATAAAATCGCTGAGATCGACCGGAAAATGCAGGATATGTATAGACGGATCAAAGCTGCGGGAACGAACATAGTTTCCCCATCTCTGGGTGAGCCGTGTGCGCAGGGTCAGGAATGATTACACAGGAAATGCGCCGTACCACTTCAGTGCGATAGTGGTACGGCGCATTTTTTAGTTATCGGGCTGCATACCTGTCAGCCGAGTCCGTAGATCAGCAGTGAAATACCGCAGACGAGCAGACTGGTTGCAGAGCCAATCAGGAGCTGCGGCAGGGTGTGACGCGACAGCTTCAGAGAGGAATGGTACTCTACCGTCATCAGATATTGGGCGATGTTGTGCGCGTCAATGGAATCTGTCTTTGTGTTTCTGAGTGATTTGCTGCGAACAAATCTGGAGATTAGAAGCGGATTGAATTCCATGAATATGAAGCCATTGTTTTCGAGGAACTGCTTCAGGTTTTGCCCATAGTGACCGGTAGCCTCAAGCCCTATCTTCTTTTCTCCCTCCAGGTTGTCCAACTGATGTAGGGTATTGTATTTATACAACAATCTTGACACACTTGACACATATGATAATACAAAATAATACAAATCTGATTTTCCGCTTAAGGGTACTTCAAGGTAGGAAGCTCGTTTCTTTATGTACTTATTTTTTCCGCAATTTC
Organism: uncultured Oscillospiraceae bacterium; assembly: GCA_934597255.1. Lineage (GTDB taxonomy): Bacteria > Bacillota > Clostridia > Oscillospirales > Oscillospiraceae > CAJOIG01. The sequence goes on from CAKTQV010000008.1 coordinate 6,419, forward strand.
CCTTGTGCTGTATGTGGTGCTTGGCTTTGTGATGTGATAATAATAAAATCTTTCAAAAAAGCACTGGGCGGAGCTTCAATTTCTCTGCCCAGTGCTTTTGCGTTCAGTAATTCAATTACTTTTTAGTGACTATCCATTGGCGTGGGAAAGTCGCAGTATGGAATGCACCGTCGGTGTCTCTGTTTAAACTACGTTTTTCATTGCGTCAGCTTGTGGATGATGCCGTTGAGAAACACCGCCATCTTTTTCGGCGATTGCCGGTTTTCTCGATTCAGCCACTCCCGTATCACCGCATAGCCGCCCTGATAGAAGAAAAGGCAAAGCTCATCCCGTTCTTCCTCGGTAAAGGTGTCCGGGATCGCCATGTCAAGCTGGCGCCGGATAGTGGGCAGATCAAACAGCTTGGTTGAAAAGTCCTTATCCGGCAGAGCGTTGATGAGCACCTTGAAATGCTCCTCATCAGCAAGCAGCGCCTCCAGCATCCGGCATAGACAGTCTTCGCCATCGGAAGCATTGTCGGATAGGATCTCCTCCAGCTTGCAGAAGCAGTCATTCTCAATGGCGGTCAACAGATCGTTCTGACTGCCGTAATACTTATAAAAGGTCACACGGTTAAGCTGTGCCTTGGCGCACAGCTCATAGATGGTGATTTTCTCAAGCGGCTTTTCTTTCAGGAGCGTTATCAGTGCATTTTTCAGCAGCATCTTGCTCAGCCGCACTCTTTGATTTTCCATACGCACTCCTTCTGCTAACAAATGGTTCGTAGTTGTTTACTTCCAACCATAAACAGCGCGTCGCGTTTGCATCGCAATTATTTAAAGTAAACAGTATGTTGACTTTATACTTTAATGTAATTATATTTCAAGCATAGAGATTTGTCAACAACCGCGCAGGAGGGACACCTATGAAACGACTGTCAATCTTTATTGTAAACAAGCGGATCTTTATTCTTACCGTCATGCTGATACTGACCGCAGCTTGCGGGTTTCTGATACCGCAGGTCGGCGTGAATTCGGATATGACCAAATATCTGCCCAACGATTCGCAGATGCGGCAGGGAATTTCTCTTATGGAGGAGGAATTTCCGGAGGAGAATGCAGCCTACACAATTCGCGTAATGTTCCGCGGGCTGAGCGATGACAAAAAGATGGAGCTGAAGGATGCGCTTGCCACGGTTAAAAATGTAGAGAGTGTTTCCTTTGATCCGGATAGCAGCGACTACAACAGCGGAGAATATAGCCTCTACATCCTCAATACCCAATACGGATATGACACCGAGGAAGAGACTGCCATTGAAGAACAGGTGGCAGAGACGTATTCCGATTATGACCTTACGATAAAGAACGATGATACTTCATCGCCGGACATTCCGTTTTCTGTCTATCTGGCGGCGTTTGGGATCATTCTGGTTGTTCTGCTTATCTCCTGCGGCTCGTACTTTGAGCCGGTGCTGTTCCTTATCACCATTGGTGTTGCCGTTGTGCTGAACCTGGGCACGAATTATTTCCTCGGCGAGATATCAGATGTCAGCTTCGGAATCGCGGCGGTGCTGCAGCTTGCGCTGTCGATGGACTATTCCATTATCTTAATGAATCGCTACCGGCAAGAGCTTAAAAAGACCGATGACCGCAAGGAAGCGATGAAGAGCGCATTGCGTGCAGCCTTTGGCTCAATTACCGGCAGCGCCGTCACCACCATCGTCGGACTTTTGGTGCTCGTCTTTATGAGCTTTAAGATCGGCGCGGATATCGGCGTTGTGCTGGCGAAGGGCGTTACGTTCAGCATGCTTTGTGTGTTCGCGGTTCTGCCGGCACTCATCCTGATGTCGCACAGGCTGATTGAAAAGACCGAGAAGAGAAAGCGGACAGGGAACACGGATAAAAAGAGCCTCGCAGCTGCGCTGGGCAAATTCAGCTATCGTTTCCGTAAGATGATTGCCGTTTTGTTTGTGGTGCTGTTTGTCGGCACGGGCTATCTGCAGTACGGCACAAAAACCGTCTACACGCTGGCTGAAAAGGATCCGATCGCCAACATTTTCCCAAAAGACAACACAATTGTCCTGCTGTATGACAACGCAGATGAGGATAAAATTCCGGAAATTGCATCGGCAATGGAGGGAAAGGACGGCGTGACGAGTGTGCTTTCCTATCCTACGACCATAGGCAGACAATGCACCGTCGATGAGATGACGGAGCTGCTCTCAGATTTGGGCGGCGATCTGAAGGCGGATGCAGGGCTGCTGAACATCGTATTCTACCGCTACGGTACAAAGGGACAGACAGAACCCATGACGCTGTCCGCTCTTGTTGAGTTTCTCTCAGATACCGTAGCTGCCGACCCTTTGCTTTCCGAGTACATCGACGAAACCGCTGCGGCACAGATTGCGGCGCTGAAGCCCTTAACCGATAAGGAGGCGCTGAGCACACCCCTGCCGCCCGCCGTTTTGGCGCAGAGTCTCGGTATGGATGAGGGGCAGGTCACGCAGCTCTTTATGCTCCGCTACGGTATGGAATACACACCGGATAAGACCATGTCTCTGTATGAATTTGTTTCCTTCCTGACGGAAAATGTTCTGCCGAATCCGGAATATGCCGCAATGTTTGATGATGCGGCAAAGGAAACGCTGTATCAGACCAAGGTCATCGCCGATGCCGTGGTAAACGACAAGGAATTCACGGCGAAGGAGATGGCGGACTTGCTCGGAGAAATGGGCAATCAATTCGATGAGAACACGGTGGAGCTGCTCTATCTGTACCACGGAAGCATGAAGCAGACCGATACAGCGTACACCATGTCTCCGGATCAGTTGGTTGAATATCTTGAAACACTGTGCAGCGATCCATCCTTCTCCTCTCTGCTGACAGCTGAACAGAAGGATGGAATCAGCAAGGCCAAAACGCAGCTTGACGACGGTACAGCGCAGCTCAAAGGGGAACGGCATTCCCGCCTGACCATTACCACCAAGCTGCCGGTCGAATCGGAGAAAACCTCGGCATTTGTCAAGGAACTGTCTGCATTGTGCGACGAAGAGCTGCCCGGCGAGCACTATCTCATCGGCAACAGCACAATGGTTGATGAAATGGAGTCCGGATTTGGGCGAGAGCAGTTGGTTATCACGCTGCTTACTGCGGTATCCATTTTTATCGTGGTCGCGCTGACCTTCCGCTCTCTTGCCATCCCGGCAATCCTCGTGCTGATTGTTCAGTGTGGCGTATTCATCACCGTCTCGGCGCTGGGAGCGATCGGCGGCTCAATGTACTATCTGGCACTGCTGATTGTGGAATGCATCCTTATGGGGGCGACCATCGACTACGGGATTTTGTTTACCAGCTATTACCGTGAAATGCGGGCAAAGCTCCCTGTAAGCGAGGCGCTGATTGCTGCATACAAAGGCAGTATCCACACGATCCTCACCTCCGGTACCATTATGGTGCTCATTACGGCGGTAATCGGTCCGCTGTTTGGCGACCCCACCATTGAGCAGATCGTCCGCACGTTGTCGGTGGGCTGCGCCTCAGCCATGTTCCTGATCCTGTTCCTCCTGCCCGGAATTATTGCTTTGTGCGACAGGGCTGTAGTTGAAAAAAGCAAAAAGGAAAAAGGCGAATAATTTTATGTATGGGAAGGAGCCTGCGGTGTACCGCAGACTCCTTCTGACATTCAAAGGCTAGGAATATCCCTCCATTAAAAATCCAAATATTTTTTTTGCTTGTCAAATTAGAAGAATAGGAAACAGCATTTGGTGCAAAAAAATTTTTGCACTTATGCAGGAATACTGATACAGTTATAAATTCAAATGGTCATAACTATTCAGCACTCGATACAGTCCCCATTTGCTGTAATTCATCTCTCTCATCCGTGTAATAATGTATCTGAAAGGTCTACCTTTTCAGCGTTGCCAATGGCCAGGCAATCGGGGCATGATTTTATGTCCGAAAAAGCTGTTTTGGAATATATCCGAAAATGACAGGAGCTTTTGAGACGGAAGGGAGATAAAAGCAAGGTGAAAAAGACATACGGCTATGCCCGCGTATCCACGAGAGAACAGCATCTGGATCGACAGCTAAAACCCTCATGGCTGCCGGCGTGAGGAACGGGATGTCATTACGGATAAGGTGAGCGGAAAGGATCTGGAGCGTAAGGGATTTGAGTCGCTGAAGAATCACTTTCTCTGTGACGGAGATACTCTGATTGTTAAATCGCTGGATCGACTCAGCCGGAGAAAGAGTGATATCAAGAAAGAACTGGAATACTTCCGAGAGCATCACATTCGGATCAAAATTCTTGACATCCCGACTACCATGGTGGAACTTCCTGAGAAGCAGGGCTGGATTTTTGAGATGATAAACAATATACCGATAGAGGTGCTTGCGAGCATCGCTGAGCAGGAGCGTATCACAACAAAGCGGCGACAGTCTGAAGGGATCGCCATTGCCAAAGAGGCGGGGAAGCATTTGGGGCGTCCAATGATAGACTTCCCGCCAGACTGGAATCGTATCTATCTGGAGTGGAAGTCTGGCACGGTCACGGCTGTTGCAGCCATGCGCCAGCTCGGGTTGAAGCGAAGCACGTTTTATCGGCTGGTGAAGCAGCAGGAGGGAAAGCATGAAGCTGAGGAATAGATTGCTATTTGGGATTCTCACAGTAATATTTATCACCATCATGGCGGTTTCTGCGTGGAAGATCTGGGAAATTCGCTCCGAGTACCGCGTGGGGGAAGATGCGTATGACGATATCCGTCCTATCTTTGATCGGGGACACGAAGCGAAGCAGGTTCAGCAATTTGTATTGGAGCAGATGGAGCAGGACGGAGTAATCCTTATTCGTGGAAATCATGAGGACCTATTTGTGGCTCTTGCGACCACTGATGTGGGGATGCCATACGGACATCATAAATCAAACGGAACCTATGATACGGCGCTCCAGTTGACAGGCTTTGATCCGGTGATGGCATCCATTCGGAATTATGATTTTGCTGGCGCAGCAAAAGATACGCCTTTCTACAAAAAGACCATTCCGGCCATGCTCAATTATTTTGAGACCAAGCACTATGTTTTCACTCATGCATGGATTCCGTGTATTCCGAACAGGGATAAGAGCTACAGCTATATTTCTTCTTGGAGAGATGCTAATAGTGTGCAATGGGAGCAGGCAAGATGGTTCAACGGTATTGATGCGGCACAGACTGCAGATGAAGAAAAGATTATCGTTTGCGGACACTGGCATACCTCATATGGTCATAGCAAATACGAAAATAAGGGGAGCGAGTTCGGGGATGTTGCTGACTTCTCGCCGTACTACGGTCCCGGAATTATCGCCCTAGATGCTTGTACGGCTTATAGCGGAATGGTGAATTGCCTTGTGATAGATGATTAGGGGATTGACTACAAAACCATTGAAATTTCCTAAATATTCTGTTATAATATCCGTGTATGTAAGGCCGCATATCTTGGGAAAAGTGGGTTGCACCACTTACACCAATTGATGCACTATCGCGGTGTATGCGTACACCAGAAGAGCGTTTATTTTTACTCTGAATGGGGAAGCGAGTTGTCCAAGCACAGCGCGGTATTAACAGGAATGCTACACAGTATTTCCTTGTAGATCAACACTTCCCCACAATGAAGCCGTTGGACTCTGATAAGAAGGCTTCCAAGGAAGTTTCGGCTCCTGCGGAGGCTGCTCAGGCGGCTCCGGTCGTGGAGGGAAAATTGATTTTTCCAACGTGCAGATCGAGCCGCTGTTCAAGGATTTCGTGGATTTTGACACCTTCGCCAAGTCCGATTACCGGGCTGTGAAGGTAAAGGAATGCGAAGCTGTGAAGAAGTCCAAGAAGCTCCTGAAGTTCGTTCTGGACGACGGCACGGGCGTGGACCGCGTCATTCTGAGCGGTATCCACGCGTATTACGAGCCGGAGGAACTGGTGGGCAAGACCTGCATCGCTATCACGAATCTGCCGCCGCGCCCCATGATGGGCATCGACTCCTGCGGTATGCTGATCTCCGCCGTGCATCAGGAAAACGGCGAGGAAAAGCTGCATCTGCTGATGGTCGATCCGCATATCCCGGCCGGCGCAAAGCTGTATTGAGCCGCCAAAAACAAAACAAATGGGTCATCCCGTGCGGATGGCCCATTTTCCAAATCCGGGAATGCGCGCCGCGCGGCCTGCCCGAGTGCGCGGACGGCAGGGCAAAATGAAAGCAGGGGGTAAAAACAGATGAACAAGGAACAGACGTATCAATATCTGACCGAACACGGCGTCCGCTATGAGACGACGGAGCACGGGGCCGTGTTCAATATGGAGGAGCTGGCGGCGGTGGAGCTGCCGTATCCGGAATACGACGCGAAGAATCTGTTTGTCCGGGACGAGAAGCGGCGGAACTACTATCTGATCACGGTCCGGGGCGGCAAGCGGGTGGATCTGAAGGCCTTCCGCCGGGAGCACGGGCTGAAGAATCTGTCGTTCGCCTCGCCGGAGGAACTGAGCGGGATACTGGGGCTGATCCCCGGCGCGGTGACGCCGCTCGGGCTTTTGAACGACGAGGAGCGGCGCGTGAAGCTTTATCTGGACGAGTCGTTCAGCGGCCATGTGATCGGCGTGCATCCGAACGACAACACGGCGACGGTGTGGCTTGCGCCGGAGGAGCTGGTGCGGCTGCTGCGGGAGCATGGAAACGAGGTAGAGATCGTTGCGATACAAAGCTGAAGCGGGAGGTGTGCTTTGACGGGCGCGGGAACGGCCGCGTGCGTGCTCGGCGGCGCCGCGGCGCTGGTGCTGGGCGGGGCGTATGCGTGCTACCGGCTGGCGTTCGGCGTTGACCGGCGGCGCTCGTGTCTGGCGCGCGATCTGCCGCGCGGGGAGCAGTATGAGCCGCTGTACGGGCGCATGCTCTCGCTCATCGACGACGCGGAGCGGCGGCGCGGGGAGGACGTGTGGATGGAGAACCGGGAGGGGCTGCGGCTGCATGCCCGGTATTACGAGGCGGCGCCCGGCGCGCCGCTGCAGATCCTGTTCCACGGCTACCGCAGCAGCGCGATCCGCGATTTCTGCGGCGGGTTGGGACGCGAGCTTGACCGCGGCTGGAACGTGCTGCTCGTGGATCAGCGGGCGCACGGCCGGAGCGGCGGACGCTGTCTGAGCTTCGGCGTGATGGAGCGGCTGGACTGTCTGGACTGGGTGGAATGGGCGCGCGGCCGCTTCGGCGCGCGGACGCCCATCGTGCTCGTCGGCATATCCATGGGCGCGGCCACGGTGCTGATGGCGGCGGGGCTGGAGCTGCCGGAGAATGTGCGGGGCATTCTGGCCGACTGCGGCTACACGGCCCCTTCGGATATCATCCGCAGCGTCATGGCCTCCATGCACTGTCCGCGGGCGATCTATCCGCTGCTGCGGCTGGGAGGCCGGCTGTACGGCGGCTTTGACATCGACAGCGCGGGGGCGGAGGAGGCGCTGCGGCGCTGCCGCGTTCCGGTGCTGTTCGTCCACGGGGAGGACGATCGCTTCGTTCCCTGCGATATGAGCCGGCGGAACTGGGCGGCCTGCGCGTCGGAAAAGACGCTGCTGACCGTGCCGGGCGCGGGGCACGGCCTGTCCTATCTGGTGGATGAGCCGGGATATGAGGCGGCCCTGGAGGAATTTTTTGAGCGGCTGCACCTGCCGGCGCGGGTGAACGCATAAAGAAAAGAGGCGGATGGCTCCGCCTCTTTTTCCATGCTTATTTTGCCGTGCACCGCCGTTCGGCCCGGCGCTGGATGAGCTTGACGAGCTCGACGATGGGGATGACCAGAAAGCCAAGCGCCACGGCCGTGAGATACTCCAGCGGCTCCACGCTCGTAAAGCCGAACAGGGCCGACAGGAACGGGAACTCGCAGACGGCGGTCGTGACGGCGAGCGCGCCGATGGCGGCGAGCGTGAGAGAACGGTTGCGCGTGCGCAGCGTGAACAGGCTTCCGCGCTGCGAGCGCATGTTGAAGCTGTGGAAGATCTCCGCCATGGACATGGTCAGAAAGGCCATCGTGGTACCGTCGGCGCTGTTTGTGACGGCCCATGTGCCGGTTTCGATGAAATGGCCGATGAAATACGAGGCGAGCACGAGAACGGTGACGATGAGGCCTTGATAGGCCACGTCGAAGCCCATGCCGCCGGCGAAGATGCCGGCCTTCGGGTCGCGCGGCGGCCGCCGCATGATGCCGTCCTCCGCCTTTTCCATGCCGAGCGCCAGCGCCGGGAAGCAGTCGGTCACAAGGTTGATCCACAGCAGGTGCACGGGCTTAAGGATCGTGAAGCCGAGGAGCGTCGCCGCGAAAATGCTCAGTACCTCGCTCATGTTCGAGCCGAGAAGGAACTGGATGGCCTTGCGGATGTTGTCGTAAATGCGGCGGCCCTCCTCCACGGCGGAGACGATGGTGGCGAAATTGTCATCTGCCAGCACCATGTCCGCGACGTTTTTCGTCACGTCCGTGCCGGTGACGCCCATGCCGACGCCGATGTCGGCCGCCTTGATGGACGGCGCGTCGTTCACGCCGTCGCCCGTCATGGCCGTGACGCAGCCCGCGGCCTGCCAGGCCCGGACGATGCGGGTCTTGTGCTCCGGCTGCACCCGCGCGTAAACGCGGATGTTTTCCAGCTCGCGGGCAAACTGAGCGTCGTCCATCTCGTCAAGCTGCGCGCCCGTGACGGCGCGGCAGCCCTCCGGCAGCATATCCAGCTCCCGGGCAATGGCGGCGGCGGTGTCGATGTGGTCGCCGGTTATCATGATGGGCCGGATACCGGCTTCGCGGCATTCGGCGATGGCCGCCTTTACCTCGGGGCGGACCGGGTCGATCATGCCGGCCAGACCCACAAAGCAGAGCTGCTGCTCCAACTGCGCCGGGGCGTAGTCCGCCGGTTCTGCGTCCCATGAACGCTCGGCGCAGGCGAGCACGCGCAGAGCCCGGCCGGCCATGGCGCGGTTGGCCTCGGCAATCTGCGCGGCGTACTCGGCCGTCATGGGGACGGCCCTGCCGTCCTTCCGGTAATGGGTGCACAGGCCGACGACGACGTCGGGCGCGCCCTTGGTAAACTGAACGAAGCCTTGCTCCGTGCGGTGGACGGTGGACATGAGCTTGCGCCCGGAATCGAACGGCGCCTCCCCGCAGCGCGGGAACTGCCGCGCCAGCGCGGTCTTATCCAGACCGAGCGTGCCCGCCCAGACGACGAGCGCGGCCTCCGTCGGCTCGCCGGTGACACCGCCGTCCGCATCCGGCTGCGCGTCGCTGCACAGCGCCATGGCCATCGCGCAGCGCTCCTTGTCGCCGCCGAAGGAATCGACGACGGTCATTTTGTTCTGCGTCAGCGTGCCGGTTTTGTCCGAGCAGATGATCTGCGCGCAGCCGAGCGTTTCCACGGCCGTCAGCCGCCGGATGATGGCCCTGCGCCGGGACATGGCCGTGACGCCCATGGACAAAACGACGGTCACGACCGCCGCGAGGCCCTCGGGGATCGCGGCGACGGCCAGCGAAACGGCGATCATGAACGAATCGAGCACAAAGGAAAGATCGAGCTGGCCGGCCCGCAGAAGCTGCACGGCGAACACCAGCGCGCACACGCCCAGCACCAGCTTTGTCAGTATGCCGGAAAGCTCGCGCAGCCGCCGCTGAAGCGGCGTGTCGCCCTCCTTCGTCTGCTGAAGCGCGCCGGCGATGCGCCCCATCTCGGTGTCCATGCCCGTCGCGGTCACGACGGCGCGGCCGCGCCCGTATACGATGGCACCGCCCATGTAGAGCATGTTCCGCCGGTCGCCGAGCGGCACGTCCTTCGCGCCGGCGTCCAGCCCGAGCGCCTCCATGAATTTGCTCACCGGCACGGATTCACCCGTCAGCGCCGATTCCTCCGCCTTGAGACTGGCCGATTCGATGACCCGCGCGTCCGCCGGGACGGCGTCGCCGGCCTCGAGCACGATCACGTCGCCGACGCACAGCTCCTCGCTCGCCACGGTCTGCAGCTGCCCGCCGCGCAGGACCTTTGAGGTCGCGGCCGTCATTTCCTGAAGCGCCTCGATGGCCTTTTCCGCCTTGCTCTCCTGATACACGCCGAGAACGGCGTTCACGATCACGACGGCCAGAATGATGACGACGTCGGCAACGCCGCCGCCCTCCACGGCCGCCAGCACGCCGCTGACGGCGGCCGCCGCCAGCAGAACGAGGGTCATCGGGTCGGCGAGCTGGTCGAAAAAGCGGCGCAGTAGGCTTTTCCCCTTAGCCGTCTCCAGCCGGTTCCTTCCGTTTTGCGCAAGCCGCCGCGCGGCCTCGTCCTGCGTGAGCCCCGTTTCGGACGAGCCGAGCTCGGAAAGCACCTGCTCTGCCTCCTCGCGGTAATACTTCATGTTCCTTCCTCCCGATTCAGATTATGTCCGGCCCGGCCGGAGAATAAAAAAACAGGTACAGCCGCATGGGCTGTACCTGACGGGAAAGACAAGAAAAAACTCATGTACAGCCAAAACGCCTATACATGAGTCTGGCAAATTAAAGCAAGCCAGGCCGCCGGGCGGCCGCGTATGTTGACTTGCTGCGCGCGAACGCGCCTGCTACTCCCTCAACGCTGATTGCACTATAGCATATTATGAGGCGGGCCGTCAATGGGCATTCGGCGTGATTTGCCCAGCGAAGGATTTTTTGCGGTGGTATTGAACTGGCGGGAATTTATGCTATAATGTCTGCAAAGGATATATCAGATTTTTGATGTAAGTGAGGGCCACGGCATGGAAACGATCCGATCGAGGCACAATGAGCTTATCCGCCGGTTCCGCATGCTCGGCGCGGACGGGGATTTCCGCCGGGAGCAGGGAGAGTTTATCGGCGCGGGGCAGAAGCTTCTGGACGAGGCGGAAAAGGCCGGCGCGGATGTGACGATGGTGCTGGGCACGCAGCCGGTGTCCGGCCGCCCCTGCCGGATCGTGACGCCGGAGCTGCTCGACTATGTTTCGCCGCTGAAAAACTCGCCGGGCCCGGTGTTTTCCGTTCGGATGCGTCCAGCGGCGGAGACGAAGCCGCGGCGGGCGATCGTGCTGGAAAACGTGCAGGACCCCGGCAACGTGGGAACGGTGCTGCGCACGGCGGACGCGCTCGGCGTGGAGCTGGTCGTGCTGTGTGGCGCGTGCGCCGACCCCTTCGGGCCCAAGGCGGCCCGCGCCAGCATGGGCGCCGTGTTCCGCCAGAATGTCGTGAGTGTTCCGGTGGCGGGGCTTGAAAGGGCGCTGGGCGGTCTGCCGCTGTACGGCGCGGCCCTGTCGCCCGCGGCGCAGGATATACGGACGGTGTCCGGCCGGGATATCGCCGTCGCCGTCGGAAACGAGGGACGCGGACTGACGGCGGAGCTGCTGGAGCGCTGCGCCGGTCAGGTCATCATCCCCATGCGGCCGCAGGCGGAGTCGCTCAACGCGGCCGTGGCCGCGGCGCTGTGTATGTGGGAGCTGGTGCGCTGATGGCACGGACGAAGTATTGGGTGTGGCTGTCGGGCTTCAACATCGGCTCGGCGGTCAAGCGCCGGCTGCTGGACGTGTTCGGCGACCCGGAGAAAATATTTTTCGCGGACCGGAGCGAGCTGGCTGCTGCGCGCCTGACGGAGCGGGAGCTGGCGCTGCTGGGGGACAAGAGCATGGAGCGCGCGTCGCAGATCCTGTCCGACTGCGACAGCCGCGGCATTGCGATCTACACGCTGCAGGACGCGGATTATCCCGAGCGCCTGCGCCAGATACCCGACCCGCCGGCGGTGCTGTACGTCCGGGGGAAACTTCCGCCGGTGGACGATCTGGCGTGCGTCGCCGTGGTGGGCACACGCCGGACCTCGCCCTACGGCGCCCGCATGGCGCAGCGTATCGGCGCGGAGATCGCCGGGGCGGGCGGCGTGGTCGTGTCGGGCTTTGCCGCGGGCGTGGACAGCGCGGCGATGGAGGGCGCACTTCGTGCGGGCGGTCTGGTCGTCGGCGTGCTCGGCACCGCCGTGGACGAGGTCTATCCGAAAAGCAGCCGGCCGCTTTTTGACCAGTGCGCCGTGACCGGCGCGATCTTGAGCGAATACCCGCCGCGGATGCGGACGCAGCCGTGGAATTTCAAGGAGCGCAACCGCATTTTGTCGGGGCTGTCGCTCGGCGTGGTCGTGGTGGAGGCGCCCGCGCGCAGCGGCTCGCTCGTGACGGCGGGCCACGCGCTGGAGCAGAACCGCGATGTGTTCGCCGTGCCCGGCAACGCCGACGCGCCGGCCTGCGCGGGGACGAATCGCCTTTTGCGGCAGGGCGCCGTGCCGGTTATGAGCGGGAACGACGTGATGGAGCATTATCGGTCTGATTTCGCCCCGGCGGAGGCAAAGGAACACCCTATACAATTAAAAAAAGAGATTGACAAGGGACAGGACCTGCTTTATATTGACCTAGTAGAAAAAATCCAGGGGCTGGCGGAGCCGCAGCGCAGCGTGGCGCTGGCGATGACGGAGCCGGATATGCTCCCGGACGACATCACGGCCAAGACCGGCCTTCCGGCCCAGCGCGTCATGGCGGCGCTGACCCTGCTTGAGATCGCGGGCGTCGTGCGGCAGGAGAACAGGCGATATTCTCTGGCATTGCAGAAAGGATAATCAGCATGGCAAAAAAGGATCTGGTGATCGTGGAGTCCCCGGCGAAGGCCAGGACGATCGAGAAATATCTGGGCAGCGACTACAAGGTGGTCGCCTCGATGGGACATCTGCGTGATCTGCCGAAAAACACCATGGGCGTCGATATTGAGCATGGCTTTGAACCGAACTACCAGCCTGTCAAGGGGCGTGAGGCGGTCATAGACGAGCTGAAAAAGGCTTCGAAAAGCGCCGGGACCGTCTATCTGGCGACCGACCCGGACCGCGAGGGCGAGGCGATCAGCTGGCATCTGAAGGAGCTGCTGGGGCTGCCGGACGACAAGGCGCGCCGCATCACCTTCAACGAGATCACGAAAAACGTTGTGCGCGAGGGACTGGCGCATCCGCGCGACATCGATCAGAATCTGGTCGACGCGCAGCAGGCGCGCCGCATCCTTGACCGTATCGTCGGCTACAAGCTTTCGCCGCTGCTGTGGCGGAAGGTGCGCAAGGGGCTGTCCGCCGGGCGCGTGCAGTCCGTGGCCACGCGTATGGTCATCGACCGCGAAAAGGAAATACGCGATTTCAAGCCCGAGGAATACTGGTATCTCAACGCCGAGCTGGAAAAGCAGGACGGCAGCCGCTTCACGGCCGCCTTCCACGGCGAGGGCGAGAAGAAAAAGGAACTGAAAAACGAGCAGGAGGTGGACGCCGTCGTCAAGGCGGTGGAGGGCAAGCCCTTCCGCGTCCAGACGGTAAAGCACGGCTCCAAGCAGCGCAGCCCTTCGCCTCCGTTCATCACCTCCACGCTTCAGCAGGAGGCGTCGCGCCGGCTGGGCATGACGCCGCGGCGCACCATGTCCATCGCGCAGCAGCTGTACGAAGGTGTGGACATCGAGGGCGAGGGCACCGTGGGCCTGATAACCTATATGCGTACCGACTCTCTGCGCCTGTCCGAGGACGCGCTGGCCGCCGCCGCCGACTTTATCAAAAGCCACTACGGCGAGGCGTATTACTACGGCAAGCCCCGGCGCTTCAAGACCGGCTCCAACGCGCAGGATGCGCACGAGGCCATCCGCCCCAGCATCCCCAGTCTTACGCCCGAGCAGGTGCGCAAGAGCCTGACGGGGGAGCAATACCGCCTGTACCGGCTGATCTGGGGCCGCTTCACGGCCTGCCAGATGGCCAACGCCGTCTACGACAACATCACCGTCAGCATCGAGTGCGAGGGCTACAGCTTCCGCGCCTCCCATTCGGAGATCAAGTTCCCCGGCTACACGGCCGTTTACGAGGAGAACAAGGACGAGGAGGACGGCGGGAAAAAGCCGCTGCCGCCGCTGGAGGAGGGCGAGAGCCTCGCCTGCCGCGAGCTCAAGCGCGAGCAGAATTTCACGTCGCCCCCCGCGCGCTACACGGAGGCCACGCTTATCCGCGCGCTGGAGGAAAAGGGCATCGGCCGCCCGTCGACCTACGCGCCGACGATCACGACCATCACGGCGCGCGAATACGTCGTCAAGGAGGGGAAATACCTCCGGCCCACGCCGCTGGGCGAGACCGTCAACGGTCTGATGGAGGAACGCTTCCCCGATATCGTGGACGTGAAGTTCACGGCGCATATGGAGTCCGATCTCGACCGGGTCGAGGAGGGCGAGGTGCCCTGGAAGGGCGTGCTGGGCGATTTTTACGGCGGCTTCAGCGATTCGCTGGAAAAGGCGGAGCAGGCGCTCGAGGGCGTGCATCTGAAGGTGCCGGACGAGGTGTCGAGCGAGATATGCCCCAACTGCGGAAAGAATCTGGTGTTCAAAAGCGGCCGCTTCGGGCGCTTTCTGGCCTGTCCGGGCTATCCCGAGTGTTCGTTCACAATGCCGATCGTGGTGGAGATGCCGGGCAAATGCCCGCGCTGCGGCGGGCGCATGCTCAAGCGCACGAGCCGCAAGGGCTATCCGTTCTATGCCTGCGAAAACAACAAGACCTGCGGCTTCATGACCTGGGACGTGCCGACAAAGGACGTGTGCCCGGAATGCGGCAAGACGATGTTCAAGCTTTCGGGAAAGGGACAGCGCAAGCCGTTCTGCATCAACGAGGAATGTCCCAACTTCCTGCCCGAGGATAAGCGCGGCTACCGCCGCCGCGCCGCCAGGACCGACGACAGCGGCGAAAAGGCGGAGACGGCCGCCGCCGGAGCCGAAGAAGAAAAATCGGCGGAGAAGAAACCGGCTGCGAAAAGATCGGCCGCGAAAAAGCCGGCGGCCAGGAAAACGGCCGCAAAGAAGACGGCGGAAAAGAAAACCACGGCGAGAAAGCCGGCCGCGAAGAAGACGGCCGCGAAAAAGCCGGCCGCCGGAACGGAGGAAGCATGACGCCGGATATCACCGTATGCGGCGCGGGGCTGGCCGGGTCCGAGGCCGCGTGGCAGCTTGCGCAGCGCGGACTGCGGGTCAGGCTGGTCGATATGAAGCCGAAGCGCATGACGGACGCGCACAGCTCGCCGCTTTTCTGTGAGCTCGTTTGCTCCAATTCCCTGCGCGGGGACGATCTGTCGAACGCGGTGGGGCTTCTGAAGGAGGAGCTGCGGCGGCTCGGCAGTCTTGTGATGGCATGCGCCGAGGCGCACCGCGTGCCCGCCGGCGGCGCGCTCGCCGTGGACCGGGAGGCGTTTTCCGCCGCCGTCACCGAGGCGCTGCGGAGCCATCCGAATATCGAGATCGACGAGCGGGAGCTGGACGCCATCCCGGACGGCGAGGTCATTGTGGCGACCGGCCCGCTGACGAGCGACGCGCTCGTTCCGGCCATCGCG
Source organism: uncultured Oscillospiraceae bacterium (assembly GCA_934597255.1). Taxonomy (GTDB): domain Bacteria; phylum Bacillota; class Clostridia; order Oscillospirales; family Oscillospiraceae; genus CAJOIG01. The sequence continues at coordinate 21,802 of CAKTQV010000008.1, forward strand.
GCGCGCTGCCCCGGACAGGATTTTCTCCATTTTTACGACGCGGCCGCCCCGCTGATCGCGTTCGATTCCATCGACATGACGAAGGCATGGTTCGGCTCGCGCTACGGAAAGGGCGACGCCGACTACATCAACTGCCCCATGGAGGAGGCGGAATACGCCGCCTTTGTCGAGGCGCTGGCCGGCGCGCAGGAGGCGCCCGTTCACGGCTTTGAGGATTCGGGCGTGTTCGAGGGCTGCATGCCCGTGGAGGTCATGGCCCGGCGGGGGTACGACACGCTGCGGTACGGGCCGCTCAAGCCCGTCGGTCTGCGCGACCCGGAGACGGGAAAGAGCAATTACGCGGTCGTTCAGCTGCGGCGGGACAACGCCGAGGGGACCGTGTATAATCTCGTCGGCTTCCAGACGCACCTGACCTTCCCGGAGCAGCGGCGCGTGTTCGGCATGATCCCGGCGCTGGCCGGGGCGGAATTTTTGCGCTACGGCAAGATGCACCGCAACACGTTCCTGAAGTCGCCCGGCCTGCTCGACCGGTATTACCGGCTGATCGCCGAGCCGCGCATCGCCTTTGCCGGCCAGATGACCGGCGTGGAGGGCTATGTCGAGTCCTGCGCCAGCGGGATGCTCGCCGCGGTGGAGGCCGCGCGGCGCCTGCAGGGGCGAGAGCCCATTGATTTCCCTCGCAGCACGGCCATCGGCGCGCTGGCGCTGTACATACAAAACGGCGCCGTGTCCGGCGATTTCCAGCCGATGAACGTCAATTTCGGCATCATCGAGGGCCTTGGCGAGCGCATACGAAACAAACGCGAAAAAAATCTGGCGATCGCGCGGCGGTCGCTGGAATTCATTGATTCCGTGACGGAAAGGAGCGACTGGCTATGAAGATCATTGTGGACGCCATGGGCGGCGACAACGCCCCGCAGGCCATCGTGCAGGGCGCTGTGGACGCGCAGAAGGAATTCGGCGTGGACATCGTGCTGGTGGGACGGGAGGACGCCGTGCGGCCGTGCCTCGCCGCCTGCGGCGCGGCCGGAAACGGGCATATCACGGTCCGCCCGGCCAGCGAGGTCATCACCATGAGCGACGATCCCAGCACGGCCACGCGCCATAAGAAGGACGCGTCCATGACCGTGGCGCTGAACATGCTGCGCGACGGGGAGGGCGACGCGGTCGTTTCCGCCGGCTCCACGGGCGCGCTGCTGACCGGGGCGACGCTGATCGTCCGGCGCATCCGCGGCATCCGCCGCGCGGCGCTGGCGCCCGTGCTGCCGAACGGCGGCGCCGGCGTTATGCTCATCGATTGCGGCGCGAACGTGGAATGCACGCCGGAATACCTGCTCCAGTTTGCGTATATGGGCTCGTTCTACGCCGAGAAGATACTCGGCGTGTCCAGGCCCCGCGTGGCGCTTCTGAACGTCGGTGCGGAGGACGAGAAGGGCGACGAGCTGCGCAAGCAGACCAACGCCCAGCTCCGGCTGGCGGCGGAGGCGGGACGGCTGAACTTCATCGGCAACCGCGAGGGCGGCGACCTTCTGCGCGGCGAGGTGGACGTGATGGTGGCGGACGGCTTTTCCGGCAACGTCATGCTCAAGACCATCGAGGGCGCGGCGAAGTTCATGTTCGGGAGCCTCCGGGATATCCTGTATAAAAATCTGAAAAACAAGCTTGCGGCGGCGGCCATCAAGAAGGATCTTTACGCCTTCAAAAGCACGATGGACGTCAACGAGATCGGGGGAACGGCCATGCTCGGCATCTCCCGCCCCGTCGTCAAGGCTCACGGCTCGTCCGACGCGCGGGCCATCCGAAGCGCTGTCCGCCAGGCCATCGCATTTGCCGAGGCCGGCGTTATTCAGGCGATAGAAGAAAACATCGAATCCATGAAAATCACAGCTGAATAAGGAGAAAAACAAATGGTTTACGAAAAAATCGTCGAGAAGATCTGCACCCAGTTCGGTCTGGACCCGGAAGCCGTTAACGAGAACACGTCCTTTGTGGACGATCTTGGCGCCGACAGCCTTGACGTGGTCGAGCTGACGATCGAGATGGAAGAGGAATTCGGCATGGCCGAGGTGCCCGAGGAGGAGCTGAAGAAGCTGCGCACGGTGGGCGATCTGGTCGAGTACGTCAAGACGCACACCGACGTGTGATGGACGCGCTGGAACGGAAAATCGGATACCGCTTCCGTGACCGGGCCCTGCTGGAAACGGCGCTGACCCATTCGTCCTACGCCAACGAGCATCCGCCGCTGCACTCCAACGAGCGCCTTGAATTTTTGGGCGACGCCGTGCTCGGGTTCTATACGGCGCAGACCATCTTTTCGACCCGCCCGGATATGCCGGAGGGGGAGATGAGCCGCCTGCGCGCGGAGCTGGTGTGTGAGGCGAGCCTTCATCAGGTGGCGCAGTCGCTCGGCCTGGCCGCGTATCTGCGCCTTGGCCGGGCCGAGGAAGGAAACGCCGGGCGCAGCCGTCCCTCCATTCTGGCCGACGCCGTGGAGGCGGTCATCGCCGCCATTTTTACCGACGGCGGGCTGGAATGCGCCGAGCGCTTTATCTATGAGCAGATCCTGTCCGACGGCCTGGCCGGCCGGCGCTTCGTGCGCGAGGATTACAAGACGATGCTCCAGGAGCTGCTGCAGCAAAACGGCGGCGCGGCGCCGTCGTATGCGATCATCGCCGAGTCCGGCCCCGATCATGACAAGACCTTCACGGCCCGCGTCAGCTTTCCGCAGGGCTTTGCCGACGGCGTCGGCAAGTCCAAGAAGGAGGCCGAACGCGCCGCGGCCCGGCTTGCCTGGGAGAGGCTGAAGGGCTGATGGCGCGGCGGAGCATCATCCCCCTGTTCGTACCGCATTTGGGCTGCCCGAAGCAATGCGTATTCTGCGATCAGAAGCGCATTTCCGGCAGCCTTTTGCCTGCCCGCACCGCCGATGTGCGCGCGGCGCTGGACGCGGCGGCGGACCGGGGCGCACGGGACGCGCAGCTGGCGTTTTACGGCGGGAGCTTCACGGCGGTGCCGGAGCGTCTGCAAAACGAGCTTCTGGACGCGGCGCAGGCGTATATCGACCGCGGCGTCATTGCGTCCATCCGCCTTTCCACGCGCCCGGACGCCGTGGACGGCGGAACGCTCGCGCGGCTGCGCGGCTACCGCGTTGAAACGGTGGAGCTGGGAAGTCAGTCGATGGACGACGGCGTGCTGGAGGCCTCCGGCCGCGGCCACAGCGCGGCCGATACCGTCCGGGCGGCGGAGCTTGTCCGCGCGGCGGGGCTGCGTCTGGTTTTGCAGATGATGACGGGGCTGCCAGGCTCGTCGGACGAGAAGGACGTTGAAACGGCGCGGCGCATCGCGGCGCTTGGGCCGGACGGCGTGCGCATCTATCCGACGGTGATTGTCCGCGGAACGCCGCTGTACGATATGTGGCGCGCGGGGCAGTACCGCGAGCACACGGTCGCCGACGCGGTGCGCGTGTGCGCGGATATCCTGCCGGTCTTCGAGGCGGCGGGCATCCCGGTGATAAGGCTGGGGCTCAACCCGACGCAGGAGCTGTCCGGCGGACAGGCGGCCGGCGGCGCGTATCATCCCGCGCTGGGCGAGCTTGTCCGCTCGGAGTGCCTGCGCCGGGAGGCGATGGAGCTGCTGCGCGATGTGCCGCCGGGCTCGGCGGTCACGCTGGGCGCGGCGCCGGAACGGGTGTCGGCCCTGATCGGCCAGCACCGGGCCAACGTGGAGGCCATCCGGCGCGGCAAAGGGCTGCGCGCGCTGTCCGTCAAGCCCTGCACGCAGGCCGGGAAGGCGATCGTGCTGCTCGCGGCCGTCCCGGACGCGGAGCGGCCCCCCGGCCGGCGATAAGGAAAACGTCCCCTCTCATCCCGTTTCCGGGGATAAGAGGGGACGGCGTCCGTTATCAAGGGGCGGTCATCCGAAGCGGGCGGACAAAAGCGCGGCGGCCAGCCAGAGAAGCACGCCGGCGGCCAGGGCGGCGACGATTACAGTCTCGAGCTTCGGGATCCGCGCGCGGATCCAGGGTCTGGTTTTGGGGATCGCCAGCAAAACGGCGGCGCCCACGCTCATCGTCGGGTACGTGCCGGACACTGCACTGCAAGCAAAGATCAGCAGCGTCGCTTTCTTCCAGGATGTCAACGGTGATGATGATCTGGACGCGCTGCTGGCGCAGGGCATGGATCGGCAGATCTATGATGATTACCTTGCCCATCGCAGCGAGAACGCTGCGACAGAGGACTTCCATCATGTGAGCGCCATCGAGTTTGACGCATTCCTGCAGCGAAAGCTGTCGCCGGAGGATTACGCTGCTGCGTGGAAAACGTTGCGGGAAACCGGGCATCTCTGTGTGATAGACAGCGCCGTTTATATCGGAGATCATGTGTATCTGGACGACGGAACCGACCTTGGCCCCGTTTCGCAGCAGAACATGGACAGCTTCGATATCGACGCGCACAGCGGGAACCTCTTCATTGAGATATCGTCCCTGCCGGAAGCGGCGCGGGACCTCGATGTCCTGAATGCCAGTCTGACGATCAAGAGCTCCCACACGTATTATTACATGGAGCTCGGCGGCCCGGCGTACTTCTACTATGAAACCGTCAATGAAGTTCAAGTACCCTTCACGGTGGAGAACAGCGGAAAATAAGATGACCATATAACGAGCAGAGAAACAGGGGGAAGCGGGCCCACGACTCACTTCCCCCTGTTTCTGTTTTGAAATCTGTTACGGCAGCTCCCGGCCCAGAGAACCGAAGTTGACCAAATCGGCGAGTCGCTCCATCATCTCACGGCTGGCAGTTTCACCGGTACTGTTCTGCATGAATGTGAAGTCTGCCTGAAGTGTGACGAAAGCATAGTCGCTGTCATATAGAACTATTCCATAGCTTTTGCCGAGTATCAGAGACAGCGTATCTCCAAAGCAATTTGTGTATTCCCACTCGTCCAGTTCTTCGTTTTCTGCAAACAGCGCGTATCCTGTACGGAAATACCCCTTTGCAGCGCGGTTCAACTTCATATCCACGAAACTGTCATCTTCGTAGTTGTCATCCAGACTGTACGCAAACTGCAGAAGGAACGTCCCCGCATCATAACCGAGATACTCCGCGCCGACAAGCTGATATTCCTGTCCGGCAAAGGCATCCTTGTTGAGCACCTCATCGGTGCCAAAGTAATGATAGAAGCTATCCATGCCAATATCCTCTGTGCAGGAATCCAGAGGCTTTAGCGAATACTTGTCACAGATTTCCAGCACTTTCTCCTTCATTGCGGGTGTGTATGCGGGATAAATGCGGGAATGGGTTTCATACCATGGATCCGTTTTCAGTGCAGGATTCGGTACCTCATCCCCATAATAGTTGTTGAGGCGATAGTCGTCATAGAAGCTCTGCCATTCCTGATTGGCCTGGTATTCCGGTGAACCACGCCAGCCCTGGAGGGAAAGCACGCGGACAGGTACTTGATTCAGACCCTGCGCCATCTCCTCTCTGCTTTCGATCACGCTGGAAACGGGGTTCACTCCGGCATATTCGACAACGGTGTCTCCCATCTGGCTGTCGATGAGGCCGAAAAAGCCCGTTGCATACGCTGCTGCCGCCAGCCCCAGAACCAGCGCGGCAGCAAGTGCAAAACTCACGACGCGTTTCATTTGGATATGCCTGGTTTTCTGCTTGTCAAAATAGATTTCTCCGGCCATGATAACATCCTCCTCATGAATGCCGTTCATAGCGCGAAGGAGTTTCAGCGAATCTGACATAAGTCTGCCTCCATCAGATAGTTTTTCAGTTTGTTCCGGACGCGAAACAAAATGCTCTTGGTCTTGCTTTGGCTGAATTGCATCCGAGCAGCGATTTCCGACACCGGAACGAAATACCAGTATCGCAGAACAAAGGTTGTTTTTTCATCCGCCGGAAGGCGGGCGACAAAGCTGCCGATGGCATGTTCAAGTTCTTTCTCTTCGACGCTCTGTTCTAAATCCGATCCATCCGGTATGCATTCGCTCAGCTCATCCAAAGCGAGAATCGCTTCGCCTCCACCGCGCTTTTTCCTGTTTTTCGCCTTCATGCGATCCAAGGCGAAATGTCTTGTAATGCCGCCTAAGAACACCGACAGGGCGGAGGGACGCTTGTCCGGCATGAGATTCCATGCGCGAAACCATGTGTCATTGACGCACTCTTCGGCATCCTCCCGCGATGCGCAGATGTGGTAGGCAATGCAGCGGCAGTATTTGCCGTACTTTTTTTCTGTTTCCGATATGGCCTGATCGGAACGTCGCCAGTACAGATCGATGATCGCTGAATCTTCCATACTGTTCCTCCTTGAAGAGCTCTCACCCTTATATACGACAAACGAACCGGAAAGGTTGCGCTTTCCAGTTAAGATCTCGTCACAAGATAATACGCCACAGATGCAACTTTTTTGCTGCGGATTGGCATTATAAAGCGGTCGGCCGATTAGAAAGCAAGCAGAGCATAAGAGGTGAGCAAGGTTTGAATGACGAGGAACGGGAGCTGCGCGCCCTTCGCTGCAGGTCCGAAATGGCATTGCAGAGCATCATCGAACGCTATACGCCATATGTGAGCGCCGTCATCTCCAATATCATCGGCGGCAGCATGGTCGGTTCAGACGTAGAAGAGGCCGCGGCGGATGTGTTCTTTGTCCTCTGGGAAAATGCATCGCGCTCCGCCGCCGGCTTTGCCGCGGCCTTCATGCGGCCGGGTCATGCGCCGGAATCTGTTAAAAGTCTATTATAAATTCAAAATCCTGTCAACGCCGGCGGGTAATTTTGCTCCTTGACGTTGTCCCCGGATGGGAATATACTATATTCTGTATTATTATTGCAAAAAGTCCACTACAGGAGAAAAAACGAGTGTATTTAAAGGCTCTTGAGATACAGGGCTTCAAGTCTTTCCCGGAAAAGACGGTTCTGGAATTTGAAAAGAATATGACCATGATCGTCGGGCCGAACGGTTCCGGCAAATCCAACATATCCGATGCGATCTTGTGGGTCATGGGCGAGCAGCGGGCGCGTTCGCTGCGCGGCAGCAAGATGGAGGACGTTATCTTCGGCGGCACGGAGAAGCGCGGGGCGCTCGGCTTTGCGCAGGTGTCGCTGATCCTGGACAATTCCGCGCGCAGCTTTGCCGTCGATTCCGACGAGCTGGTCATCACGCGCCGCTATTACCGCTCCGGCGAGAGCGAATACTGCATCAACCGCGAGAACGTCCGTCTGCGCGACATAAACGAGCTTCTCATGGACACCGGCCTCGGCCGCGACGGCTATTCCATCATCGGCCAGGGGCGCATCGCGGAGATCGTTTCCGCCAAATCGACCGACCGCCGCGAGATATTTGAGGAGGCGGCCGGCATCAGCCGCTATCGCTACCGCAAGGAGGAGGCCGAGCGCAAGCTTGCCGCCACAGACGAGAGTCTGCTGCGCGTGGGCGACAAGATCGAGGAGCTGGAGCTGCAGGTCGGCCCGCTGAAAAAGCAGTCGGAAACGGCGAAAAAGTATCTCGCCCTGCGCGAGCAGCTGAAGGGGCTGGAGGTCTCGGCGTGGATGCTGTCGCTTGACCGGCTCGCCGAGCAGTCCGCCGGCGTGCGGCAGTCGCTGGAGCAGGCGCGCGACGATCTGGGCCGGGCGCGGCAGGCGCTGGCCGACAACTACGAGCTTGGCGAGAGCATTTCGGAGAAAATGCGCGCGAAGGACGTGGAGGCCGAGGAGCTGCGCCGCCGTCTTTCCGAGACGGAGGGCGATCTGGCCGACAACGAGAGCGCGATGGCCGTGCTGCGGAGCCAGCGGCAGTCGAATCTCGATTCCGTAAAGCGCGTGCGCGGCGATATGGATGCCGACGGCGAGCGCATCGCCGCCGTGCAGGCGCAAATCGACGAGCTGAACGGGCGCATGGAGGCCATCGCCGCCGACGAGCGGGAGCTTGGCGGGACGATCGCGTCGCTTTCCAACGTCGTCAACGGCCACCGCATGAAAATGTCCGGCCGCGAAAGCCGGCTCGCGGCGCTGCGCGACGAGCTGACGAAGCTGACCGTGGACGGGCGGAGCATGCGGAGCCGCATCCATATGCTCACGGAGATGGAAAAGGACTACGAGGGCTATTCCCGCGCCGTCAAGACCGTTATGCGCGAATCGAAGCGGGGCACGCTGCCCGGCATCCGCGGGCCCGTGGCCAATCTGGTGCGGAGCGACGACCGCTACGCGCTCGCCATCGAGACGGCGCTGGGCTTCGCCGCGCAGAACATCGTCGTGGACACGCAGGAGGACGGCCGCGCCGCCATCGAATACCTCAAGCGGCAGGACGCCGGGCGCGCGACGTTCCTTCCCATCGGCGCCGTGCGCGGCAGCGCGCTGGCGCAGCCCCCGCGCGGCGAGCGGGGCTATCTGGGCCTGGCCAGCGAGCTTTGCAGCTACGACCGCGAATACGCCGGCGTGTTCGCCAGCCTTCTCGGCCGCACCGTGGTCGCGCAGACCCTTGGCGACGCCGTCGCCATCGCGAGGAAATACGACAACCGCTTCCGCATCGTCTCGCTGGACGGGCAGATGATCAACGCCGGCGGCTCCATGACCGGCGGCTCGGCGGCGAAGGGGACGGGCGCGCTGTCGCGCGCCAATGAGCTGGAGCGGCTGAAAAAACAGAGCGCGGAGCTGGAGGCGCGGCGGGAGGAAAAGGCCGCGGCGCTGGAAAAGGCCGAGCGGGAGCTGGCCGCGGCGCGCTACGATATGGACACGGCGGCGGAGCAGCTTGCCTCCGCGCGCAGCCGGGCCGCGTCGCTGAGCGCGGAGCGCGAGGCGAAAAAGACCAGCGCCGAGCAGCTTGGCGCCGTTAAGAATGCGATGCTGGCCGGCGGCGGGGAGCGCCGCGCGCTGATCGAGGGCTACGAGCGCCGCAACGCGGAGATCGACGCGGAGCTGGACAAGAAAACGGCGCGCGCCGGGGAGCTGTCCGAGCGGGCGGAGGGCTATCGCAGCCGCATCCGCGCCGTCACGGATCAGAAATTCCAGCTGGAGGCGCGGCGCACGGAGGCCGAGCGCGAAAATCAGCGCCGCAACGAGGCCATCGTGGAGCTTGAGCGCCTTGTCGCCTCCATCGAGCGCAAGAGCCTTGCCGCCGAGATGGAGGAGCAGCAGCTGGTCGATAAGCTCTGGGAGAACTACGAGCTGACGCGCACGGCGGCGCAGCCGCTGCGCATCGAGCTTCCGGGGCTGACGGCGGCCAACCGCGAGATCGCCTCGCTGCGGCGGAGCATTTCGGCTCTCGGCACGCCGAATCTGGGCGCCATCGACGAATACGAGCGCGTTTCCGAGCGCTATGAATATCTCTCCGGCCAGCGGCAGGACATCGTCAAGGCCAAAAGTGAGCTTCTCACCATCATCGGCGACATCACCAAGGAGATGGAGCAGATATTCACCACGGAGTTTTCGCTCATCTCCGAGCGCTTTACGAAAACGTTTCTGGAGCTGTTCGGCGGCGGCCGCGCCAGCCTGCGGCTGGAGGACGAGAGCGACCCGCTCAACTGCGGCATCGACATCCGGGTGCAGCCGCCCGGCAAGGCCGTTTCGAGCATCAGCCTTCTGTCCGGCGGCGAGAAATCCTTTGTGGCCATCGCGCTGTATTTCTCCATTCTGCAGGTCAAGCCCACGCCGTTTTGCGTTATGGACGAGATCGAGGCGGCGCTGGACGAGGAGAACGTGTCCCGCTATGCGGAGTATATGCGGACGCTGTCGGACCGGACGCAGTTCATCGTCATCACGCACCGCCGGGGGACCATGGAGCAGGCGGATGTGCTGTTCGGCGTGACGATGCAGGAAAAGGGCGTCAGCCGCGTGATCGAGCTGGATCTGGCCGAGGCGCAGAAAACGGCGGAAAACTAACACGGGAGTATAAAATATGGCACTTTTCAAAAAACAGAAGGGCGGTCTGGCGGCCCTTTTCCAGGGCTTCAAGGAGACGGACGACGAATTTTTCGACGAGCTGGAGGAGGCGCTTATCCTGGCCGACTCCGGCGTGGAGGTGGCCGAGGAGACGGTCGAGCAGCTTAAAACGGCCTGCAAGAGCCGCTTTATCCGCAAGGAGACGGAGATCCGGGCGAAGCTGGCCGACATTCTGGCCGATGAGATGAACAAGGCCGGCGGCGCTGGCATGAAGCTCGACACGAACCCGTCCGTCATTCTGGTCGTCGGCGTCAACGGCGTCGGCAAGACCACCAGCATCGGCAAGCTTGCGAAGCTGTATAAAAATCAGGGCCGGAAGGTCCTGCTGTGCGCGGCGGATACGTTCCGCGCCGCGGCATCCGAGCAGCTCGCCATCTGGGCCGAGCGCGTCGGCTGCGACATTGTGCGCCACGGCGAGGGCGGCGACCCCGGCGCGGTCGTGTACGATTCCATCGCGGCGGCCCGCGCCCGCGGCGCCGATCTGATCATCGTCGATACCGCCGGGCGGCTGCACAACAAGCAGAATCTGATGAACGAGCTGGCCAAGATATATAAAATACTCGGCCGGGAGCTGCCGGGCTGCGACATGGAGACGCTTCTCGTGATCGACGCGACCACGGGCCAGAACGGCATCCTGCAGGCCGAGAGCTTCACGAAGGCCGCCGGCGTGACCGGCATCGTGCTGACAAAGCTCGACGGCACGGCCAAGGGCGGTGTGGTGCTGTCCATCGGGCGCAAGCTCGGCGTCGGCGTGAAATTTGTCGGCGTGGGCGAGGGTGTGGACGATCTGCTCGCGTTTGACGCGAAGCAGTTTGCCGAGGAGCTGCTGTCATGATCCTTGTGCTGGCGTCAAACAACGCGGGAAAGCTGCGCGAATTCAGGGAGATACTCGCGCCGCTGGATATCACCGTCGTCCCGCAGAGCGCCGTGGGCGCGGATTTTGAAGTGAACGAGACGGGCGACACCTTTGAGGAAAACGCTTATCTCAAGGCAAGCTCCGTCGTGTCCTTTTCGCATTTTCCCGTTGTGGCGGACGATTCCGGCCTGTGCGTGGACGCGCTGGACGGCGCGCCCGGCGTGCATACGGCGCGCTTCGGCGGCGGCAAGGACTGGACGGACGAGCAGAAATACGAATACCTGCTGGAAAAAATGCAGGGCGTGACCGACCGCGGCGCGCGCTTCGTTTCCGCGATCTGCTGCATTCTGCCCGGCGGCCGTATTCTGCGGACGCGGGGCGAGTGTCCGGGGCGGATACTGACCGCGCCGATGAAGGGCGAATGCGGCTTCGGCTACGATCCCGTGTTCTGCCCGGAGGGGTATGAGCAGTCCTTCGCCGTGCTGGGCGAGGACGTGAAAAACCGCATTTCCCACAGAGCCCGGGCGCTGGCAGCGTTCAGAGAGGAGCTTGAAAAAATATGCTGACAGGAAAACAGAGAGCCTATCTGCGCTCGCTGGCGCAGAAGGAGGAGGCCATCCTTTACATCGGCAAGGCCGGCGTGACGGAGGCAATCGTGACAGAGGCCAGAAACGCGCTGGCGGCGCGCGAGCTCGTCAAGGGAAAGGTCCTTGAAACGAGCCCGGTCACGCCCGCCGAGGCGCAGGCCGTGCTGTGCGCCCAGTGCGAGTGCGACGGCGTGCAGGTCATCGGCAAGGTGTTTTCGATCTATAAGAAGAGCGCGAAGGCGCCGAAGATCGAGCTTCCGAAATGATCGACATCGCCATTTACGGCGGCAGCTTCAACCCGCCGCACCGGGGCCATATCCGCGCGGCCGCCGCGGCGAAGGCGCAGCTTCAGCCGCAGAAGTTTTTCTTCGTCCCCGATCACGAGCCGCCGCACAAGGCGCTTGAGCCGGGGAGCCCCACGCCGGAGGAGCGCCTCGCGCTGACCCGTCTGGCCGCGGCGGAGATACCCGGCGCGCAGACGCTGACGCTGGAGATCGAGCGGGCCGGGAAAAGCTATACCTCCGACACGCTCCGCCAGCTCCACGCGCGCTATCCGGCGTGCCGCCTGTGCTTTCTTATGGGTACGGACATGTTCCTGACGCTCGACCAGTGGCACGAGCCGGAGACGATCCTGTCCCTGGCCGTCATCGGCGTGTTCGCCCGCAGCGGCGGGGAGCGCGCCGCGATCGAGGCGAAAAAGGCGGAGCTGGAAAGACGCTTCGGCGCGTCGGTGATCTTCATACAGAGCGAGCCGCTGGATATTTCCTCGTCGGAGCTGCGCACGCTTCTGCCGCGGCGCGAGGGAAGGGAGTATCTGACGGAGGCGGTGTACGCCGAGATCATCCGGCGGCGGCTGTACGGCGCCAGGCCGGAGCTTGCGTGGCTGCGGCGGGAGGCGTATGCGTTTCTCGACCCGCGGCGGGTGCCGCATGTGGCCGGAACGGAGCAGGAGGCCGTGAAGCTCGCCCGGCGCTGGGGCGAGGACGAGGGCGACGCGGCCGAGGCCGCGATACTGCACGATATCACAAAAAGACTGCCGCAGGATGAACAGTTGCGGATGTGTCAAAGATATGGTATCATTACCGATAATTTAGAGAAAACGAACGAAAAGCTTCTCCACGCGCGCACGGGCGCGGCCTTCTGCCGGGAGCGCTTCGGCGTGCCGGACAACATCGCGTCGGCCATCCGCTGGCACACGACGGGCCGGGCGGGCATGACGCGGCTGGAAAAGATCCTCTATCTGGCCGACTACATCGAACCGACGCGCCACGGCTTTGCGGGGCTGGAGGAGCTGCGCCGGGCCGCCTATGAGGATCTGGACGGGGCGATGGCGACGGCGCTTAGCATGAGCTGGGCGGAGGTAACGGAGAAGGGAACGCCCTTCCATAAAAATTCCGCGGACGCGAAAGAATATTTTGAAGCGCTTTGCGCACGCAAAGGGCTATCCTGACAGAAACGGTGGTAACGATATGAATCCTTATGAAGCTGCGATCCTGGCGGTGAAGACGCTCTCGGACAAGAAGGGCGAGGACATCCGTCTGCTGAAAACCACGGAGCTGACGGTCATCGCGGATTATTTTGTCATCTGCACGGCCACGTCCGCGCCGCACATCAAGGCGCTGACGGAGGAAGTGGACAAGCGTCTGTCCGAGGCCGGCATGCCCGCCATCCACCGCGAGGGCTACCGCTCGAGCACCTGGGTGCTGCTGGACTACGGCGCGCTGGTGGTGCATGTGTTTTTGGAGGAAACGCGCCAGTTTTACGGTCTGGACCGGCTGTGGAGCGACGCGGAGGAAATAGACATCAAGGAGATCGGGGCATAACATGGGCTACGAATTTGAACGGATCGAAAAGAAATGGCAGGGCATATGGGAAAAGACCAAGCCCTATGCCGCCGTCACCGGCGACGGATCGAGGCCGAAGTTCTACGGCCTGATCGAGTTCCCCTATCCCTCCGGGCAGGGGCTGCACGTCGGCCATCCGCGCCCGTTTACGGCGATGGACGTTATCACGCGCAAAAAGCGCATGCAGGGCTACAACGTCCTCAACCCCATCGGCTACGATGCTTTCGGTCTGCCGACGGAAAACTACGCCATCAAAAACCACATCCATCCGGCCATCGTGACGCATGACAACATCGCCAACTTCACGCGCCAGCTGAAAATGCTCGGCTACGGCTTCGACTGGGACCGCTGCATCAACACGAGCGACCCGTCGTATTACAAATGGACGCAGTGGATATTCCTGCAGCTGTTCAAGCACGGCCTGGCCTATAAGGCCACCATGTCCGTCAACTGGTGCACGAGCTGCAAGGTCGTGCTGGCCAACGAAGAGGTCGTGGAGGGCGTGTGCGAGCGCTGCGGCGCGCCGGTGGTGCGCAAGGAAAAGAGCCAGTGGATGCTGGCCATCACGAAATACGCCGACCGCCTGATCGACGATCTGGACGAGGTGGATTACATCGAGCGCGTCAAGACCCAGCAGCGCAACTGGATCGGCCGCTCCGAGGGCACGGAGGTCGATTTTACCGCCACAAACGGCGACCGGCTGACCGTGTTCACGACCCGGTGCGACACGCTGTTCGGCGTGACCTATATGGTGCTGTCGCCCGAGCACGAGTATCTGAAAAAATGGGCCGGCCAGATCAAAAACTGGGACGAGGTCCAGGCCTATATGGAGGCGGCGGCGCGCAAATCCGATCTGGAGCGCACCGACCTTGCCAAGGACAAGACCGGCGTGCGGCTCGAGGGGATCGAGGCGGTCAACCCGGCCAACGGGCGGCATATCCCCGTGTTCGTGTCCGACTACGTCCTCATCACCTACGGCACGGGCATCGTCATGGGCGTGCCCGGCCACGACCAGCGCGACTGGGAGTTCGCCACGAAGTTCGGCCTTCCCATCGTGGAGGTCGTCGAGGGCGGCGACATCACGAAGGAAGCGTTCACGCTCAAGGACGACACCGGCATCATGGTCAACTCCGGCTTCCTCAACGGCATGACGGTCCGGCAGGCCATTCCCGCCATGAAGGAATACGTCACCAAGCAGGGCTTCGGCCGCCCGAAGGTCAACTACAAGCTGCGCGACTGGGTGTTCTCCCGCCAGCGCTACTGGGGCGAGCCCATCCCTCTGGTCAACTGCGAAAAGTGCGGCTGGGTCGCCATCCCGGAGGAGGAGCTGCCGCTCGAGCTGCCGAAGGTGGAATCCTATGAGCCGACGGACGACGGCGAAAGCCCGCTGGCCAAGATGACCGACTGGGTCAACACGACCTGCCCCTGCTGCGGCGGGCCGGCGCGCCGCGAAACGGACACCATGCCCAACTGGGCCGGCTCGAGCTGGTACTTCCTGCGCTACATGGACGCGCACAACGATACCGCGCTCGCCAGCCGCGAGGCGCTGGATTACTGGAGCCCGGTGGACTGGTATAACGGCGGCATGGAGCACACGACGCTTCATCTGCTTTATTCCCGCTTCTGGCACAAGTTCCTGTACGACATCGGCGTCGTGCCGACGAAGGAGCCGTATAAAAAGCGGACGAGCCACGGCATGATCCTGGGCGAGAACCCGTATTACGTCGGCAACGCCGCCACCGAGGAGGAGAAGGCGGAGCTGATCGCAAAGCACGGCAGCCTTGCGCTGCGGCCGAGCGTGAAAATGTCCAAATCCCTCGGAAACGTCGTCAATCCCGACGACGTTGTGAAGGAATACGGCGCGGACACGCTGCGCGTGTACATCATGTTCATCGGCGACTTTGAAAAGACCGCCACCTGGTCCACCAACGCCGTCAAGGGCTCCAAGCGCTTCCTTGACCGCGTGTGGAATCTTATGGACATGGCGCAGGACGATGACGAGCCGTCGGCGAAAAACGAGGCGCTGCTGCACCGGACCATCAAAAAGGTTTCGGACGACATCGACGCGCTGAAAATGAACACGGCGCTCGCCGCGCTTATGACGCTGGTCAACGAGCTTTACGTCAACGGCCTGAGCCGGGGCGATCTGCGCGTGCTGATGCTGCTGCTCAGCCCCTTCGCGCCGCATATGGTCGAGGAGATGTGGGAGCTGACGGGCTACGCCGCCCGGACGGGGAAGATGGCCATGCAGAACGACTGGCCCGTCTACGACGAGAACAAGACGGTCGAGAGCACGAAGGAGCTGGCCGTGCAGATCAACGGCAAGCTGCGCGCCACGGTGACCGTTCCGGCCGACGCGGACGACGAGGCGGTCGTGGCCGCGGCCAGGGCCGAGCCGAAGATCGCCCGCCAGCTGGAGGGCATGGAGCTGGTGCGGAGCATCGTTGTGAAAAACAAGATCGTGAATCTGATCGTAAGGCCCGCAAAGTAAAAATTATTTATTGACATTGGCGAATCGACAAAGTATAATAATTGGTGTGCAAAAAATCAAGCGTATTTGAGGCGTAATCGGAGGGAGGGAAAAATAGATGCCGGAAATCCACGTCAAGGAGAACGAGTCTCTCGACAACGCGCTCAAACGGTTCAAGCGCAGCTGCGCTAAGGACGGTGTTATGAACGATCTTCGCCGCAAGGAGTATTACCAGAGCCCCAGTGTGAAGCGCCGCAAGAAGTCCGAAGCCGCTCGCAAAAACAAGAACAAGCGTTACTACTGATCCATAAAGACAAAGCCGCACGGTTTTCGTGCGGCTTTTGTGTTGTTTTTTGCCCGTTGCGGCGAAAAACACTATATATGGGTCAAAACAGACGAAAAGAAGGCGGAAAACCTCGTCTTTTATTTGACAGAGAATTCCCGCGATGATATATTGAATGAATCCCCCCGCAACCGGAAACGACAATAAACAGGAGGAATATACAGTGAAAATCATCATCGGCACCGAGCAGGAGATCGCACAGAAGGCGGCGCAGCGCTATGTAGAGCTGCTGGCGAAAAAGCCGGCCGCGGTCCTTGGCTATGCGACCGGGAGCACCCCTCTGGGGCTGTACGCCGAGCTGGTCCGGCTCAATCAGGCCGGCGCCATTGACTATAAGGATGTTACGACCTTCAATCTGGACGAATACGCCGGTCTGGACGGCACGCATGACCAGTCCTACCGCTATTTCATGGACAAAAATCTGTTCGAGCAGATCAATATCGACCGCGCGCACACGCATGTTCCCTCCGGGCTGGACATCGCCGCGGCCGCGGATTACGACCGCCAGATCGAGGCGGCTGGCGGCATTGATCTGCAGCTTCTCGGCATCGGCAACAACGGCCACATCGGCTTCAATGAGCCGTTCACGCCCTTCGGCAGCCGGACGCATCTGGTCGAGCTGACGGAATCGACGCGCGAGGCCAACAAACGCTTTTTCGCCTCCATCGACGACGTGCCCACGCACGCGGTCACCATGGGCGTGCGCACCGTGATGAACGCCCGCGCCATTATCCTCATGGCGATCGGCGAGGGTAAGGCGGAGATCATTCAGAAAACGGTCAACGGCCCTGTGACGGAGGAGGTCCCCGCGTCGGTGCTGCAGCTGCACCCCGACTGCGAGATCTATCTTGACTACGGGGCGGCCAGCCTTTTGAAATAAGGAGTGTTTTTGTTATGGGTAAATATTTCGGAACGGACGGCTTCCGCGGCAAGGCGGGAGTGGAGCTGACGGCGGAGCATGCCTTCAAGATCGGGCGCTTTCTCGGCTGGCATTACAGCCGAGAGCGCCGCGCGCGCATCGTGATCGGCAAGGATACGCGCCGCTCGTCGTATATGTATGAAAGCGCGCTGGCGGCCGGACTGACCGCCTCGGGCGCCGACGCCTATCTGCTGCATGTGACGACGACGCCCTGCGTCAGCTACATCACCCGCACGGAGAATTTCGACTGCGGCATCATGATCTCGGCCAGCCACAATCCGTTTTACGACAACGGCATCAAGCTGATGAACGAGGTCGGCGAGAAGATGGACGACGCGCTTCAGGATGAGCTGGAGCGCTACATCGACGGAGAGCTGGAGGAGATCCCCTGGGCCACGGGCGAGCAGATCGGCCGCACGGTCGATTTCTATTCCGGCCGCAACCGCTACATAGGGTATCTGACGGGCCTGGCCGTGCGCTCGTTTGAAGACCGCAAGGTCGCGCTCGACTGCGCCAACGGCTCCGCCTGGATGATCGGCCGGGCCGTGTTCGACGCGCTCGGCGCCAAGACCTTCATCATCAACGCCCAGCCGGACGGGCTGAACGTCAACGTCGCCTGCGGCTCCACGCACATCGAGGGGCTGCAGCAGTATGTGCGCGACAACGCCGTCGACGTCGGCTTCGCCTTTGACGGCGACGCGGACCGCTGCCTGGCTGTGGACGAAAACGGCGAGGTCGTCAACGGCGACAAGATCATGTACATCTGCGCCAAGTTCATGCGCGACCACGGCCAGCTCCCGTCCAACACCGTCGTCACGACGGTCATGTCGAACTTCGGCCTTTACAAGGCGCTCGACAAGGCCGGCATCGGCTATGAAAAGACCGCGGTGGGCGACCGCTACGTCTATGAGAACATGAAGGCAAACGACCATCTCATCGGCGGCGAGCAGTCCGGCCACATCATCTTCCGCAAATACGCACACACCGGCGACGGCCTCATCACGGCCATCATGCTCATGTCCGTGATGATCGAAACGCAGCTGCCGCTGTCCGTGCTGGCACGGGAAGTGACCATGTATCCGCAGGTGCTGAAAAACGTCGTGGTGGACGACAAGGCCAAAACGCTGGCCGATCCCGCCGTGGAGGCGGCGGTCGCCGAATGCACGGACAGTCTCGGCAGCGAGGGGCGCGTGCTCCTGCGCGCGAGCGGGACGGAGCCGGTGCTGCGCGTCATGTCCGAGGCCGGCAGCGAGGCGGAATGTGAAAAGCAGGTCGACCACATCATCGAGGCGATGAAGGCGTCCGGCCATCTGATCGAGGTGAGAGCAAAATGATCAAGCTCAGGGATATGTACGATCTGGAGCACACGCTCGCGGCGGATTATCTGGCGCAGTTTGAATATCCGTGGGAGGCGCTGGCCGGTATCTCCGACTTTATTCTGGAGCTGGGAAAGACCCTGCCCATGGATGAGTATCATCATCCGCTCGACTGGGACGGAAACGTGCTGGAGGACGTGTGGGTCGCAAACGACGCCACGGTGTTCAAAACCGCCTATCTCCACGGCCCGTGCATCATCGGCCACGGCACGGAGGTGCGCCAGTGCGCGTTCGTGCGCGGAAGCGCGCTCGTGGGCGACAACTGCGTCGTGGGCAATTCCACGGAGCTGAAGAATGTTATCCTGTTCGACAACGTGCAGGTGCCGCACTATAACTACGTCGGCGATTCTATCCTTGGCTACAAGGCGCACATGGGCGCCGGCTCCATCACGTCCAACGTGAAGTCCGACAAGACGCTGGTCGTCGTGAAGGACGGCGTGAGCGAGATCGAGACGGGCCGGAAGAAATTCGGCGCCATGCTGGGCGACCGCGTCGAGGTCGGCTGCAACAGCGTGCTCAACCCCGGCTCGGTGCTGGGCCGCGATGTGAGCGTGTATCCCACGAGCTGTATGCGCGGCGTCGTGCCGGCGGGCCACATCTGGAAGGACAAGGACCACGTTATCCTGCGCGGCTGAAGGCGTAAGAGACCGTAATACGAAGCGCCCGTGAAGCTTTGGCTTCACGGGCACTTTTTTCATGGGAATGCGGCGATCAGCTGTTCTCCGTCTCGAGGTAGGCCGAGGGAGCGGCGGGGACGCCGCGGCCCCACTCGATCAGGTTCACGGCGTAGAACGTGATAACGGATACGAGGCTTCCGAAAACGACCGGCATCATGAACCAGAGCGTTCCGCCCTTGGACAGGATCTGCCAGGCGACAAAGGCGACGGTGCCGGTGCATATGGAGATCAGACCGGAGTTCCTGGTCGCCTTCGGGACGGCGAGACCGAGACCGTAGGCCGCGAAGGGGCCGGAGCAGCGGATGCCGAAGGCAAAGGTGTTCATGGCGACGAGCGATACGCCGAACATGGAGATGCCCATGGCGACGAGCGCCGTCAGAACATTGCACAGACGCGTCCAGAAAATGATCTGCTTGTCTGTGAGCTGCTTGCGGCCGCCGAAGCCGGGATAGATGTCGTTGATGAGGATGGTGGACAGGCACAGCAGATTGGAGTCCGCCGACGACATGGTGGCGCAGATGATGGCGGCGGAGATGAGACCCGTGACGATGCCGGGCGCATAGGCGCCGGTGACGACCATCATGGCGTTGGAGCCGTTTTCCGCCAGAGCGGGAAGCTGGTCCTTCAGCGCGAAGGCGGCGAGACCGAGCAGCGTGGGGAAGATGGCCATGGCCGCCATGAGGATCGCGGAAAGATAGGAGGAGTTTCGGGCGGTCTTTTCATCCTTGCAGGTCTCAAAGCGGGAGACCATTTCCGGCCCGCAGAGGAAGGTGCAGAAGTAGTTGAAGATGTAGCCGATGATGGAGGCCCAGCCGATCTGGGTCATGTTCAGCTTTTCGCCGGGCAGAGCCGCGGAGATGGCGGACCAGCCGCCGGCGTGCCTGAGAACGATCGGTGTGGCGATGGCGAGACCGACCAGAATGATGCCGAACTGAAGCAGGTCGGAGACCTGATCGGCGATCATGCCGCCGAAGGTCGTGTAGAAGATGGTGACGAAGCCGGCCAGCAGCAGGCAGACGTTCAGAGGAATGGTGGGGATCAGGGCGTTGATGACGCCGCCGGAGGCCGCGATCTGCGAGGCGGTCAGGCAAAACAGCGAGGTGGCGCTAAGCACGGCCGTGAAGTTGCTGGACAGGCGGCCGAAGCGGCGGCCGACGACCTCGGGGATCGTGATGGCCATGGTGCGGCGGATCTTCGGCGCGAAATAGGCCAGCGGGATCATGGCGATCGACGCCGCCAGAACGTACCAGACCGCGCTGACGCCCCAGGCGCCGAAGGCCTTCTGGGCCAGGCCGGTGGTGCAGCCGCCGCCAATGTTGTTGGCCGACAGCGAAAACGCGACCATGAACAGGCCCATCCGGCGGCCCGCGACGAGATAATCCGCGCTGCCCTTGATGTTGAGCTTGCCGACGATGAAGCCGATGAGCATCATGCCGATCATATAGACGGCGACAATGATCAATGCGTCTGTTTGAACTTCCATGGGGTACCTCCTCGTGTCTCTTTTTCTGCATGAATGTTTGATCATTCATAAGAAAAATTATACTTTGGGCGCGCACGGGCTGTCAATGCATGAATTTCACAGGGAATGGGCGGCAGAGGAAAGCCGGGCTGGCCATAAAGACGGGGCGCGGCGCACGCCGGTCCCGCCGCAAAAAGCCCCGCCGCCTGAGAGCTTCAGGCGGCGGGGCGGGGGCGTATCCGGTTTACGGCTGTATTTTCTCCAGCGCGTCGTACAGCGTCTGGTTGTCGGCCTCGTCGCGCACGGCGATGCGGACGAAATCCGCGCCGTCGAAGCCGTTCTTGTGACTGCAGTCCTTGATGAGCAGGCGGCTGTCCGTCAGCAGACGCTCGGCCAGCGCCTTGGAGCTCATGCCGGAGACGGCGCACAGGATGTAATTCGCCTGCGAGGGATAGGGCCTGAGGAAGGGGAAGCGGCCGAGACGCTCCAGCATGGCGGCGCGCTGCTCGGCGATGCGGCCGCAGGCGGCGGCGTAGCTCGATTCGTAGAGCGTGAATATCTGCATGAAGTATTCGGCGAAGGAGTTGATGTTCCAGATGGGCAGCAGCTCGCGCAGGGAGGCGAGAAGCTCCGTGTCCGCGGTGGCGAGCACGCCGAGGCGCAGGCCGGGCACGCCGTAGGATTTGCTGATGGATTTCATCACGACCAGCGTGGGATAGCGCTCCAGCAGCGCGTCGTCCAGCAGCGTGTAGCGCAGCGCGGGCTCCGCGAAATCGACGAACGACTCGTCCACCACGCAGCGCGTGCCGGACTGGCGGCACACGTCCAGCAGCTCCAGCAGCTCGTCCTTCGTCAGGAAAGCGCCGCTGGGGTTGTCGGGGTTGACCAGCACGAGATTGTCGTTTTCGCGCGCGGCCTTTTTCAGCGCGTCCAGATCAAAGGAGAAATCCCAGTCGGCCGAGCGCAGCGGCCGGATGTCGCAGCCGCGGAAGCAGCGGACGTATTCGTTGAAGGCCGGTACGGGCAGCGCCATCGTGCCGTGCAGCACGCGCCCGAGCGTGTTGATCAGCTCGGCCGCGCCGTTTCCGGCGAGCAGATAATCCTCGCTGACGCCGAAGCAGCGTCCGGCCAGGAGCTTCTGGATGCGCATGCCGGAGGGATACTGTGTCAGAAGGGGATCGAAGAAATACTTCATCTGGTCGAGCATCTTTTCCGGCGGGTAGTAGGGGTTGACCAGATAGCAGAAATCCTTCAGCCCGGAGAAGCGCCAGAAGCCGCCGAAATGCAGCTCATAGGCGCCGAGCCGCGTTTCATCCGGCGCGAAAAGCGTGTCGGCGATGTCCAGATCCTGCACGTCGTCGATCTCGTACCATTTCAGATCGCCCACCTCATAGCCGTACATCTCCGCGCCGGGCGTCCGGGCAAGCGTTTTGAGCACCAGCTCGTAATACTGGTTCGTTCCGTAGGCCTGAATGTAGGCGCGCAGGAAGGGGATATACAGCCGGGAGGCAAAGTCGCGGCTGAACTTGTAGATGTTGACGGTCTTGTAATAATCGCCGGCGGCCGCAAAGCGGAAGTCCTTCTTTTCGATGAACTCGCGCACATAGCCCTGTTCGTCCAGCAGCGTCACGGTACCGTCCATCCAGCTTTCGTATTTGGCCACCGTTACCATGTTCTCCTGCGGGGCCTCCACGAGCGCGCGGATGAGCTGCGGCTCGTAGATCAGATCGGATTCCAGCAGGATGGTATCGTCGCGCGCGAGCGCCTCATGGGCGAGATAGAGCGAGTAGATGTTGTTGGTCGAGGCGTAGTCGGCGTTGTGGATGAATTCCAGATCGAAGTCCGCGAGCTTTTCGCGGGCGAAGTCCTCCAGCTTGTCGCCGGCGTAGCCCGTCACGATGACGAACTTGTGTATCCCGGCCATGCGCAGCGCGTCGGCGGCGTGCTCCAGCAGCGTTTTCCCGCCGACCGTGACCATGCATTTTGTCTGTCCCTTTGTATATTTTCCAAGCCGCTTTCCCATGCCCGCGGCCAGCATCAATGCCTGCATAAGCCCCACTCCTGTTTTTTACATATTTATTCTATTGTAAGCGCCGCCGGGGGCCATTGTCAAGAAGAAACAAAAGACCGCGAACGGTGACGCGCACCGTTCGCGGCGGGGGATGGGGTTTCTTTCATTCTTTATCGTATCACAGGATGCTGCACAGCTCGCTGTAGATGTAGTCGGCGAACATGGCGTAGCCCGTGGAGTTGTAGTGGCCGCCGTCCACGCAGTACTGCTCCATGTCGCCGGAGATGGCGGACAGGTCGATCACATTCAGGCCGTACTGCTCGGCAATCTCACGCTCCGAGTCGCGGATGCGGACGATCTCCTCGTTGGTGAAGCTCAGGTAGTTGTGGAAGTAAAGATCGGGCGGCAGGAGCACGACGACGGTCGGATCCTGCGGAAGATTCGTGTAGCAGTCGAGCATCTTCCGGTAGGCGTCGTCAAACGTCCAGCCGGGCGCGGGGGAGCTGGTGTCGTTGGAGCCGAGCATGATCAGATACACATCCGCGTCGCAGCGGAGGCTCTCGGCGAAGCAGGCCGTGTCGTTGTAGCTCCACGGCGTGAACATCTCGACGGTGCTGCCGTAAACGCCGAAGTTGTAGGTCTTGAGCGCCAGGTCGCCGGACTCCCGGGCGAGCACGGCCGGCCAGCTTTGCGTGCCGGGCTCGTCGCTGCCGGTCCCGAAGGTGAGACTGTCGCCGATGCAGGCGACGGTGTAGCTTCGCGGCTCCTCCTTTGTCTGGCGGGCAAAGGCGGCGGTGGGGATCAGAAGCGCCGCGATGCACGTAAAAATCAGTATCTTTTTCCACTTGGCCATAAAAAACACCCGGTTCTGTCGATTTATCTATATTATCGGCTGCTTTTATGTCCATTATGTGAATAGACTGTGGCGTGCCTGTTTCGCGTCGGTAAAGAAATTTTGGCTTTTGTTCAAAAAATCGGCTCGAAATGCGGCTCGGCGCGACAGCGCGGGTCGTCGCAGTCGAAGCCCGTTTCGTAGCTGCGGCTGCCGACGACGGCGGCGGGGGAGGGGCCGCCGTCGTAAACATAGGCCCGGCAGGCCTCGATCATGGTCATGCAGTCCGAGCGGGCCTGCTCGAACAGATCGAGGAAGCTCGCGTCGGAAACGAGACACTGGTCGCAGAAGTGGCGCCATGGGCGATGCTTTTCGTTGAGATAGTCCAGCTGCCCGGCGTCTATGTCCTTGCGGTAATAGGTCAGGCCCGGAAGGTCGTATTCGCTCCGGCCGTTGTCCACCCGGCGCAGCAGCCGGGTCAGAAGCCCGGTGCGATCCCGGATCAGCGCATAAAAGAGCCGCTGGTCGCGCACGCAGCGCTGCAGCTCGTCGAAGCAGCCGGGCCATCCGTACACGCTCTCGTGCGCCGCGTTCAGCCCCTCCCGCAGCTCCTCCGGCAGCGCGTCAAGGCGCAGCACGCGCCGGCGGAAGGGAAAATGCCACGGGATGCAGCCGTATTTTGTGCGCAGGACGAAGCTGTCAATGGCGCGCTCAAGACGGGTGTGGGCGCCGCGGTAGCGGCGGGTCGCGTCGGTGCCGTCGTAATTGCCGGTGACGGTCATGATATACGGGTGGCAGCGGCTGTCAAGGCAGTAATGGCACAGAAAGCCCGCGAGATAGGAGAACATAGCGTCCCTCGCCGGGCTGCGCCGCGCCTGCTCTGCCAGAGCCATCAGATACGCGCCGGTCTTTTCGCGGTGCATGATCCCGCCCCGGCCGGCCAGCGGCTTGAAGCGGCCGCCCGTGAAGCCGATGGAAAACCAGACGTCCGGTCCGGCGCAGGTGAAGCCGTAGATTTTCGGGTCAATGTGCGCGGCGGTCGGCGCCGGCAGCGCGGCGAGGACCGTCTCGCCGAAGTAAAAATGGGTGATCAGATCTGGCATGGCACTCCCTCAAAATGTAATCATTCGTAGTTTTATTTTCGCCCCGGTTGTGTTATAATCAACGTGAATTCTTGTATCCTGACCAGGAGGAGGGACGCGGATGAAAAAGAAAACGGCCGCCGTCGTCGGTCTGAGCGCTGTGGCGCTGGGGCTTGGCGCGGGCGTGAACGCAAACTTCACCTCCGAGGAGCTGCTGCATACGACGGAGTATCTGCGCGAGCAGGGCGAAGCGGACTACTCCATACACTACACCGAAATGTCCGAATTGTCCAGAGCAGACCGGCTGCGCGCGGCAGTCATCCGCCTGCCTGTGGCGGTGAAGGCGCTGTTTCTGCTGCCCCTGTGGGCGCTGGGGGCGATCCCCGTGGCGTTGGCGACGGCGCTGGCCTCGTCGCCCATCTGGAGCGCCGTGCTCGGCTTTTTGGCGCAGTCGGCGGTTTTGCTGGGCGTGTTCTGCGTGGTGTATAAGCTTTTGTTCCCGCACAAAAAGCTGCGGGACCTGTTCCGGAAAAAGAACATCAAATGGCTTCTGCTGGGCGCCGGAGGCGTCGCGGCGGGCGACTGGGTGCTGGCACAGGTATGGACGGGCTGGAACGCGCTGCGCGTCGTGCTGATGCTGGCGGTCGGATTCGGCGTTCTGTGTCTTCTGTGGTACCGCATCTGCGGGAAATTCAAGGCGCCCGAGCCGCAGCCGGTCGAAACAAAGCTCGTTCTTGAATACTGATTTTGTTTTTCGTAAGGACCGCCGGCGCCGCCGGCGGTCCTGCTTTTTCCTGTTCCAAAAAGAAACGCCGGCGCAGCGCGCCGGCGTTTCGCGGTTTTAGTTTACACGGAGGCCTTTTCTTCCTTCTGGGCCCGGAACTGCTCGATCATCATGGGAACGACCTTGAACAGGTCGCCGACGATGCCGTAGTCCGCGATCTCAAAGATGGGCGCGGCCTCGTTTTTGTTCACGGCGATGATGCACTCGGAATCCTGCATGCCGGCCTTGTGCTGAATGGCGCCGGAGATGCCGAGGGCGATGTAGATCTTCGGGTGGACGGTCTTGCCGGTCTGGCCGACCTGGTGATCGGCGGAGAGCCAGCCGGAGTCGATGGTGGCGCGGCTGCCGCCGAGCACGCCGCCGAGCACGTCGGCGAGCTGCTGGCCGAGCTCGATGCCCTTTTCCACGTCCTTGCCGATGCCGCGGCCGACGGAGACGACCACGTCCGCGCCGAGCAGATCGACCAGCTCCCTGGCCGCCTTGACGACCTCGAGGACCTCGGTCTGCATGTCCGCGTCGCTCAGCTCATACGCCGGGTGCTCAACGACGACCTTCGCCGCCTTGTCCGCGTCGAAGGAGCGGCGCTTCATAACGCCGGGGCGCACCGTCGCCATGGCGGGACGGAAGCGCGGGCATACGATGGAGGCCATCAGATGGCCGCCGAAGGCCGGACGGGTCATTTTCAGATCGCGGCCGAGGTCGTGGTCGTTGTTCTGGACCTTGCCGTTCTGGATGGACATGACCTTGATGGAGTTGAGCTTTTCGATCTTGTCCTCCGTCAGTGTGGACGCACCGCGCAGGAAGTCCTTGTAGATGCCCATATCCACGTCCAGATGCGTGCAGTCGGCGCACAGGCCGGTATGCAGGCGGGCGGCGCAGCGGGGCGCGAGGTCGCGGCCGATGTTCGTCGCGCCGAACAGAAGGACCTCGGGCTTATAGGCGCGGACGGTGTCGCAGATGATCTTGGTGTAGGCGTCGGTGGTGTAATCCTTCAGACGCGGGTCGTTGACGACATAGACCTTGTCGGCGCCGTAGCCGCCAAGCTCGCCGGCGAGACCGTCGACGCCGTCGCCCAGCAGAAGACCGCACAGCTCCGTGCCGAGCTCGTCGGCCAGACGGCGTCCCTCGCTGATGAGCTCAAGGTCGGTGGGCATGAGCTTGCCCTGACGCTGCTCGCAGTAGACCCACACGCCGTGGAACTGCTCCAGATCGGTGTTCACCCACGCTTCTTCCACCGGCTCCTCCGCCGCGATCTCCTCCACGGCGGGCGCTTCCGCGATGGGCGTCTGCACAGCGGGGGCCTCCGCTGCCGCGGGCGCTTCGGTCACAACGGGCTCCTCCGCGGCGGGCGCTTCAGGCTGCGCGGCGGGAGCGGGCGTCTCGGGCTGCTTTTTGAATTTATCAAAGAAAGACATGTCTGTACCCCCTTAAATGATGTGCTTTTCAGCCAGACGGCCGACCAGATCGCTCACGGTGCTGCTGTCTGCGCCTTCCAGCATCACGCCGACGCCCTTCTGGGGCGGCGTGAAGGAAACGGCGATGTTGGTGGGGGAGCCTTTGAGGCCGATGGTGTCCGGCTCGATCAGCGGCTCGTCCTTGAGATCGTCGTAGCCAAGAACGGTGTAGGGCTTGGAATAGCTCTCCATGATGCCGGGCACGCTCATGTAGCGCGGCGTGTTGAGCTCCTTGATGCAGGTGATGAGGCAGGGCGTATGCGTGCGCACGGTCATGTAGCCGTCCTCAAGCATGCGCTTGACGGTGACCTCGTGCTTTTCGGGATCGAGCTCGATGTCGCCGGCGTAGGTGATCTGGGGCAGGCCGAGCTTCTCGGCGATCTGGGGGCCGACCTGCGCGGTGTCGCCGTCGATGGCCTGGCGGCCGCACATCACGATGTCACCGTCGTCGATGCCGATGCGGTGCAGACCGGCGGCGATGATCTGGCTGGTGGCGAAGGTGTCCGAGCCGCCGAATTCGCGGCCGGAGATCAGAACGGCCTCGTCGCAGCCGCGGGCAAGGCATTCGCGCAGCATCCCCTCCGCGGGGAACGGCCCCATGGAGACGACCACGATCTTGCAGCCGTACTTGTCCTTGAGCTTGAGCGCGGCCTCGACAGCGTTGAGGTCGTCGGGGTTGGTGATAACGGCCATGGAGGCGCGGTTGAGCGTGCCGTCGGGGTTGACGGCCACTTTGCCGGAGGTATCCGGGACCTGCTTGACACAGACAAGAATTTTCATGTTGCTCTCCTCCCTCAGTTGACGCCAAGGCTCTTGGCGATGACCATGCGCTGCGCCTCGCTGGTGCCCTCGTAGATCTCGGTGATCTTCGCGTCGCGCATCATGCGCTCCACGGGGTACTCGCGGGTGTAGCCGTAGCCGCCGAACAGCTGCACGGCCTTGCGCGTGACGTCGTTGGCGGCCTCGGCCGCGAACAGCTTCGCCATGGCGCTCTTGGGGCCGTAGTCCTCGCCGTTGTCCTTGCCGCGGGCGGCGGCGTAGACAAGATACTGCGCGGCCTGCATCTGCGTGGCCATGTTGGCGAGCTGGAACTGCGTCCACTGGAACTGGCTGATGCGCTTGCCGAACTGCACGCGCTCCTTGGTGTATTTGACGGCCTCATTCACGGCGCCCTCGCCGATGCCGAGCGCCTGCGCCGCGATGCCGATGCGGCCGCCGTCGAGCGTGTGCAGGGCGATCTTGAAGCCCTGGCCTTCCTTGCCGAGAAGGTTTTCCTTCGGCACGATGCAGTCCTCCATGATAAGCTCGGTGGTGGAGCTGCCGCGGATGCCCATTTTCTTTTCCTCGCGGCCCACGGAGAAGCCCGGGAAGCTCTTTTCCACGATGAACGCGGAAATGCCGCGGTTGCCGGCCGCCTTGTCGGTCATGGCGAAGATGACGAAGGTCTCAGCGGCGCCGCCGTTGGTGATGAAGACCTTGGTGCCGTTGAGAACGTAGTGGTCGCCCTCGAGAACGGCTGTCGTCTGCTGACCGGATGCGTCCGTGCCGGCGCTCGGCTCGGTCAGGCCGAACGCGCCCACCTTGCGGGCGGAGAGAAGATCGGGAAGATACTTCATCTTCTGCTCCTCGGTGCCGAACTCGTAGATCGGCGCGCAGCACAGGGACGTATGTGCCGAAACGACGACCGCGGTCGTGCCGCATACCTTGGCCAGCTCCTCGATGCACATGGCGTAGGCCAGCACGTCCGCGCCGCCGCCGCCGTACTTCTTGTCGAAGTACACGCCCATCATCCCGAGCTCGCCCATCTTGCGGACGGTCTCCCACGGGAATCGTTCTTCCTCATCCACCTCGGCAGCCAGATCGCGCACTTCGTTTTCCGCGAAGTCCCGATACATCTGCCGGAGCATGAGGTGCTCGTTTGAGAGTCTGAAATCCATTGTTTTCCCTCCAGATACAGATTTTTCTCGGTGTTTCCCTCTTAATTGTTATACAATTAACTTTCTAACCGCTTCATTATAATACGGAATCCATGCCCCGGTCAACGGAATTTTAGGAATTTCTGCTTTCGACAAAAATAGTAAAATCAATTATGGAATTTGACGAACCGGCGTGTGAAAAAATTGCCTGTTATAATCGACGATAAGCTGCAAAATATAATGCCGGGCACTGAAGATGCCGGTCATGCAAAGCGCCGCGGGCGTTTTGGACAGCCGGATATCGGCCCAATCCATCGAAAGGAGTAAAACAGAAATGGCGAAAAGCAGCATTATGAACCCCAATGCCCGCGACGCTATGGACCGCTTCAAGATGGAAGCCGCGTCCTCCGTCGGCGTCAACCTCAAGCAGGGCTATAATGGCGACCTGACCTCCAAGCAGGCCGGTTCTATCGGCGGCCAGATGGTCAAGAAGATGATCGAGTCTTACGAAAACGGCATGAAGTAATAGCAGGAGAGCGATCTCCGCGGCGCAGCTCCCCTCACGGGGACTGCGCCGTTTCTGCATGAAAAGCGCGGGCGTCGCCGGACGCACGGAAAATGAAAAACCCAACCGCCGGCCCGGCGGTTGGGTTATACTCTTTTCGGTCTTGCGATGGGCGCCCCGCGCCGCGCTCAGGCAGCGAGGGCGTGGACCGCGTTCAGGGCGAGCATGACGGCGATGAAGGCGAGAAGAAGCGCGTTCACGACGCGCCCGGCCTTCGTGGGCGCGTTTTTTATCCCGAAGGCGAGAAAAACGGCCCAGAGTATGCCGGCGGCGAGACTCCGGCTGCCGCGGAACAGGCACAGGGACAGAAAGAAAAGCGAGTTCAGGATGTTTATGCCGCGCTCGGAAAACAGGGCGCTTTTGACCTTCTGCACTTCGTAAACTCTCCTTTCGGTCTGCGCTTCGGATGCTTATGACTCAGTATAGCGGCGGGGCGGGGGAATGTCAAGGCGGCGCGGCGGAAGGGCGCGCCGCGGGGGCGGTGCGGATACGGAGAAAGCGCCCGGGTATGGAGCCGGGCGCTTTTTGCATGGGCTGCTGTATGAGAATAGAGAGGATAATGCAGGAAAAAGAGAAGTTCCAACAAAGAAGCAAATCGATCGAAAGTGAGCCGCAGAGCGAACGCGCCCGGCTGGCAAAGCGCCATCCATACGGCCGGGGCCTTTCTGCCCGTACAGGCTAGCATGCAAAGCTAAACTGAAACGAAACCCGGCGGCGGGTCAGTTCTTTTTCTCCCGCAGCGGCAGGTATTCCCGCAAGATCCCCTCCAGCACGTCGAGCGCAAAGCGTTTGGCCCGGCTGCTTCTGCGCAGCGAGCGCACGAGCGAAAGCGCCTGGCGGAGCCTGTGCTCCGTCAGCTCCGTGATCGTGACGGCGCCGGTGGCCGTCAGCGCGGCGAACAGCTCGTCGATGAATTCGCGCCGCTCGTCCAGGCTCATGCTCCGGAGCGTGGCCTCCATGCTCTCGTCGAAGGCGCGGCTGCTGCGGCTGAGCTCGTCGCAGCGGACGAAGCGGGTGCCCATGACCTCCCAGGTGAAGCCGTCGTGCGCGGGGATGCCCGGGCGGGTGCTCCGGACGACGGTGATGTTCGTCTCCTGCGTCATAAGCGTTCCGACGAGCGAGAACTGGGGCAGGAGCGTATGGACGCGGCTGCGGACGCGCAGATAGCCGGGCTGGGTCAGAAAGTCCTCCTGAAAGCCAGGGCCGTCGTTGTTGTAGACGGCGAGAATGCGCTCCTGTACCGCCTCCGGCGCCATCGCCGCGGCGTACACGGCGAGATTGCCGCCCTTGGAATGGCCGCCGACGATCAGCGGGCCGGGATGGAGCGCGGCGGCCTGCGTGAGATATTCCACGGCGTCGGTCTGGGCCGGCACGGCCTTCTCCACCGCCATGAGGCAGTCCTCCTTCCAGGCCATCAGCGTGTCGTCCGTGCCGCGGAAGGAGATGTAGTGGGAGCCGTCCGGCAGGGCGATCGTCAGCGCGGAAAACTGCTCCGTGAGCTCCGGGATGACGCGCCGGACGTAGTTGGACAGCCGCAGCGGCGCAAAGCGGACGGTTCCCGGCAGCGCGCGGAACGAGGGCGTGATGTCCGGGGAGGCGAGAGCGCCGAGACGGTCGCCGGCCTCGCCGTGCAGCGCGTAATATGTCTTTACGGCCTGCGCGATGGATACCTCCGCCGAATCGGAGGGGACGACGCCGGTCAGATCGGGTGTGCCGATCTTGGTCACGATGTAATTGTCCACCTCGTTGAACGGGGAAACGGAGAAGGGGATGTCTCCTCGCCAGCCTATGTAATCGAGAATGTTGGCCATGAAGGTCTCCTTTCGGTCGGTCCGGCCCGGGCGGCGGGAAGCCGTCCGGACGGATGCAGGGCGCCCTGCGGCGCAGGGCCGGCGGAGCCGCGCCCGTCTGGCGGGTGCGGCGCTTTTCTTCATTTTATCATCGGCCGCGCCGGATTTCAACGCCGGGTGCGCGAAAGGGGCGAAGCGGCGCTTGCAATAAAGCGGCGGAGGCGGTAGAATAAGGCTGTCTTTACAGACGGGGAGAGGAACATGGATACAGGCTTTGCCGCGTGCCATCCGGCGCTCAACTTCATATTTTTCGCGCTGGCGATCGCGGGGGGGATGTGCTTTGTCCACCCGCTGTTCCTGGCGGTGTCGCTGGCGGCGTCGCTGACGTATTATATGCTTCTGCGCGGCCGCGCGGCACTGCGGCCTCTGGGTTGGATGCTGGCGCTTGGCGTGCTGGCCGGGCTTGCCAACCCGCTTTTCGTCACGCGGGGGGAAACGCTTCTGTTTCTGTGGGCCGGCGGGCGGCGCTTTACGCTGGAGGCGCTGCTGTACGGGCTCGCCGCCGGCGGTATGCTGGTGACGGTGCTGCTGTGGTTCGGCTGCTACAACGCCGTTATGACGGACGATAAATTTCAGTATCTTTTTGCCGGCGCGGCGCCGTCTCTGGCCATGGTGCTGTCGATGACGCTGCGGCTCGTGCCGCTGTTTGAGCGGCGGGCGGCGCAGATATCGCTGGCGCGGCGCTGCGTCGGAAAGGGCGCGGCGGACGGCCGGCGGCGCGAGCGGCTTGAAAACGGGGCGCAGGTCCTGTCCGCGCTGACGCAGTGGGCGCTGGAGGGGTCGGTGGAAACGGCCGATTCCATGCGCGCGCGCGGCTGGGGCTGCGGGCCGCGGGGCCGCTTTTCCATCTGGCGCTTCGGCCGGCGGGATGCGGCGCTGGGCGCGGTGATGGCCGCGGCGGGGGCGCTGCTGGCGGCGGGCGTGCTCGGCGGCGGTGCGCGCGCGGCGTATTACCCTGTGCTTTCGCTGCCGTGCGGCGGCTGGACGGCGGCCGCGCTGGCCGGCTACGGCGCGCTTTGCTTTCTGCCGGCGGCTGTAACGATCTGGGAGGAGATATCATGGCGCATATCGAGATCGAAAATCTGACGTTCCGCTATCCGGCCGGCGCGAAAAACGCGCTGGACGGCGTGAGCCTGTCGATCGGGGCGGGAGAATACGTCTGCCTGTGCGGCCTGTCCGGCAGCGGGAAGACAACGCTCATGCGCCATCTGAAGCCGGCGCTCACGCCCCACGGCGCGCGCAGCGGCTCGGTGACGCTCGACGGGCGGCGGCTCGACGCGCTCGATCTGCGCGAGCAGAGCAGCCGCATCGGCTATGTGATGCAGAATCCGGACAGCCAGCTCGTCACGGACAAGGTGTGGCACGAGCTGGCATTCGGGCTGGAAAGCCTCGGCTGCGACCAGCGGACGATGCGGCTGCGCGTGGCGGAGATGGCGAGCTATTTCGGAATACAGAACTGGTTCCACCGGCCGGTGGCAGAGCTGTCCGGCGGGCAGAAGCAGCTTCTCAATCTTGCCTCCGTGATGGCGATGCAGCCGGAGGTGCTCATCCTCGACGAGCCGACCAGCCAGCTCGATCCCATCGCGGCGGCGGATTTTCTCAACACCATCGCCAAGATAAACCGCGAGCTCGGCACGACGGTCATTTTGTCGGAGCACCGGCTGGAGGACGCGCTTCCCGCGGCCGACCGCGTCGTCGTGCTCGAGGACGGACGGGTGGCGGCGGACGCGCCGCCGCGAGAGATCGGCGCGCTTCTGGCCGCGCGGGACAGCAAAATGCTTCCGTCCTTGCCGGCGCCGGTGCGCATTTATCTGCAGAGCGGCAGCCGGCAGGCCTGTCCGCTGACGGTGCGGGAGGGGCGCGGCTGGCTGAGCCGGGAGCTGGAGGGCGTGTGCGTGCGCAGCGCGGGGGAGGACGAGCCGCTCTACGCGGAGCCGGACGAGCCGGCGCTGGCGCTCGACGAGCTTTGGCTGCGCTATGAAAAGCAGGCGCCGGACGTGCTGCGTGGGACGAGTCTGAAGGTCGCCCGCGGGACGCTGCACGCCGTCGTCGGCGGAAACGGGAGCGGGAAATCCACCATGCTCAAGGCGATATGCGGGCTGGCGCGGCCCTACCGGGGGCGCGTGTTCATTGAAGGAAGGCGGCTGGAAAAATACCGGGATACAGAGCTGTTCGAGGGCTGTATCGCCATGCTGCCGCAGGACCCGCAGAGCCTGTTCGTGAAAAAGACCGTGCGCGGGGAGCTGGAGGAAATGACGGACGGGCGGCTGCCGCAGGCGGAACGGGAGGCGCAGATCGCGGAGGCCGCGCAGCTGTGCCGGATCGGCGATATCCTGGACAGCCATCCCTACGATCTGTCCGGCGGCGAGCAGCAGCGCGCGGCGCTGGCGAAGGTTTTGCTGTGCCGGCCGCGCATCCTGCTGCTGGACGAGCCGACGAAGGGGATGGACAACGCCTTCAAAAACGAGTTCGCGGCGCTGCTCGGACGGCTGAAGGCGCGGGGCGTGACCGTTCTGATGGTGTCGCACGACGTGGAATTCTGCGCGTCGTGGGCGGATGCGGTCTCAATGTTTTTCGACGGCGGCGTCGTCACGACGAATACGCCGCAGCGCTTCTTCGCCCGCAACAGCTTTTATACGACGGCGGCCAACCGCATGAGCCGTCACTGTCTGCCCGACGCCGTGACGGCGGAGGATGTGGTGTGCGCGCTGCGCGCCGCGCGGGAGGAGAGCCATGGCTGACAAACGGATATCGGCGCGGCGCGCGATCGGCTGGGCCGTGGTGCTGCTGGCCGTGCCGGGCACGATATGGCTCGGCTGGCGCTATGCCGCGCGGCAGTATTATGCGGCGAGTCTGCTGGTCATCCTGTGGTCGATGCTGCCGTTTTTCCTGCTGTTTGAAAAGCGGCGTCCGCAGGCGCGCGAGCTGGTCGTGATCGCCGTGATGAGCGCGCTGGCGGCCGCGTCGCGCGCGGCGTTCGTTTGGGCGCCGTCGTTCAAGCCTATTACCGGCATCGTCATTATCACGGGCGTGGCGCTCGGCGCGGAGGCGGGCTTTCTCACGGGCGCGCTGGCGGCGTTCGTGTCGAATTTCCTGTTCGGCCAGGGGACGTGGACGCCGTGGCAGATGTTTGCCTTCGGGCTGGCCGGCTTTCTGGCGGGCGCGCTGCACGCGCGCGGCTGGCTGAGCGGGCGGAAGCTTCCGCTGAGCCTGTTCGGCGCGGCGGCCGTTCTGCTGCTGATCGGCCCGCTGCTGGACACCTGCGCGCTGTTCACGATGGCGGGCGAGGTCACAAGGGGTACGGCCGCGGCCATATATCTGTCCGGGCTGCCGGTCAACGCGGTGCACGCGCTGGCGACGGCGCTGACCATCTGGCTGCTGAGCGGGCCGCTGCTGGACAAGCTGGGGCGCATCCGGCTGAAATACGGGCTGATGGAGGGCGGCGATGCGCTTTGACAGCTATCATCCGGCCATAAATCTCGCGTATTTTACGGCCGTTCTGGCGGCGGCGGTCGTTTTTGACCATCCGTGCTTTCTGGCCGTGGCCTATGTGTGCGCGTTCGTTTACTCCGCGGCGCTGGGCGGACGGCGGGCGCTGGTCTTCGATCTGGCGCTCGTGCCGCTGATGGCGGCGTTCGCGCTGTATTACGGCGCGTACCGCCACTTCGGCGTGACGGTGCTGGGCGTGAATTTCATCGGCAACCGCATCACGCTCGAGGCGCTGGTATACGGCCTTGTGCTGGCGGGAAAGACGGCGGTGGTGCTGATGTGGCTGAGCTGCATGCACGCGGTCGTGTCAAGCGACAAGCTCGTGTATCTGTTCGGGCGCGTGCTGCCGCGCCTGTCGCTGTATCTGGCCATCGTGCTGCGCGCCGTGCCGCGCATCCGGGAGCGCTTCCGCAGCGCGTCGCTGGCGCGAAGCGGCGTGGGCCGGGGCGGCCAGCAGGGCGGCGCTGTGCGCCGCGTGCGGAATTTTCTGAGCATCGCGTCCATCGTGACGACGTGGACGCTGGAGGATCTTGTGGAAAGCGCCGCGAGCATGAAGAGCCGCGGGTATTCGCTGCGCGGCCGCACGGCGTTTTCCATCTATCGCTTCGATAACCGGGACCGGGCGTTCGTGCTCGCGCTGACGGCGCTCGTCACGCTGCAGCTGATGGCGTGGCTGCTTGACCAGACCGGCGCGCTGTACGATCCGGCCATCGTTATAAACCGGATCACGCCCATGAGCGGCGTGTTCTACGCCGGCTATGCGCTTTTGTGTCTTCTGCCGTGGCTTTTGCAGCTGGCCGGGCAGCGGCGGTGGCGGCGCCGCGTGGAAAGGCGGCTGTGACGTCAATGAAAAAAGTCCCCGCACGGCCAGAGCCGTGCGGGGACTGCTTTTTTGAGGGAAGGAGATCTATTCTTTTTTCCGGCAGGCGCCGGAGCAGCCGGCGCAGCGGGAGCAGCCGCCCTTCGGCCGGCGGAGAGAACGCACGGCGGCGGCCGCCGCCAGAAGCAGCGCGGCCAGAAGGCCGATCGTGGCGGCGTTCATATCACGGCCCCCAGTCCCAGCATCATGCCGATCAGATGCGTCAGAAGCGCGAACACCCACGCGATCAGGCACTGGCCAACCACTACGCCCGCGGCCCATTTGCCGCCAAGCTCGCGCCGAACGGAGGCGATGGCCGCGACGCACGGCGTGTACAGAAGGCAGAATACCAGCAGCGAGGCTGCCCCGAGGGGACTGAGCACGGCGCGCAGCGCGGCGGTGCTGCCGAACAGGACCGACAGCGTGGACACCACGCTCTCCTTGGCCATGAAGCCCGCGATCAGCGCCGTGCAGATGCGCCAGTCGCCGAAGCCGAGCGGCCGGAACACCGGCACGAGCAGACCGGCCAGCAGCGCCAGGATGCTCGCGTGGCTGTCGGAGACGGGGTTGAGGCGCAGATCGAAGCTTTGCAAAAACCAGATGACGATGCTGGCGAGAAAGATGACCGTGAAGGCGCGGCGGAGGAAGTCCTTGGCCTTTTCCCACAGCAGCTGCGCCACGTTGCGCGCGCCCGGCATGCGGTAATTCGGAAGCTCCATGACGAAGGGGACGGCGCTGCCGCGGAAGGCCGTGTGCCTGGCGGCGACAGCCGCCAGCATCCCGGCGGCGATGCCGAGAAAATACAGGCCGACCATGATGAGCCCGGCGTGCGCCGGGAAAAAGGCGGCGGTGAAAAAGCCGTAGATGGGCAGCTTGGCCGTGCAGCTCATGAAGGGCGTGAGCAGGATGGTCATTTTGCGGTCGCGCTCGGACGGGAGCGTGCGGCTGGCCATCACGCCGGGAACGGTGCAGCCGAAGCCGACGAGCATCGGCACGATGCTGCGCCCGGAAAGGCCGAGACGGCGCAGCGGCTTATCCATGACGAAGGCGATGCGCGCCATATAGCCGGAGTCCTCGAGCAGCGACAGGAAGAAAAACAGCGTCACGATGATCGGCAGAAAGCTCAGAACGCTGCCGACGCCGCGGAATACGCCGTCGATCACGAGCGAGTGGACGACGGGCGCGACGCCCCACGCCGTGAGCGCCGCGTCCGCCGCAGCGGAAAGTGCGCCGATGCCCCGGTCGAGAAGCTCCTGGAAAAACGCGCCGATGACGTTGAAGCTCAGCCAGAACACCAGCGCCATGATGGCGATGAAGGCGGGCACGGCCGTATACCGGCCGGTCAGCACCCGGTCGATGCGTCGGCTGCGCTCGTGCTCCTTCGATTCGCGGGGCTTGACGACGGTCCGGGCGACGAGCCGGCGGATGAAGGCGAAGCGCATGTCCGCGATGGCGGCGGCGCGGTCCAGCCCGCGTTCGCTCTCCATCTGGACGATGATGTGCTCGAGCATCTCCTTTTCGTTTTCCGTCAGCTCCAGCGCGTCCAGCACGAGCCCGTCGCCCTCGATGAGCTTGCAGGCGGCGAAGCGGACGGGGATGCCGGCGGCGCCGGCATGGTCGGCGATGAGATGCATGATGCCGTGGATGGCGCGGTGAACGGCGCCGCAGTTGTCGTTTTCGTCGCAGAAGTCCACGCGGCCGGGCTTTTCCTGAAAATGGGCGACGTGCAGCGCATGGCTGACCAGCTCGTCGATGCCCTCGCCGCGCGCGGCCGAGATGGGAACGACGGGGATGCCGAGCATCTGCTCCATGTCGTTGATGCGGATGGAGCCGCCGTTGCCGCGCAGCTCGTCCATCATGTTCAGCGCCAGCACCATGGGGCAGCCCAGGTCGATCAGCTGCATCGTCAGGACCAGACTGCGCTCGATGCTGGTGGCGTCGACGATGTTGATGATGCCCTGCGGCCTTTCGTCGAGGATGAACTGGCGCGTGACGATCTCCTCGGCGGAATACGGGCTCATGGAATAAATGCCGGGCAGATCGGTGACGAGTGTGTTCTCATGGCCGCGGATGGGGCCGGATTTGCGGTCGACCGTCACGCCGGGAAAATTGCCGACGTGCTGGTTGGAGCCGGTGAGTTGGTTGAACAGCGTGGTCTTGCCGCAGTTCTGATTGCCGGCCAGCGCAAAGCGGAGGGTCGTGCCGTCCGGCAGCGGATCGCCGTCGGCCCGGGCATGGTAGCGGCCGCCTTCGCCAAGACCGGGGTGCTCGCTCGCGCGGCCCTCGCCGGCCCGGGCATAGCCGTCGTAGACCCCGGTCTCCGGGTGAACGCTGGCCGGGTCGACGGTGATCTTCTCCGCGTCCGCCAGCCGGAGCGTCAGCTCGTAGCCGTGGATGCGCAATTCCATCGGGTCGCCCATCGGCGCGTATTTTTCCAGCGTCATCTCCGCGCCGGGGATCACGCCCATATCCAGAAAATGCTGGCGCAGCGCGCCCTCGCCGCCCACGGCGGTGACGACGGCGGACTGGCCGATCGGAAGCTGTCTGAGATTCATAATCCTGTCCTCTCCGGCCGCGCAGAGGCGGCCGGATCCAGTGTAAGATCCGCGCCCCCGGTTAGTCAACACGAACCGGGGAAAACGGGAAAATTCCCGGCGGCGGGTTGTTCTTGAAAAGCGGCGGACAGTGCGCTATAATAGCTCCATCTGACAATAAAGGATCGAAAGCTGACGATGAAAAAAACACTTGCTTCCCTGATCGAATATCCCTTTGACCCGAAGCTGCTCATGCGCAAGCGCAAGGCCATCCGCCGCGAGCTGGAGGGCAGGGGAAATCTGACGGAAAAGCACATCGCCGTGCTCGGCGGCTCGACGACGCACGACATCCTGGATATGCTGGAGCTGTTTCTGCTCGGACAGGGCATACGCCCGGTGTTTTACGAGTCGGAATACGGGAAATATTTTGAGGACGCCGTGTTTGAAAATCCGGTGCTGGAGGCGCTGCGGCCGGACGTGGTCTTCATCCACACCTCCAGCCGCAACATCACGGACTGGCCCCGCGCGGGGGACGACGCCGCGGCGGTGCAGGCGCGGCTGGACGGTCAGTACGCGCACTTTGAGGCGGTGTGGACGGCGCTGGCGCAGCGCTATCACTGTCCGATCATCCAGAACAATTTTGAATACCCCTTCTTCCGCCTGATGGGCAACCGCGACGCCTTCGACCCCCGCGGCCGCGTTCATTTCGTCTCGCAGCTGAATATGCGCCTGTACGACTATGCCCAGATCCACGACAACTTCTTTATAAACGACATCAACTACCAGTCCGCCGACTATGGCCTGCGCGAGTGGAGCGACCCGTTTTACTGGCATATGTACAAATACGCGCTGTGTCTTGACGCGATACCGACGCTCGCGTTCAACACGGCGAACATCATCAAAAGCCTTTTCGGCAAGAACAAAAAGGCTTTCGCTCTTGACCTGGACAATACGCTCTGGGGCGGCGTCGTGGGCGACGACGGCGTGGAGGGCATCGAGATCGGCCAGGACACCTCCATGGGGCAGGTCTATGCCGAATTCCAGGGCTATCTCAAGGCGCTCAAGGAGCAGGGCATCCTGCTGAACATCGTGTCGAAAAACGAGCACGAAAACGCCATGGCCGGGCTGCACCATCCGCAGATGGTGCTCAAGCCGGACGACTTTATCTCCATCAAGGCGAACTGGGAGCCGAAAAGCGTCAATCTGGTCCAGATGGCGCAGGAGCTTACGCTGCTGCCGGAGAGCTTCGTGTTCGTAGACGACAATCCGGCCGAGCGCGAGATCGTGCGCCAGCAGGTGCCGGGCGCGGCCGTTCCGGAGCTGGACAAGGTCGAGCACTACATAACGGCCATCGACCGCGCGGGCTACTTTGAAACGACGGCCTTTTCCGCCGACGATCTCAAGCGCAGCGATATGTACAAGGAAAACGTCCGCCGCGCCGAGCTGCAAAGCTCCTTTGCCGACTATTCCGAATATCTGCGCTCGCTGGACATGAGCGCGGAGATACGGCCCTTCGCGCCGGTGTATATGGCGCGCATCGCCCAGCTGACGAACAAATCCAATCAGTACAACCTCACGACCCGCCGCTGCACGCAGGAGGAGGTCGAGGCCATGGCCGCCGACAGCGGCTATATCACGCTGTACGGCAAGCTGACCGACTGCTTCGGCGACAACGGCGTCGTGGCTGTCACGGCCGGGCAGATCAACGGGGACGCGTGCGACATCATCCTGTGGCTGATGAGCTGCCGCGTGCTCAAGCGCGACATGGAATACGCCATGATGGACGAGCTGGCGCGCCTGTGCCGCGAGCGGGGCGTGAAAACGCTGCGCGGCTACTATTACCCGACGGCCAAAAACGGCATGGTCCGCGATTTTTACGAAAAGCAGGGCTTTGTCAGGCAGCGCGAGGAGCCGGACGGGAGCAGCGTGTGGACACGCGCCGTCGAGGGCTATGAAAACCAAAACCACGTGATCCGCGTGAACGAATAAGGAGAGAGAAGCATGAGCAGAACGGAAATTTTTGAAAAGCTCACGGAGATATTCGAGGATGTGTTCGACCGCGAGGGCATCGAGCTTGGCGAGACGACCACGGCGAAGGACGTCGAGGGCTGGGATTCGCTGACGCACATCGCGCTGCTGGCCGCGGTGGAGGATGAGTTCGGCATCAAATTCGACATGAAAGAGGTGCAGGGGCTCAAGGACGTCGGCGCGATGGTCAGCGCCATCGAGGCGGCGCTGTGACCGTTCACCACATCGGCTATCTCGTCAAAAAGCTCGACCGGGCGGCGGCGGATTTTGCCGCGCTGGGCTACGAGGCGCAGGGCGGGCCCTGCCGCGACGAGGGGCGGGGCGTGGACATCCTGTTTCTGCGCAAGGACAGCTACACCGTTGAGCTGGTCAGCCCGTTTTCGCCGGGATCCGTGGTGGCGGGGCTTATCAAGACCTATAAAAACGCGCCTTACCATATCTGCTATGAGACGGCGGATTTTGAGCGGGAGCTGGCCGCGCTGGAGAGCGGGGGCTATACCCGCATGGACGAGCCGACGCCCGCGCCGGCGATCGGCGGACGGCGCGTCTGCTTTCTGTACAGCGCGCGCATCGGCATGATCGAGCTTCTGGAGGGCGGCGGAGCATGAGCCTGACGACGTTTCCCTTTCTCTGCTTTTTCCTTGCGTCGCTGATCGTTTATTACGCGGCGCCGCGGCGCTTCCGCTGGGCGGCGCTGCTTTTGTGCAGCGCGGTGTTTTTCCTGCTGTCGGCCACGCCGTGGACGATCGTGTATCTGGCGGTCAGCGCCGTTTCCGCGAGCCTGTGCGTGCGTGCGATCCGGCGCGCGAGGCAGGCGGAGCAGCCGAAAAAAGCGCGGGCCGCGCTCATTGCCGGCGTCGTCGTAAACGTCGGGATGCTGGCGGTTTTGAAGTACACGAACTTCTTCCTGTCCAATCTCAGCGTGCTGGCGGGCCTTTCGATCGGAAAGGCGGCGTTTCCCGCGCCGCTGGGCATCAGCTTTTACACGCTTCAGCTCGTGGGGATGCTGCTTGACAGCTATTGGGGCATCGCCGAGCCGGACGCGAATGTGCTCAGGACGGCGCTGTTCGTCGGCTACTGGCCGCAGCTCACATCCGGCCCCATCGCCCGCTGGAGCGAGATCGGAACGCCGCTTTTCGAGGGGCATGCCCTGGACTGGAAAAACATCGTGTTCGGACTGGAGCGCATGCTGTGGGGCGCGTTCAAAAAGCTTGTGATCTCCGCGCCGCTGGGCGTGATCGTGGACACGATCTACGCCGATACCGCAGCCTATCCGGGGCTGTATGTCTGGCTGGCCGCCGTGCTGTTCATGTTCCAGCTTTACACCGACTTTTCCGGCTGCATGGACATCGTTCTCGGCGCGTCCGAATGCTATGGCGTCACGCTTCCGGAGAACTTCCGGACGCCCTTTTTTGCCCGCAGCGTGCAGGAATACTGGCAGCGCTGGCACATCACGCTCAGCGCGTGGCTGCGCGACTATATCCTGTATCCCATCCTGCGCTCTGGCGCGTGGCGGAGGCTGACGAAGCGGATAAAAGCCCATTGGGGCAAAAAGGCCGCACGGCAGATACCGTCGTATCTCGGGATGCTGTGCGTCTGGCTGCTCATCGGCCTGTGGCACGGCGGTGACTGGAAGTACATTCTCGGCATGGGGCTGTGGTTCTGGTTCTGGATCGTGCTGGGACAGGTGAGCGAGCCGCTGGCCCGGAGGGTCAACGCCTTCCTGAAGATACGGACGGACAGCTTCGGCTGGCATCTGTTCCAGAGCGTGCGGACCTTCATCCTGGCGGCCGTGGGCAATATGTTCTTCCGGCTGCCGAGCCTTGGCGCGACCTTCCGCGCCATCGGCGAGGGCTTCTCCGTGTTCAACCCGTGGATATTCACGGACGGCTCGCTGTATACGCTCGGTCTGGGGCAGAAGGAGCTGCACACGGCGCTGCTGGGGCTGGGACTGCTTCTGATCGTTTCGCTGCTGCAGGAGAAGGAGAGCGTGCGCGCGCGCATCGCGCGGCAGAACACGGTGTTCCGCTGGCTCATCTGGCTGGCACTGCTGATGGCGGTGCTGGTGTTCGGCCAGTATGGGCCGGGCTATAACGCCGCGAGCTTCATCTACGCCAACTTCTGAACTGAAAAACGAACGGCGGGAGCCAGACGCTCCCGCCGTTTTTGTATGCATGCTGTTCAGTTGTCCTGGCAGATGAACTGACCGGCCAGACGGCCGTGGGTGCCGGCCATGCCGATGGAGCTGCCGGCGCAGGG
Source organism: uncultured Oscillospiraceae bacterium (assembly GCA_934597255.1). Taxonomy (GTDB): domain Bacteria; phylum Bacillota; class Clostridia; order Oscillospirales; family Oscillospiraceae; genus CAJOIG01. The sequence continues at coordinate 63,942 of CAKTQV010000008.1, forward strand.
CGTGGAATAGCCCGTGCCGTAGCGCCCGCCGAGCGAGTTGCCGCAGGTGTACAGGCCCTTGATCGGCTTGCGGTTGAGATCGAGCACGTTCAGCCGCTCGTCCGTCATCACGCCCGACATCGTGACCATCGAGGGCGCGGCGGAGAAGTTGCCGACGGAGCCGGAGCAGGCGTAGAACGGGCCCTCGTCCACGGGGATCATGGCGCACGCGCGCTTGCCGAAGTCGGTGTCCGCGCCGGCGTAGCAAAGCTCATTGTAGCGGGCCACGGAGGCCAGAAAGTTTTCCTTCGCCTCGCCGGAATAGCCCATCATCCCGGCCAGCTCCTCCAGCGTCGCGGCGCAGGTGACGCGCCCGCCCATGCGCTCGGCCAGCGTGCAGCCGATGATGCTGGCGGTCTGTCCGGGCTGGAGGGCGTTCATGCCGTCGATCATGTCCTGATAGAACTGGGGGCGGCCGCCGTTGGGGCCGGTGTGCTCAAGGCCGCTGTTGCACACGCCCTTGAACCATTTCTGATCCGTCACGCAGCAGGCGATGCCGGCCTTCTGGCGGGAGCAGGCGGTGGCGGCGGAGGTGATGTTGCCCTCGTTCGTGAAGCGCTTGCCCTCGGCGTTGAGCCAGAGCATGGAGTTGGCGCCCCAGGGACCGCCGGAGGGGCCGCCGCCGAGCAGCATGGTGCCGCGGGGAGCCGGCTCGATGTAGCCGCCAGCCCAGCACATCATCTTCACGGCGTAGCCGTCGCGGCCGTCGCGGCCCTTGAAGCTGGCCTTTTTGCCGCCGCAGCGCTCGTTGCGCTCCATGTATTCGTTGAGCAGCGCCCAGCACATGTCCGCGTTGGAGGCATAGTCGCCGCCGGCCATCACGACGCCCTTGCTGGTGTTGATGCGGGTGAAGGTGCCGGTCGCCTTGTCCTGCACGACCACGCCGGTCACGTCGCCGTCGTCGTTCTGGATGAGCAGATAGGCGCTGGTGCCGTACAGGATCTGCGCGCCGAGATCGCGCGTGGCCTTGTCAAGACAGGCCTGCTGCACGAGCGGAAGCTTGGAGTTGGCCGCGACGCCAGGGATCTGCGTTTCGTTGTATTCGCCCATGAACTGGCAGCTCGCCGCCCAAGTCTTTGTGCCCGGCCAGATGGGGTAATCCCGGCTCAGGCAGTCGTAGATGTCCGCGCCGGACTTCCATTTGTCGTAGTCAAAGTTGGCCTGGATGATGAGCCAGCCGTCCTTGGTGTTGTCGTAGGTGTAAACGCGCTTGTCCACGCCCATTTCTTTGGCGATCTCGAGCATGTGATCCATCGTCGGGCCGGAATTGTGGACGTAAAGGCGGACGATCTCCGGGAAGGAGCGGCCGCCGCCGCGGGTGATGAATTCATCCACGACCTCGCCCAGATCGTAGGGGCCGAAGCCGGCCTGCTTGACCTGGACCTCCGAGTTCCAGCAGCCGAAATCCTCGCCGTACCAGGTGTGGGTGTCCTCGCTCTGCGCCTCGATGCCGATGACCTTCGCGCCCATCTCGGCCGCCGCCAGGAACGCCTGCGTCCCCGCGTGGCCAAGCCCGACCACGGCCACGTCGCAGTCAAGCGTATTCGTGACGATGGGCATATCCGGCGCTTTTCCCAGCCAGTCGCCGGGGCCGGCGTAGCCGAATACGCGTTCGTCCGTCGTGACGGGGACGATCTCGCCGGAGCCGGCCTCGCCGCTGGAGGAACCGCCCGCCGCCTCGGCGACGCTGGCGGAGCTGACGGCGTCGGCCGCGAAGGCGTTCACGCCGAAAAAGCTCAGCGCCGCCGCGCCGATGCCGACGGCGCCCGCGCTTTTGAGAAAGTCGCGTCTGGAGATTTCCTTGTGTTCCATGGGGTCTCCTTTCCGTATCGTAAAATATCCTTTTTCAGTCTGTGCCGCGCGCCAGCGCTGCCTCCAGCAGCGTGTCGCGTGTGATCTCCTCCGGCTGGAAGGGGATGTACTCGTCCGGCGCGATGCCGCGGCCCTTCATGCCGCCGCCCCCGCGCGCCTGCTTTGTCACGGCGCCGGGCCACTGGAACAGGTAGCGGCCGTCGAGCAAGACGCCGAGCGGCTGGCAATAGTCCAGCGTGCCCATGGTCGGCCGGCCGATCAGCCTCGCCCCGCCGCGCCGCGCGGCAAGCGCCAGCGTTTCCCCCGCGCCGCTGCACCAGGTATCCGTCAGCACGGTCACGCGCTTTGCCCGCGCCCGCACCGGCGCGGCGGAGCCCGGCTCGGACTCCGGCAGAAAGCCCTTTCCGGCCTTCGCCTCCAGCTCGCGGATGTAGTCCTCCGCGCCGCCGGCGGCGCGCAGCGCCGCGATGCGCAGGGCGCAGTTGCGCTGCGAGTAGTTTACATAAAGCTCCGTATCGCCCAGCAGCTCCCGTTCCGCCGCGCCGCGGGTGCACAGCCAGCCGAGCAGCGGCGTCACGTCGGCCTCCGCCGCGCCGCCGCAGCGGCGCAGATCCCATACGATGTGTTCGGCGCGGGAGAGCGCCGCGTCGTTTTCTTCCAGAAGCGCCGCGGCGCGTCCGCTGCCGTCCAGCGTGCCGGGATCGACGACGGCCGTGCGGCCAAGGAAGCGAAGCGACGGCGCGCGGGCAACGGCCGGGCGCGGATAATGCCGGAGCTCTATCTCGCCGAGCCGCTCCACCGAAACGCTCTGCGCCATTTTCAGCAGACCGCTCCAGTCCTCGCGCTCCGGCGTGTCGGCGTAGAAGAAATTCTTCTGGATGACCCGGCGGTGGTGCTCCGGCGTGCCGCCGTTGACGGCGGTGATGCGGTCGCCGGGGCGAAGGCGCGCTTCCCCGTCCGCCTCCGTCACATACAGCGCGCCGCCGCAGCGCCGCACGAGAAAGCCGGGCGTATAGGGCTCGTAGCCTTCGCCGGGCAGCAGCGAAAAACGCAGGTGCCGGTCGCCCGTGCAGGCCAGCATCTGGTTTACATAACGAAGAAACAGCAGCTCGTCCAGAAGACCGTCGTTCCAGGCCTGGCCGATCGCCTGCGTGTAGTAGCGCGGGTCGAACAGCCCGTCGCATTCATCCATGCCGGCGTAATCGCGGCGCAGGATGCCGTCGATCTCGGCAAACAGCTTTTGGTAATTATGTTCCATACTCTGGATTATATCGGATTGCGCGTCCGAGTGCAACGGCTTTTGTGCTTTTTATGGTAATTTCATGCGTTTGGGGGCATGAAATCGTTGAGTTTTGCCGGAGGCTGTGGTATAAATAGTATATTATTCGGAAACGAACGCTCAGAACGAAGCGCGGGAAGGGATGCGGACGATGGACAAAAAGACATGGCGGCTGCCCATTACGCTCGGCCTGGTGGCCATGGTGATGGGATTTCTGATCTGCGGCGTGTATATGCTCACGAAAGACCGTATCGCGGCCCGCGCGGCCGAGGCGCAGCAGCAGGCGCGCCGGAGCGTGCTTCCGGCGGCGGTGTCGCTTGCGGAGCTGCCGCTGGGGGAAAACGCCCCGGTGGACAGCTGCTTTGCCGGATACGACGCGGCGGGCGGGCCGGTCGGCTACGTCAGCCAGATCACCGTCATCGGCTTCGGCGGCGAGATCGAAGTCACGGTGGGCATGGATATGTCCGGCGCGATCACGGCGGTCGGCGTGGGCGGGGCGAGCTTCTCCGAGACCTCCGGCCTTGGCGCCAAGACGAAGGAGCCGGGCTTTACGGATCAGTTTGCCGGCAAGAGCGGCCTTCTCGTATTGAAGGAAAACATTGATTCTGTCACGGGCGCATCGATCTCGTCGGGCGCGGTCGTCGGCGGCGTGAATGCGGCGCTGAGTTATATGACGGCGCTGCTGCCGGTCGATGCGTCGGCGCCGGCCGAGGAGCTTCCGCTGACGGCGGAGGAGCTTGCGGCTCTGCTGCCCGGCGAAACGGTTCGCTTTATGGGCAGCGCAGGCGGCATCGACGGCTGGTGGCGGGGGGACACGGGCTATATCGTCCAGGCCACAGGCTACGGCCGCGGGCCGATCGTGGTGAAAATGGCCTTCCGTGACGGCGTGTGCGTCGGCATTGTGATCGGCGATGAGAATTTCACGGAGTCCGAGGGCTACGGCGCGAAGCTGCGCGAGCCGGCCTATTGGCAGCAGTTTTTGTACAAAAGCAGCCCGCAGAGCTACGGAAGCGGCGTTGACGCCATCTCCGGCGCGACCGCCAGCTCCAACGGCGCTCTCGCGGCCATCAACGCCTGCATGAGCTTCGATCCCGATGCGGCGCAGGCGTCCGAACCGGCGAGCGCGGAAACGAGCGGTGAAACGAGCGCCGAAGCCGGTGCGGAGACGGCCGCGGCGGCCGCTCAGACGCCGGCCAGCGGCGAGGCCACGGCGGAGACCGCCGTGTATGCGACGCCCGCGCCCGCGCCGGACGCCATGAGCGCGGCGAGTGCGGCGGCGCCGACGGCGACGCCCGTGCCCACGCCGGACGCCGCGAGCGCGGCGAGCGCGGTGGTGCCGACAGCGACGCCCGTGCCCACGCCGGACGCCATGAGCGCGGCGAGCGCCGCGGCGCCGACGGCGACGCCCATGCAGACGCCGGACGCCGCAAGTGCGGCAAGCGCCGCGGGAGGGAACTGATATGGGACGGATCGGCTGGGGCGAATTTCTCGTCATTGTGATTATTGCTGCCATCGTCATCGGACCGGACAAGCTGCCGGAACTGGGCAAGGCGCTGGGCAAGGCGGTCCGCTCCGTGAAAAAATACGTCAGCGAGACGGCGGGCGAGATCGCGGATGTGGACGAGCTCAGGGAGATTAAAAAGGACGTCGAGTCCATCCAGAGCGACGTGGCAAGCATCGGAAAGAACATCGAGCGTTCCGTCACGGAGCCGGTAAAGGAGCCGGAGAACGCGGCTGCGGAACCGGCGAAAGAGCCGGAGAACACGCCGGAAGCGGCGGCGGCGGAGAACGCCGCCGCGGAGACGGCGGACAAAACGGAAAACGAAGAGATCCATGTATAACGCAAAAGGGAGGACAAGAGTATGAAAGTCGGGATCTGGGAGCTTCTTATCATTCTGGCCATCGCGCTGCTGATCTTCGGGCCGAAGGCGCTGCCGAAGCTGGGGGAGTCCATCGGCAAGACCATCGGCAGCTTCAAAAAGGGGCTGAACGAGGACGAGGCCGCGGAGAATAAGGCTTCGGCCACGGCGGACAACGCCGGCGACGACGCCGACAAGGGCGCGTGAGCGCGGAAAAGGATCCCAAAGCGGCCGCGGACGGGAGCGAGATGACCGTGGCCGGGCATCTGCGCGAGCTGCGCAGACGGCTGCTCGTGTCAGTGGCCGCGGTGCTCGGCTTTTCGGTTCTGGCCTTTATTTTCATCCAGCGTTTTGTCGATCTGATGCTTCGGCTCTCGGCGCAGTTCCACTTTGTGTATCTGTCGCCGGCGGAGCTGGTGACGGCCTATCTGAAGCTGTCGGTCGTGCTGGGGCTGGTTTTTGCCTCGCCGGTCATCCTGTGGCAGGTATGGGCCTTCGTGCGGCCCGGGCTGACGGCGGGGGAGCAGCGCAGCGCGCGCACGGCGCTGATCGCGGGCTTCGGCTTTTTTCTGCTGGGCGCGCTGTTCTGCTATGCGGTGGTGCTGCCCATGACGCTCCAGTTTTTCTACAGCTTCAACGCCAGCAAGGCCATCACGGCGTCGATATCCTTCGACAGCTATATGACCTTTGTGCTGGGGATGCTGGTGGTGTTCGGGGCCGTATTTGAAATGCCGGTTTTGAGCTATCTGCTCGGGCGGCTTGGCTTTGTGCGCTCCGAATGGCTGAGGAAGGGGCGGAAATACGCCATACTGCTGATCTTCATCGTTGCGGCGATCATCACGCCGCCGGATGTGGTCAGCCAGGTCATGACGGCCATCCCCATGCTGGCGCTGTATGAGCTGTCGGTGTTCGTGTGCCGGCAGGCGGAGAAAAGGCGGCCGCCGGCGGAGGCGGATGAAGCATGAAAAAACAGCCTTCCCGGCCGGGAAGGCTGTTTCTGTCAAGGATTCAAAGGCGGGCGGAGATGTAGGCCGGGATCTCGTCCGGCATCAGACCGAGAACGTAGGCAAATTCCTCGTGCAGAAGCTTTTCCGCGCGCTTGAGATTGCGCTCGTCGGCGATGTGGAAGTGCTTTTTCTGGCCCTTGAGCGCTTCGTTGCGGCTGTAGAGCATCGTGATCAGGCGCATCAGCGCGCCGCGGTCGCCGCTGCGGATCACCTCGGCGCAGAAGTCCTTGCGGTCGTCGTCGTCGTCGATCCACTCGCAGGCGCTGCCGGACAGCGTGGCGATGAGCTCGTCCACTTCGTCCTTTGTCAGAACGGGACGCATCTGGCCGACCAGCTCGGGCTTGTCGGTCGGGACGTATATGACGGAGCGCTCGTCGAAGATCGGCCGGAGCAGGAAGTATTCCTTTTCCACCCGGTCAAATTTCCGGCGGCACAGCTCATGGATACGGCAAACGCCCTGTACGCCGTAAACGACCACTTCGCCCACTGAATGCATCTGAATCGACCTCCTTATGAAAAACCTGCCGCCTTTGGGGCGCGAAAGTCCCCCGGCTGGCAAGTCTATGGTCATTATAGCACAGTTTTTGCAAAAATGTAAGGATAAAATGAGAAAAAATGCTCGTTCTTTGAAGGGAGGCGGCCGCTGTGGAGATACCGGCGTCGGCGCGCTGGGTGATGGAGAAGCTGCGCGCCGCGGGCTTTGAGGCGCGGCTCGTGGGCGGCTGCGTGCGGGACGGGCTCATGGGATGCGCGCCGCACGACTGGGACGTGTGCACGTCGGCGCGGCCGGAGCAGATGCAGGCGGTATTTGCCGGCGCGCGGACCGTGGAGGCCGGACTGAAGCATGGGACGCTCGGCATCGTGTCCGGCGTGGAAGTGATCGAGGCGACGAGCTACCGGGTCGAGACGGGCTATTCCGACCGCCGCCATCCGGACGCGGTGCGCTTTGTGAGCGATCTGCGGGAGGACCTGGCCCGCCGCGATTTCACGATCAACGCCATGGCGTGGGACGAGCGTACGGGACTGATCGACCCCTTTGACGGTGCGGGCGACATCAAACGGCACCGCATCCGCTGCGTGGGCGTGCCGTCGGAGCGCTTCGGGGAGGACGCGCTGCGCATACTGCGCGCGCTGCGCTTTGCCGCGCGCTTCGGCTTTTCTGTGGAGGAGGAGACGGCTGCGGCGATCCATGCCCAGCGCGGGCTGCTGCGAAGGATCGCGGCCGAGCGGGTGTTCGCGGAGCTGAAGGGCATCGTGACCGGCCCGGCCGCCGCGCCGGTGCTGGCGGCGTTTTCGGATGTACTGGAGACGGTGATCCCCGGGGCGCGGCCCTTCGGGCCGGAGGCGCCGGAGGAGCTTGGCATACGGCTGGCGCTGCTGCTGCGCGGCTGCGGGGCAGAGGCCCTTGACGCGCTGCGCTGCGACCGGGCGCTGCGGCGCGAGGTGGAGCAGCTGCTGGAGGCTCCCGCCCCGGCGGACGAGCTGGCGCTGCGGCGGCTGGCGCTGGAATACGGCGGGGAGCGAGCCGGGCAGATCGCGCGCCTGCACGGCTGGCCGGCAGAGGCGGCGGAGCGGACGCTGCGGACGAGCCCGTGCCGGTCGATGCGGGAGCTGGCTGTGAACGGCGGCGATCTGTGCGCGCTCGGGCTGTCCGGGCCGGCGATCGGCGCGGCGCTTCGGGCGCTGGCGCTGGACGTGCTGCGCGGAGAATGCGAAAACGAGCGGGAGGCGCTGCTGGCGCGGGCAAGGAGCGGCGGTGCCGAAGCATAAAAAACGAACCGGCCCGGAGGCTTGAGCCTCCGGGCCGGTCTGCGTTGGCGCGTTATTTTCTTGCCTTGATGACCTTCATGCGGACAAATTCCTCGCGCTCGCGCTCCTCCAGCACTTCCGCGATGCGGGCGATGTCCCGGTCAAGGCCGGGGATGACCACATTCTCCAGTGCGTTGGCGCGCTTCTGTGCCTTGCGGATGGCGACGGCCAGCCGGTATACGGCGGTCTCCGTTTCCGAAAGCCGGGCGATCAGCTCCTTGAGCGCCGTGAACCGGCGGTAGGCCTCGTCCAGTGCGGCGGAGGAATCGGCCAGGTCGTAGGGCAGCGTGTCCGGCGTTTTTTTCTCCGCCGTGACCGCCGGTATCTCCACGCCCATCACGCTGCGGAAGCGCAGGCGGACGCTCTCGTCCACATCGACGGCTGCCGCCAGCTCCGCACAGTCGCCGCTGGAAAGCTCCGCGGCGCGCAGGGCGTCGTAGGCCTCGGCAAAGGCGCCGCCGATCCGGCTTTGCAGTTCGCGCGCCTCGTCCACGCGGCCCATGAGCTCGCGGATGAGAATGCTGCGCTTGCGGTCCATCAGCTCCCAGCCGGTCTCGGCCAGCGTGCGCGAGCGCTTGGCGGCCATCAGATTTCCTTTTGTCGGTGCGCTTGTCTGCATGGCGGTCAGCCCTTATAATACTTGTCCAGCACCGCGTCCGGCACACGGCTGAGCTCGGAGCGCGGAAGCATGGACAGAAGCTGCCATCCCAGATCGAGCGTCTGCGCGAGACTGCGCGCGCTGCGCTCGGGCTGGCAGATGAATTCCTTTTCAAAGCGCTCGCCGAAGGCCATGTACATCCGGTCGACGGGGGACAGCTCCTCCTCGCCGATAACGGAGGCGAGGCTGCGCGCGTCCATGACGGCGGAATAGCAGGCGAACAGCTGGTTGGACAGGTCCTGGTGATCCTCGCGCGTGAAGCCCTCGCCCGTGCCGTCCTTCATCAGACGCGACAGACTCGGCAGAACGGAGATGGGCGGATAGATGTTTTTCTGCGCAAGCTCCCGGCCGAGCACGATCTGACCCTCCGTGATGTAGCCGGTCAGATCTGGGATGGGGTGGGAGATATCGTCGGAGGGCATGGTGAGGATGGGCACCTGCGTCACGCTGCCCTTGCGGCCGCGGATCATACCGGCGCGCTCGTACAGGGAGGCGAGATCGGAGTACATATAGCTGGGGTAGCCCTTGCGGCCGGGGATCTCGCCCTTGGAGGAGGAGAACTCGCGCAGCGCCTCGCAGTAGCTGGTCATGTCGGTCAGCACAACGAGCACATGATATCCCAGATCGAACGCGAGGTATTCCGCCGCCGTCAGCGCGCAGCGCGGCGCCAGAATGCGCTCGATGATGGGATCGGAGGCCATGTTGAGGAACATGACGCAGCGGCCGAGCGCGCCGGTGGCGCTGAAATCGTCCATGAAAAAGCGGGCCGTGTCGTTTTTGACGCCCATGGCGCAGAAAACGATGGCAAAATCCCCGGCTCCGTCGGCCACGCGCGCCTGCCGCACGATCTGGGCGGCAAGCTCGTTGTGCTTCATGCCGTCGCCGGAGAAAATGGGGAGCTTCTGGCCGCGGATGAGCGTCATCATGGCGTCAATGGCGGAGATGCCCGTGAGTATGTAGTCGCGTGGGTACTGGCGCGAGACGGGGTTGATGGCGCTGCCGTTGACGTCGCGCTCGGCGCTGGGGTATATCTCGCCCAGCCCGTCGGCGGGGCGGCCCGCGCCGTCGAATACGCGGCCGAGCAGCTCGCGCGACAGCCGCAGCTTCATCGGTTCGCCCGTGAAGTTGGTGTGGACGCTGTCCATGGCCACGCCGTCCGTTCCCTCAAACACCTCCAGAACGGCCTTTTCGCCGTCGATGGCGATGACGCGGCCGGTGCGCCGCGTGCCGTCGGCCAGATACAGCTCCGCCATTTCGTCGTAGCGCGCGCCGCGCACGCCGTCCAGCGCCACGAGGGAGCCGTTTATTTCGGAAAGCCCCGCATATTCAAGCTTCATTCGTTTGCCTCCTTGACTTTGGCGACGGCGTCGTCCACGAGGCGGAGGAACTCTTCCTCGGTCCCACCCTCGCCGAGCGCGAACTTCATGCGGCCGAGCGCGGAGAAGATGCCCGTGGCCTCCAGCTGCGAAAGCGGGATGGCGCGCGAGACGAGCGCGCGGGTCCCGTCGTCCAGATGGGCGATGACGCGCAGCATGGCCATCTGGTTGGCGGCGGTCATGTAGGTGTCGGTTTTATGGAAGGCGTTCTGCTGAAGGAAGCCCTCGCGGATGACGCGGGCGACGGCGATCGTGAGCTTCTGGTCGTCGGGCAGGACGTCCGCGCCGATGAGCTTGACGATCTCCTGAAGCTTCGCCTCCTCCGCCAGTGTGTTCAGCATCCGCGCGCGCAGGGCCGTGAAGCCCTTGCCGAAGTTTTTCTCATACCAGTCCTCGCACGAGGAAAAGTATTCGGAGTAGGACGTCGTCCAGTTGATGGCGGGGAAATGGCGCGCGTAGGCCAGCGAGCGGTCAAGGCCCCAGAAGGCGCGCACGAAGCGCTTCGTGTTCTGTGTGACCGGCTCGGAAAAATCGCCGCCCTGCGGGCTGACCGCGCCGATGACCGTGACGCTGCCGTCCGCGCCGCCGAGCGTTTTCATATAGCCGGCTCGCTCGTAAAAGCCGGCGAGGCGGCTGGGAAGATAGGCCGGGAAGCTCTCCTCGGCCGGCATTTCCTCCAGACGGCCGGAGATCTCGCGCAGCGCCTCCGCCCAGCGGGAGGTGGAGTCGGCCATGAGCGCGACGTGATAGCCCATGTCGCGATAGTATTCCGCGATGGTCATGCCGGTGTAGATGGACGCCTCGCGCGCCGCCACGGGCATGTTGGAGGTGTTGGCGATGAGGATCGTGCGCTCCATGAGCAGACGTCCGTTTTTCGGGTCGCGCAGCTCGGCGAACTCGTCGAGCACCTGCGTCATCTCGTTGCCGCGCTCGCCGCAGCCGAGATAGACGATGATGTCCGCGTCGCACCATTTGGCGAGCTGGTGCTGAACCATGGTCTTTCCAGCGCCGAAGGGACCGGGGATGGCCGCGCAGCCGCCCTTCCCGACGGGGAAGAGCGTGTCGAGCACGCGCTGGCCCGTGAACAGGGGCTGGGTGATGGCAAGGCGCTGCGCCGCCGGACGCGGCCGGCGGACCGGCCAGCGCTGGCACAGCGTCAGCGGCGTGCGCCGCCCGCGCTCATCCTCCAGCTGGCAGATCGGCTCCCCGGCGGCAAAGCGGCCGGAGGGGCGGACGTCCACCGCCCGGCCCGGCAGGCCCGGCGGCACCATGCTCCGATGCTCCACGGCCTCCGATTCCATGCAGCGGGCGATGATCTGTCCGGGCGTCAGGCGGTCGCCCTCCCGGATGTCCACGGTCACATCCCACTGTCTCGTTTCATCGACCGCGTCGAGCCGGATGCCGCGCGTGATGAACGGGCCGGCCATCGTCTCGATGGCGGCCAGCGGACGGGCGATGCCGTCGTAGGTGCTGCCGATCATGCCGGGGCCGAGCAGCACGGAGAGCGGGCGGCCTGTGGCCTCCACCTTCTGCCCGGCGGCCAGGCCCTCGGAATCCTCGTATATCTGAACGACGGCCTCGTCGCCGTCGACGGAAACGACCTCGCCGGCAAGCCCCAGCTCACCGACGTAGACCAGACTCATTTTCTGCAGGCTGCGGCCGCCGGTCACGCGGACGACCGGGCCGTTGACGCCCTTGATGACACAGTTTTCACTCATGGCTCGATCTCCATACCGATGATCTCGGGAAAGCGCCCGCGCAGCGATTCCAGCGCGGTGTCAAAGCTCAGATCGGCGCGCCGCGCGCCCACGGAAAGGCAGAGCCCGCCGAGAGCGAAGTCGCCCTCCCGAAGCTGCGCGCCGGGGCATTCGCGCACAAGCGCCCCGCCGAGCGCCATGTCCTCCTTCCGCAGCCATATCACGCTCTCGCCCTCGCCGAGCGCGCCGCGCGCGCGGGCCAGCAGCGCCGAAAGCTGCGCGGGATAGGCGTCCGAGCGCGTGTAGTCCGCGATCTTTTCGCGCACGGCGCGGAACACTTCCTCCGCGTACTGCTCGCGCCGGGCCAGCCGGGCGCGCCGGTCGGCGGTCTGCCGCGCGGCGGTCTGGCGGGCGGCGGCGCCGCGGATGCGTTCGGTCTCGCCCCGTTTCCAGAGCGCGGCGTCGGATTCGGCTTTTTTGACCGCCTGCGCCTCGAGCGCGGCGGTCTCGCCGTCGATCCTGGCTTCGATGGCGGCGATCTCCGCGCCGGCCTCCGCTTCGATGGCGTCAAGAAAGACTTTCCGTTCGTCTGTCATAGCTTTACTCCTATGGCCTGGCGTATCATGCCAAGAATGTCGTCCGGGCCGAGCCCCGCGCCGCCGGAGGCGGGGATGACGGCCAGAAGAGGACGCTCGCCGGCGATCTTCAGCCGCTCGACCGAGGCCGGGATCCAGGCCGCGGCCTTCGGTGTGATGAGGATCACGGCGACGTCGGTGTTCTGCGCGGCGCGGCGCACGGCGGCCTCCGCCTGCGCGGCCGACGCGACGAGCTCGCCCTCCACGCCGGCCAGCCGCAGGCCGGTCAGCGCGCGTGCGTCCTCGCTGATGAGATAATATTTCACAGCTTGCTGATGATCATAAAGCCGATCAGCAGCCCGTACAGCGCCAGACCCTCGGCCAGACCGACGAAGATCAGGCACTTGCCGAACACGCCCTCGTTTTCGCTGATCGCGCCGATGGCGGCGGAGGCGGAGGCCGTGACGGCCATCGCGCCGGCGATGCCGCTGCCGACGACCGAGATGGCGGCGGACAGATAGCCCATGGCCGTGGCGAAGGCGTCCGTGTGGATGAGGCTGTCCCCGGCGGCGGAAGCCGCCTGCGCCGCCGCGGCGGACTGGCTCAGGCACACGACCCCGCCGATCAGGATCAGCCCGAAGAAGGCGCAGAGATTGACCACGAGCGGCCGGCGGCTGCGATGGCCGGAGCGGACGCGGCGGTAGATGACGTACAGGGGCGCGGCGATGGCGAGCAGGATCAGAAAGGCGTACAGAAAGATCATGATTTTTTCCTCCCAATAAAGCGGTTTATGTATTAGTTGTAATCGACGGAGAGACTGTGGAACGCGCGGCCGCGGCCCGAGTAGTAGCGGCCGAACATTTCATAAAACTGAAGCCGGATGATCTGGATGGAGGCAAGGCCCGCTTCCAGAACGGCGACGAAGGCGTTTCCGATGATGACGACGAGAAGGTTTCCCGCCGCCCCCCTGCACACGTCGGCGATGAGGTAGACGACCATCATCATCCCGGCGTGGGAGATGGCGAACGCGCCCACGCGCAGAAAGCTCATCGTGTTCGACAGGTAGCTCAGGATGGACTCAAAGATGTCGAAAAAGCCCATCATCAGCACGTCGCCGAGCTTTTCCTTCTTCCAGCTCCGGTCGCCGGCGAGCATCTTTCCCAGAAGCTCCCCGAACCAGATCAGGATCAGCGGCAGCACGATGCACAGCCATACGCACAGCTTCGGAAAGGCGAACAGGCCGCTGTAAAGGCTCACGACGAGCGCGAGCACCGACACATAAAAGATCATGCCGCACAGGCCGTTCGGCCCGAACAGTCCCGCCTGATAATCCCGGCGGCGCAGCGCGTTCGCTATGTTCAGAAGCATGCAGCACACGATCACGACGGCTCCCAGTCCCACGGCCAGCAGCAGTGTCGTCATCAGGTTGTTTCCCTCAAGAACATGGAAGCCGCCCCAGGGGAACAGCTCCTCCATGCCGAAGCAGCTTCCGTAGATCAGTCCGAAGATCACGGAGCTGACGCCGCAGACGGAGAAAATGCGCCAGATGCCGCCGCCGGTCTTTTTCCACAGGAGCCAGCCCAGAGCGGCCAGACAGGCGCCCTGGCCGACGTCGCCGAACATGATGCCGAAAAACAGCGTGTAGCTGATGGCAAGGAACAGCCGCGGGTCGCCCTCGCCGTCGGCGGGAAGGCCGTACATCTTCAGGATCGGGTCGAACACGCCGGCAAGGCGGCGCTTTTTCAGCCGCACCGGGGCGGGGTGCTCCGGCTCGCTTCCGGCGGCGCTGCGGACGCAGCGGAAGCCGGGCTCGGCCTCCACCTCCGCCGAAAAGGCGTCGGCCCTGTCGCTGTCCACCCAGCCGACCAGATAAAACCGGCCCTTTGCCAGCCCTGCGAAGCGCCGCGCGCTGTGGCAGGCGCTTTTGAATTTCAGATAATCCCGGCGGCTGAGAAGCTCGTCCCGGCTGGCCTCGATCAGCGCGGCGCGCGCCGTGTCCAGCGCGGCGAGCTCACCGTCGGCCCTGCGTAGCGCGGCCTGAAGCTCCTCGAGAGCCTGCGCCGCCGTCCGGTCGCCCAGCGGGACGGCGGAGGGCAGGATGCGCTCGAAGCCGCCGCGTGAGAGAAGCGCGTCGGTCCGTTCCGCCTGCTCCCGCGTGGAGAGCATCAGAAACCATACCCATTCCTCGCTCCGGTCGGTCTCGATCACGAGAAAGCCGTCGAGCGCCTGCGCCTCGGTCCGGCATGCCTCCCAGTTTTCCGGGTGGATGCGGCCGAAGCGGCAGTGAACGTAGCGCAGCGCGGCCAGCTCGGACATGGACTCGGAAACGGAGGCGAAATGCGTGAGCATTTCCACGGCGGCGGCATCGTCCGCGCGCTGCCTGACGAGCGCCGCGCGCTCGTTCTGCTGAGCGCTGAGCGTTTGTGCGAGCGTGTCGAGATAGGCCTGGCAGCCGCGCACGGTGTAGCCGCGGTCTTCAAAGGGCGTGTAGCCCGCCGTCAGCCCCAGCTCCTCCAGCAGCTTGTCGGCCTGGGCCAGCGCGGCCGCGCCGGGATCGTCCCCCTCCGGGCGCGTAAGCGCGCGAAGGCCGGACAGGAAACGCACGGCGTCCTCCGGATGGATGTCGCGGCCCATGAAAAATCGTTCGACGGCCTCGTCCAGCCGGTCGGCCGGGCCGGAGACGGTGAGCGCCGTCATTGTGTTTCTGGCCATCATATCACCTGCCTTGATCGTTGTTCGGTTCTCTGTATCAGCCGCGTCAGGCGCAGCCGCGCCAGCTCCGAAAGCATCATATAGGCCATCGGAACGGCCGCCGAGCACTCGCCCCCGGTCACGAGCCGGCGGCACAGGCGCTCCATATAGCGCTCGTACGCGTCGTCAAGCGCCTCCGGCGCCGCATCGCACAGCGCCTCCCACGGCGTGCCGCGCAGAAGCTGCGCCGCCGCCTTGTCGTCCGGGGCGGCGATCAGCGCGTCGATAAAGGCGCCCTTCAGCTCCATTCGCACCGGGATCAGACGCTCCCGGGCCTGCGGAAGCGAGGCCGGAAAGCGCCGCAGCCGGAGCAGATAAACGACGTTGAGCATGTCGGCCTCCGCGCCGAGCAGCTTTTTCAGCGCCAGCCGGGACAGGCCGCGGTAGCTTTTCTCGATGCAGGCGCTCAGCTCGTCGTACGCTTCGTTTGGATAGCTGAGCGCATGGGGCTTGCGGCGGAGAAAAAAAGCCATGTACTGCCGGTCTCTCTCGTGCCGCAGGTACAGGCACAGCCGCCGGTAGCGGTCGTGCAGCTCATCGGAAAGAGAGGCGCACAGCTCCTGCGCGTCGTCCGTCGCGGCGGCCGCGGACCATGCGCCGCTCTGCCGCAGACGTTCGCCGATGCGCCGGACGCTGTCGAGCGCTTCCAGCTGCGTCCAGTCCTCGTCCGTCAGCCGGCGGGCGTACATGGCGCGCGCCTTGGCCGTCACGGCGCTGTATGCGGCGGCGCGGCTCATGAAAGCCCCACCGCTTCCCGGAAGATGCGTTCGATGCAGTCCTGCTTCTTTTCCTCATACTGCCGGTCAAGCGCGGCGAGCGCCTCGTCCAGCCGGCGGTCGAGCGCGGCGATCCGGGCGGCGGTCGATTCCTGCTCCCCGGCGCGCAGCGCCTCGGTCTCCTGCCGGGCCGCGGCCATCGCCTTCTGTTCAGCCGCGGCAAAGATGCCGTCGCGGCTGCCGGCCAGCAGCTTCTCCCTCCGTTCGGCGGCCGCCACTCGCTCGCGCGCGTCGTGATCGGCCCGGACGATGGCGTGCAGTATTTCCTTGTCCTCCATGGGAAGACCTCCTGTCGGATTGTCGGTGCATGGCGCCGGGCGGCCCGGCGCGTCCGCGCCAAAATTATACCACCGGAGAGGTATCCTTGTGAAGCTTTTTTTGCCGGACGGCTGCGCGGAAGAAACGATTGCGCGCCGGGCGGTTTTGACGTATACTGGGGAGTATGGAAAGCAGGTGTTAAAATATGAAGTATTTACTTTTTATAGGCGACGGCATGGCGGACAATCCCATCCCGGAGCGCGGAGGGAAGACGCCGCTGGAGCTGGCGGACAAGCCCCTGATCGACAAGCTGTCCCGCGGGGGCGTTCTCGGCAGCGTCGTCAACTGTCCGAAGGAGTTTGAGCCGGGCAGCGCGACGGCGATCCTGTCCATTTTCGGCGCCGATCCGCTCGTGTATTACCACGGGCGCGGTCCGCTGGAGGCGGCGGCGCAGGGCATCGGGCTGCGGGACGGCGACATGGCCTGCCGCTGCAATATGGTCACGCTCAGCGACGGGGACGAGCCCTACGAGGAAAGGCGCATCCTGTCCCACTCGGCCGGCTCCATCGGGGCGGAGGATTCCGACGCGCTGGTGCGCGCGCTGTGGGACAGCGCGGAGTTCGGCGCGCTGGCGAAGAAATACGGCTGCGCGATCTATCCCGGCGGCTCGTTCCGCCATTTCATGGTGCAGTCCGGCGCCGACATCGGCGGCCTTCGTCTCATCCCGCCGCACGACCATCTCGGGGAGGTCATCGGCCCTCTGCTGCCCGGCGGCTGCGCCGACGCCGCCGCGCTGCGCGAGATGCAGGAGGCGGCCACGCGCTTTCTCGACCATCATCCCATCAACGAGCGGCGGCGCGCGGAGGGAAAGATGCCGGCCAACGGCGTGTGGTTCTGGGCGGAGGGCACGGCGGCCATCCTTCCGGACTTCGCGGCGAAATACGGCCACAGCGGCGAGGTCGTTTCGGCGGTGCCGCTGGTGCAGGGGATCGCGCGGCTGTCCGGGCTGCGGGCGCCCTCTGTTCCCGGCGCGACCGGCGAGATCGACACGAACTGGGAGGGCAAGGCGGAAAAGACGATCGAGATCCTCTCGCGCTGCGAGTTTGCCTGCCTGCACATCGAGGCGCCGGACGAGTGTACCCACAACGGCGACACGGACGGGAAGATACAGTCCATCTCCTGGCTCTCCAGCCGGGAGCTTGCGCCCATTCTCGACTGGCTCGACCACTGCGGCGAGCCGTACCGCATCCTGATGCTGTCCGATCACAAAACGCTCACGTCCAACCGCGCCCACGACGGCGACCCCGTCCCCTTCCTGCTGTACGACAGCCGGCGCACGGACGGGAGCGGTCTGGATTACACGGAGAAAAACGGCCTTGCCACGGGCGTGTTCGTGGAAAACGGAACGGCGCTGATGGGGATGCTGTTCGATGCGTGAGCGGGCGTATGCGAAGCTGAATCTGTCGCTGGATGTGCTGGGCCGGACGGGCGACGGCTACCACGATATGCGCATGGTGATGCAGTCGGTCGAATTCGGCGACGATATCGACGTCGCGCTGACGGACGGGAGCTTCTCCATCGCGCCGGGGCAGCCGTATCTGCCGGCGGACGGCCGGAATCTGGCCATGAAGGCGGCCGTCCTCTTTCTGGAGGGGACGGGGCTCGGCGCGCGCATCCGCGTGACGAAGCGGAGCCCGGTATGCGCCGGGATGGGCGGCGGCTCGTCGGACGCCGCGGCGGTGCTGCGAGCGCTCAACCGGCTGACGGGCGCGCGGAAAAGCGAGGCGGAGCTTTGCGCCATGGCGGAAAAGCTGGGAAGCGACGTGCCCTTCTGCGTGGCCGGCGGAACGCAGCTTGCCGAAGGGCGCGGCGAGAGGCTGACGGCGCTGCCGCCGCTGCCGGACTGCGCCATCGTGATCGCAAAGCCCTCCTTTGCCATCTCCACGCCGCAGCTGTTCGCCCGCATCGACGCGCGCCGCAGCCGTATGCGGCCGGATGCGGCGGGACTGTGCGCGGCGCTGGAGTCCGGCGATCTCGCCGGCGTCAGCCGCAGGCTGTATAATGTGTTCGAGGACGTTCTGCCGCGCCAGTGGGCGGAGGTGTTTGCGATCAAGTCGGAGCTTTTGTCCGGCGGCGCGCTGGGCGCGGCCATGACCGGAACGGGCAGCGCGGTTTTCGGGCTGTTCGATTCCGAGACGGCGGCGCAGCGCTGCCGCGAGGAGCTGGGCCGGCGGTACGCCGAATGCTGGCTGACCAGGCCGTCCGGCCGGATCGGGCTTTGAGGCGTCCGCGCGGAAACGGCGTCAAAACGGTATAAAAGCAAGCGTCACCGCCGATAATTCCGGCGGTGATGTTTTTTATGAAGAAAGGGATAAGAAGCTGGAAAAGTTGGGAGCTGGCGGGTGTGATGGCGCTGTGCGTATGCTTCTGCACGGGCCTTTGGGCCCAGAGAACGCAGAGAGCGCTGTCCGACGGGCTGGTGCGGCTGCACATCGTGGCAAACTCCGACCGGCCGGACGATCAGGCGGCCAAGCTGCGCCTGCGCGACGAGATACTGGACATACTTACGCCGGCGCTGGAGGGCGCGGAGAGCCGCGGGGAGGCCGTTGAGATACTGGAGGGCCTTCTGCCGCGCATCGAGGCGCTGGGCGATCTGCGCGTCAGTCTGACGGAGGAGCGCTTCCCGACGCGGGATTATACGGATTTTTCGCTGCCGGCGGGGGATTATCTCGCGCTGCGCGTGGTCATGGGGGAAGGGCAGGGGCACAACTGGTGGTGCGTTCTGTATCCGCCGCTGTGTACGGAGGCGCTCGTGCGCCAGTCGCAGGAGACGTTCGCTTCGCTGAGCGAGGAAGAAAAAGCCCTCGTCACGCGTTCGGACGAGGGCTATGTTCTGAAATTCCGTATCGTGGAGCTGTGGGAACAGCTCGTGCAGGCGGTGGAGGGTCAGGAGGAAAAGGTTGCCTCGCCGGAATAAACGGTGACGACGGTGCGGTTTTCCTGCGTCATGACCATCAGGCCGCCGTGCTTGTCCACGGCGAAGGCGAAGCCGTACAGCGGCATCCCGCGGTAGGTCACGTCCACCATGCGGCCGAGCGTGCAGCAGCGGCGGGCGTACAGCTCAAGCAGCGCCTCGCGGTTTTCGGGATAGCCGGACAGGATGTCCGCCAGCCGGCGCGTGATCCGCTCGAGCAGCTCCCCGCGCGCGGTGTTGACGCGGCCAGCCTGCGTCAGCTCCGCGGGAAGCTCGTTTTCCACGTTCACGCCGAAGCCGAAGATCAGGCAGTTCTCCTTCATTTCGCACAGGATGCCGCAGACCTTCCGCCCGTCGAGCAGAATGTCGTTGGGCCATTTGATCTGCGCCTTTGGGCCGACCGCCTCGCAGGCGGCCAGCGCCGCCAGCGCCGCCAGGGCGGGCGCCTCGGCCGCCGGGCAGGGAAGCGCGGCGCACACGGACAGATACAGGCCGCCCGGCTCGGAGGAAAAGCTGCGGCCCATGCGGCCGCGGCCGGCGCTCTGCCGGCCGGCGGCCACGATGGAGCCGGGGCCGCGCCGGAGCGCCTCGTCGTTGGTCGACGCGCACTCGGAGAGGTACTCGAACGAGTACCCCTCCGGCGGCGTATAGGATTCGTAAGGCATAGTCATGCGTCCCTTTCGCCGCTGCGTCCGCTCAGACCTTCAGCGTGATGAGCAACTCGCCGGCCTTGACGTTGTCGCCCTTCTTGATGAGCACCTGATCGACGACGCCGGCGCACTTGGAAACGATGCTCGTTTCCATCTTCATCGCCTCGATGACGGCGAGCGTCTGGTTGGCCTCGACCTCGTCGCCGACCTGAACGTCCACGCGCGAGACCATGCCCGGGATGGAGGCGCCGACCTGCCGGTCGTCGGCCGGATCGGCCATGGGCACCTTGGCGGCGGTATCCTTGGCCTGCGGGTCGATGACGGAGACCTCGCGGCGCATACCGTTGAGCTCAAAGATCACATTGCGCGTGCCGTCCTCGTTGAGATCGCCGAGACCGTTGTACTTGATGACGAGGGTCTTGCCGTCCTCGATGTTGATCTTGTTGACCTCGCCGACGGCCATGCCGTTGAAGAAAACGTGGCTGCCCATGCGCATGATGTAGCCGTATTCCTTGCGGTGGCGGATGTATTCCTCGTATACCTTCGGATACATGGCGTACGAGAGCAGAACGGTCCAGTTCTCGTCCTCGTCCGCGCCGGCGGGGCGGTTTTTCTTGTCGTCGTCGATCTCGGGGTAGAACTCCATGACCTTTTTTTTGATCTCGGCCCAGTCCACCGGCTCAAGCAGCTCGCCGGGACGGCATTCGATGGGCTTCTCGCCCTTGAGAACGATGTCCTGCAGCCAGGTGGGGATGCCGCCGACGGGCTGGCCCATCATGCCCTTGCAGAAGCTGACGACGCTGTCGGGATAGGCCAAAGAGGCGCCCTTTTCGCGGATGTTTTCGGGCGTGAGCCCGTTTTGCACCATGAAGATGGCGAGGTCGCCGACCATTTTGCTCGAGGGCGTGACCTTGATGATGTCGCCGAGCATGTCGTTGACCTTCTTGTACATCTCCTTGACCTCCGTGAAGCGGTGGCCGAGGCCGAGCGACTCCACCTGAGGCTGGAGGTTGGTATACTGACCGCCGGGGATCTCGTAGCGGTAGATATCCGTGACGGGGCCGGTAAGGCCCTTGTCGAAGCTGGCGTAGCGCAGGCGCACGTCCGACCAGTAGTCGGCCAGCTCCTGCAGGCGTACCGGGTCAAAGCCCGTGTCGCGCTCCTGACCCTGCAGCGCCTCGACCAGTGCGTTCATGGACGGCTGGCTCGTCAGGCTCGACAGCGGCTGGATGGCCGTATCCACGATGTCCACGCCGGCCTCCGCCGCCATGAGCAGCGTGGCGATCTGGTTGCCGGTGGTGTTGTGGGTGTGCAGGTGGATGGGGATGCCGATCTCCTGCTTGAGCACTTCGATCAGGCGCTTGGCCGCGTAGGGCTTGAGCAGACCCGACATGTCCTTGATGCACAGGGTGTGCGCGCCGAATTTTTCAAGCTCCTTGGCGAATTTGACGTAGTAATCCAGCGAATACTTCTCGCGCGTGGGGTCGAGAATGTCGCCCGTGTAGCACATGGTGGCCTCAAGGAGCTTGTTCTGGTTGAGCACCTCGTCCATGGCCGTCTGCATGGAGGGCAGCCAGTTGAGACTGTCGAACACGCGGAACACGTCGATGCCCTCGCGGGCGGACTCGGCGACAAAGCGGCGCACGAGATTGTCGGGATAGGAGGCGTAGCCGACGAGATTCGAGCCGCGCAGCAGCATCTGGAACGGGATGTTGGGGATCTTTTCGCGCAGCATCTCCAGACGCTCCCACGGACTTTCATGCAGGAAGCGGTAGGCCGTGTCGAACGTCGCGCCGCCCCACATCTCCAGCGAGAAGCAGTCGGCCAGAATCTCGGCCGTGCCGTCGGCGCCCTTGACCATGTCGCGGGTGCGCATGCGGGTGGACAGCAGGCTCTGGTGCGCGTCGCGCATGGTGGTGTCCGTGACGAGAAGCTTCTTCTCCTTGAGGACCCAGTCGCGCACGGCCTTGGGGCCCTTGCTGTCGAGCAGCTGCTTCAGGCCCGGCTTCGGCTCGCCGTGCGCCTGCGGGAAGCGCGGCGTGTCGTACTGCTTGCGCTCGGCGTCGGGGTTGGCGACCTGGATGTTGGCGATGTATTTCAGAACACGGGTGGCGCGGTCGCCGCCGGTGGCGTCAAACTCGAACAGGGAGGGCGTTTCGTCGATGAACTTGGTGTGGCAGCCGCCGGCGCGGAAGGTCTCGTTGGCCAGAATGTTCGTCAGGAAGGGGATGTTCGTCTTGACGCCGCGGATATGGATCTCGTTGATGGCGCGCGCGGCCTTGCGGCACACGCCGGCGAAGGTGTTGTCCCAGCAGGTGACCTTGACCATGAGGCTGTCGTAATACGGGGAGATGACGGTACCCGTGGCGGCGTTGCCGCCGTCGAGACGCACGCCGAAGCCGCCGCCGGAGCGATAGGAGGTGATGCGGCCGGTGTCGGGCGCGAAGTTGTTTTTGGGGTCCTCCGTCGTCACGCGGCACTGGATGGAGTAGCCGTTGACATGGACGTCCTCCTGACGGGACAGGCCGATGTCCGGGCAGGACAGGGGATAGCCCTCCGCCACGAGGATCTGCGCGCGCACAAGGTCGACGCCCGTGACCCACTCGGTGACGGTGTGCTCGACCTGGATGCGTGGGTTCATCTCGATGAAGTAGTACTGGCCGCTCTTGTCCACGAGGAATTCCAGCGTGCCGGCGTTGACGTACTTGACGTATTTGGCGATCTTGACGGCGTCGGCGCGGATCTTTTCGCGCAGCTCCTCCGGCACGGACCAGGCCGGCGCGAACTCCACGACTTTCTGATACCGCCGCTGCAGCGAGCAGTCGCGCTCGCCGAGATGGTAGCAGTTGCCGTATTCGTCCGCCAGCACCTGCACCTCGATGTGCTTGGGCTCGACAAGGTATTTTTCAATGAAGATGTCGCCGCAGCCGAAGGCCTTTTCCGCCTCGGAGCGGACCAGATCGAAGGCGGCGACGACCTCGTCCTCGCGGTCGCAGCGGCGCATACCGCGTCCGCCGCCGCCGGCGGCAGCCTTGAGGATAATGGGGAAGCCGTATTCCTTTGCCTTCTCCAGCGCCTCCTGGCCGTCCCTGAGCGGCTCGGTGGAGCCGGGGATGATGGGAACGCCGCAGGCAATGGCCATCTGCTTGGCTGAGAGCTTATCGCCCATCTTGTCGAGGATATCCGAGGGAGGGCCGATAAATTTGATCCCCGCGGCCTCGCAGGCGCGGGCAAAATCGGCGTTTTCCGACAGGAAGCCGTAGCCGGGGTGGATGGCGTCCACGCCGCGGCGCTTGGCCAGATCGATGATCGCGGGGATGTCCAGATACACGCCGAGCGGCGTGTCGTTTTCTCCGATGAGATAGGCCTCGTCCGCACGGGTGCGGAACAGGCTCATGGTGTCTTCCTTGGAATAGATGGCGACCGTGTGCAGGCCGAGATCGTTGCAGGCGCGGAATATGCGGATGGCGATTTCGCCGCGGTTTGCGACGAGAACTTTGGAAAATTCACGTTTATCCATGGGCGCTCCTCCTTTTTTCCCTTCAATTATATGTTAAGAATATGGCGGAACGCAAGCAAAATTATTTGTTTGACAGCCATCCACTACAATGGTATTCTTATAACAGACAATTGCAGAGCTTTCCACTCAATCCCACAAAAAGGGGGCGTTGCCTTTGGCAGAAACCAACAAGCGAAAGCGCGTTATCGTCAACATTATATATTGGGCTTTGATCGCCGCGCTCGTTTACATGGTCTTCAAGTACCTCATCGGGCTGATCTGGCCGTTCTTCCTGGCGTTCATTTTCTCCTGGATCCTGCGGCCGGCCATCCGGCTGATGACGGAGAAATGGCGTATGCGCTACAACCTGTCCGCCGTGATCTGTCTGATCCTGTTTTTCCTGATCGTCGGCGGCATCGTGACGGCGATTACCGTGAAGATTATTTCCTCCGCGTCCGACGCGGTGGCCACGATCCCCTCGCTGTACACCGACACCATCGAGCCGGCGCTGGAAAACGGGCTGGAGAAGGTCGAGGAGCTGGCGCAGCGGGTCAGTCCCAACATCTATTCCATGGTGGACGATTCCTTCGCCAACATCGTCTCGTCCATTTCCTCCGCGGTCGCGCAGTTTTCCGTCAAGGCCGTGACCGTTATTTCCGGTTGGGTGACCAAGCTGCCGTCGCGGCTTCTGTCGGCGGTGATCTGTGTGATCTCGACCGTGTTCATGACGATGGATTTCCCGCGCATGACGGCGTTCGTGCTGCGACAGATCCCGGACAAGACGAAACGCATCATCACCGAAACGATAGACAGTCTCAAAAGCGTCGTGGTGCGCTTCGGCAAGGGCTATGTCATCATCATGGGCATCACCTTTGCGGAGATCCTGCTCGGACTGCTCGCCGTGCGGCAGGAAAACGCCGTGCTGATCGCGGCGGCCATCGCCGTGTTCGATATCTTCCCGGTCGTCGGCGCCGGCATGGTGCTGGCTCCCTGGGCGATCATCACGCTCATGAGCGGCGCGTATGCCAAGGGCGCGGGGCTGCTGGCGCTGTGGATCATCGTGATCGTCGTGCGTCAGATCATCGAGCCGAAGATCGTCGGCCGGAGCGTGGGCCTGCACCCGCTGGTCACGCTGATGAGTATGTTTGTCGGAACGAAGCTGTTCGGCGGCGTGGGCCTGTTCGGGCTGCCGATCACCTGCGCCATCGTGAAAAGCCTTAACGACGGCGACATCATCCATGTGCTGAAAAAAGAGGAACCGGCGCTCCAGGAGGAGCCGGAGGGAGAAAAAAGTTTGTAAAGTTGTCAAAGTTGTATTGACAATTGCGCTTGAAAGTGTTATCCTTTTCAAGCTTGCGGGCGTAGCACAACGGCTAGTGCACCAGCCTTCCAAGCTGGGGACGTGGGTTCGATTCCCATCGCCCGCTCCACCTTAAACGGTCGGGCGGCGCACAGGGAAGGCGGCCGGCGTCTGACGCCAGGCTTTTTCCCCGGATATATGCGCCAGTAGCTCAGGTGGATAGAGCAACAGCCTTCTAAGCTGTGGGCCGGGGGTTCGAGTCCCTTCTGGCGTACCAAAATAAAAATATGGTGGGTGTAGCTCAGTCGGTTAGAGCACCGGATTGTGGTTCCGGGTGTCGTGGGTTCGAGTCCCATCTCCCACCCCATTTTTTATATTCACCGTGACGGCGGCACCACACAGGGATGTAGTGTAACGGTAACACACCGGACTTTGACTCCGATATAGTGGGTTCGAATCCCGCCGTCCCTGCCATATAAGCGTTTATATGACCTGGTAGCTCAGCCGGCAGAGCACCTGCCTTTTAAGCAGGGTGTCCGGGGTTCGAATCCCCGCCAGGTCACCAAAAAAATCGCGGCCGTTTCGGATGCTTGAGCGTCGGGAACGGCCGCGTTTCTTTTTTATACAGCGTCATGGCATTATGGCCGCGGCTGCCGAGTGCAGCCGCGGCCATAATGAATGTATACGGGGCTGTAAGGCGCGGGTCGTGCGGCGCGCCGCCGGCCGCGGGATCGGGAAAAGGAGAAGCGCCCTGCCTGACAGGGCGCTTCGTCTTATGACGGGCGGCTTGCGCCCGGCCTTTATCCGCGCTTTTTGAGCCGGTTCAGCACGGCGTACAGGCCGATGGCGGCGGCGGTGGCCGCGAGCATGACGGCGTACATGGCGCCGGAGGATACCTTCTCTCCGAAGAAATACAGATTGCAGTCCACGCTGTCGCGGATGGCCTGCACGACCTCGGGCGGGAAGCCAAGCGCGCTCATCTCCGCGAACACGCCCCGCAGCGCGTGATTGCGCAGCAGGCTCGTGCCGTAGGTGCCGGGCAGGAAGGAGAGCACCTTCTGCAGGCCGTCGGAGAAGCTGGAGATGGGCATGTATGCGCCGCAGATGAAGCCGTAGCCCGCGCTGACGATGGTGCCCACGGCGCTGGCCTGTCCCTGCGTGGTCAGCGGGAAGATGACGCAGGAGGACAGCGCCGTGCCGAACAGCACCAGCAGCACTACGTCCAGCGCCAGCGCCGCGGCGTCGCCGAAGGTCAGGAACCAGCCGACCTTTGCCAGATAGGCCAGGCAGACGGCCAGTGCGGCGAAATTGACCAGCAGCGTGGACAGAAGCGCGGCGGCATAGTAGCTCAGCGCCAGCGTGCCGGGGCGGACCGGCGTGATGGTCAGATCCTTCCTCGCCCCGGTGATCTTATCCTGCACCATCCGAAGATTGGAGCAGAAGGCCACGGTCACGCAGCTGACCGCCAGCAGGGAGGAGACGAGCTCGCCGCCCACGCAGCCCCACAGGACCTTATCCGAAACGGAAGCGCCCGCCGCCTCCAGCGCGGAGCGGAAGCTGTCCTCGTAGACGCTGGCGAGGAACGTGCTGTACAGCACCAGCAGGATCACGGGCGTGATGAGGGAGGTGAAGAACATCCCCTTATCCCTGAAATACAGCTTTACATTGCGCCGGATCAGCGCGCCGAGACCGGTCATTTTTCCGCACCTCCCGTCAGCTCCATCCCGGTCACAGCCAGGAAGACGTCGTCCATTTTGCCCTTGGTGATCTCGTAATCCTGAAACACGTCCGGATACTTTCGTATCAGCTCCGTGGCCGCCGCCGTATGCGGGACGGACACCCGGAGGGCGTCATGGATACGCTCATAGGGCGCGCCCAGCCTTCGGACGGAATCCTCGCTCTGGCCGTAGAGCGTGATGTAGTCGCCCGTATAGGTGTTTTTCAGCGTGAGCGGCGTGCCCTCGGCGGCGATCTTTCCGTGGTCGAGGATGACGACGTAGTCCGCGTCCGCGGCCTCCTCCATGTAATGCGTGGTCAGGAAGACCGTGAGCCCTTCCTCCCGGCGCAGCCGCGTCGTCACCTGCCACAGCAGGTTCCGCGTCTGCGGATCGAGGCCCGTGGTCGGCTCGTCGAGCACCAGAATGCGGGGCCGGTGCAAAAGTGCGCGGGCGATGTCGATGCGCCGGCGCTGGCCGCCGGAAAGCTTTCCGACGGGACGGACCAGCAGCTCCGAAAAGTCCAGCAGCGCGGCCAGCTCGGCCAGCCGCTCCTGAAACGCCCGGCCGTGAATGCCGTAAAGCGCGGCGCGGCTTTGCAGATTGTCCCGCACGGACAGCTCCTTATCCAGCACGGAATTTTGAAACACCACGCCGAGCGCGCGCCGGATGCGGCCGGCGTCGGCGTCCAGATCGGCGCCGCAGACGGTCACGGTGCCGCTGTCCTTGGCCAGCTGGCCGCAGAGGATGTTGATGGTGGTGGACTTGCCCGCGCCGTTGACGCCGAGGAAGGCGAACAGCTCACCCTCCTTTACATGGAAGCTCAGGTCGTCCACGGCCTGCACCTCGCCGAAGCGGCGGCACAGGTGCTCGATCCGGATCAGTTCGTTCATGCGCCTGTTCCTCTCTTTCAGCAGAACGGCTCGCGGGGGATGACGATCATGGCGATGATGTACGCCAGCACGCCGCTGCCGCCAAGGATGGCGAACGCGGCCCAGGCCAGCCGCACGATCGTGGGGTCGATGCCGAAATACGCGGCAATGCCGGCGCAGACGCCGTCGATCATTTTATCGCTGTTGGATTTATACAGTCTTTTTTCCATGCTTTAGTCCTTCTTTGCTATCCGGCGGCTTTGAACGCCGCCGCTTTTTATGCTCTTATTCTACCGCAGCGCCGCTTTGCCCGAAAGGCGCTTTTTTCAGCGGAATGTGTCTGTTTTATAGATTTGCCGCGCGGATAAGAAAAACACCGGGACGCTATCGGCCCAGATGCATCTCTTTTCG
>CAKTQV010000009.1 GCA_934597255.1 uncultured Oscillospiraceae bacterium
ATTTCCGGCGATCGCTCCGCGCAGATGAACCGCATCCGCGCCGCCGGGATTTTTTCGTCTGGCTATGCCAAGGAGGCGACGCTGTATGAGCTATACAGCGAGCCGACGCGGCGACGCCAGGCGGAAAAAGATCGCGCCGGGGTCATTCGCCGCGGCCGCAGCACTCTTTATACTTCAAAGGCCGCGAGCCGTCCGCTTTCCACTTGCCGCAGGGGCAAGGGTCGTTGCGGCCGGGCTTTTTGGCGCGTTTGACGGGCTGCTTTTTGGCGGGAGCGCTGCCGCCGCCGACGGCGTTGAGATTGGCTTTGACGGTGCTTTTGCGCTCGATGGCCTGCTCCTTGCGGATGCGGACGACGAAGACGCGGCGGACCGTTTCGTCCTTGATGCCGTTTATCATGGCCTCGAACATGTCGAAGCCCTCCTGCTTGTACGCGTCGATGGGCTTGACGTTTCCGTAGGCGCGCAGACCGATGCCCTGACGCAGATCATCCATGGCGTCGATGTGATCCATCCAGTATTCGTCCACGACCTGCAGCAGGATGACCCGCTCCAGCTCGCGCATGACCGGCGTGCCGTCCGGCATAAGGCCGAAGGCCTGCTCGCGGCGCTCGTATAGATTATCCGCCAGCGCCTGCAGCTTTTCGCACAGCGCGTCCGCCGTCAGCGACGGCAGGTCGCTCTCCGCCGCCGTCAGATCGCCCCGGTGCAGGAAGCTTTTATAAAACGGCTCCAGCAGCTGCTCCAGCTGCTCCATGCTTTCCGGATACGCCGCGTGGCCCAGACCGTCCGAAACGCCGCTGCGGATGACCTCGGTGATCATGTTATGGATGTAGCCGCGGATATCCTCGCCGTCGAGCACCTTGCGGCGCTGCTCGTAGATGATGTTGCGCTGCACGTTCATCACGTCGTCGTATTCCAGCGTATTCTTGCGCATCTGGAAGTTGCGGCTCTCGACGGTCTTCTGGGCCGTTTCGATGGCGTTGGAGAGCATTTTGTTGTCGATGGGCGTGTCCTCGTCCAGCCCCATGGCCTCCATCATGCCAATGACGCGCTCCGAGCCGAACAGGCGCATCACATCGTCGGTCATGGCGATGAAGAAGCGGCTTTCGCCGGGGTCGCCCTGACGGCCGGAGCGTCCGCGCAGCTGGTTGTCGATGCGGCGCGACTCGTGGCGCTCCGTGCCAAGGATGAACAGGCCGCCGGCGGCGCGCACCTTTTCGGCCTCCGCCGACGTCACGAGCTTGTGCTCGGCCATCTTTTCGGCAAACATCGCGCGCGCGGCCAGGATCTCCGCGTCGTCCGTCTCCGCGTAGCCGGTGGCCTCGGCGATGATCTCCTCGGCAAAGCCCGCGCGGCTCAGATCCTGCATGGCCAGATATTCCGCGTTGCCGCCGAGCGTGATGTCGGTGCCGCGGCCGGCCATGTTCGTGGCGATGGTGACGGCGCCGAATTTGCCGGCCTGCGCCACGATCTCCGCTTCCTTCTCGTGGTGCTTGGCGTTGAGAACGTTATGGGCGATGCCCTCGCGCCGGAGTAGCTTGGAGAGGTATTCGCTCTTTTCGATGGACACCGTGCCGACCAGAACGGGCTGCCCCTTTTCGTGGCAGGCGGCGATCTGACGGATGATCGCGCGGTTTTTGCCGTTTTCGTTTTTGTAAACGCTGTCCGGCCGGTCGATGCGGGCGACCGGCTTGTTCGTGGGTATCTCGACGATGTCGAGCTGGTAGATGGACATGAACTCTTCCTCTTCCGTCAGGGCCGTGCCGGTCATGCCGGACAGCTTATCGTAAAGACGGAAGTAGTTCTGGAACGTGATGGTGGCAAGCGTGCGGTTTTCGCGCTGCACCTCCACGCCCTCCTTGGCCTCGATGGCCTGATGGAGCCCTTCGGAATAGCGCCGTCCCAGCATGAGCCGGCCCGTGAACTCATCGACGATGATGACCTCGTTGTCCTTGACGACATAGTCGATGTCGCGGCGCATGACGCCGTGGGCCTTGATGGCCTGATTGATGTGGTGCGACAGGGTCGTGTTTTCCAGGTCGGACAAATTCTCCAGCCCGAAATAGCGCTCGGCCTTTTCGATGCCGCCGGCCGTCAGCGTGGCGCTGCGCGCCTTTTCGTCCACAAGGTAATCGGCCTGCACGTCGGCCTGCTCGATCTCCTCCTTCTCCTCGACCTCCTTGACGACGCCGCGGCGGAGCGTGCGGACAAAATCGTCCGCGCGCCGGTACAGATCCGTCGATTCGTCCCCGCGGCCGGAAATGATCAGCGGCGTGCGCGCCTCGTCGATGAGGATGGAGTCCACCTCGTCCACGATGGCGAAGGGATGGCCGCGCTGGACCATGTCTTTTTTATACAGGGCCATGTTGTCGCGCAGATAGTCAAAGCCCATCTCGTTGTTCGTTCCGTAGGTGATGTCGGCGTTATAGGCCGCCTGCCGCTCCTCGCGGGACAGGCCGTGGACGATCAGCCCCACGGACAGGCCCAGGAAGCGGTGCACCTTTCCCATCCACTCCGAGTCGCGCCGCGCCAGATAGTCGTTGACCGTGACGACGTGCACGCCCTTTCCCTCCAGCGCGTTGAGATAGCTCGGCAGAACGGCGACGAGCGTCTTGCCCTCGCCGGTCTTCATCTCGGCGATGCGCCCCTGATGCAGCACGACGCCGCCGATCAGCTGCACGCGGAACGGCCGCATCCCCAGCACGCGGTCGGCCGCCTCCCGCGCGGCGGCAAACGCCTCCGGCAGAAGATCGTCCAGCGTTTCGCCCCCGGCAAGGCGCTCTTTGAATTCGTCCGTTTTGGCGCGCAGCTGCTCGTCGGTAAGCGCGCGGTACGGCTCCTCCAGCGCTTCGATGCGGTCGATGATGGGATTTATCTTCTTCAGCTCGCGGCTGGAATGACTGCCGAATAATTTATCCAGAAACATAGCTGTGCCTTTCTCCGATACGATAGTAATTCAATTTATTGTATCATATTCCCGCCCGGATGAAAAGGGAAAAAAGCATTTTCCGCGCCGCCGCAATTTGCGGATTGCTGTTTACAAGCCGCCTCATCTTGTACTATAATGAATTTTTAGGTAAAGGAGGGAGCGCGTCATGAAGGGCCGAAGGCTGCATCTTTTCGTCTGGTATTTTCTCAAACCGCTGTGCCGTCTGTTCGTCACGCTGAAGTTCAACTTCCGTCCGCGCATCCATCCCATCGGCGGGCCGTGTCTGGTCGTTTCCAACCACTGCACGGACTACGACCCCATCCTTCTCGGCGTCACCGTGCGCGACCAGTGCTACTTCATCGCCTCCGAGCACATCTTCCGCGGCGGGCTCGGCGGGCGGCTGCTCGAGCGCCTGCAGGCGCCCATCGTCCGCCTCAAGGGCGAGACGGCCGGCGATACGGCGCTGACCGCCATACGCCGCATGCGCAAGGGCTACAACGTCGCCGTCTTTGCCGAGGGCAACCGCAGCTACAACGGCCAGACCGGCGCCATCATCGAATCGACGGCGAAGCTTGCCCGGGCCTCCGGGGCCTCGCTCGTGACGCACCGCTTCCGCGGCGGCTATCTCAGCTCGCCGCGCTGGGCGGGGGACAGCTGCCGGCGCGGACGGCTGGAATCCGAGGTCGTGAACGTATACCCGCCGGAGACGCTCAAGGCCATGACCCCGGCCGAGATCGCGGACGTCATCCGCCGGGATATTTACGAAAACGCTTACGAAACGCAGCGGACGCAGAAAATCGCCTACCGCGGCCGGCGGCTCGCCGAGCATCTGGAGCGCGCGCTGTACGTCTGCCCTCTGTGCGGGCAGGCCGGGCATCTGCAAAGCCGGGGCGACGAGTTTTTCTGCGCCTGCGGCATGCGCACGCGCTATAACGTATACGGCTTTTTCGAGGGCGGCGGGCTGCCGTTTGACAACGTGCTCGACTGGGACCGCTGGCAGGCGGAGCGCATACTCGAATGGACCCGCAGCGCCGGCGCGGACCTGCTCGCCTCGGACGAGGGGATCGTGCTGGACGAGGTCTCGGACGGGCACGGCCTTCAGCGCCGCGGCTGCGGCACGCTGCGCGTGTTCGCCGACCGCTTCGAGCTGGCCGGCGAGACATTCCCCTTTGCGGACGTCACCGGCATCGGCCTGTCCGGCCCGCAGAGCATCGAGCTTTCCTGCGCCGGGCGGCACTGGTTCATTTCCTGTCCGCGGGTATGCAATCTGCGCAAATACGTCACGTTCTACCGGGCCGCCTGCGCGCCCGGGGAAATATTGGCCGTGTAACGCGGCCCCGATAAAGAGAGAGAGGGACAAGGGCCATGCACAAGATCGGATTTGACAACGACAAATATCTGCGCGAGCAGTCCGCGCGCATACGCGAGCGGATCTCCGGCTTCGGCGGCAAGCTGTATCTGGAGTTCGGCGGCAAGCTGTTCGACGACTACCACGCAAGCCGCGTTCTGCCGGGCTTCCAGCCCGACTCCAAGGTCCGTATGCTCATGGAAATGAAGGACGAGGCGGAGATCATCGTTGTCATCAACGCCGACGACATCGAGCGCAACAAGCGCCGCGGCGATCTGGGCATCACCTACGATCTGGACACGCTGCGCCTGATCGACGCGTTCCGAGGCTGCGGGCTTTACGTCGGCAGCGTCGTGATGACGCGCTACCACGGGCAGAGCAGCGCCTCCATCTTCAAGGCCAAGCTGGAGAATCTGGGGCTGAGCGTCTATCTGCACTACGACATCCCCGACTACCCCTCCAACATCGACCTTGTCCTGTCGGAAAACGGCTTCGGCAAAAACGAGTATGTCCCGACGACGCGCTCGCTCATCGTCGTCACGGCGCCCGGCCCCGGCAGCGGCAAAATGGCCACCTGCCTCAGCCAGATATGGCACGAGAACCGCCGCGGTGTCAAGGCGGGCTACGCCAAGTTCGAGACGTTCCCGATCTGGAATCTGCCGCTGCAGCACCCCGTCAATCTCGCCTACGAGGCCGCCACGGCCGATCTGGACGATGTGAACATGATCGACCCGTTCCATCTCGAGGCCTACGGCGAAACGACCGTCAACTACAACCGCGACGTGGAGATATTCCCCGTCCTCAACGCCATGCTCGAGGGCATCTGGGGCAAAAGCCCTTACCAGTCCCCCACCGACATGGGCGTGAACATGGCCGGGCTGTGCATTTCGGACGATTTCGCCTGCCGGACCGCCGCCAAGCAGGAGATCATCCGCCGCTACTATTCCGTCAGCTGCGCCCAGCGGCAGGGCATGGCCGGCTCCAACGAGCTGTACAAGCTCGAGCTGCTGATGAAGCGCTGCGGCGTTTCCGCCGCCGACCGGCCCGTGGTCGCGGCGGCGCTGATGCGCGCGGGCGAGACCGGCGGCCCCGCCGTGGCCATGGAGCTGCCGGACGGGCGCATCGTCACGGGAAAGACCTCCAAGCTGCTCGGCTCCTCCTCCGCCTGCCTGCTCAACGCGCTCAAGGAGCTGGCCGGCATCGACGACGGCGTCAATCTCATCAGCCCCGAGGTCATCGAGCCGATCCAGCACCTCAAGCTCGACCACATGGGCAACCACAACCCCCGCCTGCACACGGACGAAACGCTCATCGCGCTGACCATCAGCGCCGTCACCGACCCCACCGCCTCGCTTGCGATGGATCAGCTCGGCGCGCTGGCCGGCTGCGAGGCCCATTCCTCCGTCATTCTCGCGCGCGTGGACGAAAATATGTTCCAGCATCTCGGCGTGAACATCACCTACGAGCCGGTCTACCAGACCAAAAAGCTCTACCACGGCCAGTAATCCCCTCCCGCCGGAGCGGCGCTTCGCCCCTCCGGCCCTTTTATCCCGGCGGACGCCGCCCCGTCTTTTCAGGTGTATTTATGACAAATAAGCTCTGGACCAAAAACTTCACCATCATCACGCTCGGCTCCGTCGTCACAATGCTCGGCCACGCGCTTTCGGGCTTTGCCATCAGCCTGCTCGTGCTCGACTACACGGGCTCTGTGATGCTGTATTCGCTGTACCTGCTGGCATATTATCTGCCGATGGTCGTCATGCCGCTTCTGGCCGGGCCGTGGCTGGACAATTTTTCCCGCGCCCGTGTGATCTACACGCTGGATTTTCTGGCGGCGGCGATCTATCTCGGCGCGTTCTTTCTCATCCGCAGCGGCTGGTTCAGCTACGTTCCCATGCTGCTGGGCGTCCTGCTGCTCGGAAGCATCGACAGCATCTATATGGTCGCCTACGAAAGCCTGTACCCCAACCTGGTATCGGAGGGCAACTTCGCCAAGGCCTATTCCGTCTCCAGCATGCTCGAGCCGCTGTCCATGGTCATGACGCCGGTGGCGGCGCTGGTTTACAGCCACATCGGCATCGCGCCGCTGTTTCTGGCCGACTTCGTCTTTTTCTTCATCGCCGCCTGCTTTGAAACGCAGATCCACGCGCCGGAGGAATACCGCGGGGAAAAGACCGGCAAAAAGGACCTGCGCTACATGATCGGCGAGATGCGCGACGGACTGCGCTATATCCGCGGCGAAAAGGGCCTGCTCGTCATCACGGCCTACTTCTTCGTTTCCATGCTCACAGGCACCGGCGCCGGCACGCTCTGGCTGCCGTGGTTCAAGTCCGCCGCCGGCCTCGGCGTGACGACCTATACCATCGTACAGCTCGGCAACGTCGCCGGGCGCTTCATCGGCGGCTTCGTGCAGTACCGGCTGAAATATCCGACGGGGAAAAAGTTCGCCATCGCCCTGTTCGTGTACGCGGCGATCTGCTTCCTGGAGGGCGGTGTGCTGTTTGCCCCGCCGTGGCTGATGCTCGTGATGCTGTTTGTCAACGGGCTTCTCGGCGTGACGAGCTATAACATCCGCATCTCCACCACGCAGAGCTACGTTCCGGACAGCTACCGCGGCCGCTTCAACGGCTGCTTCCACATGATCATGAGCCTCGGCAATATTCTCGGCACGCTCATCGCCGGCGCGCTGGGCGACCTGCTCCCCATCCGGGGGATCATCCTGGCGCTGATGGGCGTCAACCTTCTCGCCGTGTTCGGCATCATGTACCGCGGGCGGCGTCATGTTGCCGCGATCTACAACCGCGACGTGTAAAGGAGGGCTTTGCATGAACATCGAAAAAAGCAGCATAACCATCCGCACGGCCGTACCGGGCGACGCGGCGGCGCTTTTGGAAATATATGCGCCTTATGTGGAACAGACGGCCATCACCTTTGAGTGCGCCGTCCCATCCGAGGCAGAATTCGCCGCGCGGATCGAAGCCACGCTCCATCGCTACCCCTACCTGGTCGCCGTGCGGGACGGCGCGCCCGTCGGCTACGCCTACACGGGCGTGTTCAAAGACCGCAGCGCCTACGACTGGGCCGCAGAAACGAGCATCTACGTCCGGCAGGACGCGCGCGGAGCCGGTCTGGGTCGGGCTCTGTATACGGCGCTCGAAGCCGTGTCCAGGGCGCAGAACCTGCAAAATCTGTACGCCTGCATTGCCCTTGCCGCCCCGGAGGACGAGCATCTGACCAACGACAGCCCCCGCTTTCACGAACGCCTCGGCTACACGCTCGCCGGACGCTTCCGCCGCTGCGCGTGCAAATTCGACACCTGGTACGACATGATCTGGATGGAGAAATTCCTCGGGGAGCACGCGCTTCCCGCCGCGCCCTTCCGTCCCTTCCCCTCGCTGACCGCCGGCGAGCTGCATGCAGCCGGTCTGGATGTTTAACCAGCCTCCGGATTTTCTCCCTTCCCACCGTATTTTCAAGAAAATATGCAAAAAAGGAGAGCCGCTTGACGGCTCTCCTTTCGTATATCCCGTTTTTCACACCGCCGCGCGGGGCTGAAGCGCCCGCGAACGGGAGGCGACGCCCCAGCCGATCAGATGGCAGAGCGCCGAGGCCGCCACACCGCCGAACAGGGCGTCCAGCCCGAACGGCAGCGGCAGGATCGTTCCGCACAGCAGCACGACGATCGGCCCGGCGACGATCCCGGCCAGCACCCACCGCCGGTCCACCCGGCCGCGCAGCCAGATCGCGCAGCACAGCGGCACGAACACGACCGCGCCGCGCAGTCCCATGGACATGAAGGCGAAATGCAGAATGGTGTCGCCGAGCGGCCCGGCGGACAGCACGCAGCCCAGCGCAAGCACGGCAAGGATGATGAGCCGCGAGGCGGCGCTGTTGTGCCTGGCATCGGCCTCATGGCCTGTGATGGTCTGAAGGATATCGCGGCGGATGATGGTCGAGATGCCCATAGCCAGCCCCGCGCCGGTGCCGATGACGGCAATGAACAGCGTCCCGAGGACAAGCCCGCCGAGCAGCCCCGGCAGATGCTCCATGGCAAAGGCCGTCAGCGCCGTCTTGGCCGGGATGGAGGGGTAATTTGCGCGCATATACAGCCCGACAAGAATGCCGCCGGCCCCGATGGGCGGAATGAGGAAGGCGCTGACGAGCGCGCCGGTGCGCGCGGCGCCCTCGCTCTTGCCGCTCATGACGGCCTGCGCATAGGTCTGCGTCGTCAGCACGCCGAGAATGAGCGACAGGCAGGCACCGCCGTCCTTGCCGGCGCCGCGGGCAAAAAGACTGAAAAAGCGGATATTTTCCGGGTTGGAAATGCCGTTCACCATGGTTTTGAAGCCGCTCCACCCGCCGGACAGCTTCAGCGCCACCGCGCCGCAGCCGATCATGGACACATACAGAAGCGCCAGCTTCAAAACGCCGACGCGCCCCGCGCCCTGCGCCCCGCCCGTGATGACGTACAGCGCCATGAAGCCCGCCGTGATAAGGAGCGACGGGACAAGCCCCATCGACGGGAACACGACGGAGAGGACCGCCGTGCCGGCGATGAGCTGGGAGATGATGTTGATGAAGGTGCCGATGCAGCTGAAGCCCGACGCGGCCAGATCGGCGCCCACGCCGTATTCCCGCTTGATGATGCCGACGAGCGTCATGCAGCCCGACGAGCGCAGCGGCTTGATGTAAAACAGAGCGAGGATCAGACAGGCGATGCCGCCGCCGAGCGTGAACCACCACGCGGACAGACCGTAGCTGAACGCCAGCTGCGCCGTGCCGACCGTGGAGGAGCCGCCGACGAGCGTTCCCATGATGATGCCGGCGATGATGGGCGCGGAATTGACGTTGGCGAAGGTCTGCGGCCGGGTGCCGGAATAGATGGCCAGCGCCGCGATGCCGAGGACGCTGACAAGAAGGCCAATAAGCTGTGCTGCGGTCAGACTCATAGGGGGTACACGCTCCTTTGGGATAATGCGAAAAGCCGGCATACCCCGGCGCCGTTCGGCGTCCTGCGGTATACCGGCTTTTCCTTTGATCATCGCGCCTCCTGTAAAAAAGCGCGCTCGCGGAAAACGGTTTATTTTCCTGTAAGATACTCCTGATAGTGGGCAAAAACGGCGCGTATCGCGGTCTCGAGCGCCTTTTTCGCGTTGCCGTGGTAGTGGGACTCAAAGTCGGCGATCAGAGCGTCAGGCCCGTCGTTGAGATTGTAGCCGACGAGCAGATCGGAAACGAAATGCTTGGCGATCTCCGTCACCATGGACGCCTCGGCGTCAATGATCACGCCGCTGCGCTCGTCAAACACCACGGCGACGACCACAAGATTGTATATGGCCTCGGCCGTTGTGCTGGAGGGAAGCTTGGCATACCCGGAGATCAGCACGGTGTGCAGATCACGCATCACGCGCCTCCTTTCGCTTGTGCCTTCGGCTCACGCCTCCGGCCCGGCAGCCGGCTTCCGCGCGGAGCCCGGAACGCTTTTGGCGTCCATCCGCGCAAAACGGCAGCAATCCTGTTCAGTATACACGGTCGTCTGCCCGATTGCAAGGAAAAAAACGCTTACATCGCGCTTTTTTCCGTCTTTTCGCTCCGCTCGGAATGGCTGCGCAGAAAGCGGCAGTAGAAGCAGCTGTACAGCGTCCCCGTGAGCACGACGAGCGCCGCGCACGCCAGCACCATGGCCGCCGCGGCCGCGTCGGGTATCCGCGGGAACAGGATCAGCACGCTCATCACAACATAGATCACGCCAGTGCATAGCTTGCCGTGCCACTTGGAGCAGTTGATCGTGTCCGTCCGCCGCAGGGCGATCACGCCCCACACCGCCAGCAGCACCTCCCGCGCCAGCAGCAGTCCCAGCAGCAGCGCCATCCAGCGCGTGCGCTCGATCAGGCAGATGACCATCGCCGCCTGCGTCGCCTTGTCCGCGAGCGGATCGAGCACCTTGCCGACGTCCGACACCATGTTGAAATGACGCGCGATCCAGCCGTCGGCAATGTCCGTCAGTCCCGACAGCGCGACGAGCGCGACCGTGGCGAGCGCGTTGTGATACACGCAGTAGGCGCGCAGGATCAGCGGGATCAGCAGCAGGCGGATCAGGCTCAGCCCGTTCGGTATCGTCAGTATATTCTCCCGCGTCAGTCTTTTTTCCATCGTCCTCTTCCTTTCCTCCTCCGGCCGCCGCGTCCCTTCACGCCTGCGTCCGCACATGATACGCACGCACGCCGGAAACCGTCTCGCCGTCGATCTGCAGCGGCGCCGGCCGGTCAAATTCCACCAGAATGTCGTGTCCCGTCAGGACCTCGACCATCTTTTTATGGCGGATATGCTTTCCCTTGAATATGCCCGGGAAGATCATCAGCGTACGCAGCCGCCCGCCGCCGTGCATCACCATGACGGACACGGCATGGCTGCCGTCCGCCCGGTCCTGGGCGGGCGCGGGCATCATCCCGCCGCCGTAGTAGCGGCCCTTCATCGTCGGCGCGAGCCACACCCTGGAATAGCGGTGCGGCACGCCGTCCACCGTCACCACCGCGCCGACCGGCCGGAATTTGCCCAGCACGCCGCGGATGGCGATCTTCGTGTAATTGATCTTCGCGCGGTGCTGCTCCCGCTGGCGGTCACCCTCCTCGCAGCAGTAGCCGTCGATGCCGAAGCCGACGTTGTTGACAAACAGCCGCGGCTGGCCGCCGACCGTCACCGTGGGCAGATCCTCCAGCAGAGCGCCAAGGCGGACAAGACTGCTGCCCGGCTGCAGACCGAGATCCCGCATCAGATCGTTGCCCGTGCCGCAGGCGAAATAATACAGCTCCTTCGGCAGCTTCAGCCCCTTTGTGTCGTTGGCAAAGCGGTTCACGGTCCCGTCCCCGCCACACAGCACGACGCGGTCGTCCGGCGCGAGGCGCGCGAAAAATTCCGCGTAGGAGCCGATCTTCGTCAGATCGCACAGCTCCGACTCCGTCCGGTCAAGCTGGAGCACCTTTGCGCTTCTGACAAGCTGCTCGCCCCGCCCGTTGCCGGAAAGCGGATTATAAAGAATGTACTGCTTCACGTTCATGGCCTCCCTGACCCAAATGTTTTTCAAGCTCCCCGCGTATCTCATCCCCCAGGTCGCACGTCCGCTGCGCGGCGGTGTACTCCGCCGGGATCGTATCCAGTATGTCGATGAAAACGTCGGTCCGGCGCCAAGGGAAGTTCCGGTGTATCTTTTCCGTTCCCTGCACCGCCATCACAACGATGGGCACGCCGGCCTCCTGCGCGATCTTGAACACGCCGCAGTGAAACGGCAGAAGCTGCCCGCCCTGGCTGCGCGTTCCCTCAGGATACACGCCGATGGACACCTCGTCGGCACGGATGAGCGCCGCGGCGTGCTCGACCGTGGTCAGCGCGCGGCGGGGATTTTCCCGGTCGATGGACAGAAAGCAGCAACGGCGGATGATGCGCCCGAACATGGGGACGCTGAAATTCTCCTGCTTGGAGATAAAGGCGACGTCGTACCGGCGCAGCACATACCAGCTCGTGATGGGATCGAATTTCGAGCGGTGATTGGACACCAGCAGAAATCGTCCCTGCGCCGGAAGCTTTTCCATTCCGCTCACATGCAGGCGGATGCGCCCGAAAAACAGTGCCAGCGCCGTGGCGCTGTACAGGAGCCAGCGGTAATAGCGGCTGTTTTTGCCATATTCCCGGCTCGTATCCACCAGCCACGAGCTGACGAGCACCAGCAGACAGTATGCCGCGAACAGCACGGCCGCCCCCAAAATCACCCAGCGAATGACCATACCGCCGTCCCCCTGTCGTCCGTTTCGATGTTTTTCGACACGATTCTACAAACGCAATCTAAACCGAAACGAAACAAAAAGCCCGCCTCCGTTGGTCAGAAGCGGGCTTTTGCCCATATGCAGCCGCTCACGCCGCCGTTTCCGGCGCCGGAAGCGTTACCGTGAACACGGTATAGTCGTCGCGGCTGGCCGCGCTTACCGAGCCGCCGTGCAGCTCCACGACCGATCTGACGATGGAAAGACCCAGGCCGTTTCCCTGCGCGGCGTGGGATTCGTCGGCCTGATAGAACTTGTTCCAGATGTGTTCGAGCTTGTCCGGCGCGATCTCGCTGCCGGTGTTCGCCACGCGCACGGTCACCGCGCCGTTTTCCTCGCGCGCGGACAGCTCCACCGTCCCGCCGTCGGGCGAAAACTTGACGGCGTTGTCCAGCAGATTGACCCACACCTGCCGCAGCAGCTCCTCGTTGCCGCAGATCATACACTCCCCGACGTCCAGATTCATGTCCAGCGCCTTCTTCGTCCATTTATCCTCCAGCAGCAGCACGCAGCGGCGCAGCTGCTCCGAGAGATTAAAGCGCGTCACATCCGTCAGGATCGTCTGGTTTTCCACCTTCGTCATGTTCAGCACGTTCGTGGCCATATCCGACAGGCGCATGGACTCGTCCTCGATGATGCCGAGATACTCGTCCCGCTCCTCCGGCGTCAGATTGCCGCGGCGCAGCAGCTTGGCAAAGCCGGCGATGGACACGATGGGCGTTTTGAATTCATGGGAGAAGTTGTTGATAAAGTCCGAGCGGAGCATCTCCGTGCCCTCAAGCTCTTCGGCCATGGTGTTGAAGCTGTCCGTCAGTTCCTCCACCGTCGGATGACGGCGCAGCGCGCTGCGGAAGCGGATGCGGGTCTTGAAATCGCCGGAGGCCAGCCGGTTCATGGCGTTTATGACCTCGTTGACCGGCTGCATGAACAGCCGCCCGAACAGATAGGCGAACACGGCCCCCAGCACGATGCTGATGACGGCCATCATCAGGATGAAGGCGTATTTCCCGCCCGGATTGAGCCGCACCAGATCCAGCGCCCCCGTGCGCAGCAGCACCGCGAGCGTGACCCCGCTGACGATCACGACCGCCAGCAGTATCCCGAATATCACGCCGCCGAATAGCAGCGTCAGCGCCGCGCGCTGGTTGCGATCGTTTCCCTTCAAGCCTTCTTCACCGCCTTGTAGCCCAGCCCGCGCACCGACACGATCTCAAACTCGCTCCAGCCCTCAAATCGCCGGCGCAGCCGGCCGATGTGCACCGTCACGGTCTCCCAGCCGCTGTCGCTGTCCGCGCCCCATATCTCATCCATCAGCTCGATGCGCGTAAAGATACGGCCGGGATAGCTCAGAAGCTTGTATAAAAGCAAAAACTCCTTCTGCGGAAGCTCCTGCACCTCGCCGCCGCGACGGACCGTGAACGAATCGTAGTCCAGCGTCACGTCCCCGATCACGATGCGCCGCTCGCTGACGATGCGGGCGCGGCGCAGCAGCGCGCGGATGCGCAGCAGCATCTCCTCCGTGTCCACAGGCTTTGTCATATAATCGTCCGTCCCGACCAGAAAGCCCTGCTTGCGGTCGGCGGGCAGCTGCTTGGCCGAGACCATAAGAATGGGAAGCTCGCTGTTCGACTGGCGCAGCTCGCGCGTGAACTCATAGCCGTCCATATTCGGCATCATCACATCGAGCACGACCAGATCGACGTGCTCCGTGTCCATGAGCGCGAGCGCCTGCTCGCCGTCGCAGGCCGTCAAAACCGTGTAGCCGTCCGCCTCCAGCACCGCCTGCATCAGGCGGCGCGTGTTTTTATCGTCGTCAACGACAAGAATATGAAACAAGCCAATCCCTCCCTGCACCGGTTTCCGCTGGGAGCATAACGCGGGAAGATAAACTGAAGCTAAATTCAGGCGCCGCCGTCCCGCGCAGCCGCGCTTTCAGATATAGCAAAGCTCCTTCGCCTGCCGCGTCAGCTCCTCGCGCATATCGGGATGCGCCACGGCGATGAGAGCGCGCGCCCTCTCCCGCACGGTGCGGCCGCGCAGCGCCGCAATGCCGTATTCCGTGACGATATAGTCGGCGTAGTTGCGCGGGATGGTCACCTGCGCGCCGGGGGACAGCGTGGCCTTGATCTTGGACAGGCCCTTCCTGGATGTGCTCGTGAAGGCATAGATGCCGCGGCCGCCCTTGGAATGGAGCGCGCCATAGGCAAAGTCGAACGCGCCGCCGGAGCCGGAAAACTGCCGCGCGCCCACGCTCTCGGCCGTGATCTGCCCGGTCAGATCGACCTCGATGGCCGTGTTGATGGACACCATATTGTCATTCTGGCGGATGACGAACGGATCGACGACCCAGGTGCCCGGCAGCATGCGGCAGCGGGGATCGGCCGCGATCGTCTCGTACAGCGCCGCGTCGCCGCCGGCGAAGCAGGCGATGTGCTCGCGCGGATGAAAATTCTTGCGTTCGCCGGTCACGATGCCGCGGCGGATCATCTCGCCCATCGTGGCCGTCATCATCTCCGTGTGTATGCCCAGATCCTTCAGATCGTACATGGCCTCCGCGATGGCGTTCGGCAGCCCGCCGATGCCGAGCTGGATGCAGTCGCCGTCATGCAGCAGCTCCCGGCAGTTGGCCGCCACGCGGCGCTCCGGCTCCGACGAATGGATGGTCGGCAGATCCCACAGCGGGTGCGCCGTTTCGTACAGCGCCGCCACCTCGCTTATATGGATGCGCAGCCCGGGTCCCACGACGGGAAGCGCGGGATTGACCTCCAGGATGATGCGGTCGGCCGTCCGGCGGAACTGCTCGCCCCACTGATTGGCAAGCCCCGCCGTGAAATACCCCTCCGCGTCCATCGGCGGAACGGACGCCAGAAACACCGTGCACGGGTGCGCCCCGCCGAAAAACGGCTCGAAATCCGGGATATCGCAGGGCGTGTATTCGGCGTTGCCGAGCCGGTCGCCGATGCGGTGGGCCGGGCCGTAATAGTAGGTCGTGGAGTTTATATGCCCGTCCATCCCCGGCTCGGTGATGAATTTGTACATATTATTCGCGCCCTTGACCAGCAGCACGTCCTCCACCCGCGGCGCGATCGTGTGCATTTCGCTGA
Organism: uncultured Oscillospiraceae bacterium; assembly: GCA_934597255.1. GTDB lineage: Bacteria > Bacillota > Clostridia > Oscillospirales > Oscillospiraceae > CAJOIG01. The sequence goes on from CAKTQV010000009.1 coordinate 15,199, forward strand.
GTATGTCGTACGGCTCATGGCAGTCGGCCATCGCCGCGATCATGTCACCGCTGCGGATGAGAGCCAGGCACCCGGCCACGTCCGTCTTTTTCTCCGCGTAAAGCTTCCGCATATCCTTCGTGTCGTACATAGCGCTGAAATTACCTCCCCAGCAGCGCGCGCGAAATGACCATCAGCTGCACCTCGGCGGTGCCGTCGTAGATGGGCAGGATGCGCGCGTCCCGATAAAACTGTTCAATGCGGCTGGACATCATATAGCCCGCGCCGCCGTGGATCTGAACGCTGCGGTACGCGACCTCGTTGGCCGCCTCCGCCGCGTAGTATTTGGCGATGGCCGCCTCATACGATGCGCTCTGCCCCGCGTCAAGCTTTTCCGCCGCGGCATAGACGAGCTGGCGCGCCGCCTCCACCTTCACGGCCATCTCCGCCAGCTTGAACTGCGTGTTCTGCATGGCGGACAGCGGCTTGCCAAACTGCACGCGCTCTTTCGCGTAGGCCAAAGCCAGATCGAGCGCCCCCTGCGCCACGCCCACGCACTGCGCCGCCACGGTGACGCGGCCGGTATCGAGCGTGCCGAGCGCCACGTGCATCCCCTTTCCAAGCCCGCCGAGAATGTTCTCCGCCGGCACGCGGACATTTTCAAACGTCAGCTCGCTGATGGGGTTTCCGTGGATGCCCATTTTCTCCGTCGGTGCGCCGACGGTAAAGCCCGGCGTGTCCCGGTCGACCAGGAAGGCCGTCATGCCGCGGCTTCCGGCCGCGGGGTCGGTCTTGGCAAAAACCGTGAAGAAATCGGCGTAGGGCGCCATGATGATATAGCGCTTATGGCCGTTGATGACGTATTCGTCCCCGTCCCGGACGGCCGTGGTCTGCACGTTGGCCGCGTCGCAGCCGGCCTCCGGCTCTGTCAGCGCGAAGGCGGCGCGCTTTTCCCCCGCCGCCAGCGGGCGCAGATACTTCCGCTTCTGCTCCTCGCTCCCGAACAGCTTCAGCGGCGAGCCGGACAGCGTGTTTCCCATCATCAGCGCCGACGCCGACGGATCGACACGGCACAGCTCCTCCGTTACGATGCACAGCGACAGATAGTCCGCCCCCTGCCCGCCGTATTCCTTCGGGTGCACCATGCCGGCATAGCCGGCCTCCGCCACGGCGCGAAAGACCTCCGGCCGGTATTCGCCCGTGCGGTCCACCTCCTGCGCCCAGGGTTCGAGATACGTCCTGGCAAAGCGGGCCGCCTCCGCCCGGATCGATTCGTATTTTTCCTTCAGCATGGATACGATTCTCCTTATCGTCTTTTATGCTGTTATGATACCACGCGCCGCCCCGCCGCGAAACGGCGGCAACTGAGAAATTTTCGTAAAAATCTCAGTCTTTATTCGTCGAAATCTCAGATAAACTTTGAACATCCAGCACCATGTAGGAAAAGCGCAGCGCGCGCTCGAGCGCCGCGTCGATCTGCTGCACGCCCAGTGTGCGGCAGATCCGCTCAATGCGGTAAAACACGCTGTTGCGGTGCATGGAAAGCCGCCGCGCCGCCTCCGTACAGTTCAGATGTCCCTCGAGATAGCGGAACAGCACCAGCATATCGTCCGTCCCCCGCCGCTCGTCCTGCTCGCGCAGGCGCAGAAGCTCCCGCCGGCACAGGCCGTCCGCCGCGCGGTCTGTCATATACTCGCGCAGCACGCAGTACGGCGCCAGCTCGTCGTAGCGGAACACATGCCGCTCCCCGGCCGGCTGCATCCGGCTGTACCAGCTTCCCGGCCGGCTCAGCGCCCGTCCGAGAAAAAGCGCCCGGTCCGCCTGCTCAAAGGCCTCCTTCAGCGCCGACAGCCGCCCCAGCTCCGCCGAAAGGCCGCCGTCGCAGCCCGTCGTTTCGCACAGCTCCTCCAGCTCCGCCGGCGGCTCCGCGCCGACGGACGGCAGCATCGTCATCACGCGCCCGTCCTCCACGACGGCCCGCAGCCCCGGCATCGCGCCCTCCAGCACCCGGGCGATATAATCCGGCCGCGCGCGGGAGCTCTCCCGCGGGACGAGCAGAAGCACGCGGCAGGGACAGGGATCGCGCCGCCCGGTATAGCGCAGGCGCGCCGCGATCTCCTCGTCGGAGAGCGTTTTTCCCGCCAGCAGCTCCCGCAAAAGGAAATTATACCGCTCGCTGCGCCGGTCGCTTTGCAGCCACGGTCCCTCCAGCGTCGCGGCGATGCGGTCGGAAAGCAGCGAAAAAAGTCCCAGCTTTCCCTCGCTCCACGGCCCGTTATAAAAAACCATCAGCGCCGTGGCCGCGAGCTTTCCGTCCACGCGCAGGCCCTTGAGCGCGACCTCCCGCCGCGGCTCGGACGCCGTCGTCAGACGCATGATCCGGCCGGAATACAGACGCTTGTCGTAATAATTCTCCTTCTCCAGCCGGTCATAGGTCGCCAGCGTGGGATAGCCCCGCTCGGCGATCTCCGTGAAGAAAATGTCCGTTGACGTCCGGCGGTGCGTCACCGCGATGCGCTTCATGGACGGATCGACCACGAACACCGGCTCGCCGAGCATATCCTCGCTCCGGTCGATCAGCTCCTGCGGCCCCGCGCCCTGCCCCGCCGCCGCGTCCAGCTCGGTCAGCCAGCGGCAGCAGCGCTCCGTGAGCTCCATGGCCTCGTTGAAAAAGGCGGCGGGCGCGTCCGCCGGCGCGTACAGCCAGCCCGGCTCCGCCGCGCCGTCCGCCATGCGCAGCCCGCAGACCGTTTCGTCCGTCGCTCCCGTCAGCGTCACGCCGTGGCGCGCCGCCAGCTCCGTATAGATCGCGCCGGGAAGCTGCATCCGATCCCACCTCCGTTTTTTCCAATAGCATAAACAGTATAAACAACGCCGCGTCCGATTGCAACGTCATATACGCTCCATCTGCCCGCACGCCGCGTCCATTAAAAATCGCCCAGAGCGCTTTGATAGAACGACTTCGCCGCGTCCGTCAGGACCGAAACGCCCCGGGGAACGGGGCGGCTGCGGCTGAAGCCCACCGCCAGCTGCCACCACTCGCCTTCCGCCGCCACGGGACACAGCAAGACCGCGTCATCCGCGGCCGTCGAAAGCACCAGATTCGCCCTGGCCACCGGCTCCGGCAGAAAAAGCGCCGCCCCGCCCGAACGGACGAGCCGCACGGAAAGCTCCATGTCGCCGGTCTCCATGTCGCCCTTCGGCCAAAACCCCGCGGCGCGAAACAGGCGATCCTCGTTGCTTCGTGTGATAGAGCCCGCCTGCTTCAGCACAAAGGGACAATCCCGAAACTCCGACAGCTCCGCCTTCGCGCCGGCATGCGCCCGCTCCGCGATCCATTCCGTCCTTTCCGGCCCGGCCCACCGGCCGAGAAGCTCCCGATGGATCGCCACCACAAAGCGGTTGCTTCTGAGCACCGGCGTGTACAGAAGCTTGCCGTTTTCCTCCTGAAACTCGCTGATCACCGCGTCAATGTGGCCGGGCAGCTCATGGAACGCCCCGGTCCGGGTGGGCACCTCCACCGCCGACAGCGTCAGCTCCGGGTGCGCATTCCGGAAATAGGCGAGGAAGTTCAGAAGCAGGGGCGGCGTTCTGGTCGGCACGCCCAGCGCGATATGCCGGTCGTTCTTCTCCGCAATGGCCTCAAGCTCCGCCTCCAGCCGTCTTTTCGCCTCCAGGCAGCTCTCCGCGCAGGCCGCGAAGCGCTCCCCCGCCTCCGTGAGCGTCATGGGGTTCGTTCGGTAAAACAGCGGCGCGCCAAGCTCACGCTCCAGCTTTCCAAGATGTTCGCTGAGCGACTGGGGCGAAATAAAGCGTTCCCTGGCCGCGCCGCGGATGGTCCCGTTTTTCCGGATCGCCAGCACATACTCAAAACTCAGAAAATTCATTGTTTCCACTCTCCGGCATCAGTTTATAGACTTTCCTTTCCCTTGTCAAGCGTTTACCTGACAACGATTCAAGCCTTTTCGTGCTTTGTTTCCCCGCCGTGTATCCGTATAATGATCCGGGACGTTAAGGTCCGAACGAAATACGAAAGCACGGAGCGCCGCTTCCCGGAAGGGCCCGGCGCTCTGTTCGCGCCTCTTTTACGGGGCCTGTGCAGCATGCGGGGAGGATACAGAAATGAATCGTTTGAATGGAAAAGTCGCCGTCATCACCGGAGCCAATTCCGGGATCGGGAAGCGAACGGCCGAGCTGTTCGCGGAGGAGGGCGCGGACCTGGTCCTGGTCGCCCGCCGGATGGAAAAGCTCCGGGAGGTCCAGCAATACTGCGAAGGTCTCGGCCGGAAGGCGGTCTCCGTCTCTGCGGACGTCAGCCTTTACCCGGACTGCCGGCGGGTGTGCCAAGCCGCCGCCGACGTCTTTGGCCGGATCGACATTCTGGTCAACAACGCCGGTATTGCCGACAAACACCGCCCGATCACCCGCTGTGACGCCGACTGGTGGGCGCATATCATCCAGGTAGATCAGAGCAGCGTCTTTTACATGATGAAGGAGGCGCTCAAATACATGGAGCCCGCCGGAAGCGGCAGCATCGTCAACATATCCTCCATCGGCGGGACCGCCTTCAATTCCGGCGTCGCCTATACGACGGCGAAGGCCGCCGTCATCGGCATGAGCAAAAATGCCGCCATCCAGTTCGCGGGCAGGGGCATCCGCGTCAACGTGGTCGCCCCCGGCCCCACGCCCACCTCCTTCAACACGCCCGAACAGCTTGCCACCTTCGACCGGGAGTTTGCGGAGATATGCGGGCGGCATTTCGACGACACCGTCCCCGAAACGACCGCGGACGATCAGGCCAGAACCATCCTGTTCTTTGCCAGCGACGATTCCCGCGGCTGCAACGGTCAGGTGATCGTGGTCGACAACGGCCGGACGATCTGACGCCCTCTTTCTAAGCCCCCCGGACGGTGCCGGGTATCAAACGGCTCTGCCGCTCTTCCGAAAAGGAAGAGCGGCAGAGCCGTTTTTCATGTTTTCGGCCGTTCGATGGCGGCCGTATCCAAAGCGGCAAAGCGCCGGGCTCCCGAACGGAAAACCGGACATGAGGCGCGATACCCGCGCCCTCAGACGCCGCACGACGGGCCATCCGGCCTCATTGCCATTCGATGGTGGCGGGGGGCTTGCCCGTGATGTCGTATACGACGCGGCCGGCGCCCCTGACCTCGTTGACGATGCGCGAGGACACCTGTCCCAGCACGCGGTGGGATATGGGCGCGTATTCGCAGGTCATGAAGTCCGACGTGCGCACGGCGCGCAGCGCGACGGTGTAGTCAAACGTCCGGAAATCGCCCACGACGCCTACGGAGCGCGTGTCCGTCAGCACGGCGAAATACTGGTCGGCGCGGATGCGGTGCGCGCGCACCTCCTCGCGGAAGATGGCGTCCGCCTCGCGCAGTATCTCCAGCTTCTCCGGCGTGATCTCCCCCATGACGCGCACGGCGAGCCCCGGCCCGGGGAAGGGCTGGCGCGCAACGAAGCGCCCCGGCAGACCGAGCTGGCGGCCGAGCGCGCGCACCTCGTCCTTGAACAGCCCGCGCAGCGGCTCGACCACGCCGTCGAAGTCCATATCCTCCGGCAGGCCGCCGACGTTGTGATGGCTCTTGATGGTGGCGGCCTTGCTGCCGCCGGACTCGATCACGTCCGGATAGATCGTCCCCTGGGCGAGGAAGCGCACCTGCGGCAGCTTTTTCGCCTCGTCCTCAAACACGCGGACAAATTCCTCCCCGATGATCTTGCGCTTGCTCTCCGGGTCGGTCACGCCGGCGAGCCGGGACAGGAAGCGATCGGCCGCGTTGACGCGGATAAAGTGCAGGTCGCGGCCGCGGAAGGCCGCCTCCACCTCGTCCCCCTCGTTTTTGCGCATGAGGCCGTGGTCGACAAAGATACAGTGCAGCTGGCCGGGAATGGCCTTGGACAGCAGCGCCGCGCACACGGACGAATCCACGCCGCCGGAAAGCCCCAGCAGCACATGCGCGCCGCCGACCTGCCTGCGGACGGAGTCGATGAGCTGGCGCTCAAGGTCGCGCAGGTTGTAGTCGCCCTTCGCGCCGCAGACGGCGTAAAGGAAATTGCGGAGCATCGCCTTGCCCTTCGGCGTGCTCTCCACCTCGGGGTGGAACTGCACGGCGTACAGGCGCTGCGCGCGGTTTTCCATCGCGGCGACGGGGCAGTTCTCCGTCCGCCCGGCCGCCGAAAAGCCCTCCGGCAGCACCGTGATTCGGTCGGTATGGCTCATCAGACCGATCTGCTGCGGCGCAAGCCCCGCAAACAGGGGGCATTCCGGCTCCAGCTCCATTTTCGTCTTTCCGTACTCGCTCGAATCGCACGGCGAGACCTGCCCGCCGAGCGTCCACGCCATCAGCTGCGCGCCGTAGCATATGCCGAGCACCGGCACGCCCAGCCGGAACAGCGCCGGGTCGCAGTGGGGCGAGCGCTCGTCGTACACGCTGTTCGGCCCGCCGGTCAGGATGATGCCGATCGGGTCAAGCGCGCGTATTTTCTCAACGTCCGTGTCGCCGGGGAGCACGACCGAGTACACGGCGCATTCGCGCACGCGCCGCGCGATCAGCTCCTTGTACTGGCCGCCGAAATCAAGGATCAGAACTGTCTGTGAAGCCATAGCGTCCTCCGATTCAATTGCGTTCGATATACGCCTCGCGCCGCTCGCCGACGGAGACATAGCGGATGGGGCAGCCGACGGCCTGCTCCAGGCGGGCAACGTAGCGCTGCGCGGCCGCGGGCAGCTCGTCCCAGCGGCGGCAGGCGGAAATATCGCCGAAGCCGTCCATATATTCAATGACCGGCCGGGCGCGCACAAGGCGCTCGCCCGTGGGGAAATCCGTGGTCTGCACGCCGTCGATCTCGTAGGCCGTGCAGATGGGAATGCGGTCCATGTACGACAGCACGTCCAGCTTCGTCAGCGCCACGCAGTCCGCCCCCTGCATCCGCACGCCGTAGCGCGACGCGGGAACGTCGAACGCGCCGACGCGGCGGGGCCGGCCGGTCGCGGCGCCGTATTCGCCGCCGGCGGCGCGCAGCCGCTCCGCTTCCTCGCCGGACATTTCCACCGTGAACGGGCCTTCGCCGACGCAGGTGGAATACGCCTTCATAATGCCGATCACGTTATCCAGCCGCGCGCCGGGGATGCCCGCGCCGATGGGCGCGTAGGCCGCGAGCGTCGTGGACGAGGATGTGTAGGGGTAGATGCCGAAATCAATGTCGCGCAGCGCGCCGAGCTGGGCCTCGAACAGGATGCTGCGCCCGTCGGCCACGGCCTTTTCCAGATAGCCGGACACGTCCGTGATGTACGGCGCGGCGGCCTTTCCGTACTGCTCGAGCCAGGCCATGATCTCGTCGGCGTCCACCGGCTCGTGGCCGTAGCCGGTCACGGTGATGTTCTTCCAGGCGACGATATCCTTCACCTTTTCGTACAGGCTGTCCATGTGCAGCAGGTCCTCGGCCCGGATGCCCTTTTTCATGTATTTGTCGGAGTACACCGGCGCGATGCCGCGGCGGGTCGAGCCGAATTTCTTGTCCGCCAGCCGCTCCTCCTCCATCACGTCCTGCAGCCTGTGATACGGCAGGCAGATGATGGCCTTGTCACTGAGCTTGAGATTCTCGGGCGACACGGCCACGCCCTTGTCGGTAAGGCTTTTGATCTCCCCGGCCAGATGCTCGATGTCCACGACCATGCCGTTGCCCATCACATTGACCGTCCCGTCGCGCAGGATGCCGGACGGCAGCAGATTGAGGATAAAGCGCCCCTTTTCGTTTACGACGGTGTGGCCGGCGTTGTTGCCGCCCTGATAGCGGCAGATGATCTCATAGCCCGACGAGAGCAGATCGACCATGCGGCCCTTTCCCTCATCGCCCCAGTTGATACCCACGATAGCTGTAAGCATGTGCATATACCTCTTTCTCAAACTTGGATCGACGCGGCGGGAGCCTTCCGCAGCGCGTCGGCATTTTCATCCAAAAGCGCCCGGACGGAGCCAAGGAAGCGCTCCGTCTGCTCGGCCGCCATGCCGGTAAAGCGGCTGTGCCGGATAATTTCATCAATTTCGCCGCGCGTCAGACCGAACGCCGGATCGGCCGCGATGCGGTCGAGCAGATCGTTCCCGCGCCCCTCCAGCTTGACGGCCCGTCCGGCTTCCACGGAATGGCGGCGTATGGCCTCGTGCAGCGTCTGGCGGTCGCCGCCGGCGGCGACGCAGTGCATGAGTATGTTTTCCGTGGCCATGAACGGCAGCTCCTCGGCCAGATGCTTTTCCATGACCTTCGGATATACCGTAAGCCCGCTTATCACGTTCGCGTACAGCGCCAGTATCCCGTCCACGGCGAGAAACGCCTCCGGGATGCTGATGCGGCGGTTGGCCGAATCGTCCAGACTGCGCTCGAGCCACTGGCTCCCCGCCGTCATGGCCGGGTTCATCGCGTCGGCGATCACATAGCGCGCCAGCGAGCATATCCGCTCGCTGCGCATGGGGTTGCGCTTGTACGCCATTGCGGAGGAGCCGACCTGGCCGTCCTCGAACGGCTCGTCGACCTCCTTGAGATGCGACAGCAGCCGGATGTCCCCGGCGAATTTCTGCGCGCTCTGGGCGATGCCGGACAGCGCCGACAGGATAAAGTAGTCCGTCTTGCGGGTGTAGGTCTGGCCGCTGACGGCATAGACCGCCTCAAAGCCCATCTTTTCCGCCACGAGCCGCTCCAGCCGCAAAACCTTTTCCTCGTCGCCGCCGAACAGCTCGAGAAAGCTGGCCGCCGTGCCGGTCGTGCCGCGGCAGCCGAGAAGCTTCAGCCGCCCCGTCACAAAATCGAGCTGCTCCAGGTCCATCACGAGATCCTGCAGCCACAGCGCCGCCCGCTTGCCCACGGTCGTCGGCTGCGCCGCCTGAAAATGGGTGTAGGCCAGCGTGGGCATGTCCTTATAGCGCCCGGCGAAATCCGCCAGCGCCGCAATGACCGCGAGCAGCCGCCGCCGCACCAGCCGCAGCGCCTCCCGCTGGACGATCACATCCGTATTGTCCCCGACAAAGCAGCTCGTCGCGCCCAGATGGATGATGGGCTCGGCGTCCGGGCAGGCGAGCCCGTAGGTGTAGATATGCGCCATGACGTCGTGGCGCACCTCCCGCTCGCGGCGCTGCGCCGTTTCGTAGTCGATGTCGCCGATGTGCGCCTTCATCTGCTCGATCTGCCGCTCGCTTATGGGCAGCCCAAGCTCCCGCTCGCTCTCCGCCAGCGCGACCCACAGCCGCCGCCAGGTGGAAAATTTCCGGTCGTCGGAAAATATCTCCTGCATCTCGCGGCCGGCATAGCGCCGGCAGAGCGGATTTTCATATACGTCGTGCATGGGCACTCCTTTCCGCCGCCGCGTCCCGCGGGGCGTGTGTATCAGTTGGCGACATACATCTGCCGGTAAGGGTTGCTGCTGTCCGGCGTGACGACGGTGAAGCGCCCGTCCAGAAGCTCGTCCATTTCATAGCCGAACAGCGAGCAGAAGCGCCGCAGATACGGCTCGATCTCCGCCATGTCCTCCGCGTCCGCCTCGTGCAGGCTCGTCTGGCCGGGAAAGCGCTCCGCCTGCAGCGCGCCGCGCAGAAACAGCTTCCCGCCGTGCATCCCCGTGCCGGGGAAATAGCCCGTGACCGGCCGGCCGTCCGTGTGCAGTCCCAGCACCAGGATGAGTCCCCCGGCCTGATATTCGCCCAGAAAGCTCCCGGCACGTCCGCCGATGACGATGACCGGCTTTTTGTCCCGGTAGGCCTTCATGTGGATGCCGGCGCGGTAGCCGGCGCTGCCGCGCACATAGATCTCGCCGCCGCGCATGGCGTAGCCCGCCGCGTCGCCGACATTGCCGTGGATCACGATGCGGCCGGAGTCCATCGTGTCGCCCACGGCGTCCTGCGCGCTGCCGTGAACGGTGATCTGCGCGCCGCTGAGATATGCGCCCAGGGCGTTGCCGGGCGTTCCGTTTATATCGATGCTCACGCCGTCCATGCCCGCGCCGATGAAGCGCTGGCCCAGACAGCCGTCCACCGTGCAGCGGGGTCCCGCCGCGCGGATCGCCGCGCCGAGCGCCGCATAGTCCAGCCCGCGCGCGTCGATATGCTTTACTATATCACATTTTTCCATGCTCGTCACCCCCCGCCTTTATTCGCCGGCATGGCGCACGCCGAGTATCTCCAGCTCCTTCTCCGTCATCCCGACGCCGCGCAGCATCAGCCGGTTTCCGCGCAGCGCCTCGATGGAGTTGATGCCCATGCCGCCCATCATCTCGCGTATCTCACGCCGCCAGGCCGTCAGCAGATTGACCAGCCGCTCCGTTCCCTCGTCCGGGTCGAGCCGTGCGACCAGCTCCGGCCGCTGCGTGGCAATGCCCCAGCTGCAAAGGCCGGTCTGGCAGCTGCGGCACAGATGGCAGCCGAGCGCGAGCAGCGCCGCCGTGCCGATATAGCAGGCGTCCGCGCCGAGCGCCACCGCCTTGACCACGTCGGCCGCGGAGCGGATGGAACCGCCGGCAATGAGCGAAACGCCGCCGCGTATCCCCTCGTCGCGCAGCTGCTGATCCACCGCCGCCAGCGCCAGCTCGATGGGAATGCCCACGTTGTCACGGATGCGCGTGGGCGCCGCCCCGGTGCCGCCGCGGAAGCCGTCGATGGCGATGATGTCCGCGCCGCTGCGCGCGATGCCGCTGGCAATGGCCGCGATGTTATGCACGGCGGCGACCTTGACGATCACGGGCTTCCGCCCGCGCGTGGCCTCCTTGAGCGAGCAGACGAGCTGACGCAGATCCTCGATGGAATAGATATCGTGGTGCGGCGCGGGCGAGATGGCGTCGGATCCCTCGGGGATCATGCGCGTGCGCGACACGTCGCCCACGATCTTCGCGCCGGGCAGATGGCCGCCGATCCCCGGCTTCGCGCCCTGCCCCATCTTGATCTCGATGGCGGCCCCGGCGTTGAGATAGCCCTCCGTCACGCCGAAGCGGCCGGAGGCCACCTGCACGATGGTATTTGCGCCGTAGCGGTAAAGGTCCTCGTGCAGTCCGCCCTCGCCGGTGTTATAGAGGATGCCCAGCTCCTGCGCCGCGCGCGCAAGGCAGGTGTGCACGTTGTAGCTGACCGAGCCGTAGCTCATGCCGGCGAACAGCACGGGCATGGACAGCTCCAGCTGCGGCGGCAGCGACGTGTCCAGCGTCCCATCGGCGCGGCGGGTAACGCCGGACGGCTTTTTCCCCAGAAACACGCGCGTTTCCATCGGCTCGCGCAGCGGGTCGATGGACGGATTCGTCACCTGCGACGCGTTGATGAGCAGCCGGTCCCAGTACACGGGCAGGGGCCTCGGGTTGCCCATGGACGACAGCAGGATGCCGCCGCTGGCCGCCTGCTTATATATCTCGCGGATGGCGTCCGGACGCCAGTTGGCGTTTTCGCGGAAGGCTCCGTCGTTTTTCCGTATCCTGAGCGCGTGCGTCGGGCAGAAGGCCACGCAGCGCTGGCAGTTGACGCATTTCGCCTCGTCGGCCCGCATCCGTCCGCTCCTTTCGTCGAAGCGGTGCACCCCGGCGGCGCACTCGCGCTCGCACACGCGGCAGTTCACGCAGCGCGCGCCGTCGCGCACGACCTCGAATTCCGGCGCCATATACAAAGCCGTCATACCAGGCACCCCTCCTTCACCCGCACGATGAACGGCTCGCCGCCCATCGGCGCATAGAAATTCTCTGCCGCCGGCTCCATGGCCCGGATGGCGGCCTCCTCGCTGGCGATGAACACCAGATCGTCCTTTTCCGCCGTGACCATCGAGCGCAGCTTCAGCCGGTCGTTGAGCGCCATCAGCCCGCCGGTAAAGCCCAGAACGATGGAAAACGGCCCCGTTATGAGCAGGCTTGCATACAGCTTGCGCAGGTAGGCAAGCGTTTCCGCCTCCCGCTCCGGCTTTGTCCATATCGTGCTCCAGAACGGCGCGGCGATGACGGATGCCAGCTCCTCGAGCGTCAGCCCCTGCCGCCGCAGCAGGTAGTCGGCAATGTAGGTGATGACCTCGGTGTCCGTCTGAAGCGTACACTTATAGCCGAACATCTCGATAAAGCGGCGGTTCGCGTCATAGGACGATATCTCGCCGTTGTGAACGACGGTATAATCCAGCAGCGCAAACGGATGCGCGCCGCCCCACCAGCCGGGCGTGTTCGTCGGATAGCGGCCGTGCGCCGTCCAGCAATAGCCCTCATACTCGTCCAGCCGGTAAAAGCGGCCGACGTCCTCGGGATAGCCGACGGCCTTGAACGCGCCCATGTTTTTGCCGCAGGAAAACACATAGGCCCCGTCGAGCCGGGCGTTGATGTCCATGACCGTGCGCGCGACGTATTCCTTGTCGTCGAGCTGCAGCCGCGACAGCACCGACTGCAGCGGCGCGAGAAAATAGCGCCAGATGAGCGGGATGTCGCGTATCTCGGGAATTTTCCGAATGGGTATCAGCTCGGCCTTGACGATCTCAAAGCGCTCGCGCAGCAGCTTTTCGCACGCCATACGCACGTCATTATTGTCAAAAAACAGGTGAAAAGCGTAAAAATCCTTATACTCCGGATAGATACCGTAGCCCGCGAAGCCGCCGCCGAGACCGTTGGAGCGCTCGTGCATGGGCACCATGCTGTCCATGACCCGCTTCGCGCTCATCCGTCGCCCCTCGCGCGAGATCACGGCGGAGATGGCGCAGCCGGACGGTATTCTCGTCTGTCCTTCCAGCATCAATTCGATCACCCCTTCCAAAAAATAAAAAAGCCGTTCATCCAAAACGGGGTGCAGTCCTCCCCGTCTGAATGAACGCCTTTGCTCATTTCAAACAACAAAATTGAATTATAGCACCCATGTTTTCTCCTGTCAATCCCGCCGCACGGCCGCGGCCGAAAAAACGCGCTTATGGGAAAAAGCCGACAGCGGCTCCCGCCCCGCGCGCACCTTTTTGGTTGAAGCGCGCCCGCTTTTGTGATAAAGTGGATTTCACGTTTTGATTCTCTAAAAGCACGCGCTGTAAATCGGGGGAAAATAGAAAAATGCTGGATAAATGCAAAAAAGCGGGAAGCGCCGTCATAGACGTCCTTGCGCTTGTGCTGCTCGGACTGGTTTTTGCGGCAAATCTGATATGGACGTGCCATGTAAGCTACGACGACGCCGAAATCGTGTCGTATTCCGTGTCGCCTCTCTATCTGGTTTTCGTGCCTGTCGCGCTGCTGTGCGTGTATCTGTATGCACAGATCGCGGCGAGAGCCGACACACGGAAGCTCTTTCGGATATTCTCCGCCGCCTATGTTATCGCGGGCGCCTATCTGATATTCAATACGGAGGCCTTCATCCGGGCCGACGCATCGTCCGTCTGGACCGCGGCCGGAACCTTTCTGAAGGGCTTTTTCCCCGATCTGAAAAGCGACGGCTACCTGAGCATGTTCCCCTTCCAGCTTGGCATGGTGTCCTACGACATGCTTCTGCGCCTGTTCTCGGACAATGTAAAGATCCTCTACGCCGTCAACCTGCTGGAGGTCCTCGTCATCAACCGGCTCTGCTTCCGGATCACGGAAAGCCTGTTCGGCGATGAGACCGTCAGCCGGATCGTCGTTCTTCTGGCGTTTGCGTTTGTGCCGCAGCTGCTTTTCATCCTGTTCGGATACGGGCTCATCCCCGGCTTCTGCTGCTTCATGGCCGCCCTGTATTTCTGCATCCGTGTATACAAAAACGCATCGGCAAAGGACGTTCTGCTCCTGATCCTGTTTTCCGTCCTTGCGTCGCTCCTCAAGCCGAATTTCAAGATCGGCGTCATCGCCATGGCGATCGTTCTGCTCCTCAAGCCCGGCGAAAACGGAAAAGCGTATCTCCGGCTCCTTATCACGGCGGCGCTCGTGCTGCTGTGCTCGTTTGCTTCCTTCCATCTGGTAAAGCTGTCCTACAGCGCCGTATCCGGCGCCGACATAGGCGGCGGTACCCCCATCGATGTCTACATCGCCATGGGGACCGATCTGGATAACAACGTCCGCGCGCCGGGCTGGTACGACGGCTACACCTTCTCCGCCTACCCGGACGCCGGTTACGATACGCAGGCGGCGGCGCAGAGCGCGCGGGAAAAGATAAAGGCCAATCTGGCGGAAAGCGCCGCCGATCCGGCAAGGGCCGCAGGCTTTTACTGGCGGAAAATGATCTCCACCTGGTGCGAGCCGATGTTTCAGTCCGCGTGGAGCGGGCCGATAGGCGACGGGCTCGCGGCAAAGCCGCTTCTGCAGTCCCTGTATACCGGCGGAAGCGCGGAAAAGCTCATAGGTCTGTTTTCGAAAGCAAACGTGGTCATTATCCTGGCGGCCAGCCTGTGCTTTGTTCTGACGCAGAGACGGAAATATCCGTTTGCCCGGGTTTTGTACCTGTATTTCACAGGCGGCTTCCTTTTCCATCTGCTTTCGGAGACCAAAAGCCAGTATGTTTACATGTATATTTTCGCCCTGCTGCCGATGGCCGCCTATGAGCTCGGCGTCTGGATAAAGCTTCTCCGGGGCCGCCTGAAGCGCGCCATGCCCCGGAAGGAGGAGGCCGCTCAGCAGGAGCTTTTGGAAAAGCATCCCGAAAAAAACGCTTGACAAACGCGGCAGCCGCCGCTATAATGCCCTGCATACGGGCAAGGGCGTCCGAAAGCAATGGCTTTCGCGCGCCCTTGTCCGCTTTTATTTTTTGAATTTTCTTGTCAGAAAGGAGCTTTGAACAGCATGGAAAACACAGCGTTTGGAACGATCTTCGCCGGATATGCCGGCACGGTGGTATGCATGAATAACGGCGGACGGCTGTCGTTTTCCGGCCGCGCCGCCCGTCTTTGAAGGGAGGCGTGCGTCATGTGTTCCATCATCGGCTACTGCGCGCCCTGCGCGTGCACGGACGAGCTTCTGACCGGCTTTGAAAAAACGCGCTCCCGCGGCCCGGACGCCACCCGCGTCGCCGACACGGGGCAGGGGCTCCTCGGCTTCCACCGGCTGGCCATCATGGGTCTGGATGAAAGCGGCATGCAGCCGTTCGAGCTGGACGGGAGCTACGTCGTCTGCAACGGCGAGATCTACGGCTTTGAGGCGCTGCGCGCGCAGCTTTCGTCCAAATACCGCTTTTGCAGCGGCTCGGACTGCGAGATCCTGCTGCCCATGTACCGGGAATACGGCGTTTCGATGTTCGCCATGCTCGACGCGGAATTCGCCCTCATCCTCTACGACGCGCAGACAAAGGAATTCATCGCCGCGCGCGACCCCATCGGCATCCGCCCGCTGTATTACGGCTACGACCGCGCGGGCGTTCTGGTGCTGGCAAGCGAAGCGAAAAACCTGGTGGGCCTGTGCCCGCGCATCCGGCCGTTCCCGCCGGGCTGCTACTACCGGGGCGGCGTGTTCGTCCGCTACGCCGACATCGCCGCGCCGCAGGATATCCATCGCGGCGACGTGGACGGGATATGCCGGAGCATCCGCGAAAAGCTGATTGCAGGCGTGGAAAAGCGGCTCGTTTCGGACGCCGGCGTGGGCTTTCTTCTGTCCGGCGGGCTTGATTCCTCGCTCGTGTGCGCCATCGCCGCGCGCCGCAGCGACCGGCCCATCCATACCTTCGCCATCGGCATGAGCACCGACGCCATTGATCTGAAATACGCCCGCGAGGTGGCCGACTGGATCGGCAGCGAGCACCACGAGGTCTATATGACGCGCGAGCAGGTGCTCGCCTCGCTCGAGGAGGTCGTCGCGCTGCTCGGCACCTACGACATCACGACCATCCGCGCGAGCATCGGGATGTATCTGCTGTGCCGCTGGATACACGAGAACACCAATCTGCGCGTGCTGCTGACGGGCGAGGTGTCCGACGAGCTGTTCGGCTATAAATACACGGACTTCGCCCCCTCCGCCGCGGCGTTTCAGGCGGAGGCCGAAAAGCGCGTGCGTGAGCTGCACATGTACGACGTGCTGCGCGCCGACCGCTGCATCTCCGTCAACTCGCTGGAAGCGCGCGTGCCCTTCGGCGATCTGGATTTCGTCCGCTACGTCATGTCCATCGACCCCGAGCTTAAGCGCAACCGCTGGGGAAAGGGCAAGTATCTTCTCCGGCGCGCGTTTGAAGGCGACTGGCTGCCGCCCGGCATTCTCGACCGGGAAAAGGCCGCCTTCTCCGACGCCGTCGGCCATTCGATGGTGGACGATCTGAAGGAATACGCCGAAGGCCTGTATTCGGACGGGGAATTCCAACAGCGGCGCAGCCGGTACGACTTCGCGCAGCCGTTCACAAAGGAGTCGCTTCTGTACCGGGAGCTGTTTGAAAAGTATTATCCCGGCCAGGCCGAAATGGTCGCCGGCTTCTGGATGCCGAACCGCAGCTGGGCCGGATGCGACGTGGACGATCCCTCCGCGCGCGTGCTCTCCAACTACGGCGACAGCGGAAAATAAAATACGGCCCGGCCCCCTTTCGGGGGCCGGGCCTTGCGTTTATGGACCGGCGCGGGAGCCTTCCCCGTCTTTTTACCGGTATTCCCGTATCATCAGCAGCGAGGCCGCCGCCAGCAGCGCGCAGGACAGCCAGACCGCGCCCCGCCCCAGGTACAGCGAGGCAAGTCCCCCCGCGCCCGCCCCCACGGCGAACATCAGGATAATGCCGTAGTAATACAGCGCCTTGCGCCCGTGCGCCCGCTCCCGGCCGCGCAGATAGTGGAAAAGCTCCTCCGTCCCGCTGCGCAGGTTGCCGATGCACATGGTGCTGGCGTAGCCGTAGCCATGGATCTTGCGGAACGCCTCCACCTGCATGGCGCAGCTGAACGACACCAGCATGGCGGCGGCGGGATCGGCGCTTTCCGGCAGAAAGCCCACGGCCGCCAGCACGGCGATCTCGCACAGCAGCACGGCCTGCCGCCAGTGCAGCCGCCGCTCGTTCCGCCAGCCGCGGCGTATCAGTTCCGCGAGCAGAATGCCGAGCACAAAGGCCACGACCGGCGCCAGATAGCGCAGGCCGTCCGCCCATCGGCCGGTCATGATATTCTGGCTCATGAGCACGATGTTGCCCGTCTGGGCGTTGGCAAACACGCGCCCGCGCACGTTGTAGGTATAGGCGTCCTGCAGCCCGCCGGACAGAGCCAGCACACTGGCGAGCAGAAAGCTCTCCGACGTCTGCACCGCCTTTTCCCGCTCGCGTCCCATTTCAGCTGCCTTCAAACAGCCGCCGGGGATTATCCTCCAGCATCGCGCGCAGATCGCCCTTGGTCAGCCCGTTCGCCGTCAGCAGCGGCAGGACCGTTTCATGGATGAAGCAGAAGTCGGTAGTCTGCTTCCGGCTTTCCTCCCAATCGTCCCAGAACGCAAGATACACCGCCGCGTCGTGGCTGAGCAGGATACGGTCGCGGTAGCCCTGGCCGCACAGCCACGCGATGTTCGCCGCGAGATTCTCCGCGCTGTTCTCGCGCCCGCAGTAGCCGAAGCGGTCAAAGCCGAGATAGGCCCCGCTCCCGGCCACGGACAGCAGATAGTCCCGGTCGTTCGTGTCCCCGGTATGGCCGAGAACGATCTTCTCCGGCGGCAGGAAGGCCAGAAGCTCGTCCAGCGCCGGAATGCCCATACCGGCGCGGCTGGCCGTGTGGCAGAACACGGGCTTGCCCTGCGCCGCCGCCACGCGCCCCGTCGCGCGCAGCAGCCGGCCGATCAGCGGCGTGACGCCCGCGGCCTCCACCGCGCATTTCAGGATGCCGCAGCTCTCCGCGTCCGGGTAAAGCAGATCGTACAGCCACTGCTCGCTGCGCGCCTGCAGCCACGGCTCCTCCTGAAAGTAAAAGCCGGAGGACGCGATGATGTTCATGCCCGTCGCCTCCGCCGTCTCGCGGATCAGGGGAAGATCGCGCCCGAGATTGATGGGCGTGCCGTCCACGATCGTCCGCACGCCGTGCAGCCGCAGCGGCGCAAAGCAGCGCTTTGCCATTTCAATGAGCGCGTCGTGCTCGAAAAAACGCGGGCCGAAGTTGGCGCGCATCGACCAGTCGGCGCAGCAGATATGCTCGTGTATCAGCGTCTGGCCCAGCTCCGCGCTGTCGAGCGGCCCGAGCACTCCCTGTATCTTCATGCCTTTTCCCTCCCGTTACCAGAGCTTGTATTCCTTCGCCTGCTCGCGCAGCTGGTCGCGGAACTGCGGCGCGGCGATGCCGATGAGCGCCTGCACACGGTCGCGCACGCACAGATTGCGCACATGGGCGATGCCGTATTCCGTGACGATATAGTCGGCCACGTTGCGCTGCACGGAAACGACGGAGCCGAAGTCCAGCCCCGCCACGATGCGCGAGACCGTGCCGTGCTTGGCGGTGGACTTGACGGCGATGATGCCCTTTCCGCCTTTGGAATGGAACGCGCCGTAGGCGAAATCGTAGGCGCCGCCGGTGCCGGAATACTGGACGAAGCCGACGCGCTCGGAGCATATCTGGCCCGTCAGATCGACCTGCATTGCCGTGTTGATGGACACCATGTTGTCGTTCTGCGCAATGACGAACGGGTCGTTGACATAGCTGGACTTGAGCACGCGGATGGCCGGGTTATAGTCCACAAAGTCGTAAAACTCCCGGTCGCCCCACATAAACGTGCAGATGCTCTGGCCGTGGTTTATGCTTTTGAGACGGTTGGTCACGTTCCCGTCCTTCATCAGCTTTCCCATGGGGGTACTGAACATCTCCGTGTGAACGCCGAGATCGTTTTTATCGCCGAGCGCGTCCGCCACGGCGCCGGGCAGGCTGCCGATGCCGAACTGGAGGCAGTCGCCGTCGGACACGAGCGAGGCGATGTTCTTCGCCAGCGCGCGCTCCGTGTCCGTGACGGGGTATTCCGGCGCGTAGACGATGGGATCGTCCGTCTCCTCGATGATATAGTCGGCGGCCTCGATGGGGATCTGGACCTGGCCGACCGTGTGCGGCAGATTGCGGTTGACCTGGAACACGACGGTGGCCGCGCCCTTCATCAGCTCCAGCTCATACTGCAGGCAGCACGAGCACAAAACCAGGCCGTTTTTGTCCATCGGCGTGACGGTCACGAAGAATATGTTCGGCCGCTTGACGTCGGACATGCAGCGGGCCAGATAGTGCAGGTGGTTCGGCGCGTAGCTGACGCGGTGCATGTCGTGGATGCGGCGGTGCGGCGCGGCGTAGAAGGCCGTGAGCACGTCGATCTTTCCGTTGAGCTCGGGCATGGACAGGAAGGGATAATCCTCCTGCGGGTTGTTCAGCCACACGGTCACGTTTTCCACGCGGTCGGCAATGGTGTGCAGTCGGCGGAAAACGCTGCACGTCTCGTCGCCGTAGTGGCCGGAGGCGATGCAGTCGCCGGAATGGATCAGATCGAGCGCCTCGTCGAGGGTGATAAGCTTTGAATCGTAGTATTCCTGATGTGTCATGTTCTCTCCGTTCTGTTTCTTCAAAACTACCTGAAACTCACAGACGCCCCCCGGCGGCCGTTCCGTCCGGGGAGCATCTGGCATATTCGGCCGGGGCAAAAAACGTTTTCCCCGGGCCGTCTCCGTTCAGCCCTTGCCGAACAGCTTTGCGAAAAATTCCGCGATGGAATTGAAGAACGCCGCGACCTTCGCGCCAAAGCCCGACACGCTCTCCACCGCGCCGGACAGCTTCTCCACCGTGTCCTGGAAGCTGGAAATGCGGCTTTGCAGCTCGTCCACGCTCAGCCCCTGCATGCTGCGGCACAGGGAGATGATCCGGGCTATCTCCTCCTCCGTCAGCGTGTAGCCGTAGGAGGCGGCGATGCGGACGATCTCGTCGTGCAGCTGCTCGTCCGTCATGCCGGATATCTCGTCGAGAATGAGCTTGAGCTCGTTGATGATGGACAGCGCGGCCGCACTGTCCGTCGCGTCGGCCAGCTCCGCCGTGATGACGAGCTCCTCGGCGGCGGTCTCCTTGTTTTGCATTTCGAGCGTTTTGCCCGTGATGTCCTCGTAGGCCTTGTACACGCCGGTAAGCGCCGCCGTACCGCTGACGGCAAACGGCGCCGTGACCGTGACCTCCGCGTCGGTGATGCCGGCGGTGAGCATGGCCGCCTGATACATCTCGTTGGTGCACCAGCTTATGTTCGAGCTGCGCACCGTAAGCCCCGAGCCGGCCGCGAGCACCTTGATGTAGATGCAGGAGATCGAGCGCGTGCCGATGACCGATTCGGAGACGATTCCCTCCAGGTAATCGCGCTCCTCCGCGTTCGTGACCGTCAGCTCCTTAACGTCGCCGCGGGCGATGCCGAAGGTCTTGTAGACCTCGTCGATCTGGCTCTGCGTCAGATCCGCACCCACGACGGTGCGGGCCTCGCCCGCGTCCACCGCCAGCGTCGGCACGCCGAGCGTCAGGGCCAGCGCCAGGATCAGCGCAAACGATAAAAACTTTTTCATATTGGATTCTCCTTTCCGAGACTTTCGGCATAGGCCCGGCAGGCCTCCGCCGTCGCCGTGCACGCCGCCGCGTCGTCGCCGCGCGCGAGCACATAGATCTTGATCTTCGGTTCCGTGCCGGAGGGCCGGACGATAAACGCCGTGCCGTCCTCCAGCTCAAAATACAGCACGTTCGAGCCGGATATCTCCGTGTTGCCCACCGTGCCCAGTCCCGGCACCACGACCGTGCCGCTGCGATAGTCGCGCATGCGGACGACGCGCAGCCCGGCGATCCAGGCCGGCGTGCTGCCGCGCAGGCGGTTCATCAGCGCCGCCATGCGCTCCGGCCCGTCCACGCCCTCCATAAAGAGGTTCACGGTCCGCTCCGTGTAAAAGCCGTATTTTTCATACAGCTCCTGCACGGCGTCCAGCAGCGTCATGCCGCGGCCGTCGTAATACGCGGCCATTTCCGCGATCATCATCGAGGCGGTCACGCCGTCCTTGTCGCGCACATAATCGCCCATCATGTAGCCGTAGCTTTCCTCGAAGGCCATCAGGTATTCATAGGAGCCGTCGCGCCTGTACTCGGCCAGTTTTTCGGCCATGAACTTAAAGCCGGTGAAGGTCTCGTCGTAATGGATATGGTTGACCTCGCAGATGCGCCGCGCCAGCCCCGTGGACACGATGGTGGAGATCATGGCGGGCTTTTCGGGCATACGGCCGGTGCGCCGGCGGGCCCCGATGATGTAATCCATCAGAAGCGCGCCCATCTGGTTGCCCGTGATGGTGTGGTATTCGCCGTCCGCGCCGCGGGCCATCACGCCCACGCGGTCGCAGTCGGGGTCGGTGCCGATGATGAGCGAGGCGTTTTTCTCCTTCGCCAGCGCGGCGGCCAGATAGAAGCCCTCCGGATTCTCCGGATTCGGGCTTTCCACCGTCGGGAAATTCCCGTCGATGACCATCTGCTCCGGCACGGGATAGATATTTTTCAGCCCCATCCGGCGCAGCGCCTCCGGCACCAGCTTATAGCCGCAGCCGTGGAACGGCGTGTAAACGATACTCAGCTTATCCGCCGCCGCCGAGACCGCCGCCCGGTCGATCGCCTGCGCCATGACGCGGGTCATGAACGCGCGGTCGGTCTCCTCGCCGATCCGCTCGATCAGTCCCTTTTCACACGCCGTTTCAAAGTCCATGCTTTTCACGTCGCTGAACAGGTCGATACGGCTCATCGTCTGTGCCACGTCCGCCGCGTGCTGCGGGGGAAGCTGCGCGCCGTCCGACCAGTAGACCTTATAGCCGTTGTATTCCTTCGGATTGTGGCTGGCCGTGACGTTGATGCCGGCCGTGGCGCCGTAATGCAAAACGGCGAACGACAGCTCCGGCGTCGGCCGCAGCGCGTCGAACAGCCTCACATGCACGCCGTTGGCCGCGCATACGCAGGCCGCCTCGCGCGCGAATTCCTCGCTGTGGTTGCGGCAGTCGAAATCGATGCACACGCCGCGGCGGCGCGCCTCGTCGCCCTCGCGGACGATCAGCTGCGCAAACGCCTGCGTCGCCCAGCGGATCACATGCACGTTCATCCGGCCGATGCCCGCGCCCATAATGCCGCGCAGGCCTGCCGTCCCGAATTCCAGCGGCCCGCGGAAGCGGCTGCGTATCTCCTCCTCGTCGCCGCGTATGGTGTCGAGCTCCTTCCACTCGTCCTCCGACAGCGAGGGGCTGTCGAGCCAGCGGGTGTATTCACTCATCCATGGGTTGATCTTCATTGTCCGCCTCCAGAAGTGCTTTTGCGTCGTCCAGCATCGTTTCCGGCACAAGGATATCCACGCCCGTGCCGCTCATGCCGAGGATCAGCTCGCCGAACGCCCCGTCGCCCGGGGCCACGCTTATGCTCGGGATCCCGTAGGCCCGCAGCAGACCCTGCAGCATCTCCGCCTGCATATCCAGCGGCGAGCAGCTTTGCAGCAGCGCCGGACGAACCGTTTCTCCCTTTTCGTCCCGGGGCCAGCTTTCATACGCCGCCCCGTATTCATGAAGTGCCCAGCCGTTCATTGTTCTGCACGCTCCCGTTTCATTTATGATATTTCGCTCCCGCGCGGATGGTGCACGCGCGGTATATCTGTTCCAGGACCATCACCCGCGCCAGATGGTGCGGGAAGGTCATATCCGACATGGACAGGCGCATATCGGCGCCGCGCTTGACGTCCTCCGCCAGCCCCTCGCTGCCGCCGATGAGAAAGCATAGCCGGCTCCGCCCGGCCAGCGCCAGCTTTTCCAGCCGCGCGGCCAGCGCCTCGCTCGAAAGCTTTTCCCCCTCGACCGCCATGGCGATCACATACGCGCCCTTGGGGATCCGGGCCGCGACGTCCGATTCCTCGGGCAGCTCGACGACCTCCGCCGCGCCGTAGGCGGAAAGACGCTTGAGATATTCTGCGCAGGCGTCGGCATAATATTTTTCCTTCAGCCGGCCCTGACAGATCACGCTTATACGAAGCATGGCTGCACCTCGATATCCATCCGCTCCCGCGCCGGGGCGACAAAAAGCTCCGTCTGCGTTCCCGCGAGCGCGGAAATCACCGCCTCGCGCGCCGCCTCCGGCCGGTTGTTCTCCCGGCTCAGATGCGCCAGCACGATCCGCCGCACACCCGAATCCGCCAGCTCCCGCGCCAGAACGGCGCAGTCGGCGTTGGACAGATGGCCGTTTTCCGACAGGATGCGCCGCTTGAGATAGACCGGGTACGGCCCCTCGCGCAGCATCCGTTCGTCATGGTTGGCCTCGATAGCAGCGGCGTCCGCCCCGCGGAGATAGCGCCGCATCGTGTCCGTCACATGGCCGGTGTCCGTGGCGAAGGCAAGCGTCCCCTCCGGCGTTTCGATGCGCCAGCCGACGCTCTGGGGCGTGTCGTGCGGCGTCGGAAAGCAGACGATGCGCGCGCCGCCGAGCTCAAGCGCCGTCTCCGGCTCGACCCGCCGCAGAAATGCTTCGACCCCGGGATAGGCCCAGCTCAAATGCGAAGCCACCGTCCCGGGGGCGTAGACCGGAACCGGGTCGCGCTTGAGCAGCACGGACAGACCCGAAACGTGGTCAGAATGTTCATGTGTGATAAGTATGCCGTCCAGCTCCGCCGGCGACGTTCCCGCGTCCGCCAGCGCGCCGCGGATCGCGCGGGCCGATATCCCGGCGTCCAGAAGCAGCCGGCAGCGGCCGAAGCTCACAAGCGCGCAGTTTCCGCCCGAGCCGCTGGCAAACAGGCTCAGCCGCATCCGTCAGCCGGCGTTCGCCGCCGTCTGCGGCTCGCTTTCCTCGACCGGAACGCACGCGATGTCCGCGCCAAGCGCCGTGAGCTTTTCCACAAAGCTCTGGTAGCCGCGCTCGATGAAGTGGATATCCTCCACCTGCGTCTCGCCCTGCGCAGCCAGTCCCGCAATGACCATCGCCGCGCCCGCGCGCAGATCGTGCGCCCGCACGCGCGCGCCAGACAGCCTCTCCACGCCCTCCACGATGGCCACGCGCCCGTCCACGCGGATGCGCGCGCCCATCTTGATAAGCTCGGCGATATACTTGAAGCGGTTGCCGTCGTACACGCCCTCGGTCACAACGCTCGTTCCCTGCGCGCAGGACAGCACGGTCGTGATCTGCGGCTGCATATCCGTCGGGAAGCCGGGATACGGCATGGTCTTGACGTCCGTGCGGCGCAGCGGACGGTTGCGGCGGACCAGGACGTAATCATCGCCCTCCTCCACCTGCACGTCCATCTCGCGCAGCTTGGCCGAGATGCAGTCAAGATGCTTGGGGATCACGCTGTTTATCTTCACGGCGCCGCCGGCCGCCGCCACGGCCGCCATGTAGGTGCCCGCCTCGATCTGGTCGGGGATGAGCGTGTAGCAGCCGCCGTGCAGCTCGCGCACGCCGCGTATCTTGATCACGTCCGTGCCCGCGCCGCGCACGTCGGCGCCCATGGAGTTGAGGAAGTTGGCCAGATCGACGACGTGCGGCTCGCGCGCGACGTTCTCGATGACCGTCCGCCCCTCTGCCAGCACCGCGGCCAGCATGATGTTCACCGTCGCGCCGACGGATACCTTGTCAAGATAGATGTGCGCGCCGGTGCAGCGCCCGCTCTCCGTCCGGCCGAGGATATACCCGCCGGTCAGCTCCATCTCCGCGCCGAGGGCCGCGAAGCCCTTGAGGTGCTGGTCGATGGGCCGCTCGCCGAAATTGCAGCCGCCCGGCATCGTGCTCTTGGCGCGGCCGAAGCGCGCGAGCATCGCGCCGATGAGGTAATAGCTGGCGCGGATGCGGTGCGTCAGCTCGAACATCTCCTCCGGCAGCACGTCCATCTGAACGTCGGTCGAGTCGATCTCCACCGTGCCGGGGTTTATCATGCGCACTCTCGCGCCCATGCAGGTCAGGATGTGCAGCAGCGTGTCGGTATCGCTGATCTGGGGCAGATTCTCCAAACGGCAGAC
This sequence comes from uncultured Oscillospiraceae bacterium, assembly GCA_934597255.1. Classification (GTDB taxonomy): domain Bacteria; phylum Bacillota; class Clostridia; order Oscillospirales; family Oscillospiraceae; genus CAJOIG01. The sequence goes on from CAKTQV010000009.1 coordinate 40,038, forward strand.
CCCGCGGACCATGATGGCCGCGGGAATAATGGCCACGGCCGCGTTTTTCGCGCCGGAGATGCTCACTTCGCCGTGAAGCGTCCGGCCGCCCCGGATGACGTATTTATCCATATATCAAGCCTCTGTTTCGGTTGAATAGTGACCTTTTATTTTCTAATCCGTGCTATCATAGCACATCGGGGCAGGAAAATCAATCTTCCTTTGCCGTCGCCGCCGTTTTGAGCACGCCGGCGACGGTTTTCCCGTCGGCGATCTCGCCGCGCAGGACCATGTCCCGCAGCGATTCGAGACTGTGGTATTCCACGTCAAGGAACTCGTTGAGATCGAGATGCTGCGCGCCGTGGTGCAGGCCCGTGGCCAGATAGAGATACAGCCGCTCCGTGGAAAAGCCGGGCGACGTGTAGATAAAGCCGAGATCGCGCCACTCGTCGGCCTCCAGCCCCGTCTCCTCCGAAAGCTCCCGCTTCGCCGCCGGCAGAGGCTCCTCCCCCGGCTCGAGCTTGCCCGCCGGCAGCTCCAGCAGATGCTCGCCGATCGGGAAGCGGTACTGGCGCACCATGGCGACCATCCCGTCCCCGTCCAGCGCCACGACGCACACGCCGCCGGGATGGCGCACGACCTCGCGCATCGTGATGTTGCCGTTGGGCACCTTCACCATTTCCATATCCACCTGCACAATCACGCCCTCGTAGCGGTTGACGTGGCGTATCACTTTTTCCGTATAGTCCATATTCTCTCTCCGACTGAATGATTTTCTGGGTATTTTACCACAGCGCAGGCGTTTTTTCCACCATTTTATTCTGGGCGCCGGCCGTCCCCGGCGTTATAATGGTTCCATCCGATCTTTTTGCGGAGGTACATAGACAAATGGAAAAGTGCTGTGTTTCGCGCGAATACGTCGCGCTCTGGTTTTCGACCGTCGTCCCGGACATCCGGGGCGCGGCCGCCGCCATCCGGCGCGCGCTCCGCTGCGAAGGGCTGGAGCCCTGGCCGGAGGCGGAGGCGGAGCTGTTTTCGCGCGCCGGCGGAACGCTTCTGATCGCGCATCCCCGGTCAAATTCCACCCTGCGCGCCGATACGACAGGATAACAGGATTATTTTGCTGGCCTTTTTTGAAAATATGCGTTATAATAGTTTTGAAGTGAGGTGAGCGTCATGCAGCCGGGCGGCAAGGGAACAAAGCAGATCGCGGCGAACAAAAAGGCATACCACGACTATTTCGTCCTCGACCGCTTTGAAGCCGGGCTCGAGCTGACGGGCACGGAGGTCAAATCCATCCGCGCCGGAACGCTGAATCTCAAGGACAGCTACTGCCGCGTGGTCGACGGCGAGCTGTGGCTCATCGGCATGCACATCAGCCCCTATAAGCAGGGCAGCTACTTCAACGCCGACCCGGACCGCCGGCGCCGGCTTCTGATGCACAAGCGCGAGATCGTCCGTCTCGGCTCCCGGGTGCAGCAGGAGGGCCTTGCGCTCATCCCGCTGAGCCTGTATTTCAAGGACAGCCGCGTCAAGCTCGAGCTTGGGCTGTGCAAGGGCAAAAAGCTGTATGACAAGCGCGCGGACGCGGCCGACAAGAGCGCCCGGCGCGAAATAGACCGGAAAATGAAGGAGGTCAATTCATGAGCAAGAATCCTGTTGTCACCTTTAAGATGTACGACGGCGGCGTCATCAAGGCCGAGCTTTATCCCGAGATCGCCCCCAATACCGTCGCCAACTTTATCTCCCTTATCAACAAGGGCTTTTACACCGACCTGATCTTCCATCGCGTGATCCCCGGCTTCATGATCCAGGGCGGCTGCCCCAACGGGACCGGCACCGGCGGCCCCGGCTATGAGATCCCCGGCGAATTCACCGCCAACGGCTTCGCCAACGATCTCAAGCACAGCCGCGGCGTTCTCTCCATGGCGCGCACCATGGACCCCGACTCGGCCGGCAGCCAGTTTTTCATCATGCACGCCGACGCGCCGCATCTGGACGGGCAGTACGCCGCCTTCGGCCAGGTGCTCGAGGGCATGGACGTCGTCGACCGCATCGCCAACGCGAAGACCGGCTGGGGCGACAAGCCCATCCAGCCGCAGATCATCAAAAAGGTCACCGTGGACACCTTCGGCGTCGATTATCCCGAGCCGAAGAAGTCCAAATGACATAGATCGCTCTCAGCCCCGGGGATGCAATGGTTTCGACGGGGGTGCGGATGCGTGATAAGCGGGCGGATGCCCCGTCCATCCTTAAAAACGGGAACCTTAAAAAGTAACTGAGAACGACAACTTCTCTCTGGCCGCCGCTTAAGGCAGGCCCGTCCAGCCCGGGAGCGCTGCGGCCCGGGGCCTGGGCGTCGATCAGCAGCGTCCGTGCGTGCGCAAAGCTTTGAGCGCACCATGCACAATGAAGCTACCCGACCCGGTAAGCGTGTGGGCTTGCTCCGGGAAGGGGAAGGGCAGCCTCCGGCTGTAAGATAACCCACTGCGCCCGGAGAAAGTCGCGAGCAAGCGCTTTCGGACGGGGGTTCGATTCCCCCCATCTCCACCACATCCAAAACCCTTGATAATCCTGGTTTTTCTAGGAATATCAAGGGCTTTTGCCTGTCTCCGGATGAAATTTTATTTTCATAATTTGTCTGGAATTATGTAGTCTTAGACACATTTTTGAACGCAAAATGCTAGTAAAAATGCTAGTAAAAAGGCCCGCAGCGTAATCTGCGGGCCTGACTATTGCTGTCCTTGCTGGCTGGACATTGGCCAATCACGCGTCGAGCAGGTCCTCCACCGTTACGCCGAGGGCGCGCGCGATACGCAGGACCAGACCGGCCCCCGCGCCCTCCAGCGGGGCCGTGCCATTATCAAGGCGCTGGATTTGCTGGATGTGGCATCCGACGGCATCGGCCAGCCTCCGCCGGGTAATGCCGGCGCGCGCAAAAGCGGCCCCATCGCTTAATGGGGCCGCTGCGTGTCTGCCAAGGTTTTCCGCCCTTCTGGCCGTGCCCGGCACATGGGATCATTTTCCCTGTGCCGCTTCGCAATAGGCCGCGATAAACTTTTTGATTTCCGTTGTCGGCGTTGTGCCGTTTTCCCCGCAAACGCGCCTGAATTCGGCTAGCACGTCCGGCTTCAGATCAAGCGGAAAACGGACATAGTTCTTGCGCAGGCTTTTTATCTGCTGCGCGTATTTACTTTTTTCGGACATGCTTTAATACCTCCCTAACGTCGAGTACGATAGCCGCAGCCGTCAATACCGCCGAAACATAAAAGAGCCAGCTAAAATCTTTTTGCGAGACGGCATAGATGCAATTCGCACTAAACAATAAATAAATTGGCACGTTGATTTTTTTCTTGCGCATTTTACTTCAGATGGGTTATAATAATTTCAGAGGTTCGGGGGAGGTTTTTCCTCCCCGTCCCCGTTAGCCCTTGAGTATTGTACGAATCGCAAGGATGATGTTTGCTATGCCTGCAAGTATTCCAACAATCGTCTCTACGATTTCCAACTTACTCTGGGGCTTTTTCTTTTTTGGCTTCCCCATCTGCTTATTCCCTTTTGGTCATCATACTATACACACGCGCATACATCCAGCGTCATTTCAGAAAACGCGGAAGGCGGCCCCATCCAAAGATGGGACCGCCTCTTATTTACGCGCGGTGGGCGCGTCATTCCCGGCGCAGCGCGTCGATGGGGTTGAGATTGGCGGCCTTGACCGCCGGGAGCAGACCGAACACGATGCCGATGATCATGGAAAACAGCACCGCGATCACGGCCGCCGGCACGCTTATCATCGTGGGCGTGCCCATGACCGAGGAGATCATCCGGCTCATCACGACGCCGGCGATCACGCCCAGAATGCCGCCCAGGCTCGTCAGCACGGCCGCCTCGGTCAAAAACTGCCAGAGGATGCGGCGGCGGCGCGCGCCGATGGCCTTTTTCAGACCGATCTCGCGCGTGCGCTCCGTGACGGTGACGAGCATGATGTTCATCACGCCGATGCCGCCGACAAGAAGCGAAATGCTCGCGATCCACAGAAGCTGGCGATTCGACGAGGTGGCCAGCGACTGCATCTTCTCCGCCTGCTCGCTCAGATCGCCGCTGCGGTAGCTGAAGCCGAGATTGGGGTTGACCGCCGTGAGCTGCCGCTCCGTGAGCAGATCGGCCGCAAGCTGGCCGATGCGGGTCATATCGTCCGTGGAGGCCGCCTTGAGCGCCACGGTCTGCGGCTCGTCGAAGCGGTAGAGGATGGGCCAGGTGGTCAGCGGCACGAACACGGTGCCGCTGGAGGTGTTGGCGTACATATAATAGTCGCTGAGCGTTTCGATGTCCATCCCGGTCGTCCGGGTGCGCTCGACCACGCCGACGACGGTATACGTCTCGCCCATCAGCTCCAGCGTTTTCCCAAGGGGATCCTCGCCGGCGAAAATGGACGTGTTGGCGTCGCTGTCCAGCAGCGCGACCTTGCGGCATTCGGAAAAATCGCCGTCGATGAAATCGCGCCCGCTGACGAGCCTGTAGCCGCAAGCCGCGAAGAAATGGCTGTCCACGCCGTAAAGCTGGCCGCTGAAGGCGTTGTTTTTGTAATACGCGCCGTCCACGTTGCTCCGCGAGCAGAACAGCGACGCGGCCTCCACCCGGTTGATGGACGCCAGCTCCTGCCGCGTTTCCTCGCTGATGGTGGCGATACCCTCCGGGGGCGACTGATAGCCAAGGTAATACAGCGAGTCGTTCTGGTACAGCGAAACGACCACGGCGTTCGTGCCCGCGCCGACGAGATTTTCCTTGATCTGCTCGTTGGTGCCCTTGATGGTGGCGACGATGGTGATGATGGAGGCGATGCCGATGATGATGCCGAGCATCGTCAGAAACGAGCGCAGCTTATGCGCCCACACGCCCTGCAGCGACAGGGAAAGATTTTCAAACATGGCTTTTCTCCCTCCCCGTCAATAGTAGCTGTTGTACAGCTCATCCACCGTGGCCGTGCGCGTGGCCGCGCCCTCCTGCACGGACTTTCCGTAGGGGAACGCGATATACTCCTCGGCGGTCAGCCCGCTCCGGATCTCCGTATAGTTGCCCCACAGGCTCTTGCCGGTCGTGACATAGCGCTTTTCGAGTCGGCCGTCCTCGCCCTGCACATAGATATAGCTGCGGCCGCTCTCCTGCCGGAGGAACGGATTTTGCAGATACAGGCTTTTGCCGTCCGCGTTCGAGCCGCCGGGCGTGAAGGTCATGTTGACGTATTCGTTCTCCCGCAGGGCGGAATCCTCGCTGAGAAACACCTTGAACGGGTACTTGGAGATATTGCTGTTGCCCTGGCTCCAGTACCAGCCGTAGCTGTTGTTGTCGGCGGGATAATCGGATATCTCCGTGATCGTGCCGGTCATCTGCTCGCCGCTCTCCCAGCTCATCACCGTCACTTCGTCCCCGATCTTCATCGTGGCCAGATCCAGCTCGCCCATCAGGCCCTGCACATAGTATCCGCCGCCGCCGGACAGCAGCACCAGCGGCTTTTTCTCCGCCAGCGCCTCGTCCACCGAGCGCACCGTTTTTACCTCGCCGTCGATGCGGCTGTACACGACGCCGTTCGACAGCTCGTATTCGATCGTCTCGTATTCGAGCTGCGCCTTGCGCAGCTTGAAGTTGAGGTCGATGATGTTCTGATCCGCCTCGGCCTTCATCTTCTGCAGCTCGCGCCAGGTGTAGCTCGGGCCGGCGTCCCAGCCGCCGCCGTCCCAGCCGCCGTTGTCGTCCGTGGAGGCGTCCGGGTCATAGTCCGGGTCCGGGTCGGTCAGCGTGAAGTTCAGCGAGCCGTTTTTGAGCACCTGAAACGCCATTTCCCACACATCCAGCAGCTCGCCCTTCGGCGAATCGCTCACGCGGCGCTCAAAGATGGCGTAGCGCACGGTCCCATAGGGGTTTTCCGTCGGCTGCGGCGCGTCCGTGGGCTGCGGCGCGTCCGTGGGCTCCGGCGCGTCCGTGGGCTCCGGCGCGTCCGTTGGCTCCGGCTCGGCTGTCGGCTCCGGCGCATCCGTCGGCTCCGGCGCATCCGTCGGCTCCGGCGCATCCGTCGGCTCCGGCGCAGCCGTCGGCTCCGGCGCATCCGTCGGCTCCGGTGCGCCCGTCGGCTCCGGCGCAGCCGTCGGCTCCGGCGGCGCGGTGGGCAGTATCGGGTCGATGCGGACGCCCTTGAGGATCACATTGGCGATAAAATCCGTGGTATAGGTGTCAAATTCGCCCCAGATGAAGATATACGGATCGTCCTCCGTGCCGCTTCCCCTGCGCAGATACGGCGTGTCCACCGGCGTAAGCTCCTCCGGGTCGCTTTCGGTCTGCGACGGGAGGCTGCCGGAATAAACGCTGTAGCCGTCCATGGCGGCGCGTTCCTTTTTGGCGTTTTCCAGATTGAGCTGAAGCTGCTCGATCTCGATGCGCTTGCGCTCAAGCTCAAGATCGTTGAGCGTGGTGTCAAACGCGAGAATGGGGTCGCCGACCTTGACGGTCTGCCCCTCCTGCACATAGATCTCCGTGATCTGCTGCGTGTCGCTGATATAGACGGACTGGATGCGGTCCACCGTCACGCGCCCCTCGGTCTCCGCCTGGTCGGCGCCGCTGTAGTTCGTGCACAGCTCCTCCGCCCGGTAGACGTTCACCTCCGAGGCACTCCGGCTTTTTACCAGCCGCAGTATCCCGTATATCGCGCCGCCGACGAGCACAAGGCTCCCGACGACGATGAGAAGGCTTTTCAACCACTTCGGCATCCGTCACACCTCCTGTTCCGGAAGCAGCTCGCCGTCGCGGATGCGGCGCAGATGCTTGGCGCAGGCGCCGACCTCCGGCTCATGCGTGATGAGAACGATGGTCGTTCCCATATCGTTGAGCTGCTGGAAGATATCCATGACCTGCCGGCCGGAGGCGCTGTCCAGCGCGCCGGTCGGCTCGTCGGCCAGCAGGAGCTTCGGCTTGGCGATCATGGCGCGCGCGATGGCCACGCGCTGGCACTGGCCGCCGGACAGCTGATTCGGCCGGTGGTTCATCCGGTCGCCCAGCCCCACCATCTTCAGCGCCGCGGCCGCACGGCGGCGGCGCGCCGCCTTCGGAACGCCCGCGTACAGCAGCGGCAGCGCCACGTTGTCCACGGCGTCAAGCTTCGGCAGAAGGAAAAAGCTCTGGAACACAAAGCCGAGCTGCTGGTTGCGGATATCGGCCAGACGGTTCCCGCTCGCCTTGGACACATCCTCGCCGCTGAGAAGATACTGCCCCGAGGTCGGCGTGTCCAGACAGCCGATGATGTTCATCAGCGTGGTCTTCCCCGAGCCGGACGGGCCCATGATGGCGAGATAATCGCCCTCCTCCACGTCCAGCGACACGTTTTTCAAAACGGGGACCATTTCCTTGCCCAGCGGATAGCTTTTGCAGATATTGCGCATCTGGACGACCATCATCCGACCTCCGTCCCGCTCTCGCGCGTGGCCTGCGGCTCACCGTCCGGCTCCGCTTCGGCCGGGGCATCCTCCTCGGGCAGCGTCTGCTCCCGGCTCATGTCCTCCATGGGCGCCGCTTCGGAGGTCATGCTCTCCATGGATACGCCTTCCATAGACATACCTTCCATGGACATTCCTTCCCCGGTCACGCCTTCCATGCCGCTCATTCCTTCCATGGACATGCCTTCCATGGACATACCTTCCATCGGCATACTCTCGGACATGCCGCCGGAAACGCTCTCCTCCTGCCGCACGACAGCCATGCCGGCCTCCAGCGTATCGTCCGGGAAGGCGATGTAGTCCTGCGTGGAAAGGCCGGACAGGATCTCATATTCGCCAAGCTCCGCGTCGTATTCGCCGAGCGTGACGGAGCGCTTTTCCAGCGTGTCCTTCCTGCTCGCGGCCCATACGAAGGCGTCCGCCCCGGTCGAGCCCAGGAAGTATTCCGGCAGCCACAGGCCGGTCTTTACATTGCTCTGGCCGTAGTCCGGCTCAATGTAGACATGCTGGCCGAGGATCAGCCCGTCCTTGCTGCTCAGCGCGATGTAAAACGGATACTTCGACGAATTGGTCATCTCGTCGTTGCCGCTGTCGCCCACATAGTAAACGCCGCTGCTGTTGTCCTTTTTCACGGGGTTTTCCCAGTCGATCTTCTCGATCGTCCCGTTCCAGGTCTGCGTCTCGTCCATGCGCGAGCGGATCAGCACGCTCATGCCCTCGCCGAGCGTGCCGGCGTTGAGCTCGTTGATGTTGCCCTCGACGCGGAAGGTGTTCATATCGGAGATGGTGATGAACGCGTCGGCGCCGGTGCCGTCGCCGGAATTGATAGGCTGGTCGCCGGTATCGTCCACGGAGCCCACGCTCATCACGCGGCCGCTGATCTTGGCCCGGACCTCGGTGTTTTCAAGCGAGGCCTGCATATTGGCGATCTCGCGCTCCTTCAGACCCTTGTTGTATTCCGCCTCGCGGATGTCGGCCTGGGTGCTCTGGATCTGGAGCGTATAGGCCAGCTGCTGGGACGAACCGGCCGAGGCTCGCTCGCTCTCCAGCTCCTCGATCTGCGCCTGTCCGGCCGTGATGGCGTTGTTGTAGCCCTCCAGCTCCAGCTGCAGCTTTTCCAGCGAGAACTGCAGCGCCTGCGTGTCGTAAGTGAACAGCACGGCGCCGGACTTCACCTCGTCGCCCTCCGCGACAAGGACCTCGCCCACCTTTTTGTTGGTGTCGCGCGCTACCTTCTCCGTCTGGCCGGACACGACCTTGCCGGCATAGCGCTCGATCACGCCGAGAGCCCCGGCGCCGGTGATCTGCGCGACGGACTGCACCGTCACTTCCCCGCCATCCTTGTTTTTCCGTCCCGTGCAGGCGCACAGTCCGGCTATCATCAGCACCGCCAGCAGCGCGGCCAGTCCTCTTCTGTACATACGCATACGCTTCCTTTACTGAGTAGTTAAATGATGTGCATCGCTCTCTATCCTTCCCGGCCGGCGGCCGGGCATTCGCCTTTGCCTCATGATACCGCCGCCGCCGTCCGAAAACAACAACAGGGCAGTTACAGCTTCTGACGCTCCGGCGGCGGAAAAAGTTCCCCCGCCGTCCGGCATCCGCCCGCGGTATATCCGCGCGTCGTATCCCTTGACCTCGTCGTGCAGCTCCGCCTCGCAGCGGAACAGCCCGCCGGCCTCGATCGCCTCCGTGTAGCGCGGCCGGTAATAGATCAGGAGTATCTCCCGTCCTCGGCACTGCTCCCGGATGCGCGCGACGACCCGCGCCATCACGTCGGCCTGAAAGGGATTGAAAAAATAAAACACGTCGTAGTCCCCGTAGCCGTCCCAGCCGCCCGCGTCGGCGCACGCCACGCTCACGCCGTCCAGTCCCAGCCGCCGGAGATTCCGCCGGCAGATGCGGCACAGCTTCTCGTCGTATTCCACGCCGCCCACGGCGGAAAAGCCGTATTCCGCCGCCGCGCGCAGCACATAGCCCTTGCCGCAGCCAACGTCCAGCAGCCGGCCGAAGCGCGAAACGTCCACGCGCTCAAAAAGCTGCCGCACGATCCCCTCGGGGCTGGCGTAATACATCGCGCCGTCGCCGCGGCCGCGTTTTTCCATGCGGTCGGGCATCGTGAAATCCAGCCCGTGCAGCCGCTCGTTCAGGCTCTCCGCCGCCAGCTGCAGCCGGTGGCGGCTGGGGTAAAACGGCAGAGCGCGCAGTTTGTCCAGGATCATTCCGCGCGCGCCCCCTCGAACGCGAGCGTCACCTTGAAAAGATCGCCGTCCAGATACAGCGTCATCGTCCCGCCGAGTAGCTCCGTGAGCGACTGGGCGATGGACAGGCCGAGACCGCTGCCCTCCGTGCTGCGGGAGCTGTCGCCGCGCACGAAGCGCTCCATCAGCGCCTCCGCCGGGATGTTCAGCTCCTGCGCCGATATGTTCTTCAGCGCGATGGACACGCGGCCGCCGCCGCAGGACAGATCGAAATAGGCCCGCGTGCCCGGCTGGGCGTACTTGACGATGTTCTGGATGAGATTTTCCAGCACGCGCCACAGCAGCCGCCCGTCCGTGTCCAGCACAACGCCGTGCTCCGGCAGGCTCAAAACCGCCTCCACGCCGGAGGCCGCCAGCCGCTCCTCGTACTCGCCCACCGACTGGCTCAAAAGCTCGCGCACGTCCGTCGGCTCCGGGTGCACCGCGATGGCGCCGGCCGAGGCCTTCGACGCCTCCACCAGATCCTCCGTCAGCTTTTTCAGCTTCGCGCTCTGGCGCTCGATGACGTCGATGTATTCCCGCGCCGTCTCCGAGGCGACGTTCTCCTTCTTCAGCAGATCGACGTAGCTCACGATGGAGGTCAGCGGCGTTTTCAAATCGTGGCTGACGTTCGTGATCAGCTCCGTTTTGAAGCGCTCGTCCTTGATCTTTTCCTCCACGGCCAGCTTCATGCCCTCGCCGATGCGGTTGAGCGCCTCGCCCTGCTCGCGCAGACCGGAGACGAGCCCCTCCGTCCGTATCTTGTATTCGAGCCGGCCGGCGGCCAGCTCGCGCGCCGCGCGTCCCAGCCGGTCCTGCTGCGCCGCCGCCACGCCGGAATAGACCGCCGCCAGCACCAGCAGCGCCACGGCGCCCCACTGCCATTCGTTCAGATAGCCGCCCCGCCAGTTATAGGCCCACAGGATCGATATGAGCGCCGCCAGCAGCACGAGCGCAAACTGCCGCCAGCCCGCCGGCACCCGCGCCAGCAGCGAGCTCTGGCGCAGCTCGCCCCGCCTGTACCGCCGCACAAGGCTCCATATGCCCAGAAGCGCCGCCGCCGTCCAGCTCGCCGCCAGAACGGGCGGCCATACAAAAGCGCGGATCGCCTCATACAAAGGCCACATATAATTGTTGAGCCGGGCCAGCAGCGCCCCCGCCAGCCCGCGCACGGCGGACGCGGCCAGCAGCGCGCCCAGCACGGGCAGCTCCGCCGGCAGCCGGTCCAGGAACAGCTTCTTCTCCGGCGTGTACAGCGCCGCCAGCCAGATCAGAAGCGCGGCCAGCGCCGCCGCCAGCAGCAGCGATACCACCGCCGCCGGAATGAACCACGGCCGCAGCAGCACCAGCAGCGAATAGACCATATACTCCGCGTAGCAGCCGGAATAGGGCGTGGGCGGGAGGTTTACATAACCTTCAAGAATCCAAAGGTGCTCCACCGGGATAAAATTCTCGTCGCTATAAGGCCCGTCCGGGTCGTTCAGCGCTGCCGTACCGCCCTCGGTGAAGTAGACATAATAATCCGAATCGACCTTTCTGGAGCTTTCGTCCGTCGTATCCAGGATCACCTCGCCGGTGTCCCCGTCGGTGATGCGGACGGAAAAGGCCTCGCCGCTGTATCCGCTTACGACGTCCTCGCCGATCGTCCCCTGCCACTGGATGAAGGACTGTATGTAATAAAGGCAGTTGTCCGCGTATATACGGGCGAACTCCGTTTCCTCAAAGGCCCTGCCGTTGTCGGCGTAGGGCGAGGCGGCGTACCACCCGCGCACCCAGCATTCCCTTCCGCCGCCCCAGCACAGCGCGCCGAGCGCCGCGAAAAGAACGCACAGGATCAGACACAGCGGCCGGCTCCATTTTTTCTGCGCCAGCGCCCTCATCGCTCCGCCTCCAGCTTATAGCCCTTGCCCCAGACCACCTTGATATAGCGCGGCTCGGCCGGATTGATCTCCAGCTTCTCGCGCAGATGGCGGATGTGCACGGCCACGGTGTTCTGCGCGCCGAGCGGCGCGTCCTTCCACACGAGGCGGTATATCTCCGACGAGGAAAACACCCGTCCGGGGTTTTCCATCAGCAGCTTGAGGATATCGTATTCCGTCGGCGTCAGCGCGATCTCCTCGCCGCTGAGCGTGACGCGCTTGGCGGCGTCGTCCAGCTCGATGCCGTCGACGCGCATATTCTCGCTGTGATGCTCCTGCGCGGCGGTCCAGGCCGTGCGCCGCAGCTGCGCCTTGACGCGGGCGAGCAGCTCGAGCGGGTTGAACGGCTTTGTCACATAGTCGTCCGCCCCGACGGTCAGCCCGAGTATCTTATCCGTGTCCTCGCTTTTCGCCGTCAGCAGGATCACCGGCACGCTGCTCTTCTCGCGCAGCTTCATCGTCGCGCCGAGACCGTCCAGCCCCGGCATCATCACATCCATCAGCACAAGATCCACGCTCCCGCTCTCCAGCAGCTCCAGCGCCTGCGCGCCGTTTTCCGCCTCGAGCACGCGGTAGCCCTCGCCGGTCAGATAAATGCGCAGCGCGCGCCGGATGTCCCGGTCGTCGTCGCAGATCAGGATCGTATACATACCATCGTTTCCTCCGTTCTCTTTCTCCATTTCATACCATAGCACGCATAGTTTAAAAAGTCATGCCCGGGAACATTAAATTTTGATTAAGCCGCCGTCTTATATGACGATTGACACCCCGCCTGTGTTGCCTTAAAATATTGGCGGGGTGATATTTTTGCGTTTTGTATCATGGAATGTCAACGGGCTGCGCGCCTGTGTGAAGAAAAATTTTGAGGACGTGTTCCGGGCCATGAACGCGGACTTTTTCTGCCTTCAGGAAACGAAGCTTCAGGCCGGCCAGCTCTCGCTCGATCTCGGCGCATACCATGACTATTGGGCCTATGCCGACAAAAAGGGCTACTCCGGCACGGCCGTTTTCGCCCGGGAGGAGGCGCTCTCCGCCGTTTACGGCGTGGGCGTCGATTGGCTCGACACCGAGGGCCGGTGCATCACGCTGGAATACCCGGAATTTTATCTTGTGTGCGTCTACACCCCCAACGCGCAGGACGGGCTGCGCCGCATCGGGCACCGTATGGCCTGGGAGGACGCCTTTCGCGCGCATCTGTGCGCGCTCGACGCGAGAAAGCCCGTGATCGTCTGCGGCGACATGAACGTCGCGCGGACGGAGATCGACCTGAAAAACCCCGGCCCGAACCGGGGGAACGCGGGCTTTTCCGACGAGGAGCGGGGAAAAATGGAGGAGCTTCTGGCCGCCGGCTTCACCGACAGCTTCCGCCGTCTCTACCCCGACCGGCGCGACGCCTACACCTGGTGGAGCTACCGCATGGCGGCGCGCAGCCGGAACGCGGGCTGGCGCATCGACTATTTCCTCGTGTCCGACCGCATCGCGGATAATATCTCCGACGCCTACATTTTCTCGGACATCGAAGGCAGCGACCACTGCCCGGTGGGATTGGATATGCTGTGGTAACGATCGGAAACGTGGAAATAAACGGCCGTCTGGCGCTCGCGCCGATGGCCGGCGTGACGGACGCCGCCTTCCGGCTTATCTGCCGGGAGCAGGGCGCGGCCCTGTGCGTGACGGAGATGGTGTCGAGCCGGGGCCTTGTGTATAACGACCGGAAAACGGCCGAGCTGCTCTACGCCCCGGAGTGCGACGCGCCTCTGGCCGCGCAGATATTCGGCTCCGACCCCGCCGTCATGGGCGAGGCCGCGCCCATGGCCGTCGCGCTGTCCGGCGCGCAGCTTCTCGACATCAACATGGGCTGTCCCGTTGGCAAGATCGTCCGCTCCGGCGACGGCAGCGCCCTGATGGATAAGCCCGAGCTTGCCCGCGACATCATCGAGGCGTGCGTGCGCACGGCCGGCGTGCCCGTGACGGTGAAATTCCGCAAGGGGCCGGACGGCGGCCGCGTCAACGCCGTGGAATTCGCCCGAATGTGCCAGCAGGCGGGCGCCGCCGCCGTGACCGTCCACGGGCGCACGCGCGTACAGATGTACGCCGGTGTGGCCGACTGGGACATCATCCGCGACGTGAAGGCCGCCGTTTCCATCCCCGTGATCGCCAACGGCGACGTATTCTCCGGCGGGGACGCCGCGCGCATCCTGAAGCGGACGGGCGCGGACATGGCGATGATCGGGCGCGGCTCGTTCGGCGACCCGTGGCTGTTCGCCCGCGCCGCCGCCGCGCTGGACGGGCGGCCGGAGCCGCCGCTGCCGCCGCTGGCCGCGCGCATCGACTGCCTTGTCCGCCAGATCGAACGCGCCGCCGCCTGGAAGGGCGAGCGCCCGGCCTGTCTGGAGGCGCGCAAGCAGCTTTGCTGGTATCTGCGGGGCGTGGCGAACGCGGGCCCTTATAAAAAAGAGGCCGTCGCCGTGTCCACGCTGGACGAACTGCGCCGCGTGGCGCGGGCCATACAACGGGATTTGAGGTGATCGCTTGACCAATCAGGAGCAAACCGCCCTCATCGCGCGCATTGTCGCCGGGGAGACCGAGCTGTTCGAGCAGCTCGTGCGGAAGCATCAGACGCGGGTGTACAATCTGGCGCTGCGCATGGTCTCCGAACCGGCGGACGCGGAGGACTGCGCCCAGGAGGCGTTTATCAAGGCCTTCCGCGCGCTGCCGGGCTTCCGCGGCGAATCGAGCTTTTCCAGTTGGCTGTACCGGCTGACGTCGAACGTGTGTCTGGACTTCCTGCGCGCGCGCCGCCGCCGCGCCGAAACGGGGCTGACCGTTTCCGGCGACGACGGGGACGAACAGCCGCTGCCGCTGGCCGACCCGGCGGACGGACCGGCGGAGCTGGCCGAAAAGGAGGAGCTGCGCCGCCGGGTGCGCGCGGCGCTCGCCCGTCTGCCGGACGATTTCCGGCAGGTGCTTCTGCTGCGCGAGTTGGGCGGGCTGAGCTACGACGAGATCGGCCGCGAAACGGGGCTGGAGGCCGGCACGGTCAAAAGCCGCATCTTCCGCGCCCGCCGAAAGCTGGCGGATATTCTGCGCGCGGACGGGAACTTTTCGGAGTTCTGCCCGTCTGAAAGAAGGGAGGTGCGGTGATGGACTGCGGATATTTTGAACAACTGATCGCCCGCATGCCGGACGGCGAGCTGACGGACGCGGAGCTTTCCGCGCTGAACGCGCACATCGACGGCTGCACCGAATGCCGCGCCTTTTTCCACGCGATGCAGGCCGTCCGCGAGGAGCTGACGACGCTGGAGGACGCGCCGGCGTCGCTCTGCGGACGCGTGATGGACGCGGTCCGGCAGCAAGCGGCTTCGGATAAGCCCGCCGCCCCCGCGCCGCGGACAATAACGGACAAAAAAGATAAAAAACGCCGCTGGCGCTTCGGCGATCTCGGCGTTCTGGCCGCCTGCGCGGCGCTGATCGTGGTCGTGATCGGGGTCACGCGCTTTTCACCCGAACGCGCCGACGAAACGGCCGCCGGCCCGGCCATGAAGGCCGCCGCCCCGGCGGCGGGCGCGGAGGAATTTGAAGCCGCCGCCTACGCCGCGCCGCAGGCGCTGGACGACGAAGCCCCTCTGCTTGGCGCCGCGGCTCCCGCGGACGATAACGGCGGCTTCCTGGTCCGCTCCGCGGACGAAGCGCCGGCGGAGGCGTATGAAACAGAGGATTGCACGGCCGTGTCGGACGCCGAAGCGGCCGCGGAGGCGCCGGAGCTCCCGGACGCGGGCGCGCTGGAGAGCGCCGCCGCCCCGGAGGGCACCGCCGACGTTTTCGACACGGACGGCCTCTTTGCCGGCACGCTGCCGCCCGGCGCTCCCGACGTACTTTTCTCCGCCCGGGACGGGGAAAGCCCCGCGCCCGCGGACACGCAGGCCGGCTGGACCGTCGAATACGGCGGGACGGTCTACGAGCTGTTCTCGCTCGACGGCGCGCTGTACTGGCGCGTGGGCGGCGAAGGGCCGCTGACCCGCGCGGGCATGGACGAGGCCGAATTCCTGGCCGCGCTCGGATAAGAAAATACGGCGGCGCGAAACGCCGCCGGGCCCCGGCCCTGCGGCCGGGATAACAAATTGGATTTTGGAGGTTCCGGGACATGAAAACAAGACTTATCGCATCGCTTCTGGCACTGATGCTGCTGTTGGGCGTGCTGTCCGGCTGCGGAAAGGGCACGGCGGACGAGGCCGCCGCGCAGCCCGCCGCCACGCCGCGCGCCGCGCTCGTCAAGGGCGGCAGCGCGCCCGAACCGCGCGCAGAGGCAGCCGCCGACGCGCCCGCGCCGGAAGAAACCGCCGTCCCGGCGGACACGTCCGCCCGCCGCGACGGCTTCACCATCGTTCCGTCCGCGGCCAGCCAGCTTTCCTACACGGGCTTTGACAACGGTCTCGTGTCCATGACCATCCCGTCCGGCTGGCAGGTGCGCACCGACGGCAGCTACGAAAACTACACCGTTCAGGTCTTCGATCCCGAAGTGCCCGACCGGCAGCTCTCGCTCCTTCTCAGCCTGGCGGGTCCGCTGAAAAGCCAGGCGGCGCACGACTGGTATGTGAACAACTACGGCGAAACAGACTTTTTCGCTAAAATGCCCGTGATCGACCCGCAGACCACCGAAGGCGTATTCAAGGGGCTGCTCGACTACACGGGCGCCGGCAGCACGTTCTCCGTCATCGAAAATCTCGGCACCTCGATCCTCGGCGGAGATGTCCTCCGCGCCTCCTACCGCAGCAGCGACGGCGTTGAGCTGGAGGGTCTGTTCACGGCGTCCGTGTTCGATCCCGGCCCGAGTTACGTCAACGAGGTCACCTGGGATATGACCAGTCCCATGATCGACATCGGCTACCTCACCCTCTCCTCCATTATTTTCATGACCGCTCCGGCCGGGGAATTCAACGACTGGCAGGGCGTACTGGACAGCATATTCGCCTCGCTTCGCTTCAGCGACGCGTTCATGAGCGGCCGTGCGCAGGAGATGCAGCAGACCATGGACACCTTCAACTCCGTCCGTCAGACCTGCAACGAGATCTCCGACTCGATCATGGACTCCTGGAACGCCCGCAGCGCCTCCTACGACGTGATGAGCCAGAAGCAGAGCGACGCGACGCTCGGCTTTGACCGCGTGTACGACCCCGCCACCGACTCGGTCTACTGCGTGTACAGCGGCTTTCTGGACGATTACACCGACACGGGCTTCCAGCCGGTCACGGACGATATGTACACCCGCGCCGTCGACGGCTACGTTTATCGCTGATTTGCTCTTTTCTCCCGCCGCCGGCTCTGGTATAATGGAGCCGTAAACAAAGAAAACGCCTTATTATGGAGGACAATGAAATGGCTTTTTGCTCCAACTGCGGCCATCCGCTCCCGGAAGGCACAAAGTTCTGCACCGAATGCGGCGCGCCCGTTTCCGCGGCGCAGCCGACGCCCGATCCCGCCCCCGCGGCGCAGCCCGCGCCAGAGGAATCGTCCGCTTTCCCCTTTGAGCCGGCGGCCCCCGCGCCGTCCGTGCCCGCCGGCGAGACCGCCCCGCAGCCCACATTTACGGCGCGTCCCGCGCCTTCGGCCGGCGATACGGCCAACGGCTCCGCCCCGAACGGCCCGGTCACGCCGCCCCCCGCCGCACCGGCCGGCGGCGCCTATTTCACGCCGACGCCCGTCCCCGGCGCCAAAGCGCCGCGCAGGGAAGGCGGCCGGAAAACCGGCCTGATCATCGGCATCGCGGCCGGCGCCGTGCTGGCCGTCGCCGCGGTCGTTGTCCTTATCGTGACGCTCGGCGGCCGCAAAACGACGGCTCCCGCGCCCAAGTCTGCGCTTGCCGCCGCCCCGGCCGAGACCGAAGCGCCGGACACGGGCAGCCTGTCCGATCTGATCCGTCCCGATCTCACCGAGCCGCAGGAGCCGGCCGCGATCGCCCCCGCCGCGGCGACGCCCGCCGCCCCTGCGCCCACGCAGGCCCCCGCCGAAACGGACGCCGCCACGGAGGACTTTGCCGCGCTTCTCAACGCCTATAAGAGCGTCGTCGATTCCATCATCGGCGAGACGACCGACACCGGCTACGCCTCCGAGCATAACTGCGGCTATCTCTGGGATTACGACGGCGACAGCTATCCCGAGATGGTCCTGCTGTACAGCCGGGACGGCACGGAGCTGCACGCGCTCATCGCCCGCCGCACGGACGACAGCCGCACGCCCCGCTGCATGGACATCCTGCTGTGCTACCTGGCCGGCGGCGCGGACGGCGCCATCGCCTCCGGCACACTGGACGGCGAGCCCGTTCTGCATCTGCTTTACAACAACTTCGACGGCGACGGCCAGCAGGTCGGCACCGACTATGTCTTCTCGCTCGCCAACACCGACATCACGCAGCTTTACGAGCTGGAGTGGACCGCCGATTCCGAGGGCTATATCCAGACCTGCTCGGTCATGTCGCCCGACGGGAGCGTCCAGTCCACGGACACGGACGAGTTCATGCGCATCTACGGCGCCATGGAGTATTACGAGGCCGTTTACGGCGACACGGAGCTCGGCATCGCGCTGGCCGATATGTTCTCGGACGAGGCCATGCAGGAATATTTCCGCTGATGCCCAAAGCAAGCAGGGGGAAGGCGCGGTGCCTTCCCCCTGCTTTTTTTACATTTTCCGGACGAGCGGCCCGACCGCGCGGACCAGATACACCGCCGCGGCGCCGGTGAACGCGCCCGTAACAACGGCGGCGGCGGCCAGCGCCGGCCCATACCACAGCAGCGACGGCGTCCTCGTCACGGCGACCGCCGCGAGAAGCTGCCCGGCGTTGTGTCCCAGCGCTCCGAGCACGCTGACGATCCACAACTGCTTTTCCTCAAAGCGGCCGATCGTGAGCGCCATGACCGCCCACGCGAGTCCGCCGCCCGCCAGCGAGAACAAAATAGCGGAAAAGCTTCCCGCGAAAAGGCTTCCCAGCATAACGCGCACAGCGAGCACGCCGCCCGCCGCCCGCCGCCCCAGCAGCGCCATGGCCGCGAGCGTGACGATATTGGCAAGGCCCAGCTTCACGCCGGGCACCGGCACGAGCGGCGGCAGCTGCGCCTCGGCGATCCATATGCCAAGGGACACTGCCGCCAGCAGGGCCATGAGCACGAGCTTTTTCGTCTTCATCGATCGTCCTCTATCTGGATGACGAGCCGGTGCGGCAGGCAGGTGATGGGGATGGCCGACGACTCGATCGCCCCCTGCTGCACGCACAGCTGCTCCGGGCAGTCCGACCAGACCACCTCGATCGCGCCGGGCGACACGCGCACGGTGTTCGTCCCGCGCCCGCTCGTCACGTCGAACTCATACGGCTCGGTCACGGCGGTCAGATCGACGGTTCGGTACAGCTTGCCGTCGAGCCACAGCTCCGCCGTCCGCCCCGGCGCGCCGTGCAGAAGATACGCGCCCAGCCCGCCGGCGAGCACGAGCGCAAATATTCCGATCCATACCCACGTTTTCTTCATCATATCTTCACATTTTAGTGATAATATCTTATATTGTCAACAAATTGCGCATGGGTGTATAATATAAGCTATTGTATGATACCATCGGCCAAAGGAGAATCCGGGCTTTGAATTTTGAACTGACCGATCTGCTGTTCGGGCACGGCGCGGAGATTTTCGCGCTGGCGACGCGCTATCTCACGCCGCTGCTGGCGGTGCTCATCCTGCTGCGCTGCGTGCGCAGCATGCTCTCCGAGCGCTACGAGCCGGAGACCTGGGGCTATCTGTACCTGCCGGGCGAGATCATGGTGCCCCTGAAGCACTGGGAATGCATCATCGGGCGCAGCCGCTCGGCCGACGCCTGCATCGACTCCCCCGGCGTCGCCAAAACGCATGCCTGCCTCATGCGCTCGGCGGAGGGCGAGTGGACGGTTTATCCCCTCGGCCGCTCTCACACGGAGGTCAACGGCGAGGCCGCCGACGCGCAGGGCACAAAGATCGCCGACGCCGACGTGCTCACGCTCGGGCATATTCCCTGCCGCTTCGTCGATCTGACGGAGGATGAGCGCGCGCGCCTTCTGAAATACCGCCATGCGCCCGGCCGCCGCACGCGCCCGGCCGTCACCTTTTTCTATCTCAGCGTCCTGCAGATGCTCCTCGCCTTCCAGCAGTGCATCCTCAACCCCGACGCCGACGGCACCGTGGCCGCCGCCTTCGCGGCACTGTGCGGGATACAGTGGGCCTATTTCTTCATCGTGCGCGGACTGGGCGCGCGCGGCTTCGAGGCGGATACGCTCGCCTTTTTCCTCACAACACTGGGCCTGTCCGTGGCCGCGTCCAGCGCGCCGGATTCCATGCTCAAGCAGCTTCTTCTCATCGGCGCGGGCGTTATCCTGTTCGTCTTTCTGAGTCTGTGGACGCGCGATCTCGGGCGCGTGAAGAAAATGCGGTGGCCGGTGGGCGCGGCGGCGCTGGGGATGCTGGCGCTGACGCTGCTGCTGGCAAAGGTCACCTACGGCGCGCGCAACTGGATCACCATCGGCGGCTTCACGCTTCAGCCCTCGGAATTCGTCAAGGTCTGCTAT
Source organism: uncultured Oscillospiraceae bacterium (assembly GCA_934597255.1). Classification (GTDB taxonomy): domain Bacteria; phylum Bacillota; class Clostridia; order Oscillospirales; family Oscillospiraceae; genus CAJOIG01. Next base: position 60,241 of record CAKTQV010000009.1, read on the forward strand.
ATCTACGTCGGAGCGGCCACGCTCGACCGCCTGTTCGTCAACCGCAACCTGATCTTCTTCATCGGCTTTTCCGCCGTGTGCGTCGGCGCGCTCGCGCTGATGGGCGACTTCGGCACGGCGCTGATCTTCTTCATGACGTTCCTCGTCATCTCCTTCATGCGTTCGGGCAGCTTCGCCACGAACATTCTCGCCATCGGCGCGGCGGGCATCGCCGTGATGTTCATTCTGTCCGTCAAGCCCTACATCGCCGACCGCTTTTCGACCTGGGGCCATGTGTGGGAGGACGTGTACGGCGACGGCTGGCAGCAGGCGCGCGCCATGTGCGCCGCGGCCAGCGGCGGTCTGTTCGGCCAGGGCGCGGGACGCGGCTGGCTCGTGGACATCTTCGCGGCGGACATGGATATGGTCTGGGCCGTCCTGTGCGAGGAGCTGGGACTTATCACGGCGCTGTGCGCCATCGCGGCGCTGATCGTCATGGCGCTGTTCGTGGTAAAAAACGCCGCGTCCAACCGTTCGAGCTACTACGCCATCGCCGCCGCGGCCGCCGTGAGCATGCTGATGGTACAGATGGGACTGAACGTGTTCGGCGCGATGGACATTCTGCCGTTCACGGGCGTGACGTTCCCGTTCGTCTCCCGCGGCGGCAGCAGCCTGCTGTCGTGCTGGATGCTGCTGGCCTTTGTCAAGGCCTGCGACACCCGCGCCAACGCCAGCTTTGCCGTCAAGCGCCCCGAGCGCTTCACGGGCGGGGCCGGCGTGGAGCCGCCGCCGGAAGACGCCGCACCGGCCCCGGAGGCGGACGACGGCGGCATCGAGTGGCATCTTGACAACGGAGGCGACCGATGAAAAAAGTAACGACACGATCCTACGCCGCGATCATCGTGGCGGCGCTGATCCTCGTTGGGCTGGGCGTGTATCTCGTCCGCCTCGCCGTCGACGGCGGCGACTGGGCCAGCTTTTACGCAAACGACAGCGTTTACAAAAACGGCGTTCTCAACTGCGGCTCCGTGACCGACCGGAACGGCGTATTCCTTGCCCAGAGCAGCGCCGACGGCTGTCTGTACGCCGACAGCGAAGCCGTGCGGACGGCCTGCCTGCACGCCGTCGGCGATCTGGACGGCAACATCGGCACGGGCGCGCTGCGCGTTTTCCGCTCCAGGCTCATCGGCTATTCCTTCCTTACCGGCACGACGACCGGCGGCGGCGCCGTGGAGCTTTCGATCGACTCGTCGCTGAACGTGACGGCCTACAACGCGCTGGCCGGACGCCGGGGCGCCGTGCTCGTGAGCAACTATAAGACCGGCGAGATACTCTGCATGGTCTCCTCGCCCTCCTACGACCCGACCGTCGGCTTCGACGAATCGGACAGCCGCTACGAGGGCGCCTATATCAACCGCTGCCTGTCCTCGGCCATCGTCCCCGGCTCGATCTTCAAGATCGTAACGCTGGCAACGGCGCTGGAAAACGACAGCTCTCTGTTCGAGCGCAGCTTCTACTGCGGCGGCAGCGTTGAGATCGGCGGCCGCACCGTCAACTGCACCGGCCAGCACGGCTGGCAGACCGTGGGCGAGGCCTTTGCCAACTCCTGCAACTGCGCCTTTGCCGAGCTGTCCGTCTCCCTCGGCGGCGACCGGATCGCGGACTACGCCGCGCGCTACGGGCTCACGGAAAGCCACGATCTCAACGGCATCGAGACAAAGGCCGGCTCCGTCGCCTCCGGCGGCAGCGACGAGGCCAGCATCGCCTGGGAGGGCATCGGCCAGTACGAGGATCTGGTCTGCCCGTACTCCATGCTCCGGCTCGTCGGCGCGATCGCCAACGGCGGCGAGTGCGTCGAGCCGACGCTTCTCGCGGGCGGACGCAGCGGCTCGACCCGCCTTGTGCGCAGCGACACCGCCGCGCAGCTTTCCTCCATGATGAGCTTCAACGTCAGCCACGGCTACGGTGCGGACTGGAACTTCCCCGGCCTGTCGCTGGCCGCCAAGACCGGCACGGCCGAGCTGGACAACGGGACGAGCCACGCCTGGTTCGCCGGCTTTGTCACCGATCCCGATCACCCCTACGCCTTTGTTGTGCTGGTAGAAAATGCCGGAAGCGGTCTTTCCAACGCCGGCCCCGTCGCAAACGCCGTTTTGCAGCAGGCCGTTTTCGGCTGAACGCTTCCCGAAAGGATATCCTTATGTTCAAATCGTTCTTCCGGCGCGTCCGCGCCCTCGCGGGCGGACGCCTCCTGTGGCTGTTTTATCCGGCGCTCTCGCTTCTTCTGTGCGAGCTGGCGCTGAAGCTGTGGTGCTTCCGTGCGCTCACGCTGCGCGGCGCCGTGCTCACGGCGCTGCTGTCGGGCGCGGCGGGGCTGTTCTGCAGCGCGCTGGCGGCGCTCGGCGGACGGAGGCTCTACCGGACGGCCGTGACCGTGCTGCTGTGGCTGTCGTTTCTTCTGTTCGGCGCGCAGAGCGTGTATTACTGCATTTTCAAAGCCTTCATGCTCGTCAGCTATGTCAACGAGGCCGGCATGGTGTTCGGCAGCTTCTACCGGGAAGCGCTCGTGGGCATCGGCCGGACCATGCCGGCGCTGCTGGTCTACGCCGCGCCGCCGGTCCTGTGGTGCGTTTTCTCCGGCCGGCTCGTTCCGGCGGAGCCGCCGCGCCGCGCCGCGTGGCTCCCCGCGGCCGTTTTCGTCCCGGTCAAGGCCGCGGCGCTGCTGGCGATCCTGTGCGCCTCCGGCGGCATCATGAACACGCGCTATCTTTACCGCGAGACCTTTCTGCCGGAGCTGTCCGTACGCTATTTCGGCGCCGTGACCACGCTGAATCAGGACGTGAAGAATCTGCTCGTCCCGGACGCCGAGGAGGCCATGGCCGCCGAGACGCCGCTTCCGACGCCCACCGCCGCCCCGGAGCCCGCGGCGGAGGCCACGCCCATCGCCGAGCCCGTCGACCGCAGCGAGCAGACGCTCGCCATCGACTTTGCCGCCCGCGCGGAAAACGCGCCCAGCGCCGCCATCGCCTCGCTGGACGAATATTTTGCCGGCGTGCAGCCAAGCTTCAAAAACGAGTATACGGGGCTTTTCGAGGGCTATAATCTCATCGTCATCTGCGCCGAGGGCTTTACGGGCTACGCGCTCAAATCCGGCCATCTGCCCACGCTGTCAAAGCTGGCCGGCGAGGGCTTTGTGTTCAAAAACTTCTACAATCCTTACTGGTACTTCTCCACAGCCGACGGCGAATACACGCTGCAGAATTCGCTCATCCCGCTGGCCGGCAGCAAAAGCGTTTACCGCGCCATGTACAACGCCATGCCCTTCAGCCTCGCCAACCGCCTCAACCCGCTCGGCTACCACAGCTGGGCCTTCCATAACCACGACGGCCACTACTATTCCCGCGGCATTTCCATGCCAAATCTCGGCTACACCTTCCGAGCGCCCGGCTTCGGAATGGATGTGACTCCCTACTGGCCGGAATCCGACACCGAGATGATCGGGCTTTCCACCCCCATGTACATAGACGAGCAGCCGTTCAACGTCTACATGATGACCGTTTCGGGCCACATGAACTACAGCTTTGCCGGCAACGCCATGGCCGCGCGCCATCAGGAAGAGACGGCCGATCTGGCCGGGAAATACTCCGAGACCGTGCGCGCCTACATCGCCTGCCAGATGGAGCTCGATCAGGCCGTGGCCGATCTGATCGACCGGCTGGACAAGGCCGGTGTTCTCGACCGGACCGTCATCGTGCTGACCGGCGACCACTACCCCTACGATCTCGACCCCAACTTCAGCGCCGGGGCCACGGGCATGGCCGAGCTGATGGGCGAGAGCGCCGATCCGTCCGACCCGCTGGAGAAATACCGCTCGTCGCTCATCGTCTGGAACAGCGCCTTCGCCGCGGAAAACCGCGTGGAGGTAGACACGCTCTGCTGCCAGATGGACATCCTGCCGACGCTGCTGAATCTTTTCGGCGTGGACTTTGACTCCCGGCTTCTCATGGGGCGCGACATATTCTCCGAGGGCACGGAGCGGCTGGTCGTGTTCTCCGACCAGAGCTTCATCAGCGACGCCGGACGCTACTACGCCGCCGAGGACCGCTTTACCCCGAACGACGGCGCCTTTGCCCGCCCGCAGCAGGCCGACGCCTACGCGGCGGAAATGCTTCCCCGGATCAGCCGCATGTTCACCGCCAGCGCCAATGTGCTGTACTACGATTATTATGCAAGTCTGGATCTGACACAATGATAGACATATCGGTTCAAAACATAAAAAAGAGCTTTGGGGGCGTCGTGGTGCTCGACGGCGTCCGCTTCGACGTAAACGAGGGCGAGCGCGTGGCGCTGCTGGGTGAAAACGGCACCGGCAAATCCACGCTCCTGAAGATACTGACCGGCGCTCTCGAGCCGGACGAGGGGCGCGTCGTCCTGCCCGCGCAAAAGCGCGTCGGGCTGATATCGCAGATCCCCGTCTACCCGGAGGACTGGACGACCGAGGACGTGCTGCGCAGCGCGTCGGCCCATCTGGCCGAGATCGCGGCGGGAATGGCCGCGCTCGAGCAGCAGATGGCAAGCTCGTCCGACGGGGCGCTGCTGAAAAAATACGACGCGCTGGCCGCGGAATACGAGCGGCTCGGCGGCTGGTCCGCCGATTTCGAGCGCGAGCGCGTGGCCAACGGACTGGACATCGACAAGTCCATGCGCGCGCGCCGCTTCGACGCGCTGTCCGGCGGCGAAAAAACGCGCGTGAATCTCGCGCGCCTGATCCTGGAGGACACGGATATCCTCCTTCTCGACGAGCCGACGAACCATCTCGATCTGAAAAGCACGGAATGGCTTGAGGAATACATCCGCCGCTTCCGCGGCACGGTGCTCGCCGTTTCGCACGACCGCTGGTTCCTTGACACCGTGGCGCAGCGCTGCATAGAGCTGGCGGACGGAAAATGCAGCTTTTACTCCGGCAACTACAGCTTCTATGTGGTGGAAAAGCGCCGCCGCTACGAGGAAATGCTGCGCCAGTACGAGAAAAACCGCCGCGAGATCGCCCATCTGCAGGAGGCGGCGGACAAGCTGCACCTGTGGGCGTTCATGGGGGCGGACAAGCTGCACAAGCGCGCCTTTTCCATGGAAAAGCGCATCGAAAAGCTCTCGCAGGCGCCCAGGCCGCAGACCCAGCGGAAAATGAAGGCGCGCTTCGCCGAACAGGAATTCCGCGGCGACGAGGTGCTGGTCGCGGAGGAGCTGACCATGGGCTTTGGGGATCGGACGCTCTTTTCCGATCTGGAGCTTCTCATCGAACCGGGCGAGCACGTCGCCCTCATGGGCCAGAACGGCAGCGGAAAATCCACGCTCGTCAAGCTGATCCTGGGCGAACTGACGCCGCAGCGCGGCTTTGTGCGCGTGGGGCCGAGCGTGAAGATCGGCTATCTCCCCCAGATCGTCCGCTTTGAGCACCCCGAGCGCAGTCTGTATGACACGATGCTGTATGAATGCCGCTCCGCGCCGCAGGAGGCGCGCGACCGGCTGGCCGCTTTCAAGTTCACGGGCGAGGACGTTTTCAAAAAGGTCTCCGATCTGTCCGGCGGCGAGCTGAGCCGCCTGCGGCTGTGCATGCTGATGGGCCGCGGCGTCAACTTCCTCATTCTTGACGAGCCGACGAACCATCTCGACATCGCCAGCCGCGAATGGATCGAGCAGGCGCTCGCCGATTACGACGGAACGCTCCTGTTCGTCAGCCACGACCGCTGGTTCGTCGACGCCTTTGCCACGCGCGTGTGGGAGCTTGACGGCGGCCGCTTCTCCGATTTCGCTGGCGGCTTTGAGGAATATCAGCAGTACAAGCAGCGCCAGAAGCAGCTTGACCAGACCGTCCGGCGCGCCGCGCCCAAGCCCAAAAAGCCGCCCCGCCCCGCCGACAGCGCCAAGGAGCTGGCCCGGGTCGAAAAGCAGATCGAAAAGCTGGAGGCGCGCATCGCCGCGCTGCAGGCGGACGAGGAGGCCAGCGCCTCGGATTACCTGCGGCTGATGGAGCTGGGCGAGAAAAAGCAGGCGGCGGAGGCGGAGCTGGACGAGCTGTACGCCCGCTGGGAGACGCTGAGCGATGGATAAAAGGCTGTGGACGCTGCCCGGCCTCTGGGTCGCCGGGGCGCTGGCGCTGGCGGCGCTGCTGGTGCGCGTCGTCCCGTCGGGCTACGGCATGAGCGCGCTGACGCTTCTGGGGCTGGCCGCCGTCGTGTGCTTTTACACGCTTGCGCGCCGGGGCCGGAAGAAAAAGCTCATGATCTGCGTCTCGGCCGTTCTGGCCGTCTGCCTCGGGCTGTTTCTGGCCGCGGAGATCCCCGTGATCGCCGGCGCGCGCTCCGACCGCAGCAGCGATGCCGACCATCTCGTCGTCATGGGCGCCGGCATCCACGGTACGCAGCCGTCGCTGTCCATGCGCGACCGCCTGACCGCCGCGCTTGACTGGCTGGAGGCGCACCCGGACGCGGACGTGATCGTTTCCGGCTCGCAGGCGCCGGACGAGGCGGCGTCCGAGGCGTCGGTCATGGCCGTCTGGCTCGAGGCGCACGGTATCGCGCCGGAGCGCATCCTTCTCGAGGAGCAGGCCGATTCGACCCGCGAGAACATCCTCAATTCCTACGCCGTCGCCGCGCAGCACGGCGGCGGGCGCGTGGCCTTCGTGTCCAGCGAATACCACCTGTGCCGGATGCGTATGCTCATCCGCTCGCTCGGCTTTGAGCCGGTCTGCATCGCCGCGCATACCAGCCGCCCGAGCCTTCTGGTCAATTACGCGATACGAGAAGCCTTTGCCGTCTGGCAGATATGGATATTCGGCCCCGGCGCCTGAAACAAAAAGCCCGGCGGAGGGAATTCCTCCGCCGGGCCGCTGTTTTTCCGGGTCGCTGCTTTTATTCGCTTTCGGTCTCATCCGCCGCGGCGGCATCCGCGCCGACATAGGACAGATCCGGCATAGAGAATGCGGGCAGACCGCTGTCATAGTTGATTCCCTGGAAGCCGAGAACGTTGAGAAGATCGCAGTCGAGCACATACATATTCCCGCGCTCGGCGGCGCTGCTGAGGTAGTTGTACCACCCCTCCGCGTCGGGCCAGGACAGGAAGCTGGAAAACTCCTCGTCGCTCCCGCCGTAGGGCAGGCAGGTCGTTTCCACAAGGAAATACTCGCCGGAGCCGTCCCATGTCTCCACGGCCACCTGGCAGTGGCCGGGCGTGAGGATGAGCATGGCGTGCATATCGGTGCTCATAACGGCGCTGGCCATAAGCAGCGAGGTCTCAATGCAGATGCCCGAGCCGCTGTTGAGCACGTCCGCCGGCAGCAGCACGCGCTGCACGGCGTTGGAGCTGATGGAATACGAGCCGTTGTTGTAGCGCACGCCGATGGCGCTGATGGCGGCCTGAAGCGCGACGAGCTGCGTGGCCGTGATGTTCGCGTCGCCGGAGGAGAAGCCGTAGGACCCCTGATAACCGGGCAGCATATCGTAGCCCTCGCCGTATTTCTGCCCGAGCCACTCGATCGCCACGCGCCGCAGCGAGCGGACCTCGTCCGACTCCGGCTGGAGCCATGCAAGCATATCATCGTAGCCGACGGCGCCGAATTCGTCGTTGACGAGCCGGAAATCGTAGATGCTGTTTATATGGATGGACTTGCTTTCCTGCACATAGACGTCGCCGGTTTTCGCGTCCGTAATCCGCAGCGTGAGCTGCGTGTCGCGGCCGCTGGACAGATCGGGGATGCTGGCCAGGATGGGCGGCTTGATCTGCAGGCTCGTGACGGTCTGGCCGATGGTCATCTTCTGCTCATACGCCTGCGTAAAGCCCACGATCTCGCAGTGGATAAATATCTCGCGCTCGCCGCCGTCCGTCCAGGCGGCGATGTTCACCGCGGAATCCATGGCGTTGTACAGATTCGGATAAATGTCGTCCGTCAGATCGTAATCAAAATGAATATCGCCGTCCGGCAGGAAATCCGCCGGAAGCGCCGCGCCGCCGCAGGCATCCTTCACCTGCCGCAGCCCCGCCGCCAGCCGCCCGCGCATAAGCGAGGCCGTGTGCTCATACTGGCTCTGCATACGGGAGAAGTTGATCTCGTCGTAATTGCTGAGCACGATGTTCAGCCGCGTGAGGATATTGATGGCGGAATACTGCATCAGCACGTCGCCGTTCGTCAGCGCCGTATACTGCGACTGAAGGCACTTGAGGAAGCCGTCGATCGCGTCGGCGTAGCGTCCCCAGTTGTCGTGCAGGCACGCCGGCACGTCCAGCGCCCGGTACGCCTTCTGCGTGCGGCTCATGGCAGAGTAGCAGTTGTTGAGATAGCTGACCTCATCCGCCGCGGACCCGTTCAGCGCCTCGACCAGCGGAGCCGCCGCGTCGTACTGCGCCTCGTAGAAGGTCAGAACCTCCTGCATATCGCCGGCGGCCAGACGCGTCTGGCGGAACAGCTCGTCCGCCGCGTCATACAGCGCCTGCTCCTCCGCCGAGGGCTTCGAGCTGGGCTTGGCCAGGGGTTTTTCCAGCGCGTCGATGCGGCTGAGCGCGTCGCTGAGACGCCCGGCCGAGATCTCGCAGGCCTGCTCGTAGCCGTCCACCATGCTCTGCGAAACGACCGTTTCCTCATCCGTATAGTAACCGGACATCATGCCCGACACCTCGGCCATCTCATCCGCGGCGGCGGCAATGTCCGTCAGGATCCCGTCCAGCCCGTCCATCGCGTCGGAGACGGCGAGCACATGGGCCGACGGCTCGTTTTCCTTCGGCGCGCAGCCCGCGCATCCGAGAAGCAGTCCCAGCGCCAGAAGCAGCGCAGTCATCTTTTTCAAAGCGGCTTCCTCCTTATGTGTTGCTGCGCCGCCGGTCAGAGCCGGTCGGCAAAGGCGTCGATGCGTCCCGTGTCCATCAGCTCCACCGCGCCCCGGTCGCAGGCGGCGGCCAGCTTCGGATCGAGCGGCAGACTCACCACATTGTCCAGCCCGAACTTTTCCTTCAGCTCGTCGGCATGGCTCGCGCCGAACACGGGCAGCTTTTCCCCGCAGCAGGGGCACTCCAGCCACGCCATATTCTCCACGATGCCGAGCACCGGCACCTGAAGCATCCTGGCCATATTCACGGCCTTTTCCACGATCATTCCCACCAGATCCTGCGGCGTCGTGACCACGACCACGCCGTCCACAGGCAGGGACTGGAACACCGTCAGCGGCACGTCGCCCGTTCCCGGCGGCATATCCACGAACATATAATCCACATCGCCCCAGGCCACGTCCGACCAGAACTGCTTCACCGTTCCGGCAATGACCGGGCCGCGCCAGACGACCGGGTCGGTCGCGTTTTCCAGCAACAGATTGATGGACATGATCTTGATCCCGGTGCCGGACGCCGGCGGGCAGATGCCGTTCTCGTCCGCCGTCGGCCGCGCCGTCACGCCGAACGCCATGGGGATGGACGGGCCGGTCACGTCCGCATCCATGATGGCCACGGACCTGCCGCGCCGCGCCTGGGATACGGCCAGCAGGCTCGTCACGCTCGACTTGCCCACGCCGCCCTTGCCGGATACGACGCCGATGACCTTCTTCACACGGCTGCCGGGGTTCGGCTTTTCCAGAAAACTTTTCGTGTCGCGGCTTTCACACTCGACGCCGCAGCTTTCGCAGTTGTGCGTGCATTCTTCGCTCATGACAGTCTCCTGTAAATCAATAAATTATTACAAAATCAGTATACCCACCCCGTCCGTCTTTGTCAATCGAAAGGGGTACGGGAAAGCCGCGCCGCAGAAGTTCTGCGGCGCGGCTGGTATCTCATACGGGTTAAAGAGCGGCCTTGGCCTTCTCGCACAGGGCGGTGAAGGCAGCAGGGTCGTGGATCGCGGTCTCGGAGAGCATCTTGCGGTTCATCTCGATGCCGGCGAGCTTCAGACCGTGCATGAAGGTGGAATAATTCATGCCGTTGAGCTTGCAGGCGGCGGAGATACGGGTGATCCACAGCTTGCGGAAATCGCGCTTGCGCTGCTTGCGGCCGATGTAAGCGTAACGCAGGGATTTCATGACGGCCTGGTTGGCCATCTTGAAGTGGCGGGACTTGCTGCCCCAGTAGCCCTGGGCCATGCCAAGGATCTTATTTCTTCTCTTGCGCGTCATCATCGCGCCTTTGACTCTAGCCATTCGTCTTCAGCCTCCTTATTTGTACGGGATCATGCGCTTGATCGCATCGACATTGGTCTTGTCGGCGTAGGCTTCCTTGCGAAGGCCTCTCTTGCGCTTGGTGGTCTTTCCGTGGCCGTTGAGCAGATGGCTCTTAAAAGCGTGAGCGCGCTTGACCTTGCCGGTCTTCGACAGGCTGAAACGCTTTTTTGCGCCGCTGTGGGATTTCAGTTTCGGCATTTTGCTTATATCTCCTTTGCTTTTTCTTGCTGCTTCTTCGCAGGGGCCTGCGGCTTCGGGGACAAAAACTCGGTCATCTGCCGGCCTTCCAGCTTCGCGCCCTTATCGAGCGTGGCAATGTCGGCGCACTGAGCGGCAAAGCGCTCAAGCAGCGCGCGGCCAAGGTCGGTGTGCGCCATCTGGCGGCCGCGGAAGCGCACCGTCACCTTCAGGCGGTTGCCCTCCTGCAGGAACTTCTGTCCGCTGCGCAGCTTGACCTGGAAGTCGTTGTCGCCGATGGAGGGGGACATACGGATCTCCTTGACCTCAACAACATGCTGATTCTTCCGCGCTTCCTTCTCCTTTTTCACCTGCTCGAAGCGGTACTTTCCGTAGTCCATGATCTTGCAGACGGGAGGGTTGGCGGAGGGATTGATCATCACGAGATCGTATTCCTTTTCCTCGGCGATGCGCATGGCTTCCTCGCCCGTCATCACGCCGAGCTGGTTTCCGTCCTCCCCGATGAGACGCACCTGCGGCGCGGTGATTTCTTCATTGAGTTGATGAGTTATAGCGGCTATTGGATGGCACCTCCATATTCTGATTCCTGAAGCCCTTGGCAGTCCCCGCGCACCGGCGGGCGCTGCCCTAAAAAAACACGGATACAGAAGCCTGTATCCGTGCAAAAACACACATATCACGAAGATAGATGGTTTCAGCGCCGGCGCGCCTGTGCGGCCGGGCGAGGACGGATACCACTGCGTCCTGCTTTTTAGCTTGATTACTATATCACCGAACACGCGGCTTGTCAAGCCCTTTCGTCCGCGTTTTCATTCGCCGCCGGCCGTCTTTTCCATTTCCGCCGCCAGCTTGACCAGACGGCTCGTCCCGAGACGCTCCGCGCCGAGCGCGAGAAAATCCTCCGCGTCCGCGACGGTCCGGATGCCGCCGGCAGCCTTGACCTTGACCGAAGGGTCGCAGCACTCGCGCAGCAGCTTCACGTCCTCGCGCGTCGCCCCGCCGGTGGAAAAGCCGGTGGAGGTCTTGATATAATCCGCGCCGGAGGTGGACACGATCGAGCACATCATGCGCTTTTCCATGTCGTCGAGCAGGCAGGTCTCGATGATGACCTTGAGGATGTGCCCCTTTGTGAATTCACGCACCTGGCGTATCTCCTCGAACACCTCCTGCCAGCAGCCGTCCTTGATCATGGCGATGTTGGCGACCATGTCGATCTCGTCGGCGCCGTTGCGGATGGCGTCCTGCGCCTCGAAGGCCTTCGCCTTCGGCGTGGCGTAGCCGTTGGGGAAGCCGATGACCGTGCAAACGGCCATGCGGTCGCCCATGTACTGCTTCGCGCCGTGGACATGGCAGGGCGGGATGCAGACCGAGGCGCAGCCGTAGCGTATGGCCTCGTCGCACAGCTGCCGTATTTCGTCCGCTCCCGCGTCCACGCGCAGCAGAGTGTGGTCACAATGCTTGAGAATGTCCTGAATGTTCATAAATGCCTCCCAGCGCCGCATAGGCTTTTGTATCAAAGATGCGAGGTGTTACCATGGATGAAGTCGTCAATCTCGTCCGGCTGTGCGGCACGGCGGCCGACGAGCCGGTATTTTCTCACGAGAGCCGCTCGATCCGCTTTTATTCCTTCCCGCTGACGGTCCGGCGTCTGTCCGGCGCGGCAGATACCGTCAATATTATCGCGCGCGAAAGCCTGCTTTCCGGGCTTGCGCTCAAGCCCGGAAAGCGTCTCGCCGTCAGCGGCGAGCTGCGCTCGTTCAACAACAAAAGCGGCGTCGGCGCGAAGCTTGTCATCACGGTGTTCGCCCGGCTGCTCGAGCCGGGGGACGCCGACGACGAAAACAGCGTGGAGCTGTGCGGAACGGTGTGCAAGCAGCCCATCCTGCGGCGCACGCCGCTCGGCCGCGAGATCTGCGACGTCATTCTCGCCGTTCCCCGGCGGTACAGCCGCAGCGATTATATCCCCGTGATCTGCTGGGGTGCGCAGGCGCGCGACACAGCGCCCTGCCCCGTCGGCACGCGGCTTTGCGTGCGCGGACGCATCCAGAGCCGCCGCTACACCAAGCTGCTCGACGGCGTTCCCATGGAGCGGACGGCGTTTGAGTTGTCCGTCAACGAGCTCATGCCCCTGTAGCGTCCGCCCTGTGATTATAAGACCATATCCCTTCCGCTGTCAAATACATTGCAATATTTCCGCCGCCGGGCTATTATAGGGATATGAGTATTCTGACCGTCGATGCATGGCGGCGCTTCGGCTGCCGCAAAACCGAAAACGGCCGCCAGTTCCGCGTCTGGGCGCCGAACGCCCGGCGCGTGGCGCTATGCGGCGATTTCACCGGCTGGGCCGAGCGTCCCATGACGCGCGGCCCCGGCGGCGTGTGGTCGCGGACCGAGCCCGACGCCGCGCCCGGCGACATATACAAATACGCCATAGAGGGCGCGGACGGCGTCCGGCGCATGAAAGCCGACCCGTTCGCGCTGCACGCCGAAACCGGCCCCGCCACGGGCTCAAAGGTGTGGGACATCGACGGCTTCGCCTGGTCGGACGAGCCGTGGATGCGGCGGCGGGCGCGCATGGATATGCAAAAGGAGCCGATGAATATATACGAGCTGCATCTCGGCTCGTGGAAAAAAAGCCCGGACGAAGTATATCCGAACTACCGCTCGCTGGCTCCGGCGCTGCGGGATTACTGCAAAAAAATGCATTACACCCATGTGGAGCTTCTGCCGCTGACGGAATACCCCTACGAGGGAAGCTGGGGCTATCAGGTCACGGGCTACTACGCCCCCACCAGCCGCTACGGCACGCCGCAGGATCTCATGGCCATGATCGACTGCCTGCACGGCGGCGGCATCGGCGTCCTTCTGGACTGGGTGCCGGCGCATTTCCCGCGCGACGAGCACGGTCTGGCCCGCTTTGACGGCACGCCCCTGTTTGAATACGCCGACCCCCGTCTCGGGGAGCATCCGGAATGGGGCACGCTCGTTTTCAATTATGCCAGCGCCGACGTCCGGAGCTTCCTTATCGGCTCGGCCGCGTTCTTTCTGGAGAATTATCACATCGACGGCATCCGCTGCGACGCGGTCAGCTCCATGCTGTATCTGGACTACGGCCGCGGCCCGGGTCAGTGGCTGCCCAACCGCGACGGCGGCCGCATCAACTACGACGCGCGCGATTTTCTGCGCGCGCTGACCGATCACATCCGCAAAGGCTTCCCCGGCGCGGTCACCGTCGCCGAGGAGTCCACCGCCTATCCCCACGTCACCGGCCCGGAGGGGCTCGGCTTCGATTTCAAATGGGACATGGGCTTCATGCACGACACGCTGGACTACTTCATGACCGACCCCTATTTCCGCAGCGGCGCGCACGAGAAGCTGACCTTCTCGATGATGTACTGCTTTTCCGAGCACGGCATTCTCCCGTTTTCCCACGACGAGGTCGTCCACGGCAAGCTTTCGATGCTCGCCAAAATGTACGGCGGCTACGACCAGAAATTTGCGACGCTTCGCGCGCTGTTCGGCTTCCAGTTCGCCCATCCCGGGAAAAAGCTCAACTTCATGGGCTCGGAATTCGGCCAGTTCATCGAATGGGATTACAAAAAAGAGCTGGACTGGTTTTTGCTGGACTACCCCATGCACGGCGCCATGCAGCGCTGGTGCGCCGCGCTCGGCGCGGTGTACGGCGCGCATCCGGCCCTGTGGCGCTCCGACGGCGACGGCTGGGACGGCTTCCGCTGGCTCAACCCGGACGACCGCGGCCGCAGCTCCGTGGCGCTCCTGCGGCTTGACGCGCAGGGGCGGGACGCGCTCGTGTGCGCGTTCAATTTCACGCCGCAGACCTGGACAGATTTCTGGATCGGCCTGCCGGCGGCGGGACGGCTTGTGCCCCTGCTTGACTCGGACGCCGCCGTTTTCGGCGGCTCGGGCGCCCCGTTTGAGCCGATCGCAAGCGAAAAGGACGCGTTCCGCGAATTCGACCACCGCGCCTCGCTGCTTCTGCCCGGGCTGTGCGCCCGGTATTACATCTTTGAGGAGGAGCCGCAATGACCCAGACAGAAAGAAAGCGCACGCTCGCCGCGCAGATGGCGGAAAAGGGCCTGACCCGGCCGAAGATCCTGTTCGCCGCCTCGGAATGCGCGCCGCTGGCCAAGACCGGCGGTCTGGCCGACGTGGTCGGCACGCTGCCGCGCTATCTCAACGGCCTCGGCTTTGACGCGCGCGTCATCATCCCCTATCACCGCGTCATCAAATCCGCCTGGGCGGAAAAGGCGGAGCATCTTTTCTCCTTTGAGATCAAAATGGGCTGGCGCACGCGCTTCGTCGGGCTCAACCGGCTCGAGCTGGACGGGCTGACGATCTATCTCGTGGAAAACGACGGCTATTTCTCCGGCGCCATCTACGCGCCGGGCGCCGAATGCGAGCAGTACGGCTATTTCACGCGCGCCGTGCTGGACGCCTGCGAACGGCTGGACTTCGTGCCGGATATATTCCACGCCAACGACTGGCACACCGCGCTCATCCCGCTGCTGCTGAAAAGCCAGTATGCCGGCCGCCCCGCCGGCGGCGCCAAAACGCTTCTCACCATCCACAACATCGCCTATCAGGGGCTGTGCGCCTTCGACTTCACCGCCGACTGGATGGGCATCGACCGCCGCTGGGACCCGGTCCTTGAGCGCTACGGCGACCGCGCCGATTTCCTGAAGGCCGGCTGCATCCTGGCCGACCGGGTGAACACCGTCTCGCCGGGCTATGCCCGCGAGATCACGACGCCGGAATACGGCGAGGGGCTCGACGGCGTCCTGCGCGCGCGCGGCTCGTCGCTCAGCGGCATTGTCAACGGCGTGGAGGGCACGGTCTGGAACAGTGCGAGGGACAGGCTCCTGCCCGCCCGCTACAGCGCGAAGGATATGACCGGCAAGCGGCTGTGCAAGCAGGCGCTTCTGGACGAATTCGGCTTTGACGGCGGCATGGAGCGGCCGCTTTTCGCCATGATCTCGCGGCTGGCCGAGCAGAAGGGCGTGCAGCTCGTCATCGACGCGATGGATGCGCTCATGGCGGAGGACATGAATCTTCTCATTCTCGGCAACGGCGAGCGCGGCTACGAGGATTTCTTCCGCGCGGCCGAGGCGCGCTTCCCCGGGCGCGTCCGGGCCGTCATCGGCTACGAAGAAGCGCTTGCGCACCGCATCTACGCCGGCAGCGACTTTTTCCTCATGCCCAGCCGCTTTGAGCCGTGCGGCATCAGCCAGCTCATCGCCATGCGCTATGGGACAGTCCCCATCGTGCGCGCCACCGGCGGCCTGCGCGACACGGTGCAGCCGTACAACCGCTACACCGGCGAGGGCGACGGCTTCCGCTTCGACCGCTACGACGCGGACGACATGCTCGGCGCCATCCGCTACGCACTGGCCTGCTGGCCGCAGGACGCGGTCATGGACGGCCTGCGCCACAGCTGCATGGCACACGATTTCAGCTGCGAGGCCTGGGCCTACGAATACGCCCGGCTTTACCTGGATATGCTCTGACGGCCATGGATTTTCTTTACGGAGAGCGCGAGACATCCTATCTGGCCGCCCGGGACAGCCGTCTCGGCCGCGCGATCGAACGGATCGGCCCGATCTGCCGCGAGGTCGACGCGGACCTGTTCTCCGCCGTCGTGCACCACATCCTCGGCCAGCAGATATCGACCGCGGCGCAGGCCACCGTCTGGGCCAGACTGGTCGTTGCCGTGGGGGCCGTCTCGGCGGACAGTCTGACCGCGCTGGGCCGGGAGCGGCTTCAGCAGATCGGAACGACTTATAAGAAAGCGGATTATATTCTGGACTTCGCGGAAAAGGTGCAGCGCGGCGAATTCGACACGTCCCGTCTCTGGACACTGAGCGACGCGGAGGTCATCCGGGAGCTGACGGGGCTGCGCGGCGTCGGCGTCTGGACGGCGGAGATGATCCTGACGTTCTGCATGCAGCGCCCGGACGTCGTGAGCTTCGGTGATCTGGCCATTGTGCGCGGGATGCGGATGCTCTACCGCCACCGCCGGATCGACCGGGAAAAATTTGATCGCTATCGAAAGCGCTATTCCCCTTACGGGACCGTCGCCAGCCTGTATCTCTGGGCGGTCGCCGGCGGCGCGCTTCCGGAGCTGACCGACCCGGCCGCCCGGAAATAAACGCGCCGCGCAGCATGGAAACAAGCAACGCCATATCCGGCCCTTTGAGCCGGATATGGCGTCTTTTTTCATTCAGGAAACCGCCCCTCCGGCCGGCTTTACGGTCTGCCCGGCCAGGGTCCAGGGCGCTCACGCCGCGGGAAAGCTCTCGCCGGGGTAGTTGGCGGCCATCCAGTCGGCATAGTCCATCGCGCCGATCACGGGGTTGATGTCGGAGAAGGGCGCGATATAGGGGCTGGCCGCGGCGTAGATATCGCCGGGGATGCCGGCCTGCGCGGCCATGAAGCTGTCCGCGAGCGCATACCCCGCCACATAGTCGCGGTATTCGTCGAAATGGGGATAGGTCCCGGCGTCCAGCCCGGCGTTCTGGCTTTCATCCCAGCCGGCGGGCATATCGCCGGCCGCCGCGCTGTCGTCCGCCGCCGGCTCCTCGATCACGGGTTCCTCGACCGCAGGCTCCTCCGAGGCGGGCTCCTCCGAGGCTGGTTCCTCCGAAGCGGGTTCCTCCGAGGCAGGCTCTTCCGAGGCCGGGGCTTCATCGGAGGCAGCCGCCTCTTCTGTCACGGGCGTTCCCACGCCGCTTATCACCGGCGCACCATCGATCGTGACCTCCACGGTGCAGCCCGCGAGCGACAGGATGAGACACAGCGCCGCGATCAATGCCAATGCTTTCTTCATTTTCTCCTCTTCCTTTCGTTTTTTATTTCAATGGGTTAGCCTTTTGAGAACAGGGCGACAAATTCCTCCAGACACAGGCCGTTTTCCGTGATATAGCGCGCCGCCTCCTGCCCCACGTAGCGCAGGTGCCACGGCTCGTATTCCACGCCCGTCACGGCGGTCTTGTCCGCCGGATAGCGGATGACAAAGCCGTATTCCGTGCAGTGCTGCTCCAGCCACAGCATCAGCCCGCTCCCGCCGATGTACGGCTCCATATCCTGCCCATAATACTCCAGAAGGTCCGCCGAAAGCCCGAGCTGATGCTCGCTGGAGCCGGGAGGATTGACGGCCTGTTTGGTCATGGCCTCCGCCTCGTCCTGGCTGTAGCCGTCGTGCATGTATTCCCAGATGTGGTTCCAGTATATCGAATACTGCGTGTCGTAATCGCGGTAGCCGGAGCAGAAATAAAGCTGCGTATACCCGGCGGCGCGCGCGTCGTCGATCAGCGCGCGCATCGGCTCGGCGATGCGCGAATCCACGGACTGACCGTCCGCGATCTCCGTCAGCGACGGGGGCGCAAAATCCGACGACAGGGGCGTGGACGCATTGGCGATCTTCAGCTCCCAGCTCGTCAGATCAAAGGGCGGCAGCGTCGGCTCCGGGCTTTCCTGCGGCGGCGCCGTGGGCGACGGCTCCGACATCGTCCCGCTCAGGCTCTGCACCGCGTTCACGAGCCGCTGGCGCGGCTCCTTGAACAGGCCGAAATACAGCATGAATAAAAACGCGCAGCCAAGAACAACGGCCACAAAGACCGCCTTGCCGCTGACGTCGGTTCTCCGTTTGCTTTTGAGACTGCTTTTCATATGACTCCTATGGCGGCCGCGCCGCCGCCCCGTTTCCGGGCAATTCTGTTAAATATGTATAGCACCATTATAAAGAAGGGCGCCGGGTTTGTAAAGAATGATTTCCCCCGCGCTTTCGCGCCGATTCGCCAAAAATACATCTTGACTTTCGCGCCGTTCTCCTTTATAATGGCAAAGCTGAATTTCATAAGAGTTTCGACCCACAGCGTGGAGAAGTCGCGTAGTTTGGTCGAGCGCGCACGATTGGAAATCGTGTATACCCCAAAAGGGTATCGAGGGTTCGAATCCCTCCTTCTCCGCCATAAGTCCACCGTAATTTTGATAGAATTACGGTGGACTTTTTCTATGCCCGAAAACCGCTTGAAATCAAGACTTTTGCCGTTTTTGAGCATAAACGAACCCCGCTGCAGGCAATTCTGCGGCGGGGTTTTGTGCGTTTTAGGAGGATTGTAGCTTTCTGTGGCGTTGTAATCGTTAAACGGCTGGGGTAATCGTTGAATTACTGGAGTATTCGTTAAACTACCGAGGTAATCGTTAAACAGCCGAGTTCTGATAATACTCCTTATGAGAAAATCGGCGATGAAGTGCATCCTTTGGATACTCCCTTTGATAATCCCGAAAGCTGGGAGTGAATTCGATTAAAAGATTTAGTCGACTATTCGATGGGAAAAACGCCTCCGCGGAAAGAGACGGAATACTGGAGCAACAGTACGCTTCCTTGGGTTTCTATTGCAGATTTGGTGGCAGATGGGACTGTAACTGTAACTAATGAATGTGTCAATAGCTTTGCGGTCGAAACACATTTAGAGGAAAAATCAGCAAGGCTGGTACATTGTTGATGCGTTTCAAGTTGATGGTCGGAAAGGTGTCGATATTGGGAATCGATGCATTTCATAGCGAAGCCATCCTTTCAATATACCCGTATGTTGACCCCGATAAAATAACCACAATGTTCCTGTTCGCTACGTCGCCGCTTCTCTCGCAAAGCGGCAATACAAAATCGTCAATCAAGGGTAACACTCTTAACTTGGATAGCTTAAATCGGAAATCTCCCTGTTCGTCAAGTTTGTATAAACGCAGGCATTGCTTGCCAAGTGTAACGTCTCAGATGCGGCTTCTTCTTTTCAATAAATGCCTGTGGCTGCACAAGCAGAAAATCAAATCCCATCATTCTTCCGCCAGATTGACAATCAACTTGGCGTCGCTGACCGCCAATGCAAGCTGAAGCTTGTTTTCCAGCCCGGTTTTTTGCAGCATGTTTGCCACATGGAATTTGACCGTCGACATCTCGCAGCCCATCTCCGCCGCGATGCGCGTGTAAGACAAGCCCCGCATCAGATGCCGCAGAACTTTCAATTCCGTCTTTGTAAATTCCGTGCTTTTTGCCATGCCGATCTCAACCGTCGGAGGCGCGTCCGGAAAGATATGTTCACCCGCCATCGTTTGCCGGACAACATCCATCAAACGTTTCTGCGTAGAGTCCTTATACCACAGGCTGTCGGCCCCGGCCCTCTTTGCCTCGTCCAGAACGGCGCAGTCGATCAGCGAGGTCACAACAATGATTTTGCTCTTCGGCTGTATGGCTTTGATCTGACGAACGGCAGTCAGACCGTTCTCGCGGTTCTCCGTCTGCACATCCATCAAAATCAGATCGACAGAACTTGTCCGGCACACCTCAACCGCCTGCTTTGCACCGGAGATGGACGC
>CAKTQV010000010.1 GCA_934597255.1 uncultured Oscillospiraceae bacterium
AAGACCGGCTGCCGTTTTTTATAGACAGGGCTCAAAGAGAGGAGGTCAGACCAAAGACGTTGCGGTTGAGCTTCTGGATGTTGCCGACCTTGTTGCAGTCGCCGATCAGATGGCAGCGCACGCCGGGAACGAACAGCGCTTCAGCCTCGCTGCGGCAGGACTGCATCCCGGAGGCGAGGATGACGGTATCGCAGTCGATGCGGTGCTCGGCGCCGTCCCCGGCGCGGAACACGACGCCCGTGCCGTCGATAGCGGTCACGTCGCAGGAGGTGTAGGGCTTGAAGTTCGGAAGCTTCTCCCACTGCTCGCGGAACATGGAATAGTAGTGGATGGGGGTGGAATCCATGGCGATCAGACGCCGGCGGCCGATGATGGAGATGTCCACGCCGCGGCGGGCGAAGTAGATGCCGGTCTCGGCGCCGATCTCGCCGCCGCCGACGATCACGGCGGACTTGCCGACCTTTTCGGGCGCCTCGTAGGCTTCCTTGAAGGTGAGCACGTTGCCTCCGTGCACGCCGGGGATGGGCGGGCGCTTCGGCTCCGCGCCGACGCCGATCAGGATCTCGTCATAATCGCCCTGCTCGAGCAGCTCCCGCGTGGCGCGGGTGTTCATGAGCACCCGGATGCCGGGGCGCTTTTCGAGCTGATGGACGAGCCAGTCGCGGTAATCGCGGAGCGTCCACTTGAAGTCCACATGCTTTGTGATCTCGATCTGGCCGCCGAGTGTGCCGGACGCCTCGTATACCGTCACGTCGTGGCCGCGGTCGTGCAGGTAGATGGCCGCGCGCATACCGGCGGGGCCGCCGCCGACGATGCCGATCTTCTTTTTCCCGTCCGGCTGCTTCACGATGCGGGGCAGCATATGCTCGATGCCCCACGTCGGGTTGACGGAGCAGCAGGGGATCATGGGGTCGGCCTCGCTGGAGCGGTGGCACTTGTTGCAGCGCAGGCACGGGATGATGTCGTCCTCGCGGCCCTCGACCATCAGCTTGACCCAGTCGGGGTTGGATATCCAGGAGCGCGCCATGCCGATCAGATCGCACTTCCCGGAGCGGAGAGCCTCCTCGCCGAGCTCGGGAGTGCTGAAGCCGCCGACGGCCATCAGCGGGATGACGCCGCCGGATTTTTCCTTGATCTCGCCGCACAGGTCGAGCCAGGGGGTCTTTCTCAGCTCAAAGGGGATGGGATGCGCGGGATCGAGCAGGGGCGCCTTGATCTGCAGCATATCAAAGCTGCCGACGGCCATCCGGACGTATTCCGCCACGTCGTCCGTGGTCAGACCGCCCTCGCCCTCCGGGTCGCAGCCGCTGATGCTGGCCTCGACGATGAAGTCCTTGCCGCACTTTTTCTTGATGAGGTCGGCAATGAGCTTGGGATAGCGGAAGTTGTTTTCGAGACTGCCGCCGTATTTGTCGTCGCGCTGGTTGGAGATCGGCGAGAGGAAGCGGCCGAGCGGCATCATGCGGTAGGCCATGTGCAGGAAGCAGCCGTCGAAGCCGCAGTCCCTCGCCATCAGCGCGATGAGGTCGGTGTAGGTCTCGGCATACTCCTCCAGCATTTCGATGGGCGCGGTCTTGAGATCGCTGCGCGTGCCCCATTCCATCCCGTGCGGGGACAGCCACTGGTTGGGCAGACCGCCGCACACATCGTAGCCCTGCGGCAGATGAAGGTGCATGTTGACCGTTGCGAGCGAGGAATACATATGGATGCCGTCGACCATGCGGGCGATGGCCTGGCGGTTGCCGGCCTTCATCATATCGAAGTCGCTCCCGCCGTCGCCGCCCTGGTCGTAATACATGGTCATGCCGTTGACGGTCATCATGGCCGCGCCGTTGCGGGCCTTGCCTTCATAGTAGGCAAAGAGCGTATCCGTGGGGAACGGCTCCGTGGCGCGGTTGAGATGCATGCCGCTGGGCGTGGAGATCATGCGGTTTTTCAGCACGCGGGTCCCCAGCGTGATGGGGGAGAGCAGGTGTTCGTATTTGCAGGCCATGTGGGTAACTCCTTTCGACTTGAGCAGATTATTCTGTAATGACATTGAATTCAGTGGTTGGTTTTTCAAACAGGCTTCGGCGTTCCCTGCCGCGGTATTTTGCGCCCATGATGAACGCGCCGATCGCGCAAAGCAGGATCAGCAGCCCGTTCAGACCGAGCTCGGACGCGATGGTAACGTCCGCCGAGCCGATCCGGGTGACGCGCTCCGCGTCCGTATAGTCGCCCATTTTTCCGGCGGCGACGTAGTCGGCCAGCGCGCCGCAGGCGGTCAGACCGGCCGGCTGGCCCTCGATCGGGTCGCCGTAGCTTCCGTAGCCGCCGGAGAGCAGGTGATCGGTGCAGACGAGGCGGAGCGTCCGGCTGTCGCCGCGCGCGAGCTTTTCGCCGGAATCGAGCGTCAGCGTGCGTATCCGCTGTCCGACCGGGGCCGAGACGTCGTAGCGAAGCGTGCAGCCGGACAGCTGCGGAAAGGCGCCAAAGGCGGACGCGCTTTCGTCTACGCAGAGGCTGCGAAGGTCTACGCACATATGCGACAGGCAGAATTCCAGCAGCGCGTACAGCTGATCGGCGGTGACGTCCGCCGTCACGAGCGGCCTGTCCGCGGTGAAGACAAAGCGGAGCTCGTCCCATGTCGCGGGGCCGGGGCGCAGGTTGCCGGCAAGGTCTCCGCCGCTCATCACGGCGATATCCGCCCCGGCCGCCGCCCGGGCTGCGTCCGCGACCGCCGCGCCGAGACCGGAATCGTCGCACAGGGAGCCGGAGCCGGTGTTCGACGGAGTGAAGGTCTCCACCTGTCCGATTACGGCGCCGTCCGCCGCGGCGGCGGAAACGCCGGCTGTGAGCAGCAGGACCAGCAGCGCGAGGATCAGCGCCTGCTTTCTGAGTTTCTTAAAGCTCATTGATCTGTTTTACATGGTGGCAGGTCACGAAATGTCCGGGCAGGACCTCCGTGTACTGCGGCTGCACCGTGCGGCACGTTTCGCTTGCGTAGGGACAGCGCGGCGCGAAGCGGCATCCGGGCTTGGGGTCAATGGGCGAGCTGAGCTCTCCCTGCAGGAGGATGCGGTCGGGCCGATGGCGCACGTTCGGCACCGGGATGGCGGAGAGAAGGCCCTTGGTGTAGGGATGCAGCGGACGCTGGAAAAGCTCCCGCGCCGCGCATTTTTCCACCATGCAGCCGACGTACATCACGAGGATCTCGTCGGAAATATGCTTGACGACAGACAGATCGTGCGTGATGAACATATAGGTCAGACCCTGCTGCTCCTGCAGGTCCTGCAGAAGATTGAGTATCTGGGCCTGAATGGACACGTCCAGCGCGGATACCGGCTCGTCGCAGACGATGAATTTCGGGTTGAGCGACAGGGCGCGCGCCACGCCGATGCGCTGGCGGCGGCCGCCGTCAAGCTCATGCGGATAGGAAAACGCGAATCTCCGGGCCAGACCCACGGTGTCCATCAGCTCGAACACGCGGTCGTAAAGCTCGTTTTTTGTCCTGTACACACGGTAGGCGCGCAGCGGATCGGCGATCAGGTCCGCGACGCACATACGGGGATTGAGAGAGGAAAACGGGTCCTGAAAGATGATCTGCATATTGCGGCGCAGCTTTTTTCGCTCCCGGACGCTCACATGCGTAACGTCCTGTCCGTCGAAAAACACCTTGCCGCCGGTGGCCTCGGTCAGACCGAGGATGGTGCGGCCGAGCGTGGATTTGCCGCAGCCGGACTCGCCCACGACGCCCAGCGTCCCGCCGGTGCGGATCGTGAAGCTGACGTTGTCCACGGCGTGAAGCATGCCCGAAGAGGTGCGGAAGTATTTTTTCAGATTCTCAACGCGGATCAGATCGCTCAAGTTCCTTCCTCCTTCCCGATCCTGTGGCAGCGGACGAAATGGCCCGGCTCGGCTTGCCGGTACGCGGGCTTCTCCTGCAGGCAGCGCTCCGTCACATAGGGGCAGCGGGGGTGGAACGCGCAGCCATCCGGCAGATCGGACGGGTCGGGCATCAGTCCTTCGATGGGGCTGAGCCGGCGGACCTCCTTGTCCAGGCTCGGAAGCGAGCCGAACAGGCCGATCGTGTAGGGATGCAGCACGTTTTCAAATACCTGATAAATGTCGCCGTATTCCACGATCTCGCCGGCATACATGATGGCCACCTTGTCGCAGGTCTCCGCCACGATGCCGAGATCATGCGTGATGAGGAGCATCGAGGTGCCCAGCCTGTTTTTCAGATCGCGCATCATTTCCAGCACCTGCGCCTGAATGGTCACGTCCAGCGCGGTCGTCGGCTCGTCGGCCAGCAGAAGCTTCGGCTTGCAGGCCAGGGCCATGGCGATGACGACGCGCTGCTTCATGCCGCCGGAGAACTGATGCGGATAGTCCGTGCTGCGCTCGGCGCGGATGCCGACCATTTCCAGCATCTCCACGCTCCGCTTGATGGCCGCGGCCTTGGAGCAGCCCTCGTGCAGACGGATGACCTCGGCCACCTGCTCGCCGACGCGCATCGTCGGGTTGAGCGCGGTCATGGGATCCTGAAAGATCATGGATATCTCGTTGCCGCGCAGCTTTCGCAGCTCGCTGTCCCGTATCTGCAGGATGTCCTCGCCGTTATACAGGATCTCGCCGGAGACGATGCGTCCGGGCGGGTCGGGGATCAGACGCAGAATGCCGAGCGCCGTGGTGGTCTTGCCCGCGCCGGTCTCGCCGACGAGGCCGAGGGTCTCGCCCTTTTCGATCGTGAGATCGACGCCGTTGACGGCTTCCACCGTCGCGTCGTCCGTCACATAATGGATCCTGAGATCCCGGATTTCCAATAAGCTCATCGACACATCCTCCTTACTGCTTCAGACGCGGGTCGAGCGCGTCGCGCAGACCGTCGCCGAACACGTTGAAGCCAAACAGCGTCAGCACGATCGCCACGCCCGGGAAGGTCACGAGCGGCCAGTAATCGCGGATATACTGGCGGCCGAAGGCGAGCATCGCGCCCCATTCCGCCGTCGGTTCGGAGATGCCGAGGCCGATGAAGCTCAGCCCGGAGATCGCCAGGATATTCCCGCCGATGCGCAGCGTGCATTCGACGAGAATGGGCGCGAGCGTGTTGGGCAGGATATGCTTGAGCATGATGCGCGCGTTGCCGGAGCCGGTTGCCAGCGCGGCCTCCACATATTCCTGATCCCGGAGGGACAGCACGCTGCCGCGAATGACGCGGCACACCATCGGGATGCCCGATATGGCGATGGCCAGCGCCGTGTTGAACGTACCCGCGCCGAGCGCCGCCATGATGGCGATGGCAAGGAAGGTGCTTGGTATGGCCATGATGATGTCCATGATGCGCATGACGATGAAATCGTACTTTCCGCCGAAGTAGCCGACGGTTATGCCGATCAGGATGCCGAGCACGGTGGAGATGACAAGGCTCACCAGACTCACGAGCAGCGACGTCCGGCCGCCGTAGAGGATGCGGCTGAGAATGTCGCGGCCGTAATTGTCCGTGCCGAGGGGATGCTCCAGGCAGAGCGGGGAGAAGCGGTTGGACATTTGCAGCTCATAGGGGTCGTAGGGCGCGATCACGTTGGCGAAAACCGACGACAGGATCAGGATCACGACCATGGCGAGGCCGACCATGGCCAGCTTGTTTTTGCGCAGGCGGCGGAACACGTCTTTCCACTGGCCGTGCTTTTTCATTTCGTCGATGCCGACTTCCGCGGCGGGCTTTTTAGCCATTCGTCGAACCTCCTTCCGCAGCCTCCGTCATCTGTTTTTCCAGAAGCTTTTTCTTGCGCTTCGGGCTTTCATACTGCGCCCGGATGCGCGGGTCGATAAAGGCGTAGCACAGGTCGACCAGAAGATTGGCGAAGCATACGCAGGCGCTCAGCACGAGCACGACGCCCAGGATCACGGGATAATCGCGGTTGTTGATCCCCTTGAGCAGATAGGTGCCCATGCCGGCGATGTTGAAGATGTTCTCAATGATGACCGAGCCGCCGAAGAGCTGGCCGAGGCCGACGCCCGTGATGGTGATGACGGGAATGAGCGCGTTTTTCAGCGCGTGGCGCCGCGTGATAACGCTCTCGCGCAGACCCTTGGCGCGCGCCGTGCGGATATAATCCTGCCGGATCACCTCCAGAACGCTCGAGCGCGTCATGCGGGTGGTGCCGGCGAGCGTTGCCATCGCCATGCTGGCCACGGGGAGAATGTAGTTTTTCCATCCGTTCAGACCGCTGGCCGGCAGCAGGTTCAGCTTGACGGAGAACAGCAGGATCAGCATCATGGCGAGCCAGAAGCCGGGCGCCGCGGCGAAGAACATGGAAAGCACCGTCACGCTGTAGTCCGCCAGCGAATACTGCTTTGTCGCGGAGATCAGCCCGAAGCCGATGCCGACGATCATTGACAGGATCATACTTATGATGCCAAGCTTGACGCTTACCCAGATCCGCGAGCGGATCTCCGCGCCGACCGGCAGGCCGTAGGTGTACGAGGTGCCGAAGTCGCCGTGCAGCACGATGTTCTTCACATACTGGAAATACTGCGCTGCGAAGCCCTTGTCGAGCCCCATCTTCTGCTGCAGCGCCTCGTATTGCTCCTCATACTGCTCCTGTGAGAGATTGGAGTTGGAAAGAATGATCTCGACCGGGTCGCCGGGCGTGAAGTAGCTGATCGTGAACACGATCAGCACGACGCCGAGCAGGACCGGGATCATCCACAAGATGCGCTTGATGATATATCTGAGCACGGAAACGCCTCCTTTGCGGGCAAACAATGTTCAAGGCCGCCTTGGCGGCCTTGAATCGGTTGTGCGTCGGGTTGGGATCACTGATAGAGGCAGTAAACGAAGCGAAGGTTCGCGGCGTTCGGGGAGATGATGTCGGCGCCGGCCCAGCGGGTGTTGTTGTAAACATAGGCGCCGTAGACCTCGGCGATGGGGACCGCGTAGAAGTGATCCTTCATGTACTGCTGGACCTCGCCGTACAGCTCGGCGCGCTTCGAAGTGTCAAGCGTGTGGCGCGCGTCCGCGAGCAGCTGGCAGATCTCCGCGTCGGACTGCAGATTCATGTTCGGCAGGGTGCTGGTGGGCTCGAAGTTGCCGAGCGCCAGATACGGCTCATGGGCGCTGTTGCCGTTGGGATAGCGGGAGAAGTGAAGGTCGCCGTCGCCGGCGGACGTGCCGGCAAAGAAGGTGGCCATATCGGTCACGGTCGTGGTGAGCGAGATGCCGATCTGTTCAAGGTAGGCGCGGATGACTTCGCATTCCTGCACATACAGGTTGTCCGTGAAGATGCAGATCTCGACCTCTTTGCTGCCGGTCACCTTGTCGGCGTATTCCTTGGCCAGCTCGGGATCGTATTCATACTGGCCGACGTTCCTGTACATGTCGCCCATGGTGGAGGCGAGGATGGAGGTCGCGGGCTTGCCGTAGTCCTCCCAGGCGGCGATGGCGACGTCGTCCCAGTTGACGCCGTAGGCGATGGCCGCGCGGAGATTTTCGTCCATGGTGGGGCCGTCGTCGATGTCGAAGGTCAGCATCTGAACGTCGTCGTAGGGCAGAAGCACGCCGGTGATGGTGTCGATGCCCTCGTTTTCAATGCGGGCGTAATCGACGGAGTCGATCTGGAAGGCCATGTCGATGTCGCCGTTTTCCGCGTCGATGAACATGACGCTCTTGTCGTCATAGTGGATGCCGGTGAACTCCAGGATGTCGGAGTGGAAGTCCTGGTTCCAGTAGGTCCCCTCGGCGACCTCGGGCTTCTGCACGACGGTCGAGGACACGCCGGTCACATTCTCCTTCACCGTGTAGGGGCCGGTCCCGTTGGGGGAATAGTACCAGGCTTCGCCGTCCCAGCCGTTTTCCTCGACCCAGCTCTTGCACAGCACGGGCACGGCGAGATTGGCCAGCGCCGAGGCCTCGACGTCGTCCGTGACGAGATAGACGGTCATGCCGTCGTCGCCGACGTAGGATTTCTCCAGATTGAAAATGGCCAGCTTGCTGGCGTTGCGGGAGGCGCGCTCGGCCGAGACCTCGGACTGGATCGTGAACAGCAGGTCCTCGCCGGTCAGCGGCTCGCCGTTGCTGAACGTCACGCCGTCCTTGATCTTCATGACCAGCGTGTAATCGTCCTGATAGCTGAAGTCCGCGATGTCGGAGGTGTATTCATAGGTGACGGGGTCGGTGTAAACGATGGGGTCGAACACGAGGAAGATGAGCTGGTCGCAGGACGAGGCGTTGTTGCCGTACAGGTAGGTCCCTATGGGGCCGGGAACGCCGAACGTCAGACTGGTCGCGACGGGCTCGCCGGCCTTCTCCGCGGTCTCCGGCGCGTCTGTGCCGGTCTCGGCGGGGGCTGCGGCCTCTTCGGCCGCTTCCGGCGCGGGGGCCTCGGCTTCCTTTTCCGCTGCGCCGCAGGCGCACAGACTCAGAAGCAGGATGGATGCGAGGAGCAGAGCAACGATCTTTTTCATTATAAATCCTCCTGTTATAATGTTGCTTTTTGCTTCCGGAGGGGCGCGGACTGCCATGCCGGTCGGGAAACGGCGGACACCTGCCCCACGATGATGTTAATTATAAAATAAACAGAAGTTGTGTGTCTATTGTCGAAATAAATAAGCACTATGCCCGTTTTCTATGTGAACCATTCCTTTTGTGCATACTATTTTCCATAATTATATAGCGCGGCGGTTATTGTCTCGGGCGTTCCGGGTCGGCGGAAAAAGAGACAAAGGCAGCGAAGGGGATGGCGGTATGCCATCCCCTTTGTTCTATCCTGTCTGCGCCCCCGGCGGGGTGCTTCCCGCCGCTTTGGGCGTTGTCCGCGCGCTCAGGCGCGGTTTTGGAGAAACTCATCCCGGACTGTCTTCAGCAGCGTCCGGTCCGCCAGAAGCTCCAGCGCTACGCACGTCATGGCGCGCACGGCGGCGTGCAGCGCCAGATGTGCCTGCGGGCCGTCCACAACGGACAGCGCCTGCTCCGTGTGAACGTGCACCGGCGCGCCCGGCGGCGCGACCTCCAGATACAGCGTCGGGCAGACGTGGCTGACGTTTCCGATGTCGGACGAGCCGGAGCTGGGCCCGGGGTGATCGAGCGTGTAGTCCGGCTCGATCCCCTGCGCGCGCAGGTGGGCCTCGCCGAGCCGCGAGAGCGTCGGCGCCGGGAGAAGATCGTCCAGCGGAGGGTCCGGCTCCGTGACGGTCAGCGCCGCGCCCGTCATCAGCGCCGCGCCCTGCGCGATGTTCTTGACCTTCTCAATGACTTCGTTGAGATAGGCGCGCTGCTCGGCGCGCACAAAGAATTTCGCGGCGGCCGTTTCCGGGACGACGTTCGGCGCCGCGCCGCCGTCCGAGACGATGCCGTGCATGCGGACGTCGGGGCGGACGTGCTGGCGCAGCGCGTTGACGCCGGCGAACAGAAGCTGCACCGCGTCGAGCGCGTTGACGCCGTCCCAGGGGGCGGCGGCGGCGTGGGCCGCCCGGCCGCGGTAGGAAAACTCGAAGCTGTTCATGGCAAGCGCCCGGCAGGCGGTGTTGGTCTTCGGATGCAGATGGGCCTGAATGGCCGCGGCCGTGTCGTCAAAGACGCCCTCGCGGGCCATGATGACCTTTCCGCCGTAGCTCTCCTCCGCCGGCGTTCCGACGAGCCGTATCACGGCCCGGATCTCGCCGCGCCGCACCAGCTCCGCCATCACCACGGCGGCTCCGCAGGTCGTCGCGGCGATCCAGTTGTGGCCGCAGGCATGGGCGGCGCTGCGGCCGTCGCCGCCGTAGCCCGGCAGCGCGTCGTATTCCGCCGGAAAGTCGATCTGCGGCCCGTCCGAGCCGAAGACGGCGATGAAGGCGGTGTCCATGCCGCATACGGCCGTCTGCACGGCAAAGCCGCTGCGCCGCATATAGTCCATCAGATAGGCCGCCGATTCGCGCTCCTGCATCCCAAGCTCCGGGTGCGTGAAAATATAGCGGCTGATCTGCTCCAGCTCGCCGGCGTGCTGCTGTTCGATCTCCTCCGCCAGCCGAAGGACTTTTTTCAAATTCATGGCGATACTCCATCCGTTGTTGCATTTTGATCGGGATTCCATTAAAATATATAAGATAAGCGCCGCGATTGCAAGAGCGAGCGCGCGGATATCCTGCGCCGGAGGCGGGCGGACGCTTTCGGCGGGACAAACGGGGCGGCCCCGCCGTCGTTTTTCCGACGCCTTTGCGCAAAACGGAAAAACGACCGTTATCCTTTCGGATGACGGTCGTTTCTGGTGGGGGAAGGTGGATTCGAACCACCGAAGGCATTGCCAGCAGATTTACAGTCTGTCCCCTTTGGCCACTCGGGAATTCCCCCTTATGAACTTGTCGGCGCGGTGCGGAAGCCTTACCTTGCGGTGGAGCTGGTGAAGGGAATCGAACCCCCAACCTACGCATTACAAGTGCGTTGCTCTACCGTTGAGCTACACCAGCACAGGCAGGTAGCCTAAGTATAGTAGCAGACAAGCCGCGGTTTGTCAACAAAAATTTCGAGGTTCGTATGAAAAATGTCATCACGCTGCCCGCGGGAAGTCCCGTGCGGGCGATATTCACCATGGACGGCGATTACATGGCGCCGTATATCCGGCCCGGCGAGGCGGTCAGGGTGAGCTTTGAGCGCCCGGAGCCGGGCGAGTGCGGCCTGTTTGATGCCGGGGGCGAGGCGCTGGTCCGCCAGTACTGCGAGGACAGCTTCGGCAATGTGTACCTGTTCGCGCTCAACCGCGCCCGGCGGGAGCTGGACCGCCGCTTCCCCGGCGGCGAGGGGCTCGTGTGCCTGGGGCGGCTGCTGCTCGGCCGGCGCGCGCCGCTGCCGCTGGATTTCGGAGGGGAAGCATGAGCCGGCGGCTCGGACGGCCGGATTATGCCTGGCCGGCGACGGAGCTGGCCCCGGCGCTGCTGGGAAAGCTTCTGTGCCGGCGGCTCGGCGGAGAGGTGATCCGCGCGCGCATCACGGAGACGGAGTGCTATTACGGCGAGCAGGACAGCGCCTGCCACGCGCACCGGGGCCGGACAAAGCGCACCGCGACGCTGTATGAGCCCGGCGGAACGGCTTATGTGTATCTGTGCTACGGCATCCACGAAATGCTCAACGTGGTCAGCGGGCCGGAGGGCCATCCCGAAGCGGTGCTGCTGCGCGGCGTGGAGGGCGCGGACGGGCCGGGCCGGCTGACGAAGCGGCTGGGCGTCGACCGCGCGCTCAACGGGATCGATCTGGCCGTGTCGGAGGAGCTGTGGATCGAGGACGACGGCGCGGTACCGGAGCGCGAGGCGTCCGAGCGCGTGGGCATCGGCTATGCCGAGCCGGACGACCGCGCGCGGCTGTGGCGCTGGCGCGTGATCGGAGACGCGGCCAAAAAATGATCTCCGGGACAGGCCCGGAGAAAAGGAAAGAGGGGCCCGGAACGTTTGTTCCGAGCCCCTTGTTTGAGCAAATCAGACTGCGCGCTCGACCTTGCCGCCGCGAAGGCAGCGCGTGCACACATAAACATGCTTCGGCTGGCCGTCCACTATCGCCTTGACGCGCTTGACATTGGGCTTCCAAGTGCGATTAGAGCGCCTGTGGGAATGGCTGACCTTGATGCCGAACGTCACGCCTTTGCCGCAAACCTCACATTTTGCCATCGAAATCAGCTCCTTCCTGCCGTCTGCAAAATGACAGCTTTCATATAATATCAGACAGAAAAGCAAATTGCAAGCATTATTTTTTCATATTGCGAATTTCTTCAAATATGTATACAATATGATTGCAGAATTATAAGCGTCCGGAGGTGCTTTTATGGCCGGAAACTACAGCGTCAGGCTCGCGGAGGTCGTCGCGCAGTACGACGATCTGCATATAGCCTACGCATCGAGCGATTACGAAACGCGGCTCATCCACTCGGCGGATCTGAACCGGCCGGGACTGCAGCTGATGGGCTTTTTTGATTATTTCGACGCCGCGCGCATCCAGATCATGGGCAAGGCGGAGATCACGCTGCTGTCGGGCAAAAGCTCCCAGTCGCGTCTGTCGAGTCTCGGCGAGCTGCTGAGCCGCGGCTGCCCGGTCGTGATCGTGGCGCACGAGCAGGAGGTTTTGCCGGAGCTGCTGGAATCGGCGCGCAAGTTCGACGTGACCGTGCTGCGCACGGATGTGGATACCTCCGAGTTTTCCGCCCAGCTCATCGGCACGCTGCGCCGCTTTCTCGCGCCGCGGGAGACGGTGCACGGCGTTCTGGTGGAGGTCGCCGGCGAGGGGATGCTCATCGTGGGCGATTCGGGCGTCGGAAAATCGGAGACGGCGCTGGAGCTCATCAAGCGCGGCCACCGGCTCATCGCCGACGATGCCGTGGAGATCCTGCGCACGAGCCGCGTGACGCTGGAGGGACGCGCGCCGCGGGTCATCCAGAACTTCATGGAGCTGCGCGGCGTGGGCGTGATCGACGTGAAGAGCCTGTTCGGCGAGGGCGCCGTCAAGCCGGAAACGCGCATCGACATGGTCGTGTCGCTGGAGACGTGGAGCAGCGAAAAGTCCTACGACCGGCTGGGGTTGGAGACGGAGACGACGGACATTCTGGGCGTGTCGCTGCCGAAGGTCACGATCCCGGTCCGCCCCGGGCGGAATCTGGCCGTCATCCTGGAGGTCACGGCCATCAACAACCGCCAGAAAAAGGCCGGCTACAACGCCGCGCAGGTGCTGGCGCAGCGCGTGGACGAGATCGCGGACGCGGGAATCGAATTTTCGGGGGACAGATTTTGATGGATAAGCATCTGCTTGCGGATATAAAACGCGCGCTGCCGGCGCTGGAGCTGCGCGAGGAGGAGCCGATGGCGGCGCACTGCTCGTTCCGCATCGGCGGCCCGGCGGCGGCCATGGCGCTGCCGGCGTCGGCGGAGGAGCTAACGGCGCTGGCCGTGCTGCTGCGCGAAAAGGGCGTGGAGCCGTTCGTGATGGGAAACGGAACGAACCTGCTCGTGACGGACGGGCCGCTCGACCGCTTCGTGATCAAATGCGGAGCGGCGCTGTCGGCCATACATATTAAAGAGGAGTGCGTCACGGCGGAGGCCGGGGCGACGCTGGCGCAGACGGCGGCGGCGGCCCTGGCCGCGGAGCTGACGGGACTGGAGTTCGCCGCGGGCATCCCCGGCACGGTGGGCGGCGGCGTGAGCATGAACGCCGGAGCCTACGGCGGCGAGCTGAAGGATGTGACGGTGTGGACCGACTATCTGGACGGGCAGCTGCGGCTGCGCCGCGCGGAGGGCGAGGCGCAGGGCTTCGCCTACCGCCGCAGCGCGTTTTCCGGCCCGGGATGCATCGTGCTGCGGAGCGGGATGCGGCTGACGCGCGGGGAGCACGGGGCCGTCGCCGCCCGGATGCGGGAGCTGGGCGCCAAGCGCCGCGCCAGCCAGCCGCTGGATATGCCGTCCGCCGGCTCGACGTTCAAGCGCCCCGTGGGCGGCTACGCCGCGGCGCTGATCGACGAGGCGGGGCTCAAGGGCTTCCGGATCGGCGGGGCGCAGGTGTCGGAAAAGCACGCCGGCTTTGTTGTGAACGCCGGCGGCGCGCGCTTTGACGACGTGCTGGCGCTGATGGAGCATATACAGCAGACCGTGTGGACGCGCAGCGGCATCCGGCTCGAGCCGGAGGTGCGGATCGTCCGCTGAGGAGAGAGACATGGAATTTCTGGTCATAACCGGCCTGTCCGGCGCGGGAAAGACCCGCGTGATCGACATCTGCGAGGACATGGGCTATTACTGCGTGGACAATCTGCCCATCGCGCTGATCGACCGCTTCGCGGAGCTGTGTCTGGCCACGCGGGGGCGCTTTGAGCGCGTGGCCGTGGGGCTGGACGTGCGGGCCAGCCGCGAAATGGGAGAGCTGTCCGCGGCGCTTGACCGGCTGGAGGCGATGGACTGCGGCATGCGCATCCTGTTCGTGGATGCGAGCGACCGGACGCTGGTGCGCCGGTACAAGGAGACGCGCCGCCCGCATCCGCTGGCGGCCCGGGGACGGACGCTGGCCGAGGCCATCGCCGCCGACCGCAGCTTCAGCGAGCCGCTGCGCCGGCGCGCCGAGCACGTCATCGACACCACGGGCATGAGTCTGAGCGGGCTGCAGAGCGAGCTGTACGGTCTTCTCGCGCCCGAGAGCCGCTATTTTTCCGTGAGCGTGTGTGCGTTCGGCTTCAAATACGGCATACCGCCGGAGGCGGATCTGGTCTTCGACGTCCGCTGTCTGCCGAACCCGTTTTATCAGGACGAGCTGAAGGAGCTGTGCGGGCTGGACAAGCCGGTCGCGGACTTTGTGTTCGGGTTTGAAAATTCCCGCGTGTTCCGCGACAAGCTCATGGATCTGCTTGCGTTTCTCCTGCCGCGCTATGAGGAGGAGGGACGGCGGGAGCTGACCATCGGCGTCGGCTGCACGGGCGGCCGCCACCGGAGCGTGGCGATGGCCCGGGCGCTGACGGACGCGCTGGAGGCGCAGGGCTGGGACGCGGCGCTGCGCTGCCGGGATATGGAAAGGAGCGGCGTATGAATCGCTTTATGTGTCCGCGCATCGCGGCCATCGGCGGCGGCACGGGATTGTCCACGATGCTGAGAGGGCTGAAAAACTGCCACGCCGACATCACGGCGGTCGTCGCCGTCACGGACGACGGCGGCGGGAGCGGCGTTCTGCGGCGGGAGCTGGGCATGCTGCCGCCGGGGGACATCCGCAACTGCATCCTCGCGCTGGCCAACGCCGAGCCGGCCATGGAGCAGCTGATGAACTACCGCTTCACGGAGGGGAGCCTGGCCGGGCAGAGCCTGGGCAATCTGGTGCTGGCCGCGTTCAACGAGCTTTCGCCGTCGTTCGACAAGGCGGTGGAGACGATGAGCCAGGTGCTGGCGATCACGGGGCGGGTGCTGCCTGTGACGAACGCGAATCTTGTGCTGCGCGCCCGCTTCGACAACGGCGAGACGATCTCCGGCGAGACGAGCATCACGGATTATAAAAAGAAAAGCGACGCGCTGATCCGCCGCATGGAGCTCGCGCCGGCCGGCGCGAAGGCGCTTCCGGCGGTGCTGGAGGCCATCGACCGCGCCGACATGATCGTGCTGGGGCCGGGAAGCCTGTATACGAGCGTGCTGCCGAATCTGCTGGTCGGCGGCGTGGCGGAGCATATATGCCGGTCGAAGGCGCTGAAGATCTACGTTCTCAATGTCATGACGCAGGACGGCGAAACGGAGCGCTTCACCGCCGCCGATCATGTCCGCACGCTGTTTGAGCAGAGCGGCGCGAAGCTGTTCGACTGGGTGCTGGCCAACAGCGCGCCGGTCCCGCCGGACGCGATCCAGAGCTATTCGGGCGAAAACGCCGCGCCCGTCGCCGTGGACGACGAGGCGCTGACGGCGCTGGGCGTGTCCGTGCTGCGGGCGGAGGTGTCCGGGATGAAGGGGCGCTTCGTGCGCCACGATCCGCAGGCGCTGGCGGCCGCGCTGATGGATTTTTACCGGCGCAACGCCACAACGAGGGTATTTGGCTGATGTCCTTTTCATCGGAAGTAAAAAACGAGCTGTGCCGGCAGAGCATCGGGAAAAGGTGCTGCGCGCTGGCCGAGGCCTACGGCGCGCTGCTGTACGGCAATTGCTTTTCCGCCTCGCTCATCCGCTTCATCACCGCGTCGGACGCCTTTGCCCAGCGGCTGCCGAAGCTGTTTTCCCGGGCCTTCGGCGTGGCGTTTGACCAGCTGTCCGGGACGGAGACGGCGGGCAAGCGCTCTCTGTCCATCACGGACGCGGATAAGATCGCGCGCGTGTTCGACGCGTTCGGCTGCGACGCGGCCTTGCTGCTGGCGCACCACATCAACCGCCCGGTCGTTGAAAGCGAGTGCGACCGGCAGGCGTTTCTGCGCGGCGCGTTTCTGGCCGGCGGAAGCGTGACAGACCCGGCGCGGCGGTATCATCTGGAGCTGGCGACGGCGCACGCGGGCGTGTGCCGCGAGACGCACGCGCTGCTGCTGGAGATGGGCTTTGAGCCGAAGGACGCCGCGCGCGGCGGCGTGCGGCTGACGTATTTCAAGCAGTCGGCGGCCATCGAGGATTTTCTGACGACCATCGGCGCGCCGCTGGGCGCGATGGAGCTGATGCAGGCGAAGGTGGAAAAGGATATGACCAACGCCATGAACCGGCTGACGAACTGCGACATGGCCAACGCCGACAAGGTCACGCGCTCGGCGGCCGGACAGCTGGACGCCATCCGCGCCGTGGAGGCCGGGCCGGGGCTGGACAGTCTGCCGCCGGCGCTGCAGGAGACGGCGCTGCTGCGCATCGCGAACCCGGCCTGCTCGCTGGCCGATCTGGCGCAGCTGAGCTTTCCGCCGGTCACGAAAAGCTGCATGGCTCACCGGCTGCGCAAGCTGGTGGAATACGCGCAGAAGCTGGAATCGTAACGTATCAGACAGGAGACGCCTATGGCCTTTGTACACCTTCATGTCCACAGCGAATACAGTCTGCTCGACGGCGCGTGCCGCATCGCCGAGCTGCCCCTGCGCGCAAAGGAGCTTGGCCAGACCGCGCTGGCCGTGACCGACCACGGCGTGATGTACGGCGCGGTCGCGTTTTACCGCGCGTGCCGCGAGGCGGGCATAAAGCCCATCATCGGCTGCGAGGTATACGTCGCGCCGCGCTCGCTCACGGGGCGGGAATACGGGCTGGATTCGGCGTATACCCATCTGATTCTGCTGTGCCGGAACGAGACGGGCTATCACAATCTCTGCCGGCTCGTGTCCGAGGCGTTCATCAACGGCTTTTACATCAAGCCGCGCATCGACTGGGAGCTGCTGCATCGCTATTCCGAGGGGCTCGTGTGCCTGTCCGGCTGCCTGGCCGGGGATATCCCGCAGAAGCTGGTCAACGGCCGCTATGCCGAGGCAAAGGCGCGCGCGGAGGAGCTTGACGCGCTGTTCGGCCGCGGCTACTTTTATCTGGAGCTGCAGAACCACGGCATTGACGACGAGGCGGAGGCGGCGCGCGGGCTGATCCGCATCGCCCGCGAGACCGGCATCCCCCTGGTGTGCACCAACGACGCGCACTATCTGAAAAAAGAGGACGCGCACACGCAGGATGTGCTTTTGTGCATCCAGACCGGCAAGACCGTCGGCGAGGAGAACCGGATGCGCTTTTCCTCCGACGACTTCTATCTCAAGGACGAGGCGCAGATGCGCGCGCTGTTTCCCGCCGTGCCGGAGGCGTTCGACAACACGAACGTCATCGCGGATATGTGCTCGTTCGATTTTGAGTTCGGCCACTATCATCTGCCGCAGTTCGCGCTGCCGGAGGGCGAGACGGACAGCTTCGCCTATCTGGAGCGGCTGTGCCGCGAGGGGCTGCGGCGGCGCTATCCCGCCGACTGGGAGAGCCATACGGCGCAGCTGGACTACGAGCTGGATACCATCCGTTCGATGGGCTTTGTGGACTATTTTCTCATCGTGTGGGACTTCGTCCGCTTCGCCAAATCCAGGGGGATACCCGTCGGCCCCGGCCGCGGCAGCGCCGCCGGCTCGGTCGTCAGCTACACGCTGGGCATCACGGACGTCGATCCCGTGAAGTACAGTCTGTTTTTCGAGCGTTTTCTCAACCCCGAGCGCGTTACCATGCCGGATATCGACATGGATTTCTGCGTGCGCCGGCGCGGCGAGGTGATCGACTATGTGACGCGCAAATACGGCGCCGACCACGTCGCCCAGATCGTGACGTTCGGCACGATGGCCGCGCGCCTGGCCATACGCGACGTCGGCCGCGCGCTCGATATCGGCTACGGCGAGGTGGATGCGGTGGCCAAGCAGGTGCCCGCGGCGCTGAACATGACGCTGGACGAGGCGCTGCGGCTGTCGAAGCCGCTCAGGGAATTTTACGACGGCGACGCGAAGATGCACGAGCTGATCGACACGGCGCGCGCGCTGGAGGGTATGCCGCGCCACGCCTCCACGCACGCGGCGGGCGTGGTCATCTCGGCCCGGCCGCTGACGGATTATGTGCCGCTGGCGCGCAACGACGAGTCCATCGTCTGCCAGTTCCCCATGACGACGCTGGAGGAGCTGGGGCTGCTGAAGATGGATTTTCTGGGCCTGCGCAACCTGACCGTGCTGGAGGATGCGGCGGTGCTCGTGCGGCGGCGGCAGCCGGATTTCCATGTGGAGGAGATCCCGGAGGACGATCCGGAGACCTTTGCCATGCTGGCGGCCGGACAGACCTCCGGCGTGTTCCAGCTGGAATCGACCGGCATGACCGGCGTGGCCGTGGGGCTGAAGGCGAAAAGCATCGAGGACATCACCGCCGTCATCGCCCTTTACCGGCCCGGGCCGATGGATTCCATCCCTCGCTTTCTCGACTGCGCCGGCCATCCCGAGCGCATCCGCTACAAGCATCCCCTGCTCAAGCCCATTCTTGAGGTGACCTACGGCTGCATCGTGTATCAGGAGCAGGTCATCGAGATCTTCCGCCGGCTCGCGGGCTTTTCGCTGGGTCAGGCCGACATGATCCGCCGGGCCATGAGCAAGAAAAAGCACGCCGTCATCGACGCGGAGCGGCAGGCTTTCGTCCACGGCGACGCCGCGCGCGGAATCCCCGGCTGCGTCGCCAACGGCGTGGACGCCGAAACGGCCAACTCCATCTACGACGAGATCAACGATTTCGCGTCCTACGCCTTCAACAAGGCGCACGCCGTCAGCTACGCCATCGTGTGCTACCGGACGGCGTGGATGAAGTGCCACTGGCCGCAGGAGTACATGGCGGCGCTGCTGACGAGCATACTGGATTCGAGCCAGAAGGTCGCCGAATACATTGCCGAGTGCCGCAATCTGGGCATAAAGCTGCTGCCGCCGGATGTGAATGAATCGGAGGCGGACTTCACGGTCGTCGGCGGAAACATCCGCTTCGGCCTGTGCGCCGTCAAGGGCATCGGCCGCGGGTTCGTCAACGAGCTGGCCGCCGAGCGCACGCTCAACGGCCCGTTCCGCTCGATCGACGAGTTCTGCCGCCGTCTCTACGGGCGCGATCTCAACCGCCGCGCCGTCGAGTCGCTCATTCGCGCCGGGGCGTTCGATTCCCTCGGCTTCAAGCGCCGGGCGCTGCTGCAGGTGCTCGACCGCGTGATCGACGGCATAAGCTCCGAGGGACGGAAAAACGTGGCCGGGCAGATGGATCTGTTCTCCATGGACGACGGCGGCGAGAGCGCGGGCGCCGAGATCGAGCTGCCGGACGTGGAGGAATTCACGCCGCAGGAGCGCATGGCCATGGAAAAGGCCACGACGGGGCTGTACCTGTCCGGCCACCCCATGGACGAATACCGGGAGAAGGCCGCGCGGTTCGGCGCGGTGTCCATCGGGTCGATCCTGGCGAGCTTTTCCGACGAGCCCGGCGAAAAACGCTTTCAGGACGGCCAGAACGTGACGGTCGCGGGCGTGGTGGCGTCGGCGCGCACGCGCGCGACCAAGACCGGCTCGCTCATGAGCTACGTCGTGCTGGAGGACGACACGGCCAGCATGGAGTTGATCGCGTTTCAGCGCGTGCTGGATCAGTACGGGGCCTATCTGAAGGAAAATGCGCCCGTGTGCTGCACGGGGCGCATCTCCGTGCGCGACGAAAAGGAGCCGCAGCTCATGCTCAACACGGTCACACCGCTCGACGCCGCCGCGCCGGCGATCGCGCCGGGGCCGCAGCGGCCGCAGACGCTATGGGTGCGCCTGCCGAGCCGCGACGATCCGGCCGTGCGCCGCATCGAGCTGATTTTGACCATGTTCCCCGGCGAGCAGCCGCTCGTCCTGTATTTTACCGACACGAAAAAACGCCTCGGCGCGCGCTGCGTCATCCATGACGCGCTGGTGCGCGAGCTGAGGGAGATGCTCGGCGACGAAAACGTCGTCGTGAAATGACGCGCCGGCCCCGGCCGGGCGCGGGATCAGAAGGAGACATTACCATAGAAGATACGACCGTCAAAAAGGAACGCGCCGCGCTGGCGGGCCTGTCCGCCGCGGCCATGGACGAATCGGAGCGCAGCGACGACGCAAGCATGGACGAGCTGCGCGCGCTGACGGAAACGGCCGGCGCGGAGCCGGTGTGCACGCTGCTGCAAACGCGCGCCGCTCCCGATCCGCGCAGCTTTCTCGGTCCGGGAAAGGTGGCGGAGCTGAAGGAGCTGATCGAAAACTCCGAATGCGATCTGGCCGTGTTCGACAACGATCTTTCACCGTCGCAGGCGCGGGTGCTGGAAAAGGAGCTGGGCGTGCGCGTGCTTGACCGCACGGGTCTGATTTTGGACATATTCGCCCAGCGCGCGCGCAGCCGCGAGGGCAAGCTGCAGGTCGAGCTGGCGCAGTACCGCTATCTGCTGCCGCGGCTGACCGGCATGTGGACGCATCTGAAGCGCCAGGCCGGCACGTCCGCGCCCATCGGAACGCGCGGCCCCGGCGAGACGCAGCTGGAGACCGACCGCCGCCATATCCGCCGCCGGATACAGAAGCTGACGGAGGAGCTGGAGCAGGTGCGGCGCGTGCGCGCCACGCAGCGCAAAAAGCGCAGCAAGAACGCCGTGCCCGTCGTGGCGCTCGTCGGCTACACGAACGCCGGAAAGTCCACGCTTCTCAACGCGCTGACGGGCGAGTCGATCCAGACCGGCGACCGCCTGTTCGACACCCTGGACACAACGACCCGCCGGCTCGATCTCGGCGAGGAGGGCGAGGCGCTGCTGTCGGACACCGTGGGATTTATCCGCAAGCTGCCGACGGAGCTGGTCGATGCGTTCAAGGCCACGCTGGAGGAGCTTTGCTACGCCGATCTGCTGCTGCACGTCGTGGATATATCCAACCCCGACTACCCCGGCCAGATGCGCGTTGTGGAGGGGTTGATCGAGCGGCTCGGCGCCGGCGGGACGCCGTGCGTGCGGGTGTATAACAAGTGCGACCGCTTTTTCGGCCGGCTGCCGCACGGCGAGGATGAGATATGCGTCTGTGCGGCGAGCGGCGAAGGGCTTGGCGCGCTGCGCCACGCCATCGGGCAGAAGCTCGGCGCGGAGTTGTCGCGCGTGCATCTGCGCGTCCCCTACGACCGGGCGGCGCTGGCGGAGCGGCTGCGCCGGGAGGCCAACGTGCTCGATATGCAGTATACGGACGAGTGCATCGACGTGCTGGCGGTGCTGCGGCCGGCGCTGCGGGAGGAATTCGCCGCGTGGGAGGTGCCGCTGCATGGGTGAGCGCTTCCGGCTGCGCGGCGGCGGCGACGGCTTTTACGAGGAAAAGCGCTCGCGCTTTCTCGCGGCGGTATTCCGCGTCGCGGACGAGGACGAGGCCCGCGCGCGTATCGCGCAGGTGCGGAAAAAATACCCGGACGCGCGCCATCACGTCTGGGCCTGGGTGCTGCCGGACGGCAGCTGCCGCTGGTCGGACGACGGCGAGCCCGGCGGAACGGCCGGCGCGCCCACGGCGGATATTCTGAAAAACGCCCATGTGTACGGCGCGCTGTGCGTCACGACGCGCTATTTCGGCGGAACGCTGCTCGGCTCGGGCGGTCTTGTGCGCGCGTATTCCAGGGCCGCGCAGCTCGCGCTGGCCGACGCGGGGACGGAGGAGGACCCGGCGCTGTGCACGCTGTGCGCGCGCGTCCGCTGGGAGGATCTCGACCGCGTGCACCGGCTGGCGCGCGAGCTGGGCGCGTCGGCGCAGGCGGACTATGTCTCCGACCCGGAAAACGCGCTTCTGACGCTGACGCTCGAGGAAAAAAACCGCGGGCCGTTCATCCGCCGGCTCACGGAGCAGACCGCGGGCCGCGGCGTGATCACGGAGGCGTAGGGCGGCGCGGGTGCGTCGAAAAAATTTTTTCGGAAATTTTCGAAAAGAAAAAAGGGAAATACGAACTTGTGTCGTATAGAAGTATTATAGAGGCATTTTTCCCCGGTCAAAACCGAAAGGCGGTGAACGCATGACTTCACGGGAGATACGGGAGCAGCAGGAGAGGCTGTTCATCGGCGCGCACGGCGTTCTGTCGTGCGAGAGCCAGGGGCGCGAGGTCCTGGAGGCGGAGGACGAGGTGCGCACCTGCTTCCAGCGGGACGTGGACCGCATCACGCACTCC
Organism: uncultured Oscillospiraceae bacterium; assembly: GCA_934597255.1. Taxonomy (GTDB): domain Bacteria; phylum Bacillota; class Clostridia; order Oscillospirales; family Oscillospiraceae; genus CAJOIG01. The sequence goes on from CAKTQV010000010.1 coordinate 22,081, forward strand.
AAAAGCTTCCGCCGTCTGCGCCACAAGACGCAGGTGTTCCTGCGCCCGGAGGGCGACCATTACCGCACGCGCCTGACGCACACGCTGGAGGTCAGCCGCGTTGCGCGGACGATCGCGCGGGCGCTGGCGCTCAACGAGGATCTGACGGAGGCCATCGCGCTCGGCCACGATCTGGGCCACACGCCCTTCGGCCACGCCGGCGAGCGGGCGCTGCGCGCCATCACGGGGCGCTTCAACCACTACGAGCAGAGTCTGCGCGTCGTGGACAAGCTTGAGCGCGAGGGGCGGGGGCTGAATCTGTGCCTTGAAACGCGCATCGGCATCCTCAACCACACGACCGGCGAGCCGCGCGGCTCCACGGAGGCGGACGTCGTCCGCCTGTCGGACCACATCGCCTATCTCAACCACGATCTGGACGACGCCGAGCGCGCGCGCATCGTGCGCCCGGACGAGGTGCCGGCCATCGTGCGCGGACGCATCGGCGAGCGCAATTCCGCGCGCATCAACGCCATGGTCACGGACGTCATCGAAAACAGCGCGGACGGCGCCGTGCGCTTTTCCGAGTCCATGCGCGAGGCGTATCAGGTGTTTTACGACTTCATGTTCGAGGCGGTGTACCGCAACCCGACGGCCAAGGGCGAGGAAAAGAAGGTGCAGGGGCTGCTCGAGCCGATCTGGACCTATTTTGCCGGCCACACGGAGGAGCTTCCGCCGGAATATGCCGCCATCGCGCGGCAGGAGGGGCCGGAGCGGGCCGCGACGGACTATGTCTCCGGCATGACGGACTCGTTTGCCATCGGCACGTTTGACCGGCTGTTCATCCCGGCCTCCTGGTCGCGGATATAAAGAATACAGAACGCCGGACGGAGAAGGGAGGGAGCGTTCCGTGGCGTTTTCCGAATCGTTTCTGGAGGAGCTGGCCGCGCGCAACGACATTGCGGACGTCGTGTCCGGCTATGTGCGGCTGACAAAGCGGACCGGCGCGAACCAGTTCGGCCTGTGTCCGTTCCACAGCGAAAAGACGCCCTCCTTTTCCGTCAACACCGAGCGGCAGATCTATCACTGCTTCGGCTGCGGCAAGGGCGGGAGCGTCATCAACTTCATCATGGAGATCGAGAACCTCTCCTTTCCCGACGCGGTGCAGTTTCTTGCGCGGCGCGCCGGCATGGAGGTGCCGGACGACCGGCCGGATGAAAACCGGAGCCGCCGGGCCCGGATGCTCGAGCTCAACCGCGACGCCGCCCGCTTTTTTCACGCCCGTCTCATGGCGGATGCCGGCGCGGCGGCGGCCTATGTGCTCCGGCGGGGCATAACGCCGGCCTTCGTGAAGAATTTCGGGCTCGGCTTCGCCCCGGACAGTTGGAACGCGCTGACCGACGAGATGACGCGCCGGGGCTACACGCGCGCCGAGCTCGTGGACGCGGGGCTGGCGCGGACGGGGAAAAGCGGCGGCGTTTACGACTATTTCCGCAACCGGCTGATGTTCCCGGTCATCGACGTGCGCGGGAGCGTGATCGGCTTTTCCGGCCGCGTTCTGGACGACGGCGAGCCGAAGTATCTCAACTCGCCCGACACGCTGGTTTACAGCAAAGCGCACAGTCTTTTCGCTTTGAATCTGGCAAAAAAGTCAAAAAGCGGATATATTATACTCGCGGAGGGAAATATAGACGTGGTCAGTCTGCATCAGGCAGGCTTCGACAGCGCGGTGGCCAGCCTCGGCACGAGTCTGACGCCGGATCAGGCGCGGCTGCTCGCGCGCTATACGAATCAGGTCGTCATCGCCTATGACGCCGACGCCGCCGGACAGAAGGCCGCGCAGCGCGCCATCGGGATACTGCAGCCGCTGGATATGAAGGTGAAGGTGCTGCGCATCCCGGGCGCGAAGGACCCGGACGAGCTGATCCGTAGCCAGGGGCCGGACGCCTTCCGCCGGCTCATCGAGCGCAGCGACAACCAGATCGAATACCGCCTGCAGCTTGTGCTGGAGAAATACGATCTCGGCTCGGACGAGGGACGCGTCGGCTATCTGCGGGAGGCCGCGGGGCTGATCGCGTCGCTGCCGGGCAGCGTGGAGCGCGAGATATACGGCGCGCGCTGCGCGGAGCGGGCCGGCGTTTCGGCGGAGGCCTTTTCCCTGGAGGTCACGCGCGAGCGCAAGAAGCTGACCGGCGCGGCCAAAAAGCAGCGCGACCGCGAGATCCTGTCCGTCAGCCGGCGCGCGCAGCCGAAGGAGCGCTCGCTCCGCTTTGACAACGTGCGCAGCGCGATGGCGGAGGAGGGGCTTATCAACCTTCTGTGCCGCTTTCCGGAGCTGTTTGCGGACGTGCCGCTTCGCGGCGAAAGCTTTTCATCCGAGGCGCTCGGTCGGCTTTATGACGGGATACGGACGCGCGTGCGCGCCGGACGCCCCGTGAGCGTGGCGGCGCTGGAGGGCGAATTTCCGCCGGAGGAGCTGTCGCTGCTGGCGGATATCCTGCACCGCGATCCGGTCCGGGCCGCGGAGGCGCCGGAGGCGCTGCGCGATTACATAAATACGATACAGTCGGAGAATGACAAGCTCGGCGGCATGGCCGATCTGAACAGCTACGCTGAAAAACTCAAGAAAACAAAAGGGTATGGTGGAAAAGATGGCAACGAAAAAGAAAGAACCTGAGCTTGAACCGGCGGCCGCGCCGGAAGCGGAGGCTACGGCGGAGAAGAAGCCGGCGGCCAAAAAGAGCCCGGCGAAAAAGACGGCGCCCAAGGCCGAAAATCCGGCGGAAAAGACGGCGGAGGAAAAGAGCGCCGCGGAGGAGACGGACGCGCCGAAGGCGCCCGCCGAAAAGAAGCCCGCGGCCCGGAAAGCAACAAAAAAGACGGCCGCGAAGCCGGAGGCGGAGGAGGAAAAGACCGGCGAGGAGCCGGAAAGGACCGTCGAGGAAAAGCTGGCCGAGATATGCGAAAAGAGCAAGAAGACCGGAAAGCTCACCAAGGAGCTGGCCGAGGCGCTCGACGCGCTCAATCTGGACCCGGACGCGCTGGACAGCTTTTACGACAAGCTGGAGGACATGGGCGTGGAGACGATCGGCGACGAGTCGCTGCCACCCATCAACGAGGACGACGCCATCCCGGAGCTTGACGAGATCGACGAGGTCACGGAGGAGGAGATCGCGGACACGGAGTCCATGGTCGAGTCGTTCTCCACGGACGACCCCGTGCGCATGTATCTCAAGGAGATCGGCAAGGTGAATCTTCTCACGCCGGAGGAAGAGGTCGCGCTGGCCGTGCGCATGTCCGAGGGCGACGAGGACGCCAAGCGCCGCATGGCGGAGGCGAACCTGCGTCTGGTCGTGTCCATCGCCAAGCGCTATGTCGGCCGCGGCATGCTGTTCCTCGATCTGATCCAGGAGGGCAATCTGGGGCTGATAAAGGCCGTGGAGAAGTTCGACTATACCAAGGGCTATAAGTTCTCGACGTATGCGACGTGGTGGATCCGGCAGGCCATCACCCGCGCCATCGCCGATCAGGCGCGCACCATCCGCATCCCCGTGCACATGGTCGAGACGATCAACAAGGTCATCCGCGTGTCCCGGCAGCTGCTGCAGGAGCTGGGCCACGATCCCTCGGCCGAGGAGATCGCCGAGGAGATGGGCATGCCGGTGGAAAAGGTGCGCGACATTCTCAAGATCGCGCAGGAGCCGGTATCGCTGGAAACGCCCATCGGCGAGGAGGAGGACAGCCATCTGGGCGACTTCATCGAGGATGAGGGCGCGTCCGAGCCGTCCGAGGCCGCGTCGTTCACGCTGCTGAAGGAGCAGCTCATGACGGTGCTCGACACGCTCACGCCGCGCGAAAAGAAGGTGCTGGAGCTGCGCTTCGGCATCATCGACGGCCGCACCCGCACGCTCGAGGAGGTCGGCAAAGAGTTCAACGTGACCCGCGAGCGCATCCGCCAGATCGAGGCCAAGGCGCTGCGCAAGCTGCGGCATCCCTCGCGCTCGAAGAAGCTGCGCGATTTCCTCAACTGAAAAAATAACGATACCGGAGGGGACCCGGCATGACTAGATTCAAGGCGTTTCTCAAGCGAAAGGATATTGTGTTTTCCGCCCGGCGCTACGGCATCGACGCGTTTTCCGCCATGGCGCAGGGGCTGTTCTGCACGCTGCTCGTCGGCACGATCCTCAACACGCTCGGCGCGCAGCTTCACATCGGCTTTCTCACGGCGCCCGTGGCCACCGTCGGCGGCACGGACTACACCATCGGCTCCATCGCCTCGGCGATGGTCGGGCCGGCGATGGCCGTCGCCATCGGACACGCGCTGTGCGCGCCGGCCATGGTGCTGTTTTCCCTGGCGCCGGTGGGCTACGCCACCAATCTAATGGGCGGCGCCGGCGGGCCGCTGGCCGTGCTGGTCGTGGCCATCGTGGCCGCGGAATTCGGCAAGGCGGTCTCGAAGGAGACGAAGATCGACATCCTTGTCACGCCCATCGTGACCATTCTGGTCGGCGTGGGGCTGTCGTGCCTGATCGCCCGGCCGATCAGCGCGGCGGCAAGCTACGTCGGCACGCTGATCATCTGGGCCACGGAGCTGCGGCCGTTTCTGATGGGCATCGTCGTGTCCGCGGTCGTCGGCATCGCGCTGACGCTGCCGATCTCGTCGGCGGCCATCTGCTCGGTGCTGGGGCTGACGGGACTGGCCGGAGGCGCCGCCGTGGCGGGCTGCTGCGCGCAGATGGTGGGCTTCGCGGTGATGAGCTTCCGGGAAAACCGCTGGGGCGGACTTGTGTCCCAGGGCCTTGGGACGAGCATGCTCCAGATGCCGAACATCCTGAAAAACATACGGGTCTGGATACCGCCCACCGTGGCGAGCATGATCACCGGCCCCATCGCCACCTGCGTGTTCCGGATGGAGATGAACGGCGCGTCGGTCAATGCCGGCATGGGCACCTGCGGCCTGTGCGGGCCGATCGGCGTGTGGACGGGCTGGGTCGCGCCGACGGAGCAGGCGATCGCCAACGGCGCGTCGGCCATGGCGCCGGGCGCGCCGGACTGGATCGGGATGGCGCTGGTGTGCTTTGTGCTGCCGGCCGTGATAAGCTGGGCGCTGGGCGGGCTGCTGCGCCGTATCGGCTGGATCCGCGAGGGCGATCTGAAGCTGCCGTAAAAAATACATAAAAGAAACCGGGGGCCGCACGATCTCGATCGTGCGGCCCCCGGCGCTTTGCTTTCCGGGAAGGGTCACAGGCGCATGGCGGCCCAGTAGCCCTCCAGCATGGCCTCGCGGGTCTTTTTTGCCTTGACGCCGCGCAGGCAGTCGCCCACGGGGATGACCTGGGGCGCGGAATAGATGAGGCTGTCGTAGACGGCCATGTTCGAGCGCAGACCCAGCGCGTAGATGACGCTGTCGGCCTCGATGATGTGTTCGGCGCCGTCTACGTCCGCGGCGGAAACGGTTTTGCCGCCGCGGATGCCGGTGACTCTCAGCCCGGTGCGGACGTGCAGGCTCGGCGTTTCCGCAAAGGCCTGCATCATGCCTTCCTTGTGCATCCAGTTGGCCTCGGGCGCGATCTCGTCGAGCATCTCGACGATGGTGACCTCGTGGCCGGCCTTGGCCAGAAACAGCGCCGTTTCACAGCCGATCAGCCCGCCGCCGAGCACGGCGACGTGGCGGCCGAGCTTGTCAAGCTGCGTATAGGCCACGGTCGCGTGCTGCACGCGGGGGTCGTCCAGGCCCGGGATGGGCGGCTTTGCGGCGAGAGAGCCGGCCGCGAGGATAACGGCGTCGTAGCCGCCGGCCTTGACGAAGTCGGGCGTGACCTCCGTGTTGAGGCATATCCTTGCGCCGGACTTTTCGGCCATGTGGACCAGATGCTCCTTCAGCCGCCACAGATCGACCTTCAGATCGTCGTAGTCGGTGAAGGTGAGGAAGCCGCCGAGCTTGCCGGACCTTTCGCACAGCGTCACGTCATGCCCGCGTTCCGCCGCGGTCGCCGCCGCCTTCAGACCGGCGGGGCCGCCGCCGACGACAAGGACCTTCTTCTTTGCGCCCACGGGCGGGATATAGTTGCGGTAGCGGTCCTCGCGCCCGGCGGAGGGGTTGACGGAGCACTGGAAATGCTCGCCGGTATGCATGCCGGTCAGGCAGTCGAGACAGCGGAGGCAGGGCGTGATCTCCTCGGCCCGGCCAAGCGCGGCCTTTTCGGGGAAATGGGGGTCGGCGATGAGGGCGCGCGCCATGGCGACGATGTCGGCCTGGCCGGAGGCGAGGACCTCCTCGGCCAGCTCCGGCGTGTTGATCGCGCCGAGCGTGACGACCGGGGCGCGCACGCCGGCGGCCTTGACCGCGGCGGCGTATTTCACGTTCACGCCGTGGGGCAGGAACATGGTCGGATGAGTGCGCACCGCCTGCGCCTCCTCGGGGTCAAGGCCGGCGGAAACGTGGATGAAATCGACCTTGCCGTCGATCATTTTGGCGAACTCCACGGCCTCGCCGATCTGCAGACCGCCGTCGATCTCCTCGCAGCCGCTCATGCGGTATTCGATGAGGAATTTGTCGCCGACGCGCTCGCGCACGCGGTCGATGACCATGAGGGGGAATCTGGCGCGGTTTTCAAGGCTTCCGCCGTAGCCGTCCGTGCGCTTGTTGTAATACGGGGAGAGGAACTGGCCGAGAAGCCAGCCGTGGCCGCCGTGCAGCAGGCACATATCGTAGCCGGCGTCCTTGAGAAGCTCGGCGCAGCAGGCAAAGTGCTCGGCCACGTCGTCCATGTCCTTTTCCGTCATGGCGCGCACCTGCACGCCGTCCCAGTCGCGGTAGAAATCCACGGGGCCGATGGGCTCGCCGCCGTGGTTGGCGGCGGGGGAGGCGTACATGCCGGCGTGGTTGAGCTCGTGGCTGGCCAGCGCGCCGCCCTCGTGAATGGCCATGGCCAGCTCGGAAATGTAGGGAAGAACGGCGCCGCGGTTTGTGTAGTCAAGATTGAAGCTGCGGGGATTGGAGGCGGCGTGCTCGCGGTCGACGGGCGTGTCGCCCACGGTCACAACGGCCGCGCCGCCGCGTGCCTTTTCGGCGTAGTAGGCGATCATGGAGGGCATGGGGAAGCCGTGCTCGTCCATCTGGCAGATCATGTTCGGCGCCGAGAACAGACGGTTCCGGAACGTCAGCCCCTTGACCGAGAAGCTCTCGAACAGATGCGGATAATAGGCGTTCATCTTGTTTTCTCCTTCATTTTTTGTTCCCTTTCATTATATTTTTCCGCGGCGGGAATGAAAAGAGACAAAAAATTGTACCCCTCACACATTTCCGTGCGAGGGGTACGGTTCATACGCCGCCGGGCCGGTAGCCGAAGAGGGCGCGAAGCTCCTTGAGAAGGACCGGGACAAGCGCGTTTTCGTTCAGCGGCAGATAGCAGCAGAACAGCTCCGTCCGCTCCTCGAGCGGCTTGAAGCCAAGCGTCGGGATGCCGTTGAGAAAGCCGTAATAGCGGTCGGAAACGGCGATGCCGCCGGACAGCATCATCTGCGCGCGCAGGTCGGCCGGCGTCGGCACGATGCGGGAGGGGCAGTCCGAAAGCCCGGCGCCGCTCAGTTCCTGGCGGATGAGCGTTTTCGTTTCCAGATAGCTGCGGTCGCGGCCGGCTACGGTGAGATAGAAAAGCCGGCGGCGCGCGGCCTTATCCGGCGCGTCCGGGCCGAAAAGCTCCTTCGGCCCGAAAAGGCAGAGCTGTTCGTTGGCGACGGCGGCGGCCTCGACGTCCCGGTGCTGCGGCAGATGCCCCTCGGAAAACAGCGCCGCGTCGACCCGGCCGTCCAGCAGCGCGTCCAGCAGCTGGGAGTTTCCGTACAGGCGGAAGCTGAGCGCGGCGTCGCTGTGTGCGGACTGGAAGGGAAGTATGGCCGTTTGCAGGATGCGGCCGGGATTGAGCCATTCCGAGCAGCCGATGCGCAGGGACGGCCGGGCGCGGTAATGCGCGGCGGCTTCCTCCCGCGCGGCGGCGAGAGCCTCTCCCTGCGCAGCGAACAGGGCGGCGTAATACGTTCCGGCCTGCGTCAGCGCGGCGGCCGCGCCCCGGCGGTCGAACAGGCGCACGCCCAGCTCCGTTTCCAGCGAGGAGATATGCTGGGCGAGCGTCTGCGGCGCGTAGTACAGCTCGTCGGCGGCTGCTGGGAAGCCGCCGAGCCGGGCGGCGGCGAGAAAGCATCGGATCTGAACGCTGTTCATAGGGCTCCCTCCTCCAGCGCACCGGCCAGAAGCGCCGCGGCGGCGCTGGAACGGCGGCGGACGGCGCAGATGGGCACGCGCAGATCATCCGGCAGCGGACGGCGCAGCGCGGTAAGACCGTCGCCGGTCAGATTTTCCGGCCCGACCGTCCATCCGCCGCCGAGCATGACCTCCGTGTACACGCTGTCGAGGCGGTCGAGCGGCGTCACGGACAGTTCGGACACGCCGAAAAGGCCGCAGAGCGTCCGCCGCAGCCATTCGTCCGTCTCCCGGCCGAGAGAGCAGTGGAGCCAGGGCGCCTCCGGCACGGGCGTGCCGCCGCGCGCGTGAAGAAAAAGCGGCAGCGAGCAGAAGGCCCGGCCCGAAACGAGCGTGCCGCCGTCGGCCAGAGAGCGTGCGGCCGGCTCCGGCAGCAGAAGAATGTCGATCTGTCCGCCGCGCAGAGCGTCTGCCAGAGCGGAAAAGGCGCCCGTCCGGTATTCGGCGCGGGCGGCGGCGTCTTCGCCTATGGCGTCGAGCGCGCGCCGCGCCGCGGACGGCAGGCCGCACCAGTCGCACAGGCCCACGCGCAGCGGCGCCTCGCTGCCGGCGGGGCCGGGGAAAAAGCGCGCGTGCGCCTCGTCGAGCGCGGCGCTGAACTGCGAGGCCCAGCGGAAGAAGACGCGGCCGCCGGCCGTCAGCTGCATGGAGCTGCTGTTGCGCGTGAACAGGGCGAAGCCCAGCTCCTCCTCAAGCTTTTTGATGCTGCGGCTGACCGTCTGCTGCGTGACGGCGAGGTATCTGGCCGTCGCGGAGAAGTTTTTCGTTTCGGCGGCGGACAGGAAGCAGGAAAGTTCGGTGTCGTTCATTCGGAGCACAGAGCGCCGGCCAGAGCGTCGGCGGCGGCGCGCGCGGCGTCGTCCATCGCGCCGCGGAGCGTGACGACGGGGGCGGCGAATGTCAGCTCGCGGCAGGGCTCGAGCAGCTGGCGCATGCGGCGGGCGGCCTGCGGCGCCCAGGAGCCGTTTTCGATCAGGGCCACGGTGCGCTTCTGGTAGCCGCGCTCGGTGAGCGCGTCGATGAACTGCTTCATGCAGGGGAAAATATCCCCGTTGTAGGTCGTTGTGGCCAGCACGAGCCGGTCGTAGCGGAAGGCGTCCTCCACGGCCTCGGCCATGTCGCAGCGCGCCAGATCGCTCACGGCGACGGTCTCGCAGCCGCGGGCCCGGAGCGCCCCGGCCAGATAGTCGGCCGCCTGCTCTGTGTGGCCGTAGACGGAGCTGAAGGCGATGCAGACGCCCCGGCTTTCCGGGCGGTAGGACGACCAGGCGTCGTACAGGCCGACGCAGGTTTCCAGGTCCTCCGACAGCACGGGGCCGTGCAGCGGGCAGATGCGCGCAAGCGGGAGCGGCGCGAGCTTTTTCAGAAGCGCCTGCACCGGCGCGCCGTATTTTCCGACGATGCCGAAGTAATACCGCCGCGCTTCACAGGCCCAATCGTCGCCCTCCGGCGCGTCCAGCGCGCCGAATTTGCCGAAGGCGTCGGCGGAAAACAGCGTCCGCTCCGCTTCCTCGTAGCTGACCATGACCTCCGGCCAGTGGACCATGGGCGCGGCGAAAAAGCGCAGCGTATGCGTCCCGAGCGGCAGGACGGCGCCGTCGCCGACGGGGTGCGGGCGGCGGATTAGCCCGCCGCCGTAAAACTGCGCGAGCATGGGAAAGGCCCTCTCGCCGGCCACGACCTCGGTTTCGGGCCAGCGGGCGAGAAACTGCGCCAGACTGGACGAATGGTCCGGCTCGACGTGGTGCAGGACGAGATAGTCCGGCTGCCGGCCGGCCAGCGCGGTCTCCAGCTTTTCCAGCCATTCGCCGGCAAAACGCCCGTCCACCGTGTCGAGCACGGCGTTTTTTTCGTCGAGCAGAAGATAGGAATTGTAGGCCATGCCGTCCGGGACGGCAAACTGGCCCTCGAACAGATCGGTCTCGTGGTCGTTGACGCCGATATAGCGGATGCTTTCTGTGATCGTCATGTCATGGTTCCTCCCGCGTGTATTTTTTCAAAATGTTCGTCCCGCGCCGTCAGGGCGCCCCGCCGTCCGGCTGCACGCACGCGCGCAGCACGTCCAGAAACAGCCGCACGCTGGGGTTGTGTCCGTCGGGACGCCAGGCGGCGATGTAGCTGCGGCTGGTGTCCATATCCGTGATGGGCACGACGTCCACGGAATTGGCGAACAGCACCGACGGCAGCGCCGACGGCATGATCGAAACGCCCAGCCCCGCGCTCACGGCCAGCAGCACGGATTCCAGCTTGTCGTAGCGGTTCATGATGCTCGGCACAAAGCCATGCGCGGCGCAGATGGCCATGATCTTGCGGTACAGGTCGGTGTTGCACGGCTCCTGGGATAAAATGAAGCGCTCGTGCTCCAGCGCCCGGAAATCCAGCGGCTGCTGCGCCAGCGGGTGCCCCTTCGGTACGACGAGCGCCAGCGAGTCCTTGTGCGTCGTCATCGAGTCCCAGCCGCCGCCCGGCGGGAGCATATCCTGCTGGAGAAGATGGACGTCGTAGCGGCTTTCGTGCATGGCGGCGGTCTGTCCGGCGGCGGTCTGGAAGGCCACGTCCACGATCACGTCCGGATGGCGGGAGAAAAACGAGTCGAGCGCCCGCGTGAGCATGCTGGAGCAGGTCGTCAGCGCCGAAATGTAAAGATGGCCGGCCGCGCCCTCGCGGAAGTGGCCGACGAGCAGCTCCGCCGACTGCGCCGTGCTGAGGATGTCGAGCGCGTAGGGCAGAAGCGCCGCGCCCTCCTCCGTAAGCGAGACCTGGCGGCTGCTGCGCGAGAAAAGCGTCACGCCGAGACTGCGCTCGAGCTGGCCGATCTCGCGGCTGACGGACGACTGCGAGACGCCGAGCTGGCGCGCCGTCTGGCGGAAGTTGAGAATGTTGGCCAGCGTGACAAAGCAGCTGAGCTGGGATATCTCCATGCCGGTCGCCTCCTTGCCCCTCATTTTACGGACTTGTGATGAAAAAGTCAATTCGTTTTGCGTTGATTGATTCAAAATACGAATCACTGTAATCGAAAAACAGAATTTATCTATTGACAAGGCCCGGAGCCGATGCAATAATGAATGTGAACACGTTTATAATAAAGGAAAAGGGGGCGCGCGGTGGAGCGAAAGGATACGGCGCGGCAGCGGGACAGAGTCGAGCTCGCGCTGCTGGAAAAGGACGGCGCCAAGCTGCTGGAATGTGTGGACGGCGGCGGCATGGGCGCGGTGCTGTCCGGGGATGAGCTGATGTATGTGTTTCTGTACCGGGGGCAGTATCAGTGCTTCATCCATAAGCTCGACGCGCCGGAGGGCCGGCACAAGAGCTTCGCGCCCGACGAGCGCAACCGGGCGATGCTGAAGAATCTCGACTCGGCGGCCGACGCGCTTTTTCAGATCCATTTCGGAAAAGAGATGGACCCGATGGGCGTGATGGAGGCGGCGGAGCGCGGCATCTGCCAGTATCTCGACAGTATCGGCAAGCTGCCGGCGGAGGACGTGGACTTCATGGCGGCTTATGAACAGGAAGGAGACAAAGCATGAAAACCTATCGCTTTCTGGTCCGCAGCACCAGACGCGGCTTTACGGAGTGGGCCAGCGTCCGCGAGGACGGCGTTGAGGTCCGGCGCATCGACCGCGACGTCTGGCAGGAAACGGTGCGCCAGTTCCGCGAGCGCGTGGGGGCCGAGCTTGAGGCCGAGGGCTACGCGCCGGAAGAGCATCAGTACACGCTCTGAGGAAAGGAGAGACGCGCATGGAATACATATCGGTTCTGATCCAGCACCACGCCGGGCCGACCGGCGATGTGCTGATCGCCAAAAATGAAAAGGGCGTCTGGGAATTTCCCAACGGCCGCATCCGCACGAACGAAAGTGACGAGGCGGCTGTGACGCGCGTGTGCCGGGAGGAGCTGGGCATGACCGTCACGCCCGGCCGGCTCGAGATGCTGGGGCATCACTACCCCGAGGACGGCACGGTCGAGCACATCGTCTGCGGCAACATCACCCACAACACCCACACGAAATGCGACTGGCACAAGTACTACGGCGCGGTGGACACCTGGCAGACGGAGCCGTCGGCCGGCCGGTACACCGAGTTTGCCTGGGTGCATCCGTCGGAGCTGGGACGCTATGAATTTGCCGGCGACGACCGGGATTTCATGGCCAAATACGACCCATGGATCAACGGCCGGCCCATTCCCGACCGGCGGATGTACGGAAGGGAGGCGCTATGAAAAAATACGTTTTTGAAGCGCTCAAGAAGCAGCTGGAAAAGCCCACCGAGCCGAAATACGTTTTCTGCACGACGGCCCGGTCCATCGTCCTCGCCGAAACGGAGGAGGAGGCGCGGCTTCTGGCGGAGCGCGATATGCGGAAAATGTACCGCGGCTCCGGCGTGGCGCTGGGCGAAGCACGCTGCGTGTCGGCGGACGAGCTACCCGAGGACTGGAATTACGGCTACGGCGACGGGCGCCGGGCCGGCAGCGACGACGACAAGGCCGGGCTGATCGCCCGGTATGTGATCCGATAAGGGGGCGGCAGCGATGGATCTTGAGAAAAAATACCTTCTGCATCTGCCGGAGGGCAACGTGATCATGCGCCGGGAGGAGATATTCGCGCGCGTAAAGGATATCCTGAAGGATCATCCCAGCGAGCACATCAACGCCTTCCGCATCTGGTACGAGGATTTCGAGGGCTGCGGCATGCCCGGCTCGGACGTTTACGACTGCATCGTCGAGTGCATCCGCTCGATGCCGGACGACTGGAAGGACATCGGCCCCATGCGCTCCGAGCGCTACGGCGTGATCGATCCGACGTTTCTGAACCTGCACTACGCCGAGCGGCGCAAGAGAGCCGACGCGCCCGGCGGCCCCGTGGAGATGCTGCAGCACCAGTTCCACATGGGCCGGCACTATCAGGGGCCGGACGGCCGCGTGTTCTGGATCCCGGTGATCGAGGATTTCGACATGCGCGGCTTTGAGCGCGTGGACGGCAAGTACGTCGGAACGATGGTCGAGATCGATCCGCGTTCGGACTACGCCCGCCGGATGGTCGAAGTGAAGTAAGGGGAGGACGAGTATGAACGACAATATCTCCATGCGCTCCGTGTCGAAGGACGAGCGCATCACACACAGCGTATGCGTCGGCGGGCCGATGACGCTGCACACCTACAACGGCGTGATCCGCCGCGTGCGCCCCATCGTGCTGACGGACGACGACCCCGCCGCGTGGGTCATCAAGGCCCGCGGCAAGCAATTCACTCCCCAGCGCAAGACCACGATGAGCCTGCTGGGCTACTGCGAGCGGGACAAGACCTACGCCTACGACCGGCTGAAATATCCCATGATCCGCGAGGATTTTGTGGAAACGCCGGACGGCAAGAACCGCAACACCGAAAACCGCGGCAAATCCGGCTACCGCCGCGCCTCCTGGGACGAGGCGCTCAGCCTCGTCGCGCGCGAGATCAAGCGCCTGCAGAAGACCTACGGCAAGGAGACAATCACGGCCTGCACCTCGTCCCACCATTCCTGGGGTCTTGTGGGCTATAAGATCTCGCTGTTCAAGCGCTTTTTCTCCATGATGGGCTACACCCGCATCGCGGACAACCCCGACTCCTGGGAGGGCTTCCACTGGGGCACGCCGCACTCCTACGGCTACTACTGGCGTCTCGGCGGCCCGGAGCCGTATGATATGCTGGAGATGGCCATGCAGAACGCGGAGACCATCATCTGCTGGTCCACCGACCCCGACACCAGCCGCGGCGGCTATTCCGCGCAGGAATCCGCGCTGTGGCGCTGGTGGATGAAGGAGTCCGGCATCCAGTTCATCTACATCGACCCGTTCAACAACTACACCTCCGTCAAGCACGCCGACAAATGGATCGGCCCGCGTATGGGCACGGACTCCGCCATTCTGGAGGCCATCGCCTATGTGTGGATCACGGAGGATCTGTACGACAAGGAATACGTGGCGCAGCACGGCCACCGCTTTGAGGAATTCAAGGCGCATATCCTCGGCCTCGGCCCCGACGGCACGGCCAAGACCCCGCACTGGGCGTCGGAGCTGTCGCTCGTGCCGGCCATGGATATCAAGGCCATCGCCCGCCGCTGGGCCAATTCCGTCACGACGGGCGGCTCGGGCATGCGCGGCGGCTTCGGCGGCGCCTGCCGCCACTCCAACGGCACGGAATACGCCCGCCTGATGACGCTGCTGTTCGCCATGCAGGGCATGGGCAAGCCCGGCCGCGCCTTCTGGTCGCCGGCCTGCGGCGGCCCGATGAACTACAACTTCTGGTTCGGCGGCTATTCCGACCCCCTGTCGTCCATCGCCAACGCCCCCGTGTGCGACAATCCGCCGGTCAACTCCGTGGAACAGGTGCTTTACCGGCCGAATCTGCCCGACGCCATTCTGGACGGCCACTATGAGTGGTACGGCGAGGGCTTCTGCGGCGGCGGCGTCGATCTGGAGTTCACGCGCCACGTCTATCCCATGCCGGGCTACAACAAGGTGCACTGCTTCTGGCGCTACGGCGGCTCCTTCTTCGGCACCATGCTCGACACGAACAAGTGGGCCAAGATGTACAAGAGCCCGGAGCTGGAATTCGTCATCAACCAGGACATCTACATGACGCCCGAAACGCGCCATGCGGACGTGATCCTGCCCGCGTGCTCGAATCTGGAGCGCGTGGACATCGGCGAGGTGGGCAACTCCGGCAACGGCGGCTACTGCTCCCACTCCCAGACGGGCAACTCCTGGCAGGTCATCGTCTATCAGGACAAGGCCATCGAGCCGATGTGGGATTCCCGCTCCGACTTCTGGATCTTCTCGCAGGTCGCGGCCCGGCTCGGCTGGGGCGAGGCGTTCACCGAGGGGCGCGACGAGGAGCAGTGGGCCAAGCGCTTCTGGCAGTTCTCCGATCTGCCCAAGCACATCAGCTGGGAGGATTTCAAGAAAAAGGGCTATTATATCCCGCCCGTCTCCTATCACGAGGAGGACAAGGATCCCGAAACGGGCCTGTATGAAAACTGGGACCGCTATCCCGGCTTCCAGTGGTTTGCGGAAAACCGCCCCTGCGACACGATGAACCACAAGGTGTTCCAGGAGGAGTGCAAGCTGGGCACCTTCTCGGGCAAGTTCGAGTTCGTGTCCGAGTCGCTGGCCTACTGGGCGCCGGATGACGAGGCGCGCCGCCCCATCCCGAAATATCAGGATTCGTGGGAGGGCTTCAAATCCCTGTCGGCGGACAAATTCCCCTTCGGCCTGATCTCCCCGCACCCGCGCTTTGACTATCACACCCATTACCAGCAGCACGCCAAGTGGCTTTGGGAGATCCCGAAAAACCGC
The DNA here is from genome assembly GCA_934597255.1 of uncultured Oscillospiraceae bacterium. GTDB lineage: Bacteria > Bacillota > Clostridia > Oscillospirales > Oscillospiraceae > CAJOIG01. The sequence goes on from CAKTQV010000010.1 coordinate 37,647, forward strand.
GTCATTATCAACGGCAACCCCTATCTCATCTGCCACATCAATGTGAAGCTGGCCGAGCAGAAGGGCATCAAGGACGGCGACGTCGTGCGCATCTTCAACGACCGCGGAAGCTGTCTGATGGTCGCCCGGGTGACGCGGCGCATCAACTACGAGACGATCCACGCTTACACGTCCTCCGGCATCTATAATCCCATCGACTACGGCGTGGTCATGAGCACGGACAAGGGCGGCAGCATCAACGTTCTTGTTCCCGGCCGCCTGATCGGCGACTATGTGCCGGCCATGGCGCCGTACAGCTGCAACATCGACATCGAAAAGAGCGAGGCGGACCCGAACTTCGGCCAGGGCTTCGAGCACATTCTCGACGCGGTGGACAAGCAGCAGCTGGAGACCGAACGACCCATCCGCACCTCCATGCAGGCCGATATGCTCTTCGGCGAGCGGGAGCAGTGGCTGCGCGGGCAGCTGGAAAACAAGGAGGCTGACTGATATGTGGAAAAAGCCGATGAAAAAACCGGGCATTGCCATCAATTCGGCCCGCTGCATGGCGTGCTACGCCTGCTTCATGGCCTGCAAGGACGAGCACTGCGGCTGGGACACGGCGCTGTCGAAGTCTGAGCCGGAGCTCGGCCAGTACTGGATGAACATCGTGGAGTGGGAACGCGGCGACAACGAGCGGCGCATCAAGACCGCCACCGTCCCGACGCCCTGCTCCCACTGCGACAAGCCCGCCTGCATGGCCGCGGCGAAGGACGGCGCGGTCTACAAGCGTCCGGACGGCATCGTGATCATCGACCCGGAAAAATCGAAGGGCCAGAAGCAGATCGCGGACGCCTGCCCCGTGGGCGCCGTGTACTGGAACGAGCAGGAGCAGATCCCGCAGAAATGCACGATGTGCGCGGAGCTTCTGGACGATCCGGACTACCCCGGCTTTGAGCCGCGCTGCGTGGAGGCCTGCCCCAACCAGGCGCTGGTGTTCGGCGATCTGGCCGACCCCGACTCCGAGATCAGCCGCCTTATCGCGGCCAACAAGGTCACGCAGCTGGAGTGTCTGGGCGACATGGGCTCAAGCGTGGTGCATCTGAACATCCCGAGCGCCTTCCTGGCCGGTACGGTCGCCTATCCGAAGGAGCTGGAGGAGGTCTGCATCGGCGCGAAGGTCGTTATAACCTGCCCGGAGACCGGTGAGCGGCACGAGATGGAGACGAACTGGGCCGGCGATTACGAGTTTGAAGACCTGCCCAAGGGAAAAAGCTGGACCGTGGAGATAAGCTTCCCCGGCTTCAAGCCCGCCGTTTATACCGACGAACGCACCGACCACGACCACTACGTCGGGATCACCTATCTGGAAAAAGAATAAATACCGTGCTATAATAAACAGGTATGCCCTCAAAAAGGCATACCTGTTATTTTTTTCGGGATCGGAGCGTGGAGGATGAAAGACAGGACAAAGGATTTTCTATGGCTGTGGACGCGGCGCCTGCTGGTGTATTTCGCGGGGCTGTTCATCATGGCGATCGGCGTGGTATTTTCGGTGCGGTCGGCGCTGGGCGTCAGCCCGGTGACCTGCCTGGCCAACGTGCTCAGCCAGATCACGGCGGCCGATCTCGGCCTGTGCACGACGCTGAGCTACTGCTTTTACATTCTCGTGGAGGCGCTGCTGCTGCGGCGGGATTTCAAGCCGAAGATGCTGCTGCAGATCCTGGCCTCGACGTTTTTCGGCGTGCTGGTCTCGCTGGCCGCGCGGCTGTTTTCGTTCTTGCCGGCGCCGCAGAACTACGCAGCGCGGCTGGCGTATCTGCTGGCGTCGATCCCCATGGTGGCGTTCGGCGTGATGCTGTATCTGGCGCCGAACATCCTGCCCACGCCGGGCGAGGGGCTGTCGCTGGCGGTGTCGAAGAAGACCGGCAAGCCCGTGGCGAGCTGCAAGATCATCACGGACTGCTGCATGGTGGCGCTGTCGGCCGCCGTTTCGCTGGCGTATTTCCACGGCTTTGTCGGCGTGCGCGAGGGCACGGTCATCTCCGCGCTGCTGGTGGGCTTTGTGATGAAACGCATGATGCGCGTGTGCAACGGCTTTCTGCTGCGCTTTGTCGAGCGCGACACGAAGCTTGAGCGCGCCATTGCCGCCGGCGGCTACGACATCGACCGCAGCGGCAAGCCGAAGCTGCTCATCTCCGTCAGCCGCGAGTTCGGCTCCGGCGGCTACGAGATCGCGCAGAAGCTGGCCGAACGGCTCGGCATCACGTTTTACGACCGCCAGCTCGAGGAGGTGGAGGCGAAGGAGAGCGGCGTGCCCATCTCCTTTATCCGCGAGCACGAAAAACGCATGCGGCACAATCTGGTCTACGATTTCATCACCGCCGGCTACGCCATGTACAACGAGGATCTGCCGCCGATGGAAAAGCTGTTCGCGGCGCAGACGCGCATCCTGCGCCGGATCGCCGCCGGCGACGAGTCCTGTGTCATCATGGGGCGCTGCTCGGATTATATCCTGTATGAGGACCCCAACAGCTTCCGCGTGTTCATCCATGCGCCGACATGGACACGCGCGGCGAAGATCGCGGCGGACAACGGCATCTCTCTCGAGCAGGCGAAGGCCGACATGGAGCGCACCGACACGGGCCGCGCCCGGCACTACGAGTTTTTCACCGGCCGGGAATGGGGCAACACGAAGTATTACAATCTCGCCGTGGACAGCTCGGTCTACGGCCCGGACGGGAGCGTGGAGCTGATCGAAAACGCCGTGCGCCTGTGGTGCGCCGCGCGCGGCTACCAGCTGCCGGGAAAGAACGGCTGAAAGGAACAGAAATGGAAAGAGACCCGCTCCTTGGAGCGGGTCTCTCTGCATATTGCGGGGAATCAGTCGGCCAGTTCGATGTTGGCGAAATCGGTGTTGACCGTGGAGATATAGTGGATGTTCTTGACGGTCTCGGTGTTGAAGCAGGCCTTGTAGTAGATTTCCGTAATGGGGCAGGTGATATAGTTGTCGTGGAAGTAGGCCTGGATCTCCTTGTAGATCTCGGCGCGCTCGGCGTCGTCAACGGTGTTCTCGCCCTTGACGATCAGAGCCTGCAGATCGGGATCGCTCTGGCGGACGATCTGCTGGAAGATGCCGGCGTCGGTGAAGACGGTGTAGATCTGCTTGGGGTCGCGGGTGATGTTGGCGCCGGTGATCTTGAACCAGCTGAAGTCGGTGCCGCCGACCTCAAAGTAGCTGGCCAGCATGGTGTTGAGCTCCTCGACGTCCAGCGTGAAGTTGATGCCGATCTTGCTCAGGTAGGCCTGAACGATCTCGGCGGTCTCCGGCTGAAGGTCGCCGTTGGTGGTGACGAACTTGAGGTTCAGGGGGTTGTCCAGACCGTAGCCGGCCTCTTCCATGAGCTGCAGGGCAAGCTCCGGATCGTAGGTGTACGGCTCCTGCTCGACATAGTAGCGGCAGGTCTTGGACAGGGAGGAAGTGGCGGGGTCGCCCAGGGAGCCGAAGGCGCCGATGGCGGTGGACTGGATGTCGATGGCGTGGCAGATGGCTTCGCGGACGCGGATGTCGAGCAGAGCCTCGTTGTCGTCGGACATGATGAGCTGAAGGACGTCGTTGCCGGGGATCAGAACGGCCTCGCAGTTTTCAACGGCACCGCTGGCGGCCATGTCGTAGTCGGTGGTGTTCAGACCCAGGCAGATGTCCAGGTTGCCGGACTCGAAGTCGATGAACATGGCGGTGGCGTCGGTGTAGTAGTTGACGATGATCTCGTCGGGCTCGGGATCGTAGTTGGCGCTGTTCCAGTAATCGTCGCGCTTTTCATATTTAATGGAGCTGTAAAGCGTGCACTCGGTCATGTCATAGGGGCCGGAGTGGGGCACCTCGCTGGTCATCCAGATGGGGTCGGTCGGGTCGTGCTCTTCGCAGAAGTCCTTGCTCTGGATGGGCCAGGTCAGCCAGTAGATGCCGGGGCCGACGGGGTAGAGGTACTTGAGAGTGATGGTCAGGCCGTCGTCGGAAACGGTGCTGTTTTCAAAGTCGTAGCAGACATAGTAGGTCATGCTGGTGTGGCCGTTGTCCACATAGCGCTGCGCGCTGTAGAGGACGTCCCAGCCGTCAAGCTGCGTGCCGTCGGAGAAATAGATGTCGTCGCGGATCTTGAGGACCAGCGTGGTGTCGTCTTCGTAATGGTATTCCTCAACGATGCGGGTCTGCAGCTCGTCGTTGCCGTCAAAGTAGAACAGGCTGTCGAAGCAGAGCCGGTCCAGGCCGGGCGCGTACTGAACGCTGCCGCTGGGGGAGGAGGTGTCGTAGCTGCCGGTGGGGTCGCCGTCTGCGTCGCCGATGCGGATGACGTGATAGGCGTCTTCCTCGGCTGCGTCGCCGGAGTTGCCGGCCTCGGTGGTGCCGGCGGTCTTGCCTTCAGCCGGGGCGTTCCCGCCGGTCTCTTTCTCCGTGCTGCCGCAGGCGCACAGAGAGAAGACAAGCAGAAGGACCATGACGAATGCAAGAAGTCGAGTCAGGGTGGATTTCATATATGCCTCCTAATAAAAAATAAATGACAGGATTGGTCTCGCGGCTGGTATGTGCAAATTATTTCACAAACACACTCCGCTGTCTAACAAAAATTTTGTCGTCAAGTTCATCATTTTTGTTTTGCCGGGAAGCCTTGCGCTTGTGCAGATGGACTGATAGAATCTAGACAATTCGGAAAAAAGGACGGAAAGGAGTCTTTTCATGTATAAGCGCGATTACACGCTTGAGGAAAAAGCAAATATGTGGCTCGACCTCCGGGAGATCCAGAACCTGATGGGGCGCTATGTGCGAAGCCTGATGCTCAAGCAGGAGGGCGACGTCTTCGAACGCTTCTGGAGCCGTTTCGAGGGCGATGTGTGCTACGGCGTGAACGAGGGCTGGTATACCGGCCGGGACGAGGTGGAGGCTTATTATAAGAAGCTGGCGGAGAACACGGCCGTCCGCTCACAGCTCATCCGCGACCTGTTCCCGGAATTTCTGGGCGCCAAGAGCGACGAGGAGATCCAGGGCGTCGGCCAGATGACCGTGGACGGGCTGAGCGTTCCGGTGCTGGAGGTGTCCGGCCTGGGAACGACGGCGAAGGGCGTGTGGCTGTTTGTTGGCGCCGACCATCGTATTCTTCCCAACGGGCCCTATACCTATGCGGAAAACGGATACTATGCCGTGGACTTCACCAAGGAGAACACGGAATGGAAGATCTGGCACATGCAGCGCATCGTGGAGGCGGGCGGCCCGCAGGGCCGGGACTGGGCCGTCGCGGAAAGCGAGCAGAAGCTGCCGCCGGTCAAGGAGGAATTCAAGGCCCTCGAGCAGCTTGAGCTTCCGAAGCCGAGCCATCCGGCCGTGCTGCGCGAGCGCTTTTACGCCGGCCGCCCCGCGCCGGAGAAGCTGCGCTATCCGGAGCCGTTTTATGACTTCCAGGACACGTTCAGCTACGGCTGCGAGATGGAAGGCTTTGACCGCTACGCCTCGAGCGAGTGGTGAGCAGGGAGGGATTATCAATGTCTAAAATGATGGGACGTTATTTCTACAAGCGCGAGGCCACGGACGAGCAGCGCATGGACAGAGTCTGGGAGATGGAAGAGCTGCGCGCCCTGATCGGCAAGCGCTTCATCTGCGTGCTCAACAACGATTACGGGCGCGAGCTGGACGAGCTGTGGGTCGGGCAGGAAGAAAATCTGGCCAGCGCGCAGCTTGGCTCCAACTGGGGCTATTACGTCGGCAAGGAGTCCATCGCCCGCTATTATGCCAAATACGAAAAGGCCGAGAACTACTGCCGCATCGCGCCGCCGGACAGCGTTGCGATCCACATCGCGGCCGACGGGAAAACGGCCTTCGGCGTGTGCTACACGCTGGCCTCCGAGGCGCACGATATCGGCGGCGTCCACGGCTGGAGCGTGTTCAACCGTGTCTGGTTCGATTTCAAAAAGGAAGAGAGCGGCTGGCGCATCTGGCATATGTTCATCGGCAACGACGGCAGCGCCGAGGCCGGCCGGAACGTCAACGAGGAGCCGGCGCTTTACTATGAGGACAAGCAGGGGCCGGACCCCGTGAAGCTCGACTTCGGCGATGCGGACTATCCCATGCAGACCTATTACCCGGTCTTCGGCTGGTATCCCTACCCCACGATCCCCACGGCGCACGACAGCTACCGGCTGGATCTCAGCTGCAGCTTTGAAGGCTTCCTTCAGTTCAAGGCCGGCCAGGCGGACCCCGCGAAGCTCTATGAAGCGATTGGAGGAGACAAGGCATGAATTACAAGCTTCCCTTGGAAATGAAGATCCACTGGGCCGAGAGCGCGCAGGACATCGAGCGCGAATGGGCGGAGCACGTTTTCTGGCACTCCACCGAGGATCGTCCCGGCTTTACGTCGTCTTACCGCTGGTCCCACTCGCCCGAGTGCTGCGCCACGCACACCTTCGGCACGCTCGTGGGCTATGACAGCTGCGAGAAGGAATGGCGTTCCGGCATTTATGAAGGCTACGACGAGGATTACGATGAGCGCATCCCCCTGTATCCGGAGATGGCGAAGTATGACCGGGGCCTGGGCATGTGCGTGCACGGCATCTGCTCCGGCGTGATCGAGATCGCGGACGACGGCCTGTCGGCGCGCAGCTCCTTCATCACGCCCGGCGTGGCCGGGAATCCCTCGGACGAGACGGGCCACAAGCACTATTCCATGATGTGGGAGCGCTATGGCCAGGACTGGATATTTGAAGACGGTGATTTCAAGACCGGCGAGTTCCGCATTCTGCACAACCGCGTCGGCTATGACTTCGCGTTCACCTACGACGGGAAAAACTGCGCGGAGGAGGCGTACCGCAGTCTGATGGACAGCGGGATGATCCTCGTGGGCATGCTCAGCCAGACGTCCCCGCGCAACATCGATATCCCCGGCCCGACGCATCTGCGCATGTCGGCCGTCCAGGTCCCGCAGAAGGACCCCGACTGCCCCAAGCCGTTTGCCTGCTGGGCCGAGAGCGAGACCTATATCCCGGCGCCGGGCGACAATATCAAATTCCGCAAGGTGTTTACAAAAAAGAACGAGGACTGAACTCGGTGCGCAGGCGCGGCCGGGCTTGCCCGGCCGCGCCTGTTTTTCCGGTTTTAAAGGAGGTCATAGCGGATGGCGCTGGTAAAGCTTCTGATCGTTTTTGCTCTTATCGTTGTCATTCTTAAATTCAAACTGCCGCTGTACGCCGCCATGGGCGCGGCGATCGTGTCCACGATCGTGCTGTATCAGCTCCCCTTCGTCGGCTCGCTGGAGACGCTGCTGCACGCGACGATCGCGAAGGACACCATCGAAGTCGTCGTGGTGCTGTACATCATCACCTATCTGCAGCGGATGCTGGAGCGGCGGAGCCTGCTGGTGCGGGCGCAGCGCTCGCTCAGCGGGATATTCAACAACCGCCGCATCAACGCGTCCCTGGCGCCGATCCTGATCGGCCTGCTGCCGAGCGGCGCGGCGGCCAATCTCTGCGGCGACATTGTGGACGAGGCCACGCAGGATTATTACACGCCGCAGCAGAAATCCTTCGTCACGAGCTTTTTCCGCCATATCCCGGAGAGCTTCCTGCCGACCTATACGACGATCATTCTCGGCTGCGAATGGGCGGGCATCTCCATGTCGTCGTTCATCCTGTCGATGATCCCGATGGTGGCGGCGATGTACTTCCTGGGCTGGCTGTTTTATCTGCGGAAGCTGCCGCGGGAAACGGGCGAGAACATGGAGGGAGGCCGGCTGCACTATGTGCTGGAGCTGTTCAAGAGCCTGTGGAGCCTGTTTCTGATCATTCTGCTGATCCTGGTGCTGGACATGAACATCGTGGTGGCGCTGGCCATCGGCATTGCGCTGGCGCTGATCGTTTACCGCTTTTCCTGGAAGGAGATCCGGGAGATGGTCCCCAGCGCGTTTGAGCCGAATATGCTGCTCAACACCTATCTGGCGATGCTGTTCAAGTATATCCTGACGGCGACCGGCGTGCTGGAGGCGCTGCCCGGCTACTTTGCCGTGCTGCCGATCCCGACGTGGCTGACATTTGCGCTGCTGGTGTTCTTCGCCTCGCTGGTGGGCGGCGGGACGGCGATCCTGGCCATCAGCATCCCGCTGGCGTTTTCCACGATCCCCGGCGCGGGCGTGCCGCTGCTGATGCTGATACTCAGCTATGAGTACGCGGCCATGCAGGTGTCACCCACGCACGTCTGTCTGAGCATCGTGTGCGACCATTTCAAGATATCGCTCGGCGAGCTGATCAAGGAGTCGATCCCGGTGGTGGCCTGCTTCTGCGTGATCGCGGCGGGCTATTACATGGTGCTGACGCTGTTTGTGTAAAGCCTGTAAATAAAGAAGCATCCGGGCTTCGGCCCGGATGCTTCTTTTCGGATCAGTCGGCGTACCAGCTTTGCATATGGCTGATAAAGGGCGGGATGAGCGGGTGCTCGCTGTATTTTTTCCACACGCAGCTCAGCCCGGAATCGCTGGGGAGCGGAAAGCGCTTGAGCCCGGTGTGCGAGCGGAGATAGCCGAAGCGATCGTCGCACAGCACGATGCAGCGCCGCAGCTGCACCATGGCGAGCAGGGAATGGAAGTTCGGCAGCGTGATGATGCGGCGCGGCTCGATGTCCAGCGAGCTCATCTCCCGGTCCGCGATGCGCTTCCACTCCAGCGAGTTCCAGTCCCAGGAGGGGACCTCCAGAAACGGCAGACCCCAGCAGTCCGGGTCGATGCTGTCCCCGGGGACGTCGGCCGGCGCGTAAAAGCACATCCGGTCGTGCGTGAGGAAGGCGGTCTCGTAGGAGTTGTCAAGCAGGATCTGGTCGCTGGGCATGAGGACCATGTCCAGCTCGCCCGCGTCGAGCTGGGCGATGAGCGGGCGGTTGTGGTACTGGCGGACCTTGAAGGTCGTATAGGGATGGCTTTTGCGGAAGGAGGAAAAGCCGCTGTCGATCTCGCCGAAGGGGTCGATCCAGATGGATATCCCGACGCGCAGCGTCAGGCTCATGCGCTCGCGCATCTGCTTGCAGCTGGCGACGGTGAGCCGGATGCGGTTGAGCCAGCCGTTCCAGAGATCGCGGTAATAAATGCCGGCGGCGGTCAGCTCGATCTCGTTGTGGCGGCGGATGAACAGGCGGACGCCGAGCTCCTCCTCCAGATTGGAGATGTATTTGCTGATGGCCTGCTGGGAAATGAAGATGCTTTTGGCGGCCTGCGTGAAATTGAGCGTCTGGGCGACGGCCAGGAAGCATTCGATCTGAGTCGTGTTCATAGCGTCACCTCCGGGCGCCGGCGGAGAAATTCAAGGAAGGGGGCGGCCGCCGGGTTTTTGTTGCCCTGCGAATGAATGGCGCAGAGCGTGGTGCTGCGCTCGAGCGGCTTGAACAGGAAGAAGTCGAGATCGGACAGCGGCTTGCATTTGGGCGAGACGGCGATGCCGTTTCCGAAATGCACCTCCGTGTACGCCGACGACCAGTTCGGCAGCACGACCACGAGCTTCGGTCTGCGGCCAAGGCGCATGAGCTCGTCGTTCACGCGCTGGATGACCATGTCGTCGTCGGCCTCCCAGACGGGAACGGTGAAAAACGGGATGGCCATGGTCTGGGGGCTGGAAAGGTCGAACGAGGTGAAAAGACTGTCCTTATCGACCAGCAGATACAGGGGCAGCTCGCACAGCGGCGTGCAGTCGAAAAAGTGCTCCAGGCCCCGCGTGAGAAAGCGGGAGGCGATGGCGACGTCCACGCTCCCGTCGTCGATCATGCTGATGAGGTTGCGGGAGGTCGTGAGCCTGGCGTCGATCTCGATCTCCGGGTGGAGAAGGGCATACTCCTTTATGGCATCGGTGATCCAGTCGGGACAGCCGGACCAGTCGCACCAGCCGACGCACAGGCGGCTGCCGCTGCGGTCGTTGGAGAAGAAGTATTTCGCGGCGGTGAGATCCTGCTCCAGACTGGAAAACAGGCGGAGAAATTCCTCGCCGGCGTGCGTGAGGTGGATGGAGGAGGTATCCTCGTGAAACAGCTGCACCTGCAGCTCGCTTTCGATCTTGCGGATGTTGCGGAGAACGGACTGCGGCGTGCTGTAAAATTTTTCGGCTGTCAGCGCCAGATCCTTCGTGCGCGCGAGCGAGAGAAAATAGCTTACGTTTGTGTCGTTCATGTCGGAGACCTCACCGGAATTTTCGGATATGAATTCGAGCATGAAAAAATATTAACACCTTTCCGGCGGCTTGGCAACCGGCGCTGACAACACTTTTTTCGGCCGGAGCACGAGTTTTGTTGTTTCACTTTACCGATGCTTTTCTATATAGTGTAAACATAGTTTGATATTTTTAAAGCAAACAGGAGATGATCGAATGAAAGAGTACCCGAATCTGACGAGACCGCTGACGGTGGGGAATCTTACGCTGAAAAACCGTATGCTTTCCTCCCCCACGTCCATGGCGGAGCTCGGCCCCAACGAGCATTATTCCGATGACAACATCGAATATTATAAACTTCGCGCTGCCGGCGGTGCGGCGCTTGTCACCATTGGCGACGTGATCGTCGATCTGGACACCGGCCGCTCGCACCCGCAGCAGGCCGGCATCAACGACCCTGGCTCCTGGCCGTATTTTATCAAGCTCGTCGACGCCATCCACAGCCACGGCGCGGCCGCTTCGGTGGAGCTTGACCACGGCGGCGCCCTGTGCGCGCCGGATATGATCGGCGGAAAGAACGCGATCGGCCCGTCCGGCTATGTGGACGCCTGGGGCGACACGGTGGACGAGATGACCGAGGAGCAGATCGAGCAGATCGCGGAGGCCTTCGGAATGGCGGCCGGCCGGGCCAAAAAGCTTGGCTTTGACATGGTCATGCTCCATTCCGGCCATGGCTGGCTGCTGCACCAGTTCATTTCGGAGATGACGAATCACCGGAAGGATCAGTACGGCGGCAGTCTTGAAAACCGCATGCGCTTCCCGCTGCTCGTGGTCGAGAAGATCCGCGCGGCCGTGGGCCGCGGCTTCCCGATCGAGGTGCGCATCAGCGGCTCGGAGCGCTGCGAGGGCGGCTTCGACCTTGCGACCGGCATCGAGGTCGCCAAGATGTACGACGGAAAGGTCGATCTGATCCACGTTTCCGTGGGCACGCAGCAGGACGAGTATTCCTGCGTTCTGATGCACCCCGGCGCGTTCCAGAAGGACATGGAGAACGCATCCTACGCCGCCGAGATACGCAAGCATGTAAAGACCCCGGTGGTCAGCGTGGGCGCGTTCAACATGCCGGACGACATGGAGCGCTTCCTGGCCGAGGGCGGCGCGGACGCCATTGCCATGGGCCGCGCGCTGGTGGCCGACCCATTTTTGCCGCATAAGGTCATCGACGGGACGCCGGAGAAGATCACGCCCTGCATCCGCTGCAACGAGTGCGAGAGCGGTCTGATCGAAAACCGCACGCTGCGCTGCTCCGTCAACCCGATCATCGGGCGCGAGCGCGATTATTTCCATCCCCTGCCCCAGACCCGCAGGCGCAGGGTCCTCATCGTGGGCGGCGGCCCCGGCGGCATGCAGGCGGCGCTCGAGGCGCACAAGCGCGGCCACGAGGTCATTTTGTGCGACGAGCGGCCGGTTCTGGGCGGCGCGCTGAAATATGCCGACTGCGGCGCCTATTTCAAAAAGCCCATGCTGCGCTACAAGGAGAGCCAGGCGGAAAAGGTCATGGCGCTGCCCATCGACATCCGGCTGAACACCAGGGTGGATAAGGCGCTGGTCGAGCAGATCGCGCCGGACGTGCTGATCCTGGCGGTGGGCGCGCGGCCGTTCCTTCTGCCGGTGCCCGGCGCGGACGGCAGCAACGTGGTCTTCGGCGCGGATCTGGAGGCGGACACGCCGATCGGCGAGCGCGTGGTCGTCATCGGCGGCGGCTTCGTCGGCTGCGAGGAGGCCGTGTATCTGGCCGATAAGGGCCATCATGTGACCATTCTGGAGATGCTCCCGATGCTCGCGTCGGAATGCGGCAAAATGCACCGGCTCGGCCTGATGCACGAGATCGAGGGCAGCGACCGCATCGAGTGCGCCACGGGGATGCGCTGCACCCGGATCACCGGGGAGGGCGTTTACGCCGCGGACGCGGAGGGTAAGGAAGTGTTCTATCCCTGCCAGACGGTCGTGATGGCGGCGGGTCTGCGCGCGCGCACGGACGTCGTGGACGAGCTGCGGACGCTGTGCCGGGACGTGTACGTCATCGGCGACGCGCAGAAGGCGCAGAAGGTCATGCACGCGGTCCGCGGCGGCTACGACGCCGTGGTCGACATGGGCATGTAATGCTGGTATAATCCCTTCATAAACGGCGGAAAAGAGAAACACGGAGGTGTGAAGGCTTTTGCTGAAGTATATTGTCAAGCGTATCCTGCTCATGATCCCGGTTTTGCTGGGCGTGCTTCTGATCGTTTTCACGATCAGCCACTTCATGCCGGGCGACCCGGTCATCAGCGTGCTGGGAACGGAGTTCACGGAAGAGGAGTATGTGGCCAAAAAGCATGAAATGGGATTGGACAAGTCCTATTTTGAGCAATTCTTCAACTATGTATACAAGCTCGTGACACGGGGCGATCTGGGCACGAGCTACGCCACGAGCCAGCCGGTCGCAAACGAAATACACAACCGCATCTGGATATCGCTGGCCATCGGCGTGCTGGGCCTGCTGGTAACGGCGCTGATCGGCATACCGTTCGGGATATTGTCGGCCACGAAGCAGTATTCCGTCTGGGACTACTCCGTCACGGTGGCGGCCATGTTCTTCGCGTCGGTCCCCGGCTTCTGGCTGGCGCTGATGATGATGATCGTGTTCGCGCTGAAGCTGCGCTGGCTGCCGGCTTCCGGCATCACCACCTGGAAGCACTACATCATGCCGGTTTTGTGCAACGCCATGATGTCCGTGGCCAGCACGACCCGTATGACGCGCTCGAGTATGCTTGAATGCATCCGGCAGGACTACATCCGCACGGCCCGCGCCAAGGGCGTGCAGGAGCGCGTCGTCGTTTACAAGCACGCGCTGGTCAATGCGCTGATCCCCGTCATCACCATCATCGGCTCGCAGGTCGGCGCGCTGGTGGGCGGCTCGGTGGTCGTGGAGACGATCTTCTCCATCCCGGGCATGGGCATGTACCTGATGACGTCCATCAGCACGCGCGACTTCCCGGCGATCATGGGCGTCGTGGTGGTGCTGTCGGTGTTCGCGAGTCTTGCCAACCTGCTCGTAGACATCATCTATTCGCTGGCCGACCCGCGCATCAAGGCGCAGTTCGCCGGCACGAACCGGAATCGGAAGAAGAAAAGCGAAAGCGGAGAAGTGGAGGCGGCGGCATGAAGAAAAGAAGAACAACGGACGCCCCGGCCGACACTCTCCGGAGCAGAAAGCACAGCCAGGCCCACGACGTGTGGCGCCGCCTGTGCCGGAACAAGCTGGCCATGGTCGGGCTTGTGATGGTCGCGTTCATCGTGCTGTCCTCGGTTTTCGCGCCGCTGCTGACGCGCTATGACTACGCCGAGCAGGACATTCTCAACCGCCTGCAGCTGCCGAGCCGGGAGCACATCCTCGGCACGGACAACTTCGGCCGCGATCTGTGGTCCCGCTGCCTTTACGGCGGGCGCGTGTCGCTGCTGACCAGTCTGCTGGCCTGCGCCATCGGAACGATAACGGGCGTGCTGCTGGGCGCGGTCTCCGGCTATTTCTCCGGCTGGGTCGATAACCTCATCATGCGCATCATCGACGTGATCCAGGCCATTCCCAGCATGCTGCTGGCCGTGGCGGTCTCCGCCATGCTCGGCACCGGCATCGTGAACACGGCCATCGCCCTGTCATTCGGCGCCTCGGCGGGCACGGCGCGCATGATGCGCGCGACGGTGCTGCAGCTGCGCGACCAGGAATATGTGGAGGCGTCCCGCGCCTGCGGCGCCCGCGATCTGCGCACCATGCTCACGGAGATCGTGCCGAACTGCCTCGCGCCCATCATCGTTTCCACGACGATGATGATCGGCATGGGCATACTGAACATATCGGCGCTGAGCTTCATCGGCCTGGGCATTCAGCCGCCCACGCCGGAATGGGGCTCGATCATGAACAGCGGACGCGAATACATCCGCGCGTTCTATCCCATCGTCACCTTCCCCGGCATCTTCATCATGATCACAATGTTTGGCTTCAACGTTCTGGGCGACGGCCTGCGCGACGCGCTCGATCCGCGGCTGAAGCAGTAAGGAGGCGGACGCATGAGTTTGTTGGAGATCAAAAATCTGTCCATCCAGTATCAGACGATGGACCGCACGGTCTGCGCGGTGAACGACATCAGTCTGACCATAGAAAAGGGCGAAACGCTCGGTCTCGTGGGCGAGACCGGCGCGGGCAAGACGACGACGGCGCTCGGCATCCTGCGCCTCGTGCCCGACCCGCCCGGGAAGATCGTCGGCGGCGAGATCCTGTATAACGGCGAGAACGTCATGGAGATGAACGAGGCGCAGCTGCGGGATATGCGCGGCGGCAAGATCTCTATGATATTCCAGGACCCCATGACGGCGCTCAACCCCGTTATGCGCGTGGCCGACCAGATCGCCGAGGGGATCCATCTGCACAGCAAGTGCAGCAAGGGCGAGGCGATGATGGAGGCCTGCCGCATGCTGGAGATGGTCGGCATCCCGGCCGAGCGCGGCGTGGAATATCCCCACCAGTTTTCCGGCGGCATGAAGCAGCGCGTCGTTATCGCCATGGCGCTGGCCTGCAGCCCGGAGCTGCTGCTGGCCGACGAGCCGACGACGGCGCTGGACGTGACCATTCAGGCGCAGGTGCTCGATATGATGAACGACCTGAAAAAGAAGATGGGCACGGCCGTTCTGCTGATCACGCACGACCTGGGCGTCGTGGCGGAGACCTGCGACAAGGTGGCCATCATGTACGCCGGCGAGATCGTGGAATACGGCACGCTGGAGGATATCTTCGACCATGTGCAGCACCCCTACACGCAGGGGCTGTTCGGGTCGCTGCCGAGCCTTGACAAGTCGGTCCACCGCCTCAGCCCCATCTACGGGCTGATGCCCGACCCGGCGCATCTGCCGGAGGGCTGCAAGTTCAACCCCCGCTGCCCGCACGTCACGGAGGCCTGCCGGCAGAGGGAGCCTGAGCTGACGGAGGTCACGCCGGGCCACTTTGTGCGCTGCGTCAACGCGAGAAAAGGAGAGTGCTGACTGTGAGTGAGCTGCTGCAAGTCAACCATCTGAAAAAATACTTCAAGACGCCCGGCGGCATGCTTCATGCCGTGGACGACGTTTCCTTCCGCATCGACGAGGGAAAGACGCTGGGCGTCGTGGGCGAGTCCGGCTGCGGAAAGTCCACGCTCGGCCGCACGGTGCTGGGGCTGCTTCAGGCCACGGACGGCCAGATCGTGTTCGACGGCAGGGACGTCACCAATCTGAGCGCGGGACAGCGGCGGGCTTTGTGCCGGGACCGGCAGATCATCTTCCAGGACCCGTACTCCTCGCTCAACCCGCGGCGCAGCGTTGCCGAGCTGATCGCGACGCCGCTGCGGATCAATCGGGCCTACCGCTCCTCGGCGGAGAGGGAAAAGCGCGTTTACGAGCTGATGGACACGGTCGGGCTTGCCCGGCGTCTGGCCGAGTCCTACCCGCACGAGCTTGACGGCGGCCGCCGCCAGCGCATAGGCGTGGCGCGCGCGCTGGCGCTCGAGCCGAAGTTCATCGTATGCGACGAGCCGGTGTCCGCGCTGGACGTGTCCATTCAGGCGCAGATACTCAACCTGCTGATGGACCTGCAGGAAGAGAAGCACCTGACCTATATCTTCATCACGCACGACCTGTCTGTCGTCAAGCACATCTCCGACGACATCATGGTCATGTACGTCGGCTGTATGGTGGAAAAATGCACGTCGGAGGAGCTGTTCGTCCATCCGCTGCATCCGTACACGAAGGGCCTGCTTTCCGCTATTCCCGTGCCCAATATCCACCGCGAGGCCAAGCGCGTGACGATGCAGGGCGAGCTGACCAGCCCGGTCAATCCCAAGCCCGGCTGCCGCTTTGCCAAGCGATGTCCGTATGCGCAGGACAAATGCTTCCACGAGCAGCCGGCATATGAGGAAGTGCTGCCGCAGCATTTCGTTTCATGCCACTATGTCCGGCAGATCAATGATCTGGCGTAAAGAAAATACAAAACGCTGGGCCGCAGCCGCGGCGCTTGCGCTGACGCTGCTGCTGGCGGCGCCGGCGCGGGCAGCGGCTGCGGACGATGCGGTTTTGGGCGTGATCGACGTGAAGCTGACGGCGGCGGGCGAGCGCTCGGCGCGCTCGGCGGAATCCTCGCTGGCCGATGTGACGGCCGACGCGCTGCGCCGGCAGCTCGGCACGGATATCGCCATCGTGAACGGGGGCGATCTGAAGGCGGATCTGCCGCGCAGCTCGGTCACGCGCGAAAAGCTTGGACGCGTTTTTGCGCAGGACCGCGAAACGGCGACGGCGTCCGTCACGCCGGCGCAGCTTTGCGCCATGCTGGAGGCGGGGGTGTCGCACATCGTGCTGGCCGGGGACGAGAGCATCGATCACGCGGTCTCCGGGAAATACGGCGGCTTTCCCCAGGTGTCCGGCTTCCGCTATCTGTACGACGCCTCGGCGCCGGCGGGCCAGCGGGTCATGGAGATGCAGCTCGACGACGGAACGGAGCTGGACCCGCAGGACGACGAGACGCGGCTGACGCTGGCGGCCACGGCGTATATGCTGTCCGGCGGCTACGATTATCCGGCGGTGTCGTCGGCGGAGCCGTCCGGCCGGACGCTGGCGGATGCGCTGGCCGATCATGTGCGGCAGCTTCAGACCGTCGGCCGGCCGGCCATGGGCCGGATACGCACGGCGGGAACGACGGAGGGCGCGCTGATGGACTATCTGCCCGTGGGCGGCATCCTTGTCGCCGTGGTGCTGCTGGGGCTTTTCAGCGACAAGAAATATAAGAAGATATTCAGCTATAAACGGATGTAAAGCAGGGTAAACGGCAGAGAATGAAAGAACAGACGACACGGCTCAACGACATGACGGAGGGCGCGCTGCTGCGCTCTCTGCTTCGTTTTGCCTTGCCGCTCATGGCGGCGAACGGCCTTCAGACGGCCTATAATATGGTCGACAGCGTGATCGTGGGGCGGGCGATCAGCGCCTCGGCGCTGGCGGCTGTGACGACCTGCGGCGACGTGATGACGCTCTATACGCTCATCAGCATGGGCTTCGGGGCCGCCGGCCAGATCATCATCGCGCAGTTCGTCGGCAAAAAGGACCGCGCGGCCATACCCGGCGCGATCGGGGCGCTGCTGCTGATCCAGGGCGTTCTGGCGCTCGTGCTCGGCGGCGTGTGCGTCGGCTTTGCCCGGTGGCATCTGCGTGTGCTCAACCTGCCGGAGGAATCCGTGCGCTACGGTATGCGCTATCTTACGGCGTGCGGCGGCGGGATGCTGTTCATCTATGGCTACAACGCCGTAAGCTCCGTTTTGCGGGGCTTGGGCGATTCCCGGGGGCCGCTTCTGTTCGTGGCGGTCGCGTCGGCGGTCAACGTGGCGCTGGATCTGCTGTTCGTGGTCGTGTTCCGGTGGGACACGCTGGGCGCGGCGCTGGCGACGGTCGCCGGACAGCTCGTGTCGTTCGTCACGGCCGTTCTTTATCTGCTGCGCCGGCGGGAGAGCCTCGGCCTTGCGCTGCGGCTGCGAAAGATGAAGCCGGACCGGCGGGATATCCGTCTGCTGCTGAAGGTGGGCGTGCCGCATTCCATGCAGAACGCGGCCATTCTGCTGTCCATTCTGTTCGTGATCTCGTGCGTGAACCGCTACGGCGTGGCGGCGGCCACGGTGAACGGCGTGGCCATGAAGCTGGAGAACATCTGCCGCATCATCACCGATTCCATGGGCACGGCCAGCTCCACCATGATCGCCCAGTGCTTCGGCGCGGGCAAGCTGGACCGCTGCCGCCGGACGACGCGCGCCACGTTCGTCGTCTGCTTCGGCTACTGCGCCGTATGCGCGCTGGTGATCGGGCTGTTCCCCAGACAGGTCTTTTCCGTGTTCGTGACCGACGCGGCCGTTCTGGACTACGCGGCGGCCTATGCCGCCGTCGGCGTCGGCTGCGCCCTCGGGCTGGCGCTGCGGGCCACGTTCTGCAGCGTGGTCACCGGCGTCGGGAACGCGGCGCTCTCCATGACGATCGGCATCGCCGACGGCGTGGTCGCCCGGATCGGCCTTTCCCTGCTGCTGAGCGCGTCCATGGGGCTGCTCGGCTTCTGGTGGGGCAGCTGCCTGGCCGGGTATGTATCGGCGCTTCTGGGCGCGCTCTATTATTTCTCCGGCCGCTGGAAGCACTACCGGCTGATCCGCTGAGAGCCGGCGGGACCGGATAAAACGACCCCCGCGCCGTTCAGCCGTTCGTGCTGACGCGGTGCGGGGGCGTTTGCTTTTACTTCCGGCCGCGGGGGCGGAAGCGGTAACCGTAGCGGCGGCTGTAGCAGCGGCTGCACAGCCGGCCCTCGTAATGAAGCGGCAGGGCCGCGCCGCAGGCGGAGCAGAAGCGGATGTTGTTGCGCAGGTTGTGCAGAAGGATCTGGTTGATCTGGTCGGCGGTTTTTTCCCGCTCGTCGTAAAGCGCGTCGCGGTCGATGGGCACGGAGAAGGCCTTGGAAAAGGAGAAGTACAGGTCGAGCTTCCGGCAGTACAGCTCCAGCTCCGGGAGCGTGTGCGCCGCGCCGTGCTTGTCCGGCAGCGCCGGCTGCTCGATCGGCTCGCCCTGCTTCCACAGGCGCAGGAAGCGGTTGAAAAGGCCGAAAAGCTCCTCGTCCGTTTCGTCGAAGGGGATGTTCGCCGCGCGCAGCTCCTGCTGCTTTGTCAGCTCGAAGCCCGCCTCGCGCAGCTTGGAGATCAGCAGGATATAGCGGCTGACGTCGAGTTTGACATACGGCTCCGGCGTGGGCATGGCGCTCCAGACCGTGAGCACCTCCAGAAGATCGAAGTCCACCGTGAGCACAAGCTCGGAAAAGCCCACGACCGCGCGCTGCAGCGGCGGCACCACGCTTTCCAGCCCGATGCGGATGGCGGAGAGATTGTCCGTCGCGCCGACGTAGCCCCGGTCGTACATCCCGAAGCGCCCGGCGCGGCCGGCGATCTGCTGTATCTCGGACGGGCGGAGCGGCCGGCGCTCGTGGCCGTCGAATTTCTCCGTGTCCATGAAGATCACGCGGCGGATGGGCAGATTCAGCCCCATGCCGATGGCGTCCGTGGACACGACGTACTGCATGTCGCCGTGCAGAAAGCCCTCCATCTGCTTGCGGCGCGTGGAATACGGCAGCGCGCCGTAGATGATGGCCGGCTCCATGCCGCGCCGGCGCAGATCCTCCGCCACGGACAGCACGCCCACCTTGGAGAACGTGATGAGCGCGTCGCCGGGCTGAAGGTCCTCGTAGTCGACGGGACGGTCCATGCACAGAAGGGGCGTTTTGCGCCGGTGCTGAACGATCTCGTATTCGTCGCCGCAGGATCTTATCAGCCGCAGCAGAAGGTTTTTGGCCTCCGGCGCGCAGCACAGATGCACCTCCGGCGCCAGCACGCCCAGGATGGCCCGCGTCCAGGCATAGCCGCGCTCGGGATCGGCGATCATCTGGCACTCGTCGATGACCGCAACCTCATAGCGGCGGTCCAGCTCGAGCTTTTCGGCCGTCGCGGCGATGTGGGTATCGCCGGGGCGGCGGTCCTCCTCCTCGCCGGTCGTGAGCGAGCAGCGGACGTGCGCGTCGAGAAGGATCTCCTGCGCCTCAAGCGCAAGCAGGCGCAGCGGCGCGAGATACACGCCGGTCTCCGCCTGCATCAGCCGCTGGAAGCCGGCGTAGGTCTTGCCGGTGTTCGTTCCGCCGACGTGCAGGATGAAGCGGCGCTTCATGGCGCGTGCCTCGGGGTATTCGTCGCGCGGATTGAGCGCGACGAGAAGGCTCAGGCTCGTGCGGATGGCCTGCGGGACGTAAAACACCGACCACAGGTAGCCGAGCGGATGGGACAGAAGCTCCCTGGACGGGAAATTCTCCATGGCGAGCATGGGCGCGGCGTCCGAGTCCGGCTGCGACTGGCGGAACAGCTCGAGCGCGGCGTCCGCCACGGCGCAGAGCGTCGAGGCATACGACAGGAAAAGCGTGCGCGCGGGACGGGATTCCGGGTTGCGGCCGAGCCAGGGTGCGGCGGAGACGAAATGCTTGAGCGCGCGGCACTGGGCTTCGGGGCTTTCCCCGCCGGGCAGACGGAGGAAATTCTGGATATAGCTCGCGGCCTGGCCCGGCTTGAGCCGGTCGGCCCACGCCGCGCCGCGGAGCTGGCTCATAATGGCCTCGTGGTATTTTCCGGCCAGCTCGTACGACAGCGACGGCGGGGCGGACAGCGCCGCCCAGCTCTGGCGCAGAAAATCGGCCGCCGCGGCGACGGCCTGCTCCGGGGAGAGCGCGGCGCCCGGCTCCACGGCGGCGGCGCCGGCCCGGAAGGCCTCGGTCTGCTCGGCGGCGGCGACCTCCTCGCGCGGCCAGGCGCGCACGGAGCGGCCGTGGAAATGGAGATAGCGCGGCTTGGACAGAAGCTCCGCCATCAGCGTGTTGGTCCAGCCGCGCCCCCGGAGGGCGCCGGCGGTATAGTATTTATCGTTTCTGGACACAAAAATGCGCCCCTTTCTGTCGCGGAATAAAGCGCCCCGGCGCGCAGCGCGGGGCTGTTTTATAAAATAACACATATCCCGCCGCGGCGCAAACTTGCTTTTTTGCGCGCGGCTGTGTATAGTCTACACGAAAAGGGTGATGGATACTATGGAAAGAAATTTTGCATCCGTGACGATCACGGACAAGGGCGTGCGCTTTCTGCGTGCGGGCCACAGCTGGGTCTATGCCGACGAGGTGACGGGCGTGAAGGGCCTGTACGAGCCGGGCGATATCGTGGACGTGTACAGCGGCCGGGGCCGCTGGCTCGGCGCGGGCTTTGTCAACGACCGCTCGAAAATACGCGTGCGCATCGTGTCGAAAAATCCGAACGACCGCTTTGACGAGGCGTTCTGGCGGCGGCGCGTGCGCTGGGCGCTGGATTACCGGAAGGCGGTCATGGGCGAGGAATACGCGGCCTGCCGGCTGATCTTCGGGGAGGCGGACGGCTTTCCGGGGCTGACCGTGGACCGCTACAACGGGGTACTCGTGACGGAGGTCCTCTCGGCCGGCATGGAGCGGGTGAAGGAGCTTTTGTACGACATACTCATGGAGGAGCCGGGATTCGAGGCGGTCTATGAGCGCAGCGACAGCCCTCTGCGCGGCAAGGAGGGGCTTGCGTGCATGACGGGCTTTGCCCGCGGCTCCGGAAGCGGGCACACCGTGATCCGGGAAAACGGGCTGCTGTTCGACGTGGACTATATCAACGGCCAGAAAACGGGTTTTTTCCTCGATCAGAAGGAAAACCGGCGCGCGGCCGCGCGCTTTGCCCGGGGACGGCGCGTGCTGGACTGCTTCACGCACACGGGCGCGTTCGCGCTCAACGCGGCGGCCGGCGGCGCCGCGCGGGTGACGGCGGTGGACGTGTCGCAGAGCGCGCTGGACGAGGCGGCGAAAAACGCGGCGCTCAACGGGCTGGATATCTCGTTTGTCCGGGCGGATGTGTTCGAGCTTTTGACCCGGAAGGACGGGGAGGGCCGCGGCGAGTACGACTACATCCTGCTCGACCCGCCGGCGTTTACAAAATCCTCCGCGACGCGGCAGGCGGCCTTCCGCGGGTATAAGGAGATCAACCGCAAGGCCATGAAGCTGCTGCCGCGCGGCGGCTTTCTGGCGACATGCTCGTGCAGCCATTTCATGACCGACGAGCTGTTCCGCCAGATGCTGACGGAGGCGGCGCGGGATGTGAACGTGAGCCTGCGGCAGGCGTATGTCGGGCGGCAGGCGCCGGATCATCCGATCCTGTGGGGCGTGCCGGAGACAGATTATCTGAAGTATTACATATTCCAGGTGGTGTGACGGCGCTTGCCGCGCGGCGGCGCGTCTGCTATAATGGCGCCACCGGATGCAAAGGAGGGCTTTTATGGGAGCGGGATATATCATCAGTCTGGCGCTCGGCGTGCTCAGCCCGGCGGCGATGCTGGGCGGGTGCGTGTTTGAGGCGCTCGCGTTCAAAATGGCAAAAAATCCGCGCTGCGACAAGGCGGTGCTGGAAAAGCGCCGGCAGGTGTCGGACGTGCTTCTGGTGAGCGCGTGGCTGCTGCTGGCGGCGGCGTATCTGTGCTTCCGCGGTCTGTGCGCCGGGGCGGACGATACGATATTCAAAACCGCGATGACCTGGGTTTTGTGCGTGCTGCTGCTGGCGGATATCTACTATCTTTATCTGCGCCGCAGCCGGCCGGGCAAGCCGGGACGGAAAAAGAGATTCTGGGAGATGTGAGCATGATAGAACTGAAGCTGACGGTCAGCGAGATCGACTACGACGCCGTGATAGCCCGCTTTGCCGGCTCGCTCGGCGGCGTGGCCGCGATGGCGGCCCGGGCGCTGCCGGCGGGGGCAAAGGAGGAGCTGGCGGTGAAGTATCTCAACGCCAACGCCGCCCGTCTGTCGCAGCAGCTCGAGGAGCTGGCGGCCGGCAGCGGCGTGCGCGTGAAGATCGCCTCCGCCGAAGCGAAGGCCGTGTGACGCGCCCCGAAAAAAGGAAGCCCCCGTGCGATCGGAAACGTCGCACGGGGGCTTTTTTTGCTCTCCGGCCGGTCACAGGATATACTTGGCGGAGTATTCGTCGTAGTAGCGGTTGAAGTAGCCGGTGCGCAGCTCCTTGAGGCTGTCGAGATATTCGTGCGGGTCGAAGGTGCCGGAGCTGTCCAGCTCGATGACTGCCACGGCCAGATTGGAGCAGTGGTCGGATACGCGCTCGTAGTTGGTAACGATGTCGTTGAACACGAAGCCGTTGGACAGGGTGCACTGGCCCTTCTGGAGCCGGTCGATGTGGTGGAGCTTGAGCTCGTCGCAGAGATTGTCGATCAGCTCCTCCAGCGGCTCGACGTGGTAGGCGATGTCCAGATCGCCCTGTTCAAAGGCGCTGAGCGCCAGATCGAGGCATTCGCTCACGGCGGAGCTGAGTACGCGCAGCTCGTGAACGGCGGCGGGGGAAAAGCTGATCTTCTTGTCGTACATCTCCTGCGCGGCCTCGGCGATGTTCACGGCGTGGTCGGAGATGCGCTCAAGGTCGCCGATGGCGTGCAGGAACTTGGAAACGTCCGCCGTCTGGCGGGGGTCGAGCTCAAGGGATGTGATGCGGATGAGATAGCTGCCGAGACGGTCCTCGTAGCGGTCGACGATGTTCTCGCGTTCCTGTACGGCGCGGAAATCTTCCGCGGAATAGCTGCGCAGCAGCGCGATGGCCGAGAAGATGTTCTTGCGCGAAACGGCGGCCATGGCATAGATTGCGTCGCGGCTGTGCTCGATGGCGATGGCCGGGTTGAGCAGGAAGCGTTCCTCCAGCGGAGGGATGATGTGCTCCTCCGTTTCCGCCCGGTCCGGGAACAGGCGCGCCAGCAGCTTTTCCAGCGGCCGCAGCAGCGGCAGGAGCAGCAGCACGGCGGCGGCGCGGTAAACGCTGTTGAGAAGGGCGATGGAGGCGGCCGACATGGTCGCGTCCATGAAGGGGAAATGGAAGATGGCGTTGGCCGGATAGAACAGGCAGCCGGTCATGATCGCGCCGTAGACGCTGATGGAGAGATACGACCAGGCGGAGCGCTTGGCGGCCGTGTTCGCGCCGATGGCCGACAGCAGCACGGGGACGGACGCGCCGATGGCGATGCCGACGGTCACCGGAAAGGCGACGGAAAAGTCGATCAGCCCCGTGACGGCCAGCGCCTGAAGCAGACCGACGGCGGACGAGCAGCTCTGCAGCACGGCCGTGACGGCCATGCCGGCGAGAAGGCCGAGAAGGGGGTTGGAAAAGCGGGTCATCACGGCGGCGAAGGCCGGGCTGTCCTTCAGCGGCGCCACGGCGTCGCCCATGGCGGAGATGCCGAACATCAAAACGGCAAAGCCGAGCAGGATGGCGCCGATGTGGACCTTTGTCTGGTTTTTGCAGAACATGCGCAGGATGATGCCCACGATGGCGACGGTGCCGGTGAGCGTGGCGGTGGAGATGAGACTGACCCAGCCGCTGCCGCCGGGCAGACTGGACAGGCAGATGACCCAGCCGGTGATGCTCGTGCCGATGAACGAGCCCATGATGACGCCGATGGCCTGGTTGAGCTGCATCATGCCGGAGTTGACGAAGCCGACGACCATGACGCTCGTGGCGGAGGAGGACTGGATGACGGCCGTGATGCCCGTGCCGAGCAGGACGCCCTTGAGCGGCGTGCTGGACAGGCGGTAAAGCACCAGCTCAAGCTGGTTTCCGGCGACCTTTTTCAGACCCTCTCCCATCAGGCTCATGCCGAACAGGAACAGGGCGACGCCGCCAAGCAGAGAGATCAGGTTGGCAATGGACAAGGATATGTCCTCCTTCGCTTGTGTATGTCGGGATCGGGAACGGACCGGCTGGGGCGGGACGGCGCGGGCGGAAGGGCCCTGCCCGGCCGCTCAGCGGATATCATAGGCGGCGAACAGACCGTCGCGCAGCGCCTGAAGCAGGCGGCCGGGACTGCGGCAGTCGCCGATCACGCTGGTGTTGGGGTGCGCGCGCAGAAGCTCGGCCAGCTCCGCGCGCCGCGGCTGCATACCCACGGCGTACAGCACCGTGTCCGCCTCCAGCTCGACACGGCGGCCGTTTCTGGCGCGGTAGGCCGCGCCGCCGGGGCGGACCTCCGTGCAGCGGACGCCGGTCCGGATGCGCACGTTGTCCGGCAGCGCCCGTTCGATGGCGGCGCGCTGGGAGGGATAGGCGTCACGGCCCCAGTCGCGTCCGGCCTCAAGGACCGTGATCTCCCGGCCGTCCGTGCAGGCCAGGTGCATGGCGCACTCCACGCCGGTCAGACCGCCGCCGATAATAAGGATGCGCCGGCCGAGCGCGTCGGGGTTGGCGTAGGCCCAGAGGGCGTGGCGGGCGAAGACGGCCAGACCCGGAATGGGCGAGAGCGTCGGCGCTGCGCCGATGGCCAGAATGACCGCGTCGGGCGCGTAGGACTCGATATACTTCCGGCCCACCGACACGCCGGTGCACAGCTCCACGTCCGAGCGGCCGATGCGGGCGATCAGACTGTCGCGCAGACGGCGCAGATCGGTCTTGCTCCGGCTTTCCGCGGCGTAGCGCAGAAGGCCGCCGATGCGCTTTTCCTTTTCGGCCAGACGGACGTGATGGCCGCGCTGGGCGGCGGTGAGCGCGGCGTACATCCCGGCCGGGCCGGCGCCGACGACCAGGACCTTTTTCGGCCGCGTTACCGGCTCGATGCGCGCCAGCCGCGCTTCGCGGCGCGCCCGGGGGTTGGCGGCGCACTGGAACGGCTCGTTCGGCATGGCGTCCGGCGCGCACAGGCCGCAGCGCAGGCAGGGGACGATCTCGTCCTCGCGCTGCTCGGCGGTCTTGCGGACGAAGAAGGGGTCGGCCAGAAACTGGCGGCTCATGGCGACCAGATCGCACTGGCCGGCCAGCATGGCGTTTTCCGCCTGGCGCGGGTCGTTGAAGCCGCCGGCCGCGGCCACGCTTATGTGCACGGCCGCCTTGAACTTTTCGCACAGGGGCAGGATGCGCCCGTGGTCGTCGAACTCCGAGCTTTGCTGCGCGGGCGCGACGATCACCATGTCGAGCTCCGGCTCGACCATGGCGCAGAAGGCGGCCAGCTCGTCGGCATCGGCGTCGGAGCAGGGGACGCGCAGGGCGACCACGACGTTCTCGCCCACGGCGGCGCGGATGGCCCGCAGCGTGGAAAGTGCGGCGCGCACCGGGTCGCCCTCCGGCTCGCCGGGCGTGTACAGCCCGGACACAATGACCATGCGGCAGCCCATGTCCACGGCGCCGCGCGCCGCCTGCCCCATGGAGGAAAGCGCCGCCCGGGACGCGCCCGGCGCGGGCTCGCAGTGGAAGGCCGCCACGCAGCCGTGGCAGCGGATGGATTCGATCAGGATCATCAGATCCTCGCGCTCCTGCGCGCTGGCCGGCGCGGAGAGCGACTGCGAAAGCGTGACGGCGGCGGCGCCGCCGCGCGCGAGAAGCTCCGTGCTGTCCACGAGCGTCTGCCCCGCCTCGCCGCTTCGGATGGAGGGGCGCGACGGCGGCTCGAGCGCCAGGATGCGGTTTTTGAAGAATACGCCGCGGATCTCGAGGGGCGCGAATATGTGCGGATATTTCATGGCAAAATCTCCGATCTGATTTGAAAAGAGGGGTATTCCCACTTATCCAATAATAATTATAACATATAACGGCGGAATTGGAAGAAGAAAAAAACGCGGCGGCGCGCCGGGACGAAGATTGGGGAAAGATGGTTGCACGTCCGGCGGGAAAGTGGTATAGTTACCATGTATCTTTGTGCGGGATGGCAGCGTGCGATATGTTTCTGAAGATCATACTATACATAATCGCCGGGCTGGGAGCAGGCGTAGCGACCGGCTTTTCGGGCATATCGGCCGCCGTGATCGTCACGCCCATTCTTGTCACGTTCTGCGGCTTCGACGCCTACGAGGCGACCGCCATCGCCATGATCTCCGACGTGATCGCCTCGGCGGCCACGGCGGTCAACTTCGGCCGGCACGGAAACGTCCGCTTCAAGACGGACACATGGATCCTGATGGGAACGATCCTGTGCTTTACGATGGTGGGAAGCTGGGTGGCGAAGTATGTGCCGAGCCCGGCGCTCGGCGGCATCACCATCATCAGCTCGTTTCTGATGGGGCTGAAATTCCTCCTCTTTCCGCAGAACAATCTCAACAAGCTGCTCGGCCAGCAGTCGCGCCGGGAGATTCTGGTGGAGACAACGTTCGTCGGCATGGCCATCGGCGCCATCGCGGGCTTCGCCGGCGCGGGCGGCGGCGAGATGACGCTTTTCGCGCTCACGACCATTCTGGGCTATGAGATAAAGGAGGCCGTCGGCACCGGCGTTTTCATCATGACCTTCATCGCGCTCGTCGGCGGCGCGAGCCACATGGTCGGCATGGGGAGCCTGCCGGACATGACGGCGATGATCATATGCGTGGCGGGCAACTTTTTCGGCGCCATCGTCGCCTCGCGCATCGCCAACCGCGCCTCCGCGCGCTCTCTCAACCGCATCATCGGCTGGATGCTGACGATCCTCGGCGTCATCATGATCTTTTCCAAGTTCATCCTCGGCATGGGCTCGTAACGGGGTCCGCGCCGCCAGACCATATCAATTCATTTTTACACATCGCATGAAAAGGAGAGCACATTATGAGCGGACCGAAATTTCCCCATCTGCTTCAGCCGCTGACCATCCGCGGCTTCACGCTGAAAAACCGCATGGCGGTTTCCAACTCCCTGCCGCACTTCCTGCAGGGGCCGGAGCCTTATCCCGCGGAGAGCGTCATTGAGCATTACGCCAACAAGGCGCGCGGCGCGTCCATCGTGACGTGCATGGGCATCAACAACTTCACGCGCGGCCGGCAGCTCCCCATGGATATGGACTTCGGCCATTTCCCGGATTTCGACCTGTATGACACCAACAGCCAGAACTATCTGCTTCAGCTGGCGGACAACATCCATTTCTACGATTCGCTGGCCTGCATGGCCATATTTGTCGGGCCGCCCAGCGCCTATCCCGTCATGGTCCCCAAGGGCGATCAGGGCCCGCACATGAGCGCCTTCGACCAGACGAAGGGGCTCAACGCGCCCCCTCCCGCGGAGTTCGACATCGAGAAGATCCCCGGCCACAACGACCCGTCGTGGTACACGGACGAGCAGCTGGACAAGATCGCGGATTCCTATGCCGAGCAGTGCGGCATTTTGAAGATGCTCGACTTCGACATGGTCTCCATCCATATGTGCTACCGGGCGAACCTGCCGGCGAAGTTCTTCTCGCCGCTGACGAACGACCGCACGGACGGCTGGGGCGGCAGTCTGGAAAACCGGATGAAGTTCCCGCTGATGTGCCTTGAGCGCATCCGGCAGAAGGTCGGGAAAAACTTCCTCATCGAGATCGAGTGGAGCGCCGAGGATCTGCCCGGCGGCTACACGCTGGCCGATTCGGCCGCCTTCCTCAACGAGGCGAAGAAATACATCGACATCGTCCAGCTTCGCGCCGCCGACGTGGACGCGGCCCATCCGACGAGCTTTGAGCCGGAGGAGACGCCTTTCCTGCGCTACGGCGAGTATATGAAGAAGAACGTGCCCGGGCTTGTCATCGGCGTCATCGGCGGCTTCCATTACCCCGCCACCTGCGAAAAGGCGCTGGCGGAGGGCAAGGCGGATCTGATCTACGCCGCGCGCGCCTTCGTGTCCAACCCGGACTACGGCCAGCTCATTCTGGAAGGCCGTGACGACGACATCGTCCCCTGCCTGCGCTGCAACAAGTGCCACGGCCGCGGGGAGCACGACCCGTTCGTGTCGGTCTGCTCCGTCAATCCCACCATCGGCATCGAGCACCGGCTGAACAAGCTCGTCAAGCCGGTCGGCCGGAAGAAAAGGGTCGCCGTCATCGGCGGCGGGCCGGCGGCCATGCGCTGCGCGCTGTGGCTGGCCGGACGCGGCCACACGCCGGTGCTGTTCGAGGCTGCCGATCACCTCGGCGGACAGATCGTCCACGCCGACTACGCCGATTTCAAGTGGACGCTCCGGGATTTCAAGAACTGGTGCATCTATCAGCTTGACAAGCAGGGGGTGGAGGTCCGGCTGAACACGAAGGCGACGCCCGAGATGATCGCGGCGGAGGGCTTCGACGCCGTCGTGGCCGCCACGGGCGCGGATATGCTCACGCTGCCCATCCCCGGCGCGGACCCTGAAAAGCTCACCTATGCTCTCGAGGCCTTTGCCCATCCGGAGAAGCTCGGCCGGAAGGTCGTCGTCATCGGCGGCGGCGAGGTCGGCGTGGAAACGGCGCTGTATCTGGCCCGCAAGGGCCACGACACCACGGTCGTCGAGATGCGCGACCGCCTGTCCGCCGACTCCACCGCCATCCATTACTACTCCATGTTCGAGGCGGCCTGGGAGGCCGAGCCGAATTTCCACGGCGTTACCGGCGTCAAGGTCGCCCGCATCGAGCCCGACGCCGTCGTCTACACCGACAAGCAGGGCGTCGAGCACTCCCTCCCCGCCGACTCCGTCGTCATGTGCGCCGGCCGCGTCCCCCGCACCGAGCAGGCCCTCGCCTTCTACGGCTGCACCCCCGAATTCTACATGATCGGCGACTGCAAAAAGCCCGCCAGCGTTCAGCAGGCCATGAGACAGGCTTACGCCGCCGCCATGCGCATCTGAACCGCGGCTTGGTCTTTTCGCGTCCGGCGTCGCCGCATCGGCTTGCAGTACCTCCGTACAGCGTCGCCGCCTTGGCTTAGCCGGACACGAAAATCCCGGCGCCGACCGGCTTGACCTTTTTGCGTCCGGCGTTGCCGCATCGGCTCGCAGTACCTTGAGTACAGCGTCACTGTCCTGGCTTAGCCGGACACGAAGATCCCGGCGCCGACCGGCTTGACCTTTTTGCGTCCGGCGTCGCCGCGCCGGCTCGCAGTACCTCCGTACAGCGTCGCCGTCCGGCGTCGGAGTCTCCTGAAACGGAACGGCCCTCCGTTCGGGCAATGCCCGGACGGAGGGCTTTCTGCATATGCCTGTCCCATCCGGCATAGGCTTTACGGCGGCGCAGCGGCGCGGAAGGAGCTGGATTTGCAAATGAACGGCGTTTGTGGTATGGTAGCGGCATGAAAAACAGGTTTTTATGCGTGATCTTGTCGGCGGCGCTGCTGCTTCTGGCCGCGGCCGGCTGTACGAACCGGGCTCCGGAGCCGACCCCGGAGCCCACCCCCACGGCGACGCCGGACCCCCACGAGGGCATGGTCGAGGTGCCGGACGGGAACGGCGGGACGATCTGGATCGTGGAATCGGAGATATTGAAGCCCTTTGAGGCGGATCGGAACGCCTTCGCCGTGTCCGACACGGCGGCGGTCTACAATGGGACGGGCTGGTCGCTCGTGCGCGGCATCGACGTGTCCGACCATCAGGGCGAGATCGACTGGCAGGCCGCCGCGGCCTCCGGCGTGCGCTTTGCCATGATACGCTGCGGCTGGCGCGGCTACGGCGGCGGCTCGCTCAACGAGGACTCGCGCTTCCGCGAGAACATCGAGGGCGCGCAGGCGGCGGGTCTGGATGTGGGCGTATACTTCTTCTCCCAGGCGGTCAGCGTGATGGAGGCCGCGGAGGAGGCGGTCTACACGGCGAAGCTTCTGGAGGATTACGAGCTGACGCTGCCGGTGTTCTACGACTGGGAATTCATCGGCGTGGACGAGGCGCGCACCGACGGCATGGACGGCGCGACGCTGACGGCGTGTACGGTGGAATACTGCCGGCTGATCGAGTCGGAGGGCTACACGCCCGGCGTTTATACGAATCTTCACAACGCCTATTACTACTACGATCTGGACGCGCTCGACGGGCTTTGCTTCTGGTTTGCCGGCCCCGGCGACCGGCCCCTGTACTACTACGACCATCAGTTCTGGCAGTACAGCTTTACGGGCACGGTGCCCGGCATCGAGGGCGACGTGGATCTGGACGTGATGTATGTCCGGGACGGCGCAGTGGCTGTGGACGGCGTGCAGGATATGCAGACACAGGAGATGAGAGACAATGATAGCGATACCGGAGGAGACGCTCCATGACCAGGCGGGCATGGAACGGGCGTTTCAGCTGTATTTTGGGCGCCTTTATGCCGACTGCGCCGGGACGATGAACGCCCTGCTCAAACCGCGCGTGGCGGAGTGCTGCTTTGAAAAGCGGAGCCTGACGCTCGCTGTGACGATCGAGACATGGATGGTCAATCCGAACGGCCGGCTTCACGGCGGCGTGACCGCCACGGTGGCGGACATGGTGATGGGACTCGTCAGCCGGTATTTCTCGGGCGGAAAGCTCACGCCCACGATCCATATGGACGTGACCTATCTTTCGCCGGCGGCGCTTGGCGAGGAGCTTTGCTGCCGCGCCGAATGCGTCAAGGCCGGCTTCACGATGGATTCGGCCACGGCGCGCCTGTGGGTGCCCGGGCGGGAGGAAACGCCCGTCGCCACGGCGACCGCCACCTACTATGTCAATCGAAGAAGCGGAGGGAAATGACCGGTGAAAAATTTCCGAACGGCGGTGTCGGTCCTGCTTATGGTTCTTGCCGGGCTCGCCGGCTTTTTCGTCGGCGCGGCCATGAATGATGCGATGGGCGGGGCCGTTCTGTTTTCAATGATCGCCGGGATCGCCTGCGTTGTTTACACGCTGGACAATCGCGGGGAATAAAAGCATTTTCGGCCTGGGCGGACGCAGGGGTGATCGTGCATGAACGATAAATGGCTTGATTTTGCCATTCGCATTCAAAGCATCGCGCAGGTGGGGCTTCAATACGGAAAGGACGCATACGATAAGGAGCGCTATGAGGAGTTGCGGCGGATATCGGCCGAGATGATCTCGGAAAAAACGGATATCCCGACCGAAAAGGTTTACGGCCTGTGATGCAAGCAATATATAGCGCCAACTATTTCATATCCACACGCTCACATTCAAATCCACCCACTTGTAGACTCTCCTGTGGGTCGAAAAGCTGTAAATGTACTTCTTTGCATCGTCGATAGTCAGAGTAAAGGAACCGATTTTGATGTGGTCGTCAGGGTCAAATTCGCCTTCCGCCTTGTTTCCGGTTCTCAGATACCAGCGGAACTCATCCTTTGACACCCAAATGCGCTCAATAAACGCCTCCACAATGCTTTCAGGGATAACCGAGTAGTCAAATCCGGGGTACTCCTTCAAACGCTCACGCAGTTCCAAGAGCTTGACAGAGTAGTCCTCGTTGCTTGTCAGCTTTTTCTCAGGCTGTAAGCCTTTGATTTCTTCCGTGAGCTTGGCATCGAAGTCGCCCCCGTGGATTTCAAACGGCAGTGTGGAGCCTATAAGGCTCTTATGCGTAACCGATTTATCTTCATTAAAAACAATCTGCATCCGGTGATGGAAAGCATCGTTATGCTCCACGAGATCGGACACGATGTTCTGCACTGAAAGGAAGCTGTGCGAGCAGGCTGCTTCAAAGAGTTCAATATCTTCAATATGCAGGAGAGCCGGATGGAAAACGAAGCGAATGTGTTCGCCTCTCAGGTATCCTTGGACGGTGAGGAAATCCTCGAATATATCCGTTACGGCTATGATATACAGCAGATCGCCAGTGCGATGCACTCGGACACGAACCTCGTTGCACTAAAAACAGATGCGCTGATTTCACAGGGCTATTGTCTGCACCATCAGGAGTATGAAAACCGATTTTTGAAATAAGACAACGGAGGACATAGCAATTTGTGCGGACATATCGCCATCCTATCATATGTTATAAATTGCAAAAGCACCTGCGCTCAAATGGTAAGAGCGCAGGTGCTTTTGCCTTATTATAAAATACTGATTGCATCGCAATTCCTGTGTATCCAAGCCTTGTGTGATTTATAGCTTCACCCACCAACCATTTCCGTCATAATAGCCGTGCTCTTTCATAAACGGAATCAAAGCACGAATAGTACCTTGCTTTGGAATTACGATGTTTTTTCTGCGTAAAATATCAAATATCTGAGCTTCGTATTGCTCCATTAGCTGACACCAAGCGTTACTGCCTTGCTTGATCTCTACAGACAAATCGTCTTTAAGAGTCTTTGTAGTATTATTATAAGCTCCATTCTTCTACACCCATCCTAATTATAACAAAGCCAGTGTCCCATAAAACGGACTTAACTCGGTTTATTCGTCATGAAATTCCATAATTTCATCGGGCGTACAGTTAAGTGCCTTGCAAATGTTGCCGATGATTTCGGTAGTTATATTCTCATCTCTCGCAAGTTTCATCATGTTGCCAAGCGAACATTTCACAATTCTGTCGTTTAGTATTCAGAGCTTAACAGGAAGTCCGCTATGTGCATCGTCTTGATGCCCTCGTAGTTTCCTCCTGAGAACTCATCCGTTGTGAGAACATATTTGGGGTAGTTGTCGTGGATCTCCAGCAAACGCTCATACTCCCGTTTTTCCGTTTTCGGAGAACGAAGCTCCTGTGTGACCTGCACATAGAGCTTTTCGTTTTGCCTGACAGCCACAAAGTCGATCTCGCCGCTGCCGGACTTGCCAACATTGACGGTATAACCTCTGCGGCAAAGCTCCAGGTACACGACATTCTCAAGGCTGGATGCCACGCTGTCAGCGTTGTAGCCGAGGACGCTGTACCGCAGGGCGGTATCGGCAAGATAGAATTTCTCCTGTGTTTTCAGGATTTCCTTGCCCTGCAAGTCAAAGCGGGAGCAACGGTGAAGAAGATACGCCTTTTCCAGCTTCTCCAAGTAGCTGTAGACCGTTTCGTTATCCAACGCACGGTGCTCCGCTTTCAGATAATCCGAAATGGATTTTGCGGAGAAGGTATTGCCCACATTGTTGAAGGTGTACTTGACCACTCGCTCCAACTGGTCGATCTTTCTCACCTGATTGCGCTTGACAATATCCGAGAAGATCGTGGAGTTGTAAATATCCCGCACGATGGTGTAGACCTCGTCCTGAGAGAACTCCTGCAAATGCGTTGCCGGGAAACCGCCCAAGCGCACATAGTTAGCAAGCTCTGCCTTCGGCTCTCCAACCTCGGTATATTGACTTTTGAACATCAGGTATTCGCCAAAGGACAAAGTGAAGATGCGGAAAGACACATAGCGTCCCGTCAGATAGGTCGAAATCTCAGAGGACATCATTCGGGAGTTGGAGCCTGTCACATACAGGTCAACATCAAAGTCCGACGCCAGCGAATTGACGACCTTTTCCCAGCCCTTGATTTCCTGCACCTCATCAAGAAACAGATAGGTTTTTCCATCGGGCGAAAGACGCTCTTTAAGCTGTGCATACATCTGCTTTGCCGTCATATCCTCGTATTCCATCGAGTCATAGCGGCAGCTGACAATGCGATCCTCCGGAATATTCCGCTGCGTTTTCAATCGCTCCATAATCATTTTCAGGATCGTTGACTTTCCGCAGCGGCGTACTCCCGTGAGGATTTTTACAAATGGCGTATCCACATAAGCCATAATCTTATCTACATACAAAGGTCTGTAAATCATCGTGACCACCTCCGTTTGTAGATAGTATACCGCAATTCTCATCAAAAGTCAATTTGTTTTGCGATTATAAACCGCAAAACTTTTCGACAATTTATTCAAATGCGGATTGAATGTCAAAAAGCGAGGGTTAAGCACCCTCGCCCGGTTTTGTGGTCATCAACTTATAGAGCTTCGGGTTCTTGGGGAATTTATTAGCAAACGGTACAAGGCTGGAACCGACCTTGATCAGTCCGTGACCGGCATCCACATTGGTGATATAGGAAAGCTGGGTGTCCGAAATGTTCAGCAGCTTCGCAAGCTCCAATCTGTCCGTAGATGCCTGATTGAGCATATGGCATAAAATCACCTGCTTTCCCGTTGCTGTTTCTTCTCCTGCCGTTGCAGGCTCTTATCCGCTTCCGTTTCGATGG
>CAKTQV010000011.1 GCA_934597255.1 uncultured Oscillospiraceae bacterium
GGTACTAATAACCCGAGGGCTTGACCTTTTGTGCAGACTTCGCCTCGCTTCCCTCCCATTGTTCAGTTTTCAGGGCGCATGCCCTGGCAGTTGGTGTCTATAGCATCGGGGGTCCACCCGTTCCCATTCCGAACACGGAAGTTAAGCCCGAATGCGCCGAAGATACTTGTCTGGAGACGGACCGGGAAAATAGGTCGGCGCCAACATTGAAAAGAGGAAGTCAAATGACTTCCTCTTTTTCATATATGTGATCATGCAGCGCGCGGCTTTATGGGCCGGCGCTGTTTTTTTTTGTTCGGCCGCGTGCATGAGGCTGCGTTTCTTGAACAGCGCGGCGGGTAAGGATGGCTTTTGGATGAAAAATTGGATGAAAAACGCGCTTTTTCTTGCTTTTTATATTTTTTACTATAATATGAAAATAAAGGACGTTGAATCACATGGAAGGAAAGTTTTTATTCGGCAGAAAAACAAATGCCTTGCTTGCCTGGCTTCTGTTCTGCGGGCTTTCTCTGATCGCTTTGTATGCATTTCTGCGACGCGTGGATCCGGAGGCGCCCGTCGGGATGATCGTGATGTTCGTCATGGGCGTTCTGATTTGTCTTGCGTCCGGCCTGTTCCTGTACGCAGAGAACAGAGCCTGTATTTGCCTTGGGGAGGACACGATCCAGGCGCGTTACTTTTTGTTTGGCCGTCTTGATTGCCGCATGGCGGATGTCGCCTTCGCGCTGCCGCAGGGCAACACACTGACGATCCTTTTGAAAAATGGGAAGCGCCATGTGATCATGGGACTTGAAAACCTATGGGAATTGGGGACTTACATTTGCTGGCGGAGCTGGTCGGCCGAAACGGAGCGACCCGCCGCCATACGTCTGGAGCTGAGCCGGACGCAGGCCGCGCGAAAGAAGGCGCTCCGGCGGGTGATCGCCGGGATCGTGTGGCTGTTCGCCGGAGTTTTGCTTACTGTGCTGCTGACGGGCGGCAGGGAGCTGTCCGACTTTGGCCTGCGGGACTGGATACTCTTTGCGGGGATGGGCGTTATTGAGCTGCTGACGCTTGCGGGTGTATTTTGGGCTGCAAACCGCTGCGGAAAATGGATGCTTTCCATAGAGTGGCTGAAGTACCGGCTGCGCGGCGCCATTATTCTCGCGTGCCCGCTCCCCACGGGAAACATTACGGCTGTCCTGACCGACGCATACAATATGGGCCGGGCCGTTGTGTGTGGATTTCCGAGGGATGAGAGCGCCTATTACTGTGTGCAGGAATTTACAGAGGATTTCGCGCTTGAAACGGTGTACACGTCCGGGATCTATGACGACAAGGATGCGCTTCCATGGGACGGGCTTTCCGAACTGATAGACATCACGGCCCAGTTCTCCGCATCCCCGGCCGGGCGAGGATAAAAGGCGTCCGCGCCCCAAGCGTTGAATTCTTTTTGAAAAAGGGCAAAGGGAATAAACGGCATCATATTGTTGAAAAATGTCAGATAGGCAAAAGCAGATTCGCAAGGAAGCTGGTTTGCTGGACAGGGTTTTGAATCGCAATACGGGGGATTAAGGCGCTAAGAATGTTTGGAGTAAAAATATGAGGGCAGATTACAAGGCGCTGTTCCCTTAAAATATATTGCTGAACATGCAGATTCCCTGATCCCGCCATTTGAGCAGGAACTTCGCAATCTTGGATTTCAATTCGAAATATCCGAACCAATCAACCGGTTGTTAGGACCGGCGGGAGGACTTATTACAAAAGGCGGAATTCTAATTTTCGGTTAAAAGAGGTAGTGATATGATTTTAGAAGAGTGTATGGAATACATAAGCGACTGGTACTTTACGGATACGGTTGAACTCTTGGATTTGGTTTTAGATGATGATGTTGCAGATCCACAATATTCTGCTATAACGACATTAAATCGCCTTTGGGTCTATCTGCAATATAAAAAAAAGACGGACAAGAGTTACGAGTGTAGTGATGTTTTCTCCTTATTTAAGAAAATGGGATATACACCAGAGGATATTGCTTTGTTTAGAAGGAAAGCACAGGAAGAACGCAAAATTTATACTGCCGACATACTGGATGCTGAGTTTTTTGAAGCCAAATAAGGAGTCAAAATAGGGTAAAACATTTATATCAGCAAGCATCGCCTTTTCCCAAAAGGCGTGCGTCTCCGCTACATAGCTGACGCAGGAGAAAGCGATGAAACGGATGAAAAAGAAGATCGGTATTGCCTGCTGATCGCAAGCGATCCAATGAGGCAGAATATACGGAACAGGTCATTATTATCCGGGAATGGTTGTGCCTGAACCTTACGCAACAATTTATTTCCCATTCAGATAGTCGGGAGGACACGATGCCGAGATATAATAAAAACAACATCAAAGAATTAAAAGAGTTTTTATACAACAGTTGTGTTCACGATGCAACACTGAAAAATATCATCTACGACTATAGCAACGGTAACATTAGAATCGAATTGCTTAATCTGATTTTTAACGTTAAGATTGACTTAACATTTCTCGATATTGAAATTGCACTTACAGTTAAAGGTGAATGGTCTGAAAATCGTGAAACAATCATTTCGCTTACTGCGGAGGAAGAATTTTCGTACTTAGAGAATTATCGCATAAAACACGGCGAATATATGGGAGATTCTCTTTACATGCTGTTTCAAATGTTCTCTGGAGATGAATTGCATATTGTATCCAAGGAAGTGATTATTGAGACTGTTGCGGCTGTCGAATAATACTGGCTCATTCCGTCCATACCTGCACACGCTGCGGAGAGAGGGGAGGCAAACATGTGATTTACGGTAAGGCATTGAACAGCGGCATAGAGAGAGAGAAAAACGGAACGGACTATATTTACCCGAAGGAGGACAAAAAACGGCTCCGCAGATTGCTGCACGAGATCAACCGCTGTGCGGGTACGGATTATCACTATCTTGCGGAGTTGGATGCGTTCAATATCCCTGGCGCCGGAAGCATTGTCGCCGAATACATCACAGGATTTTCGTCAGAAGGTGTGAAAGGATATTTGATCCCGCAGATGGTATCGGACAAAATAAAAGACTGTGATAAGCTGGTTCTTCAATTATATATGCGGTTCAGATCGTCCGACGAATACATCGCCAGGCCCGGAGAACCGGCGCCGGCACATATTTATGTCAGGTACGACGATGCATTTAGGAGATTAAAGCCAAAAAGGCTTGCGAAAGATCTGCTCGCGCTTGCGCATAGCCCGCGGGATGCGTTTTATTTGCCTTTCACGATGCGGATGCTTGCCTCCTGGAGGATGCCGGAAATGAAGGATTTGTTATTCTCTTATTCTTCTAACGATGCCTTTTCTGCACAGGATGTCGGCATTTATGACAGCGGCAAACCGTATTTCCCATCGTTTGAATATATGAAGCGGGAACTGATATTTACAGCTGTCGCCGGGCTGAAGTATTATCCGGCGCCCGATACGAAAGCGCGGATAGAGGCTTTTATGAACAGCGGGGATCAGGACCTGCGGGCGGCAGCGGAGCGTACATGGAAAGCCATGCCTTAGCGGCTTCGTCTTCCGAGGCTTCGGCGCTCTGGGTTGATAAAATTTTATCTATCTCGTATAATAGTTCCAGACATTGACAAGAAGTTCCGCGCGCCGTTCTTTGCGCTTCGGGCCGCCCGGCAGAAGAAATGCCCCGTGCACGCGGAAAACACAAGGAGGAGACGAAAAAATGGAAAACACAAAAAATCCGGCCGCGTCCTTCCCCGCCGACCGCACCCGCTTTGCAGCGGGGCTTATCGCCAGCTGCATCGGTCTTGCCCTGATGCTCGCCGCGCTGGGAATGCAGCTTTACAAGCCCTTTGACACACTGGAGTTTGCGCTGCTGGAGCTGGGGCTTCTGGCTTTGCTGGTGCTGCTTGTAAAACGGGGCTGGTGCACGATCCTTCGTTTTACGCCGGCGGGGATCCGGATCAAGCGCCTTCTGCGGAAGGCGGAGGAGCACAGCTACCGGGAATACGGCTTTGTGTGCCTGATGCAGAATACGCCCCGGGTGCAGGACGGCCGCCCGTACATCGCCTTTTCCTCCCGTCCGCTGGAGGAGCTTTCGGAGGAGGACGCGCCGCTGCTGGCGGTCGCGTATTCCGGGAAGAATTATCAGACGCTTCTGGCGGCGCTCCCGCGGGACATGGCGGATAAGCTCCGCGAGGCGCGCAGCGCCTGCGACCCCGCGCTTCTTGCCGGACGGGAATAAGCGTACACGGGCGCCCGGGATGCGGGCCCGCTTTTGAAAACCGGCGTCCCCGGCTCGAATGAGCCGGGGACGTACTGTCCTGTTATTTGTTGATTCGCAACCATTCCACCTTACTGCCGTTTACGATTACGGAGTATTCTGGATCGAAGTCTGTAAGATGAGCGTAATAATCGACAAGAGTTTTTCCCTTATAATCACTGTAGCGTTCCAATGGATAGAATCTGGTGTTGTATTCATCCGATACCGTTGTTTCTTCGTCGTCTGTGCAGAAAGCGGTTGTATAAATGGTTATGAAATAATCGCTTGTGTCTCTGTATCGGTGCACAACTATGGAAACTCCGTCATTGAGACCTGTAGCGACCGTTTTTAAGTATGGTGCAAGACCGACTTTCCATCCATCGGCTGTTTTCGGTATGATCGAATAGATGTAGGTGCTGTCACCATTGTCATTGCGGGCAACAATGAAGTCACTATGATCTCCTTCGACAACAAGCGCGATGTTTGATTTGTCTGAACTACTGTACTCATAGGCTGCTTCCGGAGACTTGAAGGTTATAAAATAATCCTCAACCGGAAAGTTACCCAATGCGATGGGCAGAGCTCCGCATATGAGTATAAAAGAAACGATACACCATACGAGCTTGCGTTTTATCCTGGATCGGACGATTCCTAAAACTGAAAGAATGTACAAGAGCAGGACGATAACGTTGCGAATTGTGTAATACATTTCACGGCTCCTCCGTTTGTGTACGCTGCGGCGCGCTCACGGCCGGGCAAAAAAGGACGGACGCTTTCGGCGTCCGTCCCGGTGGATTTTGCTGATTTTTGGCGGTCAGTCGGCGTATTTCTGCTTGAGGCGGTAAAGCGTGTTGAGCGCCTCGATGGGTGTCATGGTTTCGATGGACAGCGAGCGCAGCTCCTCGGCCAGCTCTGAGCCGGCCATGTCCAGAAAGCTCATCTGCTCGCTCCCGTGCGCCGCGGCCGCCGGCGTCTCCGGCCCCGCGCTTTCCAGCTCCCGCAGATGCTCCGACGCCTTCCGGATAACGCTGTCCGGCACGCCGGCCAGCTTCGCCACCTCGATGCCGTAGCTGTCGTCCGCGCTGCCGGGGACGATCTTGCGCAGGAAAACGAGACGGCCGCTCTGCTTTTTGGCGGTGATGTTGTAGTTTTTCACGCCGGGAAGCGTGCCCTCCAGCGCGGAAAGCTCATGGTAATGCGTGGCGAACATGGTGCGCGCGCCGAGCGTTTTCCGATCCGCGCAGTATTCCAGCATGGCGCGGGCGATGGCCATGCCGTCAAAGGTGGAGGTCCCGCGGCCGATCTCGTCCAGAATGAGAAGGCTCGCGGCGGTGGCGCTGCGCAGTATGTTGGCCATCTCCGCCATCTCGACCATGAAGGTGGACTGGCCGCTGGCCAGATCGTCCGAGGCGCCGATGCGCGTGAACACGCGGTCCGTCACGCCGATGCTGGCCGAGCGCGCCGGCACGAACGAGCCGATCTGCGCCATGAGCACGATGAGCGCCGTCTGGCGCATATAGGTGGATTTGCCGGCCATGTTCGGCCCGGTCACGATGGCGACGCGGTCGCCGGCGTCGTTGAGAAGCGTGTCGTTGGGAACGAACAGCGTGTCGCGCTGCGCCGCCTCCACCACGGGGTGGCGGCCGTCGCGTATGTCGATGGTGCGGGACAGATCGACCTGCGGCATGCAGTAGTTGTTGCGGAAGGCGACCTCCGCCAGCGCGCACAGCACGTCCAGCTCCGCCACGCGCGCGGCGCTGGCCTGAACGCGCGAGACCTGCGCCGCGAACGATTCGCGCAGCGCCGAGAAAAGCTGGTATTCCAGATCGTTGATGCGCTCGCGGGCGTTGAGAAGCGTGTTTTCCAGCTCCTTGAGCTCCGGCGTGAAATAGCGCTCGGCGTTGGCCGTGGTCTGCTTGCGTATGTACTCCGCGGGCAGCTCCACCTCGCCGGCGGAGCGCGGTATCTCGATGTAGTAGCCGAACACGCGGTTGTAGCCGATCTTGAGCTTTTTCACGCCCATCCGCTCGCGCTCGCGTGCCTCCAGCGCGGCCACCATGTCCGCCCCGTGATCGCGCACGGCGCGCAGATGATCGAGCTCCTCGCTGTAGCCGTCGCGGATGACGCCGCCCTCGCGCACGGAAAACGGCGGCTCGTCGGCAATGGCGGCGGCGATGGCGCTTTGCAGATCGTCCAGCGCGTCCATGCCCACCGCGTCGCGCAGCATGGCCGCCGAAGCGCCGCCGAGCAGCGCCTTCAGCCGCGGGAGCTGGGCGAAATAATTTGCCAGCGCCTGCAGATCGCGGCCGTTCGCCGTGCCGTAGACGCAGCGGCCGATCAGCCGCTGTATGTCGCCGATCTCGCCGAGCGAAAGGATCAGCTCCGCGCGCACGATGCCGTCGGAAAACAGCTCGTTGACGGCCGTCAGCCGCCGCCCGATGGCCACGGGGCTGAGCAGCGGCCGCTCCACCCAGCTGCGGAGAAGGCGGCTGCCCATCGGCGTTTCCGTTCGGTCGAGCACCCAAAGCAGACTGCCGCGCTTTTCGCCCGTCCGCAGATTCTCCGTCAACTCAAGGCTGCGCCGGCTCGTCCAGTCAAGCTCCATATACCGGCCCTCGCCGAAGCGGTCGAGCCGCCGGATGTGGCCGAGATCGAATTTCTGCGTTTCCAGAAGATAGCTCAGCAGCGCGCCGGCCGCCGCCGTTTCGTCGGCGTTCGCCTTTTCCCCGAAGCGCTCGAATACGCGCGCGGCGCACTCGTCGGGCCGGAAACGGCCGCCGTCCGGCTCCGTCAGACAGTCGAGCCGCCGCAGCATGAGGCGGATGGGCGCGCTGTCGGCGGCCCCGTCGCACAAAACGGCCTCCCGCGGGACAAAGCGGCCCAGCTCGTTTGCGATGTGCCCGGCGGCTTCCTGCGGAAAATCGGCCACGCAGAATTCGCCCGTCGATACGTCGCAGAAGGCCACGGCGCCGCGGTCGCCGTCAAGCCAGACGGCGGACAGATAGTTGCTGCGCCCTTCCTCGAGCATGGACGATTCCGTCACGGTGCCGGGCGTGATGACGCGGATGATGCCGCGGTCTACCAGTCCCGTCGCGGCGGCGGGATCCTCCAGCTGCTCGCAGATGGCGACCTTGTAGCCCTTTTCGATCAGGCGGGCGATGTAGGCCTCGGAGGAGTGATACGGCACGCCGCACATGGGCGTCTGCTCCTCGGCGGGCTTGCCGCGGTCGCGGGTCGTCAGCGTCAGATCCAGCTCGCGGCTGGCGGTTTTGGCGTCCTCGTCGAACATCTCGTAAAAATCGCCTAGCCGGAAAAACAGCAGACAGTCCGGCACCTGCTCGTGGACCTTGTAATATTGCTTTTTCATCGGCGTAAGCTCCGCCATGGCGTCAGTCCTCCCCGTTTTCCACCCGTTCGCCGAACAGGGCCCAGGTGGACGAGCCGGTGATGCGCACGTCGGCAAAGCGGCCGACCAGCCCGCCGTCGCCGGCCAGATGCACGAGCCGTCCGCCGCGCGTGCGGGCGGAGAGATTGTTGGTTTTGTCGCCGGTCTCGCCGTCGATGAGCACGCGGACGGTCTTTCCGACGTATTCGGCGTGCTTTTCCAGCGAGATGCGGTTGGCCGTTTCGACCAGCCGGTCGAAGCGCGCCTGCTTTTCCTCGCGCGTCGCGGGGTCGGGCATCGAGGCCGCGGGCGTTCCCGTGCGCGGGGAATAGATGAAGGTGAACATCGCGTCGTAGCGAACCGTCTCGACCAGCGAGAGCGTGTCGGCAAAATCCTCCTCCGTTTCGCCGGGGAAGCCGACGATGATGTCCGTCGTCAGCACAAGATCGGGCATGTACGCGCGCGCCAGCCGCACCTTTTCCAGATACGCCGCGCGGTCGTAATGGCGGTTCATCTGCCGGAGGACGCGGTCGGAGCCGGACTGAAGCGGGAGATGAATGTGGTGGGCGCAGTGCTTCGAGCCGGCCATCGCGGCGAACAGCTCCTCCGTCGCGTCCTTGGGATGGCTGGTCATGAAGCGGATGATGTGCTCGCCGTCCACCTCGTCCAGCCGGCGCAGAAGATCGGGGAAGCCGATCGGCTCGGTCAGCCCCTTGCCGTAGCTGTTGACGTTCTGGCCCAGCAGCGTGATGTCCTTGTAGCCCTGCGCTGTGAGCGACTGAAATTCCGAAAGGATATCCTCCGGCCGGCGCGAGCGCTCGCGTCCGCGCACATAGGGCACGATGCAGTACGAGCAGAAATTGTCGCAGCCGTTCATGATCGAAAGCCACGCTTTCACGCCGCCGTCGCGCACGCGGGGCAGACCCTCCGCCACCACGCCGTCCGACGGCTCCGCCATAAAAAGCCGGCCCCGGTCG
The DNA here is from genome assembly GCA_934597255.1 of uncultured Oscillospiraceae bacterium. GTDB lineage: Bacteria > Bacillota > Clostridia > Oscillospirales > Oscillospiraceae > CAJOIG01. Next base: position 8,616 of record CAKTQV010000011.1, read on the forward strand.
CCGCGCAGGCCGTGCCGCTCCATCGCCTCATAGAGAAGCTCCGGGAATTTCCATACCTCGTGCGGCCCGAACACCATGTCCACCATGCGGAACGAGTCCCTGAGCTTTTCGCGCATGGTCTCCTGCTGGGCCATGCACCCGCCGACGCACACGATCAGCCGCGGATTGCGCGCCTTGCGGTGGACGAGCGAGCCGACGTTGCCCAGCACGCGCATCTCCGCGTGGCCGCGCACGGCGCAGGTGTTCACGGCAATCAGATCGGCGAGCGCCTCGTCCTGCGTCAGTCCGAAGCCGCACTCGCGCAGCCAGCCGCGCAGTATCTCCGAATCCGATTCGTTCTGCTGACAGCCGTAAGTGTCCACGAGGGCGAGACGGCCCTCGCCGTCGATCCGCTGGCGGATCTGTTCGCAGAAGCCGTGCTGTCGGGCCAGCTCTGCCTGTGAAATTTCCCGGCGCTGATACATAAGCAATAATTCCTGTTCTGATTTGATCGTTCCGGGCGAAGCTTTCGGCCCGGCGCGGAGGACCCCGCCGCGCGGGGTCTTCCGGCTATACGCCGCCGCGGCGGGCGAGCGGAGGGAACGGGCCCGGACGGGCCGTTTCCCGCTTCCCGCGTGAAAAGCGGCGATTCTTTACACTTTATAATATCATTTTCATGTGTTATAATCAAGAAATAATCCCGATTTGGAACCGCCGCGCTTTGTTCGCGGCGAAGGAGAAAGATATGTCTGACATCCATGTTCTGTCGCCGCTCGTGGCCGACATGATCGCCGCCGGCGAGGTGGTGGAACGGCCGGCGAGCGTGGTCAAGGAGCTTTTGGAAAACGCCGTGGACGCCGGCGCAAAAAATATCAGCGTGGAGATCCGCGGCGGCGGATGCAGCTTCATCCGCGTGACGGACGACGGCTGCGGCATGACGCCGGACGACGCGGGCAACTGCTTCCTGCGCCACGCCACCAGCAAGCTGCGCGATGCGGAGGGGCTTGCCGCCATCGGCACGCTGGGCTTCCGCGGCGAGGCGCTTGCGGCCATCTCCGCCGTCAGCCGCATCGAGCTGCAGACGCGGCCGAAGGGCGCCGCCGCCGGCACGCTGGTCGTGGTCGAGGGCGGCGAGATACTCCGCGCGGGCGAGTGCGGCTGCCCCGAGGGGACGAGCTTCACCGTCACCGACCTGTTTTACAACACGCCCGCGCGCCTGAAATTCATGAAATCCGACCGCGCGGAGGGCTCGGCCTGCGTGGCGCTGGCGCTGCGCGTGGCGCTGGGCCATCCGGAGGTGTCCGTCCGCTGCGTACACGACGGGAAGGAAGATTTCTTCACGGCCGGGGACGGCCGCGCCCGCAGCGCGGTATACACGCTGCTTGGCCGCGATATGGCCGGCTCCATGCTGGCCTGCTCCGGCGGCAGCGCCGGCGTGGACGTGGCGGGCTATGTATCCTCGCCGCGCGCCGGGCGCGGCAACCGCGCCATGCAGTTTTTCTTTGTCAACGGCCGCGCCATCCGCTCGCTGACCATGCAGGCCGCGCTGGAGCAGGCGTATAAAAACACGCTGCTGACAGGGCGCTTTCCCGCCTGCGCGCTGTATATCACGCTCTCGCCCGGACAGGTGGACGTGAACGTCCACCCGACGAAAAACGAGGTGAAGTTCACGCGCGAGGGCGAGGTGTTCGAGGCGGTGTATCACAGCGTGAAGGCCGCGCTCGAGTCCGAGGGCGAAACGGCGCAGATACCGCTGTCGCAGACGACGGAAAAGCGGCTCGGCACGGAGATACTCCACCGCCCGTCGCCGTCGGGCGAAAAGCGGACCTGGGTGCAGCCGGCGGTGGAAAAGCCCGCGGCCGTGCCGCCCCTGTTCCGGACGGCCGTGCCGCCGGTGCGGACGCCGGAATCGCCGTCCGTTCCCGTGCATGCGCCCGTGCCGGCCTACGCCGCGCGCACGCCGTCGGCGGCCAGACCGCCGCAGAGCGTGACGCAGCCGGCGCCGGCCGCGCCGGCGCCGAAAGGCTGGCGCGTCGTCGGCGAGGTGCTGGATACCTACATCGTGGTGGATATGCCCGGGCAGATGCTGCTGATCGACAAGCACGCGGCGCATGAGCGCGTCAATTTCGACCGTCTCAAGGCGGCGCAGGGGCCGGTCATGTCGCAGAGCCTGCTCACGCCGGTCGCGTGGCATGCCGGGGCGGAGGGCCGGGAGCTGGCGGAAAAATACGCCGCGCTTCTGAATGAGCTGGGCTTCGCGCTCGAGCCGTACGGCGAGGAGGATATGGTCATCCGTGCGCTGCCGGCGGACATGGACAGCGCGGACGGGCCGGCGGCGCTCGACGAGATATGCGAAAGCCTTTCCCGCGGCGGAACGGATCTGGCGCGCGACCGGATCCTGCAGACCATCTCCTGCAAGGCGGCGATCAAGGCCGGCAGCCGCTCCGAGATGCGGGAGCTGGAGGCGCTGGCGGCGCGCGTTGTGTCCGGGGAGATACGCTACTGCCCCCACGGGCGCCCGGTCGCGACGGCCGTGACAAAAAACGAGCTGGACAAAAAATTCAAGCGCATCGTGTAAGACGGGCGGCGCTTTCAACGACAAGGAGATAAATTATGAAAATCGAGTTTTCCGACGAACAGCTCGCGCTGCTCAAGGAGCTCCTGGACGAGGCGGCCGAGGCCAGCTATCAGGATATGTTCGAGTGCAAGAAGATCGCCGTGGACGCGGAGGAGGAGTTCGTCAAAAAGGAATACAACGCCCTCGCGGACGCGGAGGAGGAGCGCTTCGGCCGGATAAAGGCGCTGGTGGAGTATGTGCGGAAGTACGAGGATCTGATGCGCAATGCCTGAACTGCTCGTCGTCACCGGGCCGACGGCCACGGGGAAAACGGCGCTCGGCTCGGCGCTGGCCCGGCTGCTGGACGGAGAGGTCGTCGGGGCCGATTCCATGCAGATATACCGTGGCATGGATATCGGCACGGCCAAGCCGACGGCGGCGGAGATGGGCGGCGTGCCGCACCACATGATCGACGTGGCCGACCCGTCGGAAAGCTTTTCGGCGGCCCGCTGGGCGGCGATGGCGTCGGCCTGCGTGGACGATATCCTCGCGCGCGGCCGGGTGCCCGTCGTCGTCGGCGGGACGGGGCTGTACATCGACGCGCTGCTGCGGCGGGCGGATTTTGCCGCCGCGCCCGGGGACAGCGGCCTGCGCGCGCAGCTGGAGGCGGAGTATGACGCGCTCGGCGGCGAGGCGTTCCGCCGCCGTCTGGCCGAGGTCGATCCCGCGCGGGCGGAAAAGCTGGCACCGGGGGACAAAAAGCGCCTTGTCCGGGCGCTGGAGGTGTTCCGCCTCACCGGCGAGACCATCACGGCTCACGATGAGCGCAGCCGGAGGGAGCCGCCGCGCTACACCAGCATGAAGGTGGCGCTCGACTTCACGGAGCGGGAGCGGCTGTATGAGCGCATCGACCGCCGGGCGGCGCAGATGTTTGCCGACGGGCTGGCGGACGAGGTGCGCGGTCTGCTGGCGGCGGGCCTTTCCGAGCGGTGCACGGCGATGCAGGCCATCGGCTACAAGGAAACGGCGGCGTATCTGCGCGGGGAGACGAGTCTGGACGAGGCGATAGAGCGCGTGCAGCGCGAGAGCCGGCGCTATGCCAAGCGCCAGCTCACATGGCTGCGGCGGGAGGAAGGCGTGCGCTGGCTGCGCTGGGAAAATGCGCCGGATATTCGCGCCGCTCGACAGATTGCGACGGAGTTTTCGGCGCGCTGACCGTAAAATGGCGGTATGGGCAGGGGCGTTTCCCTTGTTCAAATTTACATTTTACGGGCCGGCAAAATAAGCACAGACCGGGCCCGGAAGGGACGGAAAAAGATGCAGAAAATACAGAATCTTCAGGACAGCTTTCTCAATCAGGTGCGGCGCGAGCGGCTTCTCGTGACGGTTTTTCTGATGAACGGCTTTCAGATGAAGGGCTATGTGAGGGGCTTTGATTCCTTCGTGGTAACGCTCGATTCCGAGGGAAAGCAGATGATGATCTATAAGCACGCCATTTCCACGGTCATCCCGGCGCGTGCGGTTTCATTGACGGAGGCGGATGCGGATTGAAAAAAACGGACGGGCTGACAAAGGCGATCGGGATACTGCTGTTTCTGGCCATGCTGTGCTACATCGGCTTTGCCGTGGCGCGGCGCGTGACGCGCAGTACCCAGACCGCCCTGGCCGCGGAAACGACGCTGACGCTCAGCGCCGACATGACCGGTCTGGTCATCCGCAGCGAGCAGCCCGTCGTTTCCGACCGCGCGTATATTGATGTGACCGCCGCTGACGGACAGCGGCTGGCCGCCGGCGAGGCGATCGCCACGGTGTACGGCACGCCGCAGGCGCTCGACCGCGCCGTTGAGCTGCGCGAGCTCTCCCAGGAGATCGACCAGCTCGAAGCGCAGGAGCAGGAGCGCTCGCAGCCGGAGCCGGGCGCGATCTATACCGCGATCGGCCGGCTGGCCGCGTCGGTGCAGGGCGGGGATATGACGGCGGCCGTGCTGGAAGCGGAGGCGGTGGAGGAGCTGATGCTGCCGGCGGGCGAGACGGAGGCCGGCGGCGATTATCTCCGCGCGCTGAAAAACCGCCGCAACAGTCTGCTGGAGGCGGCCGTGCGCGACAGTGAGGCCATTGCGGCGCCTTATGCGGGCCTGTTCACCCGCGTCACGGACGGCTTTGAAACGCTCACGCCGGCCGACGCGCTCGCGCTGGAGCCGGACACGCTGCGCGCGTATATGAACGAGACGCGCTCCGGCGCGAAAAACGCGCTGGGCAAGCTCGTGGACGGGTTTACCTGGTATTACGCGGCGCTGATGGACGAGGCGGACGCGGCGCGGCTGACCGTGGGGGACGAGCTGGCGCTGCGCTTTGCGCGTTACTGCCCCGGCACGCTGCGCGCGCGGGTGGTGCAGATCAGCGGCGTGCAGGACGGGCAGTGCGCGGCGGTGTTCTCGCTGGACGAGGGCATGGCGGAGCTGCTGACGGCGCGCCGGGCCGCCGCCTCGCTGGAATTTGAAAGCTACACCGGCATCCGCGTGCCGAAAAAGGCGCTTTACCGCTACTGGGCGGGCGAGATGGACGAGGCGGACGCGGCGCGGCTCGAGCCCGGCGGGGAGCTGACGCTGATGAAGGGCAGCTGGAGCGCCGACGTGATCGTGTCGGAGATCGGGGAGCCTGGAGAGGACGGACGCTGCCAGATCATCGTGTGCTGGCCGTGGGCGGAGGACAATGCGCCGCCGCCGGAGGCAAAGGACGCGGCGCTCGTGGCGGCGGATGCCGGCGCGGGCTATTACGCCGCCGATCACTACGACGCCGAGACGCAGGAGAAGTGCCTGTGCGTGTTTACGATGACGGGCCTGCAGGCGGAACGGCGGAAGGTGTCGCTCGTATACGCCGGCGAGGAGTATTTTCTGGTGAGCTCGCAGGGGAGCGACGGGCTGCGGCCCGGCAACGAGATCATCGTGCGGGCGGACGGCCTGTACGACGGGCGCGTCTTTGACTGACGGACAGAAAGAACGGAGGCAGGAAAGACGATGAGCATTTCGGATAACGTAAAAAGCGTTCTTGAGCGTATTGACCGCGCGGCGGGCGGACGGCCGGTCACGCTGGTGGCCGTGGCCAAGACGAAGCCGGCGGCCGCCGTGCGCGAGGCGATCGAAGCCGGCGCGCGCGTCATCGGGGAAAACCACGTCCAGGAGATCCGCCAGAAGGGCGGCGAGGATGCCTACGACGGCGCGGCGGTGCACCTGGTCGGGCATTTGCAGAAAAACAAAGTGCGCTATGTGGCCGGGCGGGTTGATCTGATCCAGTCGGTCGATTCGGCGGAGCTGCTGCGGCTGATCGACGCGCGGGCGGCGGCGCTCGGCGCGGTGCAGGACGTGCTGCTGGAGATCAACATCGCGCGCGAGCCGTCGAAGACCGGGGCGCTGCCGGAAATGCTGGCGGAGCTGCTGGAAACGGCGTCGGGACTGACGGCGGTGCGCGTCCGGGGGCTGATGGCGATCCCGCCGGCCGGGAAGGGCGGTACATATTTCAATAATATGCAAAAGCTTTTTATTGACAACGCGGGGGAAAAATACGATAATGTCAGCATGGACTTTCTGTCCATGGGCATGTCCGATGATTTTGAACAGGCGATCGGCGCGGGCGCAAATATGGTCCGCGTCGGCAGCGCGATCTTCGGCGCGCGGGACTATGGCCGGCCTGTCAGAAACGAAGGAGGGATCCGATGAGCCTTTTCGATGAGATACGAAAGCTGACGCAGCCGTACGACGAGAGCGACGAAGAATACTTCGACAACGATACACAGCCGGAGACCGACGACGAGCCGACGCTCGTTGCCCCGCGGCGCGACCACGCGGCCGCCCGTCCGGCGGCGGACGATCCGTTTCAGGACGACACGAAGCCCCTTTTCCGCAGCGAAAGCGCGGAGAAGCGGCCCGCGCCCCGCGCGGAGAGCCACGCGCCCGTGCGCGAGCGGAGCGAATTTATACAGGCGGCGGCCGACCGCGCGCCGCGCTCCGTGCAGACGGACGAGCGTGTTGTGAACATACACGCCACCACGGCCGTGCAGGTCGTGCTGGCAAGGCCGGAGCGCTTTGACGACGCGGCGGCCATCGCCGAGCATCTGCGCGCGGGCCGGACGGTCGTGATGAATCTGGAAACGACAAACAAGGACGTGGCGCGCCGGCTGGTGGATTTTCTGTCCGGCGTGGCGTACGCCAACGACGGGAAGATCAAAAAAGCCGCCATCAACACCTACACCATCACGCCCTATAACATGGACATCATGGGCGATCTGATCGACGAGCTGGAAAACAGCGGCGTGAGCTTTTATTGACCGCGCCGGACGATGCGTCCGCGGCGGACGCTTTTGCCGCATTACGAAAAAAATACCGACAGGAAAGGGATAGGTAAAAGATATGATAACTCCTCAGGACATACGGGAAAAAGCCTTTGGCAACGCCGTGCGCGGCTATAACGTTGACGCGGTGGACGAATTCCTTGACGAGATCGCCGATGACTACACCGCTCTTGTCAAGGAGAACAGCTCCCTGAAAAGCAAGATGCGTGTGCTGGTGGAGAAGATCGAGGAATACCGCCAGACCGAGGACTCCATGCGCCTGGCGCTTCTGTCGGCGCAGAAGATGAGCGCGCAGATCGAGGCTGAGGCGAAGGAACGGGCCGAAAAGCTCGTCAGCGAGGCGCAGGCCAAGGCTGACAACGCCCGGCGCGAAGCGCAGGCCAGCATCGCCAACGAGCTTGCCAAGCTCAGCGAGGCGAAGAAGGCCACGCAGAAATACGTTGATCATATGACCGCCGTGTGCCAGAAGCAGATCGAGTTCTACGGACGGCTTGCCGGCGCCCAGCTCGTGGGAGCGCCGAAGACGGAGAGCGCGCCGGCCGCGGAGCCGGAGGACGATGAGGACGACGAGGATACCACGGTCCGCTCCATTGAGGACTCCGCCGTCAAGGCGGCGCTGAAGGAGCCGGAGGAATCCATCCGCCTCGACGAGCTGCTCGGCGGCGAGGAGACCGACGAGCCCACGCGGATGTTCGCGGCGGACGCGCCGGCAAAAAAGCGCAAGCGCAGCCGCGCGGAATACCGCTTTGACGACGAGGATTGATAAAAACGCTGCGAGGGAGGGCTTCCGCCCTCCCCGCGCACACTTTGGCCCTTCGGGGCGCGGCGCGGAAAACCGGGCCGCGGACGCCCGGCCCTTTCCGGGCGGATGAATAAACAGACGGAGACGAGAGAAATGGATTACAATGCAACGGTAAATCTTCCGCGCACCGATTTCCCCATGCGTGCCGGGCTGCCCAAGCGCGAGCCGGAAATGCTCCGGGCGTGGGAGGAAATGGACCTTTACCATGAAATGATCAAACGCAACGAGGGCAAGCCCGATTTCGTCCTGCACGACGGCCCCCCGTTTTCCAACGGCGCGCTGCACATGGGCCACGCGCTCAATAAGTGCCTCAAGGACTTCATCAACCGCTACAAGAGCATGTCCGGCTGCCGCGTGACCTACACGCCCGGCTGGGACAACCACGGCATGCCCATCGAGTCGGCTATCATCAAAGAGCAGAAGCTCAACCGCAAGGCCATGAGCGTTTCGGAATTCCGCAGCGCCTGCCATGCCTATGCCGACCATTACATCGACGTGCAGCGCGAGGGCTTCAAGCGCCTGGGCGTGCTCGGCGAGTGGGACAAGCCCTACAAGACCATGGACCCGAAGTTCGAGGCGGCGGAAGTGCGCGTGTTCGGGAAAATGTACGAAAAGGGCTATATTTACAAGGGTAAAAAGCCGGTTTACTGGTGCCCGAAGGACGAAACGGCGCTGGCCGAGGCGGAGATCGAATACGCGAACGACCGCTGCGAGTCCATTTATGTGAAATTCCGCGTGACCGACGACGAGGGCAAGCTGGCGCAGTACGCGCCGCTGGACGAGCTTTATTTCGTCATCTGGACGACGACGACCTGGACCATCCCCGGCAACCTCGCCATCTGTCTCAACGCCAATCTGGACTACGTTCTGGCCAGGCAGCCCAACGGCGAGGTGTACATCGTCGCGGAGGGGCGGCTCGAGGCGCTCAAGGCGGTCACGAACATTGAAAGCTTTGAGATCCTGGCGCGCCTGAAGGGCGCGGAGTTTGAGCTCATGCGCGCGCGCCATCCCCTGTTCGACCGCGAGAGCGTCGTCATCCTCGGCGACCATGTCACGCTGGACGCCGGTACCGGCTGCGTTCATACCGCGCCGGGCCACGGCCAGGAGGACTATGAGGTCTGCCGCCGCTATGACCAGTCCGGCAAAACCGACATCGGCATCGTCGTGCCCGTGGACGACCGCGGCCGCATGAACGAGCTGGCCGGCCCCTACGAGGGACTGACGACCGACGAGGCCAACAACAAGATCTTTGCCGATCTGCTCGCCTGCCGCGCGCTGCTGGCCAGCGAGACGATCGAGCACCAGTATGCCCACTGCTGGCGCTGCCACAGCCCCATCCTCTACCGTGCCACCGACCAGTGGTTCTGCTCGGTCGACGCCTTCAAGGAGGACGCCGTCCGCGCGGCGAAGAAGGTCCGCTGGAACCCCGACTGGGGCTGCGACCGCATGGAGGCCATGATCCGCGAGCGCGCCGACTGGTGCATCAGCCGCCAGCGCCGCTGGGGTCTGCCTATCCCGGTGTTCTACTGCGGCGACTGCGGCAAGCCCGTGTGCACGCCGGAGACCATCGACTCCGTTTCCGCGATCTTTGCCGAAAAGGGCTCGAACGCCTGGTTCGATCTGGACGCGGCGGCGCTGCTGCCGGAGGGCTTCGTGTGCCCGCACTGCGGCGGAAAGGTGACGGAGAAGGAAAGCGACACGCTGGACGGCTGGTTTGATTCCGGCTCGACGCACATCGCGTCCATGGAGCTCGACAGCCCGGGATGCTGGCCGTGCGACCTGTATCTGGAGGGCGGCGATCAGTTCCGCGGCTGGTTCCAGTCGAGCCTGCTGACGGGCGTGGCCGTCAAGGGCGATGCGCCGTACCGCAATGTGCTGTGCCACGGCTGGACCGTGGACGGCGAGGGCCGCGCCATGCATAAGTCGCTCGGCAACGGCATCGCGCCGGACGAGATCATCGCCAAATACGGCGCCGATCTTGTGCGCCTGTGGGCGGCGAGCGCGGACTTCCGTCTGGATATGCGCGCGTCGGACGCCATCTTCAAGCAGCTTTCCGACAAATATCTCAAGATCCGCAACACGGCGCGCTACATCCTCGGCAACCTTGCGGGCTTTGACCCGGAGGCGGACGCCGTGGCGCTCGGCGATATGATCGAGCTGGACCGCTGGGCGCTCGACCGCTGCGCGCAGATGGTCGAAAAGTGCCTCGCGGCGTATGAGAAAAACGAGTTCTGGTCCGTCACCTACGCCATCCACAACTTCTGCGTGGTGGATATGTCGAACCTGTATCTGGATGTCATCAAGGATCGCCTGTACTGCGAGGGCGCGAAGAGTCTGGCCCGCCGCAGCGCGCAGACGGCCATCTGGCTCATCCTTGACGCGATGGTCCGCCTGCTCGCGCCGGTGCTGTCGTTCACGGCCAACGAGATCTGGCTTGCCATGCCGCACCGCGCCGGCGACGACGCGCGCCATGTCATGCTCAACGATATGCCCGCCGGCCACGGCGAGTGGCTGCTGGACGAGGACAAGCGCGCCTACTGGGACGAGTCGATCCGGCTGCGCGCGGACGTCAACAAGGCGCTGGAGCTTGCGCGCGCGGACAAGGTCGTAGGCAAGCCGCTCGACGCGAAGCTGCGCATCCATGTCGGCCCGGCGGCGGAGGATGCCGTCCGCCGCATCTCCGGCCAGCATTTTGAGGCGTTTTTCATCGTCTCGGAGGTGGAGTTCGTTTCCGGCGAAGGCCCCGGCTGGGCCGGAACGGAGTTTGCCGGCGTGAACATCGAGGTCGAGCCGTCCGCGCTGCCGAAGTGCGCGCGCTGCTGGACCCACAGCGCCGGCGTCGGCCAGGACGCGGAGTATCCCGAGCTTTGCCCGCGCTGCGCGGCGGCGCTGCGGGAATAAGCTTCTGCGCGGCGGCTGCGGCGCGCCGGGCCGGAGAAGGAGGAAAACAATATGACCTATGCCATAGTGACCGTCGTCGTGCTGATCCTCGATCAGCTCATGAAATTCTGGACGACGAAAAACATCCCGCTTGATGCGGTCGGCGGCGACTGCGTGGAGCTTTTGCCGAACGTGCTGCATCTGACGAACGTGCACAACTACGGCGCGGCCTTCAGCATTCTGAAAAACGCGCGGTGGCTGCTCGTCGCCGTGACGGTGGTGTTCGCCGTCGTCGTGATCGTTCTGATCACGCAGGAGATCATCCGGGGCGATCTGGGCCGCTGGTCGGCGGTGCTGGTGATGGCCGGCGCGCTGTCGAACGGACTGGACCGCGCGCTGTACGGCTATGTGGTGGATATGTTCGAGTTTGAATTCGTGAATTTCGCCGTGTTCAACATTGCCGACATCTTCATCACGATCTGCGGCATTCTGTTTTGCGTGTACATACTCTTTGAAAAGCCTTCGCCGGAGGAGGCGGCGGCCGGACAGGGCGGCGGGCTTATCGCCATGCTGGTGAGCGGCAGCCGCAAAAAGTCCGTGCCGGGCCGCGGCTCCCATTCGGTGCAGCGCCGCGTGCGCGAGCCGGAGCGGAAAGAGGAAACGTCGCTTGGCGCGGTCGAACTGCGGACGGACGAGGGCGAGGAGCCCGCGCGCCGCAGCCGCAGCGAGCGCCGCCGCGCGAAGGAGGCGGCTCCCTCGCCGCTGGACGCGATCCCCCGCCGCGGCGAGCATAAGAGCCTGAAGGAGGATCTGGCGTCCATCGATCCCAGCGACCCCTTTGCCGAATGGAACGAGGGGAGCGCCCCTGCCGCGCCGCAGCCGGAAAAGGCCCCGGCCGGAAAGGCGGAGACGCCGGCGCCCGCGCCGAAGGCGCGTCCTGCGGCGGAGAAATCGCTGTCGTTTGACGACGATCTGAGCTTCGATCTGGACGACATCCTGTCCGAATTCGGCGATGACAAATAAGACCTTTACATTGCAGGTGCAGGAGAGCGGCGAGCGCATCGACGCTCTCCTCGCGCGATTGAGCCCGGAGCCGATGAGCCGCAGCGCGGCGGCCCGGCTGCTGGGCGCCGGGAAGGTCACGGTAAACGGCGCGCCCGCCGCGAAGAATTACCGCGCGGCGGCTGGGGACGTTGTCTGCGTGGAGCGGGACGAGCCGGCGCCGGCGCAGGCAGAGGCCCAGGAGATACCGCTGGACGTGGTGTATGAGGACGGGGAGCTGATCGTGGTGAACAAGCCGCGCGGCATGGTGGTGCATCCCGCGCCCGGCCATGCCGACGGGACGCTTGTCAACGCGCTGCTGGCCCACTGCGGCGGGAGCCTGTCCGGCGTGGGCGGTGTGCTCCGGCCGGGGATCGTGCACCGGCTGGATAAGGACACCTCCGGCCTGCTGATCGCGGCGAAGAACGACCGTGCGCACGAATGCCTGTCGGCGCAGCTGAAGGACCGGAGCCTGTCGCGCGTCTACGACTGCGTGGTGCAGGGCGGCTTCCGGACGGACGCCGGAACGGTGGACGCGCCGATCGGCCGCGACCCCAGAAACCGCAAGCGCATGGCGGTGACGGAGAAAAACGCGCGCACGGCCGTGACCCACTGGCAGCTCGTGGAGCGCTTCGGCGCCTGGAGCTGGATCCGCTGCCGGCTCGAAACGGGCCGCACCCACCAGATCCGCGTTCACATGGCCCACATCGGCCACCCTCTGCTGGGCGACACGCTTTACGGCGGCCGTGCGGACAAGGGGCTGGATACGCAGTGCCTGCACGCGCGCGGGCTGAAATTCATCCATCCGGCCTCCGGCGAGGCCATGGAGCTGTGGACGGAGCTTCCGGACTGGTTTGAGCAGATTTTGGCCCGGCTGTCGTAGACAGCGCGGCGGAAAGATGCTATACTGACAAAAAATATTATAAAAAGAGGAGATAAACAAAATGAAAAAGCTGCTTGCATGCCTGCTGGCGGTCCTGATGATCGCGGCGCTGTGCGCCTGCGGAAAGACGGAGACGCCGGCCAAGACGGACGACACGGGTGATCTTCAGCCGGCCGGGACGGAAGAAGCCGCGGAGGTCTCCGAGGCGGCGGATGCGTCCGGCGCGGACACCTTCGTGCTGACGGACGACATGAAAAATGCCGATGCGGCCGGTTCGCTCAACGAGGAGAAATACGAAAAGGCCCTCGCCTGCGTGGGCGAGAGCGTGGACGTTCTCTATGAGGCTATCGGCGAGCCGGAGAGCGAGCCGCACTACGCGTCAAGCTGCCTGGAGATGGGCGCGCAGGACGGCCAGCTCTATTACGACGCGGACGGCTTCTACGTCACGACGCTGAAAAACGACAGCGGCGAGACGGTCATGGGCGTTGTGACCTACGGCTGACGGCCGGATGAAAAAACTCCGTATGACGAAAGTCATACGGAGTTTTTTGTTTGCACGGGACCGCGCGCAAGCTGTCGCGCGCTCTCGCCGGTCAGGGGGCCGGCGTGCCTTCGGGCGCGGCGGGCGTGTCGGCCGCTTCGCCGTAGGCGTCGAGAATGTCGAGCATGCGGTTGATCATCTCGTCGTCCGACAGGCGGAATTTGATCTCCACGCGGCGCGAGGCGTCGGCGTTGACCGTCCCGTCATCGTTATAGACCGGGTCGGAGAAGCTCCGGCCGCTGACCGTCACGAGCGAGCGGACGGCCTCGAGCGTTTCGGCGTCGAACAGAGACTGGTCGTCGTCCAGACAGTAGTCCGCCACGGCGGCGGCGCGCTCCTCCGACAGGAAGAGGTTGTAGATGTAGCTGCCGGCGGTGTCGGTGTGGCCCTCGATGATGATCTCGGAAATGTGGTCGATGTAATCGTCGGACAGCACGACCGAGAAATAGCGGGGAAGGAACTCCGAGAGCGTCTGGCTGCCGTCGGAGGACAGGCGGCTGTCATTGAGCGCGAACAGCACGCTGGAATCAAGCAGGATCGCGCCGGTATGCTCGTCGATGGAGATGTCCAGGTCCGTTCCGGCGAATTCCTGCGACAGCGCCTCCACCAGATCGCGCTTGATGCCGATGACGTCCTCAAGCTCCTGCTGCTGCGAGGTCAGAAGCGCCTGCTGCGTGGACAGGAGCGTTTTGGAGGCATCCAGCTGCAGCTTCTGCGCGGCGAGCTGCGCCTGCTGTTCGTCCAGCTGCCGCTGCTGCTCGTCGAGAAGGGCCTGCTGCTCGGCCAGCTGCGCCTTCTGCTGCTCGGACAGATCGGCATAGCTCAGCTTGGCGCTGATCTCCTCCTCCAGCTGCGCCTCGCGCGCGGCCAGCGCCAGCTCGCTTTCGTCGTAAGAGTTTTTCACGCCCATCAGCATCAAAAGCGCGCCGCAGATGATGAGGATAAAGGTCAGCAGCAGTCCCGCCATCATATCGGAATAGGACTGCCAGAAGTTGTGGCCCTCGGATTCCGGCTGGCCTGTGCGTCTTCTTGCCATGGCGCGCCTCCTTTAGCCGCCCAGCTTGCGGGAGGCCGCCGTGTTGAACTTGTCGAGCGCCTTGCGGGTGTCGGCCAGCGCGCCGAGAAGGCTGTTCAGCTCGGCCTTGAGGCTTTTGTTCGCCTTGCCGATCTCCGTGTCGAAGCTGCTGGCGGTCTCCGGAAGGTATTTCAGACTGTCGCCCACGGCGTTGGAGGCGGCCGTAAGCCGGCCGATCGCCGCCGTCAGCCCCGTCAGCTCCGAATCGAAGCGCTCAAAGCTGCCGCCGAGCGCCGTGCTGAGCTTTTCGGAGGCCTTCGTCATGTCCGTCGCGCTCTTTTCGGCGACCATCCGCAGATTGTCCGCCGATTCGTTGAGCCGCTCGCCGGCGGATTCAAGCTGCCTGTGGACAAGCTCCGCGTCGTTGCGGCGATCCTCGCCCAGAACGGCGACCTGGCCGGTCAGCGCGCCGAGCATGTCGGCGGTCTTCTTTTCCAGCGAATCCGTGAAGCGGACGGCCATGTCGTTGAACGCGGCGACCGCCCCGGCGTTCTTCTCTGCGGCCTCCTGCGCGCTCTTGGCGGACGAGGCCATTTCCATGATGTAGGCACGTTCGGTCTTGTGCAGCGCCTGATAGTCGTTCATGAAGCTCTCGATCTGCTTGAGCGATTCCAGCTGCCGTGCCGTGAGCGTGTCGGCGTTGGCCGTGAAGGCGTCCACGCGCTCGATGATGAGCTGGGTGTATTTGCGGCTCTTTTCCAGATCGGCCTCCGCCACGGCCACGCTGTCGATGAGCTTGGAGATGCTGGAGGACATGTTTTTCTGCCATGTGCTCAGCTCGGCCGTCTGCTCGCGCAGCTGTGTGAAGATGTTGCCCATGGAGCTGTTGAGCGTCTGGAGGAAATACGCCACGACCTTATCCAGTCCGGCGCGCTGATCCTCGATGGCGACGGACACATAGCCCTCCAGCGTCGTGCGCAGGCGGTCGACCACCGGGCGGATGGACTCGGACAGGCTCTCGCTGACCGCGCCGCCGATGTTGTCGGCCAGCTTTTCCAGAAGCTCGTTCTGCTCGGCCTGCAGGCGGATGAGCGCATTTTCCGCGGCGTGGCGGTTGGACGGCCGGACGTACTCGTCAAAGCTGTCTTGGAAATCGTACACGGAGCGAAGCGCGAAGCTGAGCGTCTTTTTATAGATCAGTCCGAAAACGATCGAGTAGATCAGCCCGAAGATCGAGGTCAGGAAGGCGACCTTGATGCCGGCCATGAGCGTCTGCGTGCTCGTCTGCATCAGCTCCACGCTCGCGGCATTGAAGCTGCGCAGGCCGTAGACCAGGCCGATGAAGGTGAACAGGATGCCGAGACCGGTCATAATGCCGCCGAGCTGGTCGCTGAAGGGCTTGTGCGCCGCGGAATAGACCAGCTCGTCGCTGATGTAATCGGCGATGTCGGCGCCGGCGGTGGCGGGGTTCTGGCGGCTCTCGCGCCGGATCTGCTTGACATAGGCGCCGTAGGCCGCATCCAGCGCGTCGTGGCCGAAGAGCTTTTCCTTGCCGAATTCCTTCCACAGCGCGGCGGGATCGCCGGCGCCGGCGCGGCTGCGGATGGTGTCTGTCACTTCGTCCAGCGCGCAGCTGAGCTTTGCCAGAGGACGGGCGCTGCCGCCGAAATAGGCAATGATGAAGATGGCCGCCGCAAGATCAAACGCGCAGTTGAGACCGAAATCCACCCATCCGTTTCCGCTGCGCGTGAACCAGAAAACGGCTAGCGACGCGGCGAATATGAGGAAATAGACGATGCGCCCGACGGTGTTGAGCGCCTTGATCCTTCTGCCCATACAAGCACCTCCCAAAAGATATAATGCCGAAGATAATATAGTATACCACGTTCGGCAGAAAACAACAATGCCCGACGAAAATCGACCGGCACGGCCCGGCGCGGGCGCCCGATTTCGCGGACAAAAGGGCGTTTCTTGTTTTTTACAGAAGGACAATTGTGAAATTGCAACAAAAATTTTTAATTTACTTAGTTAAAACTTAAAAGTTTTCCTTCTTGACGGGCTGACATGGAACGGTTATTATTTGAATGATCTTACAGAAGGGAGCAGCACCATGAGCCGTTTTTCTGCCATGAATACGACCCGTCACACCGACAACGCCGGTGCGGCTTGCCGCGCGTGCGCTTTTTCCTTCGTTCTGATGATTATTGCGGGCATCGCTGCGGCGATGCCCGTTCTTCGTATCTCCGCCCTGCTTGTACTGCTGGCCATCCTGTGCATTATGGGCATGATTATTATTATGATGTGCGGAAACAATCCAAAGCGTCCTGAAGCGATGAGTCAAAGCTGAATTTTCCATGAAATGCAAGCCGGCTTCGTCCTTTCGGACGGGGCCGGTTTTCATTATAAACCAGTTAAAATTTTTATTTTTGAAAAGGAGAACAAACATGAAAGCCAAGAAACTTCTCTGCATGGCGCTCTGCCTCGTTATGGTATTTGCGCTTTGTGCCTGCGGCAGCGACAACGCGGCCGAAAGCAAGACCGAGCCGGCGGCCGAAACGGCCGGCGAGACCGCGGAACCGGCGGCGGACAAGACCGGCGAGTCCGGCGATGCGGCTGCGTCCGACGGCGTGTTCAAGCTGGGCGTGTGCGGCCCGCTGACGGGCGGCGCCGCCATCTACGGCAACGCGGTGCTTGCGGCGGCGCAGATCGCGGTCGATGAGCTCAACGCGGCCGGCGGCGTACAGTTTGAGGTCCAGGGCCAGGATGACGAGGCCGACGGCGAGAAGGCTGTCAACGCCTACAACAATCTGCTTGACTGGGGCATGCAGGTCCTGGTCGGCCCCGTGACCACGGGCGCGGCCATCACGGTTTCCTCCCAGGCCAACACGGACCGCGTGTTCTGCCTGACGCCGTCCGCCTCCTCCACCGACGTCATCGACGGCAAGGACAACGTGTTCCAGGTCTGCTTCACCGACCCCAACCAGGGCTCCGCCTCCGCGGACTACATGGCGGAGAACTTTGCGGACAGCAAGATCGCCGTGATCTACAAGAACGACGACGCCTATTCGCAGGGCATCCGCGACAGCTTCGTGAGCGAATGCTCCGCCAAGGGCCTTGAGGTCGTCTACGAAGGCACCTTCACCACCGACACCGCCACCGATTTCTCCGTGCAGCTGACGGCGGCGCAGACCGCGGGTGCGGATCTGCTCTTCCTCCCCATCTACTACACCCCCGCGGCGACCATCCTTTCCCAGGCGCACGACATGAACTACGCGCCCACCTTCTTCGGCGTGGACGGCATGGACGGCATCCTGACTCTTGAGGGCTTCGACACCTCGCTGGCCGAGGGCGTCATGCTCCTGACCCCGTTCTCCGCCGACGCGCAGGACGAGAAGACCCAGGCGTTCGTGGCCGAGTACACCTCCCGCTGCGAGGACGTTCCCAACCAGTTCGCGGCGGACGCCTACGACGCGGTCTACATCGTGGCCGAGGCGCTGGAGAAGGCCGGTTGCACGCCCGACATGAGCCCGGAGGAGATCTGCGAGGCGCTCGTGCAGGTGATGCCCGAGATGAGCTTTGACGGTCTGACCGGTGCGGGCATGACCTGGGACGCCAACGGCGCGGTCTCCAAGGCCCCGATGGCCGTCGTGATCGAAAACGGCCAGTACGTCCTGCCCTGACGGGACGAAAGCCGGCCCGGCGACGGGCCGGAGCCGATAAGAAAACCGCAGGAAACTGCCGGGTCCTCCCGGCGGCTTTCCCGCGCGTTTGCGGCAGAAAGAAGAACAGTCCGAACGACGGCGCCGCCTGCGGAAAACGGGCCGTCTGCAACCGTTTTTCTTTCTGTCGCGGAAGATATATAATTGCAGAGAGGGGATATTTATGGAGTTTCTGTCCTATCTGATCAGCGGGATCAGTCTCGGCAGCGTTTACGCCATCATCGCGCTCGGCTACACCATGGTCTATGGCATCGCCAAGATGCTCAACTTCGCCCACGGCGATGTGATCATGGTCGGCGGCTACATTTCGCTGTGCGCGATGAGCTATCTGGGGCTGCCGCCGGTCGTCTCGATCCTTCTGGCCATGCTTGTGTGCACGGTGCTGGGCGTTGTGATCGAGTCGCTCGCCTACAAGCCGCTGCGCTCGGCCTCGTCGCTTGCCGTGCTGATCACGGCCATCGGCGTGAGCTATTTCCTGCAGAACGCGGCGCTGCTTATCTGGGGCGCGAACCCCAAGGTCTATCCCTCCGTCATCAGCGGCTCGCTGAACCTGTTTTCCGGCCAGCTCACCGTGTCGTACATCTCGCTGGTAACGGTGGCCGCCTGTGTGGTCATCATGATCGGGCTGACGGTGTTCACCAGCCGCAGCAAAATGGGAAAGGCCATGCGCGCCTGCTCGGAGGATAAGGGCGCGGCGCAGCTGATGGGCATCAACGTCAACCGCACCATCTCCCTCACGTTCGCCATCGGCTCGGCGCTGGCCGCCGTGGCCGGCGTGCTGCTGTGCTCGAGCTATCCGACGCTAATGCCGACGACCGGCTCCATGCCCGGCATCAAGGCGTTCACGGCCGCCGTGTTCGGCGGCATCGGCTCGATCCCCGGCGCGTTTCTGGGCGGGCTGCTCATCGGCATCATCGAGGCGCTGGCCAAGGCCTATATCTCCACGCAGCTGGCCAACTCGATCGTGTTCGCCGTTCTGATCGTCGTGCTGCTGGTGCGGCCGGCGGGTCTGCTGGGCAAATATACGCCCGAGAAAGTCTGAGGTGGCGGCTATGACAAAGATCAAAAGCTTTCTGGCGAGCCGGAAAAAGGAAAATAAGATCGACTATCTGACCTATCTCGGCGTGATCGCCGCGTTCGTTGTCGTCCGGCTGCTGCAAAGCGGCGGCGCGCTCAACCGTTCGCAGACGAGCTGGCTGGTGCCGATCTGCTGCTACATCGTGATGGCGGTGTCGCTGAATCTGACGGTGGGCATTCTGGGCGAGCTGTCCCTTGGCCACGCCGGCTTCATGAGCGTAGGTGCGTTCGCCGGGATCATCGCGGCGCAGGGACTGATCAACGTCATCCCCTCGGCGGCGCTGCGCCTGGCCATCGCGCTCGTGGCGGGGGCGCTGTTCGCGGGCATCGCGGGCGTGCTCATCGGTATCCCGGTGCTGCGGCTGCGCGGCGACTATCTCGCCATCGTCACGCTGGCCTTCGGCGAGATCATCAAGGAGCTTATCAACTGCCTGATCGTCGGCGTGGACAGCCGCGGGCTGCACGTCATTTTCAACGCGACCGGCGCCAAAAGCGCCGCGGATCTGAATCTGCTCGACGGAGGCACGGCCATCATCAAGGGCGCGCAGGGCGCGACCGGCACGACAACCATCTCCACCTTTACGGCCGGCTTTATCCTCGTCATGGTGGCGCTCGTCGTCATTCTCAATCTGGTGCGCAGCCGCTCCGGCCGCGCGATCATGGCCATCCGCGACAACCGCATCGCGGCGGAGAGCCTTGGCCTGAACATCACGAAATACAAGATGCTGGCGTTCGTTGTTTCGGCGGCGCTGGCCGGCGCGGCCGGCGCGCTGTACGGGCTGAACTTCTCCAATCTGCTCGCGACGAAGTTTGATTTCAACCTGTCTATCCTGGTGCTGGTGTATGTGGTGCTCGGCGGCCTCGGAAACATCTGGGGCTCCATCATCGCGACGGTGGTGCTGTACATCCTGCCGGAGGCGCTGCGCGCGTTTGCCAATTACCGCATGCTCATCTACGCCGTGGTGCTCATCCTGGTCATGCTTGCCACGAACAACGCCCGGCTCAAGGCGCTTGTGATGAAGATCATCCCCGGAAGGAAAGGAGGCGCGCACGATGGCGAATGAATTCAAGACCTACCAGCGCGGGAAGCTTGCGCCCGTGCCGTCCAACGCCATGATCCCCGAGCGGGATATGGACAAAACGCCCATCCTTGAATGCCGCCATCTCGGCATTGACTTCGGCGGGCTTCACGCCGTCAAGGATTTCAACATCACCATCGGCCGCACGGAGATCGCCGGGCTCATCGGCCCCAACGGCGCCGGCAAGACCACCATCTTCAATCTTCTTACCAAGGTCTACCAGCCCACCCGCGGCACGATCCTGCTCGATGGCGTGGATACCGCCGGCAAGACCACGACCCAGATCAACCAGATGGGCATCGCCCGCACGTTCCAGAACATCCGCCTGTTCCCGAATCTGACCGTGGAGGACAACGTAAAGATCGGCCTGCACAACGAAACGCGCTGCGGAACGCTCTCCTCCATCCTCCGTCTGCCGCGCTACTGGCGCACGGAGCGCGTGGCGCACGAGCGGGCCATGGAGCTGCTGTCCATCTTCGATATGGAGCCGCTGGCGAACGCCCGCGCGGGCAGCCTGCCCTACGGCGCGCAGCGCCGGCTGGAGATCGTCCGCGCGCTGGCCACGAACCCGTCGCTGCTTCTGCTTGACGAGCCGGCCGCCGGGATGAACCCGTCGGAAACGGCGGAGCTGATGGACAACATCGCCCAGATACGAGACACCTTCAAGATCGCCGTGCTGCTCATCGAGCATGACATGAATCTCGTCATGGGCATCTGCGAGGGCATCGGCGTTCTGAACTTCGGCGAGCTGATCGCCAAGGGCAGCCCCGAGGACATTCAGGCCAACCCCGCCGTCATCGAGGCGTATCTCGGCAAGAAGAAGGAGGGCTGAGCATGCTGTTGGAAGTGAACAATATCAACGTCTACTACGGCGCGATCCATGCCATCAAGGACGTGTCGTTCTCTGTCGGCGAGGGCGAGATCGTCACGCTTATCGGCGCGAACGGCGCCGGCAAGACCACCACGCTGAACACGGTCTCGGGCCTGCTGCGCAGCAAGACCGGCTCGATCACCTTTGAGGGAAAGTCCATCGCGCATACCGCGCCGGACATCATCGTTCGCCAGGGCATCGCCCATGTTCCGGAGGGGCGGCGCATTTTCCAGGAGATGAGCGTGCAGGAGAATCTGGAGATGGGCGCGTTCACGCGCTCGAATTCCGAGATCGCGCCGGGGCTGGAAAAGGTGTATGAGCTGTTCCCGCGGCTGGCCGAGCGCCGCCGCCAGGTGGCCGGAACGCTTTCCGGCGGCGAGCAGCAGATGCTGGCCATGGGGCGGGGGCTGATGTCGTCGCCGAAGCTCATCATGCTCGACGAGCCGTCCATGGGCCTGGCGCCCATTCTGGTCGAGCAGGTGTTCGAGATCATCCGACAGCTGCACAAGGCCGGAACGACCATCCTCCTCGTGGAGCAGAATGCCCAGATGGCGCTGGCCGTGGCCGACCGGGCCTACGTTCTGGAGACGGGCCGCGTGACGCTGTCCGGCACGGGCCGGGAGCTTGCCGAGAGCGAGCAGGTACAGAAGGCCTATCTCGGGGGCTGACCGCGCGGGGGCTGTTGGAAAAACGGAAAAAGAGGGGCGCTGCCGTCGGCAGCGCCCCTCTTTTCATGGACAGGCTTCAGCGGAAGCGGGTGAACGCAAAGACCGCGGCGGCAAGGAGAATGGCGGCGGCCACATAGCGCGCGCCCGGCCAGCGCGGGTTTTTGATGTTCAGATCCAGAACGAACAAAACGGCGATCAGCAGCATGAAGCCCGTCAGCCCCGGCAGAAAGATCTTCCCCGCGATCAGCCGGCTCGCCAGCAGGTACAGCGGCAGAAGCCACGACGCCGTCGTCACCGGCAGCCCGTGGAAGCGCTCCTTTTCCCCGTCGGAGTGCTGCTGGCGCTTTTGCTCGATGACGTTGAAATAGCCGAGCCGGATGACGGCCGCGAGCACGAACAGCGCCAGAACGGCATAGCCGATCCTGCCCGTCACGCCGAGACGGTGGGCGATGACGGCCGGCAGCACGCCGAAGCAGACCAGATCGCACAACGAGTCGATCTGGATGCCGAAGGTCTTGGCGTCGTCCGAACGGCGGATGGCGCGGGCGATCTTTCCGTCGAACATATCGCACACGCCGGCCAGCATCAGCAGCGCCACGGCCGCGCCGACGCGGCCGTCCATGGCCAGACCGATGCCGCACACGGCGCCGGTCAGCCCCAGATAGGTCAGTATGACCGAAACATTGTAATAGCCAAGCAATATCCTCAACTCCGCAGGGATTATAGCATTTTTTTTGCCCCGTGACAACGGAAACCGGCTATGTTATAATCAAAATATCAACCGTTTTTTTCGGAGGCGGACATGAAAAAGAAAAATCTGAACCCGCTGCTGCTGCTTCTGGCGGCCGTTATCTGGGGCGCGGCATTCGTGGCCCAGAAGGAGGGCATGGAGTACATCGGCCCGTTCACGTTCAGCGGCCTTCGCTTTTCGATCGGCGCCGTGGCGCTGCTGGCGGCGCTGCCGCTGCTCGACCGCGCGCGCAGCCGGGGCGGCCGCTTTGAAAAGGGGTCGAAGCGCGATATATGGCTCGGCGGACTGTGCTGCGGACTGGTGCTGTTCGTCGCGTCCAACCTTCAGCAGTTCGGCATCGCGCTGCAGGATCCGGGCACCAATGTCGGCAAGGCCGGCTTCATCACGGCCTGCTACTGCGCCGTGGTCCCAGCGCTGGGGCTGCTGTTCGGAAAGCGCTCCCCGGTGCTGGTGTGGGCCGGCGCGGCGGTCGCGGTCGTGGGCTTTTTCTTCCTGTGCCTGATGGACGGCATCGTGGCCGGGCAGGGGATGGGGCTCGGCGTGTCGGATCTTCTGCTGCTTTTGTGCGCGCTGGGCTTTGCCGTACACATTCTCGTCGTCGACCGCTTTGTCGCGGTGGCGGACGGCGTGCGTTTGAGCTGCATCCAGTTCGGCGTGTGCGGCGTGCTGTCACTAATCTGCATGTTTCTGTTTGAGTCGCCGGACCTGGGGAATATTCTGGCCTGCTGGCTGCCGGTGCTGTACGGCGGACTCCTTTCCAGCGGCGTGGGCTACACGCTGCAGATCGTCGGCCAGAAGGGCGTCAACCCCGCGGTGGCGTCGTTGATCTTGTCGCTGGAGAGTGTGTTTTCCGTTCTGGCCGGATGGGTCCTCATGCCGGGAAGCTCACTGAGCTCCTGGGAAATACTCGGCTGCGTGATCGTGTTCGCCGCCGTTTTGATGGTCAATCTTGCGCCGCAGGGCGAATCGGAGCTTTGATATGGACGAATGGAAGGATAAGCATTATTCGTATTATCAGAACCGCGCGTGCGAATTTTTCCCCTGTCACGAAAAGGCCGACCCGGATGATTTCAACTGCCTGTTCTGCTGGTGTCCGCTGTATGCGCTGGGCGAGCGCTGCGGGGGCAATTTCCGCTACACGGCCGACGGGATAAAGGATTGCTCGGCCTGCCTGCTGCCGCACCGGCGGCAGAGCTACGGCTATGTGACGGATAAATTCGGCGAGATACAGAAGCTGGCCGGAAAAAAAGAATAAAAAACAGCGGGACCGGCGCCTTGCCGGTCCCGCTTCCGTGAAAAAAGCCCGGGCCGAGACCCGGGCTTTGCCTGTTTATCAGCGGATGTCGTGAATGATCTTGCGGGGGCAGATGTCCGAGCAGTGGCCGCAGTGGACGCACTTGGACTGGTCGATGACCGCGAGATTGTTCTCGATGACGATCGCGTCCGCGGGGCATTCGCGCTTGCAGAGCTGGCAGCCGATGCAGCCGAAATCGCACAGCTTGCGGACGTTGACACCCTTGTCCAGCGAGGCGCAGGCGACAAGATCGGTGGAGTCGGCCGGCACCTTGACGATCATCTTGCGGGGGCAGGTCTCGGCGCATTTCATGCAGCCGACGCACTTGCTCCGGTCCACGACGGCCACGCCGTCCACAACGTGCATCGCGTCAAAGGGGCACACGGCCGCGCAGTCGCCAAGACCGAGACAGCCGTAGGCGCAGCTTTTGGCGCCGCCGCCGGGCAGCCGCGTCGCGGCGAGACAGGAGTCAAGCCCCTCGTATGTATACTTTTCCGCGGCGTGGCCGGTCGTGCCGGCGCAGCGGACGAAGGCGACGTAGCGCTCGCCCTCGGCGGCGGACACGCCCATGATGCGGCCGATGGCCTCGGCGGAGGCGGCGCCGCCCGGAACGCAGGCGTTGACGGGCGCTTCGCCCTTGACGACCGCGGCGGCGTAGCCGTCGCAGCCGGGATAGCCGCAGGCACCGCAGTTGGCGCCGGCCAGGCAGGAGCGGACCTGCTCCACGCGGGGATCGGTTTTCACGGCGAAGATCCTGCCGGCCACGGCCAGCAGTACGCCGAATGCGAGGCCGAGCGCGGCCAGGACCAGCACGGCATAAATTACTGTCATCATTTTCGCATGCCCTCCTTAAAAGATCTTCAGGCCCGAAAAGCCCATGAAGGCCAGCGCGAACAGCGCCGCGGACACAAGGCAGATCGAAAAGCCCTCGAAGATCTTGGGGTAATCGGCGAATTCAAGCCGTTCGCGCACGCTGGCGAACAGGATGATCGCCACGGCGAAGCCGATGCCGCCGGTGAAGCCGTAAACAACGCTCTCAAGGAAGTTATAGCCGTTCTGCGTGTTGAGCAGCACCACGCCGAGCACGGCGCAGTTGGTGGTGATCAGCGGCAGGAAAATGCCCATGGCGGTGTAGAGCGAGGGGATGCTCTTTTTCAGGAACATCTCGACGAGCTGCACCAGCACGGCGATGACCAGAATGTAGGCCACGGTCTGCATGAACGCCAGCCCCAGCGGAACGAGCAGATACTGGTTGACGACCCAGCAGATCGCGGACGCGAGCGTCATGACAAAGGTGACGGCGACGGACATGCCGGTCGCGGTGGAGATCTTGTTCGACACGCCCAGGAAGGGGCAGCAGCCGAGAAACTGGGAGAAGATGAAGTTGTTGATGAGAATGGCTCCCAGCGAGATGGAGACAAGAGAAGCAAACATTACTTATCTCCCTCCTTTTCCTTCTTTTTCGCGCTCTTGGCAAGCGCGGCGTTCATCGCGGCCAGAAGCAGGCCGAGGATCAGGAAGCCGCCGAACGGCAGCAGCAGCGCGCCGGCGCCGAACTGCTCGGGGAAGATGCGAAGGCCCGCGCCCGTGCCGTCCAGCGTCAGACGGAAGCCGTTTGCCGTGTCGATCAGACCGCCGCCGAACGTGCCCGCGCCGAGAAGCTCGCGCACGACGCACATGGCGATCAGAACGAGCGTGTAGCCAAGGCCCATGAACACGCCGTCGAAGAAGCTGCGCTGAACGGTTTCCTTCTGGCAGAAGGCCTCGGCGCGGCCGATGATGATGCAGTTGACGACGATCAGCGGGATGAACACGCCCAGCGATTCGCTCAGCGCCGGGACAAAGGCCTGCAGCAGCAGGTCCACGATGGTCACAAAGCCCGCGATGACGACCACGAAGATGGCCAGACGGATCTGGTCGGGAATGATCTTGCGGATGGCCGAGATGACGACGTTGCAGCAGGTGAGGATGATGAGAACGGACAGACCCATGCCGAGGCCGTTGAACAGGGAGGTCGTGATGGCCATGGTAGCGCAAAGGCCGATCTGCTGGACCAGAACGGGGTTGTTGGTGATAAGCCCCTCTTTAAGCTGAGATTTGATATTCATGTCTGTACCTCCTTAACCCGCGGCCGGCGCGGTGGGCGTCTCGCCGCTGGCGGGCTGGGCGGACGCCGCGCCGGTGTCCGCGGTCTGCGGCTGGGCGGCCGGTTCCTGCGTCGCCGGCTCCTGTGTGGCAGGCGCGGTGGCGATGGGCTGCGCCGGCGCGGTCTGCACCAGCATGGGCTCCTGCGGCAGGAGCGTCGTCGGCGTGCTGAGCGCGGTGCACACGTCCAGCGCGGCGGTCACGCCCTTGCAGACGGCGGACGAGGTGATCGTTGCGCCGGAGATGGCGTCGATGCTGCCGCCGGATTTTGTAACGGCGACGGGGCTGGTCTGGCCGACGAACTGGGCGCGGAAGGCCTCGCCCTTCTCGCTGTTCTGGGAGGCGATGGCGCCGAGACCGGCCGTCTCGCTGGACGAGGTGATGGAAATGCCGGTGCAGCGGTAATCGGTCGAAACGCCGACGATCATCGTGATCTCGCCCTGCGAGCCGGTCTCCGTGACCTCCACGACCCAGCCGGCGTCGCCGGCCTGATAAAGCGCGTTCACGTCGTCCGCGGCGTAGCCGAGATCGACGTAGCTGTCGGCGTAGAGCACGGCCTGCATGGCGGCGTTGAGCTTGTCGGCCTTCCGCTGGGCGATGCGGCCGGCGGTCAGCCGGTCGACCAGACCGAGCACGAGCGCCACAACGGCGGCCACGGCCAGAAGGACAAGGCCGAGCCGGAGAATGCTGGCGGCAAGGCCGGTGGATTTTTTCTCCTCCATTATTCCGCCGCCTCCTCTCCGTCGGAGTGTTTGGCCTGCTTTTTGGCGGCGGCGCGCTCCGGAAGCGTTTCAAACCAGGAAACGAGCTTGGAGGGCTTGACAACGCCGAAGCGCCGCGGCGCGGTGGCCTTGTCGAGCATCCAGACCGTCAGGTTCATGATGAGGATGGCGTAGCTGACGCCCTCGGGATAGGAGCCGAAATAGCGGATCAGAACGGTGAGCAGGCCGCAGCCGACGCCGTAGAAGATCTGCCCCTTGGGCGTGACCGGGCTGGTGCAGTAGTCGGTGGCCATGAAGATGGCGCCGAGCAGCAGACCGCCGCTGAGCACGTTCTGGAGCATCCAGAGGATGTGGTTGTTGCCGCGGGAGAAGAGCAGCGTGAGCACCGCGACGGTGCCGACGAAGCTCACCGGGATGCGCAGCGTGATGACCTTGCGGTACACGAGCCACGCGCCGCCGAGCAGCAGCGCCAGCGCGCTGACCTCGCCGATGCAGCCGCCGACGTTGCCGAGGAACATCGCGCCGAGCGAAACGGAGGAGAGGCTGCCCGCGTGCAGGGACGCCAGCGGCGTGGCATAGGTCGCCGCGTCCACGCCGGAGGCGAAGGCGGGCGCCTTCCAGCTGGTCATCAGAACGGCGTAGGAGGCGAGCAGGAACGCGCGCCCGGCCAGCGCCGGATTGAGAAAGTTCTTGCCGATGCCGCCGAAAAGCTGCTTGACGAGAACGATGGCGAACAGCGAGCCGATGACGGCCAGCCACCACGGAGCCGTGGGCGGCATCGTGAACGCCAGCAGAAGGCCGGTGACAACGGCGGAAAGATCGCCGATGGCGTCGTATTTCTTCAGAAGACGGCGGTAGCCCCATTCAAAGACCACGCAGCTGACGACGCTCACCACGGTCACGAGCAGCGCGCCGAAGCCGAAGAAGACCACGCCCGCAATCAGCGCCGGCATCAGCGCGATGATCACGTCGAGCATGATCGCGCGGGTGTCGCGCGGCGTGCGGATATGGGGGGAGGAGGATACAACGAGGCGGATGTCTTCGTTCATCTTACTTGTCCTCCTTTTCTGCTGTTTCCTGAGCATTGGCTTCCGCCTCGGCCCGGGCGGCGGCTTCCGCTTCGGCCTTTGCCTTCAGCGCCGCGTCGTAGGCCTGGATCTTGGCCTTGCCGGTTTTGAACGCGTGCGTCAGATCCAGCCGGCCGGGGCATATGTAGGTGCAGGCGCCGCACTCGACGCAGTCGGTGAGGTTGAGCTTTTTCATCATCTCAACGTCGCCCTTCTGCTCGTAAAGATACATATAGATGGGCTGCAGCTTCATGGGGCAGGCCTGGACGCACTGGCCGCAGCGGATGCAGGTCGGGTGCTCGGAGCGGCGGTTTTCCTTGTCCGCGAAGCACAGCAGCGACGCCGTGCCCTTGCCGCAGGGCACGTCCAGATCGTACTGGGCGATGCCCATCATCGGGCCGCCCATGATGATCTTCCACGGCGTTTTGGCGAAGCCGCCCGTCTGCTCGAATACCCAGCGCATGGGCGTGCCGACGCGGACCTTGACGTTCTGCGGCTCGGCGATGGCGGAGCCGGAAACGGTCACGACGCGCTCGATCGCGGGCCAGCCCTCATAGACCGCGCGGTAAACGGAGTAGCTTGTGAAGGTGTTGAAAACGGCGCAGCCAACGGCGGCGGGCAGCCCGTTGGGCGGGACCTCGCGGCCGGTGATGGTCTGCACGAGCGTTTTCTCCGCGCCCTGCGGGTAGCGGCAGTCAAGCTCGACGATCTCGATGCCCAGATTGGCCGCGCCCTTGAAGCGGAGCAGGTCGATGGCGAAGCGCTTGTTCTTTTCGATGGCGAAATAGGCGTGATTGACCTTGCAGGCGCGCATGATGAGCGCGATGCCCTTGAGCAGCTCGTCCGGGTGCTCGAGCATGGTGCGGTGGTCGCTGGTGATATACGGCTCGCACTCGGCGCCGTTGATGATAACGGTGTCCACCTTGCCCCAGCCGCTCGTGATCTTGAAGGCGGTGGGGAACGTCGCGCCGCCCATGCCAACGATGCCGGCCTCGCGGATGATGGCCGCGAGCTTTTCGGGATCGTCCAGCGCGTCCTCGGGCGCGGGGACCATCGTCTCCGCCGGCGCGTCCTTGCCGTCGTTTTCGATGACGACGCTCGTGACCAGATTGCCCATGGAATTGAGTCTGGGCTCGATGGCCACGACTTTGCCGGAAACGGAGGCGTGGATAGGCGCGGAAACAGGGCGGTCCGAATCGCCGATCTTCTGGCCCAGACGCACCTCGTCGCCCACGGAGACGATCGGCGTACAGGGGGCGCCGATGTGCTGGGACATGGGGATGACGACCTGCGGCGGAAGCGGGATCTCGCGGATCGCAGCCTCGTTCTGAGGAGCCTTGCAGTCGTCCGGATGGACGCCGCCGTAAGAGGGGAAGGGCGGCTTGCCTTCCGCTCGGGCTCCCTTGGTTCTGAATACCATGAGCATCACCTCTGCGTACTTAAAATTTGCATAGGGTTATTTTAACACATTTAAATAATAGTGTCTATCATAAATTCACGGGATTTGTTGCGATTGTGACATTTTTTCTGTGCTTGAACAATCCACTTTTGGCTGATATAATGGGTAATCAACGGGTATCCCACAAAAAACGCGGGGTATCGCGCCCGGCCTGTTCGGAGCCTGCTTCATGGATATGCTCCGCCAGCGCGTGAAATCCGCGCCATTTCCCCGAAAGAGGGTGGGCTGAATATGTTTGACGAATATCCGCGGCCGCAGATGAGACGGCCGAACTGGATCAATCTGTGCGGCGAATGGGATTATGCGATCACCCGCTCGGCGGCCATGCCGACGGTGTGGGACGGAAAGATCCTCGTTCCCTTCTCCCCGGAGGCGCCGGCCTCCGGTGTTTCCCGCCTTGTAAAGCCGGGCGATTTCCTCTGGTACCGGCTGAAAACGCGCTTTCCTGCCTCGGACGACCGGCTGCTGCTGCATTTCGGCGCCGTGGATCAGCGCGCCGTGGTCTGGTGCAACGGGCTGGAGGTCGGCAAGCACAGCGGCGGCTACACGCCCTTTACGATCGATCTGACGGGCTTTCCCGGCCCGGACGGAGAGGCGGAGCTGATCGTGGCGGTGCGGGACGACACGGAAGCGTCTCCCCTTGGCCGCGGCAAGCAGCGGCTGCGCCGCGGCGGCATCTGGTACACGCCGCAGAGCGGCATCTGGCAGCCGGTATGGGCCGAGCGCGTGCCGAAGGACTACATCCGCTCGCTGCGCATCACGCCCTGGTACGACGAGGGCGTGGTGGAGATCGACGCCGAGCCCGGCGGAACGGTGCGCTTTCAGGGGCGGGACTATCCCTGCCCGGCGCGCATATCCATTCCGAATTTCATTCCCTGGTCGCCGGAAAATCCGTACCTGTACGACTTTTCCGTCCGCTATGGGACGGACGAGGTGCAAAGCTATTTCGCCATGCGGAAGATCGCGGTGGAAAACGGGCGCATCTGCCTCAACGACCGCGTGACGTTCCTCAACGGCGTGCTGGATCAGGGCTACAATCCCGACGGCCTGATGACCTATGGCTCGGACGCGGCCATGGTCAACGACATAAAAATGGCGCGGGACATGGGCTTCAACACGCTGCGCAAGCACGTCAAGGTCGAGCCGGCGCGCTGGTATTACCACTGCGACCGGCTGGGCATGCTCGTGTGGCAGGATATTCCCAACGGCGGCGGCCGCTACAACCCGCTTGCGGTGAACGTGCCGGTCGTGGTCGGCGCGCTGGGCGGCATGGACGACGGGAAATACAAGCTCTTCGACCGCGAGGATCCCGTCGGCCGCAGAGCGTATTACGACGAGCTGCGCGAGATCGTCGGCACGCTGTACAACAGCCCGTGCGTGTGCCTGTGGACACTGTTCAACGAGGGCTGGGGCCAGTTCGACGCGGCGAAGGCCCGGGAGCTGGTTTTGTCCATGGACGGCACGCGGCTGGTCGATCACGCCTCCGGCTGGCACGACCAGGGCGTCGGCAGCCTGCGCGACGAGCACGTTTATTTCAAAAAATACCGCTATAAGCCCGACCGGCTCGGCCGCGCGGTCGTGCTGTCGGAATACGGCGGATACAATCTCCGCGTGTGGGGCCATACCTGGAACGAGCGGGATTTCGGCTACAATTCCTGCGCCGACGCGCAGTCGCTCGAGCAGAAGCTGCGCCAGCTTTTCTGGAAGGAGATCTACCCGGCCAAAAAGGCGGGGCTGGCGGCGGCGATCTACACGCAGCTGACGGACGTGGAGGAGGAGCTCAACGGCCTCGTCACCTACGACCGGCAGGTCATCAAGATCCCCATTGACCGCATCCGGAAGATCACAAACATATAAAAATAAAAACACGGCGCACGGCGTCTCCGAAACGGAGACGCCGTTTTTTCGTGCCGTTATCATTTTTTGTCACGACTATTTTTTCCCGGGACGGACAGGATAAGCATGAAAAACAAAAATTCGCGAAAAAAATTACCGTGCGCCGAAAAGACCGCCGCGGCGGGCTTTTCGGCGCGGCTGGAAATCCAGCAAGATTTTTGCGCGGTTTTCATCGCTCCTGCCGCCGCATAATGACAGAGTCGGCGAAAGGAAGGGAGAAATTTATGGCAAAAAGAAAAAGAGCGGGACTGCGGACGGCGGTCATGCTGGGACTGATATGCGCGGCGCTGGGCGGGCGCGCCTGGGCCGCCGGCACGCTCGTGCCCATGGGCACGGCGGTAGGCATACAAATGAACACGGACGGCGTTCTCGTCGTGGATACGACCGATGTGGAGACCTGCGACGGCGGCTGCGCGTCGCCGGCGCGCGACGCGGGCATCCGGCCCGGGGACATCATCACGGAGATATCCGGCCGCGCCACGGGCACGGCGGCCGATCTGGCGGAGGCGGCGGCGGAGCTGCCGGAGGGGCCGGCCAGCGTGACGGTCGAGCGCGGGGGCGAGACGCTGCGGCTGGATCTGACGCCGGTGCAGAGCGCGGAGGGGCCGCGGCTGGGCCTGTGGCTGCGCGACGGCGTGGCCGGCGTGGGGACGCTGACGTATTACGACCCGGAGACGGGGCGCTTCGGCGCGCTGGGGCACGGCGTCACGGACAGCCAGACGGGCACGATGCTGCCGCTGTCGAGCGGGAGCGTCAGCCCGGCGCGGATCGTGGACATCCAGCCCGGCGCGGCGGGCTGCCCGGGCGCGCTGTCGGGCCTGTTCGATATGAGCGCGCCCGTCGGGACCATTGAGCGGAACACGCTGTGCGGCATCTTCGGGACGATGGACGCCGCCGTGGACGGCGGGCAGGCGCTGCCGGTCGCCAGCGACAGCGAGATATGCGCCGGACCGGCCTATATCCTGTCGAGCGTGACAGACGGCGGCGTGAGCCGCTACAGCGTGGAGATCAGCCGCGGCATGGCGGGGGCACAGGGGCTGATGCTCAATCTGCGCGTGACGGACGAAACGCTGCTGGCGCTGACGGGCGGCATCGTGCAGGGTATGTCCGGTTCGCCGATCATACAGGACGGCAAGCTGGTGGGCGCCGTGACGCATGTTCTCGTTTCCGACGCCAGCCGGGGCTATGGGATATCCATCGAAAGCATGCTGGCGGCCGACGCGATGGACATGGCGGCGTGAAGGACGCGGCTTCCCGGAAAGGGGGAGCCGCCTTCTTGTTTTCTCGACGGGGTTCGACAGGCAAAGTCGAATTATGTCAACAAAAAATTACCGTTTGAGGAAGTTTTTTGTTGCGCTGGCGGCAACGCTGTGGTAAATTGATACTACAACAAAAACAAGGCAGCAAGAAAAACAGAATGGTGCCCGAAAAACAATACCTGGAGGAATATTGTTATGGAAACCAAGGTTCGCGTTCTCGTCGCCGATCCAGGCGAGGACTTTCGCAAGCTTCTTTCGGAAGCAATCCAATCGGAGGGCGATATGGAGGCAATCGGCCCAGCCGGAGACGGCGCCGAGGCGCTTCGCCTGTGTGCCGAGGAGCACCCCGATGTGATCGTTACGGAGCTCGTTCTGCCAAAGCTGGACGGGTTGAGCCTGCTGGAGACGCTGCGCCGCTCGGACGAGCCGCCGGCTCCCATTGTTGTCTCGGGTTTTTATAATGATCGCGTTGTTTCAAGCTGTTCGGAGCTTGGCGCGCTGTATTTCATGCCGAAGCCCTGTGATGTTCCCACGCTTCTGACACGCATCCGCTATGTCGCCGCGCTCTCGCGCGGCAGTGCCGCACCGGCCAGCAGCGGCATCGCCATCGTTCCGTCGCCCCGGGAGCAGAGCCTGGAATCGGTGGTCACGGATGTTATCCACGAGATCGGCGTGCCCGCGCATATCAAGGGCTATCAGTATCTGCGCGAGGCGATCATCATCACGGTCAACGACATGGACGCCATCAACGCCGTTACCAAGGTGCTGTATCCGGCCGTGGCCAAGAAATTCTCCACGACGCCCTCGCGTGTGGAACGCGCTATCCGGCATGCCATCGAGGTCGCATGGGATCGCGGCGACATCGAGACGCTCCAGCGCTTTTTCGGGTATACCATTTCCAACATCAAGGGAAAACCCACGAACAGCGAATTCATCGCCATGATCGCCGACAGCCTTACGCTGCAGCGCAAGGATAAAATGGCGTAAAAGAGGAAAGAGGACAATAAGGAAAGCCGCGCGGAGCTGACCCGTGCGGCTTTCCTTATAGGTTTTGGCGTTTTTCAGCGGCGGAGCCCGTTTTCCGATTCTTCCTCGTCGTAGGCGTCTCCGTCCTTGTCCTCGTATGTATCGTCGTCCTCGCCGTCGCGCCAGGCCCGGCGCTCGGCCAGCCGCTCGTTGATGCGGTCGAGAAGGCGGGTGAGGAAGCCGGGGCCCCGGTCGGCCGCCGGTTCGGTGTCGTCAAGATCACGGTCACGATCGCGGACGGGCGCTTCCCGGCGTTCGTCCGGCTCGGTCTGCGCGCCGGGGAAGTTTTCCCGCACGGCCAGCTGCTCGGCCCGTTCGCGCCGCGCCTGCCGCAGACTGCGCTTATAGCGGCTGTGCTGCACGACGTACAGGAACGACAGGATGAGGTACAGCGCCACGACGATGATGAGGATGACCAGAAGCTTGTGAACGATGGGCTGCTGGAGAATGGACTTGATGGAGTTTTTCAGGTACACGCTCTTGGACAGATCCGCCGTGTTCGTTGCGACGAGGTTCACCGTGCCGAACACGCGCCCGCCCGCGCTGACGGTCACTTCGCCCAGAATCGTGCCGGCGCTGACCGGCGCGATGAGCGGCGTGGCGTCGCGCTCGCTGTAGATCACGTATTCGTATTCCAGACTGTCCATGTCGAAATCGTTCGGCAGCAGGACGCTGATGCTCGTGTCGGGCCGGCCGGCGACGGTGTCGCTCGTGGCGAGCGTCACGGGGACCTTGATGACCGAGTCGGTGGACGAGAGCACCTGATGGTAGCTGTAGTTGTTGTACAGCCAGTCAAACAGCGCCGCCGTGTCGTCGTAACGGCGGTCCTCCTCGTCGTTGATCGTCCCGCCGAGAATAACGGCGATGAGATCGGTGTCGTCCTTGTCGATGGCCGAGACGAGGCAGCCGCCCGCGGCTTCAAAATAGCCGGTCTTGACGCCGTAAACGTCGGAGTCGTAATAGCTGCTGTCGGGGTTGACAAAGGCGTTGGTGTTTTTCAGACTGCGCGAATCGTGGAGATTTGTCGCGCCGACGGTGTAGCTGGAGGCGGAGCAGAGCGAAACGAACTGGTCGTGGCTGACGGCCTCGCGGGCGATCAGCGCCATGTCGCGCGCGGTGGAGTAGTGGTTGGAGTCCTCCAGGCCGCTGGGGTTACTGAAGTGGGTGTTCGTGCAGCCGAGCGCCGCGGCGCGCTCGTTCATCCGGGACACGAAGTCGCTGATGGAGCCGGCGGTGTACTCGGCCAGAATGTTGCAGGCCTCGTTCGCGCTGACGAGCATGGCGCAGTAAAGCAGATCGCGCACGGACAGGATCTCGCCCGGCTCGATGGCGGGCGAGGCGTTGGAGCTGTCGTCGTCCATGCCGGAGCGGCAGTCGTCGTAGGCGGCGACGGAGTCGTCGAGCGAGAACTGGCCGTTTTCGATCGCCTCGACGACCAGCAGCGCCGTCATGATCTTCGTGGTGCTGGCGGGCGGGCAGCTCTGGTCGGCGTTGTAGTCGTAATAGACGTCGCCGGTCTTGGTGTCCATCAGGATGGCGGCGGAGGCCGAGACGGTCGGCGCCGCCTCCGAGACCGACACGCCCGTTTCGTTTGATTCGCTCGTCTCCTCCGTGGCCAGCGCGGGCAGCGCCAGCATGGAGACCGCGAGCGCGGCTATAAGCATAAGCAGGAGGATTTTTGATTTTTTCATGTTAATCTCCGCGTAAATATGGTATGATGCAGTAGGATGAAAAAGCAGGCGATCCGCGCCTTTTCGCCATCCGTGCGATATTGGTACGGTATATTATAAGAGAACTTTCCAAGAAAAGCAACCAACAATTCCTGGCTCGGGGAGAAAAAGATGAATAAGGCGGAAAAATTTCTGGCCGCGCTTTCCGCGCTCTGCGTGGTGCTGACGCTGGTATATTTCGCGCTCCCCGCGCCGCAGGCCGTGTTCTCCGTCCGCCCGCTCGCCGCGGCGGGAACGCCTGCGCCGGAGAGCCGGCTGGACGTCAACCGGGCGACGGCTGAACAGCTGGAGCAGCTGCCGGGCATCGGCGCGGTGCTGGCCGGACGCATCGTGCAGTACCGCGAGGAGCACGGGCCGTTCGCTTCGACGGAGGAGCTGACGGCGGTCGAGGGCATCGGCGAGGCGCGGCTGGCCGCCATCGAGGATTATATCTGCTGTCAAAAGGAGACGCCATGAAAATTCTGGTCGTGGACGACGAGGAGCTGCTCGTCAAGGGCATCAAATTCAATCTGGAAAACGAGGGCTACGAGGTGGACGGCTGCTACGACGGCGAGACCGCCGTGGCCATGGCGCGCAGCGGCGGCTATGCGCTCATCATCCTCGATCTGATGATGCCGAAGCTCGACGGGCTGTCCGCCTGCATGCAGATCCGCGGCTTTTCCGCCGTTCCGATCATCATGCTCACGGCGAAAAGCGAGGACACGGACAAGCTCATCGGCTTTGAATACGGCGCGGACGATTACATCACGAAGCCGTTCAACATTCTTGAGCTGAAGGCGCGCGTGCGCGCGCTGCTGCGCCGAAGCTCCATGCAGAGCGCGCAGTCCGCCGGCGACAGCGCCGTCACGCGCGGCCACATCACCATCGACGCCGAGCGCCGCAGCGCGCTCGTGGATGGGCGGAACGTGGAGCTGACGGTGAAGGAGTTCGATCTGGCGGAGCTGCTCATGCGCAACCCGGGCAAGGTCTATTCGCGCGAGAATCTGCTGGACATCGTCTGGGGCTACGATTATCAGGGCGATATACGGACCGTGGACGTGCACATCCGCCGGCTGCGCGAAAAGCTGGAGCACAACCCGGCCGAGCCGGAATACATCATTACAAAATGGGGCGTGGGGTACTATTTCAAGGACTGAAAGAAAAAGACATATCGTTTCCGTCCGCACGAAGATGATCGCCGTTTTCGCCCTTCTGCTGGCGGCGCTTCTCGTGCTGATGAACAGCTATCCCATCATCGCCAGCCGCGATCTGGTGCTGCGCTCGAAGAAAAGCGCCATGCAGTCGCAGGCGGCCGTCATGTCCAGCTCTCTTTCGGCGTTGGAGACGCTTTCGGCCGAGGGCGTGGAGCAGGTCATGGAGCTGATCGACGTGATGCCGCTGACGCGCATCATCGTCACGGACGACGCGGGGCTCATCCTTTACGATTCCTCCGCCGAGGACAGCGCCGTGGGGCGCTGGGCGCTGCTGAAGGAGATCGCGGACGCGCTCTCCGGCAACGCCGTTTCGGCCTACGCCTACACGGCCGGCGTTTTCACCAGCCGCGCGGCCATGCCGGTCGTGTCGCCGGCCGGCGCCGTCATGGGGGCCGTGTACCTGTATGAATACGACGCCGAACAGGGCGGCTACATCACGGGGCTGCAGCGGAATCTGCGGAACACGTCGCTGGCGGTCGGAGGCCTGGGGCTGCTGCTGATGGCGGTCCTGGCCACCACGCTGACGCGGCGCATCAAGCGCCTGGCCGCGGCGGTGCGGGTCGTGGAGAGCGGCGACTACGCCTACCGCATCAAGGTGCAGGGCTCGGACGAGGTGACGGAGCTGTCGGAGGAGTTCAACGTGCTCACGGGCCGGCTGGAGGCCACGGAGGAGGCGCGCCGCCGCTTCGTTTCCGACGCCAGCCACGAGCTGCGCACGCCGCTGGCGGCCATCCGACTGCTGTCCGATTCCATCACGCAGTCCGGCGAGATGGACCCGGCGACCATGCGGGAGTTCGCCTCGGACATCGGCTCGGAGGCCGAGCGGCTGCAGAGGACGACGGAAAAGCTCATGTGTCTGACGAAGCTGGACGCCGGCGCCACGCAGACGCGGCGCGGGCTCGTGGACGTGGCGGAGGTCGCGCGGCGGACGATGCATCTGCTGCAGCCGCTGGCCGACGCGCAGAACGTATCCATCGTCACGGACCTGGCCGCCGGCTGCACGGTGCTGGCCTCGGCGGACGATCTTTACCAGATCATTTTCAATCTCATGGAAAACGGGATCAAGTACAATCTGTCCGGCGGCAGCGTCCGGCTGACGCTGCGCCGGCAGGAGGCGGTCGTCCGCTTCACGGTGGAGGATACCGGCATCGGTATCCCGGAGGAGGATCTGCAGTCCGTGTTCGAGCGCTTCTACCGCGTGGACAAGGCGCGCTCGCGCGCGTCCGGCGGCAGCGGGCTCGGCCTGTCCATCGTTCACGACGCCGTGGAGGCCAACGGCGGCAGCGTGGAGGCGGCGCGCCGCCAGCCGAACGGCACCCGCTTTACCGTCACGTTCCCGTATTACGCGGAAAAGGAGGCGCGCGGATGAAGAAAACGCTTGCCGCGGCGCTCGGGCTGTTTCTGCTGGCGGGCGCGCTTCTGTCCAGCTGCGTCCGCTCCCGTCCGACGGCGTCGGGCGCCGACAGCATGGCCGTATGGCGCGTGTATACCGGGCGGCAGGCCGGCGATCTGCTCCAGGCCGAAACGCTGCCGCTGTCCGGCGGCACACAGGCCGGCGTGGAGGAAGCGCTGGCGCTGTTTCTGACGCCGGCGCGTGCCGACGGGCTGCGCCGGGCGCTGCCGGAGGGGACGGAGCTCCTGTCCTGGACGAGCCAGCGCGGTCTTGTGACACTGGAGCTGTCGGAGGAATTTCTGCAGGCGCCGGCCATGGAGCGCAGCGCCGCGGCCTTTGCCGCCGTGCTGACGCTGTGCCAGCTCGACGAGGTGGATGCCGTGAGCATAACGGCGGGGGGCGAGACGCTGTTCCACGGGCTCGACCCGGAGGACGTGCTCCTGCAGGACACGGACTCCGATCCCTATACGCGGCGGCTGCGCCTGTATTTCGCCAGCGCGGACGGCCGCTGGCTCACCAGCGAATACCACAGCCTCTCCCTTGACGAGGACAGCTATCTGGAGCGCTACGTCATGGAGGAGCTGCTGCGCGGCCCGAACGACACGGAGCTGCGCTCGGCCATCCCCGAGGGAACGGAGCTTTTGTCCTGCCGCACGGAGGGCGGCGTGTGCACCGTCGATCTCGACGGGGGCTTTTGGGAAAACCGGCCCGAAACGGCGCTGGGCGAGCGGCTGGCGATCTGGTCGATCGTCAACTCCCTGACGGCGCTGTCGGATGTGGACAGCGTGCAGATCCTGTACCGGGGCGAGGCGGTGGATACCTACGTCTATCGCTCGCTGGCCGAGCCGCTGGGCTTCCTCAAGGCCGCGGTCGGGCCGCCGTCGGCGGCCAAGGGCGAGCTGGACGCGGCGCTGTATCTGGCGCTGCCGGGGCTGGAGAGCTTCACCGCCGTACCCTGCGCGGTCGATTCCGGCTCGTATGAAAACGAAACGGACGCGCTGATCGCGGCGCTGGCCGAGTCGGACGAGCCGGGGCTGCCGAGGCTGTTCTTCGGCGCGGGCACGATCCTGTCGAGCTCCGTGCTGGGCCGGATGCGCGTGATCGACGTGAGCGAGAGCTTCTTCGCCTCCCTCGGTCCCGACGAGCGGGAGGCGGCCGTCAAAAGCCTGGCCGCCACGGTGCTGGCCCTTGGCGAGGCGCGCGGCGTGCGCATAACCATGAACGGCGAAGACGCCGTTTTTGAAGGCGTTTCCTATGCCGGCCCCTGGACCGGAGAAGATATCAATATTGTGGAGTGATTCAAAAATGACCAATGTAAAGAAAATTCAGCAGAACCTCGGCGGGCTTGACGCGCTGCTGCTCACCGACCCCATCACCATCCGCTACGCCGCGGGCTTCCATATCGACGACGGCGCGGCCATCATCGGCCGCGAGAAGGCGTGGCTCATCACGGACAGCCGCTATGAGGAGGCCGCGCGCCAGACGGTGCGCGGCATGGAGATCCTGTCGGCGTCCTCCGGCACGCCGTTCAAGACGCTGGCCGGCCATATTTTCGCCGAAAACGCCTTCTCGGCCGTGGGCGCGGAGGAAGACCGCATGAGCCGCCGGCAATGGCAGCAGATGGAGAGCGATCTGGGCGTGACGCTGCAGAACGCCGCGTCCATCATCGCCGGGCTCCGCCAGTCAAAGTCGGACGAGGAGCTTGAGTCGCTCATCGCCGTGCAGCGCATCGCCGAAAAGGCGCTGGACGATCTGCTCGGCATCATCCGCCCCGGCATGACGGAAAAGGAGCTGGCGGCGGAGCTGGTTTACCGGCTGTACAAATTCGGCGGCGAGGCCAATTCCTTCGACCCCATCGTCGTCACCGGCTCCAAGACGAGCATGCCCCACGGCGTGCCCGGCGACAAGATCATCCAGCCCGGCGATTTTGTGACCATGGACTTCGGGACCAAGTACAACGGCTACTGCTCCGATACGACCCGCACCGTCGCCATCGGCAGCGTTACCGACGAGATGCGCCGCGTGTACGACACGGTGCTGCGCGCGCAACTGGCCGGCATCGAGGCGGCGCGCCCCGGCGCGACCGGCCGCGAGATCGACGCCGCCGCCCGCCAGGTCATCGAGGACGCCGGCTACGGCAGGTATTTCGGCCACAGCTTCGGCCACAGCCTGGGCCTTGAGATCCACGAGGCGCCCAACGCCGCGCCGCGCAACGATCAGCCCATGCCCGACCGCGCCGTCATCTCCGCCGAGCCCGGCATTTACATCCCCGGCTGCTTCGGCGTGCGCATCGAGGACGTGCTGTTCCTGCACGGCGACGGCTGCACCGACATCACCGAGGCACCGAAGGAGCTTCTGATCCTCTGAGGCAAAAAAGCTTGCCAAATATATGATTTTATAGTATTATTTTTTGTTGGAAAATAAATCACGTTTGGAGGACATAAATATGCCTATTGTTGCAGGCGATTTCCGCAACGGAGTGACCTTTGAAATGGACGGAAAGGTCATGCAGGTCGTCGAGTTCCAGCACGTCAAGCCCGGCAAGGGCGCGGCCTTTGTGCGCACGAAGATGAAAAACGTCATCACCGGCGCTGTGGTCGAGACCTCTTTTAACCCGTCCGACAAGTTCGAGACCGCGCGCGTCGACCGCAAGAACATGGAGTACAGCTACTGCGACGGCGATCTGTACTACTTCATGGACCCGGAGACCTATGAGCTGATGCCCGTGGACAAGTCCGTCCTTTCCGACGGCTTCCGCTTCGTCAAGGAGAACGTGGTGTGCACCATCTCCTCGTACAAGGACAGCGTGTTCAGCGTCGAAGCGCCCAACATCGTGACGCTGGAGATCACGGAGACGGACCCCGGCTTTGCCGGCAACACGGCCACCAACGCCACCAAGCCCGCCACGGTTGAGACCGGAGCGGAGGTGAAGGTGCCGCTGTTCATCGAGCCGGGCGAGCGCATCGACATCGACACCCGGACGGGCGAGTATCTCGGGCGCGCCAAGGGCTGAAGCCCAATTTGAAACAGGAGGTCACAGCAATGACAACTTCCGAAAAGGTAGCGTATCTGAAAGGGCTGGTCGAAGGCTTCGGCCTGGCCGGCGGCGATTCCAAGGAGAGCAAGATCCTTGCGCAGATCCTGGACATTCTGGAGGATCTGTCGCTGGACGTGGACGATCTGGACGCCTCCGTCGAAGAGCTCAACGAGGGCCTTGACGCCGTCAGCGACGATCTGGAGGACCTTGAAAACGTCGTTTACGAAGAGTGGGACGAGGACGACGAGGACGAATGCGAGTGCTGCGGCGACGAGGACGACGAGCTGTGCTACGAGGTGACCTGCCCCGAGTGCGGCGACAGCATCTGCTTCGACGAGGACACGCTCGATTCCGGCAGCATCAGCTGCCCCAACTGCGGCGCAAAGCTTGAGTTTGAGCCGGAGGACATCGAGGAGATCAGTCTCGAGACCCGCGACGAGGACGAGGAGTGATCCTCTGATCCGATAAAAAAAGGAGAGCCGGACGGCTCTCCTTTTTTGCTGCGTAAAGCGGGCTTATTTCGCCTCGGCGGTCTCCTCGGTCTTGTCCTCGGCGGCCACCGGTGCGGCGCTGACGACGATCTCATCCTCGACGATCTTGTTAGCGTTTTCGTCGATGTTGAGGACCTGCTGCGCCTTTTTCTTCGCCTTGCGCACGAGCACGCCGACCGTCGCGCCCACGGCCACGACGGCGGCCACGATGGCCGACAGGAGCGCGGTGGTCACGGAGGGGTCGACATAGGCGAAGGCGGGGGCGGCCAGCACAACGGCGGCGCAGGCGGTATAGACCGGGATCAGGATCTTCTTCATTTCATTCTCTCCTCTGGTAAACAAATATCGGAAAAATTATAGCATCGATCGCCGCGATTTGCAAGATGCCGCGGCTGCCTTATTGTTCCTTGAGAAAGCGCGCGCGTACGCCGAGGAAATCGTAGCCCATCTGCCGGTGCAGGCGGACGGTGTTGTCGTTGTCGCAGGCGAGGTGCGCCAGGCCCATTTTCCCCTCGCTGCGCACCAGATTCCAGGTGTACGCCGTGATGGCGCGGCCGAGTCCCTGTCCGCGCTCGGCCGGGTCGGTGACGAGCCCGGAGATGACGGCCATGTCTTCGGTCTCTGCGGCGGTGCAGTTGGTGGCGATGACGCGCCCATCCCGCCGGATGACGAACAGGCGGCCGAAGCCGCTCTCAAGCCGTTCGATCGTCTGCTCGTACAGTTCGTCGTAGTTGTAGACCGTGTTGTAGGTCGCGTCGCGCATCATCAGCGCGGCGATCGCGCCGGCGTCCTCGCGTCCGGCCGGGCGGATATCCAGATCCTCGCGTCCGGTCATGGTCTTTGTGGCCGTGATGACGTGGGACAGCTCCAGACCATAGCCGGGGAAAAGCGGGGCGAGCGTCCGGGCGTCCTCCTCCGACATGGACACGACCTTGGCCGGATGGCGGCGGAAGAAGTCCTCCACCTCCGCCTGCGGCCAGCCGCCGCGGGAAAACATATGGATCGCGTCGTGATAGCGGTAGAACACGGCGCGGATGCCGCCGTCGTCGCACAGCCACAGATCCATGTTCTCGTTTTCCGCACCGTACTGCATCATGTCCATGTACAGATAAAAGCACAGAACGCGGTCCGGGCCGAGATAGTCCCGGACGGCGGGGATATAGCGGTTGTCGCAGTGGATGATCATGCAGCTCAGCTCCCTTGCTGTTTCTTTTTCGCGTTTTCGACCATGCGGTCGATGAGATACTGCGCGCCGTATTTGCCGCTCTCGCCGAAATGATACAGGCGCGTCCGGCGCACGTTTTCGATGACCTGCGCGTATTCGCCGCGCTTTTCAAGCAGCATGGCGGCCGTTTCCGCGGCCTTTTCGCGCACCTGCGCCGGCTCCAGCGCCGCGCCGATGATATCGCGGATGGCGGCGTCCGTGGAGTATTTGCGGATGTCCTCCTCGGTCCATTCGTCGTTGACCATCTTGCGGGGCGTGTTGACGAACAGGACGGGCTTCTTCGTCGCCAGCGCGAACTCGTAGCCGATGTTCGACCAGTCCGTCACGAGAAGATCGGAGGCGAACACGGTCTCGTTGGAGGAAAAGCCCATCTGGAAGCGGAAGTGCTCGCCGTCGTAATCGCGGCACGATTCGATCAGCGCCTCCATTTTGCCGGGGAAGCGGCGCAGATACTGCGGGTGCGGCCGGACCGTGACGTCCCAGCCCGCCGCCAGCAGCGGCTCCGCCAGATCGTGCAGCGACAGCTCCATGACGTTGTCCGGCTGCCACGACGGGGCGATGAGCACCCGCTTGACGGGGTTTTCCGTCTTTTCCATGCGCTCATACTGGGCGGCCATGTTGTCGATCACGCCGTAGCCGCAGGGGACCATGCGCTGGTCGGGCAGACCGTGCTGCCGGTTCCACGCGCGCATCTCGTCCTCAAAGCCGGGCGCGGGTGTCAGAAGGGTGTCGAAGTGGTCGAGCGCGCCGGCGCGCAGCGTGGAAAGGCCCGTGAACATTCCATGGAACACATAGACGTATTCCACGTCCCGGCGGGCGCGGCTGCGCTTGAGATGATAGGTCTCCAGATCCGGCACGGTCATCACGACGATGTCGGCGTCCATGCGGATGAACAGTGTGATGAGCTTTTTCTCGCCGATGTAATACGGGCGGATGCGCGGCTGCGTCTGCGCCAGTGCGAAGATCTGGTCGTCCGGGTCGCTCGTGACGTAGTGGATGACGATGTTCGTGCAGCGCAGCAGCTCCGCGATGATGTTTTCAAAGTATTTGTAAAAGCCGGAGGACTCGGAATAAAAGACGATGTGCTTGTTGGCGACCTTGAAAAAGGCCTTGTAATCGGCCTTCTCGCGCTTTTTATCCTCCCGGGAAACGGTCTTCCCGCCCACGGCGTCCAGCTTTTCCAGCGCCTCGCGGCTCTCGCGCAGCGCGTCGTAGTCCACGTATTTCGCCGGCGGCTCGATGAGATTGCACGCCAGCTGCACGAACACGGTGAAAAGATTGGAGCATATCCAGTATACGGCCACGCCCACGGACACGAACGCGCCGAGGATGAGGCTGATGGCGATGGAAAGTCCGTTCGAGGCCCACTGCTCGGCGCGGCTCTGCTCGCGCTGAAGGGGGTTGAAGCGGTTTTGCGCAAAGCTGAGGACCACGGCCGCTCCGCCGGCCAGCAGCGGCATGATCCACGTCCAGCCGCCGTCCTTCACCGGGACAAGGCCGAGCGACGGCGCCAGACCTGTGTCCGTTACCATGTGGATCACGCCGATCATCCCCATGAGGATGATGAGCTGGATCGCCAGCGGCACCATGGTCAGGAAGGGGTGATAGCGCTCCTTTTTGTACATGGCGGCCTGCTCGTCGCCGATGCGCTCGCGGTCGCCGTAAAACTCTGCCTTGATGCGGTTGACGGCCGGCATGACGGAAACCATCTTCAGTCCGTTGCGGTTCGTCCAGAGGCTCACCGGCAGCAGAAGGATCTTTGTGATCAGCGTGAACAGGACGATGTCCCAGAAATAACTGTCCACGAGCGCGTGGCACAGCTCCATCAGATACCAGAATATCCCGGCCAGAAAA
Organism: uncultured Oscillospiraceae bacterium; assembly: GCA_934597255.1. Classification (GTDB taxonomy): domain Bacteria; phylum Bacillota; class Clostridia; order Oscillospirales; family Oscillospiraceae; genus CAJOIG01. The sequence goes on from CAKTQV010000011.1 coordinate 52,618, forward strand.
TCAATCATAGCGGCCCATTACCCCGTCAATAGAAAGAATCATACAGCGGAAGGATCTCGTCCGCCGTGTGGCTGTAATAAAGAAGAAGTTCCTTTTCCCACAGCGCCTCGCGGTCGCCGTTGTAGTTGAGAACGCCGAACACGTTGTAGCGGTTCATTCCGTGCGCCACGGTCTCCCACTGGTTGATGTTGCCGATCCACGGCGCTTCGGGGTAGCCGTCCAGATAGATCCAGATATTCGTGGAGCGGTCGCGGCTGTCGCCCTCGGACCAGTCGTAAACGGTCGTGCCGTAGTCGGAAGGCTCCTCGCCGAGACTGTACAGGATCGTCGCCATGATATCCTCCTGCGCGACCGGGGCGGCGTTCACCTTCATGGTCTCAAAGCTCTGGCCCGGCTGCTTGATGAGGAACGCGGCCTGGAAGCAGTCGTAAAAGCCGTGGTCGGCCGAGAGGATGATCGTCGCGTCGTCGTACAGGCCGAGCGCCTTGAGCTGGTCGAGGAAATCCACCGCGGCCAGCAGATAGCCGTGAAGCTGTGCGACGCGGTTTTCCGTGGTCTCCTCCGCCTCATAGCCGAGGGGGAGGCCGTCGTAGCCGACGGTGAAGGGGAAGTGCGCGCCGTCCACGTGATACCAGGCGAAGCAGTTTTTCTCGTCCTGCGTCGTCACGCCCTCCTTCACGGCGTCGTAGTAATCGGCGGCCAGGCGCAGCGGCTCGACGTTTTCATAGTGCGCGTCGGCGGCGACCTGCCCGGTGGAGATGCAGAAGGGCGTCTTGAGCATGACGGGGCAGTAGCGGAACAGGCTCAGCTCCAGCACGTCGGCGATCAGCCGCCCGTTCACGCGCAGCGCGCCGGCCTCGACCACGTTGTCCGCCTTGCCGAGCATATGCGCCGCGTCGTAGGCGGCGTAGTTGGCCTCCACGCACATCTTGACCTCGTAGTTCTGCCGGTGCAGCGTGTCGTAGAAGCGTTCACAGCCGTCCGACGACCAGGCCCGGTCGAAATAGTCCAGCGTCGGCTTCGTCGTGTCGTAGCGCTCGTGGGTCATCAGAAAGCACAGCGAGGGGAACGTGAGGCTGTATTCGGCGGACATATTGTTGAAGTATTCAAAGTCCTTCAGACTCTCCTGCATCTGCGGATCGTCCGCGATGGCCTGCTCGAACACGAGCGGGCTCATCTGGTCGAAGGTGATGACGATGAAGTTGCTGCGGCTCGAAAGCTCCATCTGGCGGCTGCCGTCCAGCTGGTAGTTCAGACTCTCGTCCGCCGGCTGCCACGCGGCGATGAGCCCCGCGCTCTGGCTGACGAAGGCCGCGGCGCACAAAACGAGAACGCCAAGCCGCGCCGTGTCGAAAAACAGCGCCGACAAGACCGCGCAGGCGGCGACGGCGGCGATCCAGATCGCCAGATTCCCGATGGCGCCTGCCGCGTCGTCGCGCCAGTCAAAGGCCGAGCCGTCCAGCGAGGCCAGATGGCCGTTGAGCAGCAGGCCCTGCAGATACAGCATCAGCGCCGCGCCGAACAGTGCGCCGAGCAGCGCCTTGTAAGCCCGTCCGCGCGCCAGCGCCAGCAGCGCGGCCAGCGCCAGCGTGACCAGCAGCGTCACGCCCAGCAGCGGCAGCGCCAGCTTTCCGGCCGAAAACGGCACATAGGCCCGGTTGGAGTTGAGAATGTCCAGCGGGCCGACGAAAACGACCGTGAACGCCAGCAGCCCCGCCGGCGCCGCCGCCAGCAGCGCCCGGGACAGCCAGCCCTTCACGCTCTTTTCCGAATACGCATTTTTCATATCCAGTCCTCCCTTTCCGGGGTGCGCCCCCTGTTCGCCGCGGCACAGCGCCGCCGGCCATCAATAGAAGGAGTCGTACAGCGGCAGTATCTCCGCCGCGCGGCCCTGGTAATACCAGTCGCGCTCCATCTGCAAAATGGTGTCGCGGTCGCCGACGTAGTGGAACACGCCGAACACGTTGTAGCGGTCGAAGCCGTTGGCCTCGGCGTCCCACTGGTCCACGTTGCCGATCCAGGGCACGTCCGGGTAGCCGCGCACATAGCCCCACACCGAGGTCGTGCGCACGCGCGTGTCGCCCTCGCTCCAGTCGAAGACCGTCGTGCCGTAGTCGGAATAGTCCTCGCCGGCGGCCCAGAGCAGCGTGGGCATGATGTCCTCCTGCGCCACGGGCGCGCTGGTCACCTGCATGGTCTCGAAGCTCTGGCCGGGGGTCTTGATGAGGAAGGCGGCCTGGAAGCACTCGAAATAGCCGTGGTCGGCGGAGACGATGATCGTCGCGTCGTCGTACAGGCCGAGCGCCTTAAGCTGGTCAAAATATTCCCGCAGCGCGACCATGTAGCCGTGCAGCTGGTTGAGACGGTTCTCCTCGGTCTCCTCCGCCTCCGGCCAGATCAGCTCGCCGTCGTAATCGACCGTGAAGGGGAAGTGCGCGCCCTGCAGGTGATACCAGACGAAGCAGTTCTCGTCCTGCCCGGCCTCAAGTCCCTCGTCGCGCACGGCGGGATAAAAGTCGTAGTTGATGCGCACCTTGCCGACGCCGCGGTACTCCGCCATGTCCACGACCTGCCCCGTGGAGACGCAGAAATCGTTTTTCAGCATGGTGGGGAAATAGCGGTACAGGCTCATGGCGATCGTGCTTTTCAGCAGAGGCCAGCGCACGATCAGCCCGCCGGCCTTGACCACGTTGTCGAGCTTGCCGATCATGTTCTCCGCCGTCAGCGCCGCGTAGTTCGATTCGACGTAGGCCCGCGCGGTATAGCCGCGGCGGTGCAGCGCGTCGTAAAAGCTTTCGCAGCCGTCGCTGTGCCAGGCGTTGTAGACGTATTCCGCCGTCGGGACGCTGGCGTCAAAGTGCTGCCCGGTCAGCAGGAAGCACATGGACGGGAACGTGAACGAATAGGCCGAGGACATGTTGTCGTAGTAGACGAAATCCCGGAAGGTGTTCTCCACGTCCGGGTCAAGCTCAAGCACCTGTTCAAAGATGAGCGGGCTCATCTGGTCGAGCGTGATGACGATGATGTTCCTGTTCTTCGACAGGACCAGCTCCTCGTCGCCGGAGAGCTGATAGTTCGGGCTGCTCTTGTCCTCCGGCACCCAGACGGCGATCAGCGACACGAGCTGGCCGAGAAACAGCGCGCCGCAGGCGATCGCGACCACGGCCGTCGCCTTCTTTTCCAGCAGCGCGCCCAGCACGCCGCATACGGCGGCCGCGCCCAGCCACAGCGCCAGATTCCGCCACGCGGCCGGCGCGTCGTCCTGCCAGCGGAAGTCCGAGCCGTCCAGACTGGCCAGCTTTCCGTCCAGCACGGAGCCCTGCAGATAGACCATGACGGCCAGCGCGAACACGACGCCGAGCGCCGCGCCGAAGCCGCGCCCGCGCAGCAGCGCCAGAAGCGCGGCCAAAACCAGCGTGCCCGCCAGCGTGAGCCCCAGCAGCGGCCAGAACAGCCGCCCCGCGGCAAAGGTTAGGTATTGCTGGTTTGTATTTACGATGTCCAGCGGACCGAAAAACAGTGTGATGAACATCAGCAGGAACGCCGGCGCGGCCATGACGGCCAGACGCCGGAGATAGGCGCGCAATGACGCCGAGCCCGCTGCCTTTTTCAGCTTTTCCCAGAGCATATACAGCCTCCCATGCGGAACAAAAACCCGATATTTCACAATTTTATATAATAGCACCAAGCGCGGCTGAAAACAATTCTTAATCCCCCGGAAACAGAAAGTTTACAAATTATCCATTTTCCTGCGGAAAAACGCCGGAGGCGGTCGCCTCCGGCGTTTCGGGATCGCAATGGGTTTTCAGGCGGCCTTTTCCTCGCGGATGAGGAGCCGGCGGAGGAGCTTGACAAAGTCGTTGTACAGGTCGTTGATCGGCGACAGCCCCAGCAGCCACATCATGACCACGGCCAGGATCACCGAGGCCGGGAGCATGATATACCACTGGTCGAGCGCCGGGACGAACGCAAGCAGATAGCGGATGTTCATGATGATGTACGCGTGCAGCAGGTACGGGGGCATGGTGCGCCGGCCGCCGCCCGTGATCAGCGGCAGCTCGCGGTCGGGCACGAGATTGAAAAACGCCACGATCAGAACGCCGGAGACCACATAGCCCGCCGCGCGCATGATGAGCCCCTGCCACATCGGGCCGAGAACGGCGGAATCCCAGAAGCCGTAGTAGCCGTAGCCCTGCCAGTTGTAATAGAAGTCGATGTCGTAAACGTGGCCGGCCAGCACCTGGCGCTCGCGGCCGCCGCCGATGCTGAACGCCTCCAGAAGTCCGGTCGAGCCGCTGCCGTCGGCGTAGCGGAGGTTGAGCCAGCCCCAGAAGCCCATGACCACGAGCGTCACAAGGAGCACCGGGAGCTTCGGCAGCTTTTCCAGCTTTGCGATCTGCTCGCGGCTCATGAAATAGCCGGCGAGGAAGTAGGGCAGGAACACCAGCGTGCGGCTGAGGGAAAGAAACTCGCCCACGTCCGCATAGATGCCGACCAGCAGCGCCACGGCGAAGGAGATCGGGAGGATGAATTTCACCTTTGTCAGCGCGCGGATGAAGATCTTCCAGAAGAACATGCACATGAGATACCAGTACAGGAAGGTCGGCGTGAAGAAATCCGGCGTGCCGCTGCCGAAAACGAGCACGAACAGCCCGTTGAAGATCAGATAGGGGATGAGGAATTCCCCGATGGCCGTGGTGTAGCACTTGTCGGTCTTTTTGGAAAAATAGCCGGACAGGAAGCAGAAGCCCGGCATCGTGATCATGCGCGACCACACGACCACCAGCTCCATGGCGCCGTTGACGGTGCAGCCGGTCTGAGTGAGCATGTGCTCGCAGATGACGTTGAACAGAAGAAGCCAGCGGATGTTGTCCGCGCGGTACCAGCGCGGCTTTGCGCCGGCGGCGGCCGGCTGCGGGAGCCGGACGGCGGTTGCGCTTTCCATGATAAAAACCCCTCTCAAAAGCAAAGGGCGCGCGGCCGCGGCCGCCCGACCCTGTGCGACAGAATAACTGTATTGATTTTACAGGATAAGTCCGGCTTCGTCAACCGGATAAGCGCGGAAATTTTCCCCGGAGGACCCGCCGCGCGCGGCCGGCGCAGGGCCTTCCGGATAAACGGCCGAACGGCACAGGACGAGCCTGTGCCGTTCGTGTTGCGCGGATGGAAAATTACATATTCTTCTGCGCGTTGACCTTGATGCCGGGGCCCATGGTGGCGGCGGTAACGCAGCTGCGGATATACTGGCCCTTCGCGGTGGCGGGCTTGGCCTTGATGATCGCGCCGATGAGCGCGTCGTAGTTCTCCTGCAGCTTCTCCGCGCCGAAGCTGACCTTGCCGATGGGGCAGTGGATGATGTTGGACTTGTCGAGACGGTACTCGATCTTACCGGCCTTGACCTCGTTGATGGCCTGCGTGAGGTTGGGGGTCACGGTGCCGGCCTTGGGGGAGGGCATGAGGCCCTTCGGGCCGAGGACTTTACCGAGACGGCCGACCACGCCCATCATGTCGGGAGTGGCGATAACGACGTCGAAGCCGAACCAGTTCTCGCCCTGGATCTTCTGCACGAGATCCTGTCCGCCGACAAAGTCGGCGCCGGCGGCTCTGGCCTCTTCCTCGCGCTCGGGCTTGCAGAACACAAGCACGGTGCGGGTCTTGCCGGTGCCGTGGGGCAGAACGATGGCGCCGCGGACCTGCTGGTCGGCGTGGCGGCCGTCGACGCCCAGCTTCACATGCAGCTCGACGGTCTCGTCAAACTTGGCCTTGCTGGTCTTGCAGACGAGATCGAAGGCTTCCTGGGGATCGTAAACGGTATTCTTGTCAAAGAGCTTGGCGCTCTCCTTATAATTTTTACCTCTGAACATTCAAATTTCCTCCAAATAATGTGGTTAGCGGAAGTTTTCCTCCCACACGGGGCGTGTCAGTCGCCGACGATGACGCCCATGGACCGGCAGGTGCCGGCGATCATGCTCATAGCGGACTCAATGTCCGTGCAGTTGAGGTCGCGCATCTTGGTCTCGGCGATCTTGCGAACGTCTTCCTTGGAGATGGTGGCGACTTTGTCGCGCTGGGGGACGCCGGAGGCCTTCTCCAGGCCGCAGGCTTTCTTGATCAGCAGGGCGGCGGGGGGCGTCTTGGTGATGAAGCTGAAGCTGCGGTCCGAGTAAACGGTGATGACCACGGGAATCATCATGCCCATATCGGCTTTGGTGCGCTCGTTGAAGTCCTTGGTGAACTGGCCGATGTTGATGCCGTACTGGCCAAGCGCCGGGCCCACGGGGGGCGCCGGGGTCGCCTTGCCGGCGGGCACCTGGAATCTAACGTATCCAACTACTTTCTGTGACATTTTACTATCTCCTCAAGTTCCTCTGTAAAAAATAGAGGGTGATAAAAATCAGTCTTCCTTGATCGGCTCGACCTGGTCAAGCTCCAGATCGACCGGCGTCTCGCGCCCGAACATGGACACGACGACGCGAACGCGATCCTTGTCCGGCTCCAGCTCCTCAACGGTGCCGAAAAAGCCGTCCAGCGGGCCGTCCGTCACCTTCACGGTGTCGCCGACGCCGTACTCCATGACGATCTCATGGCGCTCCACGCCCATATCCACGACCTCCTGCTCCGACAGCGGGACGGGCTTGCCGTCCATGGCCACGAAGCCGGTGGAGCCGCGGGCGTTGCGCACGAGATGCCACGACTCGTCCGTCATGATCATCTTGACGATCACATAGCCCGGGAAGAGCTTGCGCTCGACGGTCTTGTCCCCGTTGTCGGTATGCTCGGTCACGGTCTCCGTCGGGATGCGGACCTCAAAGATGAGATCCTCCATGTGACGGTTTTCCGCCGATTTCATGATCGACGCGGCGACGGTGTTTTCGTATCCGGAGTATGTGTGGACCACATACCATTTAGCCGTATCTGCCATTTTAGAAGATATTGATCAGAGCCTTGACGGCCGCGTCCGCGGCGGTGTCGAAAGCCCAGAGAACGATCGCCGCGCCGACCATCACCACGACCGCGACGATCGTGCTGTTGGTGGTCTGCTTGGCGGTGGGCCAGACGACCTTTTTCAGCTCGCTCTTCATCTCCCGGAACCACTTTTTGATCCGGGCGAAAAAGCCGAGCTTTTCGTTGGTCTTCTTGACGGCTACCTTCGCGGTGGGGGCAGGGGCGGCTTTCTTCTTTTCGTCTGCCATTTTACCTTGCCTCCTTATTTCGTTTCCTGATGCAGTGTGTGCTTGCGGCAGAAGGGGCAGTACTTTTTCAGCTCAAGCTTTTCCGTGGTGTTTTTCTTGTTCTTGAACGTGTTGTAGTTCCTCTGCTTGCACTCGCTGCAGCGAAGCGTGACCTTGATCCTTGCGTCAGCTGCCATGTTTTCGGCACCTCCTTGTTAAATTGCCTCCCTGTTCCGGCCATAACGAGTCGACCCGTCCGGACGGCAGGTAAAGTGCATGATATCATATTTGAATGTAAAAATCAATAGGCTTTCGCGGGTTTTTTCCTTGAATTTCATAGCTTTTTGCGTAGCTTTTTCCCGCGCGCTGTGCTATGCTCTGTTAAGGCGGCGGCCGTCCGCCGCCGTGCCCGCCCGGTGAACCGCCGCCCGGGCAGATTAAATGTCTGCCCGAGAAGACCGGGCGCGGGAAACACGGCTCGCCCGCCGGGGGCGGGCGTAAATTCAAAAGGGTCTGTGGGCCTTTTGAATTATGCCGGGCAGATTCACTTCGCCCGGGCAGATCAAATGCCTGCCGAGGAGAACGGGCGCGGGAAACACGGCTCGCCCGCCGGGGGCGGGCGTAAATTCAAAAGGGCCTGTGGGCCTTTTGAATTATGCCGGGCGGATTCACTTCGCCCGAGCAGATCAAACGCCTGCCGAGGAGAACGGGCGCGGGAAACACGGCTCGCCCGCCGGGGGCGGGCGTAAATTCAAAAGGATTGTGGGGCCTTTTGAATTATGCCGGGCGGATTCACTTCGCCCGTGCAGATCAAAGCAGATCAAGCCTCTGCCCGAGGAGAACGGGCGCGGGAAACACGGCTCGCCCGCCGGGGGCGGGCGTAAATTCAAAAGGGCCTGTGGGCCTTTTGAATTATGCCGGGCGGATTCACTTCGCCCGAGCAGATCAAACGCCTGCCGAGGAGAACGGGCGCGGGAAACACGGCTCGCCCGCCGGGGGCGGGCGTAAATTCAAAAGGATTGTGGGGCCTTTT
>CAKTQV010000012.1 GCA_934597255.1 uncultured Oscillospiraceae bacterium
ATGTGTCTGTTTTATAGATTTGCCGCGCGGATAAGAAAAACACCGGGACGCTATCGGCCCAGATGCATCTCTTTTCGTTTCTGCTGCCGGAGATCGAACCGGCGCTGCTTTTCGGCGTCCCGCTGCGCGCGGCTCGCCGCTTTTTTGGTCAGCCTGGTCTCCTCGCGCTGCAGCTGCAGGGCCTGGCGGGAGCTTGTTCCGATGCCCGGGCGGGCGGCCTGGCGGTGCGCCTGCCGCTGCGCACGCTTGGGATTGGCCGCTTTCTTTTCCGCGGTCGCGGCAACAGACGGACTGAACTTCAGCCGGCGGTGGTTTTTCAGAATAAAGTCCAGAATCTCATGATCCTTCGGCTCTGCTCCGAACGTGACCTTGCAGACCGAAAGACGGCTGTCGTCGATCCGTTCGAACACGCCGACCCAGAACGGTTCCTCAAAAAACACCGTCAGCCTGCTGGTTCTTTCGTCCATAAACGAAACCCTCCTGATTTTTGGATTTCGCAGAAACGGACGACCCGGAGGGGAGGGTTACTTACCTGTGCCGCGCGGCACAGACGGCCGGGCTACCTACCGGCTCTGGCACGCTCCGAGGAGCGTGCGTTGCGTTTTTATCCTGCGTTATATACGGCGCACGGCGGCGCGGTATATCCATGGCGCTGACGTGAAAGACTGGCGCCATTATAGCGGCCGGCCGCCCGGCCGTCAATACGAAAGGAGGCCAGAGGGGGCGCGGATGAGGGCGTCGGATAAAAAAGAGGGGCGCGGCGCATTTATGCGCCGCGCCCCCGCCGTGCCGTTCAGGGAAGGCGTCCGTCGCCGCCCATGAGCGCGGTCATTTCCTCGATGCGCTCAAGCGGGAACGGCGGTTCGCACAGCGGCTTCATGGCGATGCTCATGAGCTTCATGGGGTTGTCGTCCGCGGCCACGCGGTTGGAGCAAAGAGCGCCGCAGCGGCGGCAGCGGTGGATGATGGCCCATTCGCCGCCCCTGCGCACCCAGACGGCCACCGGGTCCATGATGCCGCCGCAATCGGAGGCCCGGTCGCCGGGCTCAACGTCGACATGGAGACTGGAAAGGCAGTTGGGGCAGTGGTTGCGGTGGTCGCTGCCGGCGTTCTGCGGCGTGACGAGACGGCCGCAGACCCGGCAGGTGAAGCTGTCGGTGCAGGCATGGGTCTTGTAGTAGCCTTTTTCAAAGGTCCTGCGTTTGTTTTCGCGGTTCATTTTGATTCCTCCGGAAGATGTATGGTCCATACGCTTCGGGAGGAGCGGCGTGTGTGGATTTGCCGGACCTCCCGGTCAGCCCGCACACTCCGATGTCAAAGTACTCTTCTTCAAAAAAATCTCCTTTTATTTTGTGGGCTTCGCGCGCCTCTGAAAGACGTCCGGAAAGCCGTGCGCCGTCCGCCGGGAAAGCAGCCCTGTCTGTTTCCGGAAAGACGGCACATACAGTGTAGTTTCTGCGCGGCATTCTGTCAAGGGCTTTCCATGCGCCGGGGATGCGGCCGTAAACAGCGGCCTATCGGATGCGCCCTGCACTTTTTCCCGGCGATCAAAAAAGCTCCGCATCCCGAAGGATACGGAGCTTCTGGCAGCGGGAGAAGGATTCGAACCCTCACATACGGAGTCAGAGTCCGCTGTGCTACCTTTACACAATCCCGCTAAACGCAAGGAGTATTATACCGCATTTTTCGCATTTGTCAAGCAGAAAAAAACGGGCGCGCAAGCGCCCGTTTTTCAGCGCTTTTTTACTTGGTCTGCAGATAGCTCGAAACCAGCTCCTGAAGGATATCGTCGCGGTCGAGCCGGCAGATCAGCGTGCGGGCGTTGTTGTAGTTGGTGATATAGGTCGGGTCTTCGGAAAGAATGTACCCTACGATCTGGTTGATCGGGTTATAGCCCTTTACGATCAGAGAATTATAAACGCTCGACAGCACTTCCCGGATCTCGGCGCTGTGGTCAAGCACTTTGAATTTGCGGGTGGTTTCTTCCATAATAAACCCCTCCTTTGTATCCCATCAATCCACACATAATTATAGCAAATTTTTTTCGCGAGGGAAGATACGAATTATTAAATTTTTATTACATTGTCATTACAACCGGGGAAAACGGCTGTATTCAGCGGATAACGGCGTCCCACTTTGTCTTGAGCGCGTCCAGAATGGCGCGGACGGTCTCGTCGGCGTGGTCGTCGGTCAGCGTCTGATCCTTCGCGCGCAGCACAAGGCTGAAGGCGACGGATTTGAAGCCCTCGGCGACGTGCTCGCCCTTGTAGACGTCGAACAGGCGGCAGCTTTCCAGATACGGCCCGCCGGCGGCGCTGATGGTGTCCTCAAGATCGCCGGCGGTGATCTCGTCGCGGCAGACGATGGCGATGTCACGGCTGAGCGCCGGGAAGCGGGGCAGCGGCTGATAGCTGTGCTCCGGGGCCTGCACGGCGCGCAGGACGCGCACGTCCAGCTGGGCATAATACACGTCGGCGCCGATGCCGTAGGCCGCGCAGACGAGCGGATGTATCTGGCCGATGACGCCGACGGTATCGCCGTCGACGACGATGCTGGCGCAGCGGCCGGGGTGGAAGCTGGGGTTGCCGCTTTCCGTGACATAGCGCGCGCCCTCGACGCGCTGGCCGGTCAGGATGGCCTCCACGCAGCCCTTGAGCGTGTAGAAGTCACAGCCGTCGCCGTACATGCTCAGCGCCAGAAGCGCGTGCTCGTCGGCCAGCTTGCCGGTCTCGCGGCTCTTGGGATAGACCGTCGCCAGCTCGTACAGGCGCGCGGACAGATTCCGGCGGCTGAAGTTGGTGGAGACGGTGTCGAGCATGGAGCCGAGCGGCGTGGTGCGCATGACGGAGCTGTCCTCGCCGAGCGGATTCTGGATGACAAAGGCGTCGCGCAGCGGGGAATCGGCCGGCAGGCGGATCTTGTCCCAGGCGGACTTGCTTCCGAAGGAGTAGGTCAGTATTTCGTCAAAGCCGAGCGCGCGGCAGCGGGCCGTGAGCTGGCGGTCGAAGATCTGCTTGGGCGTGAAGCCGCCGATGACGGCGCTGCCGGAGAACATCGTCGGCGCGATCACGTCGTAGCCGTAGAAGCGGGCGACCTCCTCGGCGATGTCGGCGTAGTGCTCAATGTCGCTGCGCCAGGAGGGGACGACGATCATGTCGCCGCGGATGGAAAAGCCAAGCTTCTCCAGGACCTGGATCATGTATTCGCGCGGAAGCTCCGTGCCGAGCAGGCGGTTGACGCGCTCCGGCTCGAGCCGCACGGTCACGGGGGAGGCGGCCTCGGCCACGACGTCGATCGTTCCGTCGATCACATCGCCGGCGCCGAGCAGCTCCACCAGCTCGCAGGCGCGCTCCACGGCGGGAACGGTGCCATCCGGGTCGAGACCCTTTTCAAACTTGGAGGAAGCGTCCGTGCGCATGCCGAGGGCGATGGAGGTTTTGCGGATGGAGGTGCCGTTGAAGTTGGCCGACTCGAAAACGATGGTGGTCGTGTCGTCCACGATCTCGGAGTTGCCACCGCCCATCACGCCGGCCACGCCGATGGGCTTTTCCTCGTCGGCGATGACGAGCATGGTCTCCGTCAGCCGGCGGTCCGTGCCGTCCAGGGTCGTGATGCTCTCGCCGGCCCCGGCGCGGCGCACGATGATCTTTCCGCCGCCGACGCAGCTGTAATCGAACGCGTGCATGGGCTGGCCGTATTCCTGCATGACGTAGTTGGTGATGTCCACGATGTTGTTGATCGGCCGGATGCCGACGGCGCGCAGCCGGCGGCGCAGCCACGCCGGGGATGGCGCGATGCGGATGTTCTTGACCATGCGCGCGGTGTAGCGCGGGCACAGGCCCGGCTCGTTGATCTGCACGGACAGATAGTTGCGGATGTCGTCGCCGCAGCCCTTGACCTCGGGCGTGTGCAGCTGCAGCTCCGTGCCGAAGGTCGCGGCCGTTTCGCGGGCCAGGCCGATGATGGACAGGCAGTCGGGGCGGTTGTTCGTGATCTCAAATTCCACGACGGTGTCGCCCAGGCCCAGGACCTTGCGGATATCGTCGCCGACCTCGCAGGGCTCCTGCAGGATGAAGATGCCGTCCATGACGGCGTAGGGATAGTCGTGCTGGTCAAGACCGAGCTCGCCGAGCGAGCACAGCATGCCCTCGCTCGTCACGCCGCGCAGCACGCCGGTATGGATCTCCTTGCCTCCGGGCAGCGTCGCGCCGTCGACGGCGGCGGGGACCATGTCGCCGACGGACACGTTCTGCGCGCCGGTCACGATGGTCAGATCGCGGCTCTGGCCCACGTCCACCTTGCAGACCCACATATGATCGGAGTCGGGGTGGCGCTTCATAAAGGTCACGCGCCCGACCAGCACGTTGGAGATGCCGTCGCCGGTGTGCTCAAAGCCCTCGACCTTGGAGCCGCTCATGGTCATCTTGTCGATGTATTCCTTGTCGCTGACGCCGACCTTTGTGAAGTCGCTCAGCCAATCTCTTGAAAGCTTCATGCCGCCGCCTCCTTAAAACTGTTCGAGAAAACGGGTATCGTTTTCAAACAGCAGTCTCATGTCGCTGATGTTCAGCCGCATCATGCACATACGCTCGACGCCTACGCCGAAGGCAAAGCCGGAGTATTTGTCGGTGTCGATGCCGCAGCCGGCCAGCACCTTCGGGTGCACCATGCCGGCGCCGAGAAGCTCGATCCAGCCCTCGCCCTTGCACACGCGGCAGCCCTTGCCGTGGCACTCGAAGCACTCCACATCCACCTCGCAGCTCGGCTCGGTGAAGGGGAAGTGGTGCGGGCGGAAGCGGGTGTGCGTGCCCTCGCCGTACAGGCGCTGGACCAGCGTGTTCAGACAGCCCTTGAGATCGCCGAAGGTGATGCCCTCGTCCACGACGAGACCCTCGAGCTGATGGAACATGGGGCTGTGCGTGGCGTCCACCTCGTCCTTGCGGTAAACGCGGCCGGGGGAGATGATGCGGATGGGGAGCGGCTGCGTTTCCATCACATGGACCTGCACGGGACTGGTCTGCGTGCGCAGGCAGACGCGGTCGTCGTCGTCAAAATAAAACGTGTCCTGCCGGTCGCGCGCGGGATGGCCCTCCTGCGTGTTGAGCTTGGTGAAGTTGTATTCCGACCACTCGACCTCGGGGCCCTCGGCGATGGAGAAGCCCATGCCGATGAATATCTCCTTGGCCTCGTCCAGAACCATGTTCAGCGGGTGCTGATGGCCCTGCAGGACCGGCGTTCCCGGCACGGTCACATCCAGCTTCTCCGCGCGGAGCCTGAACTCCATGGCCTTTTCGGCCAGCAGCGTGCGCTCGGCCTCCATAGAGGCGGCGATCTCCTCGCGCAGCTTGTTGGCAAGCTGCCCCATGGCGGGACGCTCCTCGGCCGACAGACTGCCCATCTGCTTCAAAAGCGCGGTCAGCTCGCCTTTTTTTCCCAGATACTTTACGCGCAGATTCTCCAGCGCGTCGAGGCCGTCGGCCTCGCGGATGGCTGCGAGAGCTTCCCTGCGCAGCTTTTCCAGCTTTTCTCTCATAATATTTCTCCTTGTAAACCAAGAAAACTTTCACTGAAATTAATATATATCATAGTCTTAAATTTTTTTCAATCAATTTGACGAATTTGCAATTTGACGAATTTGGAGCAGAATATTATAATATTTATCCAAAGACACGCTTCCGCGGCCGAAAAGGCACGGGAGTCCGGGAAAGGGGGGCGGACGATGCTTCCGCCGGAACAGAACGCGCCGCGCGGGGGGCATATCCCCGGGAAGGAGCGCGTAAATTATGAAAGCGGGGACGGCGCCGTCGCCGTCCGGGGGCAGTTTCGTCTGCCGAAGCGCCGGGCCGACAGCCACAAGGGCGATTACGGAAAGCTGCTGATCGTCGGCGGGAGCGTCGGCTACAGCGGCGCGCCGAACCTGTGCGCCGCGGCGGCCGTGCGCGCCGGCGCGGGGCTTGTGCGCCTGGGCGTGCCGGAGCCGGTTTGGCCGGCGTCCGCCGTGAAAAACAGCGAGGCCATGCCCTTTCCGCTCCCGGCGGACGGAGACGGACGCATCGCGCCGGAGGCGCTGGAAAGACTGCGCGCGGAGGCGGCCTGGGCGGATGTGATCGCCGCGGGGCCGGGGCTTGGCCGCTGCGAGGCAACGGCGGCGCTCGTGCGCTGGCTGCTCGGGTCGTGGCGCGGGCCGCTCGTGCTGGATGCGGACGCCCTCTGGGCCGCGGCCGGGTCGGAGGAGCTGCTCGACCGGAGCGCGGCGAGGGTCGTGCTGACGCCGCATGAGGGGGAATTTGCCCGCCTGTGGCCGGGTCGATCGGGCGACCGGGAGCGCGACGCGCGCGCCTATGCCGCGGCGCACGGATGTGCGCTGGTACTCAAGGGGCACCGCACGCTCGCGGCCTTTCCGGACGGCGCGCTGTACCGCATCGAGGCCGGCAACCCCGGCATGGCGACGGGCGGCAGCGGCGACGTGCTGACGGGCGTGATCGCGGCCATGCTCGGCCAGCTCGATTTTGAGCGGGCGGTCGTGACGGGCTGCTGGCTGCACGCGCGCGCCGGCGACCTGGCCGCCGGGCGGCTCGGCGAATACGCGCTGGCGGCCTCGGATATCATCGGCGCTCTGCCGCAGGCGGAGCTTGAAATTACGGAAACGGATCGGTGAAGGAGCGAAACGATGCGGAAGTCTGCGCTTTCCGCACTGATGATGACCCTGCTTCTGCTCGCGGGCTGCGGGCGGCAGGAAAAGCTTGAAAGCGAGTTTTCGGCGTTCCGGGAATCGCTGCGCGCCGCGGAGCACGCCGCCTGCGAGCTGACGCTGCACTGCGACGGCGGCGATACGGTCGCGGATTACGTTCTGCGCGTGGAGCAGCAGCAGGACCGCTGCCGCGTCACGGTCGAGCAGCCGGAGCTCATCGCGGGCATCACGGCCACGGTTGGGCCGAGCGGGACGGAGCTTGGCTGCGAGGGCGTCAGTCTCGGCGTCGGAACGATCGCGGGACTGACGCCGGTGACGGCGGGGCCGGCCATGCTCAAGGCCATGCGCTACGGCTACGAGGAGCTTTTGTGGCGCGAGGACGATTATCTCGCGGCGCGGCTGTGGCTGGACGACGGGGCGGTCATGACGCTGTGGCTCGATGCCGGCGGAACGCCGGTGTGCGCGGAGATCAGCGAGGACGGGAACGTCGTGATGAGCGGCGCGTTCTCCGGCTGGGAGCTGTACTAGCCGGCGCGCCGAGCAATACCCTGGCAAAGGAGAAAAGAGAAAGAATATGAACGATTTGCAGAAGAGGACCTGGGCGGAGATCGACCTGGGCGCTATCGAGGATAATGTGAAGGCCATGCGTGCGAAGCTGCCGGCCGGATGCCGCTATCTCGGCGTCGTCAAGGCAAACGCCTACGGCCACGGGGCCGTGCCGGTCGCAAAGCGGCTGGAGGCGCTGGGCGTGGACTATCTGGCCGTCGCCTGCATCGACGAGCTGGCCGAGCTGCGTGCCGCGGGCGTGACGGCGCCGGTGCTCATTCTGGGCGTCACGCCCCCGGAATACGCCCGCGAGCTCGTCCGCATGGATGCGACGCAGGCGGTGGGCAGTCTTGCCTATGCCGAGGCGCTGAGCGCGGCGCTGGCCGGGACGGGAAAGAGGCTTCGGGTGCATCTGAAGCTGGAGACCGGCATGGGGCGGACGGGCTTCCGCGCCTTCGGCGGGGACCGGCTGGACGACGCGGCGAAGGCTATGGCGCTCCGCACGCTGGATACGGAGGGCGTTTTCACGCATTTCTGCGTTTCGGACGCGCCGGAGCCGGAGAGGGAATTCACGGGCGAACAGTTTGCCCGCTTCCGGGCCGCCGTCGGGCGGCTGGAGGCGGAGAGCGGACGGCCCTTTGCCATCCGCCACTGCACCAACTCCGGGGCCATGATCTCGTTTCCGGAAACCTGCATGGATATGGTGCGCCCGGGCGTCGCCATGTACGGGCTGTATCCCGGCGGCGACCGCGGCGGCATCGAGCTGCGTCCCGCCATGTCGCTTTACAGTCGGATCAGCACGGTGGAGGAGCATTTCCCCGGCGATACGATCAGCTACGGCCGGCGCTTCACGGCGTCGGAGCCGATGCGCGTCGCCGTCGTGCCCGTCGGATACGCCGACGGGCTGCACCGCGTCCTGTCCGGGAAGATCGACTTTTTCATTGCCGGACGCCGCTGCCGTCAGCTCGGCCGCATCTGCATGGACATGTGCATGGCCGATGTGACGGGGCTGGACGTGCGCCCCGGCGATGTGGCCGAGGTGTTCGGCGGGCACATTCCCCTGGACGAACTGGCGGAAAAGGCCGGGACCATCCATTATGAGCTGTGCTGCGCCCTGTCGCCGCGCGTTCCGCGCCTGTACCGGGGCTGACGATGTATAAAAAGCGCCGTTTTGCGTGAGAATAAGAGCAAGTCCGTACATAGTATGTAGCGGGCGCAATTCACGGAAAGCGGTGCTCACATGACAAATCCCGTTAGACGAGGAGATATTTACTACGCGGATCTAAGCCCGGTCGTGGGCAGCGAGCAGGGCGGCATACGCCCCGTGCTCATCGTCCAGAACGACACCGGCAACCGGCACAGCCCCACGGTCATCGCCGCAGCCATCACCAGCCAGCTTGGAAAAGCGCGGTTGCCGACCCATATCGAGATCCCCGCGCCGTCGAGCGGCCTGTCCCGCGACAGCGTCATCCTGCTTGAGCAGGTGCGCACGCTGGACAAATCGCGCCTGCGGGAGCGTATGGGCAAGGTGGACGGCGCGACGATGGGCCGCGTGGACGACGCGCTGGCCGTCAGCTTCGGGCTGAATATGTCCTAAACCCCGGCCCCCGTTCATACACTGTGATGAACGGGGGCTTTTTCCGTATGGCCCCGGTCAACGCGGCGGGGAGGGGTTTTATGGAACTGCCGATCTTTATAGACGGGAAGCGGGCGGGCACGCTGTCGCTTTCGCAGCAGGGACGGTTCTGGCGCGCCGAGGCGCAGCTCGGCGATCTCGGGCGCGTGGCGCGCCTGTCGGTATACGGGCGCGGCGGCAGCGTGTATCTCGGCATCCCGGAGCCGGACGGGCGCGGGGCCATGCGCCTTTCGCGCACGCTGCGCGCGCTGCCGGAGGGGGCGGAATACTGCGCGGAGCGGGAAGCGGGCGGCGCGCGGAGAGAGACGTCCGCGAAGGAGCCGGAGCCGGAGCCGCCGAGAGCGCCGAAGGCGGAAAAAACGGCGCGCCATGTGGTCTGGATGGGCGGCCGGCCGTATTATTTTTAGCCGTTTGCACCGCGCGCGCCGCTGTGATATAATGGGCGCGAAAGAGGTGTTTTTCATGCTGATGAGCGATCTTATCCTGAAAAAACGCGCCGGCGGAGAGCTGACGACGGACGAGATATACTGGATGATCAACGGCTACACGAACGGCGATATCCCCGACTATCAGATGTCGGCCATGCTCATGGCGATATGCTACGAGGACATGAGCGAGCGCGAAACGCTCGATCTGACGCTGGCCATGCGCGATTCCGGGGATGTGATGGACCTGTCCGCGATACACGGGCTGAAGGGCGACAAGCACTCCACCGGCGGCGTGGGCGACAAGACGAGCCTTGTGCTGTGCCCGATGCTGGCCGCCTGCGGCGTGAAGATGGCCAAGATGTCCGGCCGCGGACTCGGCCACACCGGCGGGACGATCGACAAGCTCGAGAGCATCCCGGGCTTTTCCGTGGAGCTGACGGGCGAGCAGTTCGTTCAGACGGTCAATTCCGTGGGCTTCGCCATCATCGGCCAGACGGGCAATCTGTGCCCGGCGGACAAAAAGCTCTACGCGCTACGCGACGTGACCGGGACGGTGTCGTCCCAGCCGCTGATGGTCAGCTCCATCCTGTCGAAAAAGCTGGCGGCGAACGCGGACGTGATCGTGCTGGACGTGAAGACCGGCTCCGGCGCGTTCATGCACACGCAGCAGGAGGCGTTTGAACTGGCCGAACGGATGGTAAAGGTCGGCCGCGCGGCCGGAAAGAAGGT
This sequence comes from uncultured Oscillospiraceae bacterium, assembly GCA_934597255.1. GTDB lineage: Bacteria > Bacillota > Clostridia > Oscillospirales > Oscillospiraceae > CAJOIG01. The sequence goes on from CAKTQV010000012.1 coordinate 10,031, forward strand.
CGTTGCGCTCGTGTCGGATATGGACGAGCCGCTTGGCCGCGCCGTGGGCAACGCGCTGGAGGTGGCCGAGGCGGTGCGGACGCTGCGGGGCGAGGGGCCGGACGATCTGATGGAGCTGTGCTGCGCGCTCGGCGGCGAGCTGCTTTCGGCCGGCGGGCTGGCGGACAGCCGCGAGCAGGCGGAGGAAATGCTGCGGAAGGCCGTTTCGTCCGGAAGGGCGCTGGAGCGCTTCGAGGCGTTCGCGGCGGCGCAGGGCGGCGATGTGGAGGCCGTGCGCGATCTGTCGCGGCTGCCGCAGGCGCCGGTGCAGCTTGAGGTTCCGGCCGGACAGAGCGGCTATCTGGAGCATATCGACGCGCTGGGCGTGGGGCATGTGTGCCTCGGGCTCGGCGGCGGCCGCGCGACGAAGGACAGCGCGATCGATCTGTCCGTCGGCGTCGTGCTGAACAAGAAGGTAGGCGACCGGGTCGAGGCGGGCGAGAGCCTCGCCGTCGTCCACGCTGCGGACCGCGCCGCGGCGCAGAGCGCGGCGCAGGCGCTTTGTGACTGCTGCCGCATCGGCGGGGAGAAGCCGGAGCGGCTGCCCTTCATCAAGGGCGTTGTGAAATAAGCGCGCGGTCTGATAAATGCCACCCCGTCCGGGCAAACTGGACGGGGTGATATTTTTGAACGAGATACGCGAAAACGGCGCCTGCGCGGCGGGCGGCATCCAGATCCTGACCATCATCGGCCAGATCGAGGGCCATCAGCTTCTGCCCGAGGACACGAAAACGACGAAATATGAGCACGTCATGCCGCTGCTGGCGGCGGCGGAGGAAAGCCCGGAGGTCGCGGGGCTTCTGGTGCTGGTCAACACCGTCGGCGGCGATATCGAGGCAGGGCTGGGCATCGCGGAGCTGATCGCCGGGATGAAAAAGCCCACCTGCTCGCTGGTGCTCGGCGGGGGACATTCCATCGGCGTACCGCTGGCCGTCGCCGCGCGCCGCAGCATCATCTCGCCCTCAGCGGCCATGACCATCCATCCCGTGCGCCTCAACGGCGTCGTGATCGGCGTGGAGCAGACCTGGGCCTATTTTTCCAAGACCCAGGAGCGCATCGTCCGCTTCATCACGGAAAACAGCCGCATCTCCCGCGAAAAGCTGCTGGAATATATGCTGCGCACCGGCGAGATGGCCAACGACGTCGGCTCCATTCTCGGCAGCGAGGAGGCCGTCGGCTGCGGGCTGATCGACGAGGTGGGCGGTCTGGCCGACGCGCTCGGCTGGCTGCACGGACAAAGCGGAAATTGACTAACTATAGATGTTATGTTAATATAATTATTCAATGATCACGACTTTCTTTCGGGGGATAACGCCATGAATATGCTGTATGCTGTGATTCTGGGACTGGTGCAGGGCATCGCGGAATTTCTGCCGATCTCCAGCTCCGGCCATCTGTCTCTTTTTGAAAACCTGCTGGGCATCGGCGGCCTGGCCGCGCTGGAGGAGAACGCGCTGTTCAACGTGCTTCTGCATCTGGCGACGCTTGTGGCCGTCGTGATCGCCTACTGGAAGGACGTGCGCGGCATGGTCGTGGAGTTTTTCCGTATGATCGCGGGCAAAAGCCGCGCAAAGGACGCGCACACAAAGCCGGACATCCCCATGCGCCGCCAGCTGCTTATGATGATCATCGCCACGCTGCCGCTGGCGCTGGTCCTGCCGGTACATAAAAAGGTCGAAATGCTCGGCGCGTATCCCTGGGTCATCGGGATCATGCTCGTGCTGACGGGCTTCATGCTTTTTATTTCCGACCGCATGCCCCGGGGCACGAAAAACGAGAAGAACATGACCGTGGCGGACGCACTCGTCATCGGTCTGTGCCAGGCCGTCGCCACCATCCCCGGGCTCAGCCGTTCCGGGACCACCATCACGGCCGGCATGAGCCGCAGGCTGGAGCGGCCCTTCGCCGTCAAGTTTTCCTTCCTTATTTCGCTTCTGAGCGTGGCGGGCGCCGTGCTGCTCAAGCTGATCGACGTCATCAAGGACGGCGCGGATCTGTCGATGCTGCCGAGCTATCTGGTCGGCATGGTCATCGCGGGCGTCGTCGGCTACGCCAGCATCCGCTTCCTGCAGAAGATCGTCAGCCGGGGGCGCTTCGGCGGCTTCGCCTGGTACTGCTGGATCGTGGGCGCGCTGGCGATCGTGATCTCGCTGATCCGCGGCGCGGCCGCGTGATACCGGAGTTGTCCGAGTTTTTCGGATTCTTTCTGATTTTGAATGTAACGTAACGGAGAGTGTTTCATGGCACAAACGAAAAGCGGCTCCTCCCGGGGCGCCGCGGCAAAAAAATCAACGGCGAAAAAGAGCGCGGGCTCGTCCCGTTCGTCGGCGGCGAAGAAGACGGGCGGGAAAAATGCGCCCGTCTCCACGGCGCGCAAGGGTACGCCCCCCGCGCCGGCGGAGGACGATCGCCGTCCCGTGCGCAGGGAGATCGGCGCGGCGGTCCTTCTGTTTTTCGCGCTGGTGGCCTTCATCTGCTATTTCAACGTGGACGCCTGGCTGCTCACGGCCTTCCGGAACCTGTGTCTGGGTCTGTTCGGCTGGGGCTTTTACATCATGTGCCCCGCGCTGCTGCTGGCGGCCGGCGTGCTCGGGTTCCACCACGGCCGGCCCGTGAAGGGACGGCTGATCTGCGCGCTGCTGCTGCCGATGGTGTTCGGCGCGTTCATCCATCTGATCCTGTGCGCGGACGGCGATTATCTCGCGGGCGATTTCAAGACCGTGATCGTCGGGCTGTGGGAGGGCGGACTGCTGTCCTATGCCCGGTGCGGTGGCGTTCTTTCGGGGCTGTTGTCCGAGGGGCTGGAGTACGCTATCAGCGTATACGGCGCGGGCGCCGTGCTGCTGGCCGTCTTTTTCACGCTGCTGTTCGTGTCGCTGCGCGTCACGATGCAGAGCGTGCGGGAGCACGCGGCCGCGCGGCCGCGCTATCGCCCGGAATACTACGACGCGCCGGACGACGACGATTTCACCCCGCTGGACTTTTTCTCGCTGCCGAAGGAGGAGAACAAGGCGGAGAACGTGGGGCCGCGGAGCCGGTTCGGGCTGTTTGACATACCGCTGGACGACGACGGGCCCGGCCCGGAAACGCTGCGGCCGGAAGAGCCGGCGCGCGGCGCGGTTCCCGCGCCGGAGGAACCGAAGCCGGAGACGGAGCCGGTACGGGAGCGCAGCTATAAGCCGATGAAGAAAAACGCGCGCAGCGCGCCCAGGGCGACGATGAGCGCCAAAAAGCCGCCGAAGGGAAAGACGGAGCTGTTCGATTTTGAAAAAGAGGACGAGGACGAGCCCTTCACGGCCGTGCCGCCGGCCGCTTCGCCGGCCATGTCGGCCGCGGCGGCGGACGTGGAGCCGGTCAGCCTGGAGGAGGCCGCGGCCATCGCCGGCGTGCAGATCAACTCCGCCGAGATCGCCGGGCCCGCGGCCGATAAGCCGAAGACCGGGAAGCTGACGATCGACCGCGAGCTCGAGGCGGCCAGGGTCGCCGAGGAGATCGCCCAGAGCGAGCAGGAGGATAAGCCGGAGTATACCGCGCCGCCGCTGGAGCTGCTGAACGTGGGAAAGGCGGCCAGAAAGGGCGACGCGCAGGACGAGATCGACAAAAACCGCGAGCGGCTGGAAAGCACGATCCGCTCGTTCGGCGTGTCCGCGCGCATCACGGACGTGACCCGCGGCCCGACGGTCACGCGCTACGATCTGGAGCTGAGCCAGGGCGTCAAGCTCAATAAGGTCACCAATCTGGCCGGGGACATCGCGCTGAGTCTCGGCGTCGTGTCCGTGCGCATCGCGCCCATCCCGGACAAGATATCCACCGTCGGCGTCGAGGTGCCGAACCGGAACGTCGCCACGGTGTGGCTGCGCGAGCTCATTGCCTCGCCGGCGTTTGAAAAGGCGCCGTCGAAGCTCAGCTTCGCCATCGGCAAGGACATCGGCGGCAACGCCATCGTCGGCAACATTGCCAAGCTCCCGCATCTGCTCATCGCGGGGACCACCGGCTCGGGCAAGTCCGTGTGCATCAACTCGCTCATTTTGTCCCTGCTGTACAAATCGACGCCGGACGAGGTGCGCATGATCATGATCGACCCGAAGATGGTCGAGCTCGGCATATACAATGGTATGCCGCATCTGTACGTTCCCGTCGTGACGGACCCGAAGAAGGCGGCGGGCGCGCTGCAGTGGTCGGTGGTCGAGATGCTCAAGCGCTACCGGCTGTTTTCGGAGGTGGGCGTGCGCGATCTGGCCGGCTACAACGCCTACCAGCGCCGCCACGACCAGCCCACGCTGCCGCAGGTCGTCATCATCATCGACGAGCTGGCCGATCTGATGCTCGTGGCCTCGAAGGAGGTCGAGGAGTCGATCTGCCGCGTGGCGCAGATGGGCCGCGCTTCCGGCATGCACCTGGTCATCGCCACGCAGCGGCCGTCGGCCGACGTGATCACGGGCCTGATGAAGGCCAATATCCCCAGCCGCATCGCCTTCGCGGTGTCCTCGGCGCTGGAATCGCGCATCATCATCGACCAGGCCGGCGCGGACAAGCTGATCGGGCAGGGCGATATGCTCTACTGCCCGCTGGGCATCGGTAAGCCCATGCGCGTGCAGGGCGCGTTCGTGTCCGATGAGGAGCGCGAGCGGGTCGTGGAATTTGTCAAAAAGGACGCGGAGGCGACGTACTCCGACGAGATACTGGCCGAGATCGAAAAAGCGGCCGCGGCCAAGAGCGACAAGGGCTCCCGCGGCGGCGACGACGAGCCGGAGAGCGCCGCCGGGAACGATTACGACGAGCTTCTGCCGGACGCGGTGGACGTGGTGCTGGAGCTGAAGCAGGCGTCGGTCTCGTCGCTGCAGCGCAAGCTCAAGCTGGGCTACTCGCGCGCCGCGCGCATCGTCGATCAGATGGAGCAGCTCGGCGTCGTGGGGCCTTATGAGGGCTCCAAGCCCCGGAAGGTGCTGATAACGCGGCAGCAATGGCAGCAGATGCAGTATTCCACCGGCGTCGCGCCGGCCGACAGCATCGCCGCCGAGTTTGCCGACGTCGCGGACGACGCCGAGTTTGCCGAGCTGCCGGATACGGCGGAGGAAGCGGCGGCGTATGAGACGGAGGAAGAAAGCGGGGAAGTGCTTTGAGCTTTCATGAACCGATGGACGAGACGGCCGTGAACGCCATGAGCTCGCTGGCGCTGGCGCATGTGGGCGACGGCGTGTACGAGCTGATGGTGCGCACGCGCCTGGCCCGCGCCGGCGGACTGCGGCAGGATACGCTCCACCGCGACGCGGTGCGCTATGTATCGGCGGTCGCGCAGTCAAAGGCGGCGGCGTACATACGGCCATCGCTGACGGCGAACGAGCGCGCGGTGTACAACCGCGCGCGCAACGCCCACAGCCATGCCAGCCCGTCCGGCTGCACGCCAGCGCAGTATCACGCGGCGACGGCGCTGGAGGCGCTGTTCGGGCGGCTGTGGCTGGAGGGAAAGACCGCCCGGCTCGAGGAGCTTTTCGCCACCTGTGTGGAGGGAATCGATGCCTCTTGACGCTTTGTTTACAACGGAATTGTGCCAGGAGCTGCGCGAGGCGCTCGCCGGCGCGAAGATCGACCGCGTCCGCCAGCCGGAAAAGGATTCGGTCGTGTTTTCCCTGCGCGGGGCGGGCGGGCCGCAGCGGCTGCTCGTCTGCTTTTCCGGCGGCAGCGCCCGCGTCTGCCTGACGCGGCAGGAATACGAAAATCCGCCGCAGCCGCCCATGTTCTGCATGCTTCTGCGCAAGCATCTGACCGGCGCGCGCGTGCTGGACGTCACGCAGCCGGACGCGGAGCGCATGCTCCTGATGCGGCTTCTGGCCTATAATGACTTCGGCGAGCCGGAGGAGAAAACGCTGGCCGTGGAGCTGCTCGGGCGCAACGCCAATCTCATTCTCGTCGGCGCCGACGGGCGCATCATCGACGCGGCGCGCCGCGTCGACGCGGAGATGAGCCCGGCGCGGCAGCTTCTGCCGGGGCTTATCTACCGCCTGCCGCCGAAGCCGGAGCCGGGGCGCTTTTCCGGCCTTTCGCCGCTGATCGCGCGGGAGATGGAATTCCGGGGCGCGGAAAAAAGCCCGGCGGGCGCGGCGGCGTTTGAGAGAAAGCCGTATATGCTTGTGGAAAACGGCGAGCCGAAGGATTTTTCGTTCATGGAGATACTTCAGTACGGGCCGTCCGTCGCCTGCGTGGAATATCCGGGATGGTCGGCGCTGCTGGAGGCTTTCTGGAGCGAAAAGGACCGCCGCGATCATCTGCGCAGCCGGGGCAAGAGCCTGTCCAGGCTCGTCCGGGGCGCGCGCAACCGCACGGAGAAAAAGCTGGGGCTGCGCCGGCAGGAGCTGGCCGCCTGCGCCGACCGGGAGGAATTCAAGCGCCGGGGCGATCTGATCACGGCGAATATATGGCGCATGAAAAAGGGCATGGACACGCTCGTGTGCGAGGATTTTTACGCCGAGGGAAGCCCGGCGGTGTCCATCGCGCTCGACCCGCGCAAAACGCCGCAGCAGAACGCGGCGGCCTGTTACCGGCAGTATACGAAGAAAAAGGCGGCCGAGGAGCATCTGACGGCGCTGATCGAAGAAAACGCCGCGGAGCTTGAATATCTGGGCAGCGTGGCCGACGAGCTCGAGCGCGCGCGCGAGCAGCAGGATCTGGCGGATATCCGCGCGGAGCTGGAGGCCGGCGGCTACATCCGCGCGGCGAAGGGAAAGAAAAAAAGCCGCCCGGCCGCGCCGCTGAGCTATCGGACGGAGAGCGGACGGGAGATACTGGTCGGCCGCAATAACGTCCAGAACGACGAACTGACATTCCGGCTGGCGCGGCGGACGGACATCTGGCTGCACGCGCAGAAGATACACGGCGCGCATGTGATTCTGCGCGGCGAGGGCGCAGAGCCCTCGCCGGAGGATATCCGGCGGGCGGCGGAGCTGGCGGCGTTTCATTCCGAGGCGGCGCAGAGCGCGCGCGTGCCGGTGGACTACACCCAGGTGCGCTTTGTCAAAAAGCCGCGCGGCGCCCGCGCCGGTATGGTGATCTATACCGACCAGAGAACGATCCTGGCCGAACCGAAGGAAAACGCATAAAGAAAGCTCCCGTCCGCCTGCGCGGAGGGGAGCTTTTCGGTCGAAGGCGGAACATCCGCCGGGATTTTTTGCGGTATTACCGCCGGCTCAGAACATCGAGGGCGCCGGCGAGAAGCCCGGCGGCGTCGCGGCGGGTGACCGGCGCGTCCAGCGGGGCGTCGCCGGACAGGATGCCGCAGGCGCGCAGATTGGCCACGGCCTGGCTGCCGCCGTCCACGGCGGAAACGGAGGCCACGTCCGTCACGCCGACGACCGCGTTGAGCATGGCGCAGGCGTCCTCCAGCGTCACGCTGTCCGAGGCGAGAAAGCTCGCCGCGCCGTCGGCGCCCGTGCCGGCGATATAGCCCTGCATCAGCGCCGTGGACACATAGGGCTTGACCCAGGCGTCGATGTCGCCGTCGTCCATGAAGCCGGTGGACAGGACGCCCTGGACGATGTCCTCGCCGCCGAGTACCATGCACATGGACAGAAATTCGCCGCGCGAGACGGCCTCATCGGGCGAGAAGACCCAGTCCGAGCCGACCTTTTCGCCGATGAAAATGCCGTTTTCGGCCAGCACCGTCGCGCTGTAGGCGCAGCCGTCGCCATCGAGATCGGCGTAGCAGACGTCGGTGCGCTGGCGCACAAGACGGATGACGACGGTGCCCTCCTGGCTCTTGTTGCCCTGCTCGTCCGTGACGCGGAAGGCGAAGTAATCCTTGCCGCGCTTACCCTCGTTGGGCGTGTAGACGAAATAGCCGTCGGCGCTGAGGACGACCTTGCCCTTGACCGGCTCCGTGGTAAGCTCAAAGTAAAGCTCCCCGCCGTCGGGATCGACGGCCGTCAGACGGCCGCCCACGGCCACGCCGCGATAGGTCTCGATCTCCTGATTTTCCGCCACCGGCGCGAAACCGGACGGCTCCGGCGAGGCGCTGTCCTCGTTCATCGCCTCGCTGGCGATGACCTCGAGAATGCTCCCTTCAAAGCTGACGGGACGGCCCGGCTCGGTGTAGCTGTCGGCCATGGCGGCCGGACTGAGCGCGATCATGACGGCCAGCACACAGGCGGCGATCACATATTTCTTCATGTAAAAAATACCTCCATGCAGAATGTATTGCTATTTTGCACGGAGGCTTTTTATTTTATTCAGATTTCACCCGTTTTCGCTTCGCAGTTTTATCAGCTCCGCGGCCACGGACACGGCGATTTCGGCGGGCGTCTGCGCGCCGATGGGCAGGCCGACGGGGGAATGGACGACGGCGAGCTGCTCGTCGGAAAAGCCTTCGTCCAGCAGCCGCTGGCGCTGAAGCGCCGCCTTGCGGTGGCTTCCGATGACGCCGATGTAGCGCATCGGCCGGGTCAGGAGACTTCGCTGCACGGCGAAGTCGCCCTCGTGGCCGCGCGTCATCACGACGGCGTAGTCGTTCGGCTTCGGGTCGATGTGCTCCGGCAGCGCGGGATACGGCGCGCACACGGTGCGCAGCGCCGCGGGGAACAGCGCCGGGTCGGTGAATTCGGGGCGCTCGTCGTACACGACGACCGGGAAATCCAGCGCGGCCAGTAGCGGGACGAGCGCCTGCGACACATGGCCGCCGCCGAATACATAAACCGTTTCGCTGCGGCTGAGCGGCTGGATGAGAACGCCGTCCGCGAGCCGGGGGGAGAGCCGGGGCAGCGCGCCCTCGTCCGGCGCGGGAAAGCGGCCGAACAGAAAAGCCCCCTGCGTGAACAGGTCGCATTCGGCTCGCCCGCCGGGGCGCAGCCGCGTGAAAAGCCAGCTGTCGCTCTGTTCGCGGAACAGCGCGGCGGCGCGCTCGAACAGCGCGGCGGCCTCCCCGTCGCCGCCGGCGGCAAAGCGGAAATACACGCTCTGGTTCCCGCCGCAGATCATGCCGAGGTCGGCGACCTGATTGGGCGTGAGCACATAGCGCTCAAGCGCGTCGGCGCCCTCGTCGAGCACATGCAGCGCACGCTGGATGCACTCGTATTCCACGCGGCCGCCGCCGACGGTGCCGGCGATCCGTCCGCCCGGAAAAACGGCCATCATCGCGCCGGGGCCGCGCGGCGTGGAGCCCTGGCTCTCCGTCACGGTGCACAGCACGGCGCTGACGCCGCAGCGCACGCTCTGCGCCAGCGCGGTAAACAGTTCCTTCATGAATGATCCGCCTTCTTTCCTTCTGCCGGCCGTCCGGCCGGGATAAACTGTAACCTTTTGTAATATATGAGGTTTACATAACTTTATTCTGTCCTGTAATCACGCGCGCCGCGGCCCCGAGGGTCACACGGCGGCGAGTATGTTCTCGTTGCGGAGCTCACCGTCGCGGATGCGGTCGTTGACGGCGTAAGCGTGGCGCTGAAGATCGTCGCCGTCGTGCGGCGAAAGGCCCTGCGCGCGCAGCTCATCGGCCACGGCGGCGCATACGTCTCCGATCCGGCGGCTGTCCGCACGGCCCAGGACGATCTCACTCAGCGGTTCGGCCAGCCCGGACAGCGTGCCGAGCCCGCGCAGCGCGCGGAAGCGCCATTTGTAATACGGCAGGAAGCGGCGGGCCAGCGCGAACGCCGCGCCCATGGCGGCGTTGACGAATTCAAGGGCCGCAAGCTGGGCGGCGGCCGGGTCGCCCCGGCGGAGACAGCGCTCGTAATTGTACGGCCCGCTCTGCGCCATGAGAAAAAGCTGCCCGGCGAGCTTTTTCAGCCGCACATCCTCCGGAACGGCGCACAGCGCGGCGCGCCGGGCGGAAAATTCGCCCAGATCGTCGCGGAAAACGGCGCCGTTCGTCGCCTCGCACAGCGCCCAGTCCGGGATGGAAAGCCATTCGCGCCAATCCGCGGGCGCGCCGCTCAGCCCCGTGAAGCGGCGGAAGAAATCCGCCGTGCGCATCACGCCGTGGCGCTGTCCGCCCGCGGGGGCGACCGTCGAGCGCAGAAGGCCGCCGTATTCCTTCGGCAGCCGGGCGTAGGCGCGCTCGAGCGCAAAGGCGTCCGCGCGGCTGACGAGCGTCTCGTCGGGCAGGAACAGGCAGAAGCCCGGTTCAAAATCGTGGTCGCGTGACAGCTCATCGTCGTAGCCGAGGCATTCCGAGCCGCTGCCGGCCAGCCCCACGGCGACGAGCCCCTCAAGGGCGGGGAACTGCTCGTGCAGCATGGGCGCGCCGTACTGCTCGTAAAAGCCGCGGGCAAGCTCAAGACCCTTCATGGATGTTTTTGGCCCGCTCGCGCAGGGCGGCGGCGTAGACAAACTGGCCGTAATAGTCGAACGTCGGGGCGCATTTTTCGCACACGAAGGCATAGTTCCCGTCGCGCGGCAGGCCCGGCGTGTCCAGAAGCGTCATCGCCTTGTGCACATATTCCTCGATCTGTTCGATGGCGGCCTCGATGCCGAGCGAGTCCTCCGCTGCGTTGGCCATGTTCAGCCATGTGACGGCCTGCTCCGGCTCGCCGTTTTCGGCCTGTTCCATGACGGCCAGCGCCTTTTCGTAGCATTCAAAGGCCTCGTCGAAGCGGCGCAGCTCGACCAGCGCGAGCGCCATGTTGTTGTAAAGCCCGCCGAGCCGTTCGTCCGCTTCGCCGAGCGTGCGCCCGTAAGCGGCCCGCGCGCGGGAAAACAGCGCCAGCGCGCGCTCCGGCTCGCCGAAGGCGGTGCACACCGTGGCGGCGTTGACAAAGCAGGTGCCGCCGGCCGCGGTTTCCTCATAGCCGAGCTCGCCGGCCAGAGCCAGCGCGCGGTCCATGGCCTCAAGGGCGGCCTCCCGCCGGCCGGTCTTGCGGCCGAGTCCCATCTGCTCGTTGTACAGGGCAAACGCGCCCCGCCGGTCGCCGCCGCGCAGCGCCTCGTCCAGCCAGTAATCCAGGTGCCGCTGCGCGCCGTCGTAATCGTCACGGGCCAGGTGCTCGTCCAGCCGCGCCATGACGCGCCGGAGCGGGATCGGCCGCACGTCGGGCTGCCCGGCGTCCATGGCGAGCGGACAGACCGGCTCGAAAAAGGCGGCGGACGCGGGATCGTATTTCTCCATCTTCCCGCTTTCTCCTTCGTTTTTTCTTTATTATAGCACAGATGCCGCGCCGTGAAAATACGGCTGCGGCGGCGCGGTGAAATTTGCTCTCGATTTTGCCGGGGGGCTGTGATAAAGTAGAAAGGAAAATTATGCTTCGGAAAGGCGGCGGACACGGTGAGGATCCTGATCGTGGAGGATGAGCAGCGCATGGCGCAGACGGTGCAGAGCCTGCTGAAAAAACAGAATTACATATCCGACATCGCTCCGGACGGCGAGGCGGGGCTGGACTGCGTCATGAGCGGGATATACGATCTGATCATTCTGGACGTGATGCTGCCGAAGCTGGACGGCTTTTCGCTGCTGGAGCGCGTGCGCGCGCAGGGCTGCACGACGCCGGTGCTCATGCTGACGGCGCGCGCGTCGGTGGCCGACCGCATCGAGGGGCTGGACAAGGGCGCGGATTATTATCTGGCCAAGCCCTTTTCGGCCGGGGAGCTTCTCGCGTGCATCCGGGCGCTGCTGCGGCGGCCGCGCGAGATGGACGGGGCGGCGCTGCGCTTCGGTGATCTGCGGCTGGAGCAGGAGAGCGGGCTTCTGTCCTGCGGGGAGGGAAGCGTTTATCTCAACCGACGGGAGCTGGAGCTGATGCGCCTTCTCATGCGCAGCGGCAAAACGCCGGTCACGCGCGAGACGCTGCTTCTGAAGGTGTGGGGCTTTGACGCCTCGCCCGAGAGCAACGTGGTGGACGCCTATATGAGCTTTCTGCGCAAGAAGCTGAGCTTTCTCGGGTCAAAGACCGCCATCGTGAGCCTGCGGCGCGTGGGCTATTATCTGGCGGCGGAGGAGACGGCGCTGTGAGCGTGGTGAAAAAGCTGCGGCGGAAGTTCGTGGCGGTGTTCATGGCGGTGATGCTGCTGGCGGCGGCCGTCGTTATCGCGGTGGTCTATTTTGAACAGAAGGCGGAGCTGGAATACGAATGCATGATCTATCTGCTGAACGTTCACAACTTCGACAACAAGGCCGGCTCCAACGACCCGAAATTCGCCGCCTATCCGCCGTATTTCGTTCTGGAGATCGACAACCGCACGGATACCTCCCGCGTTGTGCTCGGCACCTATTTTCTGGCCGGGCGCGGCGTGACGACGGAGGAGCTGATCGCGCATCTGGCCGGGCGGACGGCCGAGTCCGGCGTGATGGAGGAATATCAGCTCCGCTATTTCAACGGCGTCCGCCACGCCGGTGCGCACCGCGTCTCGTTCATTGACGTATCCTACATCGCGCAGGCGCTTCACCGGCTGCTCGTCCGAAGCGTGCTGATCGCCGTGCCGACGCTCGTGCTGCTGCTGCTCGTATCGCTGCTGCTGTCGCGCTGGTACGCGCGGCCGGCGGCGCAGGCCATCGAGGAGCAGACGCGCTTTATATCCAAGGTGTCGCACGAGCTGAAAACGCCGCTTTCGATCATCCGCGCGAACATCGATCTGATCGACGGCGGGCCGGACACGGACGGAACGGATTTTGTGTTCGGCTGCGAGAACATCCGCCACGAGTGCGACAATATGAATCTGCTGATCGAGGCGATGCTCTGGGCGGCGCTGCCGGCGAGCAAGGGCGAGGTGCGGCCGGTCGATCTGACGCGGCTGCTCGAGCGGGAGACGCTGCGCTTCGAGGTGGTGGCCTTCGACCGGGGGCTGCGCATGTCGCTGGACGCCGAGCCGGGGCTTTCCCTGCGCGGAGACGAAACGCAGCTTACGCGCCTGATCGACATCGTTCTGGACAACGCCGTCAAATACTGCGCGCCGGGCGGCGAGATACGCGTCAGCGCGCGGAAAAGGTCCGGTCCGGGCCGTTCCGTGACGATCCGCTGCGTCAATACGGGCGAGCCGATCGCGAAGGAGGAGCTCGACCGCCTGTTCAAGCCGTTTTATCAGACCGACGGCACGAGCCGCGGCGCGGGGCTGGGGCTTGCCATCGCGCATGAGATCGTTTCCGCCATGAACGGCAGCATACGCGCCGGCAGCGAGGACGGCTTTAACTTCTTTACGATCGAATTTTAGTTGTTTTGCACAAAAAATGAGAAGGACAGGCTTTTTTTCATGTTCTTTTAACCATTGTGTGCTATAGTTGACGCAACATTCATTTTGAGGGAGGAACAGTATGAAGAAAACATGGAAACTCATCGTGACCCTCGCCTGCATCGCGGCGCTGGTCATGAGCCTCGGCGTCGGCGCCTTCGCCAAGAGCGACATTGATCTGGAAGAAGTGGCCGCCATGGCGCAGAAGGCCTGCGACCAGCAGGAGATCCAGAACATCATGAGCTGGCACGTCATGTACCACTGCTACGGCCTGCACCGCGACGAGATGGAGAACATCTGGGTCAACGAGCCGGAGAACCGCGCCACGGCGTCCTTCGGCCAGAATCAGGGCTTCTATGTCGGCTATGACTCCATCTGGGAAGCGTATGTGGACGGCCATGACAGCTCCTGGCTCACCACGGCGAAGAATTACTGCAAGAACAACGACATCGACATCGAGGGCTGGACGGACGAGGAGATCCTTGAGGTCTACGGCGGCGTCGGCCAGCTTCTGCTGCATGTGACCACCACGGCCATCATCGAGGTCGCGGACGACGGCCAGACGGCCAAGTGCTTCTGGTACAGCCCCGGCATGATCGCCGAGTCCGGCCAGACCGGCAACACCATCTGGGAAGCCTACGGCGTGGACTTCGTGAAGGAAAACGGCGAGTGGAAGATGTGGCATCTGCATATGTTCACGGACTTCATGGGCGGCTTCTATCTCACGCTCGGCGGTAAGACCTCCGGTGGCTCCAGCGGCGCGCCCGGCGGCTCCGGCGAACCTGGCGGCTCGTCCGACGAAGCGGCCGAATACGCCCGCATCGACAACAAGACCAGCGACCAGCAGAAGTGGGAAGGCGAAGGCGGCGCGCAGGTCGCGGCTTCCTCCAAGCACGACTACCTCAGCTCCCCGCAGTACAAGGAATTCTCCCACGACCGTCTGCGCTCCGATATGGAGATCTTCCTGCCCAAGGCCTATGAGTCCTGGAGCTTTGACGACGGCAACTACGGCCCCACCCGCGAGGAATACGAGAGCTTCGGCATCGACCTCGACGCCTGGTATGACGCGCACAAGTAATATCTGTTTTCCCCGGTGATCCCGTTTAACAGCGGCCCCCGTATGCTTCGGCATACGGGGGCTGTGCCGTGTCCGGGAAGAAAGCTTCCGTCCGGACGCGGGAAAGAGCGGGGGCGCTTTACGGCTCGACCACCGGCAGGACAAGATTTTCAAAGGCGCTGAGCATTTTCGCGTGGCGGATCACGAAATGAATGGCCGGGGCGGTGCTTTTGGAGATCATGACCCAGCTTCCCTCGTGGATCCGTATCTGAAGATTGCGGAACGCCGGACGGGGCCGGACGATGGCGGCATAGTTCGCGTGCTCCGTTTCAAAGCGGCGCGTCGCCTGCATGTGGGCCTGATAGTCGTCGTAGGTATAATAGAGCGCTTTTTCGTAAAATGCGCCGGCCAGCGGCAGCGACGGGGGCGCGCTTTGAAATTCCTCCCGCGTCAGCTCCGGCAGCTCGTCCAAAATCGTGTTCTCGCGCAGGATATGCTCGGCCAGCTCCCGCGTCTGCGACAGGTGGGCAAGCAGCGCGTCCGCCTCCGGGGCGGAGACGCCGCTGCGGCGCACAATGGCGGAAAAGAGCGCGTCGGGCATCGTATAGAGCGGCGGCGCGGAGAGAATGCCGTGGCGCGCGCCGGCGGTCCGGCTGTCCGAGAGCAGAAAGGCGTGGAGAAGCGGCTTTGCGTCCTGCCGGTAGATATCCATGAGCGGCTGTGCCTTGCGCAGAAGGCGTTCGGCCTTTTTCCGGTAATAGGCGACGTCCTCGCGGCTGCGGCTCAGGCGGTATTTGCCCTCGCCGTGGAAGCCCTCGACGCACTCGCCGGCCAGCGCCGCCGACCCGGACACATAGTTCAGATGGCCGTATATGCGGTTCGGCTGGCCCTTGAGATAGTAGGGCGAGACCTGCCCGGTCATGTACAGGGGTATCCAGCTCTCCAGCCCCAGCATCATCTCGTCAAAGGGGCGGTCCAGATTGTGGATGATATTCAGATGCAGGCCCTTTTTCAGCAGGACGGCCAGCCCGTACATCCACTTTTTCCCGAAGTCAACGTCCTGCGCCATGTCGGCCATGGGCATATCGCTGCACATGAAGACCGGCTCAGCCGAGCGGGACAGAACAGTGGCTTTGAAAAAGTCCAGCTCGCCGCGCTTCATTTCCTCCAGTCCATAATAATTTCGCGCGGCGGGCGCGGGAAGGGGAACTGTTGGGACGCGGATCTCGTCAAAGTGTATAGCGCGGATGTATTCGTTGAGATTGAAGGCGTCGAGATGCGACAGGAAGCCGGACAGGGAATCGGAGGGACGGCGGTGATCGGCGCACAGCCAGCCGGCAAGCCGGCGGGCGAGGGCTTCCTCCGTTTCCGAAGCGGCTTCGCCGTCGAGCAGCTTTGTGAGCGCGTCCGGCCTGTCGGCACAGTGCCGGACGATGAAGCGGCAGGTCTGGTCGATGAATTCCTCCGGGCGGACGGGACGGCGCTGGCCGGAGCAGATGCGTGAGAGATACGAGGCGTCAAAGCTCAGCGCGCGCGCCAGCTCGGCCAGCCGGATGTCAAGGGCGGCCAGCAGGTCCTTCAGATTGGCGCCTACGCGGTCAAAATCCTCGTCGGACAGGCCGGACGCGGCCTGAAGCTGCGCCAGAACGGCCGCCTCCGTCAGCCCGGTCAGTCCCTTTCCCGCCGCGAGGGAGCTTATGCCCCGCGCCAGCTTCAAAAGCTGGTCGCCGTCCCGCTCCGGGACGCGTTCGCCGGAGCGGTAGCGGCTGACGGCGGCGGGCGAAAGTCCGGCAGCCGCGGCCAGCGCGCCGGCGGAGCAGTCGAGCCGGTCGAGATAGAGATTGAGCTGTTCGTTGAATTTCATGGGCGTTCTCCTTGGAAGGGAAGGTGCGGCGCGGCCGTATGCCGCGGCAGGACGATTATACCGCACGGCGGCGGAATTGTCTCTCCTTTTCTTACCGCTTTGTCAATGACTGTTTCGGGAAAACTCTTTTGCCGCGGAGGAGAATCCGATATGATAGGCCTATACTGGCAGGAGGGAGACAGATGAAAAAAAGATTTTTCGGGCTTTGGGCCGCGTGCCTGTGCGCGCTGCTGCTGACGGGCTGCGCAAGGAACGCGGACAGCGGGGAGGCCGGCCGGGACGGCGGCGCTTTCGCCTTCTGCGGGGGCGAGCTGGCGGATTTCGCCGCGGGGTTCGACGTGCAGGAGGTGCGCTGCGTCCGCTACGGCTATACCGTCGATACGCCCCAGTCCTGCGAGATCACGGACCCGCAGCAGATACAGGCGGTGTTCGACGCGCTGGCGCAGCTTCGCGTCGGCGGCGAGGAGACCATGCGCGCGACGGACAGCGAGCAGAGCTTTACGTTCGTGCTCCGGCAGGGGGAGGAATACACAGTGCGCTTTGAGCAGCGCAATCTTCTGCGGGACGGCCGGGCGTACCGGCTGACGGGAGACGAGGCGCTGTGGGAGCTGGCGAAGCAGGCGCGCCGCGCTGCGGAGCCGTGACGGAAACCATGTAATAAACGGGAAGAGACAAAAAAATAAATCAGGAGGTCAGTTATGGCAGAATCCAGAATTTTTGAGCTCAACGGAGTGGACGTGCAGCAGGTGGCGGCGCAGGTGGAGAACTTTCTGCGCACCGAGAAGCGCATGGAGGTGCAGAGCGCGCCGTCGGAAAACGGCTTCGTTATTCAGGCCGCGCAGGCCGATATGCTCCGCACGATATCCGGCATGAAGCTGGCGACGACGGTGCAGCTTTCCGTGGAGGGCGAGCGCCTGCACGTTACGCTGGGAGAGGGACAGTGGACGGATAAGCTCGGCGCGGGCGCTGTGGGGCTGTTTTTTGCCTGGCCGCTGGCCATAACGGCCGGCATCGGCGCGTATAAGCAGAAAAAGCTCCCGTCTGAGATCTTTGACGTGATCGCCCGGTGTACATCCTCGGCCGGGTTCGCGGCGCAGCCGGAGAGCGCGGGCTTTTCCGCCGCGCCGGCAGCGCAGCCGGGCGTCGAGTGTCCTCAGTGCCATGCGCAGCTGCCGCAGGGGGCGAAATTCTGCTTTAGCTGCGGCGCGAAGATCGTCAGCACCTGTCCCGCCTGCGGCGCGGCGGTAGCTCCCGGCAGCCGCTTCTGCTCCAACTGCGGGCAGGCGCTGTGACGGACGATGGAGAGCCGGGGAGCGCTCCGGCGCAGCGAAGAACCTCCGCGGGACCGCCATGCGGTCCCGCGGAGGTTCTTCTTTTGCTGATTTATGGTTGGTCTTATGTCTGCTTATCCTTTGACGCAGCGGCCAGCGCCTTGGCGGGGGCGAACATTTTTCGCTTCAGTCCCCCGAAAAGGCTCTTGTAGAGCTGATCGAGCGCCGGCAGTCCCAGCAGACACATCAGCCCCACGCCCGAAGCCAGAGCGAAGGGGAGCAGGATGTACCAGCGATCGAGCGCCGGGACGAAGATGAGCAGGTAGCGTACCCACATGACGAAGTAGCTGTGCAGCAGGTAAGGGACCATCGTGCGCGTGCCGCCGTCGCGGATGACCGGCAGACTGCGGTCCGGCACAAAGACGAACAGCCCGATGACCAGCACCGGGGAGGCGATGAAGCCGACGGCGCGCCACATCATGCCCGTCCAGGGCGGGAGATGATAATAGAAATAGGAGTTCCAGTTGTAATAGAAGCGGTGGTCAAAATAGCCGTGCCAGTTCAGCCAGCCCATCACGGCCAGCACCAGAACGACCGCCGCGCCCACGGCCCATTTCGGAAGCTGCTCGATCTTACGCACGTCCTCGCGGCTCATTTTCAGCCCGACCAGGAAATACGGCAGGAAGACGATCGTCCGGCTCAGGGACAGGAAATTCGTCACGTCCGGGCAGATGCCCACGAGCAGAGCCGCGGCGATGGAAAGGGGGATGATGCCGCGGATCTTCACAAGCGTTTTCGCCGTGAGCTTCCAGCAGAACATACTCAGCAGATACCAGTACTGGAACGTGGGCGAGAAGATCGTGGGATAGTCGCTGCCGAAGATCAGCGTGAACAGCGTGTTGAAAATTATGTACGGCACAAGAAAATCCACGATGGCGTTGTCGTAGCCCTTGTCCGTGTTTTTGGAAAAGTAGCCCGAAAGGAAGCAGAACCCTGGCATCGTCACCAGCCGCGACCAGGTGGCCACGAGCTCGAGGACCGGATGCGGGAAGCAGCCGGTCAGCGTGATCATGTGCTCGACGATCACGTTGAAAAGCAGCAGCCAGCGGATGTTGTCGGCGCGATACCAGCGCCGGGACAGTGCGGGGTTTGCGTGCGTCAAAGTTTCCATGAAGATACCACCGTTTACAAATCGTTCATAATTTGTCTCTATTTAACCACCGATATGGCGAAGCTGTCAATGGTTTATTCATAATTCGTTCATAAAAAGTTCATCAACCGACGGCGGGTATCAATTCGGCGGCGGACGCGGCTTTCGGACAAGCGAAAAACCGTCCGAACGCATTCGGGCGGTTCCGTTGTTTTACGATGGGAGTCTTTGCGCCGGGCGGCGTACAGCGGCGCGGCTTTACACGATGTCCATGTATACGGGCGTGAGGAAGAGACGGCGGAAGCCGTCCTCGTCGCTGCTGTGGGCAAGAGCCCACATGGTCTTGGCGTACACGCTCTCGCCGGTCATGTCGTAGGCTTCGAGCAGCTCATAGCGCTTTTTGATGCGCAGGCCGACGGAGTAAACCTCCATGTCGCTGCCCTCATGCGGCACCTGCGTCGTGACGATGACCTTCACGCCGCGCCGGACGAGCAGCGCGATCTTGTCGGCAAATTCGTCGCTGTCGTAATACGGGATGCCGCCGACGCCGAAGCTTTCGATGATGACGGCATGGCAGTTGTTGGCCAGATAGTCAAAGATATCGGCCTGCATCCCGGGGATGAGCTTGAGAACGAACACGGACGGGTCGAGCCGGTTGAAAAAGCGGACGGGGCCGGCGGGCCGGTGGGGGATGTAGAGATGGAGCGCGCCGGAGCGCAGCACGGCCAGCGGCGGAAAATCGATGCTGGAAAAGGCGTTGAAGCTTTTTGTGCGCATCTTGCGCGCGCGCGTGCCGGTGATGACCTGGCCGTCGAACACCAGTGTGACGCCGCCGGCGCGGTCGTCCGCCGCGTAGCGCACGGCGTCGGCCAGATTCTGCCGCGCGTCGGAGTCGCGGTCGTATATCGTCCGCTGCGCCCCGGTGAGAACGATGGGCTTGGGGCTGTTCTGGATCAGATACGACAGCGTGGCCGCGGCGTAGGCCATGGTGTCCGTTCCGTGCGTGACGACGAAGCCGTCATAATCGCCGTAGTGCGCCTCAATGGCGGCGGCCAGCTGCAGCCAGTGCTTTGGATTCATGTTGGTGCTGTCCAGATTGAAAAGCTGCATCGCCTCAAGGCGGCACAGCGCGGAGATCTCCGGCACGCAGGCGGCCAGCTCCCCGGAGGATATGCCGGGGGCAAGCCCCTCGCTCGTGGGCCTGGAGGCGATCGTGCCGCCGGTGGCGATCAGGAGGATATTTTTCATGCATTCATCCCTTCCGCGTGATGTAATGCGTTTATTATAATGGATGGGTCGCGCCAGTTCAAGCGTTTGCGCGCGGCCGGGGGCCCGTCCGGGAAAATGCGCGAATTTGGACAAAAACGGAGAGCATAAGGTGAAAGCAAAGGAGGTTTTCGTATGCTCTCCACAACTTTTATGCTTCTGGTCTCCGGCGCGTTTCTGATGCTGCGGCTGGGGGAGACGGCGGGGTCGTTTCCCCGGCCGCTGCCGGCCAGGGAGGAGCGTCGTTATGTCGAGGCGTGGCTGGCGGGGGATGTGCAGGCCCGGAATATCCTGATCGAGCACAATCTGCGTCTGGTCGTACACATTGTGAAAAAATACTACGCCGCCTCCGCCGACGCGGAGGATCTGATATCCATCGGGACGGTCGGGCTGATAAAGGGCGTTTCGAGCTACCGGCCGGAAAAGGGCGTCCGCCTGGCAACATACGCTTCAAAGTGTATTGAGAATGCTATACTAACTCAACAGAAGAATTGGCGGTTAAGGTGGCGGAACGGGTGTCTTTTGAGGCAAAATGGCGCCTGCTGGCGAGAGTGGGAGTCCGCTGCTATATTTTGCTTTCCAATGTATCGGGTGCGGTAAAAGTAGCCCCGCTCCAGATTCTTCAATTTCCGGTGATACTGCCGCACAAGTTTCAGGACGCGGAAAAGTTCAATTTGCAGTTCCCGGACTTCTCAGAAATCACCGAAACGGCGGACAAGCTCCGCTGGCTTCGATACCAGAATGGCCTGCGGCAGAGAGACGTTGCAGACTACGCCGGTATAGACCGGAGCACTTATGTCCACTACGAAGAATACGGCAAAGACCTCTACCCGCTGGAGCACATGGAACGAATTGCTCAGCTCTTTGAAGTTCCTGTCGAAAGCCTTCTGGATGACTACAATCTATTTTTGCGAAATGGTCAGGGCAAACAGATCAAGGCAATTCGAACGGAACTGGGGCTGACGCAAAGAGAATATGCGGACAAGCTGGGCGTCAGCCTCGGCAATCTCAAGCATTGGGAACAAAACCGCAAGCAGATTTTCAAATCCACATGGGAGAAGTATTTCAAACAGAGCCTTGAGAGCTGCAAGTAAGTCCGATAGAATTATTACAGAATCATTCAGGAGATGCTGACCCATGATTATTAAATCTTTGACTGCGCTGTGCAACGGCTACAGCATGACCTCTGATCTGACGCATGAAGAAGCTGAACAACGTGAGGAAATCTTGAAGCTGCGCGCAAAACTGGAGGCAGCAGAGGCCGCCCGGCTTTCCGGTGCGCCTGCCTATACGCTGGAGGAATCCAGAAAACGGCTGGAGGCGATCTATCAGCGTGACTGATCTTGCACCCAACTGGAGCTTGAAGCAATCGTGCAGCTCCATATGAACCCTGTGGGGCCTAATTCAGCGAGAAGCATATGAAAAACGTGCAGACCGGCGTTCAATGCCGGTCTGCACGTTTTTATGTTATGTATCACTTCTGTCCCTTCAGATGCTTCGCCGCCGCGTCTACCAGCTCCAGCTTCTGCTCCGTGGAGCAGGGCAGCTTCTGGACATTTTTCAGCACCTGCTCGGACTGGAACTTCGCCAGCTCCTGTGCAAGCTCCTGCTTTGCCTGCTGTGACTTTGGGAAAATTAGAAATACTTCCATGGCTGCCCTCCTTTCCAGAGCATTTGCTGCTTCAATCTATGCGTGTTTTCCAATGCATATGTAGACAGCTATCAGCTTTTGCACACTGCGTATTTGCGCCGATGTCAGGCAGAAATATTTCCCGTTCGGCAGGTGTTTGATGGATTCAAGTCTGAGCATCCGTTTCCTCTAAGGTCAGAGGACGATGGATGGGTGCTATATAATCAGGCGCTCTTAACGCTCGCAATATACCGCCAGCCTGTACCGTCCGCCGGAAGCGTAAGGGTGACAGGTGATGAGAGTGAGCATATCTTTGCCGCCTTGGATCTTGACCGCGTCGATATCGTCCGGCTGGATGACGGCGATCTCCTTGACGTGGTAGGTCAGCTCGCCCCAGAGGTTGGTGACGGTGACGGCATCGCCGGCTTGAAGCTCGTTGAGATGGCGGAAATAGTCCGCGCCGTTCCAGCCTCGGTGACCGGCGATAACGCAGTTTGTGTTCGTGCCGCCGATGGGCAGACTGGTCTGTCCCAGCACCGCCGCGCCTTTGGACATATTATCGCTGTTTGCTCCGAGATACAACGGCATTTCGAGGCCAAGAGACGGCAGGGATATTACAGCTATAATACCATCTTCAAGGCCGTAGTCAGCCAGCTCCAACGAAGCGGCCTGATATGCTTCCTCGCCATCCAAGCCAGACTGTCCCTCGTGGTATATGCGTTCGTTATATGCCCGCATATCGCAAAGCAGCTCGTAATAAGGCGGCCGGTTCTCCTCACTTGCGGCTTGTATGGCCTCGGCGATGTCCGGCAGTATCTCAGCCTTGTATAGGAAGTCCTCTGCGGCCTCTCGGCTTTCGTGCTTCCATGCCAGATTTCTGGTCGCCGGATAGAGTGCGCAGGCGATGCCCGCGACGGCAGTCAGTACCAGCAGGATGACGATGATTCGTTTTGCGGCATTCATGTTTTCCTCTTTTCCGGGGGCGAAGGAGCAGCAAGCAGAGGCTCGCAAGGAGCAATGCCGCGCCCAGCCCGATCAACAGTCCTTTTATGTATTCCCGCCACCATGTGGAGCGAACCGGCTCCGTGACAGCGGGAGCTTCTTTCTCTGCGGTTTCATTTGCTTCGTGTGCGGCGCGGTGTCCCCGCACCAACAGGCGGTGGGTGTTCACGCCGAATGGGGTACAGGTGACAAGTGTGCAGAGATCCGCGCCCTGCTCAATGGAGAGTAGCGACGTGTCCTCCGGCAAAACTATATGGATCTCGTCGATCTCATACGCCAGTGTATGGTCAAGAACGTGCAGATAAAAAACATCTCCGACCCGGAGCTGATCCAGATCGGAGAACATGGGGCTGGTGGCCAGCCCCGAATGGGCGGACAGGACGCTGTGGGTGCTGCCACCGCCCACCGGCAGCGAGCTTCCGAGCAGGTGCCCCACACCCTTCTCTAGCGTTTTCGCGTCCGTCCCGTGGTAGATGGGGAGAAATACGTTGATTTTTGGTATTTCGATGTACCCCATAACACCGCTATCGTCCAGAGCCAGCAGCCCGGCATAGTCATGCTCCACCGCTGCCAGCGCCTCCGCCGTAAACGCCGTACCGCGGGCAAGCGTTTCATTGTACCCCTCGGCGGCGGCCAGCATATCCCGCAGCCATTCATCCTCGGTCTCAGCCACGCTTTCGGTGTAAGCGGTCTGGACAAGGCTTCGGTTGCGCTGGGAGAGGCAGTTGCCGACAAGAGGATAAAGCACAAGCCCGACGGCAAGCAGGGCGCAGACCACGGCGACGAGCGTTATTCTTGCTTTGTGTCTCATAGGTTTTTCCTTTGTTCAAAAGAAAAGGACAATCAACCGCGTCGCCTGCATACTGCGGCGAACACGAGATTGCCCTGTAAACGTATTGAGTTGTTTCCTGTTCTGGCAAAACACCTCCTGCGAAGGTGACGCAGGAGGCATTGTCTATTCTTCGCTCCCGTAAACAAGTCGAATGAGCTTTGATTTTGTCCAGTATTTGCTCGTGTAAATCGTTTCGTGTTCCTTGTGTTTTCGGAAAATTCGCGTCGGCTGTACAGAGTTGTCGTAAACATGGCAAATATCACACAACTCGATAAAGGCCGGAAGGTTATCCAGCGAGCGGACATAGCGGGAGCAGACCTTCTCGTCAGGGACGGCATGCAAGCCCTTTTCTACGCGGTTTTGTATGCGCTTGATATTGATAAGCGGTGACTGGGTAAGGACAAAATAACCACGGATGAAATAGCCGCTTTCTTTGGCGCGCTTCATGAATTTCAGCTTGCTGTCCGTGGAGAGGACAGTTTCAAAGGTGAAGTCTTCTTTTGCTTTCAGTCGTTCTTCCCGCAGTTCGTCTGCCTTTTCCGCCGCCTGCAAATCGGTGCAAAGTGTTGTGCGCTTGATATCGTCGGCATTAATGTAGCTCCCGACGATCCACTCCGGCGTGGTAAAGGTACTTTTCCCCGAACCGTTCGGGCCGGCAAACACAACAAGTTCCGGCTTCCTTTCAGTATTCTCTGCGGCCATCGCTGTACTCCAGATAGGCAGCTTTTTTTTTCGTGTCATACTTGGCGATCGGAATGTTTCTTGCTTTGTCCGTTGCAATCGCGATCTTAACGGACTGCTTGAAGCTGGCGGTCATGGGATCATCGGACGTTTCGCGCTTTTCTACCGTGAAGCTATGCGTTTTATAGGTCATTGACGGTATCCCCCTTCCGTGAAGTCCTTTTATTGCTATTATACCATAGTATGCTGCCCTCTGTAAAAAATATTTTTAAGCCCAGGGACGAGGCTCCAACAAGGGAGCCTCGTCCTTTTGGTGTCAGCGCTTCTTCCTAAGAACAAGTATAAGCGCGACAGCCAGAGCCGTCACCGTGAGGCCGATGGCCGGGAAGAGCCAGTTGCCGCTGCCGCCGGTCTGGGGCAGGTCGAAGCCTTTGGTGTTCACCACGGTCAGCGGCGCAAAGGCATTGATCGAGCTCTCATCCGCTTTCATGCTCACAGCGTTGCCGTCCACGGCTGCATCCGCCGCCAGGAGCTTGTGCATGAGATACTTCTGCTCGCCGGTGTAGCGCGCATCGTTCTGTACCACGCCGAGAGCGTCGGCATCATACACGGAGCACATATCGGATTCGGCGGTGCGGATTACAATGTCGATATCGTCCTTCAGCAGTGTGTAGTGCTTGTCCGTCTGTACCTCGGTGAGCGTGTAGCTGTCGTCCTCCAGACCCTTGATCTCCACCTTGCCGGCGGCGGTCGGCACAAAGTGCGTCGCGTCCGATTCATCCGTCACATGGCCGGTCACATAGTAGACGCCATCCACCAGCTTGGCGGTCACAAAGTAATCGTCACTCTTGTTCTTGAGAACAAACTCGACTCTGGCGAAATTGCCGTTGTCGTCGGAGAAGAGCTTCGTCAGGTCAATGCCGTAGCTGAACACGTGGCAATCGTCGATGAGAAGGTCGATATAATTGCTGTTGCTGCGTTGCCAAGAGAGGACGACGCTGTTGCTGTTGCCGTCGTCGCCGTAGACCATGTCGTCGCTGCTCTGCAGGGTGGCGGAATAGGTGACACGCATGGTGCAGTCGGAGTAGCCGGCGTTGACCATGCCGGGGGCGGTGTAAACGAGCATGCTTGTGTTGATTTCATTAAGCCCGGCGGCGGTCATTTCGATGGTCATAGTGCTGCCGTCCGCGCTGTAGTTGACGCAGAATTTGGCCGTGCCGTCGCTGCTCGTCCATGTGGTGAGCTTGTTGGTGCAGTCTGCGTCCGAATAAAACTCGATGACAACATCGTCCCGGTTATAGCTCAGTCCCTTGGCGAGCGTATCCCGGAACGAGAACAGCGTGAGATACGAGGCTTCGGAGGTGATGGACGGCATGGTGCAGATGTATTGATACTCCACCACATCCCCGTCCGAGGCAGTGGCAGTGTGAGCATAGCCATCGTAGATATCGCTGCTGCCGAGGTTGTGGCCGGTGTCGGCCTTGGCCTCGCGGACGGTCTTTTCCAGGCTGGGGATGCCGGTCTGGTTCTTGGGATAGAGGGTGAGGTCATAGAGCCATTGCTCACCGCCGTTGGAGGCGTTGCTGCCGTCCACGGAGGTCATGGGAAGCGATACGAAGAACGGCGCGGTGGTGGAGGTCACCATTTCGGGAACGGCGGTCTCCACGATGAGATACAGGCCCAGCGGCAGCTCCGATGCGGAGGTGTAGCCGTAGCTGTCCGTCTCGGTCATGGTCGTGCCGCCGTTGTCGGCGACATAGTGTTCAAGAGCGTTTTTAACGGTGGTAGCGTTGGCCGCAAGGGACGTGGCAAGCGCGTCGATAAGTGTGTCGGACTGATAGTAATACGTCGTGCTGCTTACGGCGGTGTCCGCGGGCGTATAGCGGTTGGCGGTAGTCAGCCCGATGGCGGACAGGAGCGTGTCGGTGGCTGCGTTGGCGGGGATGCCGTACAGCAGCTCCACATGGGACGCACCGTTTTCGGTCGCAGTGTAGGTGTGGATGTCGGCCACGCGGAGATAGGTGAACTCCACGCCCTTGATGGCGTAGCCGTAGGCTTTCTCGCCGTTGCCCAGATCAGAAACACGGCTGGAATTGCCCAGCACTGCCTCCACGCCAGAGCTGTCCTTTACTCCCGTCGAGACATATGAGCCGTCCCAAACGCCGTCCTTCTCGGCGCTTGTCAGGTCATATTTGTAGATGTCGATGGAACCGACGCGACTGGGGTCGATGGTGGCTGTATCAACCGTAGCGGCAAAGGCGCTCATGCCAAGGCCGAGCAGAGTTGCCAGCAGGAGTGTGCAGGAGAGAATTGTTTTGAGAGCTTTCATTTGCGGATTTTCCTTTCGTAAGTAATGATATAAAACAAGCTCGCTGCAATTGGCGGCCCAAAAAGGGTCATGCCGAATGCCGCGAGCGTAAAGCCGGTGCCGCCGGTCATGGGCAGCGTGAATGGTACGCCAGGGTCGATGGGCAGTTTCTCATCGCCCTTGATGGACATATATACATAGGTCGGAGAGCCGGAATCTTCCCAGTTGGTGATAATGGGCTGCCAGCCTATGCCGAGATAGCGGATGCTGTCATAGATAGAGATATAGGTTGTGCCGCTGCGGGTAGGCGTCAGCACCTTGACGAGAATAACCTCTGCCTTAGCCAGTGCCTCCTTAGTGGCGGTTATGGTGAGATCTGCGCCGGATGCGGAAAAACTTATACCGTCGATAGCATTGCCGCTGTCGTCCACGGCGGTAAAGGTATAGTAATCGTGCAGATAGCTGTTGCCCGAATACCATGTGGAGGCGGCGCAGGAACTCGTGTCCGTCAGGGTGGAACTGTAAGTGTCATCGGCGGCATTGTAGGTCAGAACGATAGGTTCTGCATAGGCTGCGGCGGGACTGTCGTAAGTGAAGCTGGGCTTTTCGCCGTGAATCCACATGGCATCGCGGATCTTGGAAACGGTCGTCCAGCAATCGTCATAGTATGCATCGTAGAGGTGCATACTGTCATAAATGCTGCCGGTCCCACGGCCATACTCATCCATCTGCTGGTGCATGATAGACCAGACGACACATTGAACGGCACTGTACGCACCGTCTCCCCCGTTGAGAGAGCGATAATACTCGCCGTACATAAGGGCTTTGGCCAAGCCGCGTCGCTGCCCTTCACTCAGACTGTTCCATTTGTCCTCGCCGTCGCTCCGTACCCATTTGTTCTGGGGGTATACGCTGCGCGCAGACAAGCAGTAGCTGTAATAATAAGCATCCATCCAGCTGGAATAGAAATAACCCACGTGGAGCGTACTGGAAATATACGTTGCAGACACATCCCCGAAGGGACTGCCGATATAAACGGGGCCGAGGGTGCCGGTGGCTGTGCCGCGATAAACGTAGGCGTCTCCCCATGTGCCATAGCTGAATCCAGCACTATCATCGGTGGTAAGACTGGACTGCATGAGTGCGGGACAGTCAGTTGTGATTTTATCCGACAAGCCCGCGTCCGCGAGGATAGATGTGACTGCTATACCGTCCGGCCGTCCGCTGGATTCAATAATACTCATATCCTCACCATAGCGGACAGCATAGCAGGCGGAGCCGACGACTCCGTTTTCTTCTTCCAACGTATAGGTTACGGCCTTTTGAAGAAGTTCCAAGTACGACATACCGACGGATTTGGCTAGCACTGCGTTCACCTTGGCTTTTGCATCGGAGGAGAGATGGGGCCAATCTATGGCAGAGAAAACGATCTGCTCATAGTTGTCATGGTTGACCTCGGAATAGATATACGGAAAAGATGCGTCCAGTTCCAGATACTCCGAATCACCGGGCATGAGGTAATAGTTTACATAATTTCTTGCGGTGTATACGTTATCGGCTTCCGCCGCTGGAGCTTCTTCGGTTTCTGTTATGGTTTCGTTGGACGGTTCCTCAAGAGAGTGCTCGGCAGGGGCGCTTTTTTCAATAGTGATGGCTGCGTTGCTTGATTCCTCCGTCGGGCTTTTTGTTTCCTCGGTGGTTTCGACAATCTCCCTGGAGCTTTCGTATTCCTCTTGCGCGGCGAATGCTATGTGGCTCATGATGAGAAGGCATACGAACAGCAGCACAAGACTTCGTTTGAATGCTTTCAAGTGACTTACCTCGTTTCTATTGAATTTATAGGGATGCGGATATGGGGAAACAGCCATATCCCCGCCTCTAAAGAGAAGACGGCCATACCGACCTGCGATACAGCCGTCTTTCATGTAAATTTGCGCCGGTCGTATTTGCCACGCACCCCGACCGAGGGACCGAGTATAAGTCGTCCTGGAGGACTGTCCCAGCCCCGCCGCGTCGATTTCCGAATGCGGCAGGGCTCCCCCTCAAGTCAGTGGGAGGCCGTAGCAGAGGGTCACCTATCTTCTGCGCTGTCATGGCGACCGGAGATTCCATCCTCCGGCTCAAGGCCGCGTGGATCGCTCGAGGCTGTCCCTGTCATCGCGCCGCCGCTTTGCTCGCTGGGCATTTGGCCCACGCAGAGATGTACTTATAACGGTGTATATTTGCTTTTCAAGGTGCGGACGTATGCGCTCGTTGGCGCAGTACGGTCAACGAGGCAGAGAAAAGGTATCCAGAATGCTTTGCATGATCGGTTGATCCTCCAATGCTAATTTGGGAAAAAGCCTGCGCAGCAAAGCCTCCTGTCTCTCGCTCATGAAGAGCCGATTGAGATACCATCCCTCTGCGGCATGAATACCGGAGTAATACCTGCCTCGTATGGAAGTGATCGGGTAGGAACATTCCAGAAGCGCTATATCGCGTCGGACTGTTCTTTCACTGATGTGAAATTCGTTTGCCAATTCTTGAATATGTACATGGCGATGGATGCTAATGTACTCAAGGACCTGCTGCCTTCGTTCGGTTGCGCTCTGTATATTCTCACCACCCCGCCTTCGTTGTTTGGAGTATAAAAGTTAATCCGGTCACCTAATGGCCACTTAAAATCTTTTTTAAGAAGAAATTTTGAGAAAATGCGTATAAAAAAACATGGCTGCTGCAGCCATGTTTTGGTAGAAAATGGGCGGTTCTTGGTGCTTAGATAATATGTGTAAAGGAAAATACGAAGGGAACGCTGATGCAGGGAGGCGTCTCGTTCAGCTAATATAAGAGTTTCATCGACGAGCGATGTGAGACTTTATGGATTTCCAGATATTAAAACACCACACCCGATCCATAGCAGATTGGGTGTGGCGCTTTGTTTTCAATACTTAAATGCTTAATAGTATACGGAATTTGAGTAGCTGGTTACCTGCTCTACGAAGCTGCCGGAGGAAGTGCTTACCGACGCAACAAGCTTGACCCGGTAATAGTAGCCATGGGTGACGTAGTAGGACTTGCTCAGACTGGAGCTGCCTGTACCTGATGTAGCCCACGAGGTAACATATGTCCAAGAGCCATCTGTGAGCCGCTGGAGCGTCATGGTAAGAGTAAAGCTGTTTGTGGACGGCGTGACCTTTATGTAGCCGTAGCACTCGGCTTTTCCGCTGCTGGTTATGGAGAGGTTCGCTGCAATTGAGCTCACACTCTTATAGTACGGGGAAATCCCCGGTTCAGACGGCGCGTTGGCTGCGGCTGCCGGAAGTGTAAAAAGCATGGATGCAAGCAGCAGCGCCGCAATAAGGGGCGTGGTTTTTCGTTTCATCTTTTTTCTCCTTTTTCGTTTTTGGGGGATAAACTATAAAACGAAACGCACAACATCCAGAATCGAAACACACCTACTCAAAATTTAAATCATTCGCTATAGCCTTCAACTCCTCCACGCTCAGGTCTGTCGCATACAGATAGATCATCAGGCCCTGATCCTCCTCTGCCCATGCGATGCTCAAAAGTCCATCCTTATCTACTACGATGGCGGTGTAGCCGTGGATCATCGTCTCCTCGTAGTAGTCCGGATCCTCGATGTCAAAGGAAGCGGAAAATGCCTCGCCCATCTTTATGCTAGTCAGTTCGAGCTCCTCACCGGCTTGATTGGTATAGGTTGTGGTCACACGGTAAGCATCCGTTTCAATATTCGATACATTGTATCCCTCCGGCAGCTGCCGGATAAAGGCCGCTACATCCGGCTTGTCCTCCGTGTTGAGCCAGTCGGAACCCGACTCGCTCTGCCATGTAGCAGCTTCCTCAGTGAAGGACAGCAGCAAATTCAGCGCTCCTGCGCGGAGTGCCGGAGAGACGGCAAAGGCCGTTGTGAGCAGTGCCAGCATCAGCACTGCGGCGATCGCCAAACGCCCGACGGCGCGCCCTATGCCTTTCGTGGATACTTTGTACTTACGGCGGAGAACTTCCCGGCGAATGGTTTGAAGACAGCGCCGGTTAACCGCCTCCGGCACGGCCGCCGCGGGGTCTTCTTTCAGCGTTTCATTTTCCCGGATGAGCCGTTCACCTTCCTGCTGTGCCAGATCATCCATCAGCAGGGCAAACAGCGCGTCTTCATAATTTTCCCGTAGTTTGTTCCGATTTGCCATGACTTTCATCCTCTTCCCGCATTTTATTCAGTGCGTTTCTCCGCGCTCTCGTCAACTTCATTCGTATGCTGTCTGGCTTACAGCCTATGATCTGGGCCAACTCCGCGTCTGACAGCTCCATAAGGTATTTTCCACTGAGCAGAAGCTGATCTCCCTCCGAAAGCAGCGGCCATATCCGCTTCAGAGCGGATATCTGATCCCGCAGAACGACGACCTCATCCAGAGAGGGCGAATTATCTGGAAGCAAGATCTCCACATCCTCCGGCCACGGCTGCGCGTGCTTTTGAATGATGGTGAGGTGCTTCCGATAGTTTATCGCAATGTTCCTAATAAGTATAACAACAAACGGGACCAAAGCGCAACGCTCACGATCCCGCAGACGGCTGACGTTCTTGACCAGCTGTACCAGTGCCTCCTGCACGATGTCCTCTTTGTCATGGGCATTTGTTGTGTATTTCCCGGCCACAGAAAACATCAGCCGGTGATATTCCTGATAGAGACCGACAAGAAACTCATGGTCGTCCGGCTCCGTGTAGGTCAAAGCCAAAAGAAGCATCGCAGTTCTCCCTTTGAGCCAAGCGGCTCATCTTTGCACATATTTATAGGAAACGCAGAAGCAATATAGGAAACGCAAAAACAAAAAAGTCGAAACACCGCGAATTATCTCAACTTTTAGAATAATGATACTACAAAAAATAATTTTAGTAAAACTAAAACTAATGTCAATATTGCGCCGATAAATATGGGAAAATTGTTTATACAAAGCTAGCGAGTGGTAAATATACTATATTATGCATAAAACTTTTATACACAGGTGGTTTTATGGCGAGTTTTGGCGAACTTCTGTCCGAGTTGAGAAAAGACCGACATATGACACAAAAGGATCTGGCGAAAATTCTGCATGTGTCGGTCGGCACGATTTCCAATTATGAGAAAGACGTTCACCTGCCGGATGTGGATAAGCTGGTAGATATTGCAGACTTCTTTGACGTAACGGCTGACTATCTGCTGTCGCGGACCGATTCCAATATGTCGCCGTCTGTTTTACAGACCATTGTTCTGGATGGAAGGCCGATTCGGGAGGTTCTGCAGATGATGCAGTCGCTATCAAGCGAGCAACAGCGTGCGCTTCTCATCGTTTTAGACGATATGTATCTGGCGGCTACAGCAGCCCGAAATTCACGTTATAACACAAAGGCTAAAGGCATATGATCCCACTTGTAATTTTAGCTATTGAGGATGAGGACGATCGCTCGTTTATGACGGCACTTTTCCTAAATTACGAGCGGTTGCTGTATTCGGAGATCCGGAAGCTGATCAGCGATTCGTGGGCGGTGGAAGATATCCTTCAGTCAACCCTTGTCAAGCTGATCGGCAAGATCCCTCTGCTCCGGACATTGGATGAACGGTCATTGGTGAACTATATCATCACGGCAGCCAAAAATACCGCAAGATCTCTATTGCGGCGTGTCCCCAGAGAGAAGTTGCCCTCGGTGGACGATGAGGAGTTTGCTGGTGGAGTGTTGAGCGATGGCGTTTCTGCGGAGGACGTGTTGATTCGGGTGGAAAGTGTAAGACGGTTGGCAGACGTTTGGCCGCTGCTGGACGAAAGGAGCCAGTATCTTTTAGAGGCAAAATACATACTTAAGATGGAATCACAGGAGATTGCTGCCCAACTTGGCATAAAGCCGGACAGCGTAAGGGTGGAGTTGTCACGCGCCCGAAAAAGAGCGCAGAGACTTTTGACAGACACGCTCGGAGATAACATCTGACTTGATAAAGAAGCAGTGCGTATTCCTGGCTTTTCAGTCTGGGATACGCACTTTTTTTGTTGCACCTTAGGGGAGTTGGTTGTTGTTAATAAGTAGAAGGGCAAAACAGCGTCGGCTGCTTTCGCTCCTCGATCTCTTTCGGTTCCCCGCTTTCTGAACGAATCATCTGACACGAACTGGAGGTGTTTCCAATGTCCTGAAAGCGACGAACAAAAAGGATTCCCCAATATATATTGTGAAATTACAAAGGAGGCTTCCATGAAAAGAATCATTCGAATGTTAGCAGTAGTACTTGTTGTCTCCATAGCGCTTTCCGGTATGAGCGTGTTCGCCGCATCCCGTCGGGATGCAGAACAAAATATGCCAAGGATCCGAGAATATCTGAAGGTGACTGCCCAAAGCACTCCCTTTTATAAGGATAAGCCCTACGTCAACCCTACCAACACAGTCATCGCAAATTTAGTATATGGCGACAAACT
The DNA here is from genome assembly GCA_934597255.1 of uncultured Oscillospiraceae bacterium. Classification (GTDB taxonomy): domain Bacteria; phylum Bacillota; class Clostridia; order Oscillospirales; family Oscillospiraceae; genus CAJOIG01. The sequence goes on from CAKTQV010000012.1 coordinate 42,712, forward strand.
AATACTTAAAGGTACCTATACAGACGTATATGGAAATCTGTGGTTTTACGCAAAACTGGCCTATTGTCCAAATGCACCGTCTTTAGTGGGGGCGTATGGATATATCCGCGCTTCATATGTGGTCGACGAGTATGAGTGACAAATTTCGGTTAAAAATACTTCTCCCCATTCTTTCTATCGTGTTGTGTATCGGCTTTTCGTCATGCTCCGCTGAACATGACGAAAAGCCCCGTGGAACGCTCACGGTCGCCGTGATGGGCGAGGACGCGAGCGTCCGCGAATGGGTCTCCTTTTATAATCAGGAGGCGCGGCAATATGATATCGAGCTCGTGGACTATGCACAGCTTGGTGGCATTGAAGCTTTGATCAATGACGCAAAGACCGGAAAAGGGCCGGACATCTTTTTGCTCAAGGAGCGCACCCTGTTTTCGTCTGGCTTGGACACGCTTTGTGTTGACCTGCTTCCCCTGTTGGACGGCGATCCGCAGTTCAAAAGAGAGACTTATCTGCAAAGTGTTTTGGAGACTTCTCTGCTTGACGGGCAGCTTTTTGCCCTCCCGGTCGATTTTCAAATCGACACATGGGTGATAACGCAAGCGCTTGACAGCGTCCAAGCACCGTTCACTATGGCAGAGGCAAAGCAGCTTTTGTCCAAGGCCGATAAGACCTGTGTCTTTTCCCAAGGTGCATGGACGCGGGACGACCTGCTGGAGTGGCTGGCCAGATATGCCGCGAGCAGCATGGTCGATGTCGGACAAAAGCAATGCTCGCTGCGCGAGGACGGCTTTACCGAACTTCTGATAGAATCAAAGTCCATGCCGGAGACGGCGGGGGCCACAGCAGCGGACAACGGCCTGTTGGACTATTTCATTCTGGATCGTTCGACTGCCTATAATCCCGTAATAACTGCGAATGAAAACACCCAGCTGACCGGTATTCCGGTAAACGAGGGCACAGGCAGCCTGCTTTCGTTCGGGACGCAGGTGGGGATATTCTCTTCCTGCGATGAAACAGAGGCCGCATGGGAATTTGTTCGCCTGGCCCTGTCAGACGACGTTCAGGAAAGCTGCATCCACATACCGGCGACGGAAGCGCATTTCCAGTCATGGATGGAGGCGCTGCGGGAAGAAGCCTCGCTCAGCGACAGTACGGAGGATAAGCTCTGCCGGCTTGTTGCCGAAACGAATGCTGTGTCGGGAACATTTCCGGAGGCGGAAGCAATTATCGCGTGGGAAGCTGCCCGGTATTACGATGGTCTCCAATCGGCGGAGGCTGCCGTGTTTGCCATGGAGCAACGTATTGAAGATTATTTAAATTCAGAGGAGTAAGGACGGTGAATTATATCTGATTGCCAATCCGTCCTGCATCGTCGAAGGTATGTCAGGGGTGCTGAACACAGCCCAATATGCGTCCGATAATCTGATGTACAAGGCAGCGGGAAAAGAAATTATGTACGCCTACGACGCAGTTCCAAAGGATATAGCGGGCGTAATTGATCTCGGATAATGCAAACCCATGGTGCGTATTCTTGGCTTTTCAGCCCAGAATACGCACTTTTTGTTGCACCTTGGGGGAGCTGGTTGTTGTTAATAAGTAGAAGGGCAAAACAACGCCGGCTGGTTTTGTTCCTCGATCTCTTGCCACCGCGGGGCAGGGAGAAAATAAAAGATAAAGGAGAAAAAACATGAAAAAGCTTATGAAGCGAATCGTTCCCCTGTTTCTGGCCGTGGTGATGTGCATCTGCATGGCTGTACCCGCGTTTGCGGATACAGCAACCGTATACTCCGTGGTGAGCTATAGATTCCCTGCGCAGTCTACATCGTCGTATAGCACCACCTATACTGCGCTTGTTCAGCGGTATATGTGTCTCTACAATGATAATACACGCTACTATATTACAAGTTCTGGAAACATCGATGGTGTTTTTGGAAGTGGCACTAAACAGGCTGTTGTGAGGTATCAGGAAGCCAATGGATATTCAACAGACGGGGTGTTTGGTGCTCAGTCATGGCCTGGCTTTTCGGGGAATATAACGGCGGCTGAAACAAGTGGAGTGTATACATATTTCAAGTGTAATGGTGATTATTTTGCCGACAGACAGTATGTTATGAGAGTCGCAAACATGAGTGGCCTTTCTGCAAGTTCCAACTCTGTATGGTACTATTACTCAAGCATTTATGCGACCAATTATAATTCTAGTTATAATTATCTGCGCACGGGGGTTTCTCAAGGTTATAACTGATGAATAGTTAAATAGTAGTGGACCCAAATAGGGTCCACTATTTGAAGTTGTTGAAGGGTTATGATAAGCAAGATTGTTTGATAAGGAGGCGGAACATGAAAAAAAGAAGATTGGTTTTGGTGATAGTTATGATAGCAATAATTGCTTGCGGCTGCCAGGCAACGCCGGAGACATCGGTAGTTACAAGCAAGAGTGATGGAGCCTTTGAGACTGCGTTAGAAAATGTTGCAGAAGAAATGATTGCTGAGGAAAATGCCGAGGCAATGACTACCATGGATGTTAAGAAGAGCTATAATGACTGTTTCACAAGTGTGGATGGAAATATTACCTATGATATGAGTGTGGAGATACCGATTCCTACAACAGCACTACCAGTACTCCAAGTTACACCACATACGATTACATCTGATGAAGCTAAACGTGTTGCAAATGCTCTCTTTGGCGATGTAGTTATTAATGAGTACTCACCGGAAATGAACAGGTCCGAGATTGAAGAAACTATTCTGGAACTCAAACAGCATATTAGTGATTGGGATGCTTTGGTGGAATACTACGGTGGGGATGAGGTGATAGCACAACAGGTTACCAATGACTATGAAAATCGGATTCGGATACTTGAAGAGCTTTATCAATCGGCCTCGGATAGTGTAGATGTAGTGCCATGTGAATGGATATTCTATCCATCAACCCATTACGATAATGCGAGTTTGGATATCGGTTATGATGATGATTACACAAAGATTATCAAGGCAACGGCGTGGGTGGACGGGACGCCCTATATATACTGTGTGTGCAACAGGGAAGCATCGGATTATCGGATCCATAATATATACGCGTATATAGACGATGATATGGTTTCTCAATCTGAAAAATACAGTGCGGAGATAATTACGCAAGCTGATGTGGAGGTTATTCTAAATCAGGTCGAAACTATTTTGGAAGAAATGGATATGGGATCCTGGGTAATAGAGTCTTATGATATTAGCGAGGGGATGATTGATGGTGAAAAAGTACAAGTTATGACAGTAACCGCTAGTCCTGTTTATAATGGCGTGAAAATGATTCATGTGCCTCAGTTGGACAGTTTGAAATCAGAAGATGCATATGCGTCTAACTACTATTATGAGGAAATTACATTTCGATTCAGTGGTGGAAGGATGACTTCATTTGAATTTTTTGGCCCCCTTGATGTAATTAGTATAGCCAATAGCGATGTAGAGGTGCTGACAAGCGATGAAGCTGTTGCATCTTTTAAACAGCAGATGAGACTGACAGATATAACTGGATATCAGGTTCAGGGGATACCGGCGGAAATTGCAAATCTGGTTCCTCAAGTTACAACGGTAGGAGCACAGGTGAATTCGGCCGAATTCGGCCTTGTCAGAACGCGGATCAAGAACAATGAGTCTGACTTCTATATTCTTCCGGCGTATGTCTTCAGTGGAACATACATTCCTTATTACTCAGATGGGAGCGAGGATTTAGAGTGGGAGACGACTTTTGCTACAATTAATGCGGTGGATGGAACCATCATCAATACGGAACTTGGCTACTGAGTATTGCCAGAAAGAGGCACAGTGCTCGGGATATATTATCCGAGCGGATGTGCGTCAGGCGGTGCTGTCGTGGCGGCTGCTGCTTGCGGGCGCGGCGTTTGCCCTGCTGCTGCTTCTGTCCGGGCTGGAGCCGGTCCTGAACGCCGTCCGTTCCGATGACCCGCCGCCCGACGGCTTTCACGGAAAGCTCGTATACGACGCCCTGTCCTCGGACGCAGCACTGCTTGCGCTCCCTATCCTATGTACGCTGCCCTATGGCGCGGCGTACATAGAGGATATCAAGACCGGGTTTATCAAGCTGTATATCAGCCGCAGCTCGCGGCGCGACTATGTGCTGGGAAAGTTCGCCGGATGCTTTTTCTCCGGCGGGCTTGTTCCCGTGCTTGGGACGCTTTTGGCCTATGGTATTTCAACGCTGATATTCTCTCCTATGGAGGCTGCCGTGGAAGAAGGTGCTGAGGCTGTAGTCTGGCTTTGGGACACGCTGGCCGTCTGCGGCAGACTTTTCCTGTCCGGCGGCTTCTGGGCGTTTTGGGGCATGGCGCTGTCCGCGTATATGGAGAGCAAATACATCCCCTATGCCGCGCCGTTTGTGACCTACTATCTTTTTATCATCCTGCACGAGCGCTATCTCCCGGCGCTGTATGTGATAGATCCCAAGGGCTGGCTGTGGCCGGAGGATATATGGCCGCTCGGCGCATGGAGTGCGGCGGTGTTCGTGCTGGAGCTTGCGGCGATCGCGCTGCTCTGCTTTGCCGCGGCGGTACGAAGGAGGGTTTCGGAGCTGTGACGGGAATACGACAGAGCTTTTCCGTGCTGGGCTACAACTTTCAGCATTGGCGGCGAAATGCCCGTATCCTTGTGACCTTCGCGCTGGCGTTTATCCTGTGCTTTCTGCTGACGGACAAGGCCGTTCAATTTGCGAAGGAGCACGATACCACCATGCAGCTGGCGGAGGCGTTCATCTGGACCTTCGGCGACAGCGACTCCATCCTCCTTGTGTCCCTGCTGCTCATTCTGCTGTTCGCGGATATGCCGTTTCTGTCCTCCGGCACACCGTTCTATCTGGTGCGGATGAGCCGCTGCCGGTGGATCGCCGGACAGCTTCTCTATACGGCGGCGGCCACGCTGCTCTTTCTGCTGTTCGTGCTGGCCTCCACGGTGCTTGTCTGTATCCGGCAGTCGTATGTCGGCAACATGTGGAGCGAGACGGCGGCCATTCTGGGCTACTCCGGCGCGGGCGAGGCCATCGCCGTTCCGGCGCTGGTGAAAACGCTGGAGATGTCCTTTCCTTATCGCGCCATGCTTACGATCTTCGGGCTGATGCTGTGCTATACGCTGGTGCTGGTGTTTCTCATGCTGGTTTTCACGCTGTGGAAGGGCTCGGCGGCAGGCATCCTCAGCGGCTTCGTTTTCAGTGTGTACGGCTTTCTCCTGAAGCCCAGCACCATCGGGATGCTTTTTGAGCTTCCTGCCGAGTTGTATTACAAGGCCAATGTCGCGGTGGGCTGGCTGTCGCCGCTTAATCAGGCGACTTATCATATGCATAACTTTGGCTATGACCGGCTTCCGCGCATGGGACAATCGTTTGCCATATTCGCTGCGCTCATTGTGCTGGAATTTCTGCTGGCGCTGCTTGCCATTCAGAAATACAATTTTGTCTTTACGGGAACGGAGGGATGAAAATGGCCGGAAATACCGCGATCAGCGTTCAGAGCGTCTCCAAGTCATTCGGCGAGGCCGAGGTTCTGCATGAGGTCTCGCATGATTTTGAGAGGGGAAAAATACACGGCATCGTGGGCAACAACGGCAGCGGCAAAACGGTGCTCATGAAATGCATCTGCGGCTTTCTGCTCCCAACGAAGGGGCGGATTCTGGTCTACGGCAGGCAGGTGGGGCGCGACATGGATTTCCCGGAGGACGCGGGCATTATTATCGAAACGCCCGGCTTTCTGCCAAATCTGACGGGAATGAAGAATCTGGAGCTGCTGGCCTCCCTGCGGCGGCGCATTGAAAAGGGGGCCATCCGACAGGCGATCGCCCGCGTGGGGCTTGACCCGGATATGAAAAAGCCGGTGGGAAAGTATTCTCTGGGCATGCGGCAGCGGCTTGGGATCGCACAGGCCATCATGGAAAATCCGTCGCTCTTGATTCTGGACGAGCCGCTCAACGGCCTGGACAAGCTGGCGGTCGTCCAGATGCGCTCGCTGATCCGTGAGCTGCGGAAGCAGGGCAAGACGATCCTTCTGGCAAGCCACAACCAGCAGGACATCGAGGAGCTGTGCGACACGGTATGCGAGATGGACGCGGGCATCCTGACGGTGGTGCGGTGATGGATACGATCATCCATCTTGACCGCGTGACGCTGCGAAGCGGGTACCGCCGTCTTCTGCTTCGGGACGCAAGCCTCAAGGTCAGCCGGGGCGAGCGGGTGAAGCTCGCGGGGGCTCGGAGCGGCGGCAGAGAGGGCGTCATGCGGCTCGTCGGCGGGCTGTGCAGGCCGGAGCACGGAGAGGTCAGCGTGCTCGGCAGCGCCGTGCATACGCTGGATGACGACGAGGCGGCGGCCTTTCGCCGGGAACATATAGGCTGCGCATCGAATGAGCCGGGCTTTTGTCCCGCACTTTCCGTGCTGGAAAACGTGACGCTGCCCCTGATGCTGCTGGGGAAAACAGGAGCGGAACGGGAGCAGCGCGGCGTTCAGCTGCTGAAAAGCATCGGCCTTGCACATATCCTCTATGCGTTTCCGAGCGCCGTATCGGAGGCGGAAATGCGGGCGGCCGCGCTGGTCAGGGCGTTTATCGCAAAGCCGGAGATCATTCTTTTGGATGATATATATGACGGGCTGGAGGATGAAGCGGACAGGCTGACCGATGTGCTGGAGAGCTTGTGCACCGGCGGCGAGACGCTGCTGCTGTTTACAGAGAAGGAAGGGGAGGGCATTCGTGTTGACAGGAAGCTTTTTGTGGAGTCGGGGACGATCCGGAGCTAAGGCTGTGAAAAAGGGCCTATCGCTTTTGCTCGCTCTTATGCTGCTGTGCGGCGGGCTTTATACGGCGGCTTTTGCCGAGGAAACGACAGCGGAGAGCACCCCGGAGCCAACAGCCGCGCCGGAAGCGACCCCGGAGCCGACGGCGACACCGGCTCCTGCGCCGGTCGTGTCGGCGACAAGCCTGCGGATCGACGATGCCAACATATACGACGGCATGGATAAGGCATACCGGGACGGATATTTGCCGCAGGTCGCGGACGGCACAGTGACGCTCGTTCTCCCTCTCGTTGCGGACGGCGATATCAAGGGAAGCCAGATCACGGTCACGCCGGCGCTCGGAGATGCGCTGTCCTCCCCGATACAGTATAAAAACTACCAGAAGACCTTCACGCTGGAAAAGCACACGGTCAACCGGGAGAAAAGCGGAGGTACCCAGCCGGAGGAAAGCATGGAGGCGTATCTGGTATGCTTTGCGTTTCCTCTCAAATCGGAACGCCAAAACGGTACTTACGCCGTAAGCCTTGGTATACAGGCGCAGGGCGCAAGCGGGAATATGATTCAGCAGACGTATACCTGCTATTTCACCGTAACCGATGGCCAGTCAACGGAGGCGGCGGAGGTCATAACGCCGCAGATCAGCACGGGCATGACGGTGACGGAGGAAGCGCCGGAGTCGCAGCCGAGGATCCTCGTGAGCAAATACAGCATCGACCCCTCTCCCGTGCCTGCGGGCGAGTCTTTTACCGCCACGGTGACGCTGCGCAATACCAGCGAGACGATGGCGGTACAGAACATGGTGGTGACGGTCTCCTGCGATGCCGCGGGGCTTGTGCTTCAAAACGACAGCAGCACGATCTATATCGACAAGCTCGGCGCCGGGGAAACCACGGACATCGAGCTTTGCTACAGCAGCGATCTGGAAACGTCGCCGCAGCGATACAACATCAATCTTTCCATGTCGTATGACAACAGCGATGCCATGTCGCTCGCCTCCGCCGGTACGCTCACGGTCGAGGTCGCCCAGATCCCAAAGGTGGAGTTGGGGCCGTTCAATCTGGAGCCGGAGCTGAATGCGGGCGAGACGATCCAGCTGTCCTTTCAGGTCATGAATCTGGGACGCAGTCCCATTTACAATGCGCGGGTGGAGCTGTCCGCTCCGGGCCTGTATCCGGTAGGAACAGGTTTTATAGGCAACATGGAGGCGGGGACGGCCGCCGCGACCAAGCTGGATGTGTTCGTGGGCATGAAGGAGGATGAGGCGGAGCGCTACGGCAGCACCTACGGCACAGTCACGCTGCGCTATGAGGATGCGGACGGCCATGAATACACACAGGAGGCGGATATCGGCACCACCATCAAGGCGCTGGTGATCGAAGCGCCGGCAGCAGACGCGGAGGAAGAAGCGCCGACCGGTCAGTGGTGGATCGCCGTGGCCATCGGTGCGGTCGTGATAGCGCTTCTGGTGCTGCTCTTCCAACGGAAGAAAGCGCCGCGCGGGAGGCATATAAAGCCATGAGAACGGCCGATTTATGGAGACTGGCGCTCAAATCGTTGAGACCGGGCTTCGTGCTGACCTATGTGTGCCTGCTCGCGCTGGCTGTATGCGGCGTCTATTTTTCCTGCGCGGCCATGCACACGGTCCTGACGGAAAAGGAGGAGCCATGCGAGCTTACGGTCACATCGGGCACGCACAGAGCCATATCCGACGAGACGGCGCGGGAGCTTGCGGCGCTCCCCGGTGTTCTGGCCGCCACAAACCGGATCGAGCTTCCGGTCACGCTCACAGCCGGGAAATACGAGGCCGCTCTGACCCTTGTCGGTGTGGATGCGCGCTATCTGGACGTGCAATATGACATGGGCGGCGTTTTTCCGGAAAACAGCGTGATGCCGTGGCTCGTTCTGAGCAAGGAGTCGCGCAAGGCGTTTCATGACCCCAGCGATACGACCCGCAGGGACGCAAGCTATATTCCGCCGGTGGATTGGCTGGAGGCGGACTATGCGCTGTGCGTCGGCGATAACACGCTCACAGCCAAAGTGTCCGGGATATTCGAGGGTGAAGCCGCTGCGGATGCGGGGTATTTGAACCTTGATATAGCCAAAAGTATCCTGCAGGAGCAGGGTCAAAGCGGGGCGTACACCTCTGCCGCTGTGAGGATTCAAAATATCGGCGCAGCGCAGGAGGTCACGAATGCGATCAAGGCGCTTGGATACGCGGTATCCGATCCGAATACGGAGCAGCAGGCGCGCTGGGATGCTTTGCAGACGGAGGCTCTGTACCTGTTTCTTCTTGGCCTCGCCGTTTTCGCCATAGCATCGCAGCAGCGGAGGCTTGAGCAGCTGCGGAAAGCAAACAAAAGAGCGCCGCAGCGTGCGGCACTCCGATGGATGGGAATGTCCGAGCGGCAAATGAAAAATATGCGGGCGCTTCAAGCCGGTTTTCTGTGTATAAGCGGCGCAAGCCTCGGGCTGGGCATAAGCTATGTGATACCCAGGTTTCTGTCCATCGCGCAGAAAGCAGACAGCGTGTTTCTCCTGACATTGCCGCTGCCCGCCGCGGCCATGTGCTGGCTCTGCTGCGCCGCCGGTACCTTTTGCTTGTCGCGGGAGGGTGCAATTCCTGGGCGAGAACGGCAGACGACAGTACAACCATACCTGTAAAAATTGTTTACGGCTGTAAGCCGCACTTCTGGGTATGTCTAACCGTTTGCCTGCATTACAGTTCCAAACAACCTAAAACCTGTGAGGGCAAGGGCGGGAAAACTGCAGAATTATTCTCTGTATCCCTATTTTCAACAAGAGCCTTTATGATTCCTTATGTAACGTTCTTCCTGCTGGTACATAAAGAAAAAGGTAAGAATCAAGCCTAATAACACCGCTTCCCATAGCTTGAATCTCCAGCTCCTAAACTGATGGGCCTGGATTTCAGGTGCTTGACCCGGTAATCGAATAAGGGTCTAGTTACCTAGCTGCCCCCACCCCACACACTGCCGTGCGCACCATTTAGTACGCAGTGATTCAATCGCATAAGTGTAAAGGCTCGTAGTAGTTCCAGATTTCAAAGAATTCAACTTCCGAGGGATTCTTGTTTGTTGCTGGAATACCGCTTGCTTTGGCTAATCCTTCCCGCCGCCGACAGGATTCGGGACCTCCGTCCTACATAACCTATGTCCACTGGGCACACAGCAAATTCGTTGAGAAATTTCAGGGAGTAGCCTTGTGGAGCGCCCAGGAAGCCCGATGTGCCACCCTGCACACCGGACGTAGGCAGACTTCTTGTATTCTTAACAAGCTTTCATGGTTCCTGTTCACTAACAGGTTTCATTGATTCGTGTTAGAGCGTGAATAAATAGCATCGGTCATTTATAGATTCGCTCAAAAGGAGAGTTTATGATGGGAGGACGAATCATATTTCGATTTCTTCATATTTCTGATGTGCACTTTAGATTTTGCTGTGCAGATTCATTTGAAAATGTTACCCGAGAAATGATAAAGAACAAAATAAAAGAAGAATGCCTGAAAAAAAAGATTGATTGTCTCATCATTTCGGGAGATATTTTCCATCAGGGCGTACTCAGGAGCATAGATTTTGAGGAAAGTAAAGAATTCATTAAAAGTCTTCCAGGACATGAAAATCTGGTTGTTGTTCCCGGCAATCATGATCTTGACCGTTACGCAAGAGTCAAAATAGACGGATATAATAATTTTTTGTATAGGGAGGAAGTGATATTACAGAAGGCCAAAACAGGAGAGTTTATGCTTTCGGATAAAGAAAAGAAATTACTGTATAACGAGTCTTTTGGCGCTTTCCAACGATATGTAAAGAAACTCGGCGGTAAAGTTTGTGCAACACCAAATGTTGAATTTCTAATGCACAGATTTCCGTTGTCTGGTGATTTATCGGCAAAAATTGTTCTGCTGAATACAGCTGTACTAGCAGGGCAAAAATTGCGCGGTGAAGAGTTTCGACGTTGGATCAATGAGAGAAAACAAGCTTTAGAAAATGCTCGAAATAGATTTGACGCAGTTAAAATAGCAGAACTTGAACTCGAACTTACACATATCCAAAGGAGAATGGAAAATGACGGTGGGTTTATCGTTGATGAATACCCACAGGATCATAACGGGTACAAATCTGGAAGAATGGCCATCTCAAAAGGGGCTGCAGCTCAATTAGAACAGTTAAATATTAATCCTGCAAAGGACATTGTTATTTTTGTTGGCCACCATAGTTTTGACTTCATGGCTCCTCAAATGCAGGCTGCCTTTCAAGAAGCGGTATGCAAAGCGGGGTACGGCTTATATTTCTGTGGGCATGCGCACAACGTTAGAACGCAGAAGATTATGCAGAATATTCATGAAACAGCATACGAATTTCAAGCAGGGGTAATGTACAAGGAAAACTGGGATAAAGCACAATATGGGTTTAATATTGGAGAAATAATAGTAGGCCCAGATGGCAATGGTGCAGTCAATGTAACTAGTTTTTTTACTTATAAAAGTCCCTCCGGGAGAACTATGTGGGACACTGAAAATCATGCTAAAATAATCGCATTATCCCTTAACCTGGGTGATGCTGCTGAGAACATAAATAAGTTTTTGGAAATCGACATAGATGAAAATAAAAATAAAAATGAAAATGAAAATGAAAATGCATCCACAGAGGAATATGAAAATTATTCCCCGTGGGAGGAAAAGAATCATTCGGAATTAAGTTTTAGACCTGCTAAGTTCAGAAGATTAGAGCAATAAGGAGGGAGCATCATGGTGAAAACAGACGGATCAAATCAAATGCCTATTACATCGCTTGAGGCACTTTATAAGTATTTGAGTATGCAATTGATCAGTCCAGAGAATGCATATGGTCTGCTTATTGATGACTATAAGCGGGATCATCAATTAAAGGGATCTGAAACTACTTATCACAATCTTAGTGTTGAATTCTCTCGGCAAGACAGTGAATTATTTGCTGCTCAAACAGCAGAAATTGGCACAAAACTTTATCCGATGAGCACAACCCTTTGGGCAGATCAAATTAGGTATTACGAAGGAATTGGGGATACTTCAAAGTGCAGAGATGGCTTTGACAAACTAAAAAGAGTTGACAGAAAGTATTGGGAGTGGCGAACCTATGTCTTTGTAATTGACTACCTGAAAAATGCCCGACTCTCACTATCTGATGATGCGTCCTATAATGGATATTTTGCTGATGCTGAAGCAATCATTTCTGAATTCAAAAAAAATATCCCTCACGAGGAACGAGCGTTTGTCGCTAAAGCTGAATTGCTGATTCTTCAAAGTAAATTTGAAGATGCAATTCATGAATTAGAGGATGGCATTAGTACTGTAGGCGTAGCTCCCCAGTGCTGTATGAAGCTCTCGGATATGTATCTGGAACGTGGTGAGTATGAAAAAGTTGTAACTACAGCCAGGAAAGGCATTATTGCGCTTTTACAAGATCAACCAACCGCATCGGTCGGATATATGTACTACATATTAGCACTTGCTTCAGATGCATTGCGGCAAAAGAAAAAAATGTCTGGTGAGCAGATTTTGCCTGACCAGACACAGGAAATATTACATGCATATCAGACTGCAGACAAATTATTTGTTATCGAAGGTCGAATCGCTGTTGTATACAGAAAAACGATTGAAGCGCGCATTGTAATTTTGTGCATGGAAGAAGGCATTGAAATACCTGCCAAAACGGGGGATACCGATGTAGAGATGCCGTATGACGACCCCGAATTGTAACCAAAGCAGTGTGTTTAAATGTAAGCGCTCAACAATCACCTCCAATAAATATTCCACGGTAAAGCCTAAGGGATGAGATGCCCCACTGCTGGAGGCTTTCTACGATTAGGATAGCGCCCTAGAAGTACGATATCTGGTAAATGGGTGCTTGATGGGCTGGGGTCAGGGCATTGACGATGGTGTTCATTGCGACGGTCGTTCCGATTTTCGCGCCACCAAGGAGAAGCAGTCTTGTGCGCGGGGAAAAGCCTCATTCCGGTGCTCCACACATCGCTGCGTTTTTTCTGTCGACCCTCATGACAAGAGAGATCATGACATCGCCCGTACCCAAGAAAGCCGCACTGTTGTCATGCTCTACGGCGCTGCGCTCCGTCATCTGACAGCTACTTTTTTCATTAGGGCACAAAGGCGACAGCGGCTTGTGGGCGGTGGAAAGCTCATCTGGTAGCAGGATGTCCCTCACAAAGCAGTTTCTTTCATTCAAGAAGATTTTGTACAACAATATTCTCGCAAAGCTGACAGGCGGTTGAATCCAGTGCGATGCGCCTGAACGGAATACATTCTTACGCAGGAGAGATAGATATGAGATTTTTGCATATATCGGATATCCACTATAATCCGAACGAGGACGGACATTCCACGCGAGACCTTCGGCAATATCTGCTGAAATATATTAAGGAAAACAAGATGAAAGCGGAGGAGCTGTTTATTACCGGAGACTACCGTTACGCTCCGCGCCAGATAAACGAAGCCGAGGATCAGGTAGTTGCGGACGTGGTGGAGTACATTTGGGAGATTGCGAGGGCCGCTGGGATCACAGAGGCGAAGCATATCCACCTGGCACCGGGAAACCATGACCGTAGGCGCGGAACCACGGAGGAAGAATGCGAGAAGTACAAGGAGATTAAAGAGGCGTATGACTGCACGAATGGAACTTTTTCCATTGAGGATCTGGCGTTCCTGAAATCGGACTTCTCCTTCTTCTATGCCGTTTGCGGCAAGCTGTACAAACAAGATAACCCTTGGGAGGCTCAGCCGCTCCACCAGTACGAGCTGCTGGGGAATTGGATTCTCCTCACGCTGAACACCGCCGTTATGCACGTCTGCGATGCCAGCCGGGGCGGGCTAATCATCGGTAGTGATGAGACGGCTCGCCTCCTAGATGAGATTGAAAAACGATACCCCAAACAGCCCATCATCGTGCTGGCTCACCATGCGCTGGAGTGCCTGTTGCCGGAAGAGCGGCGGGAGTTGGAGAGAATGTTTCGGGAGCATTCCGTGCGGTTGTATCTTTGCGGAGACGCACATGGCATCTATTGGCGATCCAACGGCGCTTATCTGGAAATCACTATGGGCTGTCTGAGGCAAGAATCCAGTGTTGATGTTACGTTCCTCTATGGTGATACACAGACTCGAGTGTATACGGCCCATCGCTGGGACGGAAAGTTTTCCAAAAAAGTAGGCTGGGCACCGTACAATCAGTTCAACGACAGTATCCGCCAGCAAACAGCGCCGTCCGCCCGAGTTCGACTAACGGACAGCATGGTCGCGGAGAATCAGGATCTGATGAAAAATGACCTCATCCTCCCGTGGCTGAAGCGGAGTGTCTCCCTCCGGGGACTGTTTCCAGAGTTGTTCATTACACCCGCCCTGAAAGGGCAGAAAGTCAAGGAAGACTTTTCCGTGGACAATCTCCTGTCGCGGTACCGGAACAGACATATCGTAATCTTAGGTGATGCCGGCTTCGGGAAAACGACACTTTTGAAATATCTGTATCTCTTTCAAAATCCGTCGCAAGAATTTCTGTACCTGCACGTCTCTGCGATGTTGCGAGAGGAGCGCACTCCCTATGAGCAGTGCGTTGTCGACTACCTACTAGGGCGGGAAAAGCCTTCTCGACATCAGGTCATCCTGTTGGATGGCATGGACGAGGTGGGCAATCCCGATTTCTTTGCCGCCCTGCCAGAACTTCTCTCCGCGCTGTCGCGAACAGACCCCAGCACGGCAGTCTGGTTTGGTTGGCGGACGGAGCACTATTACCATCAAGAGTCCGCGCGTCTGAGTCAACAGATTGACAATGTTATAGCCCTGCAAAAGTGGGATTTTGATATGGCGAAGCTGTACGCCGAACGTTATTCGTGGCAGACCAAAAATACGCAGCTTCTGAAGGATTTTAATAGGGCGGTTAACAACAGCCAGACGATAAGCGGCTTTACAGAGACACCATTTCAGCTGACGCTGCTGATGTATCTTCTGGAAAACCACGAACTAACCGGCGATGTTGTCCAGAGTCTGGTCACGGCGGACAAGCCACTCTATCTTCTGTACCGGGCGTTTTTCCACTGCTGGCTGCAAAAGGAGCGGGCTCGGGAGACAAGCAGAATGTCCGACATGGAGATTATGAACGCCCTGCAGGACATCGCGCAGGAACTCTACTATGGATTGCGTTGCCCTGTTCTATATCAGGATACCGCAATCACGGGCTTGTTGACATTTTCGTATGATAGTACGGTGGCCATCGGATTTTATCACCGCAGCCTGTGTGCCTATTTCTATGCCGAGAGCGTCTTTGCGGCATTCCAACAGGGCGGTGCAGCGGTGGTCAGGGTTCTGCGACAGACACTGCGGAATGACATCACGGACTATGTGCGCGGAGCCATCAGCACCATCATGGACGAGTCGGAGCTGTACAGGCTTCAGGAAAACCTGATGGAAATATATCTGTATACCATCCGGCCGGATGGAACGAGCTTGGATGATGAGACACGAGACCTTTTGGATCACCTGTCCAAAGAGAGGTTGTTTTCCCTGAAAAACGAGCTAATCTATTTTGTGACCAGACTGCCTATGCTGTCGGAGGATATTCCCGCGTTTGTGAGACGGGCTTACGAATGTGAACAGGAACCCTATCTGAAGCTGGATTTGGCGTATGGCGCTGCTCTGACAGGGGTCTCTGAAATCGCGCTGGAATATGCACGTTCACTGATTCCTGGCTCCGAGGCAGATCTGGTACACCGCTCGTGGACAATCGCTTATTTTGGGGATGTGTCAGGAAAGCCTCATCAGTACAAGGACGTGGAGAAAGCACCCTGGACGAAGGCGCGGAAGGCTCGACTGGATCGTTTCAAGTCCACAAAGCAGAAAGCTGTTCGTTTCCGTATCCTAGACTTCCCGATTCTCTACTGCTTCTATGAGAACAGGGGGTGGATCGACCTAAATCATGAAGATCTAGAGATTATTCGGGCAGCGGACATCGATCGCGAGGAATACAGTAAGGAGGAAAAAGCGTATTTGAGGGAGCAGAAGGAAAAACTGGTCTCAAAATATGAGGAGCGTCTGGCAGCGCAGTCGAAAACCGAAATAAAAAGGCAATCATAAACTCATGAGTTGCGGCGAAGTATCCTGATTCCTTGCACTGGGATGCAATATCTGCTCATAACAACAAAGATATTTACACAGACTGCATAGTTGACCACTCTGGTGCGAGTATGATTTCTTCCAGCAGACTTACAACTAAAAGTTTTTTCTTGTATCAACCCATGCCGGACAGTCAATATCCTTGCCGGACTGTCGATCAGCGAGGGCATGGCTGCTGCCGCCCCAAAACTCCCGCAGAGTAATAAGCTGCCGCGCTTCACTCTGCCCGCGGGTCGATACCCCGCGCAGCCATACATCTGGCCCCCAAAAAGATTTGTTTCGTTGAGATGGTAAGAGGCAGGACTGCCGCCATCGGCGCTACAGAGGTAAGCCTGTACGCAATCTACGAAGTTGCAGTCTTTACGGTTGGCGCTTACCTAACGGCAGTGCCTTCCGTCTGCTGTAATATTTCTTCACCCAGAGAAGCATCGGAAATGTTCCAATGTATCAAATATGAGGACAAGCGTGAGGTCTTTGGCTTGAAAATACATAGCTTTTCGACGCTCGACAGAATTAAAAAGTACGACGGCTCTGACAACGAGGAAAATGCCGAAAAGCCTTATTCTATCGAGGTTGGAGAGATAGAACGGACTATAAATCTATACGCTATCGCTACTACGAA
The DNA here is from genome assembly GCA_934597255.1 of uncultured Oscillospiraceae bacterium. GTDB lineage: Bacteria > Bacillota > Clostridia > Oscillospirales > Oscillospiraceae > CAJOIG01. Next base: position 59,292 of record CAKTQV010000012.1, read on the forward strand.
ATTTCAAGTTGCTGTCTAATTCAATATCAGCCCCGTATGCTTCAATTGTGGACAAGCCATCCGCCTTATCAATAGCGAACTACCCGTTCGGAAACAAACAAGTGGGTAGTTCGCTATTGACTTTCTATATGAAAATAGTATATATAATAAAGTACCCGATCGATTAACGAATTTGAGGCAATTAAGTAGAGGTGTGCGAATGCTGCGTGAAAATGATATTAAAGTGGTGAGAAAGATTTTTGAGCAACATCATTATGTGATGTCTACTGCCGAAATTCTTAAAGCCAAGCTATATTATGCCGACATTA
>CAKTQV010000013.1 GCA_934597255.1 uncultured Oscillospiraceae bacterium
ATGGTCCGAGTGACTGGACTTGAACCAGCGGCCTCCTGAACCCCATTCAGGCGCGATACCAAACTTCGCCACACCCGGTCATCTGCCGCGCTATCAAAGCGCTTGATTATAATAGCACGACAGAGAAGAAAGTGCAAGAGTTTTTTTCACTTTTTTTACTTTAATTCAATGGCAAACAGGTCGTAGCTCGCCGTTCCGATCACAACGCGGTCGTTGTACACCAGCGGGCTCGATTCCATGAGCACGCCGAAGTCGTATTCGTCGTACAGCCGTCCCGTCTGGCCGTCCAGAAGATAGAGGGCGCCGTTCTCGCGGCTGACATGCAGAACATAGCCCTTCCCGGAGGTGTCGTAAAAGCAGGTCGGCGTGGAATAGGAATAGCCGGTCTCAAAGTGCCAGAGCTCCTCCCCGCTGTCCGCGTCGAGCGCGACGAGCCAACCCGTGTCCTCCTCCGGATAGCGCGCCACGGCCGCGTAGACGATGCCGGACAGCAACCCGGTACCGACGGCCATGCTGCCCACAACGCCGCCGTCCGCGCCGTCCTGCGTGTAGCAGGGGTATTCCTTCTGCCACACGACCGCGCCGGTGAGCGCGTCGATCTTCCAGATGGGCACGCTCTGCTGATAATACGCGCGGAAGCCATAGTGGAACGAGGTGCTCAGATAGACATAGGGATGTCCCGTTTCATCGACCTGCAAAACCGGCGTGCAGCGCGTGAGATCCAGGCTGTCCATGCACCAGTCCACCGTAAGCGTATTGAGATCAAGGCACAGGAAATCGCCGCCGCGGTCGGCCAGCAGCAGTCTCCCCCGCCACGCCGCGGCGCTCGACTGGAAGCCGTAGAGATAATCGGCCGCGGATTTCGACGTGTATTTCCACTTGATAACGCGGCCGGGCTCCAGCGTCAGGCGGCCGTTTTCCGCATCGTAGGCGCTGTTGAGCTTGATGAGGTAAAGTATCCCGTTCTCGCCGGGAAACACGAGCTGATCGGAGGATGCGTCCACCAGCGGCGTGGAGTTGAACGGCGCGTTCCAGTGAACGCTGAAGCTGTCGTACGCCCCCGTTTTATACAGAACGCTCCCGTCGAGCAGACTGACGATGAGGATGACCGGCGCCTCGCCTTCCTCGTTGGTCACGCCGGCGCCGAGATACAAAACGGGATAGCCGCGCGGGTCAAGCGTCCCGCCGCTGAAAAAGCTGTAGCCCAGATCGACCGAATCGCGTGTGCGGCTGCCGGTCTCCAGATCAAAGAAATACACATGTCCGTCCTGGCTGGCGCAGATCAGCTCGACCAGGCCGTTTTTCTCCTTGGCCCACTCGTACATATCCATGTGCCCGCGCATTTCATCCGGCCACTGCACCGCCAGCGGCTGTCCCGTCCATCCGCAGCCGGACAGGCGGTTGCCTTCGATGTCCATCCGGCTGGAGGTCTGCGCCGACCAGTAGTCGCCGAAGGCGCGCTCGTGCATACCGACCTCGCCATACTGCGCCGTGTCGCGGAAATTGCTGCCGCGGAAGGTCGTGATGCCGGCCAGCGCGGAATAGCTGTCGCCGCCCAGGAAATCGACCGTGTCGCCTTCCTCCGCCTGATAGTGATCGACATAGCTTCCGTCGATCTGGATAAGCGTCCCCGTTATCATGGACACGTCGCCCGCTGGCTCAAATTCCGGCGGCGCCGTGGTCCCCGGCGCGGGCGGCTCCTCCTGTCGGCTCTCCTCCGTCGGAACGGGCGTCTGCGCCGGCTCCGGCTGCGCGGCGGCCGCCTCCAGCGCCATGCGGTTCTCCTGCGCCTGCCGCACCCGCAGCGCGGCGTAGCCGCGCGTCATGACGCACAGCAGCGCCAGACACACGCACAGCGCCCCGAACAGCGCCAGCTTTGCGATGCCGCTTCGGCTGTGCGCGTTCCGGACCGCCGCATCCCGGATGGCGAGCGCCGTCGCCCTTATATACCGCTCAAAAAAACGCGCGGCCTTATTTTTGACATTCTGCTTCAAATACCCTACCGTCCTGTTTTCAGACTGTCTCCCGCGCCGTCACTCCGTGAAGTGAACGTGGTTATTGATGTGATCCTGGCAGAAGCAGTGATACCCCTGGCAGCGGCTGCAATAGCGGAATTCCAGCTCCGGGTGATCCGTATCCGTCCGGCCGCATACGGCGCACTTGCGCGTATAGGGGGCGTTCTTCTGCTCGCGCTGTATTTTTTTCGCCGCCGCGCGGAACTGAACCGTGCGCGCGCGCTGGGAAAGGCGCTGCGGGCGCAGCGCATCGAACAGCCATTCCCCGCAGAACACCAGATAGTTCAGCACCGCCACCACCGGCAGCAGCGCCGGGACGACCATCCCCGCCATGAGCCAGCGCACGACAATGATGAGAAAATACACCGCGTTCGCAAGGCCGAGCCACTTGACCTTGATCGGGATGATGTAAAACAGCAGCACCCGCTGATCCGGCCAGAGCGTGGCAAAGGCGAAGAACATGGAAAAGTTGATGTACGTCGCATACACAACGACCGACACACCACTGATCCAGTAGGCGATCAGCGCATACAGCGCCGTCAGCAGCACGCCCATGAAATAATACACCGTGAATTTCCCGCTGCCCCACTCCCGCTCAAGCGAGGTGCCGATGAAATAGTAAAAGTACAGCTCAAGGAGCAGCACCAGCGGATTGGAGGCGTTCGGAACGAGCGGGAAGGTCACCAGCCGCCATATCTGTCCGCGGCAGAAGGCCGCCGGATCGAAGCCCAGCAGCCCGATCAGCGTGTTCGTCGTATCCATCATGCTGAACAGATAGCAGATGGCGTTTCCGATGATGACATACAGCATCAGCCGGGGGATCCCGAAGCGCGGATGCGCCCAGCAGAAGCGTTCAATGCGGTTCATAAGCTTTTTCAAAAGTGCATACACCTCAGGCAATTTTATCTTAATAGCTTATAGTATGATAGCGTATTTTTCTTCCATTGTCCAGTAAACATTTTCCTTTGCATTCGACGTCTTTCGTGCTATAATTAATGCTGTATGAATATAAACGAAAACGAAAATGTCATAGAGGGAAAAAACGCAGTCATTGAGGCCATACGGGCCGGCCGGCCGCTGGACAAAGTCTTTCTTGTCCGCGCTTCGGAGGACAAGGCGCTCGCCTTCATCGCCTCCAGCGCAAAAAGCGCGGGCGTTCCCGTGACCCAGTGCGACCGCCGCAAGCTGGACGCCATGAGCCAGACGCACGCTCATCAGGGCGTGATCGCCGTGGCCGCCGCGCGCGAATACTGCAGCGTGCAGGACATTCTCGCCATCGCCGCCGAGCGGGGCGAGGATCCGTTCATCGTCGTGTGCGACGGGCTGGAGGACCCGCGCAATCTCGGCGCCGTGATCCGCTGCGCGGAGTGCGCCGGCGCGCACGGCGTCGTCATCTCCCGCCATCACAGCGCGGGGCTGAACGCCGCCGCCGACAAGGCCAGCGCCGGTGCGGCCGAGCACATGGCGGTCGCCAAGGTCGCCAACATCACCAACACCCTCAAGGAGCTGAAAAAGGCCGGGCTCTGGATATACGGAGCGGAGGCCGGCGGCAGCGCGCCCATGTGGAAAACCGATCTGCGCGGCCCGATCTGCCTTGTCATCGGCTCGGAGGGCGCTGGTATTTCCCGGCTCGTGCTGGAAAACTGCGATCTTGTCCTGAGCATCCCCATGCACGGCAAGGTCAACTCCCTCAACGCATCCGCCGCGGCGGCCATTCTGCTGTATGAGATCGTGAGACAGCGTTCCAATGGATGATCTCCTGTTTGCCAACTATACCCCGGATCACGACGGGCCGGACAGTCTGACCGCAGACGCCGGCACGCCGAAGGCTCAGGCGGCCTCGCCTGAGCCCATTGGTCGTTCCAGAGATTTCGACGTCATGCTCGACGAGCTGCTGCTTGAGCTTGGCGAATACGGCAGCTTTGCCGATGCCTCCGCAGCGCCCGACCTTCCGGCGGACGCCGACGCGCCTTCGGCCCCGGCCGAAGACGGCGGCGGCGGCGATATTCCTGCCGCGGATACGAAAGCTGCGCCTCCCGCCCATGCCATCCTCGGCGCGGACGAAAAGCCCGAGGAGGAGCCGGAGCTTGAATCGGCCTATATCCGGCGCGTGGCGCGCCGGGCGGCACAGCGCGCGCCGCAGGAGGACGACTGGTCCCGGACGGACAGCGCGCAGGACGCGGACGCGGACGGCGCCGACGAGGACAATCTGTACGAGCTCGACAGCGAGATCGCCGAAGAGCTGGACGATTACCGCGAGCGCCGTGAGCGCAAGTCCGGCCTTGCGGAAAAGCTGGCCGGGCCGCTCGTTCGCTTCCTCGCCACGCGGAAGGCGCGCGAAAAGCTGCGCGAGCAGGAGGCTTCCGCCTGGCCGACGCCGGTTGACATCCGCCAGACGCCGGAGCTTCCGCCGCGCAAGGCCGCGCGCTATTACGGCTCGCAGGTCTATCCTCTGGGCACGCGCCTTTACATTCTTCTTTTCCTCACGCTCGTCCTTGCCTGGATCGGCTTCCGCTTTCCGCTGGCCGGCCAGCTTTGCCAGAACACCCGGATGCAGGCCGCCGTCTCCCTCGTCTTTCTTCTGACGGCCATGCTGTGCGCGCTGGACGTTGTATCGACCGGCATACGCCAGATATTCCGGCTCCAGCCCTCGCTGCAGGCGCTGTGCGCCGCCTCGTGCCTGGCCAGCTGCCTCGACGCGCTTCTCGTCGCGTTCGGCCTCGGCTCGTCGCTTCCCTTCTGCGCCGTCTCCGCAGCTTCGCTCGCGGCCGCACTGTGGGGCGAAAAGCTTGAATGCATCGCCCAGGACGTCAACCTTTCCACCGCCGCACAAAGCCGCGAAAGCTCCATTCTCAGCGCCGAGGAGGACGGCGACGGGCTTCACACGCTCGTCCGCTCCGACCGCGCCCACGACGGCATCGTCCGCCGCAGCGAGGAACCGAACTGCCTTCAGGACGTCTATGCCGCCGCCGCGCCCATCCTTCTGGTCGCGGCGCCGCTGCTGGCCGTTCTGTCCGTCCTCGGCCGCTCCTGGGTCGGTCTGTTCCATAATCTCTCCGCCTATCTGGCCGTGTGCTCCAACATGTCGGGTTTTCTGGGCTTCGCCCTTCCCTATCTCATGGCCGTGCTTCGCCTGCGCCGGAGCGGCGCCGCGATCGCCGGCTGGTCCGGCTGTGCCGATATCGGCCGCTCACACCGCGTCATCATCAAGGACACCGATCTGTTTCCGCCGGGGACCATCCGGCTCGAACAGATAAACATCCTCGCCGACGTCAACGCGGAGAAGGTCGTCTCCTATACCGTGAGTATGCTGGCCCGCTCAGGCAGCAGCGTGACGGAGGCATTTTCCGATCTGATGCAGTATCGCCGGTATTCGCTCGTGACGGTGGAGGAATTCAACTGCCACGACGGCGGCGGCTTTTCCGCCTACATACACAACGAGCATGTGCTGGTCGGCTCGCAGGGCTTTCTGAATCTGATGGGCATCCGCCTTCCGCAGGACCTGCACGCGGAAAGCTCCGTGTGCATCGCCATTTCCAACGAGCTCGTCGGCGTGTTCGATCTCACCTACGGGGCCGCGCCGGGCGTGCGCAAGGCGCTCGATCTGCTTCTGCTCGGCCGGGTGCAGCCGGTATTCGCCATCCGCGACTTCAACATCACGCCGCTGACGATCCAGAACATATTCCATATCCCGGCCATCAACTTCGAGTTTCCTTCCTTCCGCGAGCGCTATCGCCTTTCCTCGTTGTTCGGCAGCGATGAAACGCCGCCGGCCGCCGTTCTGCTGCGGCCGAACGTCCGCTGCGCCGTGGAGACCGCCGACCGCGGCCGCCGGCTCTATACCGCCTGCATCGCCGCCGCAGCACTGTCTGTTTTCGGCGTCGTTCTGGGGCTGCTTATCGTATTTCTGAGCCTTCGAAGCGGCGGCACGGCCGCGCTCGGCGCCGGGCGGCTGCTGCTGTACTCCCTTTTGTGGCTGCTGCCGATGTTCGGTCTCGCCTATTGGACACTCCGCTAAAAATTTTATTGCCAACGGCTTCATAATAGTGTATAATTTATATTCGCGTAAGCTTCTGCTGAGTGATTGATAAAATAACGATATATGCTGAAGGAGAAGACCCTATGACTTACGAACTGAAAGACATCCGTAATGTCTGCCTGCTGGGACACGGCAGCAACGGCAAGACGACCCTTGTCGAGAACATCCTCTCTCTGACGGGCAAGATCGACCGCCAGGGCAAGGTCGTTGACGGCAACACCGTTTCCGACTTTGACGACGAGGAGCGCCGCCGCCAGATATCCATTTCCGCCACCACGGTGTTCACGGAATGGAACAAGACCAAGATCAACATCATCGACACGCCGGGCTTCTTCGACTTTGCCGGTGAAGTGAAGCAGGCTCTCCGCGCCGCGGACGCCGGCATCATCGTCGTTTCCGCGAAGGACGGTCTGAACGTCGGCGCCGAGAAGAGCTGGCGCTATCTGCAGGAGGCCAACAAGCCCCGCGCCATCTACATCTCCAAAATCGACGAGGAGCACGCCGATTTCGACAAGGCGTTCGACGCGCTGCGTGAGAAGTTCGGCACCTCCGTCTGCGCGCTGACCATGCCCATCATGGAGGGCGCAAAGGCCGTCGGCATCATCGACATCATCAACAAGAAGGCCTATCGCTTTGAAGGCAGCAAGCGCAGCGAGATCCCCGTTCCCGCCGAGCTGGCCGGCCGTGTGGACGAGCTGAACAACGAGCTGGCCGAGTCCGCCGCCGAAACGAGCGAGGAGCTCATGGAGAAGTACTTCGAGACCATGGAGCTGTCCGCCGAGGACATCCAGGGCGCGCTTGGCACCGGCATCGCCGAGGGCGGCATCTGCCCGGTCTACTGCGGCAGCGCGCTGACCGGCCTGGGCACCACGGTCCTTCTCGACGCGATCGTGAACCTCTTCCCCATCCCCTCCGAGGGCGGCAAGGCGCTTGATCCCAACGGTCCGGCCAAGGCCATCGTTTACAAGACCGTTTCCGATAAATTCGGCAAGTTCTCCCTGTTTAAAGTCATTTCCGGCAAGGTCACGCCCGACATGACCCTTACCAACGCCCGCAGCGGCGCCCAGGAGAAGATGGGCCACGTCTACATCATGCAGGGCAAGAACAACACCGAGGTCGCGGAGATCGGCTGCGGCGACATCGGCGCCGTTTCCAAGCTCACCGACACCAAGACCGGCGACACGCTCTGCGCGCCGAACGCGGTCGAGGCCGTCGAGACCATCGTGTTCGATCCCCCCTGCTACTCCATGGCGATCACGCCGAAGATCAAGGGTCAGGACGACAAGGTCGCGCAGGGTCTGACCCGTCTGGCGGAGGAGGATCCTTCCTTCACGGCCGTCATGAACGCCGAGACGCATCAGCTCGTTCTCTCCGGCGCCGGCGACATCCATCTGGACGTTCTGTGCAAGAAGCTGAAGAACAAATTCGGCGTCGAGGTCGAGCTCAAGCCCGCCCGCGTCGCTTACCGCGAGAAGATCCGCAAGACCTTCGAGGCGCACGGCCGTCATAAGAAGCAGACCGGCGGTCACGGCCAGTTCGCCGACGTCAAGATCCGCTTCGAGCCGCAGGACGAGCAGGAAGATATGATCTTTGCCGAGGAAGTGTTCGGCGGCAGCGTGCCCAAGAACTTCTTCCCCGCCGTGGAAAAGGGTCTGCGCGAGTGCTGCGTCAAGGGCGTGCTCGCCGGCTATCCGATGGTGTTCCTCAAGGCCGTTCTGTACGACGGCGACTTCCATCCCGTCGACTCGTCCGAAATGGCGTTCAAGACGGCGGCCGGCCTTGCTTACAAGGAGCTGGTCAACGCCAACCCCGTCATTCTCGAGCCGATTGGCCTTCTGAAGGTCAGCGTGCCGAGCGAGAACGTCGGCGACATCATCAGCGACATCCCCTCCAAGCGCCGCGGCACCATGCTCGGCCAGAATTCCGAGGGCGGCATGCAGGTCATCGAGGCCGAGGTCCCCATGGCGGAGATGAGCTCCTATGCCATCGACCTGCGCAGCATCACGCAGGGCCGCGGCTCGTTCACGCTGGAATTCATCCGCTACGATGAGGTTCCCGGCAACGTGCAGCAGAAGATCATTGAGGAAGCCAAGGCTCTGGCCGAGGCCGAATAACAGCCAATGCTCAAAAGGGGAAGCCGTCCGCTTCCCCTTTTTTGATTCCGGCCGCCCGGAGGGACAACGCCATGAATGCCAACGAAAAAAATCGCTTCTATCTGCTGTGGACACTCGCCATCTTCGTGTGCACCGCGCTGGCCGTGTTCGTCCTTTTTTATGCCAGCCTCACCGAGCCAAAGGAGAGCACGCCGGAAACAACTCCCTACAGTCAGACCGAAATGAATCCGTAAGATCAGGGCGGAGCCTCTATTTTCCCGACCGATTCTCCAAATGGCAGAAGCGGAATACATTGCCGAAGCTCCGAAAGCCGCCGACCCGACAATAGAGGGTGGAAAAGTGAAGAGCAAGACCGTTTTCCATAGGAGGCCATTGCCGCTTTGAAAAGCATACTGAATTTTACCCCTGCGTATGATATAATTACCGTGTCCGAATATACTGAGGCCTGTATTGCGAAGAAAAGCCGCATGATACCGGAAATGGTAAGCTGAACTCCGAACGTTTTTTGCGGTCGATTCCGCAGAAAGAAGCAAATCAAAATGCAGAAAGCAACCGGAAAGGCCAGGCTGCTGACAGCCCTGTTCACGCTGTGCATGCTGCTGTCGCTGGCACCGATCTCGGCGTTTGCAGACGGGATGGATTTCCTTCCGCAGGGAGTAACATACTCCAAGTACAACAAGCACACATATCACACACAGGTCAATGTAACCGCCAATGTTTCCGTTAAGGATTCGACCGGTACGGTGCTTGAAACCACACAGGTCAGTAAAAGCTCCGAAGATTATTTAAAAGGCGGTGTTGGTTCCTTGCAGGCCGAACTTGCAAAGCTTCAGGATGAGATCGAAACCCCGTACCAAGCCAAGGGAACTGTTACACGCGAAGACGGGAGCGGACAGTCGATTTTGGACCATTTTGAAAGTGCAACGTTTTATACTTTCACTCCCACGTCCGGTGATCCGGTTGAGTTTAGCACGGATCTGGACGCCGCAAAACAGTATTTCAGTGAGCATCCGGATGCGGCCGGTACTTTCACTGAGCTTCTGGATATTCACGAATATCAGAAATATAATTACACCTATGACCTGACCGTGCAACCAAGCGCTATCCCCTCTGCTGCCATTGAAAATGCGAAATTCAACTATCAGCCGGGCGATGCCCCGCAGGCAGCGGCATGGGTAGCCGAGACAGATACGGACAAATATGAGATCGCCTATGAATGCTGGCAGCAGTTTGAAAACAACGATCCTGTCGCCGCATGGTACTCCGATAACGGCTCGCACGGTTCTTTGCCGACTATCACTGCCTTTGAAAGCGGAAAGACCTATGTGTATTCTCTCATGCTGAAGCCGAAGGACGGATATTCCTTCAGCAGTGAAACCGTCATTACCGTGAACGGACAAAAAGTATCGGCGCCTTTCGCCGGCGGCTCCATGTATATCCCTTCCATTAAAACGATCACTATGCCCACTGTGACCGTCATTGATGTGGTGGAGATCAACGGCGTCACCGTCAGCTTTCAGGACGGCGATAAGCCCGTGTTCACCGGCAAGGTGCCCGACGGCGCAAACTACGCCTATCGCTGCGAGTGGTGGGAGCTGAACAGCACGACCGGTGCAATGTCTACCGACTTCGGTAATTTTTATGAAAACAAAATCACCGCCTTTGAAGCCGGAAAGACCTATCATTACGGTGTGTATGTGACGACTTACGGCGACGTTGGAAATGTCCGCTATGTATTCGGACCTGACACAAAGCTGAAGATCAACGGCGAATTTGTGAATTATACGCGCTACGAAGGCGATACGAGCGACGGCTCTGACGGTACCATGTGGGTCCTCACCGATCTTGCTATGACGCCGTCATCTGCGCCTCATAGCCATAGCTATGGTACAGCGTGGAAATACGACGAAACAAATCACTGGCACGAATGTGCCTGCGGCGATACTGCGGACAAGGCATCCCATACCTTCAAGTGGGTCACTGACAAGGAAGCCACCGCAGCCGAGAAGGGCTCCAAGCACGAGGAATGCACGGTCTGCGGGTATAAGAAGGCCGCTGTTGAGATCCCTGCAGCGGGCTCTGTGACGAAGCCGACTGCCCCGACTGACAAGCCCGGAAATACCGCTTCGCCGAGAACCGGTGATACCGGCAGCCTGGCCCTCTGGATCACGCTGTTGTTTGTCAGCTGCGGGGCAGCCATCAGCACAACGGTAGGCAGAAAAAAGTACAACAGATAACAGAGCAGTTTGACCCTTACGGCGGCTATCGGAAACGGTGGCCGCCGTGATCATTTTACCCGGTTGGGCGGATAAGTACGGCTGAGCCGGGATATGAGCTTGGTAACGCTGCGGTGAGATTCCGGGGCAGGTATCCGAGGATAGCTGCCGGACATCTGTTGCAGCGATCACAGCGGCGTGGGTATCCCCCACCCCGGACGAGACGGAAGAAACCTTTCAGCTGCACCTCAGCGAGCATAAGAGAAAGCGGCGCAGCCACAAGGGATGCACCGCTTTGAGAACTTATTTAACGGAGACGCAGGCGCCGCCATGGGCCCCATCCTTACGGAGGATGCACTCGCGGGCCCCGCCTTTTCCGGCTTCCGTCCGGCCCGATCCGGGCTTATAAACAGAGCCTCCCGAAAAAATATCCCGCCGAACATACCGGCGGGATATTTCCATATACGCGTGAGGCGGACTCAGGCGATCATGTTCGCCGGGAACAGAAGCACGGCAAACAGGCCCGTGATAAGGATCGAAAGGATCATACGCTCCAGCCAGATGATGCACAGGTGGCCGAACTTCACAGGCACCTCCGTGCCCATGCAGCAGGGCACAAAGCTGGCCAGGAAGATGATCGACGTGACCGGCAGCACGGCCAGCATGAAGCGCAGACGCATGCTCCAGGTGCCGACGGCAACCAGCAGCGCAGGCACCGTGACCTCGACGAAGGAGATCATCGCGCCGGTGCAGGCCGTGGACAGCTCCGCGCCGGTGAAGCCGAAAAGACGGAAGAACGGCCAGAATATGTAGCCAAGCCAGCCGATGATCGGCGTGAAGGTGTACAGAACGACGCCGAACGTGCCGAAGAAGGAAGTACCGGCGGAAACCGTGCCGAGCACACCCATCGTTTCCTTCATGATATACCCGATGCGCTTGCCGACGTTATCCTGATTCTCGGCAATGTCGAGCGCCTCGGTGATGGCCGCGCGGCACAGGCCCTTGCGGATGACCTTTTCGGGGTTGGGCGTGGCGCCGGGGCAGTAAGTGTCGGGAATCTTGCGCAGCGGATAGATGCGGATGCCGATGAGGGCGACGAGCATCGTGATGAGGAACGCGATCCAGAAATAGGTGTTCCAGTAGCTCTTGCCCCAAAGCTCGGCGTTGTTCAGCCCGGTGTTGGTGGCCAGCGCCAGCAGGAAGCCGACGGAGACCGTGGACAGGCTCGTGTCGATGCAGACCGACTCGCGCTCCGTCATACGGCCGGACTTGTACTGGTCGTTGACGGCAATGTGTCCGGCGGAGAAGTTTCCGAGGAAGGCTGTCACCATGATGATGGCCGCGCGGCCGGGCAGATGGAACACGGGACGCATGATCAGCCGGACGAAAACGCCGACGAAATCGACCAGGCCGTAGTCCACCAAAAACGGCAGGAACAGAGATGCGCACGGGATCGAGATGCAGATCGTGACCAGAATGTTCGCCATGACGAAATTGGCGATGGAGTTGCCGTTGAGCGCGTCGATGGGGTCGAACATCCAGTTCATGAAGCCGAAATGCACATGGAAGTAGATGTCAACGATGTTCATGCACAGCACGACGAAGCCGATGACCTTCAGGATGGCAAACACGGCGTTGATCTTGGTGGTCTTGAAATACTTTGCCGGACGAAGCCAGAAAACGTCCGCCACCGCATACGCGCCGATGGCCCAGACGACAAAAGGCATCGCCTTGAAGTTGCCGGTGTAAAGCGCCGCCTTGATGAAGTTCGTCATGTGCGAGCACAGTACGTTCGACTGCGCCTTGACAAGGCCCCACTGCCACGCGCCGATCGTGATCTGATACTCAGGCAGCGGGAAATTGATGAAAAAGGCAAAAACGCCGAACGCGGAGAAAAGGATGAATTTGAGCCAGACAGCGGCGGAGTATTTCTTCATGCCGCCGTTGTCGTCCGCCAGTCTGGCGTACTCTTTTTCATCCATTTCAAGAGTTTTCTCTTCCATGGATAAACAGCCTCCCAATATAAAATTCAAGCACTTTGGTATTATCCCATAGTTTGTCGGCGGTGTCAATAAGTTTTGTTAGCCGACTAACACTTTTTGTGCAAACGGCATACAATGGCTGGGAGGCATGCTCTATGGACGACGAATTCAAACGGTCGATGGACGATTTTTCCGCGGTCTGGCTGCGTGTCAGCGGCCGGGCGGCGACGGCGGCGTCCCCCGCTCCGGCCGCGGACGAGGACGCCCTTTTCCGCGCCTTCATCCGCGACGCCTATTGCAGCGCCGTGTTCTGCAGCGCGCTGGCCAAGATGTTCCCCGCCCCCGGCCGGGCGGTCCTGCTGTTCCACGCGCAGGAGTGCAAAAATCGCTGCCGCGTTCTGCGCGCGGAATACTTCATACGCAGCGGCGAGGTATACACGCCCGACGGCGGCTGTCCCCCGGTCGGCGGAAAGCTGGCCTCGCTGCGCGCCGCCATGCGCCGTTCGCTCGAGCAGGCCGCCGTTTTCCGCCGCACGGCGGATTCGCCCGTGTCGGAAACGCTGCGGGAGCTGTGCGGGCGCTTCGCCGCCGAGTGCGAACGGCACGCCCAGGAGCAGCGCGCGCTGCTGGTCGACTGCTTCTGAAAAGACGGAACGGCAGGCCGGTTTTTCCCCGGCCCGCCGCTCTGAATTTTCACAATGCCGCTGTTATATCTGCCGCGCCGGCCCCGCTCACACGCTCTTCCGGCTGCAAAGCGCATTCAGACAGCAGCGCCCGCACGCGGGGGCGCGCGCCGTGCAGACGGCGCGCCCGTGCAGCACCATGCGATGGCAGAAATCGTTGGATTTGTCCGGCGGCAGCAGCGCGCGGAGCTTCGTCTCGATCTTTGCCGGCTCCTTCACCCCGTCCACCAGCCCGATACGGTTGGTCAGGCGGATGCAGTGCGTGTCCACAACGACGCTCCCCGGAACATGGTACACGTCCCCAAGGATAAGATTGGCGCTTTTGCGCCCGACGCCGGGCAGCGCCAGCAGCTCGTCCATCGTGTCGGGCACGCGGCCGCCGAAGCGTGTGACCAGCATTTCCGCCGCCGCCACGATGTCGCGCGCCTTGCCGTGATAAAAGCCGCAGGAGCGTATATACGGCTCCACCTGCTCCGCCGTCGCCCGCGCCATGGCCTCCGCGTTTGGAAACGCGGCAAACAGCGCCGGCGTCACCTGGTTGACGCGCGCATCCGTGCACTGGGCCGCCAGCCGCACCGACACCAGAAGCTGCCACGCCTCCGCATAATCCAGCGAGCACGCGGCCAGCGGATATTCCTGCTCCAGCAGGCGAATGATCTCGTTTATCTCTTTTTTCGTTTTCATGCTTCCAGCATAACACGGGCGGTTGCAAAATGGAAGCGGATTCTTTATAATAGGATCGGCAATCTTACAGGAGGTGAACGCGATGTATCAGCCGCTGGCGGACGAGCTTCGTCCGCAGACGCTCGACGAGGTCGTCGGGCAGACGCACATTCTCGGCCCGGGCGGCATGCTCCGGCGCATCGCCCAGTCCGGGAAGATACCGAACATGATCTTCTACGGCCCCTCCGGCACCGGAAAGACCACCGTCGCGCGCATCATCGCCGCGCAGACGAACCGCGCGCTCCGCCGGCTCAACGCCACCACCGCCGGCATCGCCGACATCAAGGCCATCATCGACGAGCTTGACACCTTTCTCACGCCGGGCGGCGTGCTTTTGTATCTTGACGAGATCCAGTATTTTAACAAAAAGCAGCAGCAGAGCCTTCTGGAGTTCATCGAAAACGGAAAGATCACGCTCATCGCCTCCACGACGGAAAACCCCTATTTCTGTGTTTTCAACGCTATTTTGTCGCGCTCGACCATCTTCGAGTTCAAGCAGCTCGACGCCGCGGACATCCAAAAGGCCGAGGAGCGCGTGACGGACATCCTCGCCGCGCGCGGCGGCGTGCCGCTTTCGTGCGAGGACGGCGTTCTGGAATACATCGCGCAAAGCTGCGGCGGCGACTGCCGCAAGGCCATCAACACGCTGGAGCTTCTGTATAACGCCGCGCCCGCCGGCGCGGAGCGCGTCGTGCTCACGCTCAACGACGCAAAGGCCGTCAGCCAGCGCAGCGCCATGCGCTACGACCGGGACGGCGATCAGCATTATGATATTCTCTCCGCGCTCATGAAGTCGCTGCGCGGCTCGGATGCGGACGCCGCGCTGCACTATCTGGCGCGGCTTCTGGAGGCCGGCGACCTGCTCGGCGCGTGCCGCCGGATCCTGTGCTCGGCAAGCGAGGACATCGGCCTTGCCTACCCGCAGGCCGTTCCCATCGTGAAGGCCTGCGTCGATTCCGCGCTGCAGCTCGGCATGCCCGAGGCGCGGCTGCCGCTGGCAGAGGCCGTGATCTTTCTGGCGACGTGTCCGAAATCCAACTCCGGCGTCATGGCCATCGACCGCGCCATGGCCGATGTGCGCGCCGGCAAGGCCGGGCCCATCCCCCGCGAGCTGCAGAACGTCCACGCCGACGGCGCGGGCTTTGAGCGCGAGCAGGGCTATAAGTACCCGCACGAATATCCCGGCCACTGGGTCCGGCAGCAATATCTGCCCGACGGGCTGATAAACGCCCGCTATTACGAATACGGCGACAACAAGATCGAACAGGCGGCCAAAAAATATTGGGACGCCGTCAAAGGATACGGCCCTTGACCGAACAGAGGATCGCGCGCGCATGCAGCGCCTGATCGGAATTGACGTTGATGGTCAGACGCGCCTGCCCGCGGTTCGCCGCCGTCCGCTGCGACACGGCGCGGCTGCCGAGAACGGCGGAATACATCTTCGACGCGGACACGGCCGTCGGGGCACTCAGCCCGTAGACCGGAACGATGTCCGCCGCCGTAAACGACGGGCCGCTGCCGCGCTCGGGCGCCTTGAGCTCCGCGATGGAGTAATCTATGTTGTTGCGGCGCAGCCGCAGCAGCGCCAGATCGGCGCCGTCACGATCGTCAAAAACGGCTGAAAGCTGTGTAGTCAAAGCAAATCACTCCCCGGTGTCATTATGCCCCGGGACAAGGAGGTTCATTCATGCGTTACGAAGGCGATATTTACCGTCCGCCAGGCGAATGGAAAAGCTATCTGCTCCAGTGCACGATCGGCTGCTCCAACAACACCTGCACATTCTGCTCCATGTACAAGTCCAAGCGCTACCGCGTGCGGCCGCTCGCGGAGGTACTTGAGGACATTGAAATGGCAAAGCGGACCTATTACCGGGACACGGAGACCGTGTTCCTGTGCGACGGCGACGCCATCAATCTGCCGGAGGATTATCTTTTCACGGTGCTCGACGCGCTTTACGCCGCCTTTCCGCGGCTGCGGCGCGTGACGACCTACGCCGGCCCGCTGTCCACGCTGCGGAAAACGCCGGAGGAGCTTCGCGCGATACGCGAGCGCGGGCTTCAGCGCTGCTATCTCGGCGTGGAGACCGGTGACGGCGAGCTTCTCAAGCACGTTCACAAGGGTGTGGACGCCGCCGGGATGCTGGAGGCCGGACAGAGACTGGTCGCCGCGGGCTTTGACCTGTGGACGATCGTCATCATCGGACTGGAGGGCGCAGGCCAGGCCGCCATCGAGCGCAACGCCGCCATGACCGCCGACATCATCAACAAGATGCAGCCGAAGCACCTGTCCGCCATGACGCTCATGGCCATCGAGGGCACGCCCCTGTACCGCGAGGTGCAGGAGGGCAAGCTTGTTTTGCAGAATCCGTTTGAAAGTCTGTACGAGGTGCGCCAGCTCATCGCGGGCATAAAGCTCCACGGGCTCCACTTCACCTCCAACCACGCCTCGAATTACGTCCCGCTCAAGGGGACGCTCTGCGAGGACCGGGACAAGATGCTCGCCCAGCTCGACGACATCATCGCCCGCGAGGACCGCAGCCTGCTGCGCAAGGACGTATACCGCGGCCTGTGACGGCCGGAAGAAAAAAACGCTGTAAGCCATGGCTTAACAGCGTTTTTTTGATTCACTCGTCCTTTTTCTTCTTTTTCACGATCACCAGCGCGGCGATTGCCGCGACGGCCGCCGCCGCAAGCACGATCCACAGCACGGGATGCGCGCTGTCGCCGGTGCCGGGCGCCTGGGCGCGGCGCTCCGCCTCCGCGAGCGCGTTCAGCGCGGCCTTGACGCGGTCCAGCTTGTCGCTGAGCGTCTTCTTCTCCGCCTGCGTGTAATTCCCGCCGAAATCCTTCAGCGCCTTTTCGAGCGCCGTTTTCGCCTTCTCCAGGGCAGGCTTGTCGGCCGCCTTGACATTGGATTTATCCTTGCCGTCCGCCGCGGTGATGTCCTTGCTCTCCATCGCCGCTTTGGCCGCGTTCAGCCGCTCGATCAGTCCGTCAAGCTTCTGCTTGAGCGCCTCCAGCTCCGTTTTCTCGGCGGCGGAGGGCTCCATGCCGAGATACCGGTTCACTTCGGCCAGCGTATCCTCTGCCGTCTTTCGCTCCGCCGAGTTCACGTTGTCCTTCGTGAGCGTTTCCACCGCCGCCCCCACGCCGGCGGGAACGCTTACCGTCAGCGTCCCGGGCTTATAGGTAATGTTGTAGTTGGCCAGCTTGGCCGTGGCGCTGTCCTTGGCCGTGAAGCTGTTTTCCGCGCTGCCGACGTCCGTGCGGCTGCCCGTGAATTCAAAGTCGAACGCCTCGCCCGCGGCCATTCCCTCGGCCGTGACCGCCGTTTTGCCGTTCGTCAGCGGCTGGCCGTTGTAGGGCCGGCTTATGTTCGCGCTCCGGAGCGTCGCCTCCGCCTTGCCGATGGTGAAATCCACCGATATATCCGCAAAGTCGTATTTCCCGCCGGCCGCATCCTCGATAACGGCGCGCGCCGTTCCGGCGTTCGTGTTGCGGGTGTAATGCACGCTGTATTCGCTCTTGTCGAGTATCTCGTCCCCGGCCTTGACCGTGACAGCCGGTTCGATGGCGCTGCCGGTATAGGCAAAGGGCACGCCGGTGATCTCCGCCGTCACCGTAACATACACGCTCTTGCCCTCCGTCGGCATAGGCGTCGGCGAGGACGCCGGTTCAGGCGTCGGCGAGGCCGTCGGTTCAGGCGTCGGCGAGGCCGCCGGCTCAGGCGTCGGCGAGGACGCCGGCTCGGGCGTCGGCGAGGACGCCGGCTCAGGCGTCGGCGAGGACACCGGCTCGGGCGTCGGCGAGGCCGCCGGCTCGGGCGTCGGCGAGGACACCGGCTCGGGCGTCGGCGTGGTCGCCGGCTCGGGCGTCGGCGTGGTCGCCGGCTCGGGCGTCGGCGTGGTCGCCGGCTCGGGCGTTCCGCCCGGCATCGGGTAGGTCCTCCCAAAGCCAGGCGCGCGGCCGTCCTCATACGTCCAGGCGTCGTCACCGCCAAACGTGTCCTCAAAAGATATCGCGCCGGCGTTTGCATAGCAGTTCGTAAGCGAAGCGCCGTCTTCCACCGCGCCCGCGATCGTATCGTTCGCCAGCGACACGCCGTTGACAAGCTCCGCCTTGCCGCTGCAGCGGCCGGCAATGCCGCCCGCCGTGCCCGCCGCCGTCGACCAGGTGTTTATCACGCGGCTCACCGCCTCATCGCCGATGCACAGGCCCACAAGGCCGCCGACGTCCTTGCCCGTCCCAAGCGTGCCGGTCGAAAAGCAGTTTCGCACGCTGCCCTCTTTTAGCTGGCCCGCGACCGCACCGACCGCGCCCATGCCGTTCAGCTCGCAGTCGAGCACGCCGAGCCTTACGATCGTGCCGCCCTGCACATAGCCGAACAGGCCAAGCGTCTGGCCGCCGATGCTCGTCAGATTTGTGATAACATGGCCGCCGCCGTCGTATTCGCCCTTAAACGGATGCTCCTCCCCGGAGCCGATGGGCGTCCAGCCGCCCTTTCCGGTCTCCTCGTCGGACGCACAGGCGGACAGATCGATATCCGCGACCTGCTGAAAGCGCGCCTCGGCCCAGACCCCGCCGGCCCAGGAGGCACCGGCATTCACCTTTGCCGCCAGATCGGCGAGCTGCTCGCCCGTGGAGATATAGAACACCGAAGCAGGCGCGCCGTTCGGCGGCGTTTCAGACGTACCGTCCGCCGCGAGATACAGCGCCTGCTCGTCAAGAGACAGCTTGCTCTGCGCAAGCTCCTCCGCCGTGAGGGGCGGCTGTTCGTCCGTTGTCTCTCCGCCGCCCGTTTCGTATTCCGTCTCCCGCGCCGGCCCGCTCTCCTGCGCCAGCGCCGAAAACGGCAGCAGGCACAGCAGCATCAGCGCCGCCAGCAGCATGGATAAAAAGCGTTTTTTCATGAATGTGACCTCCTGTGCTCCGCCGGCCCGCAGCCGGCATACATGAAAAGGCTTCTTCCTTTCGTCCTTTGTTTGACGCTTCGCAGTCCGCTTTTGTTCCCGCGGATCAAAATATTCGGTCTGCGCGGCGGGCATGGCATACTTCCCGTCCTTGGCAGGAATCTTCCGATATAAGCGTTTTATGACGGATCTCGCCCGTAAAACAGATATTTTTCGGCTATTCTGACTTTTTTCTCAATTTAGCGAAATAAATCCTTGCATTATCCCCAAAGGCTTGGTATTATACTTTTTATACACCCCGCTGGGGGAAAATTTATGTGAGGATGGAAAACTATGGACAACAAAATGGAGAAACGCTACGGTCTGCCGACCGCCATTTCCATGGTCATCGGCATCGTGATCGGCTCCGGCGTGTTCATCAAGGGCGGCAAGGTTCTCAGCCTGACCGGCGGCAATATGCTGCAGGGTATCGCCGTTGTTGGCATCGTGGGTCTGATCTGCATCATCTGCTCGCTCGTCTTTGCGGAGCTCGGCTCCCGCTACGAAAAGGTCAACGGCGTCGTGGACTATGCCGAGGTCGCGCTCGGCCCGAAGTACGCCTACTATGTCGGCTGGTTCGTCACAACGATCTATACCCCGGCGCTGGCGTCCATCCTCGCCTTTTTCGCCGCCATGATGTTTCTTCAGCTCTTCGGCATCGGCGCCATCGACTTTGCCACCGGATCGATCAACCCGGTCGCCATCGGCGTGGGCGCGGGCTTTCTGATGATCGGCTACGGCGTCAACGCCCTGTCCCCGAAGCTGGCCGGCAAGCTGCAGGTCGGCATGACGGTCATCAAGCTCATCCCCCTGCTGCTCATGGGCATCGTCGGCACGATCGCCGGTCTGGTCAACGGCACGACGCTCGACGTTCTCAACTACGTCAACAGCGCGGAATACGTCGCCGTGGACGGCGCCGGCTTCTTCAAGGCCATCGTCGGCTTCGCCTTCGCGTATGAGGGCTGGATACTCGCCACGTCCATCAACGCCGAGCTGAAGGACGCCAAGCGCAATCTTCCGCTCGCGCTGACCATCGGCGCATTCGCGACCATCGTGATCTATGCGCTGTATATCTTCTCGATGAGCTCCATCGGCGACGTTAACACCATCATCGCCACCTGGCCGTTCGGCGAAACGCTTCCGCGCATCGCCTTCTCCAAGATATTCGGCAGCGTGATCGGCACGATCGTGTATGTGTTCGTTACCATCGCCTGCCTCGGCACGATGAACGGTCTGATCATGTCCTCCTGCCGCGGCATGTACTCTCTGGCCTCCCGCGGGATGGGCCCGGCGCCGAAGTTCTTCGGCCATGTGGACGATCAGAACAATTTCGTCATCAAATCCTCCGTTTTCGGCATGATGACCGGCGGCTTCTGGTACGCCTGGACCGTGATGATGTGGATGGGCGGCCCCGGCATGTTCGGCCAGGTCCACAGCTGCGAATGGCTGGCGTGGGAGCCGGATGAGATCGGCATCATCTGCCTGTATGTCATGTACATCCCCATGATGATCGGCTTGATGGTCAAAGCTAAGGATCTCGGCTTTGTCCGCCGCTTCCTGCTACCGGGTCTGGGACTTGTGTGCTGTCTGTTCTTTGCCTATGCCATCTGGGTAGGCTACGGCTGGAAGCAGTGCGTCGGCTTCCTGATCTTCTTCCTCGTGGTCGAGTTCATCGGCTATCTGTTCAAAAACGGCGGGTTCATGAAAAAAACGCCGAACAAGTAAAAAAAGCAAAGCCTTCGCGGGTCTCTTCCGCGAAGGCTTTTTTCTTTCCGCCCGGGCCTCATTTTTTCCGATTCCGGAAAGCTTTTTTTACCGTCCCATGATGTCCATGGGCTCGTAGCTCTGGAATTTTTCCTTGTACTCCAGCATCTTGAACGAGAGCATGAGCTTGAGCGCGTTGTCATCGTTGTCGAAATCAAGACCGATGATGCTCTGTATCTGCTGAAGGCGGTATTTCACCGTGTTGAGATGCACGAACATCTCCCGCGCCGTCTGCGACTTGCTGCGGCCGCAGCGCAGATAAATGCGCAGCGTGTTGAGCAGATCGCCGCTGTCCTTTTTGCTGTGCTCTATGAGCTTGGCGATCTCCGGCAGACAGAACGCCGTCAGATCGTCGTTTTTCAGGCACAGCTCGATCATGTAGTAAACGGAATAATCCCGGTAGGAATACAGCGTTTTCTCCGGGTGCAGCACCGAGCCGAGCTGCAGCGCCTTGCAGGACTCGAAGCAATGGGCGCTCAGCCCCAGAATCGAGCCGAAGGAATTGCTGATGCCGGCGATCAGGTTATACTTTTCCATGATGGGCCGCACATCCTGCAAAAGCTCGCCGAAATCGCCGATCTCCTCGTCGCTGCTGAGCAGAAGCAGAATGGAGTTGCGGAACAAAAAACCGAAGCAGTCCGGGAGCATGTCCGCCATCCGCTTGGAAAGATCGTAATAGGAGATCGGCGGGAACAGCTCCGTTTTGCGGGCGTAGATGACGATCGTGTGGATAAAGCGCTTGAATTTCAGCCCAATATAGCGCTGCCCCTGAAGAATGTATTCCTCGTCGCGCATATTGTTGAGCACGTCCTGCAAAAAGCGCTCCGTTTCCTGCACCTTCCGGTTCACGCCGCGCGGCGCCGGCCGCGCATGCAGCTCGACAGCCAGAAGGCTCCCGAGCAGATCGACCACGGGCGTATCCTCGCTGGCAAAGGGACGGTTGAACTGGAACACGTGGAGATAGCCCTCCGTCTTTCCGCCGACGCGCAGCCGCTTGACCATGACCGTAGGGAGCCGATCCCGGCCCTCGCAGACGACCGGGTGATCGTCCGCATTTTTAACGAAAAATTCATTTTCCTCCAGCCACGGGTGCCCCACCGGCAGATACTCCATCGCCAGAATATCGCTGTACGGCGCTTCGGACACGCTTCCGTGATCCGCGCTGGCTATGATCTTCTGGTTATCGTCCGTAAGAATAAGCGGGTTGCCCAGCAGCTCCAGCCCTTTTTCCATCAGCGGCTGTATTCCCGCACATCGGAGCAATTCATAGGCCGTTTCCGCCATCGGCGAGGAGCGGCCGCCGAATTCATACACGATGCCGATCAGCATCTCCATCAGCTCGGCGATCCGCAGGCCCGTCACCGTTATGGCCGTGCGGTTGGAAAAGAATACGGGATGGTGCTGCGCCCCCGGCTCCATCACGCAGATCAGCGGCGCGAGATCGACATGCGGATCGTAGATCCGAAGCTTTCGGTAGTCGCAGACATAGCAGATGTCCTCGCTCAGGGTATGTACCGCCGGATCGAAGTCGACCGGCAGCATCCGGATATCCGTAACGACTCTTCCCTCGACGTTATACGTCTGCACGCCCGCGCGCTTCTGCAGCTCCTCCGCCAGCCTCTCCATCGGTATGTACAAGCTCCCATCTCCTTCCGCCCCCGTCATTGTACACGATTATCCGACCGTTTTCAATCCATCTTTTGTTTCTTTTCCCACCTTGTCCGTCGCGGACAAAATTCCGGCCGAATCTTGACTTCCACGGATAAAGACAATCCCCGTCCTTTCCGATACAATGACCGTGAACCGTCATGCACATCGTGCGCCCGGGCCTTTTTCCGCAAAAGCCGCGCACGGAACGCACGAATTCCACAAAGAAAAGAGTGATTTCATGAAGTCTGAAGCGTTCACGACCGAGCAGCTGATGGATCGCTGGGAGGATCAGCGCGACATCAAAAATTTAATGGGCATCTACGCCAACTACATCATTCTCAACAAGGACGCGGACGTCGTCGCCGACCTGTGGTCGCAGCGCGGCGACCTGTGCTACGGCGTCAACGACGGCTGGTACGCCGGCCGCGAGGCTGTGGCGGGCTATTACCGCGCCGTCCGCGAGCGCAACGAGCTGGTCGCCCGCTGCCTCCAGGAAAAATTCCCGCAGGAGATCGGCGGCAAAACGGCCGATGAGATCTTCGGCATCGGCACGTTCCGGGTCTATCCCGTCTCCTGTCCCGTGATCGAGATCGCCCGCGACGGCGAGACCGCCAAGGGTCTGTGGTACTGCCAGGGCAGCCACGCCGAGGTGCTCGGCTGCGGCCCGACGTCCATGTGGTCCTGGGGCTACTACGCGGCCGATTTCATCCGCGAAGGGGACGCCTGGAAGATCTGGCACCTGCAATTCACCAGCGACGTGGACGCCCGCTGCGGCCAGGACTGGGGCAAGCCCATTGCCCCGCTGCCGGAGCTGCCGGAATTTGACGCGCTGCGCGCCTATTCCCTTCCGGCGCCCACGGTCGCCGAGTGTCTGCGCCGCCGCTACAGCACCGACCGCCCGCTCACGCCGGCGCCGCGCATCCCGGAGCCGTACGGCACCTTCGGCGAGACCTTCAGCTATGGCATTTGAAAGGAGGCGCAGCATGGAAACAAAACGCTTTACCGACGACGAACAGATCCGCCGGATCTGGGACATTGAGGACATCAAATCGCTGATGCACCGGCGCGTATTCCTGCAGACCGGCGACCGGCGCGCACAGGAGCTGGAGACCATGTGGGTCTCCCGGCCCGACCTTCAGGCCACCGCCTCCTACGGCACGAACTGGGGCTATTACGTCGGCCTGGACAGCATCCGGAAATACTATGTGGACGCGCACAGCCGCGAGCTTCAGGCTCAGAAGGAGCACAACGGCGCCCGCGAGCTCAACTTCGGCAATCTGTACGCCCATCCCGTTTCCACGGGCCTTGTGGAGCTGGCGGAGGACGGCGAGACCGCCAAGGGACTGTGGTATTCCATCGGCCACGAGGCAAAAGCCTCCGGCGACGGCACGGCCGAGGTCCGCTGGATGCTCGGAAAGATCGCCGTGGACTTTATCCGCGAGAAGGACGGCTGGAAGATATGGCACATCGTCGTCTCCACGGACGTCGACTGCCAGGCCGGCCACGACTGGGGCGAATACCCCGTATACGAGGACTGGACAGCCGCCTCGTCCAATCCTGTCCGCCGCGAATTCGGCACGCCGGACGTCGAGGTCCTGACCCACGACGTCACCTTCAACTGGTGGGACAACTATCCGCCCATGCCGCCAAAAAACTACCGAAGCTTTTCCGACGAGATCAGCTACGGCCCGGAGGGCTTCCGGCCGCCCGAGGTATACGGCATGCATGCCGGCGAGGGGAGGAACTGGAAATGAAAAAACATCTGACGCTCTCCGAGCGCATCCGCAACGCCGGCATCAGCCAGCAGGTCGAAAACGTCAAAAGCCGCCACGCCTTCCTGCACGCGCGCTGCGACGGCGCAACGGAATTCGACCGTCTCTGGGTCCACACCGACGACACCGGCTGGGGTCACTTCTTCGGCTGCATGAAGGGCTTTGACCAGATATGGCACGGCAATATCATCGACTATGAAAAAATGGGCATGGAGCGCTGGATGGCCATGGTCGACACCTATCCCGAGATCGCCGGCAAGGACTTCCGCCCCCTGATGGAGTGCTCCGTCCACACGCTGGTCTGCGACGTGATCGAGGTCGCCGACGATGGGAAAAGCGCCCGCGCCAGCTTCGTTACACCCGGGGCGATCAACTCCGTGCTCGACCCGGATCAGGCCAAGTTGTGCCATGTGATGTGGGAGCGCTACGGCTCGGATTTCGTGATCGACGAGACCGACGGCGAGCTCAAATACCTCAACGAACAGGTCTGCCCGGACATCATGGCCGATCTGGATTACCGCGACTGGGCCGCCGAGGAATACGCGCGCCGCACCGATCCCAACGCGCCGCCTCCCCCGCCCGTGACGGCCGGCATGCCCGCCGTCACCTATCCCGGTCCGTGGCACAAGCCGTATTCCCTTCTCGAACCGCCGCAGTACGACGTCCTCTGGCCGGAGCCGTATGAAACGCTGGATGAAGAACACCGCTACAATAAATGTCGGGGGCAGGTCATTCCCCGGGAAAGTGAGAAACAAAACCATGCATGAGAAGTACCCGCATCTGTTTGAGCCTCTGTATCTGCCGGGGCTGACGCTGAAAAACCGCATTTTCTCCTCCCCCACCTCCGTTGCGGAGCTCGGGCCGAACGAGAGCTTTTCCACGGAGAACATCGAGTACTACAAGATGCGCGCCGCCTCCGGCGCCGCCCTCGTCGTGCTCGGCGAGGTCATGGTCGATCTGGAGCACGGCCGCTCTCATCCCGAGCAGGTCGGCATCAACGAGCCCCATGCCCGCACCTTCATGACCAAGGTCGCCGACGCCATCCATTCCCATGGCGCAGCCGCCTCCGTCGAGCTGGATCACGGCGGATGCCTGGCGCTGCCCGACGGCCTGGAGGACGGCAAGGCCTACGGCCCCTCCGCATTCGACGACGAGTGGGGCGACCACATCTACGAGATGAGTGAGGAGCAGATCCTCTACGCCGCGGACAAGTACGCCGAGGCCGCCGCCAACGCCAAGCGCTTCGGCTTCGACATGGTCATGCTTCACGCCGGCCACGGCTGGCTCATCCACCAGTTCCTGTCCCCCATCACCAACAAGCGCACGGACAAATGGGGCGGCAGCGATGAAAACCGCATGCGCTTCATGCTGCTCGTCGTGGATAAGGTCCGCGCCGCGGTCGGCCGGAATTTACCCATCGACATCCGCATCTCCGGCGACGAATTCTGCGAGGAGGGCTACCATCTCGATTTCGGCGTGAAGATCGCCAAGGCTCTCGACGGCAAGGTGGACATGATCCACGTCTCCGGCGGCACACAGCAGATCCCCTGGACCTACTGCACCATGCACCCCTCGCCCTACAAAAAGGACATGGAGATGCTCCCGCTTGCCGCGGAGATCAAAAAGCACGTCTCCGTCCCCGTCTGCACGGTGGGCGCGTTCAACTTCGGCTGGCAGATGGAAGACGCCATCGCCTCCGGCAAGGCCGACTGCGTGGCCATCGGCCGCGAGCTTCTCGCGGACAACATGCTCATCCGCAAGATACGCGACGGCCACGAGGACGACATCACGCCCTGCATGCGCTGCTATGAGTGCCTGGGCGGCATGGTGAAAAACGACAACATGCGCTGCGCCGTCAATCCCCTGATCGGCCGCGAGCACGAGATATTCCACCCCATCCCCACGAACCACCGGAAAAAGGTCCTTATCGCCGGCGGCGGCCCCGGCGGCATGCAGGCCGCTCTCGAGGCTCACAGCCGCGGCCACGAGGTCATTCTCTGCGAGGCCGGCCCCAAGCTCGGCGGCGCGCTGAAGTTCGCCGACAGCGGCGTGGACTTCAAGCAGCCGCTCAAGCGCTACCGCGATTCGCAGGTACGCAAGGTCATGGCGCTGCCCATCGACATCCGTCTGAACACCCGCGTGGACGAGGCTCTCGTGGCCGAGGTCAAGCCCGACGTTCTCATCGCGGCCGTCGGCGCGAAGCCCCTCATCCTGCCCCTGCCCGGCGCGGACGGGGATAACGTCGTCATCGGCGCGGACATCATGCCCGACACGCCCATCGGCGAGCGCGTCGTCGTCATCGGCGGCGGCTTCATCGGCTGCGAGGAGGGCATCGTTCTGGCCCGCGAGGGCAAGGACGTCACCGTTGTGGAAATGACGGACGAGCTGGCAGTGGAATCGAACTTTATCTACCGCATCGCGCTGCTGCACGAGGTCGAGGTGTCCGGGCTGAAAAAGGCCATGGGTCTGAAGTGCACCCGCATCACCAAGGAGGGCGTCTACGCTCTCGATCGTGACAACAACGAGCATTTCCTCCCGGCGGACACCGTCGTCATGGCGGCCGGCATGAAGCCCTGCACGGACGAGGTGGAACGCCTGCGCCCACTGTGCGTGAATTTCTACGCCATCGGCAACTGCGTCAAGGGCGGCACCATCATGAAGGCCACCCGCGAAGGCCACGACGCCGTCGTGGACATGGGTCTGTAAAATCCGACCGGCGGTGCGGGCGGCGCCCGCACCGCCGAACGAACGCACGGAGGTATACATGAGCGAAACCAGATATCCCGTATGGGCACAGGACAAGCCCGTTATCGATGACAGCCAGATCACAGAAACGACCGTAGCCGACGTTGTGATCGTCGGCAGCGGCAACGCCGGTCTGCTGGCCGCGGCCGCAGCGCCGCCGTGCTATGATGCGGTTGTATCTTCCGGTTGCTGCTTCCGATTATAGCTTCCGGTTGTAACAATCGGCCAAGGGAATTTGAGGAGATTTTTTTGAACTTTTTGTAAACAGCGGGGTTTTACGATGATCTATACAATGATGCAGGTCTGCAAAGAGACGGGCATGACCTATCAGGCGCTGAAGTTTTACTGCAACGAGGGGCTGATCCCCAACGTCAAGCGCGATAAAAACAACCGGCGCGTGTTCGATGAGCACGACGTCGCATGGATCAGCAGCCTGACGTGCCTGAAAAAATGCGGCATGAGCATTCAGGAAATGAAGGATTACCTTGCCCTGTGCCTGCAGGGCGAAGGTACCATTCCGCAGCGCAAGGAGATGCTGGCGCGCAAGCAGGAGACGCTGCATGCGGCCATGCGGGAGCTGCAGGAGAGCATTGCGTATATCGACTGGAAGCAGAACTTCTATGATGAGGTCCTCTCCGGCAAGCGCCCGTATGAGAGCAATCTGATCCCCAGGGAGTAATAAACAAGCCGCCGCATCCGTCCATACGATAAACGAAGCGAGACTTCCTCGGAAGTCTCGCTTCGTTTGAATGCCCATTTCTTCGCGTCCACGCTTTCCCTAGACGGTCAGATACATTTTCAGCGTCGGATGCATCCGCTCAAACAGCCGCGCGCACGCGTCCAGCACCGGCTCGGGAAGCGCCCCGTACCAGCGACTGTTCCGCAGCCGCGCCTGCGTCTGCTCCGCGAACTCGCTGTCGCCGTAATAATAGATCTTCACGTCGCAGCCGTTTTTCCGGCCGGAAAATACAAAGCCGGTCGTCCCGTCGTCGAGCTTCACGGCGTAATAGGGCCGGCTTATGAACGAATAGTCCTTCTGGCCCATCCAGCCGCCGCTCTCTGCCGCCGCGGGATAAAATACCTGCCCCGCCTCGTACGTCCCGAGCTGGTGGCCGTCCGCCGCGCTGTACGTCCTGCCGGTGTCCATATCGTAATACGACGCCGCGCCCCAGACGCTTTTCTTCGACGTGTCCATGATCCTTCCGCCGGTCCGCATTTCGTAATACGCAACGTTGTTTTCGTCCACCTTGACGCTGTAGCTGTAATCATAGCCGATCGCCCACATGAGCGCCGCCGCAATGCACGCGAACAGCCCCAGCAGGCGCAGAAGCGGCCGCCGGTTCAGCCCCGCGGCGAACACGATGGCCGCGAGCAGCAGAAAGCCGCACAGGCACAGATACAGCCCGGCGTTCATCCCCCGCCCTCCGACGAAAAAGCGAACAGCCGAGGCAAGCGCGAAGCGCGGCGATCCCATCGGCCGCGCGCCCCCTGCGCTCCGGCCTTGTGAAGGCGATCAGCACATACGTCGCCCAGACGGCCGCGTCCAGCACGATGAACAGCAGCGCCAGAAACTTCGCGGCGCTTGCGAAAAAGACTATGCCACCGAGGATCGCGGCCGCGATCCATGCGACCGCCTCAAAGCTGACAAGAACAACAATGCCCATATTTCCATCCTCCCGGATGTAAGCGTTCCCTCTCTCCGGCCGGGCCCGGCCGGAGAGAGACGCCGGATGCTTCAGAATATGCCCTGGCAGAGCATGGCCTTCGACGCCTTGAGGAAGCTGGCCACGTTCGCGCCGACGATCAGATCGCCGGGATGCCCCGCGGCCACGGACGCCTCGTAGACCGAGTCGTATATGCCGCGCATGATGCCGTGCAGCCTTTCGTCCACTTCCTCGAAGCTCCAGAACAGGCGCATGCTGTTCTGGCTCATCTCCAGCGCGGAGGTGGAAACGCCGCCGGCGTTGGCCGCCTTGGCCGGGCCGACCGGGATGCCGGCCTTCTGCAGCATATGCTCCGCCTCGATGGTGCAGGGCATATTGGCTCCCTCGCACAAAAGAAGCGTTCCGTTTTTGATCAGCAGCTCGGCCTCGGCCGTGTCCACCTCGTTCTGCGTCGCGCAGGGCAGCGCGATATCGCAGGGAACGGACCAGATGCCGCGGCAGCCCTCCGTATAGCGCGCGCCGGGCACCTCGTCGGCATAGACGCGGATGCGCTCGCGGCGGCGCTGCTTGATGTCCTTGAGGACGTTGAGGCGGATGCCGTTGGGGTCGAAGACATAGCCGTCGGAATCGCTCATGGACACGACCTTCGCGCCGAGCTGCTGCGCCTTTTCCGCCGCGTAAGTGGCCACGTTGCCGCTGCCGGAGACGACGACGGTTTTGCCCTGGAAGCTGGTGTTGAGCTGGCGGCGGAGGACCTCGTCGGCAAAATAGCAGATGCCGTAGCCCGTGGCCTCGGTGCGCGCGGCGGAGCCGCCGTAGCAGGGATCCTTGCCGGTGATGGCCGCGGCGTCAAAGCGGGTCGTGATACGGCGGAGCTGGCCGAACATATAGCCGACCTCCCGCTCGCCCACGCCGATATCGCCGGCCGGGATATCCGTGAACTGGCCGATGTGGCGGTGCAGCTCCATCATGAAGCTCTGGCAGAAGCGCATGACCTCGCCGTCGGATTTGCCGCGCGGGTCAAAGTCGGAGCCGCCCTTGCCGCCGCCGATGGGCAGCGTCGTCAGCGCGTTTTTCAAAACCATCTCGAAGCCGAGGAATTTGATGATCGACTGGTTCACGCTCGGATGGAAGCGCAGACCGCCCTTGTACGGGCCGATGGCGGAGTTATACTGCACGCGGTAGCCGCGGTTCACCTGTACCCGTCCGGCGTCGTCCACCCAGGTGACGCGGAAGGATATCATCCGGTCCGGCTCCACAAAGCGTTCGAGTATGCCGTTTTCCTCCCATTCCGGGTGCTCGTCCACGATCCCCTCCAGACTCTCCAGGAATTCACGGATGCACTGGTGGAATTCGTGCTCGGCCGGGTCGCGGCTGACGACCTGATCGTATACGCGCTGCAGGTAAGCGTTTTTCATTTCATGCTCCTTTCTCGGCTGACCGTTTGAGATCAATCTTACCTATTAAATGATATGCGGCGGCAATTTATCTGTCAAGCGAAAACCCCGGTTTTCCGTCCGATCGCGCCGCTTCGTGAAAAAACAACCGGTTTTCCCGCGCGTTTTCCCTCCCCTTTGTGCAAAACGTCAAATGTAAAAAATATCTTGCATCCGCCGCTTTAGCGTGCTATAGTGTCTGTATTGCAAAAGCATTTGTCTTTCACAGGCAAACAAAGAAAGCCGTCCGTCCGATATGGACGGCAAAGCAAATCGACAAAGGGAGGAAACCAATATGAAGAAAATCCTGGCTCTGATCCTTGCGCTGTGCATGGTATTCGCGCTGTGCGCCTGCGGCAGCTCCGACAGCGGCGCCAAGAAGGACGGCGACACCGTCGTCATCGGCGTGTTTGAGCCTCTGTCCGGCGACAACGGCGCCGGCGGCAAGCAGGAAGTCCTCGGCATGCAGTATGCCAATTCCGTGTGCCCCACCGTTGAGATCGGCGGCAAGACGTACAACGTCGAGCTGGTCGTCTCCGACAACGAGTCGTCCCCCGAAAAGGCCGTGTCCGCCGCGAGCAAGCTCGTCTCCGCGGGCGCTTCCATCGTTCTCGGTTCCTACGGCTCGTCCGTGGCCATCGCCGGCGCCGACACCTTCGGCGATGCCGGCATCCCCGTCATCGGCGTCACCTGCACCAACCCGCAGGTCACCGAGGGCAACGACCACTACTTCCGCATCTGCTTCCTCGATCCCTTCCAGGCCACCGTTCAGGCCAACTTCGCCCACGATGAGCTCGGCGCGTCGGTCGCCTACTGCCTCGGCATGCTCGGCAACGACTACGACCAGGGCCTGATCAACTACTTCAAGGAAGCCGCCGAGGCGCTCGGCATAGAAGTTATTGCCGAGTCCTTCCCCGAAGGCAACTCCGACTTCACCTCCTATCTGACCAACGCCAAGAACGCCGGCGCTGAGGTCATCTTTGCCCCCACCTCCATCAGCTACGCCCAGCTCATCGTTGAGCAGGCCGCCGCGCAGGGCATCAACATCCCCATCTGCGCCCCCGACACCTGGGACTCCAACGTCGTCCTGGCCGCCGCGCAGGGCACCGACCTCAACATCAACGTCTCCACCTTCTACGCCGAGGGCGGCGACCCCGAATTTGAGGAAGGCATCAAGAAGTGGATAAACGAGAACTCCGAAGCGCTGGCCAACAACGGCGGCAACGACATGATCGCGGCCGTCACCGTCATGGGCTACGACGCTTACTTCACCGCTCTTGAGGCGCTCAAGGCCGCCGGCTCCACCGACGCGGCCGACGTGCTGGCCGCCCTGCCCGGCGTGACCTACACCGGCGTTTCCGGCAGCATCGCCTTTGACGAGATCGGCGACGCCATCCGCGACACCGCCTTCATCAAGCGCGCCAACACCTCGGACAACGTTTGGGATTTCGTCGCCGTGCAGACCGTCGGCTGATCCTTCTACAGCGTCTTCATCAAAAAGCGGGGGCAGTTTTGCCCCCGCTTTACCCCGGAACGGGCCGCGTTCCCGTCAAGCGTATATATGCGCTCCCACGCCCCGTGGAGGCGGACGTATACGCTTGGAAATAAAGATTTCGGAGGCTTATCCATGGCAAACTTCTTTCAGGCCAATCTGCCGTACATACTGACCGGCATCTCCGTCGGCGGACAGTATGCCCTCATCGCCATCGGCTACACGATGGTCTACGGCATTCTGCGCCTCATCAACTTCGCCCACGGCGACGTGTTTATGGTCGCCGGCCTCGTGATGGTCTACGCCACCACGGCCATGCCCATGTACCTGTCCATTCCGCTGGTCATCGTCGTGACCGTGCTGCTCGGCTTCGTCATCGAGCGCGTGGCGTACAAGCCGCTGCGCTCCGCGCCGCGTATGTCCGTGATGATCTCCGCCATCGGCGTGAGCTATCTGCTGCAGAACTGCGCGCTGTACTTCACGGGCGGTCTGGCGCAGATCTACCCCGCGATCCCCTGGCTGTCCGACTCCGTGACCATCGGCACCGCCACCACCAAGATCGTCACGCTGGTGACCCCGGTGCTGACGCTCGTGCTCGTTGTGGCGCTGAGCCTGTTCATCAAAAAGACGAAGATCGGCATGGCCATGCGCGCGGTATCGAAGGATTTTGAGACGAGCCAGCTCATGGGCATCCGCATCAACGCGGTCATTTCCATGACGTTCATCATCGGCTGCTTCCTGGCGGCCATCGGCTCGCTGCTGTATTTCACGAACTATCCCTCCGTCATCCCGACGTCCGGCTCCATGCCGGGTCTGAAGGCCTTCGTCGCGGCGGTGTTCGGCGGCATCGGCTCCATCCCCGGCGCGGTCATCGGCGCGTTTATCATCGGCATCTGCGAAAACATCATCAAGGGCCTCGGCTCGAGCTGGACGATCTTCTCCGACGCGTTCACGTTCGTGCTGCTGATCCTTGTTCTTCTCGTCAAGCCCACCGGCATCTTCGGCGAGAAGGCCACGGACAAGGTCTGAGGAGGCGCATCATGGAAAAAACACTCAACAGCGCTTCGGAAAAGAAGCTCAACAAGCTCATCGCCATCTGCCTCATCGCCGCTCTTTATATCCTTCTGTTCCTTCTGGACAACGTCCTGCCCGCCAACAGCTTCACGCTGATGCTCATCCCCGTTTTGAAGAAGGGCGCGATCTATTCGCTCATCTGCGTGTCCATGAACCTGCTCAACGGCTTCACGGGACTGTTCTCGCTCGGTCAGGCGGGCTTCCTGCTCATCGGCGCTTACGCCTACTCCATCTTCTCCATCCCCGCCGATCAGCATGAGGCCGTTTATCAGTACTTTGACGGCGGCGCCATCCGCTTTTCCATTCCCGAGGCGCTCAGCCAGGCGCTCGGCTCCAATCTGGGCACGCTGCTCGGCGTGATCGTGTGCATTCTCATCGCGGGCCTGGTGGCGGCGGCCTTCGCCGCGCTCATCGGCGTTCCCGTGCTGCGTCTGAAATCCGATTACCTTGCCATCGCAACGCTCGGCTTTGCCGAGATCGTCCGCGCCATCTGCCAGTGGGACGGCCTTGGCCGCATCACGAACGGCTCGAACCTGCTGCGCAAGTATACGAGCCTTTCGGACATGAAGCTCGTGTTCGGCGGCGTGACGCTGAAATTCGCCACGTTCTTCCCCTTCCTGATCGCGACAGTCTGCATCGCCGTGATCGTTCTGCTCATCAATTCCTCCTACGGCCGGGCCTTCAAGGCCATCCGCGACGACGAGGTCGCCGCCGAGGCCATGGGCGTGAATCTGTTCAAGCACAAAATGCTCTCGTTCGTGATCTCCAGCTTCTTTGCCGGCGTGGGCGGCGCGCTGCTGGCCATGTATCAGACCACCATACAGGCCGCGCCCTTCAAATCGGCCATGACCTATGAGATCCTGCTGATCGTCGTCATCGGCGGCATCGGCTCCATCTCGGGCAGTTGCATCGGTTCGTTCCTGTACATCGCCTGCAACGAATGGTGGCTCCGCTTCCTCGACGAGGGCAAGCTGTTCAACATCAGCGTTCCCTTTTTCCGCGACGGCTTCCGCAAGGTCGTGTTCTCCGTCGTCATCATGGTCATCGTGCTGTTCTTCTCCAAGGGCATCATGGGCGATAAGGAGATCCATTTTGCCGGCATAGGCGGACTGTTCAGGCGAAAAAAGAAAACGCCCGCGGCGGCGGAGACGGAGGTGAACGGCCATGAGTGAAAAGAAAAGCGTACCGGCGCTCCATGTGGAGAATGTCACGATGCAGTTCGGCGGCGTCGTCGCCGTGAACGATCTCTCCCTTGACATCGCCGAGGGCAGCATCACGGCGCTCATCGGCCCGAACGGCGCCGGCAAAACGACTGCCTTCAACTGCATCACCGGCGTGTATGAGCCGACGAACGGCCTTGTGGAATTCATGGGCGAGCCCATCGTCCGCAATCATCCCACGGGCAAAATGAAAAAGCAGTACAAGGGCGAGCACGCGGAGCTTTATCTGCACGAGCCGGCGCTCGCGCCCACGCCCGACCATATCACGAAGCGCGGCATTGCCCGCACCTTCCAGAACATCCGCCTGTGGAAGAGCATGACGGTGTTTGAAAACGTGCTCGTGGCAAAGCATATGCACGCCAGGCAGAATGTCTTTTCCGCCACCTTCCGCGCAAACCGCCGGGAGGAGGCCCGTATGCGCGACGAAACGGCCGCGCTGCTGGCCGAGCAGGGGCTCGACAAATACGCCGACGAGCTGGCCACCTCCCTGCCCTACGGCCTGCAGCGGCGTCTGGAGATCGCCCGGGCGCTGGCCACCGATCCGAAGCTGCTGCTGCTCGACGAGCCGGCCGCCGGCATGAACCCGCAGGAGACGCAGGAGCTGAGCGAATTCATCCATGAGATACGCCGGCGTCATGATCTCTCCGTTTTCCTCATCGAGCATCACATGGATCTCGTGATGAAAATTTCCGATTACATCTACGTCATCGACTTCGGCAGCAAGATCGCCGAGGGTCTGCCGCAGGAGATACAGAATAACCAGCGCGTGATCGACGCGTATCTGGGGGTGAGCGACGATGTCTGAG
The DNA here is from genome assembly GCA_934597255.1 of uncultured Oscillospiraceae bacterium. Taxonomy (GTDB): domain Bacteria; phylum Bacillota; class Clostridia; order Oscillospirales; family Oscillospiraceae; genus CAJOIG01. The sequence continues at coordinate 34,345 of CAKTQV010000013.1, forward strand.
GCCATTCTTTCCATTGACAATCTGTTTGTCCGCTACGGCGGCATCGAAGCCGTCAAGGGCATATCCTTCAACGTCAACGTCGGCGAGATCGTCACGCTGATCGGCGCGAACGGCGCCGGCAAAAGCTCCACGCTGCGCTCCATCGCGGGGCTGGTCAAGCCCGCCGGCGGCACCATCCGCTTTCAGGGCGAGGAGATCGGCCGCGCCGACCCCACCGCAATCGTGAAAAGGGGCGTCACGCTTGTTCCCGAGGGACGGCGCATTTTCCCGGATCTGACGGTTTATGAAAATCTGCGCGTCGGCGCCTATCTGCGCCGCGACGATCTGGAGGAGGACCTGCGCTGGGTATACGATCTGTTCCCCCGGCTGAAGGAGCGCAGCTGGCAGCCCGGCGGCACGCTCTCCGGCGGCGAGCAGCAGATGCTGGCCGTGGCCCGCGCGCTGATGAGCCGGCCGAAGCTGATGATGATGGACGAGCCGAGCCTCGGCCTGGCGCCGATCATCGTCAAGGGCATATTTGACATCATCCGCGAGATCAACAAGCAGGGCGTCACCATCCTGCTGATCGAGCAGAACGCGAACATGGCCCTCCAGTGCGCCGACAGCGCCTACGTCATGGAGACCGGCCGCATCACGATGAGCGGCACCGGCGCGCAGCTTCTGGCGGACGAGCGCGTCAAGGAAGCCTATCTGGGCAAGCGGCACGAAAGCTGACCACCCGACGCCGCTTCCCGATACAACAGAAACAAACAGACCCGCACGGCGCTTCGCCGCGGCGGGTCTGTTTTCGTCTTGTCCTTGAAAAAGGAGCCAGCACATGGTAAAATGACATAAAATGATCGAATGGGAGCGAATATAATGCTTCAAGCTGAACGAATGGAAAAAATGCGCGACTACATGATGGAGCACAAATACGCGGGCATCAGCGAGCTGGCCGAGGCGCTGGACTCCTCCCCCGCCACCATCCGGCGCTGTCTGGCGGAGCTTGAGGCAAAGCAGGTCGTCGAGCGCACACGGGGCGGAGCCGTCCTTCTCGGCTCTGGCAACACCTATGAGCATCCCTATTCCATCAAGCGCCGGCGCAACGAAGCGGAGAAGCGGCGCATCGCGGCCTACGCCGCCTCGCTGGTGTCCACCAGCAACAGCCTTTATCTCGACGCCAGCTCCACCGTCCGCGAAATGACGACGCCGCTCAAAAGCGCCAAGCAGCTCACCGTCTGCACCAACGACGTGCTCATCGCCGGCGACCTGTCCAGCGCCAGCGATCTGATCGTCATCGTCACCGGCGGCGTCATGCGTCAGGGCTTTTATTCTCTCAGCGGCTATCTGACCGACCGCGCCATCAGCTCCATGCAGCTCGATTACGCCTTCATGGGCATCGACGCCATCAGCGACCGCTCGGGCATGATGCTGACGAACATGGAGGAGCTCGGCACCAAGCAGAAGATCGCCCGCATGGCCGGGAAAACGATCGTTCTGGCCGACCACGAGAAATTCGACCGCAGCGCCTTTCTTCACGTCTGGAGCTTTACGGACATCGCCATGGTCGTCACAGGCCGCGAGCTGTCCGACGAGCAGTACGACCGCTACAGCGAGCTTGGGCTGCGCATCGAGCGGGTCTGACAGCTCCTGTACCGGGTATAAGAAAGCGCCCTTTCCGTCCGGAAGGCGGAAAGGGCGCTTTTTGATCGGCTTTTATTCGCCGCGGAAGGCGCGGACCTTGTCCATGAAGCGGCGCACACGCGCCTCATCGACATGGTTTTCGAACACGCCGTCGATCTTGAAGGTCGTTCCGACCACCGCGCCGTCGGCCACGCTGAGCTGCTGCTCGACGTTTTCGTAGCGGACGCCGGTATTGGCAAACACGACCGTGTCGGGAACCGTGTCCTTGACGCGCTTGAGCGTCTGGGTATTGGTCATGGAGCCCGCCGTCAGCCCGGAAACGCACAGCGCGTCCGGCCGGTTGTTGAACACCGTTGAGCGGGCGATGGACTCGATGTCCCGGTCCGCCATGTACTTGGCCGCCTCCGGGACGATATTGAACAGGAGCTTGACGTTGGAAGCGCCGATGGCATGCTGATGCCGGATCGTCCGTCCCACGTTCGTGTTCCAGACGCCGAAATCGCTGGCGTACACGCCGGTAAAGATCTCGCGGACGAACTTCGCGTCGACCGCAGCCGCCAGATCCAGCGATTTCTCCGGATCCCACAGCACATTCACGCCGTAGGGAACGGTTATATCCCGCTTCAGCTCGCCGATCACGCGCGCCATGGCCGCGACCGTCACGGTCTCCACGTTCGTCAGGTACGGCAGACTGAACTCGTTGGAGAACATCACGGCGTCCACGCCGCCGTTCTGAAGTGCGATCAGATCCTTGCGGGCATTTTCGATGACCTTCTCCATGCTGCTGCCGCCGTAATACGGGTCGCCGGGCAGCGGGTCGAGGTGACACATGGCAATGATCGCCTTTTCCGTGCCAATAACTTCTTTAAGCCAACTCATGCTGTATTTCCTTTCTAACTGAGGTCACTCTTCGCGGCTGCGCGACAGCCACAGGAAAACGATTGCGATGGGGACGATCATAAGCACCAGATAGATGCTCATGGAGGCCGCCGTACCCGTGTTGAGGTAGCGGTAGGCCTGATTGTAGATGGTGTAGCTGATGACCTGCGTTACCGTTCCGGGGCCGCCGCGGGTCATGACATAGATCAGGTCGTAGGTCTTGAAGGACATGATCGCCCGCAGCAGAAGGACCACGGAGAACGTGGGCATCATCATCGGCAGCGTCAGCCGGAAGAACGACTGCGTCCGGGACGCGCCGTCGATGGCCGCCGCTTCAAACGGGTCGCGCGGGAGCGTGACAAGCCCGGCCATCAGGACCAGGACCATATAGGGGATGTTCTGCCATATATCCACGAACATGACCGCCGGCAGGGCCAGCCGGCTGTCGCCGAGCCACGCAATCTTCTCCACGCCGAAAAAGCTCAGAAGGTAGTTGAGGATGCCGAGCTGGGAGTGGAAGATCAGCCGCCAGATCAAGCCGACGGCCACCGGCGTTATCATCATGGGAATGATGATGATCGTGAAGATCAGGTTCTTCCCCTTTTTCAGGCTGTTCAGCCCAAGGGCAATGAGCAGGCCGAGCACGAATTCAATGCTCACGACGCCGATGGTGAATATCCACGTCGTGGCGACCGAGCCGGTGAACTCATCGTTTTTCAGATCCGCAATGTAATTCTGCAGCCCTATAAAATTGCCGAGACCCTTGTATTTCAGACTCTTGTCAAAAAAGCTGACGAGAAGGTCGTAGCACAGCGGAACCGCCAGAACCGCGATCATAACGATCAGGGCCGGCAGCATGAAGGTCGCAAAATCCTTTCTTCCTCGACGTTTCAACGGATCATCTCCCCTTTGTTCTTTGGACTTGCCGGACGGCCGGGGCCGTCCGGCGTTGATTTTACGCGGTCACAGGGGGCGCTCAGTCCATGTTGTCCATGAACGCGGCCACTTCGTCCAGCGCGGTCTGCGCGTCCTTTTCGCCCGCGACATACTCGCTGAGCGCCTTGCCGAGCGCCTCGATCATGCCGTTGGAGTCCTTGACCTGCGGCATGCCGATGCCGGCGTTGAGGATATCGGACACCTCGGAGTAGTAGGGGTACAGCGCCAGCACGTCGGCGTCGTTATACACGTCGGAGCGGGTGGGCGCGCCGCCGAGCAGGGCGCGTTCCTTCGCCACGTCGAACGACTCGACCCACTTCAGGAACTGCCAGGACAGCTCCGAATCGGCCGCGTTGTACGGGATGGCCCAGCCCCAGGAACCGACATTGGAGGAATGGCCGGGGGAATAGGTCAGCGCGAACTGGCCGGCCGTCGCGGAGTCTTCCATGTTGTTCAGCGCGGGAAGCTGCCAGTTGTAGTTGATCATGGAGGCGGCGCCGCCGCTGGCAAGCGTCATCTGGGCGTCGTCAAGGTTGAAGTTGACGGAGCCGGTGGGCGCCGCGTTTTCAATGGCTTCCTTGTACAGCTCGGCGGCCTTGACGGCGGTCTCGCTGTTGAGCATGGACTTGCCGTTTTCATCGAACCAGTCGCCGCCCATGCCGAAGTACCAGTTGAGCCACTCCATGGCGATGGGGTCGCCGCGGCCGCCCTGCTGCACGAGACCGGCCAGCGTGTCCTTGCCGTAGTAGTCGGAAATGAACTCGACTTCCTGCAGATACTCCTCAACGGAAACGTCGATCGGGGTCAGGTCGGTGCCGTACTTTTCCTTGTAGGCAGCCGTCAGCTCCGGGTCGCTCCACATTTTCTCGTTATAAACCAGGCACATGGCGTAGTTGTAGAACGGAAGCTGATACATAACGCCGTCGGAAAGGCCGTTCTGCGCCATGATGGAATCGAGATAGCTGCTGGTGTCGAAGTTGTCGGCGGCGATGAAGTCGTCCAGCGGATACATCCAGCCGGCGTCGGCGAACTCGCCCGTCCAGTAATAGTCGACGACCATGACGTCGTAGGTGTTGGTGGACGCGATGAGCTGCGCGGCCAGCTTCTCATGCATGGTGGAATAGCTGATGGACTCGACCTCCACCTTGATGCCGGTCTGCTCCTCGAACTGAGGGATCAGAGACTGGACATAGCCGGTGTCCGGCACGTCTTCCATCAGGATGTGGATGGTCTTGCCGGCATAGGGCTTGTCGTCGGCGGCCGTTTCGGCCGTCGTTTCGGCGGGTTCGGACGTTTTGTCCTGCGCGGGGGTGTCGTTCGCGGTCTGAGGCGTCTCGCTCTTTCCGCAGCCGGCAAGCACGCTGAGCATCAGCAGCAGCGCGCACACCAGCGCCAGAATACGGCTGGTCTTTTTCATGGGGGTTCCTCCTTCATATTTTTTTCACAGTTAAATTGGGTCTCTTATTTTACAGCGCCGAACGTCAGGCCGTTGACCAGATATTTCTTGATGAAGATCGACAGCAGCACGACCGGCAGGATCGCCACGATGCACGAGGCGCACATCTCCGCCACCTGAAGTCCGTCCTGCGTCTCCAGCGCCGCGATGGCGACCGGGATGGTGCGCGTGGTCAGGCCGGCGAAGTTGTTGGCAAACATGAATTCGTTCCAGGAGATGATGAAGCAGTACACACCCGACGCGATCAGGCCCGGGCGCGCCAGCGGCAGGATGATGTGGAAATACGCCTGCAGCCGCGTGCAGCCGTCCACCGCCGCCGCCTCATCCAGATCCTTCGGAACGGACTGGAAAAAGCTGATCATCTGCCAGATGACGTAGGGCAGATTGAAGCTCAGGTACGCCACGATCAGGGATATGTAGGTATCGCCGAGCTTCAGGCGGTTGATGATGATGGCCAGAGGTATGACCAGAACGACCGGCGGGATCATCTGCGTGCAGAGGATGCATATCTTGATGGGGTTCGGCCGGCGGCTGATGCGCGCGATCCAGTACGACGCCATGGCGCCGAGGAGCACGGACAGCAGCGTGCTGGCCAGACCGATCAGCAGGCTATTGAGGAAATAGCGGCCGAAATGATTGTTCTGGAACACCGCGACGTAGTTATCCAGCGTCAGCGACGCCGACCAGTCCGGCGGTATCATATACGCCTGTGCCTTGGACACCATCGAGCAGCGCAGTATCCACAGAAACGGCATCAGGAAAAACAGCGCCACCAGGATCATCACGATGTACAGGATCGTCATTTCCAGCTTGGAACGTTTGTAATACATATCCGCACCCTCTTCTTTCAAAGGATCTCGATCCGGCTCAGATCGTCCGCCAGTATCGCGCCGAGCGCCTCCATGCGCCGGCGCATTTTATCCGTTTCCGGCACGCCGACGCCGATGGAGCCGGCGGCGTTCGCCATTTCCATATCGACGTGGGAGTCGCCCACCATGGCCAGCGCACCGGCCGGCAGACCGAGGCGCTCTGCCGCCAGACGGAGCATATCCGGCGCCGGCTTTCCGTGCGCCACATCCGCCGGCGTTATCCAGTGGGAAATAAAGCCGTCCGCCCCGAACAGGGCCAGCGAGCGCTGCGCCCGCTCGAGCGTGTCGGACGTCGCCACGCAGCAGGGGATCCCCGCCGCGGCGAGCCGGCGCAGGATATCGGGAAAGCCCGGTCGGGGCCGCAGCGCGCGCTCCGGCGAAAGCGCCTCGTCCGCCCGGCGGAATATCTCCCGCGCCGCGGCGTACGCGTCGTCCCAGCAGCCATGCCGCCGCTGCACGATCAGCGCCGCCGTGGCGTCGATCTCCGCGCTCTCCGACGCCAGAGCAAATATCCCGTCCGGGTCAACGTAGACCGGCTCTCCCCCGCCGTCCAGCGTCACGCCGAAGCAGTCCGCCCAGACATGCCAGAAAGCGTCGTCCTCCAGTCCGGTCAGACCGATCCGGCGCTCGCGCGCCAGCTCCTGCCAGAAGCGCTGGCTTTCAAACAGGAGCCCGTCCTTGTCAAACACGAAGGCCCCGGCCTCAAAGCACCGCGGGCCGACGCGGAACGTTCTCATGTCAGATTGGCGCCGCCGGCCACGTTGACCGCCTCGCCCGTGAGGAATTTCGCCTCCGGCGACACGAGGAAGCCCACGACGTCCGCCACATCCTCCGGATAGCAGAGACGGCCGAGCGGCGTGCGGTCGATGTAGCCCTGACGGACCTCCTCGGGGCTGATGCCGCGCATCTCGCCCTCCCACACGATCTCGCGCGCCTGCATATCCGTCTTGACATAGCCGGGGCAGACGCAGTTGACCGTGATGTTATACTGCGCGAACTCCAGCGCGCAGGCCTTGGTCAGACCGAGCACGGCGAACTTGGACGCCGTGTAATGCGGCAGCGTGGGGTCGGGCTTGACCGCCGCCATGGAACAGGTATTCACGATGCGGCCGGAGCCGTTGGGGATCATCAGCGACGCCGCCGCCTGCGTCACAAGGAACATGCCCTTGACGTTGACATTGAAGTTGAAGTCCCACTCCTGCTCGGTCAGATCGACCAGATGATGCATGGTGGAAACGCCCGCGTTGTTCATCAGAAGATCGATGCGGCCATAGGTCTCGCCGACCCAGCGCATACCCTCCTGCACGTTCTCGCGGTTCGTCACGTCCATGCGCAGCGCCGCATGGCGCGCCTTGCCCGTCGGGTCGGGCAGCATCGCCACGGTCTGCTCCGCGCCCTCCAGATTCAGATCCGCCACGACGACCGAAGCGCCGAGCGAGGCGAACTTCATAGCGATGGCGCGGCCGATGCCGCCGCCGGCTCCCGTAACAAATGCGATCTGTCCTTCGTTCTGAAGCATGATGATTCCTCCGTTCATATCATACGTTCTCGTACAGGGAGCGAAGTCCCTGACATGAATTTTGCAGCGCGGGGTACAGCCCGCGGTAAAGCGCGTAAGCGCGGTCATACACCTTCACGGCGTCCGGCTGCGGCTCGTAATCGCGCCAGTCCGACAAAAACGAGCGTATCTCGCCCCAGTCGGAAAACAGCCCGGCGCTCATTCCGGCCACGAACGCCACGCCCAGCGCCGAGCCGGGATGGCTCGGGTACGCGCGCACGGGCGCGCCCAGAACGTCGGCCGATATCTGGCACCACAGCGGGCTCTTGGCCCCGCCGTCCGTGGCGATGATCTGCCGGGGCCGGTAGCCCATCTCCGTCAGCACGTCGATGTGATGGCGGAAGCCGTAGACGACCGACTCCAGAATGGCGCGGAAAATGTGCGCACGCGTGTGGCTGAGCGTCAGCCCGAAGATCACGCCGCGGGCCGTCGGGTCGAACAGCGGCGTTTTCTCTCCCAGAAAATATGGCAGCACGATCAGTCCGTCCGACGCCGCCGGCAGCGTCTCCGCCTCGCGGTCGAGCGTTTTCAGGATCTGCGGATCGTCCGAACGCAGCACGTCCTTCGTGTACCATTTCACCAGCGAGCCGCTGGCCGCCATACAGCCGTTGAGCAGATATTTTCCCGGGACGTCATGGTAATCAAAAAAGAGCTTCGGGCTCGTCTCCAGCTTTTCCGTGCAGTACAGGATGTCCCCCGCGCCGCCGAATTTGATGAGAAGATCGCCCTCGTCCACGATACCGGCCGCCAGCGTGGAGGCCACATGGTCGGCGCTGCCGGCCACGATCGGGATGCCCCCCGGCAGCCCCATCAACGCCTCAAGCTCCGGCTTTGTCCGAGCCACGACCCTGGTCGGCTCGTTGACCGGCGGCAGGAACGACGCCGGGATGCCGAAGCGCTCGAGCTGCTCCGTAAGCCACACGCCGCGCCGTATATCGTAGCAGCCGCTTTCCGCCGCCCAGTTGAGCTCCAGCGAGCGCTCGCCGGAGAGCATATAGACGATATAATCATACGAGCCCATGATCCAGCGCACCCGCGCCCAGACCTCCGGCTCGTTTTCCTTTACCCAGAGAAGCCGCGGGATGATGTGCTGCTGGTTGGTCCGCCCGCCGGTCTGCTCATACAAAAGCTCCTGGTCCAGCGCCGCCGTCACGCGGTCGATCTGGTCGATGGCGCGCGCGTCGTTCTGCTGGATCGTGTTGCGGACAGGACGGCCCTGTTCGTCGAGCAAAACAATAGCCGGAACCATGCCGCTGCAGCCAATGGATACCGTGCTGCGCAGCTCGTCCGGCTTTTTCTGCGATATTTCCCGCACCGCTTCCACGGTGTTGCTCCACCAGATGTCCGCTTTTTCCTCCGCCCAATTCTGGTACGGCGAAAGAAGGTCGTGTCCGCGCACGGCCTCCGCGACGATTTTCCCGCTTTCCGAAATCAGAATGACCTTCACCGATGTGGTGCCGATGTCGATCCCAAGCGCATATCTCTCCACGGAACCTCTCCTCCCGCCAATGAAAATACCACAGTCTTCGCTGAATACTTCACGTTTTACAGTATGACATAAACCGACTTCGACTTCAAGCGCTTTTATCATTTTGTATCACTTTTTGAATTGAATTGAAACATTTTGATACATTTGAACAAACGCGCCGCCGTTTTTGGCGCATCATGATCTGTGTCGGATGTCTCAAAAGCCACACTTTTCCCTGTTGCGCGCAAAGCGGGCGCCCCGCCGGATGGCAGAGCGCCCGCTTTCCCGTCTGTTACAAAGCCCAGTCCAGATAGTCCAGATCGTAGTCGCTTTTCTTTTTCGTCCGCTTTGGCTTCGCCGAAGCGGACGGCGCGGCGTCCTTTTTCGCGCGCTTTTCCTGCATCCGCTCCAGCTCCTCCCGCACGGCGTTCATCTTATTCCGCTCCTGCAGAAGCTCCCGCTCCAGCCGCAGGTTCTTCGTCCGCGCGGCAGCCAGCTCCCGCTTGCTCTTGTCCAGCGCCGCCTTGGCCCGGATATAGTTTTTTGCCACGCTTTCGGCGCGGCGGCGGTATACCGCCAGCAGGATCAGCTCCGCCAGCGCCGCCGCCAGGATCACCATTCCCGCGATGAGCAGCGCCACGCCGGCCCCGGACAGCTCCCCGATGCGGTCAAAAAGCCCCGTCCGCGCGGGCGCGGGCGTTTCAGCCGCGGGCTCCGGCGACGCGGCGGCCGGCAAGGGCTCCGTTTCCGGCTCAAGCGCCGTTTCCCCCTCCGGCTCCGCCGTCGTTTCCTCCTCGGCAGCCGCGGCCGTTTCGCTTTCCGCCGCCGCACGGCGCGCCGCGCGTTCGTCCGCGGAAAGGGTGTATTCCTCCAGAAGGCAGGCCATATAATCGTCCCGCCCCTCGGCCCGCAGCGTAACGAGGACATAGCCGCTGCGGACATACGGCGTCGAACCGTCCCAACTGTCCGTCTCGCCGCTCTCGCCGTCCTCACGCGGCGTATACACGCTCTCGCCGCTGACCGAAGCGCTCTGCAGAGGCACGCTGTCCTCTCCGCTTATGGCCAGCGTCATCGCACCCGTCTCGTCGCTGTACAGGATCTCGCCGCAGGCGGAAAAGCGTTCCGTGGGCGTATACAGCTGGATCGAGGCCGTATCGGTGCGAAGGCTGTCGCGCAGCCGATCCGTTATATCCCCCTCCGCGGCGGCTCCGGGCAGCGCCAGCAGGCACGCCAGCAGAGCCAGGAGCAGCAGCGCGGCAAGGGATCTTGTCGTCTTTCGTACATACATATCAATTTAATATACCACGATGAGGCCATAAAAACAACAAAAAGTGACGCCGGATATACAAAAAGTGAGCGCCGGAAGTCCGCCCCTCGTAAGTGCAAAGGTGCGTCCTGCGTACAGGGCATCCAATGCGCCGCCCAAAATCGCCAGAATCAGAAGACCCCGTGCCGTATTTAATACGCAGCTCAGGGTCGTTGGAACCTATGGATTTATGTTAAAAACTATGCTATAATTAAAGATACTTGATGAATCAGGAATTGTGGGGGTGCCGGTCATGCATGACAGCAGAGACTTCAAAAAAGAGTATGATGCCTTTTTGTAGAAGGTTCCGTATCAAGCGGCAGTCGTTGACGGTGTGGAGGTAAGATATCAATATGGCGGCAGGGATGGCGCGCCGGTCATTCTCTTTTTTAACGGATTAGAGATGCAGGAAATGTGAATGCCGTATGCCGAAAGGCTCGGAAAGAAATACAGATTTCTGATCTATGAATACCCGCTCCATACCGCCAGCGCCGACAAACAGATCGACTTTGCCGCAAAGCTGCTGAAGGCACTGTCGATTGAAAAGGTGATTCTGATCGGCGCAAGCGATGGCGGCGTATATGCCCAGATTTTTGCGAAAAGGCACCCGGAATCCGTTTTGACCATGATCCTGACGACCACCCTGACGATCGATTCTAATTATGTCAGAGACATCCAAAAAGAGCGCTTTTCAACGCCGGCCCTCCTCTTTTTGCTGAAGCTGGTTCCCGCAAAAACGGAGATGAAGCTGCTGTTAAAAAAGAGCACGGGATTTTTGGAATGTGAATCGGAAGAGGATCGGAAATATGGCAGAGGGTTCTATGAGACCGTGGCGTCTGACCTGAACTATAAGCAGCGGTTTATCCACAGCTTCAAGTGTGTATATATGCTGAAGGACTATCCGCTTTTCAAAGAAAGTGATTTCGAATATCTGAGGGGAAAGATCCAGGTTCTCCTTCCGGAGAGAGATATTTTCAAAAAAGAGGATCAGGACCGTCTTGCGGATCTATTCAGAAAACTGGATGCGGAAATTCTCGATGTTCCGGGCGGACATGTGGGATTCATCGTTCGGTCCGCGTGCTATATGGATCGGATGAAAAAGTTCCTGGAGAAAAACGGGCTCTGACAAACCAACGCCGGTTTGTGATCGTCTGATTAAAATGCCCCCATCATGCATTCTGCATGATGGCATCGAATGCAGCGCTCAAAATTGCCAGAAACCAAAAATCCTGTGGCGCGTCCAATTTTATCACAGAAGAAATAGGGTGAGCAGAACAACTATGAACTGGGATGCTTTGTTTGGACAGAATTATTATGTCCGTGTTACGAATGAGGAACGGCGTTATCTTGCTCTTGATCCGATTCGGGATGATTGGGATATAACACAATATTACAGCAAAACAAACATTACATATACTCGAACGACCGTATTCTGGGACAAGGATGAAATAAAGAGAATCATTTACGAGGAGAATCGCCTTCCGGTCGGACAGACGGTTCCTGCTTATCGTGAAATCACGGAACATGATACCAGTCTTAGAACAGAAGGAAGAGAGAAGCTGATCCCACTCACCTCGCGCGGCAAATTAAAGCCTGTAACGGCTTCCAACATTCTGTCTGTCACTCCATTCGGATGCTCGTTCCATTTTTCTATAGACCGGCGGTATCCGACCGCTCAGGAGCAGAAGAACCCCCAGGTTCTTATGGCGATTTACAACTCCCGCAACTATGGTTCGATCGAAATAGGAGAAACAGAACGAGTTTCCTCCATCCGCAGTGAAGCGGATTTTCACTCCTTTATGCAGTATTATATATCAACCTGTCCAAAGGATTATTTTGACCGCATCAAGCATCTTCGTTCCGCAAAGCACCAAACGATCAAATACAGGACGGGAGATATTTTCCGAATAGAGATCGATCGATTTCATTACAGCTACGGGCTGATCACGGGTCGGTTACGGGATATCTTAAAATGGCCTGAGCTTCCCGAATTTCACAGTTTTCGTAAACGGATGATGGTTCCGATCATGGTGCGATATTACGACCTGATCACGGAGCGTCCTGATATGGACGCAGAGGAGCTGTCAATGTATCAATTAAGCAGAATGAGCATCTGCGGAGACAACGACATTATTTGGGGAAGACATACGATCATTGATCACAAGGACCTGACTGAAAACGATATTGAATTCAATCTTATCTGTACAAAAGTCAGAAATCTCAATTCTCATATTACGACGCATACTTATGATAGTTTTGCAGCAGATGGCCTGCTCCCAAAGACAGAGCCGTATCAGCTCTATGTAGAATGGGGGACAGCGGCAGCGTTCATTCCCTATGATCGGCTCTCAAAACGGCTCATAGATTTCTTGTCGGATTATCGCGATCCTCATGAGGGAGTAAGCATAGGCATTTTCCCGGATGTGAGGAAAGAACGCTATGCTTCAAAAATGAACTTGCTAAACCCGGAACATCATGAAATGAGAGAGGAATTATGGCGGTGTCTTGGCTTAAGTCCCGATGCAGATTTTGATATGTTTGCCGCTGCATACGGAGGATTGACAAAAAAGGAAATACTTAATAGACTCTCTCCCTGAAACAGAAGACGAAGGTGACGCTGCCGGAGGAATTGACCGGCAAGCCGCTTTGCAAGTCGGCATAACAATACGCTTCCTACTGGTATCCGGCGCAGGACAGACCTCTTTCCAACACTATTTATAACGCAGGATATGACGTTGACCGTGTGGATTTAGCCGCCGGGATCGTGTATCTGACAAAAGCCGCATAACAGAACGAACGCCCCGCACCTTGCGTCCTGTAAACGCATGGTGCGGGGTGCTTTTGCGTGTTTAGGTGGATGGTTACAAACTGGAATTTGCGTTTATTGTGTTACAGTAAACGGAGTCCATTCTATGTGGTTGTACTCCATCACATCTTCTGCTGCTCTCATTCCCAATTTCTCGTAAAATGGAATAGCATTTTCGTTTGCAACTAGATATACAGCAATATCATTTTTGCCGCCTGCTAAAGAATGTGCTGTCTCCATCAATTCTGTACCGATCCCTTGGTGTAAATAGTCTCTGTCTACACCTAAATCAGTTACATAAAGCCAATAGGCATAGTCGGTCAATCCAAATAGGACACCGACAATTTGATTATCCCTGTTTCTTGCAACAAGACTGATTGATACATGATCAACCAGCTTTGCTATCCTTTCCTCGAACCGTTCCTTCGGATACTGCGACCCTAAATCCGTGCGCTTTAGAAATTCAATATATTCTATTGAAGATATTCGCTCTTCCTTAATCTGTATGTCTTTGCACATAAGCACTTCCTCCACAAATTCCGATTTATCAATTTGATTCTCTGAAAGCCCTTGATTTTCCTGCATTTCCCGCAGGCCTGCTACCATAAAAAGCTCTGTTTTCCCTTGTTTTTGCCCTTGTGGGGCAAAAACAAGGGAAACTTTTTATCATTCGCCGCCTACCACCTTATCCAGCAGGCGGGCCGAGGAGCGTTTTGCTTCCCTTGTCGAGTGAGCGTAGATGTTCATGGTGGTACTGACGTTGGCGTGTCCCAAAAGCTCCTGCACGTCCTTCGGCGCTGCCCCATTCGAGAGCAGGTTGCTGGTAAACGTATGTCGAAGCTGATGGAAGTGGAAGCCCTCAAGCCCCGGTATCTTCTTTGAGGCTGTCCGGCAGGCAATGCCGACCGTGCTGGACGATTCAAAGCACCCGTCCGGGCGGAGACAAACGAAGTCGATCTCCTTGTAGTCCTCCGGCACTTCCTCCGACCTTTGTAGGCTGTACAGCTCATAGTAACTGCGGCCCTTCTCCTGTACCTGCTTGTAGTAGTTCAGGCTGTAGAGCTCGCCGTACTTGAAGCGGTTTTTGTGCTGCTCGGTCTTTGCCGCCTTGAGGATACCCGCCAGCGTGTCGCAGAAGTCTACTGTGCGGGTTTTGCTCCGCTTGGTGGTGCCGACCTCCGTCTTGTGCCTCGCCCCGTTGTAGCGCATACTGCGCCGCACCGTGATGGTCTGCTCCTTGAGATCAATATCTTGCCATGTGAGGGCGCAGACCTCGCCGATCCGAAGCCCGGTGTAGTAGGCGATCTGGATGGGCAGGAGAGCCGGATTCTCTTTCTTTTTCAGATAGTCCGTCAGCGCCTTGAACTGCTCATAGGAGATTGTCGGGACGGTCAGCCCGTCCTCGCTGTCCTCACCCCACAGCTCGTAGCTTTCCTGCTTCTGCCTGATCTTGATATACTGCATCGGGTTGAAGGTCATCAGCCGCTTGGGGAAAACCGCAAATCGGAACGCTCCCTTCATCACCGCCGAGAACTGCCGCATATAGCCCTTGCTGATGGGATTGACCTCTGTCCCGTCGGCGTTGGCGCCCCCGAAGGACAGAAGATCGAAGAACGCCTGTAAATGCTCCGAGGTAACGGTTTTGAGCTTCCGGCCGCCGATGGGAAACTGCTTGATGCGTCCCACAGCGCTCTGATAGGCCATTACCGTACCGTTGGAGAGATTGCCGGGCTTGACTTCTTCCTCGATCCACATATCCAGCAGATCGCCCACCGTGACGTTTTCGGACCTGGCAACGAACTTCTTTGCCTCATAGTCCTCCATCGCCTTTCGGAGCAGGGCTTCCGTTTCGGACTTGCTCTCTGTTCCGGCGTATTCCTTCTGCACCAGATTTCCGCTCTCGTCTTCGACGTAGAAACGGTAGTACCACTTTTTGCCTTTCTTTCTGACAGATCCTTTTGCCATAGATCGTGATTCTCCTTTCCGTATCCGTGGCAATCGGGTCTGTGACATATGGTGTGCGTGTTACCATATCCGCCAGTCTTTATGACCGGCTTTTTCGTTCCCGTATTCGTATTTCAAGGTGCCACGGTACTTATGTACCTTTTTCGATCAGCTTCTGTTTTGCCTGATCGACGATCCCGAACAGCTCCGGGATAGATACCTTTGTCCGGCCTTCATCGTACAGATGCAGGATGCCGTCCAAGTATCGCTTCATATCCTCTATCGGGACCTCCATTTCCTTCTGATAGACCTGCTCGGTGATGGAGCCGATATGGATCGCATATTTGCCGATGGACTCTTTCAGCCCTTCGTCCTCCACCACTTCATCGACCTTCTTCATGGACACCGCCCAATACTTTGCGAGGATGGTGTAGAGGTCTACGATCTGACCGAGGAAGGTGGTCAGGAGCTGCTGGTGAGGTTCTCCGTTGACGGTAGAGGTCACCGTTTCCAGATAGCCCTTGATGTGCTTCTCCAAATCCATTTGGCAGACGGTATAGATACTGTATTCCTTATCGTCGGAAAGCCCCGTCAGCCATTCGGGAGTGGTGAGAAGTGCTTCCGCCAGACCGTTGATGATCATGGTGCGCTTCGGATCGACCCCGTCCGCTTCGTATCTCTGGATGGTGGATTTGTTGACGCCGATCCGCTTTCCCAGCTCCGGCATGGACAGCTTGAGCTCTGTCCGGCGCTCCTTGATCCGTTCCCCGACCTGTTTCGGGCTGAACATTTCTTTTAGTTTCAAGGCGTTCACCTCCTAACGAATGCAAGTATAACACATACAGGCTCAGTTTGCAACCCTATTTTGCGTATATTCTCAAAATTATTTCTTAAACGGTTGCAGAACGAGTTGACAAACAGAGGCAAAATAAGTATAATGACAGAGCAAAGGTTGCAAAGCAGGTATTCGCAGAATGGAGGTGATAACATGAACGGAGTCAAAATGGGACTGACCATCGAGGAAGCCGCCGAAATGTCCGGAATCGGACGGAACACCATGCGCAAGTTGGTGGACTGGGGCAAGCTGCCCGTACTCAAGGTGGGACGCAAGACGATCATCCGAAGGGACGCACTGGAGAACTTCATGACCGTCAATCAGGGGAGAAACCTGCTCAATCAGGCAGACGTCCGGGAGGTGCGCTAAGAATGGACACAGCAGAAAAAAGGCCTCGCCGTTTGAGAGCGAAATACACCCCTCGCACAAATCTGACGATTTGTACAAGGGGCATTTCGCTCCTGCGGAGGGCCTACGTCTCTGTCCTGGCGTTAACGGACAGAGGCGCAGCCGGAAACCGCCCTGCGCTTTCCGGTGTTGTCCCACCGCTGCGGCGGCGTGACAACATACGGGGAGACGAAGGGCGAAAGAACGGAGGTGAACAATGGCACGGCACAGCTTTATCCAGATGTCGAAGCTGTCCAATGTCAAGGGAAGAATATCGTATATCTCAGACCCCAAGCGGCAAGAGTACCTCTATGCCACCTTCTCTACAAGGGAAGATATGACCTTCTGGAACGATCTGGCGAAGGAGTGTCAGGAGGAATTTCAGCGCTATGGGACTGAAGGGAAGTGTATCGAGGCACGGGAGCTAATCATTGCGCTGCCGGAGGAATACACGCAGTTTGATCCCAGCCAAGTGCTGCGGGAGTTCACGGAGCAGTTCAAGAAGCGGTACGATGTGGAATGCGTCTCGGCACTCCACCACAACAAGACCAAGAAAAACTATCACATCCATCTGATCTTTTCGGAGCGGCGCTTGCTGCCAAAGCCGGAGGTCAAGATCGCCACCCGCAGCGTGTTCTATGATGAAACCGGCAAGCGGGTCCGCACGAAGAAAGAGATTACCGGCGAGGACGGTATGATCCGGGAGGGCTGCACCGTCATCAAGAAGGGCGAGGCCTACGAAAGCCACCTGTTCACAGCAAAGGACGAGGTATTCAAAAATGAACTGTTTATGGATGAGGCCAAGCAGTTCTACACCGCCCTCATCAACCGGCATATCCATGACCCGGAACGGCAGCTAAAGGTATTTGACCCGAACAGCGTATATCTCCCGACAAAGAAGATCGGGAAGAATAACCCGAAGGCGGCGGAGATCGAGGCGGACAACGCCGCAAGGCAGGACTGGAACAGAACGGCAGATATGGCGCTGGTGTCCGGAATCGAAGAATCCAAGATCATAGAGATCAGAAACGAACACGTCTACGATGAGGCCACCCGCTCCGTGCAGAAGCACGGATGGTTGCCGGGACTGTTCCGGGGCATCATCCAAAAGGCAAAGGAAATCCTACAGGTATTGATTCGGGAGACGGAGGTCCCGCCCAAGCCTACGCTGTCCGTTGATATGGCGGAATACCGCAAGATGCAGAAGCTGATGGTCAAGGTACAGGACGAGGCCAGAGCGGTCAAGCAGCTCATGCACGGTGAACTGCCGAAGTTGGAAAAACAGCTTGCCGAGACGACGGGACTGTTCAAAGGAAAAGAGCGCAAGGCCCTGCAGGAAAAGATTACAGGTATACAGCAGGAGATCGACCGCCGGATGGACCGACTGCCCGGTATTCTGAAAGAGGACGGCTATCCCGACGTACAGGCGTTCAAACGGCTGTATGACGACGCCACGCTCCTTGTGGAGCAGTACAACCGCGATCTGGCCGCATGGGAGCGGCAAGTCCACGGAGGGCAGCAGACCCAGCAGGCACCGCCTGAAAAAGAGAGCATCCGAAAGAAGCTCCGGGACATGGAAGCGGAGGCCAAGCGGAGGAATGATGCAAGGCGGCAGCAGACCCGATTTTGCAGCCACGATTATGACAGAGGACGCTAAGACAGGAAAACACACCGCAGGAAGCCCCTGCGGTGCATACATAGAAACCATAAAAGGTGAAAACCACCAACTCTATATGTAAGAATCTGTAAGAGCTGGTATAAATTATTGTGTGATCTCGTCATGGCCCGTTTCATATATCCTACGCACGTCCTTACGCCTGCCCCAGATCAGAAGCCAACTGGCAAGCATAGCGATAGCTCCGCCGATCGTGACACACCAACGATAGTCGAGAATTTCCCCAAGAAAACCCATCAGCAGTGAAAAAACGCTTGCTCCGGCAGTGAGCAGTACGCCGTTGAATGCATTGATGCGAGACCGAAGCTTTTCAGGGATATAACGCTGCACAGCTGCGCTTCGCAGAATTGCGCTGTTGCTCCCGAGAAATCCGCAGATTCCACGGTTGACCAGCATCAGCGGATAGGGCAGCCAGAGCAGACACATATCCACGGTTTCATAAACCTGATAGACAAAAAACACGAAGCCGTACTTCTTCTTATCAGGAATCTTGATTCGGTATTGCAACGCACTGCCAATTGTCCGTCCGGCAAACTCTACCACGGAAAAGGCTGAGTACATAGCGGCGGTGAAGCCCGGAAAAGTGCGAAAGAATGCTACCAGAATAGGAGAAAAACCGCTGGCAACACCGTTTGTAACTGCCATATATTCGTAGATGCTGCGAAGACCACGCTCCTCCTTTAAGTACAGCACCGCCTCCCGTATATCACCAACCCAAGCCTGCAGAGAGTATGGTGTACGGTGTTGCCGTTCTGTTTCATCCAGATGGATAAAGCTCTCTGTGATGGCCGCCGCCAGGGAGAGGCCGCTTTGAGCGATCAAAATCCATGCGACGCCAAGCGTGTCCAGAAGAACAGCAGCTAACGGTGTCATGATGACCGTCAAAACCGGATAGAGCATA
Source organism: uncultured Oscillospiraceae bacterium (assembly GCA_934597255.1). Taxonomy (GTDB): domain Bacteria; phylum Bacillota; class Clostridia; order Oscillospirales; family Oscillospiraceae; genus CAJOIG01. The sequence goes on from CAKTQV010000013.1 coordinate 52,988, forward strand.
GAGGACACCGCATAGCCCTTTTGCTCTGCGCCTTCCGGGATCAGCTCCGGATAGATGCTGGTGAATGCCAACTCATCCACTGCGCCAAGGCAAGCCAACAGCAAAGACACTGCCAGGTAACCTACATAGGAAAAATCAAAAAACAGCAGCCACAAACCCATTCCGGCCAGCAATACGGCGTTTGCGATATCGCCTGCCACCAGAAACGATTTGCGAGGCAGGCGGTCCATAAATGGCGCAATCAGGACCGGGAGTAAAAGATGCGGCAAAAGCTGGATTGCTACAATCAGAGCCGATGCCAGGGTACTACCTGTTTCATCAAACACCAAGAATGCTAATGCAAAACCGCCTGCGATTGCGCCAACTGTACCAATAGCGGATGCAAGAATCACCAAGCGGAAGTTTCGTGTCCAGAGTTTCGCTGTTTTCATATGTATCACCTCTGCAAATAGTGTAGCAGTTCGGTGAGACAAATAATAGCCCGCATATTTGGGAAAGTTCCTCTGAATATGCGGGCTAAATTATGCTTTATAGTGTTTTTTCAGGAAACTCCTCCAGCAGATCGCAGGCTTTCTTATATTGTCTGGTTGCCTTATACCATTCTAGCACCCACGGCAGATGGAAGATTGCAAAGCCGGAGGGCAGTTCTCCTCGAAGGCGGGTAAAGCTTTCCAAAAGCAGCGAGCCATAATCCTCTCGTGTGAGATAGTCCGGGTGCTCCACACGATACCGAACAAGGCAAAGAAGCTGCAGCGCAAGCGATCGATCCAACTCGTCTGTATCCATGTCTTCTGCCTGTTTCAAAACGCTGAGGGCCTGCTCTCTCCGCCCGGTTTTTTCACAGCAGATTGCCAGTTTGTGCAGTGACATCAGCGTTGACTCTTCCTGCTTAGAGAACCATATGTAGGCATCCTCATAGCGGCCTGTCTCGATCCACGCCGATGCTGTGTTATAACCAATGGTCCCAAGAGCTCTCTGATCTTGCAAATCCTCAGCCAGCCGCCGCGCCAACCGATAGTGACGCTCCATATTGGGAAGATCCTGCCGATTGCAATAGGCGTTGCCGAGGAAGAGCCTCGCCTCCAGCATGATCCGCACCGTACCTTCCCTGCTTGCCAAGTCATAGGCAGTCTGCAGCGCGTCCACTGCAGATGAGTAGTTTCCGGCTTTATAGTCGGCCATGCCCAGTGTCAAGTAGGTATATGCGTTAGGTATGAGTCGCACCGCCTCAGTTTCCCGCCCTTGTAATATCCGTTGCAGAGCCAATTGCCGTGTATCCATGCATGGTTCCAGTGCAGTATCCAACGGCTTTTCGGAAGAAAGCAACGCCAGATCCAGCCACGCAGGAACAGCCCGATAGCGATCTTTATCCTTTCCATGTAGCAGATCACTCAGTTTAGCAAACCTGCCGGCAAACAGCAGCTCCCAGCCCTGATCTGCAAGTTTAGCTGCTTCTCGCTCTATTTCTTGATCAATTTCCAAATCCAGCCGGTCCAGGAGGAGTCGCACAATCTCCTCTGACGGCTCAGCCTTACCGGATTCAATTTTGGACAGATATGACACTGTGCAAATCCCTTTGCACAGCCCCGCCTGACTCCAGTTTCGCCGAAGTCGCTCACGATAAATAATGTATCCTTGGTAGTTCATGTATTCTTTCACCTCATTTTGACAGGCTGATTATTTCAGCACTTCCCAATACGGCTCTTGTTTGGAGCCGACGCGCTGTATATACCCCTTGTCTCTCAAAGAATCCAATGCCCTCTGAACCGTTCTGACCGTTTTGGAAATCTTGTCCGCAATCTCGCCACGTGAAGAATCCGGCTTCTGTTTCAAGAAGGCAAGCACGGCCATCTCTGTCCCGTTCAAAGTGACATCCAAAGTGACACGTGGAATGTCACTTTGAAGTTCCGGACGATACAGGATAAATTTGAATCCAAGTTCATCACTCTCATATGAGAAGCGTATTCCGGCATCTTTGCACAGGCTGTTAATCCGCTTAAATCCGCTTCCAAATTGCTCAATCGACTTGTTGAGATAAAGGATTTTGGCAATTGTGGCGTTTCGGATTACAGATTCATAATTGCCTTTCATGTAGTCTTCAGGCTTGTGATTGCTTGCATATTCGCCTGGGCTGTAAATCGTGATCATGCCGGGATGAATACAAATCTCATGGTTTGTACGGCCGTTGTAGACAGCATGGGCGAAGCTGTTTGCCAGCACCTCTCTGATTACCGCCACAGGAATCTCCGGTGTCTCGGTTCGTTCTGTGCCGACAATCTCGCTTCTCCAACGGATGTTTTTCAGTATGTAATCCTCAGCTATCCCGAGAAGATTATAGATGTTATCCTCAAACAACTTCATATCAAGGAAGGTGAGTTTCTCATCCGTTGCAAATATGGCTGCCTTCAAAGTGACAGGATGTGTGTTTCCGAAAAGATATTCGCCTGCGTTATTAAGACTGTCACCTTTGACAAGACCATACCGTTTCAGAATGACAGGGCAGGTATATCTTCCTTCCGGGATTCTTCCAGCAGAAATGGCTTTTTGCCAGAATGCTTTGACAGCGTTCTTATCGACTTGCTTCACCGAAGCGGCAGAAGGCGTTTTCTCCCATTTCTCACGATATTCATTTGAAACGAAAAAGCTTTTTAGTTCTTCCGGCGTGACCTCCCGATCCTCGTCGGCGGTTCGAAGGTAGTACCTTCCAGAAGCGGAATACGGTGTATTATTGCCGTTGAATTCCACCTTGATCAGGTGCTTTCCTTCCAGAATGACTTCCTCGATAGCAGGGTAGATTTGAGGCCGAATGCTTTCATATACGGCACGGGACACGTCTCTGAGCGATGACTCAGAAACATCCTGCCCGCAGACGTCTCCGTTAGGCTTCACGCCGAAATAGAGAGTTCCGATTCCATGCTTATTCAGAATGGACGAGATGGAGATCATCGCCTCTTTCATTTCGCCTGTTGTCTTTTTGAATTCAAGCGTTTCCGTTTCTTTTCCTAAGTTCATATCCTGCCCCTCGCTTTCCGAAGTGACATTATTATACCACGTAGTGACAAAATTGTCACTATAAAAGGGCGCTTTACCTGCTCATTTTTCAAATAGACATTGCATGACATTTCAGTAAAAAGGCGGCAGGGATTGTTCCCCGCCACCCGATACCTTATGCATAGATCAGGTCGTGATTTACGATCTCCATTGCCCGATCCCGGATGTTGTTCATCCGCTGCACCCAAAGCATTTGATCTTGTTCTTTGAGCTGTTCAGTGACGCCCTCACGCTCGGCCATCTGCTGTGTCAGCAGGAGCATTTGCTCCGTCGCATGTTCGTTGATATCAGAAAGGTAAGCATTCAGCCTGCCGCTAATCAGCAGCTCCGTATACAAGGCTTTGCGTTCCTTCTTGATATATCGCAAGTGCCGCTGCCCCCAAATACCGATGGGTTTTGCTTCTTGAGCCGGTACTGTCAGGCAAGGGACGTAATAATCGCCCTGAAGCTCATACCAAAGACCGTTGTTCTTATCATAAATGTACTTTTCCATATTGACATCCTCCGTTATAATAATCATTGAAGTATATTCACACATATGTCACAGGCTCCCGATTGCCACACCTTGTTATATCCTGTTATGGGATTTTCTTGCCCTTGTTTTTGCCCTTATGATCGGCGAGGGCGTTGTAGAAACGGTGTAACATTTAATAAAGGGATTCGGTGAGCAGATTGCGAAAAATCCTTTGTTTGGGGCGGTTTCAGAGGATTTCATTAAAGCCCTATAATCAGCGGCAAAAGCCTATGATTTTGGGGAATTCAAATTCCTATTTGTCATTCTGATTTAAGAATACTATACTACAATATTGTGACTTTTCTGCCGTTAGCTTACGGTATGTATCTGCGGTATGGGGTTACTCCCATACCGCAGACGGATTATCTTTCCGGCTCAATTTTGCGCTTCGTACTTCTCTGAACCGGAATGGATAGCAGCTCTCTTGTGCGCTCTCCAAGTTGTTTTTCAATGGCTGTCAGCCGCTGCTCCGGCAAATTGAAGGACGGATGGCGAGTAAACTTGAAGTCCACCATTCGCCGCAGCTGCGCTTTCTGCTTTGCGCCCATTACCTCTTTGCACACATCCTCATAGGAAATGCGGTAGGGATTGGAACGGGTCTTTGCATACGCACGCAGGTT
>CAKTQV010000014.1 GCA_934597255.1 uncultured Oscillospiraceae bacterium
GCAGAAAACGTCCCGTGACCGAATTTCGATCACGGGACGCCAAGGTGTACGTTTTTTCACCAATTCCGGGAAAATGACAAAAAATCTCCCGGATCAGATCTGACTGGCCGCGGCAAACGCCGTGCGGTTGCATTCCCTTACGCTCCCGATCCGGCTGCAGTCGCCGATGAGGAACACCTGTCTGGCACGGTGATAGAAGCGGCAGTCCTGCTCCTGATTCGGCTCCATACCGCCGAGCGCGACCACATCGTCACAGGCAAGAACGTGCTCGCCCTCGCTGTCCGTGTATTTCACGAAGCCCTCGCCGATCTCCGTCGTAGTCGCATTCTTTATGCTGCGGAAGGCGTCTCCGAAGCTGTCCCAGGCTTCCACCACGGTTTCCCGGAAATGCACCGGCGTGGCGTCGTAGGCCAGGCTGTCCCGCCGCGAAAGCCCCGTGACCTTATGTCCCGTTTCGCACAGATACAAGGCCGTCTCCACGCCGCTTTCGCTCCCGCCGACGACCACAACGTTCTCTCCGAGCTTATCCGCGCTGCCGTAAACGTTCAGCACGTTCCACCGGGCGTTCTCCGCCCCCCGGACGTTCGGCTTTTTGGGCTCGGCGCCCAGCGCAAGAATGACCGCGTCAAAGCCCTCCGACTCGATCATCTCCGGCGACGCCTCCGTGTTCATGCGCACTTCCACCCCGGTCTTGACAAGCTGCTCCTTCAGGTAATCTCTATAGCGGCGCAGCGTCCACTTGAAGCTTGTGTAATCCGTGTGATAAAGCTGCCCGCCAAGCTTCTCCGTTTTTTCAAACAAAACCACCGAATGGCCGCGCTGGCGGCAGAAAAGCGCCGCGCGCATCCCGGCCGGGCCGCCGCCCACGACCGCCACTCTTTTGCTCCGCGTCACGGGTCTCACCAGCTTTTCCAGCTCGTGCTCGATCCCCAGACGCGGGTTTACCGTGCAGCCGGATATTCACGGACCGGTGAGGCTCATGACATGACACTTGTTGCAGCGCACGCAGGGGACCACGTCCTCGCCGCGGCCGTCCTGCAGCTTTTCATAAAATTCGTAATCCGCCAGAAACAGGCGCGCGCCGCCGATCAGATGAAGTCTTTTATAAAAGCCGCCGAATACCTTAATTTTACAAAGGCGGCCGAGCAGCTTTTTATTACCCAGTCCGCCATATCGCGCCAGATCGGCGCCATGGAGCAGGAGCTCAGCTGCCGCCTTTTCACGCGCCAGAACAGCCAGATACGCCTCACAGCGGAAGGCAAGCTTCTCTATCACGGCCTGTCGCGTATCTACGCGGACTATTCCACGCTTCTGCACACGCTGGCCGACTCAAGCTCCGGTATGTCCGGCGAGCTGAGGCTCGGCATTCTCAACGACCAGATCCTTGACCCGTGGCTCGGCGAGCTTCTGTCCGATTTCTCGCAGGACCGCCCCAATGTGCGGATCAGCCTTCAGCGGCTTGAGCTGCAGAAGCTCAACGCCGGACTCAGCCAGGGCGATCTGGACATTGCAATCACTCTCTTTCGCGGACAGGACGGCCCGGAGGGCTGCGAGCAATATGTCTATGCCCTCGACCAGATGTATCTGGCCGTTCCCAGGCGTCTTCTTTCCCCCGGCGCCGATCCCGACGCAGAGACGTCCTTTGAGTCCATCCTGGCCACGCTCCCCATGACCATGATCGCGCCGGAAAGCTTTGACAGCACGCTGACGCCCTTCGCCTGGAACGTTCTGAACAACAAGATCATCCGCACGGAGATACGCTTTGAGCCGGATATGGAGCGTCTCACCGATCTGGTCACCTCCGGCCTGTATTTCACCGTGGCCAACGAGAGCAACGTCCTTTCGCTGTACCCCGATCTGGTCATGGTCAAGGCGCACCGCTTCGGCCAGCTTCGCAAGGGCATACGCTGGATGAAGGCATCCGAAAACCCGCTGGTCGGCCAGTTTGTCAGCCTTGTCCAGACGGCCATGCCCTCGCCGCTGATGGACGACCGCTGAGCATTCCATCTTCTCATTGCGCAATGCGAATCTCTCGATTCAGTATCGTGTGCGTTTCCCGTATAATAGGGCCAAGAATTTTTTGGCGGAGGAACGCAATGAAAAAAATCGACATATTCAACCACGTTTTGCCCCTGCGGTACTACGAGGAGCTTCGCAAAGCCGGCATGGACCTTCCTCTTGGAAACGTCGTACTTCTCAAAGACATGGCCGCCCGCGCAGCGGAGGTCGCCGAGCACGAGGATCTTCATCAGCTCCTGACGCTGGTCGCGCCGGAGGATATCGACAAGCCCGACATCGCCGTCGGAAGCCGTCTGGCCGCCGTGGCCAACGACACCATCGCCGAGATCGTCGCCGAGCGGCCGGATACGTTCCCGGCCGGAATCGGCACCGTGAACCTGCGGGACATGGACGGCGCGCTGGCCGAGCTTCGGCGCTGCGTGGAACAGCTTGGTTTCCGGGGCGTGCAGATCGCCACGACCTGCGCCGGCGAGGACCTGTCCGAGGAAAAGTTTCTTCCCTTTTTCGAGGCGATGGCCGGATACGATCTCCCCGTTCTGGTCCATCCCTGCAACGGCCCGCATTCCAAGCCGGACTTCATCTTCAACTGGCCGCTGGAAACGACCTGGATGATGATCAATCTCTCCACGTCCTCCCTGTTCAGCCGCCTCCCCGGCCTAAAGATCGTGACCCACCATCTCGGCGCCATGGTCCCCACCTTCCACAACCGCATTTTCACCACCTACCTGCGCGAGGGATTCTTCCAGAGCGGACAAAGCCAGACGGACGCCGAAACGGCTTACGCCAATCTCAAGCGCTTTTACTGCGACACCGCCCTGTACGGAGACTGCACCGCCGCCATCGAGGCCGGGCTTGCCTTCTTCGGACTGGAGCATGTCCTTTTCGGCACGGATTATCCGCTCGACGGCGACCGGGGCGCCAACGGCAGGGGGCAGACCGCCAACACCATCGCCAGCATTGAACGGCTTTCCCTCAGCGAGAGCGAAAAAGCCGCCGTTTTCTCCCAAAACGCGGTCCGCCTTTTCAGGCTCGGCGCCGCCTGCGCCGGCGCATGACCCCACCCCGCCGTGCCCGTGCTCACGGGCCGGCTCCCGCCGGATGCGGAAAGAAGCGGTCTCTGATACCGGAGACCGCTTCTTTCTTCTTGCTTCACGCCATCGGATCACGCCGCGCGTCAGTGCGCGCCGGCCTCCCCGCCGGGAAAGCGGACGCGCACGCACAGCCGCCCATCCCGGTATTCCGCCGCGATCAAGCCGCCCATCCGCTCCGTCAGCTCCCGAGCGATGGACAGGCCGAGCCCCATGGAGCCGCTCGCCGATTCGACCGTGAAAAAGCGGTCGAACAGCCGCTCCGCCCGCACGCGGCCGAGCTTTTCCGCCGCGTTGGAAAATCGTATCTCCCCCTCCTCCGTCAATTCGACGGAGAGATCGCCGTCGGAATAGCGCGCGGCGTTGCCGAGGATGTTGTCGAGCACGCGCCGCAGCGCGGCGACGTCGAGCCGCCGGACGATCTTTTCCGCGGGGAGACGGACGTCCGGCCCGATGCCGCGCGCCGTAAGCACGCCGTAAAACCCCGCGAGGCTCTCCTCCAGCGCGTCGTTGAGGCACACCGGCTCACGCGCCGGCTCGTCCGACGCGGCGCGGACGACGGAGTATTGCAGCAGCTCCTCCGTCAGCGCGCGCATGGCGCCGGTGCGTTCGCGGATGACGGCGAGATAGCGCCGGGACTCGTCCGAGTGGGGCTGCCGCTCCAGCAGATCCAGATAGCCGCACACCGCCGTCAGCGGCGTGCGCAGATCGTGGGACAGGTTCGTGACCGCCGCCTTGAGCCCGGCGTCGCCGCTGCGCAGCCGCAGGCGCTCCTGCCGGAGCGCCCGGAGCTGTGCGTTGAGCCTTGAGGCGAGCGCCCGGGCCGCCCTCCCGCCGCCCGAAGCCAGGATCGGCGTATTCGTGTCCAGCCGCAGCTTTTCGTCCAGCTGCTCCGTGATCTCCCGGAGACAGCGGCGCAGAGACGCCAGACGCATCCCGAGCACGAGCGCCGTCAGCGCCGCCGCGCCGGCCGACAGAATCCACACGATCTCCATGACAGGCTCCTTTTATTTCAGATCTTTCCGCCGGAACACCGCGATCCCGGCCGCGCCCGCCAGCAGCACGATGCCCAGCGAGGAGGCGGCGGACAGCAGCGGACGGCTCAGCTCGCAGTTCGCCAGAAGAATGGCCTGCCCGCTCGGCAGCGCCTCCACCGCAAACTGGAACACATCCCGCAGCACGCCGGAAACGTAATAGGGGTTCGGCTGCTCCTCGCCTACCTCGACGCCGTTGGCCGTTATAACGGCCGCGCTCGACATCTCCGGCTCGCTCAGCGCGTTGTAAAGCGAGCTGCCCGCCATAAGCAGGGCAAAGGTCAGCAAAATGGCGACCACCGCCGAAACGGCCCGGTTCACCGTCAGCATACCGATCAGCGTCAGGATGGCGGCGTTGGCCGCCGTGAGCAGCAGTATCACGCCCGCGGCCGCCGCCAGCTGTCCCGCCGGCGCGGCGAACCATCCGAAGCGCGCGATCCCGACGGCGCCGCCCAGCGCCCAGGCCAGCAGAAGAACAAAGCAGCCGGCCGTGACCGTGACCATGGACGCGGCGTATATCGCCCCGCGCGAGTGGCCGGCGATCCGCTTGTTGCGCAGCGTCCCGTCCTGATACTCCACGCCGAGAAACAGCGCCGTGAACACCGCCTCCGCCACCGGCAGGAAGGGGAACACCTGCAGAAACACCTCGTCAAGCGCCGTTCCGCCCGCGCTGTCCACCCGGACGCCCAGCGCAAACGCCGCCGACAGCACAAGCACGCCCGCCGCGCACAGCCAGAGCGCCCGGCTGCGGCAAAGACGGTAAAAATTCGCCCGCAGAAGCTTACTCATGGCGTGCACCTCCCATCAGATCCATGTAAAAGCTCTCCAGACTTTCGTCCCGCTCGCTCATGCTGCGGATGGCGCAGTTTTCCCTCTGCGCCGCCAGGACCAGCTCCGTGACCGGCACGTCGGTGTAGACGTCCGCGTGCGTATCGTCCGCCACGCTGTATTCCACGCCCATTCCGTCGAGCACGCGGACAAGCGCCCCGACGTCGCTCGCCTCCACGCGCACGCACTTGCGGCAGCGCGCTTCCAGCTCCGCGGCGCTCATCTCCCTGACCATGCGGCCGCCCTCGATAAAGCCGTAGTGCGTGGCGAGTCGGGCCAACTCGTCCAGAATGTGGCTGGATATCAGCACCGTGACGCCGCGCTGGCGGTTGAGCTTCAAAATCAGTTCCCGCATTTCAACGATGCCCTGCGGGTCAAGCCCGTTCACCGGCTCGTCCAGCACGAGAAAATCCGGGTCCCCCGCCAGGGCGACGGCAATGCCGAGCCGCTGGCGCATTCCTAGGGAAAAGTTCCGCGCCTTTTTCCCGCCGGTATCGCCCAGCCCCACGAGCCGCAGCAGCTCCGGGATCTCCCCGTCCGACGGAACGCCGAGCACGCGGTTGTGCTGGCGCAGATTCTCCTGCGCCGTCATGTCCAGATAGACCGACGGCGTCTCCACCACCGCGCCCATCCGTCGGCGGCTGCGGCCGATGGCCGCGTCGGCGTTTCCGATGCCGTAAAGCTCATAGCTCCCGCCGGTCGGCTCCTGCAGACCGCAGATCAGGCGGATAAGCGTGGTCTTTCCCGCGCCGTTGCGCCCGACGAAGCCGTAGATCGAGCCCTTGGGCACATGCATCGTCAGCCCCCGCAGCGCCGTGAAATTCCGATAGCGCTTGGCAAGCTCCTTTGTTTCAAGCACATATTCCATGTGCTTCACCTCCTTTTGTCTGATAAACGCAGTTTATCCGGCAAAGGTTGAGACAGCGGTCAAGACAGGCGTTGAGATACGGTTGAGCTTTCCGCCCGCAGGCGAAACCCGATGCCCCAGACCGATTCCACATAGTCCCGCCCCGACGCCGCCCGCAGCTTGGCGCGCAGATGGCTCACATGGGTCTTCAGCGAACTTTCCGTGCAGTCCGGCGTGTCCTCGGCGATCTGTTCCAGAAGCACGGATTTGGCGATCACCTGCCCCGGATTGCGCATCAGCAGCTTCAGGATCGCGTACTCCGTCCGCGTCAGAGCCACCGGCACGCCGTCCGCGCGCACCTCGTGCGAGGCCGTGTCCACCGTCAACGAGCCGCAGCTGTAAACGGCGGCCAGCGGCCAGCGGGCATACTCCCGCAGGCGCACGGCGACGCGCGCAAGAAGCTCGCCCGTGTCAAACGGCTTCGTCAGATAGTCCGCCGCGCCGCCGAGCAGCAGCCCGATCTTGTCCTGCGCCGCCGCTTTGGCGCTGACCACAATGACGGGGATGCCCTGAAGCTGCGGCAGAAGCTCCTCGCCGCTGAGTCCCGGCAGCATCAGATCGAGCAGCACCAGCGCCGGCCGCTCCTGCCGGAGAAGCAGCAGCGCCTCCGTTCCGGAATAGGCGCGCCGCACGGCGTAGCCCGCCCGCTCCAGCACCTCCTGCTCCATATTGCCGATGGCCGCATCGTCGTCCACGATCAAAATCTTCTGCATGCGCTTTCCCCCGTCCTGCCCCGTCAAAATCCTGATTTTTCGTAATGGTTATGTTCCCATGTTTTCCGTCCCGCGAAAGCCGCCATCCCGACGCCGCGAGCTCCGGGCGTTCATGCCGGTTTTGTCCCGGCGGGCCCTTTTTGTATTTCCAGCAGAAGGCCGCGCCGTCCGGCGCCGGTCCTTCACGCTTCGGCCTCTCCCGCTTTCAGGCAAAAGATGCTCTCCTGCAGGCGCTGCAGAAAACGCGCGGCGTGAGCGCCGTCCATCTGGGTGTGATGGAACTGAAACGACAGCCGCAGCGTCGTTTTGAAAAGGCCCCTGCGATACCGGCCCCAGATGAGAAAGGGGTTATTGAAAATGCCGCTGTTCATGCCCACGGCCCCGTCGATCTCCGTGTCCGTAAGGGCGGAGGTGCCGATGACCATATCGTCCGTCAAGTCATGGTTTTCGCAGCCTTCCGCCGTCTGCCGCGTCAGGCGCAGATAGTCCGCGCCAAAGCGCGCGAGATCGTCTGAAAACGGCACGTCGCAGGAGCTGACCTCGCCGGTCCGGTTTTTCACGATGGTGTTGACGGCGATACGGTCATACCGCAGCAGCTCGCGCCCCACCGGCAGCGTGTAAAACTCCCGGATCCCGCTCGCCGCCCGGCCGATGCACCAGCAAAGCAGCATATTGAACTTCAGTCCCTTCCGGCGGCTGAGCCGGACCAGCGGCGTCACGTCCAGCGTTTTCAGCAGCGTCACCATCGGGTTCGGCGCATCCATCCACAGGGCGTACGCCTGCGCCCGGCTCGTGTCCGCCGGGTCGACCGTAATTGGTTTCATATGTTCGCTCCCGTTTCCCGGCGCTCACCGCTGCGCGAGCGTGAGATTCATCCGGTCAAAGTCCACATACTGATCGCCGATCTTGAAAAAGGCCGGGCAGGTGTACAGCTTCCGGAAGCCGAATTTCTCATACAGGCGGATGGCCCGGGCGTTGTCGCTGCGCACATCCAGCCCGATCTGCTCAAAGCCGTTTTCCCCGGCGAAGGCCAGTATCCTCTCCATCAGCGCGGGCGCGGCCCCGCTGCCCCACCAACTGCGGCGCACGCTGATCCCGAACTCGCCGCGGTGGCTCATCCGGCGCGGCAGCCGGTTGAGACTGGACGTGCCGATGATCTCCCCGTCGGCCCAGGCAAGATACTGCGCGTTGTCCGCCGAGCCGGACTGACGGCGGAGATATTCCTCCTCCTCCCGCACGCCGAGCGGCACGCCCTCCGGCCCGAAGCTGAGATTATCCGTCTCGCCGCCGACCAGCTTCAGATACTCCAGCAGCGCGGCGGCGTCCTCCGGCCGCGCCCGTTCGATCACAAAACGTTTTTCCTCCAAGATTTTTCTCCCTCCGATTCAATTCTTTTCTTTCCCGGTTTCCTTTTCCGCCGCCGGTTCAAAAAACGCCAGCAGCCCCAGAGCCGCGTTGAAGCCCGTGGCCGCGAACACGCTGAAGCGCTCGACCACGCCGAACCAGGCCGCCGGGACGAGCTTCATCCCCAGCGCGCCGACCAGCATCATCCCCAGCGCAATGCCCGCGCACACGCCGTACACGCGGCAGCCCCGGTCCTTTATGCCGGCCGCGAGGATGAGCGAGAGCGAAACGATGGACAGCGCCACGACCGCCGCCGTGACCAGAAGATGCATCCGGTCCGAAAAGGCCCCGGCATAGCCGCTGTCGCTGAGCGGAAACATGCGGAAGCCGACGGCCGACACCCACTCCATCGCGGCAAACAGCCCGACGCCCGTGCGCAGAAGCTTTGTTTTCCGCCCCTGCATGGCCGCGCACACCATCATCACGCACACCAGCTCGCACGCATTGTACAGGCTGCTCAGCCGGTTCCACAGCCACAGCGAGGGCGCGTTGGCCGCGCTCAGATCGCTCACCGCCTGCGCCATCCAGTCGTAGCCCTGATACGCCAGCGGCGAGAAGATCACCGCCGCCGCGTAGGACAGCAGGCTTACGACCCCCAGCAGCCCCAGCTTCTGGGGCAGCGTTCTTTTCATGCTTTTTCCTCCTTTTTGATGTGAAAGGTGCGATAGAAAAGCCGGACGTGCGCGTCCAGCTTTGCCAGGCACTCTTCCTCCCGCTCCGGCTGCCGGTCGCACACGCCGACGAGCGTGACGACCGGCGCCGCATACAGCAGCCCCAGCGCGTCCGCGTCCTCCTCCCGAAGCTCCCCCGCCCCCATCAGCCGCCGGAAAAGCGCGGCGTGATAGGCCGCCAGACGCTCCACGAACCGCCGGGAATACAGCGCCGCCAGCTCCGGCGAGCGGAACTGCTCCATGGTCATCATCCGCCGGAAGCGGCGGATGGTCTCGTCGTGCAGGGAATAGGCGAATATCTGCCGCACCTTCCCGGCCAGCGCGTCCTCCGTGATCGTGCAAAAAACGGGCAGATCCTTCGCCGCGTCCTGCACATGCACGTCGAGCCCGTCGGTGTAGCGCTCATACTGCGCGGCCGTTTCCTCCACGATCGCGTCAAAGATGGCCCGCTTGCCGGGAAAATGATTGTACAGCGAGGGCGCCTTGACACCCACCGCCGCCGCGATCTCGCCCACGCTGACCGCGTCGTATCCGTTTTCGGAAAACAGCTCCAGCGCCTTTTCCAGGATCCTCTGCCTTGTATCCTCCTGCCTCATGGCCCCTCCAAAAACTAACTATCATTCGTTAGCCCGCATTGTAACGCCGCGCGTCCGTCCTGTCAAGCCGGTTTTCACGTCCGCCGCAGCCGGAAGGGGCGCAAAGCCCGCCAGCCCTTGCGCACCAATGCTTTCCAGCTTTTCCATTAAATCTAAAAGAGCGCCCGATTATTTCTGTAGGAAATAATAAAGCGCTCTGATAGACTATTCCGTTTGCTCCCCGCGGAAAATATACTGTAGTCCACAGGGAGTTGAACCACATGACAAAAGAGGAAGTTACGGCTCTTGTCGGAGCCAATCTGCGCAAATACCGCGAGGCGAACAATCTCACACAGGACGAGCTTGCCGAGCAGGCGGGCATCAGCACCTCCTTTTACGCAAACATCGAGCGCGGCAAGAAGGGCATGAGCCTGCCCGTTCTGCGAAATCTCGCGGAAGCATTGAAGATCAGCGCGGACTTTCTCCTTTTTGACAGCGCTCCCCGTTCCCGTCTCCAGAATATCAACGCCATGCTCAAAGATCAGCCGGAGCACGTTATCGCCGCCATGGAGCGGCTGATACGCGTGTGTCTCGACGAATTTACGGAAAGCCGGTGAGTCCCCGCCGTCCGCGGGCCTGCCGGCAGCGGAAGGGAGCGGGAAAAAAGCGATGTCTACAACGGATGACCAAAACACACAGATCGACAACCTGTTCCGGGAAATGCACGACAGCCTTTACGCCTACGCCGCGGCCGCGCTCAAAAACAGCGCGCTTGCGGAGGAAGCGGTGCAGGACGCCTTCGTGATCGCCTGCTGCAAGCCCGAAGCGCTTCTCTCCTCGCCCAACCCGCGAGGCTGGCTGGTAAAGACGCTGAAATATTCCATCTTTGCCATCCGAAAATCGCAGTCACAAATGAATCTTCTCCTTCTTTCCCTACGAACCGGCAGCCGGCGTCAGACAACCGTCTCCGCATCTGAAGCAGGGTATATTGACCTGCTTTCTTTATGCCAGAATTGCCTCAACGACGACTTTGAGCTGTTCATGCGCGTGGCGCGCGACCAATGCTCCATGCTGGAGGTTGCGGAGGAATTCGGCCTTTCCGTCGAGGCGTGCAAGAAGCGCGTCCAGCGCGCGAGAAAGAAAATTAAGAATTTTTTGGACGAAATATAAAATTTTTTGTCCCCAACAAGCGTTTTTTACACATATTGATGTGAAGGGGGTTTTCGGGATGCCCGACAGCTCTGAAAATGAATCCATGTACGGCACGGCCTTTGACGGTATGTCTACCGAGTCTCTGCAGGATATCCTGTACCGGGATTCGCTGACGGCCGATTCAGGTGACGCCGACATGGACACGATACTTCACATCATGGAGGTGGTGGCCAGACGAGAGAAAGACAGTCCCAACAGCCACATTCCTGACGCGGACGCGGCGCTCGCTTCGTTTCACAAAAACTACGAGCCGCTGGCCCGCGGCGGTCGATCCCTTTACGAAACAGACGAACCCCTGGCTCAGAACACGTCCTCATCCCCGGACGACCCCTTCAAACGCAGTCAATCCCCGCGCCGAACCCGAAAACCGAAAAGATTCCGAAGGATCACTTCCATCGCTGCCGCTGTTTTTGTTGTAATTTTTATCGGCTCCGTCACCGCACAGGCGTTGGGGCTTAATTTATGGGGCGCCATTGCAAGATGGACTTCGGAAACCTTCGGCCTTTCTACCGACCGTATCGCAGCCCAGGAGAACCACCCGGAAGAACCGGTAGCAGAACAATTGGAGGAGCTGCATGATCTTTTGCAGCAATATGAGGTGGCAACGGCCCGTCTCCCGACCTACATCCCTGACAGGTACACAGAATTCGACACAACCGTGACTGAGAATCCCGGTTATACCGAGTTTACCTGTCTGATGAAAAGCGAGGAGACACCCACCCGTCTGCTTGTTCAATACCGGCTCCACCACGACGCTCCCTATTCGCCTCTCTACGAAAAAGACGAGGCTTCTCCCGATGTTTACACACATAACGGGATCGATTTTTACATCCTGACGAACATGGATGCTTACTGCGCGGTCTGGTCGATCGGCCATTTAGAGGGCTTTATTTCCGGCGCGGCTTCCCGCGGGGAGCTGACTGTCATTCTGGATTCAATAGGAGAATAAACCCATGCGAAGGAAAGCGTTTCGCGCGCTGGCGCTGCTGATGGTCTGCGCGCTGTTTCTCGGAAGCTTTGCTTTTGCCGCCGCCCCCTCGGTGATCGAGCCGCAGGCCAGCAACTACATCGCCAGCAAGACCGCCTACATCTACAAAAACGGCGGCGGCAGCATCAGCCTGTGCTTCGGCATCACCGCCACCGACTACATGACCCTTCTCGGCACCACGCGGATCGAGCTTTACACCGCGGCCGGCCGGCTGATGAAGATCTACACGTCTTCCAGCTACGAAAACATGCTCGTCACAAACCGGTACACCTATAGCAGTTATGTGACCTACCCCGGCGTCTCCGGCGAGTCGTATTACGCCGTGATGACGTTCTATGCCGGGAACAGCAAGGGCAGCGGCACCAAGACCGTTACTACCGCGACCGTCACCGCCTGAAACCGAAAAGGCCAGCCCTCCCGGGCTGGTCTTTTGTTATAAAAGACGGATGCCCCCCGGCCCGGCCAAGTTTGAGGCGCTACGCCACATAAAGGCCAAGGAAATAAAAATCATCCAAGCCATGGCTGACAACTTGGCATTTTTACTTGCCATTTTGGGTGGAAAATATGCTCTAAAGCCTGCTTTTTGGCTTCCTGAACGGGAAATATTTTTCCTGCGCAAATGCCGTCATAGCAGCAAAAAACCCTTGATATTCCTAGAAAAACCAGGTTTATCAAGGGTTTTCGTTTTGGTACGGCTGACGGGATTCGAACCCACGACCTTTGGCTCCGGAGGCCAACGCTCTATCCAGCTGAGCTACAGCCGCATGAAATTTTCACGCCCTGCTATTATAACAGCCGGCGCTTGGAATATCAAGTGCTTTGTGCTATACTTCTTCGTATAAATCTCGATGCAGAGGAAATTTTTATGAAAACGGCCCGACTTATCGCCCTTGTCACGGCGCTTCTGCTTCTTCTGAGCGGATGCGCCGCCGGCCCGGAAACCGAAAAAACGCAGCGCCAGCTCTACGCCATGGATACCGTCATGCTTCTGACCGCCTACGGCCGGACGGCGGACGCCGCGCTGGACGCCGCAGAGGCGCGCATCTGCGAGCTGGAGGCCGATCTTGACCCGGAGCGCGACGGCTCGAGCGTCCGCGAGGTCAACGAGCATGCCGGCGAATGGGTCCGCGTTTCCGCGGACTGCCTGTCCATAGCGGAGACGGCCAACGAGATCGCCGCGCAGAGCGGCGGCGCGCTGGCCCCGCAGCTGTACGGGCTGGTCGGCCTGTGGGGCTTCACCAGCGGCGAATACCGTGTGCCGGAGCAAAGCGAGATCGACGCCCAGCTGGCCGCGATCGACGGCTTCCGGCTGGAGACCGACGCGGCCAACAGCGCGCTGCGCATCCCGGCGGGAACGACCATCGCCTTCGGCGCCGTCGCCAAGGGCTACGCGGCCGAGGCCGCGCTGGACGCCATGGCGGACGCCGGCTGCACGACGGCGATCCTGTCGCTCGGCGGGAACGTGCAGACGCTTGGCGCGCGCAAGCCCGACAACAGCCGCTGGAGCGTGGCCATCATGGACCCGAACGACAGCGGCGCCTATGTCGCCACGCTGAGCGTCGGCGAATGCGCCGTCGTCACCTCCGGCGATTACCAGCGCTATTTCATGCGCGACGGCGTTCGCTACAGCCACATTCTCGATCCCCGGACCGGCCGCCCGGCCGAAAACGGGCTGCGCTCCGTGACGGTCGTGTGCGGCAGCGGCGCGCGCGCCGACGCGCTGTCCACCGCGATGTTCGTGCTCGGCGAGCAGGGCGCGCTCGACAGCTGGCGGCAGTACGGCGGCTTCGAGCTCGTCCTCGTCACGCAGGACGGCCGCATCGTTGCGACGGAGGGTCTGCGGGGCTCTCTGACGGAGGGCAGCGATGAATATACTTACGAATATGCAAAATAGCCGCGGAATATAAATGTATTTTTGGTGGAAGAATATGAATTGCAATCTCTGTCCGCGAAGCTGCGGCGCCGCGCGCGGCGCCGCAGCCGGATACTGCGCCATGCCCTGGGAGCCGGTCGTTGCCCGGGCCGCCCGCCACGATTGGGAGGAGCCGTGCATCAGCGGGACACGCGGCGCGGGCGCCGTATTTTTTTCCGGGTGCAATCTGCGCTGCGTATATTGCCAGAATTACGACATCAGCACGCTCCGCCGCGGAACGCCGCTTTCCGTGGACGGACTGCGAGCCCTGTTTGCCCGCTTGGAGGCCGAGGGCGTGCACAATCTCGACCTCGTCACACCGACGCATTTCGCGCTCGCCATCCGCGAGGCGCTCGACCCGCAGCCGGGCATCCCGGTGATCTGGAACAGCGGCGGCTATGACAAGCCGCTGACGCTGCGGCTGCTCGAGGGAAAAATACAGATATACATGCCGGATATGAAGTATTCCGACGGCGCGCTGGCCGCGGCGCTTTCCGGCGCGCCGGACTATCCCGAAACGGCGCGCGCCGCCATCCGCGAGATGTTCCGCCAGGTCGGCCCCTGCGTTTTTGACGGGGAGGGGCTTATGCGCTCCGGCGTGCTCATCCGCCATCTCGTCCTGCCGGGCGAGCTGGACAACACCTTCGGCGTGCTCGACTGGATCGCGGACGCCTTCCGCCCCGGCGACGTGATGGTCAGTCTCATGAGCCAGTACACTCCCAACGGACACGGCGGCCCCGACCGGCGTCTGACGCCGGAGGAATACGGCCGCGCCGTCGACTACATGCGCGCGCTCGGCATACTCGACGGCTACACCCAGGAGCCGGACAGCGCCGACAGCGCCTATACTCCGGATTTCGACGGAACGGGTCTTTGACCGACTTTCCGCGAAGGGACTTGACAAACCGCGCTTTCATGGTACAATGGGCGCTGAACTGAATAGCCTTATCGAGAGTGGTGGAGGGACCGGCCCTGTGAAGCCCGGCAACCTGCGAAAAAACGCGCAAGGTGCCAAATCCGGCGGTGAAAATCGGAAGATAAGGAAATATATCCGTATTTCTTATGCCTGCCGATCCACCGGCAGGCTTTTTTCATGTATTTTTTACGAAGGAGTTTTCAATATGGGACACTATCTTTTCACATCCGAATCCGTCACGGAGGGCCATCCCGACAAGATCTGCGACCAGATCTCCGACGCGATCCTTGACGCCATTCTGGCGCAGGACCCCAACGGCCATGTCGCCTGCGAGTGCACGGCCACGACCGGCATCGTGTACGTCATGGGCGAGATCACCACGGACTGCTACGTCGACATCCCCAAGATCGCGCGGCAGGTCGTCTGCGACATCGGCTACGACCGCGCCAAATACGGCTTTGACGGCAACACCTGCGCCGTGCTCACCAGCATCGACGAGCAGTCCGGCGACATCGCCATGGGCGTGAACGCCTCGCTGGAGAAGAAGGCCGGCGGCGCGGACGACGATCTGACCAACGGCGCCGGCGACCAAGGCATGATGTTCGGCTACGCCTGCGACGAGACGCCGGAGCTCATGCCGCTGCCGATCTCGCTGGCGCACCGCATGGCCAAGCGTCTGACCCAGGTCCGCCGCGAGGGGCTGGTCGGCTATCTGCGCCCCGACGGGAAAACGCAGGTGACGGTCGAATACGACGAAAACGACCGCCCCGTCCGCATCGATACCGTCGTTCTGTCCACGCAGCACGCGCCCGAGGCGGAGCTGGCCGACATCCGCCGCGACATGATCGAGCTGGTCATCAAGCCCAGCCTCGACCCGGCCATGATCGACGAGAACACGAAATATTATGTAAACCCAACCGGCCGCTTTGTCATCGGCGGCCCGCAAGGCGATTCCGGCCTGACCGGCCGCAAGATTATCGTGGACACCTACGGCGGCAGCGCGCCCCACGGCGGCGGCTGCTTCTCCGGCAAGGACCCGACGAAGGTCGACCGCAGCGCGGCCTACGCCGCCCGCTGGGTCGCCAAGAACATCGTGGCGGCGGGGCTGGCGAAAAAATGTCAGGTCCAGCTGGCCTACGCCATCGGCGTGGCCACGCCCGTGAGCATCAATGTGACGACCTTCGGCACCGGCACGGTTTCGGACGACCGGCTGGAAAAGGCCGTGGAAAAGGTCTTTGACCTGCGCCCGACGGCGATCATCCGCGACCTCGACCTGCGCAAGCCCATCTACCGCCAGCTCGCCGCCTACGGCCACATGGGCCGCGAGGAGCTGGGCGTCCGGTGGGAGCAGACCGACCGCGTCGACGCGCTGAGAAAGGCTGTGGCCGAATGAAGATCGCCGCCGTCGGCGCCGTGTTCATGGACTGCATGGGCCGGCCCTCCACGGAGCATTTCGACCCACGCGGCCGCAACGTCGGCACGGTGGAATTTATCCACGGCGGCGTCGGCCGCAACATCGCCGAGGACCTGCTGCACGCGGGCGCGGAGGTCGCATTTCTTTCGAGCGTCGATTCCGGGCCGCTCGGCGAGGCGGTTCTGAGCCACCTGCGCGCCATCGGCATGGACGTCTCCTGCGTGGCCGTCGGCCCCGGCGGGATGGGCGTGTGGCTGGTCGTCATGGATCAAAACGGCGACCTGGCCGCCTCCATCAGCCAGCAGCTCGATTTTTCGCTCATGGAGCGCATGATCGACGAACGGGGCGAAGCCTTCATCGACGGCTGCGACGCCGTAGCGCTCGAATGCGACACGAGCGAGCATGTTTTCCGCCGCACCTGCGATCTGGCGGTGCGTTGCTCCAAACCGCTGTACGCGGCCACGAGCAATATGGAGATTCTGCTGAAAAATCTCGAATACCTCAGCGGCATGGAGGCGTTCGTCTGCAACGAGATCGAGGCCGGCCGCCTGCTGGCCGGAGATTATGTAAACCTATCCAACGAGGAGCTGCTGGACGTGCTCCGGCAGAAGGCCGAGCCGCTCGGCCTGCATTCGATCGTTGTAACGACCGGCGCGAAGGGCGCCGTCTGGTACGACTGCGACGAACGCCGCGGCGGCTTCCGCGCGCCGTTCGCCGCCGATGTGCGCGACACCAGCGGCGCGGGCGACAGCTTTTTCGCCGGCTTCGTTTTCGCGCGCACGCGCGGCTATTCCATGGAAGCGGCCGTGGACATCGGCTCGCTTTTCGCCGCGCGGACCATTGAGCACGTAGGCCCCGTGCGTCCCGATCTGGGTCAATTCATTCTGGAGGGTTCAGCCGTATGAGCACGATCCGAGACCTTTCGCTCGCCCCCGCGGGCGAGAAAAAAATCGCCTGGGTGGAGCGCAATATGCCCCTCTGCCGCGCCATCGGCAAACAGTTTGAGCGCGAAAAGCCCTTCGCGGGGCTGCGCGTCGCGCTTTCGGTGCATCTGGAGGCCAAAACGGCCTATCTGTGCCGCGTTCTTGCGCGCGGCGGCGCCGAAATGCACATCACCGGCTCCAATCCCCTGTCCACGCAGGACGACGTGGCGGCGGCGCTCGTCTCCGGCGGGCTGGAGGTCCACGCGGTGCATGGCTGCACCATGGCCGAGTATGAGGAGAATCTGGAAAAGGTCCTGGCCGTGGGGCCGAACATCATCGTGGACGACGGCGGCGATCTCGTGCATCTGATGCACACGAAATACGCCCATCTTCTCCCGGGCGTCCTCGGCTCGTGCGAGGAAACGACCACCGGCATCCACCGCCTGCGCCAGATGGCGCGCGCCGGCACGCTCCGCTTCCCCGCCGTCATGGTCAACGACGCCGACTGCAAGCATCTGTTTGACAACCGCTACGGCACCGGCCAGAGCGTCTGGGACGGCATCATGCGCAGCACGAATCTCATCGTCGCCGGCAAGGACGTCGTGGTGGCCGGCTACGGCTGGTGCGGCAAGGGCGTGGCCATGCGCGCCAAGGGACTGGGCGCGCGCGTCATCGTCACAGAGACCGATCCCGTCCGCGCCATCGAGGCCGTTATGGACGGCTTCCGCGTGATGCCCATGGCCGAGGCCGCGCGGCTCGGCGACATTTTCTGCACCGTCACCGGCGACACGGATGTGATCACGACGGAGCATTTCCCGCTGCTCAAGGACGGCGCCATTCTCACGAACGCCGGCCATTTCGACGTGGAGGTCGCCGTGGCGAAGCTGCGGGCGATGGCCGTGGAGGAATACGAGGCCCGCCAGAACATCACGGGCTACGTTCTGCCGAACGGCCGGACCGTGTTCGTCATCGCGGAGGGCCGGCTCGTCAATCTCGCCTCCGGCGACGGCCACCCCGCCGAGATCATGGATATGTCCTTCGCCATCCAGGCGCTTTCGGCGCGCTATCTGGCGGAAAACGCCGCCTCGCTCGCCCCGGAGCCGATCCCCGTGCCCCGTGCGATCGACGAGACCGTGGCCCGCATGAAGCTCGACAGCCTCGGCGTCGCCATCGACACGCTCACGTCCGAGCAGCGTGATTACCTGGGCCTGTAAACCGCATAGATCAAAGCCGGGACGTGTCCGCACGTCCCGGCTTTCTTATGTCTTTTTCTTTCCCAATAGGGCAGTCTAACAGGGCCTTCCGGGATACATACGCAGGAACCTTTTTTCGCCCCCGCATCCCGGTTTTATTACATATAACCCAGCGCCGTAACGGCGTCGTAGGCGTCGCGGTTGGCATTCATGATTTTGCCGGGGTTCCCGGCGTCTCCGATGACATAGTACTCGTTCACGAGAGGCCGCAGAGCATCCACCTCGGCCGCGCGGGAACGCATTCCAGCCGCCATAACGACCGTATCGCAGGGGTAAAACACCTCTTTCCCGGCCGCGTCCTCCGCATAGACGCCATGCTCGTCAATTCTCGTACAGCGCATGCCAAGCGCCCGGGTAACAGCCCCGCTTTCCCGGAGCTGACGGAAAAGGCCGATCTTATACATGGGTCCGGCTTCCTTCGCAAGCTCCGTCTGCATTTCCAGGATGGTGACCTCGTGGCCATCATGGGACAGCGCGATCGCCTCCTCAACGCCGATGAAGCCGCCGCCGATGATGACAACACGTTTTCCGATTTTCGTCTCCGGCGTAATATGCGCGCCAAAAACCACATTTCTGCCGTTATGTCCGGGCACCGGCACTGCGAAGGGCTCGCTCCCCACCGCAATAATGAGAACGTCGGGCCGAATCTGCTCCACGACCGTCTTGTCCACGCGGGTATTCAGCCGCACCTCGATCCCCGCGCGGCCGATCTTTGCAATCTGCGAGTCACGCCACCGGCGCATGGGCCGTTTAAACCAGACGTCGTTGTCCGCGAAGCGCAGCGCGCCGAGCCTGTCGCTTTCTTCGCAAAGGATGACCTCATGTCCGCGCCGCTTTGCAACAAGCGCCGCCTCCATGCCGGCCGGCCCGCCGCCGGCCACAAGGATCTTCTTATGAACATAGGTCGGGAGCGGATGGAATACGTCGCATTCGCGGCCAATGATCGGGTTCACCGCACAGCGCACCACGCGGTTTTGTACCATGCCGTTCTGACACTCCATGCAGCGGATGCAGGGCGTGATCTCCTCACTTTTTCCCTCCATGACCTTGCGCGGCAGAAAGGGATCGGCAAGAAGCGCCCGCCCCATGGCGATGGCGTCCACGCCGCTCTCGGCCATAAACTTCTCCATATCATCGGGAATATTGAAGGCGCCGACAGAGGCGACAGGGGTTTTGACATGCTTTTTGATCTCCGCGGCGAGACCGGCGTTTTCCATATCGTTCATAAAAACCGTCGGAAACATATACGCGTAGGACTCGTCGATCTGCTGGGTTGCGGCGGAAACATGGATAAGCTCGACCCTTCCGTCAAGCATCTTTGCGATCTCCACGCCGGTATCAAGGCCGTAGCCGCCCTCAACGCGCTCAGAGCCGGAGATCCGGACGCTCACAGGAAACTGCCGCCCGACCGCCGCCCGGACCTTCTCAATGACCAGGAGGCAAAAGCGCATGCGGTTTTCAAGACTTCCGCCCCATTTATCCTCACGGTGGTTCGTCAGCGGACTTATGAATTCGTGGATGAGCCACCCATGACCGGCATGGATCTGCACCATGTCAAAGCCATATTTTTTCGCGTTTGCCGCGGCTTCTCCATACTTTTCGGCAATGGTAAATATCTGCTCCTCGGTCATTGCGACCACCTCGTCGCCCCAGGCATCGATGTACCCGGACGGCCCCATGGCGTTCCTGCCGCCGATAAATTCAGGCGTGCAGAGCGCACCGCCATGATCGATCTGCACAGCGGCAGCCGCGCCGCCGGCATGAATCGCATCGGCCACGGCACAGAAATAGGGAGCGGCAGACGGGTCGTTGATGCAGACCTGCTGCGGATGCGCGCTGCCGCTCTCATCGACGATCGTATCTCCGACGGGAACAACCGAGGCGCCGCCCAGCGCGCGAAGCTTATAGTATTCTATGTTTTCCCTGGTATAATGCCTATCCGGCCCAAGCTCCGCCAAAGAAGTCGGCGCAGAAAACATGCGGTTTTTCAGTGTCAGCCCTGCCAGCTTCAGCGGTGCCAGCAGATGTTCATATTTCTTCATATACTTCCTCCCTCCAGAGAGAATGGACGCCGTTTGGCGTCCATTTCCCGGTCTGTCATTTGTTTTGCAGATCCCGGCTCGCTGTCTCGCCGGCCAAAAGCCCGGTTCCCAGCGACATACCCAGCGCCGCGCCGCGCAGATAATAATCACGGCCCTGCCAGCCGGCGGAAATGACGCCCGCTGCATACAGCCCGCCGATGGGCTTGTCATCCGCATCCAGCACGCGCATTTCCCGATCCGTAACGATCGGTCCGAAGGTATCAATGATAAGCGGGCAGAACCTGACCGCATAGAAGGGGCCTTCACGCAGGGGCAGCAGATTTTCCGCATGCTTGCCGAACCGATCGTCCACGCCCCGTTCGCAGGCGGCATTGTATTCCTCCAGCGTATGCCGCAGCGTCTCCGGCTCAGCCCCCATCCAACGGGCGATCTCATCCCAGTCCTCCGAGATACAGACCCAGCGCCGACTCTCCGACTGCAGGTAATTGCGCACCATGGAGGTGTCGATCATGGCCGCCATCGGGAAACTGCGGCGGCCCGTGACGATGTCGTCGATCATCCGGCTGTCAAACAATGCATAGCCCACCTTGCCGGGCTGCTGAACAAGCAGGTTCGTCATGCCGTTCCCGGCCGGGCAGTCCTCCGTGCAGTAGCGGCGGCCATCACGGTTGACCCAGAGAGCAAAATGGATGCCGCCGATGCGGTTTGGCACGCTGTTGCGGCGCATAAAGCTGTAATTCGGCTCCTTGAGAAGCGTACAGTAGTCATTGAGCTTGGCACCGGCTCCCTCCGCCAGCGCGATCCCGTCGCCGTCCATGGGTATCGCGTCGGTCAGATAGGTTCCCGGCTCGTACTGCTCCGGGAAATACCGGCACAGAAGTTCGTCGTTTCCGCAGAAACCGCCGCTGGCGATCACCACCGCGTCGGCTTCGACCCGGACCGTCTCGCCCGTTTTTCCGTCGGTGTATTCCACCGCGCGCACGCATCCGCCGTCCGCATCGATGTGTGTAACGCAGGCATCGGTCCGCACCTCTCCGCCGAAGCTCTCCAGATGCTCCTTCATGCGGTCAATGTAGGTGCGGAAATAACCAAAATCGCGGTCAAGCCGCGCCGGCATATGGCAGTCCGGGCCATCCGCCTTGTATTCCGCGCCGATCGACTCCATCCACTCCATCGTAAAGGCAGAGCGGCGGATGAGATTCCACAGAAGCTCCATGTTGATCCGTTCATAATGGTGATACTGCATGGCCTCATTGAATACATCCTCGCAGGTCTTGGTGCTTCCGGCCTTTTTGAGAATATCACTCTCCACGCCGAATATCCAGCCGCCGGCCATGCCGGAGTTTCCGCCATGATACGGTCGCTTTTCCAGAACCAGAATGGGGGAAACGCCCTCCTCCGCCGCGCGGCAGGCCGCCGTAAGCCCGGCGCCGCCGGCGCCGATGACAACCAGAGAATACCGGCTCATTCTATTTCCTCCTTTTCGATCACGCCCAGCGGGCATAGCATGGCGCAGGTGCCGCAGCCGACGCATTTTTCCGGGTCGATCTCATAATGCTCTCTGCCGGCATAGACAGCCTTTTTCGGACAACTTCTTTCGCAGCGACCGCAGGTAATGCAGTCGCCGCCAATGCGATACCGCTTTTTCATGTACGCCGCCTCCTCAGTCCTTATAATAGATATCCGTCATGGCGATCAGCTCATCCAGATTACTCCGGTCCGCTTTTCTCTCCCCCTTCTCGATCTGGCGAACCATCTCCACGACCGCCTTCTGGCCCGGAGTCTGCACGCCGGTCTGCTTTCCTTTTTCTATAATGTAGCCATTAGCGTAATAAATCTCGAGCGGCCGTCCGCGGCGGATATCCGCCGTGTATGCGTCCACGAGCGCGGCCAGTCCTGTCGCCCCTTCCGGCGGCGCCTCCTTGGCCATGGGGTGATGCGCGATGCGGTCGGCAAGCGCCGCGTCATCCCGGACGGCCAGAATATTCATCTCGGCCTCCGTCATGAAGGCGATCTGCCGGAGCGGATACCCGCAGGCGCGCGCTACACGGAACGTCTCGCTGGCCAGGCGGCCGAACATACGCTGCATCCGAGGATCATCGTTTCCGCAAAACTGCGAATAACCCGACACGCAGCTCAGCGGCACGCCCATGCATATTTCCGCAAGCTTTTCCCAGCGCTTGAGCATAATGTTGTCCGACACCGTCGTCGGCTTGATCGCGCTGAGTATCTCCGCCAGCCGATGCACGCGCGGCGTATCCGCGCCGTCCAGCTCACCCGTGACGAGAAATCCGTCGTGGTTTTCCACCACGCCCGCCTCGGGCGAAAAGCCGCCCGTGAAGCAGACGGTCGGTATCACACGCTCCGTGCCGACAAGCGGGATGATGACCTCCTCATTGATGCCGTTCTGCAGCGAGGAGACCACACCATCCTGTGCCAGATGCGGCAGCATTTTGCGCACCATCGTCTCGGTATCGTTGGATTTTCCCGTGATAAGAACGAGATCGAACACCTCATCCGCCGCCAGATCGTCTATAAATGCAGCTTTGACAGGTGTTTCATATACCTTTCCTTCAAAGCTGATGCGTATGCCATCCGTATTGAGGCGTTCCACCGCGCTGCGCCGGAAAATGGGAACGACCGTCACATCGTAGCCGCCAAGCGTCAGATACCCGCCGGCCAGCGTGCCGATAACACCCGTTCCGACCACTGCGATCCTGTCAAACATAAAAACTCTCCTTTCAGCTTATCTCCATAGCCGCAACGTAACCTTCGCGGATGGCGTTTGCCACCACGCGGGCCGCTTTGCAGTCGCCAACCGCCACGACCGGGATGCCGCCGGCCCATTCGCTGATCCGAGTCAGCGTATCCTTCCGAGGCTCCATGCCAAGATGGTACACAATCGTGTCCGCTTCATAGCGGTCTTTGTCCGTCACGACGCAGCCAGGCTCAATACGGACAAAGCGCTCGTCATCCACGATCCCGATGCCGTCCGCGATCATTTTGCGGCGGATGATATTGACCGCTCTGGGATCTGTCACGCCCTCCGCATTCACACGCAGGACCGTCACCTTCTCCACATCGTCCCTTGCGGCAAGATATACGCCGGTTTCCGCAGCGTGGTTGCTGCCGCCGACCACCACGACACGCCGTCCGCAGCGGAACGACGGATCATAGGCATCCAGCGCATGGACGGCGTTTTCCAAGCCTTCAAGCGCAGGCTTTTTCGCGTCCGCCCCTACCGCCGCAATAATCACATCCGGCGCAAACCCGTCGATCTGCGACGCGCTCACTTCCGTCCCAAGGGCCAGCTTTATGCCGCGGTCTTTGACCCGGCGGATCAGCAGATCCTTATAATTTTTATAATCGACCTTATACGGGTCATGATCCGTAAATCCGATCGTCCCGCCCAGCCGCTCGCTTTTTTCGACGAGCAGGACTTCATGCCCACGATCCGCCGCCGTGATAGCAGCCATCATTCCGCCGACGCCGCCCCCCACGACCAGAACCCGGCGCCGCGCCGTCACGATCGGCCAGCCGCCCTCCGGAATGTCCAGGCCGCGTTCAGGATTTACCGTGCAGAGAGCGCCAACCTTCGGCGCAGGCTGGCCGGGAAGCTGGAAGCCCATACGCATGGGCGGCGCCGTAACGGTCCAGTCGCCCTCCTTGTCCGTGACGTTTCCGCCATGCGCGCAGAAGAAGCAGCGGACGCAGCGCTGAATATCATCCTGGCGGCCGGAAAGACACTTGTTTGCAAAATCAAGGTCAGCATAAAATTCCTGACGGCCAAGCGCGATCAGATCGATCTTCCCCTCGCCGATATACTCGTTCGCCTCTTCCGGGCTGTTGATGCCGCCAACGATGTTCAGAAGCATGGATTTCGTATTGCGCTTGATCTCCCAGGCATCGTTTATGTTCACAAAATGCGGGTCATACTGCTGGCCGCCGTCGGTATGGCTGGAATAGTGCAGGTTATAGTGGCCGTTTGACACGGAGATGATGTCCGCGATGCCGTCCACCATCTGGGCAAAGGTGACGACCTGGCTGATGCCATAGCCGCCGGGCACACCCGTCTCCTGTCCGCTCAGGCGGATCTCCAGAATAAAATCGTCGCCCACCGCTTCCCGGACGGCCTTGATGACGCGGACGGGGAAATTGCAGCGTTTTTCTTCGCTGCCGCCATAGATATCGTCGCGCTGGTTGCATCGTTCGGACAAAAACTGCGCCAACAGCCATCCGTGCGCCGCATGGATCTGCACGCCGTCAAACCCCGCCTTTTTCATATAGCAGGCCGCGCGGGCAAAGCTGTCGCAGATCTGCTGCATATCCTCTTCTTCCGCGCCCTTGACGATCTCGCCATTTTCACGCACGAAGCTCATCGGTCCGATGGCCACCGGCCGCCCCTCGACCGCGCCAAGCCCAACGCGCATATTGCCCGGGTGGGCAAGCTGGTCGAGCGCAAGCGCGCCGGCGTTATGTATCTCACGGGCTATGGAGCGCCAGGCGTTCATCTGCGGCCCATCGGGCTTCGTGAAATCGGTATAGGAATAGCTGACCGCCCGCATGAACGGATCAGACAAGTCCTGACTGCGGATATTCCAGCGGTCGCCCCAGACCGGATCGATGTCCGTCTCTCCGATGCAGACAGCGCCGACGCCGCCGCGTGCGTGGCGTATTTTATCCCGCAGCCAATCCGTCGAGATCACAATGCCGTCCGGCGTCATCTGGATTCCCATAAGCGCCGGCGCCGTTGTGATGCGGTTGCGGTAGACATGGCCGCGCACAGGGAGCGGCTGAAGCAGATTTTTCAGGTATTCGGCCATAATATCGTCAGTTCTCCTCGTTATTGAATAGTTTCCAGGCCTTGAGCGCCGCCGAGGCCCCGTCGTATATCGCATGATACACCTTACCCGGCTCCACGCAGTCGCCCGCCGTGACAAATGGAATGTCTCCCGCCGCTTCCCGCAGCGCTTCCGTGTCGTTCGAGCGCATACCAAGCGCGTAAACGATGCAGTCCGCGTGCAGCGCAATATCGCCGTCGCGTGTACGCGCGCGCACCAGATGCGGCTCGACCGCCATTACCTCCGCGCCGGGGTACTGCCGCACACCGCAGCGCTCAAAGCCGCGGAACAGGTCGATCTTATTCGCATCAAGCGGTCCGGGGGCAAGCTGCTCCCGCCGCCCGAACACCGACACCTGCGCCGCCCCGCTGTCAGCCAGGCTGTAGGCCGCCTCGCAGCCGGACAGGCCGCCGCCAAGCACCGCCACGCTTTTGCCGGCAAAATTCTCGCCGTAGACTTCGAGCAGCGGACGCGCATTCTCACGCAGACCGGGTATATCCGGCACGAAAGCCGACGACCCGACCGCACAGACAATGAAATCCGGCCGCTCCCGCTCGATGAAAGCTCTGTCCACGCAGCAGCCAAGCCGCAGGTCGATCCAGCTCCGCTTCCCAATCCGACGGATCAGGCGGTCCTTGAACCGGCGATGGTCATACTTGTGCTTATCGTAATCGGTAAAGCGGAATATCCCGCCCAGATCCTTCTTTTTTTCGCACAGGACCACGTCAAAGCCGATGTCCGCGGCAGTGATCGCCGCCTGCATCCCGGCCATGCCGCCGCCGATGACGAGTATCTTCCGGTTCACATGCGTGCGCGGCAGCTCGCCGTTCTCGGCCATCTCCGGCCGCCCGCAGTACGGGTTGACCGAACAGAAGTCCGGCCCGATCATCATGGGCGGCGAATTGCGGAAGAAGGCGTAAAAATCCGTATCCTCCGGCATGGCAGGCGTGAATGGGCCGGCAAAGACCGGCTTTTTCGGATCCGGCGGCGCCATGCGGGGCGGCTCGCTCAGGCCGAGCTGCTCCAATTCGCGCTTTCGCAGCGCAGGCATCACACCCCCCATACACAGACCACAGCGCAGACACCCATCGATCTCATCGGCCTGACCGGATGTGACCTTGTTCGCAAAATCGGGGTCAGCCTTGTGGATCTGTCTCCCCATGGCGACAAGATCGGCCTTGCCCTCGGCCAGTATCCGCTCTGCGTCGTCCGCGTTGCGGATACCGCCGACGATGCACACGGGAATATCCACATGCGCCTTGATATGGGCGCATTCGGCCAGATTGGAGATGTTCGGCCGAAACAGCCCCGGGTACATTCCCGTTGCCAGCGGGCCGACCGGCCCGTCCATTTGCTCCGTGGTCGGATCGCGGTATACGCCGGCCGACACATGGATGATATTTACATACTCCTGCGCACGCCGGCAGAATTCCGTCACCTCATCCAGAGGCATACCGCCCTCGCAGCGCTCGGAGCCGGAAATACGCATTTCCAGAATAAAATCCTCTCCAACCGCCTCCCGCACGCCGGCCAGGATCCTAAGCGGAAAGCGCATACGGTTTTCAATGCTTCCTCCGTATTCGTCGGTACGGTGGTTGGTTCGCGGCGAAAGAAACTGGTGCGGCAGCCACGAGTGTCCGAAGTGGAGATTCACGCCGTCAAAACCCGCAGCCTTCATGTACCGCGCCGCCTCCTGCCAGCTTTTCACGGAGTCGGCCATGATCGCCTCGTCCATGGCCAGAATAGGCGTTCCGTCCACGGCGGTCAGCGCGTCCGGTCCATAGCCCGGCCCGGTACATCCGGTGCTGTTCTGGCGCAGATTGCCGGCCTGACAGAGCTGGACCAAAGCCAGAGCACCGTGCCGGTGTATCATATCGGCATGACGGCGCCATTCCCGGAACTGCCGCCCGCTCCAGTCTGTATAGTCGATGCGCGGCGGGAAGCCGGACTTATTTCCGTAAACAAAGTTTACCTCCGTCTCCCCAATGCACACACTGGCGCATCCGCCGGCCGCCTTGCGTTCGACGACACGGTAGTCCTCCTCTGGGAAAGCACCGTCCGGGCAAATGATGCCGGCCAGCGCCGGAGAGGCCGTCATGCGGTTTTTATAGATCCTTCCCGCTACGGTCAGCGGCTGCAGCAGATGTTCATAGCTCATGATCTTCCCTCTCGTCAGTTGCTTCCGTTGTCAAACACGCGGATGGCCCGGTAACCGGTTCCCTGGGGCGGGATGTAGCTGTCCGTCTCGTCAAAAGTCCTGTAGGGCACCGGGCAGGAAGGCTCCTTCTGCGGCAGCTGCACAAGGCTGAGGTCAAAATGCGTCGGGCCCATGATCTCAATGTTGCGCGGGCTCTCCTGGCTCATCATTGGGCAAACGATCTCGCCGGTAGCCATAAGCTTTTTGTATTCGTCGGCGGCATAGTTGGAGCCGTTTAGCCAGAGATTGAAGTCCTCGGCCACACGGTTATGAAGAAGTCTCCACTCTCCGGTTTTGCTGTCTCCGTCTTCAAACACCCAGTCCTGACCGTAGCGCTCCCACATGATAAAGAGCATCACATTGCCCATCGGCGTGCTGGGCCGGCCGATCAGGCCGGGCGTATAGAACGAGCTGCGCGCGCTCTGGCCGTCCTCCGCCACCTCAATCACGCTTGAGCACAGATTGTGAACGGCAAAACCGAAGTAATCGTCGTTGTCGGCCAGTTCGGGATAGCGTTCACGCATGACAGGCAGATCCATATCCGTTCCTTCGTAAATGCCGGTGCGCCATTCGATCTCGCAGCGGTCGTAGCCGACCAGACAACCGAAGCCATGCGTACCGGCACAATCATCCCGGTGCGACCATTTATAGGTAGACGTGTATCCGGGACGATCCTCGATCGCGTGATAGAAAACGTGCGTAGACCACTCTCGTTCTATGTCGATGAAGGCCTCACAGCTGTGCACCTTCTGTTCCAGTGTCATGTTGTAATTCATTTTCCGTTCCCTCCCAAAAGCGCATAAAGCCCGCTCACATCCTTTTTCGCCAGACGTCCGGCCAGGAATTTCAGACAGGCCTCCATACTGCAGCTCATGTCCAGATTGTAGCTGTCGTGGGCATCGGGGATACGTGGGAAGGCATACCAGCCGAATTTCGGATCAAACACCGTCATGGGATAATCCGGTTCGCCGAAAGCCTGCTCCGTAGGATTCGCCGGACGCGGCGCATCCTTGTAAGCCAGCGCCGGAAGTTTGCTGACGTTCGTCGCCGCCTCGACCGTAATGTCATTGCCCTCGACCACATGCCATATCCGCCAGCCGCCCGCTTCCTTTTTCATATCAAACCAAATACGGCTGTATTCGCTCCAGCCGCGCACACCCGCGCCGACGTCACCCGCACGGTTGGACAGCGCGTAAATCAGGCAGAAGGCCGTTTTTCCATCGGCTGCAATATGGATGATGTTGGTCCCGTTGGGCATGTGATAGCAATAATTCTCCGCATCGGCAGGGAAAACTCTTTCATAAAAACGGCGGATGGAATCAAGCCCGACATAATAGCCGCCGTTTGATCCAAGCTGAGCTCTGCGGCGGTTTTCTTCCTCCTGCACCCAAAGCTCATCCAGCTCACGGCCGCGTTCGTTGTTGAGGATCATCAGACTGCGCCGCGCAATGAGCTGCTTGATCTGCTGATGTTCCCATACCTTCTCAATACGCTCAAGCTCCGTCGCCTCACGGCGGTAGAAGTAGCGTCCCATCATTTCCGGCATATTGGCTCTCTCCCTTCCTTCACATTTCCATATCCATGCCGGCACGCTTGTATTCCGGCATATCCGGGCCATAGCTGAACGTATCGTCCCAGTCAAAATACGGCTCGGGCAAACGCAGCTTTTCCTGCGGCGCGCGGCCGGGACGGAACACCTCGCGGCACACGGCCGGACGGTTCGGCGCCGGCGTGGACAGCTCACGCAGGCTTTCAAACTCCGCCTTCGGCGCCGGGAGCGTCCATTCGTCGGCCCAGTTGACTTCCTGCGGGCAGCGTGTCTCCACAATACGCTGCATGTGCCAGATCTTCCACTCCGTCCCTTCCTTGGTAAAATCCACGGCATAATAGCCTGTTTCCAGGATGGAATAAGGGCCGCATTCAAGGATCTCATGCGTGGCATTTACAAACAGCCATACGCCCTTGGCGGTCGTGCCATAGCCGGAAAGCTCGATGGCCGGAGGCGCAATGGCGTCCACGATCAGCGCGCCGACGCCGTGGATCTCCTCGTCGCTTTTCCCGCCCAAGAAGTCTGGAAACATCTTTCGCACCAGTTCCGAACGTATCTGGGTGTTTTTGTGCATGGCCTCGTAGTATTCGCGCACAGCGCGGCGGCCGGTGTACCATCCGTCGTTCGTTCCGTAGCACAGATCGCTTTCAAAGCGGCTCCAGTAATCGTGCAGAATGGTGTTCTCCTGCTTGAGAAGCAGGCTGTTGACATACCGCCCCATGGTGTTTTCAATGGCGCGAATATCCATAAAACGGTCGGCAAGCTGCTCGGCCGTGTATCGGGTCTCTTTCATCGGTCTTTCTCCTCTCTCAGCTGATGGAAATAACGCGCGAGATACCGATAAAGCGCTCTCCGTCATAGGTCATGAAGTAGTCCTCCACGATATCGGCAATAAAGGCGCGCGCTTTGGCCTCCTCCCGGGCGCCGGGCTTTTCATTGTTGTTATAATGGAAGAAGTAGCTTCCCGGCGTTACCGTTCCGTCGGCCAGCGTATAGCTTACCGCGTCGCACACGTCGGCCGGCGGCGCATCCTTCCCCTTGGGACCGGGAATGAAATACGCCCGGGGCTTAACGCCGACAGGCAGCCCCGCCGGGCCATGCTCACGGCCGCCGCAGGCAAACTCGCCCACGATGTCCGCGTCGTAGTTGCGCAGGAACACCTCCAGCGTATTCAGCACGCCCAGGCACTCGCCCGAGCCGTAGAAGCCGCCGCCGTAAGTTGTGAAGGCTATTCCGTATGGACGGCGGTTGCGTTTGTCGTAGATCCCGGGATACGGCGCAGCCTGTCGGCGCCAGCGGCTCCCGGCCGGCGTGACCTTGTCGTCCTGTCCGCTCTTCTCCCCACTCAGCTCCTTCTTGATATCCGTCAGAAGAGTTCCGTCTCCGTTGAGACTCAGCGCATCAATGACCGGCTGCAGCGGCAAGCCCGCCACAATGGGGCTTCCAAGACACACAACGTCATAATCGTCAAAATAGGTCCGTCCGGCATATTCGCTCCAATCCATGCGGCCCTTGAGTTTGATCATCTGCACGTCCCAATTGTAATACTCAAAGGTCTCACGAAACCAGTTAGCCACCTTTTCCGTGTTTCCACTCATGCTGGCATAAAGAATGAGCGCTCTGCGTTTTTCCATGTTTTCGCTTCCTTTCCTTTATCCGTTTGCCGTCCGATGGCAGGCGACCATGTGCCCGCCGCCCACGTCGCGCAGCGGCGGCACGCTGCACCGGCACTTCTCCT
The DNA here is from genome assembly GCA_934597255.1 of uncultured Oscillospiraceae bacterium. Classification (GTDB taxonomy): domain Bacteria; phylum Bacillota; class Clostridia; order Oscillospirales; family Oscillospiraceae; genus CAJOIG01. The sequence goes on from CAKTQV010000014.1 coordinate 30,225, forward strand.
CCGCGAACGGACAGCGCGGCGCGAAGCGGCACGCCTCCGGCGGATTGACCGGCGAGACGATCTCGCCCTGCAGCAGCACCCGCTCCGGCCGGCGATCCACGCGCGGCACGGGAATGGCCGCCAGAAGCGCCTGTGAGTAGGGATGCAGAGGCCGGCGGAACAGTTCTCCGGACGGGCACTGCTCCACCACCTGGCCCAGATACATGACGCATATCTCGTCCGAAATATGCTTGACAACGGACAGATCATGCGTGATGAACATATAGGTCAGCTTCTTCTCCTTCTGCAGGTCCTGCAGGAGATTGAGCACCTGGGCCTGAATGGACACGTCCAGAGCACTCACCGGCTCGTCGCAGACGATAAATTTCGGTTCAAGCGCCAACGCCCGCGCGATGCCGATACGCTGACGGCGTCCGCCGTCAAGCTCATGCGGATAGGATTTTTCAAAGCGCGAGGCCAGTCCCACCGTGTCCATCAGCTCCGCCACACGTTTTCTCGTTTCCTCGCGGCCATGCGTGAGCTTGTAGATCTGCAGCGGCTCGGCAATAAGCTGGCTGACCGACATACGCGGATCCAGAGAGGAAAACGGATCCTGAAATATCATCTGCATCTGCGTCCGCAGCTGCTTGAGTTCCCGGGCCCCGCATTTGGATATTTCGCGCCCTTCAAACCATATCTCACCGCTCGTCGGCTCAGTCAGCCGCAGCACCGTTTTGCCCAGCGTGGACTTTCCGCAGCCGGACTCGCCCACGACGCCTAGTGTTTGTCCCCTGTCGACCGACAGTGTCACGTCGTCCACCGCGTGAAGAACGCCGCCGGCGGCCGGGAAATACTTCTTCAGATTTCTGATCTCAAGCTGTTTCATCGGCTTGCTCCTTTCCCGGTCCCACGCGCAGACACTTGACAAAATGTCCCGGCTCGACTTCCCGCAGTACCGGATCGGTCTCGTGACAGTCCCGGCCGCAAAGCTCGCAGCGCTCGCTGAAGCTGCACCAGGGCGGCAGATCCATGGGGTTTGCCATCAGCCCTTTGATGGGCTTGAGCCGCTCCACTTCCTTTTCCAGATCGGGCAGCGCGTCAAACAGCCCCCGTGTATAGGGGTGCAGCGGATTGCGGAATATCTGCTCCACCGTACCCAGCTCCACGATTTCGCCGGCGTAGATAACTGCGCAGCGGTCACACATCTCCGCCACAACGCCGAAATCATGTGTGATGAGAAGCATGGATGTGTTCAGGCGCTTACGGAGCTGACGCATCAGTTCCAGCACCTGCGCCTGGATGGTCACATCCAGCGCCGTCGTCGGCTCGTCGGCTATGATCAGTTCCGGCTCGCAGGCCAGCGCAATGGCAATGATGACGCGCTGCTTCATTCCGCCGGAAAACTGATGCGGGTATTCCTTATAGCGCGACTCCGGTATACCCACCATGCGAAGCATCTCCATGGCCTTGACCTCAGCCTCCGCCTTGCTGCAGCGGCGGTGCAGGCGGATCACCTCGGCGATCTGATCGCCGACGTATTTGACGGGATTGAGTGCAGACATGGGATCCTGGAAGATCATACCGATTTTCCGGCCACGCACGGAGCGCATTTCTTTTTCGCTTTTCTTCAGCAGATCCTCGCCCTCAAAGAGCACCTCGCCCTGAATAATGTGGCTCGGCGGGACCGGAAGCAGTCCGATCATCGAAAGCGCCACGGTGGTCTTGCCCGCGCCGGTCTCCCCGACCAGTCCCAGCGTCTCGCCGCGGCGGATGGACAGCGAAAAATCGTTGACCGCCTCCACGACGCCCTCCTGCGTTTCGTAGTGGACGACCAGGCTGCGGATATCCACAATGGGGGTTTCTTCGGCGGGGATTATTTTTCCGTTTTCATTCATCTTCACGTTCCTCCGCCTTATTTCAGTCTCGGGTCAAGCGCGTCGCGCAGCCCGTTGCCGAACAGATTCAGCGCCAGCACGGATATCATGATCATCAGTCCCGGATACAGGATCATGTAGGGATAAAGATTATAAAACTTCTTGCCCTCGTTGAGCAGCGCGCCCCACTCCGGCGTCGGCGGCTGCACGCCCAGTCCGATGTAGCTGAGCATGGCAATGACCATAATGCTGCCGGCCACGCTGCCGACGGCATAAATGATGATATGCCCGAGTGCGTTGGGAAGCATGTGACGCACCATCAGGCGCATATTTCCAGCACCGATGGCGCGGCTGGACTCGATGTAATCGCTCTTGCGCACCGTCAGGATCGCGCCGCGGACAACACGCGCCATCATGGGCATGGAACTGAGCGCAAGCGCCAGAAGGAGCTGCGGCGTGCCCGTTCCGAGCGTAGCCACGACGGTAATGGCCATAAGCGTACCGGGAATGGCCTGAAATACATCCATGATACGCATGATCAGCGTGTCGGTCTTTCGTCCGAAATATCCGGCTATCAAGCCCAGAACGCCGCCGCCGGCCAGCGACAGGAACATGCAGATAAGGCCCAGCCCCAGCGACCAGCGCGCACCGTAGACACAGCGGCTGAACAGATCGCGGCCAAGACTGTCCGTACCGAAAATATGCGCCGCGCAGGGTTTAACGCACATGGCTCCCTTGTCCACCTCTGCATAGCCGTACGGCGCCACAACCGGCGCGAACACAGCCATAAGTATCATCAGCGTGATGACCACGAGTCCGGCCACCGCCGTCGGGTTACGCTTGAGGCGGAACCAGGCATCCGTCCAGTAGGAATGGGTCTTTTCCCGTCCGTCGCGCGTGTGGTTTTTTCGGTTGATGCGCTCCATTGCCGGAGTAACGTGCTTAGCCATTTGCCTGCGCCTCCTTTCTGCGCATCGCCCTGCGCTGGGCCTTCGCCGCCTGATCCGTAATCAGGGACGTCTTTACTTTCGGATCGACGAAGGCATACGTCAGGTCGACGATCAGATTTACAAGCGTGAACGTGATCGCCAGCACCACAACGCTCCCGAGCACCGCCGGATAATTCCGGGCACTGATGGCGTCCACAGCATATTTGCCTATGCCGGGCATACCGAAAATCGACTCGACGATCAAGGCGCCGCCAAGCTGCATCCCGATGGTATTGCCGATGGCGGTGATAATGGGAATAAGGGAATTGCGCAGAACGTGATCCATGACGATCCGATACTCCGTCTGACCTTTGGCCCGGGCCGTGCGGACATAGTCCTGCCGTATCGTCTCCAGCATACTAGAGCGCGTGACGCGCACGATCTGTGCGACGGACATGAATGCGACCACAACGATCGGCAGGACCCAGCTTGCCGTCGAGCCGTTATATACCGACGGCAGCAGATGCGCCTTGACCGAAAAGGCGGAAATAAGGACCAGCGCGAACCAGAAGTTCGGCACCGACTCCATCAGCACCGACAGCGTGACGATGATGCTGTCAGCGGCCGTGTACTGCTTGACTGCCGACCACACGCCAAGCGGGATCCCCAGCACAATACCGACGCCGACGGCCGCCAGCGCCAGCTTGATCGTCAGCGGAAAACGGGCCAGAAGCTCTTTTGTTACAGGCTGGTTCGACTTATAGGAAGTACCGAGATCGCCCTTGGTGACGAAATTGATTACATAGCGGCCAAACTGGACGATGATCGGGTCGTTCAGCCCCAGCTCTTCCCGCTTCGCCTCGCGGTCCTCCATGGAAGAGCCGGATCCTAAAATCTGAAGCGCAGGATCGTCCTTTGACACAGACTGGAAGAAGAAAACGATCAGCATCACGCCCAGGACCACCGGAATCGTCATCAGCAGCCGCTTGATGATATACTTGAACATTGTCATCCGAATAATCTCCCCTGTTTACGCGGCTCTGAAGCAGAGCCAATAAACGACGCCCTGGCGGCAAGGCCGTCAGGGCGTCAGCCGTCATCTCACGATGCGCTCCGTCTGCACTCAGGCAGCGGGACGGAGCGTGGCCATGTTGATGTGGCCGTTGCTGAAATACTTGTAGCTGTAGTCGCCGTCCATGCAGTAGAAGATGGTCGTCTCATACAGAGGCACGCACAGATCGTTGTCACGGACGAAATCCTGCAGCTCACCCCAGGCCGCCTGGTTGTCCGCTTCATCGGTAGAATACTTGCAGCGGTCGATGATGGGGTACAGAGCCTCGTCCCCGCCAACGATGCCGCCGCCGCGTGCATTGAGCTCCAGCCGGTTGTCAAAGTATTTGGTATAGTTGACAATATCGTCGGAGAAGGTGGGCTGTACGACCAGGTCAAAGTTGCCCGCGTCGGTCGCGCCAAGGAAAACGGGTATCTCACAGATCTCAACGTTGACCGTTATGCCGATCTCGCGCAGATTCGCCTGTACCGCTTCACAAACAGCGGCCGTCGGCCCCACGCAGGGCATATACAGCTCAAAGCCGTCGGGATAGCCGGCTTCCGTCAGCAGGCTCTTGGCCTTTTCGATATCGACGCTGCGGTCGTAACCGGCCTCGGGCGCCTTGTAGTAGCTGGAAACACTGGGGATCACGGAATCCGCCACCGGCGAGGTGCCGTTGGTTGCAACCATGGTGCAGTAGTCAGCGTCTACGGCATAGGCGATCGCCTCGCGGACCTTGGCATTGCTCAGGTACTCGTTGGTGGTGTTGAAGAAAATAACGTTGGTGCCGCCGCCGCCGACTGTGTAGCTCTTGCAGTTGTCATAGGTGTCGACAGCCAGCAGATCGGCGCTTCCGATCTCCACGGCTACATCCGAATCGCCGGAGGCGACCGCCATCGTGCGGGCCGTGCTGTCCTCGATCCAGGTGAACTCAATGGTCTTGTAATAGCCCGGCTCGCCCCAGTAATTATCGTTGCGGACGACGCGGATATACTCGCCTTCCTTCCACTCGTCAAAGAAATAGGCGCCGGAGGTGCATTTCGGGTTGCGGATGGCCGCCTCATAGCCGCCGAGCGCCTCGACGGAGGACTCGTCAAGTATCGTCAGCATGGCGACATAGGACAGCTTGCCGACGATGGAGGGGTAAACCTCCTTCAGTCCGATCACGACGGTATATTCGTCCTCGACCGAACACTCATCCCCGTCGACCGACGACCACTGAGTATTGGCGTCGCCGGACAGGCCGCACTGGAGCGAGAACATAACGTCATCGGCCGTAATGGTGCTTCCGTCATAGGCGACGGCATCCTGACGCAGATGGAAGCGGATGTGCGTATCGTCGATCCATTCCCAGCTTTCGGCCAGACCCGGGACCAGCGTGCCGGTATCGGAGTCATAGTTGACCAGGCGGTCATAGATGACCCAGTCGATCCAGTGGCCCTCGCCGGACTCGGCGGACAGCGGCATGATGTTGACAGGCTCGCCCGTAATAACGACGCGAAGCGTTTCATCGCTCACGCCGGCCGCAGCAGCCGGTTCCTCCGCCGTTTCGCCGGTCTCGCCGGTTTCCGCTGCAGGTTCCCCAGCCGCCGCTTCCTGCGTCTCGGCCGGCTGCTCGGGCGCCGGGGCTTCCGTCTTGCCGCAGGCGCTCAGCAGCATTGCAAGCGTCATGAGCAGGGCAAGGATCGCAAGAGTCTTTTTAGTCCTCATGATTTTTCCTCCCAAAAAAAAATTTCTTTTTTCTGATTTCTCGCTCAATATAATCTTCTTTGAATTGTCGGAGCGGCAAATGGCTTTCCCTCGCACCTGCGTGCATTTTTCCCAATTTACGCCCCTTTGCTTGTCGTTTTTTTGACATCTTCCCCAGTCGCATCATACTGTATGTCTCTGTTTTCGTCAAACGAATTATAGCTTGACATTCCATAACTTCAGGTTATAATATTCTCGAAAGCACTAAAAACATCTTATAAGTGGTGATCCAATTGGAGCTGACACAACTAAAATATTTTCAGGCTGCCGCAGAAGAATGCAATTTCACGCGCGCCGCCCGGCGTCTGAATATTTCCCAGCCCGCACTGAGCAAAGCGATCCAGAACCTGGAGGATGAGATCGAAGTCAAGCTGTTTGTGCGCGACGGCAACAAGATCGCCCTTAGTCCCTATGGGCGAAGCTTTCTGGAGGAAGTAAACAGCGCCATCCTTCATCTCGACGAGGGTATACGCAACACACGGATCCAGGCCGGTCTGGACTATGGCCACATCGCCATTGCCATCTCCGGCGCCATCACCATCACCAAGCCCATCGAATACTTTCTCATTGAGCATCCAAACGTTTATTTTCACGAGCTTCCCACCACAAATCTGCAGATGGAGGACCGCCTGCTGGACGGGACGATCGATTTTGGCATAACCTATGACCCCATCGACAATCCCAAGATCGTCTGGCAGCCGATCTATCAGGACCGCATGTCCGTCCTTCTGCCGCATAACCACCGTCTTGCCGGCCAGCGGGTCATACGGCTCGAGGAGCTCACCGGCGAACGCGTTCTTCAGGGCGATAACTTCGGTAAGCTCAGCTTTGTGCGCGACTTCTATTACGGGAGCGTCTTTTCCCCAAAAATCGTATATGAGGGCACGGACAAAGGCATGGTCGGCCGTCTTGTCAGCGCCGGCGTGGGCATCGCCTTTGCGCCGCTGTCCGTCAGTCTCAGCCTTCACAGATACGAAGAATTCCCCTATCGGGACGGCGCGGAAAATCTTGCCTACGTCCCGCTGGTGGACGACTTCTGGCATAAGAGCATTGGTGTCGTCCATCTGCGCGACCACTATATTTCCCGCGCGGCACAGGCGCTGCTTGACCGCATCATCGCCTTCTACGACGATCTGCCCCCGGCGTTCTGACGCCGGCCCCCTCCATTAAGAAAACGTTTTTTGACATCTTCCTTTTTTACGATCGGATCTTCGGCATCTTCCCCCGCCGGAACCCAATCAGCTAAAAGACAAGGATGTGATACAATTTGATAGAAAAGCAATGTGACCTGGTCGTCCTGGGCGGAGGCGGAAGCGGTCTGACAGCCGCCGTCCGCGCAGCACAGGAAGGCGGACTGCGCGTGACCGTGGCAGAAAAAGCCCCCAAAACCGGCGGCGGCATGATCATGGCCTCCACCATGCGAACCTTCCGCAGCCGGTGGCAGGCCGAGCGTTCGCTGCCGGATGTGACAAATGATTATCTGCGTAAGGTCATGGATGCAACGTACTGGCGGCTTGACCCGGCGCTCGTTTCCAACGCTGTGCTCGCAACAGGCAAATTCTTCGACTGGTTCTGCGATCTGGCCGGCAGCGACGTCGGAAAACGCTTCCGCGTCGGCCGGTATGTCTTCGACGGAGAGGACGGCCCTCTCGGTCCGCAGATGGGCGGTCCTGGCGGTGTTACCGGCGGCGGACGTCTGTTTATGGACACGCTGCGCGACAAATGCGGCGAACTTGGCGTCGAGATTCTGACCGGACACCGGGCGCTGGACGCCGAGGTCGAAAACGGACGCATTCGCGCCATTATCGCCGAAGGGCCGGACGGCCCCGTCCGCATTGGCTGCCGCGCCTGTATACTCGCCATCGGAAGCTGGATCAACAACCGCGCGGTCATGGAAGATTTCTGCCCGGCGTTTCTTCAGGCGCGCGAGCACATGGGTCTCAGCCCCCACATGAATCCCAACTACACCGGCGACGGTTTTCCCATTGCCGAGAAAGTCAACGCCATGATCGACCGGGAAAACTTCTGCATCCGTGTGATGGGACCGATGGTAATGAGCAAAAGCGGCGTCATGTCCCGGCTGCCGAACACTCCTTATACGCTCGCCGTAAACGCGGGCGGAAAGCGCTATATCTGCGAACCGTCCCACATTCGCTTCGGCGTGTTCAACTCCGGGCTGGTCATGCTTGAGCAAACACGCGGCGTAAGCTACGTTCTGTTTGATACAAATAATCTGGAGGCCGCGCTTCACGCCCAGTGGAACGATCCGCAGCCGGATGCGCCCGGCATTTTCGGGCTCCCGGACTGGCCTCAAACCATGGAAGACGCTCTGCGCGACATCGAAAGCGCTCTGACCGACGAGCCGGACAAGGTCTTTCGGGCTGACAGCATTGAAGCGCTTGCCGCCCAGCTTGGCATTGAACCGGACGCTCTGCGCGCAACCATTGACCAATATAACGAAGGCTGCGCCGAGGGCTTTGACCGCGTATGCTTTAAGCAGATGGAATACCTTGTTCCCTTTTCCAAGGGGCCGTATTACGCAGTTCGCGCCGAGCTTGGCACCGACGGCTGCTTCGGCGGCGTAAAGGTCAACGGCGACATGCAGGCCTACCGCGCCGACGGGACACTCATCGACGGGCTGTACGTCACGGGCGACTTTGCCTCAGGGCGCTTTCTCAATATGACCAACGTCAAGGTGCAGGTTCTTAACGATATGTCATGGGCGCTGGCCAGCGGTTTTCTGGCCGGGCAAAACGCCCGCCGGGCGCTTCTGGGCGGCAGCCTATAGAAAGCAGCCGTCCGGCCACAGCAAAATTCCACGCATATATCAAAGAGGGCGCTGCCGTATGGCAGCACCCTCTTTATTTTTTCCCGGGACGTGCGGACACGTCCCGGCTTTCTTATGCTTTTTTCTTTCCCAGCAGGGCAGTCTAACAGGGCCTTTGAGCATATATGCTCAAAGCAGAAGCGGCCGTGCGCCGAAGAAAGCAGCCCCGGTATTTTCCGGGGCTGCCTTTTGAAGCATTTCAAACATTCAGTCTGCGTATCGAGCCATCATTTGGTCGATCATTCCGTTCTGCGTTGTATTGAGCGGCGTGTTGGAGCCATGTCCGGCGCCCCAGGTCCACGCGTAAACCGCATCCGTGCCGCCCATATTCAGCGCGATGGCGTCATTCATGGAAACCAGGTTGGACGAATCGGAATCGGCCGCGCCGGTAACCGTCCACACCCAGGCGGGCAGAGTCGCTGTCCCGTCAAGGATCAGCTTCATGGGATTGTATATCCAGACGGCATTGTGGTTTACAACAGGGCTTTCCAGATAATCCAGCGTGGCAAGGACGGCGCCAATATTTTCCTGCGTGACAACGCCGGACTGCTCCTGTCCAAGCACGATCTCGATGCAGTCGTTCGCAAAGCTCTCATAAAGCTCGCCAAAGCTGTCGTAAAGACGGCTGTCTGCTGGGGTATACGCCGCCGCCAGCTCGTCATAATGCTTGGTCATCGCACTTAGGCAGTATTTGTCCCAATGTCGATAGTCGCTCTCCGCATCTCCGAAAACTTCGTTTTCTGTACAGTAGCTCATGGAGTCAAAGGCCAGCGGCGTCTTGCTGCGTCCGCGGTAGACCTCCCAGGCACCGATGGACTGAAACACGACCTTGTGGCGGCCGTTCTCGTCCACGCTCCAGCTTTCCACGAGGCAGTCCATCAGGTCAATGCCGGGCTGACTGCCCGTTTTTGCCTCCGGTCCCATTGCCGTGGAGATGTAAGTGTAATGCCCGTTCAAAAACGCCTCTACGTCCGTTTCACCGTTTTCGGGATAATATGTATTGTTCGTGGCCGCCGAAATGTTGTCGAGATACCACTCCAGCTGCGCCTCCGCAGACTGCTTGAACAGATCCACATAGTTACCGTACAGTCCGTTCGTCTGCGGGTACGCCGCCGGGTCATAGCCCAGCCAGAGGTCATCCACCCGTCCGTCTCCGTCCACATCAAAGGACAGTCCCTGCGCATTGAAATAGTCCACGAATTCCATAACCATATAGTAGCTTAGAAGTTTATAAAACGCACTGAACCCGGAGAGATTCGCGGGAACATAAACACATGTTCCGTCCTCAAGCGTCATCAGCACCTCATCCGTAGTAGGTGTGGAGAGCCAGGTCTCAAACTCATAGAGCATATTGGCCTCCTCCAGATTTGTGACAGCGCCGCCCGGGCAGGAGCCCCAAACCGCATCGGAGAAACCGTCAAGATATGTATACTTTCCCTCTACACAGTCCACGCCAAGCGCGCCGCTGCGGTAAAGGTATTCGGCGTAATACGGGCTGTCGCCGGCGCAGATGAGCGTGGAGTGAGCACCGCCGCCGGACCCGCCCCAGGTGACGATGCGGCCGATATCGCCGGGGATATAGCCCAGCGCATGGTTATAGCGCAGCCAACGCACAACCGAGCGCTGATCCGTGCTGCACAGCGGGGCGTCGCCGGTGTAATAGTGCCTTCCCTCCGCATCGTAGGCCTGGCTGTATTTGCCACGATTGCCGGGCTCCACAGTAATATACCCGGTAGAAGCACCGGTGGAGGCAAGATAATTGCATTTCACAGAATATCCAGTCGCTCCGGTCTGCATAACGATAGGCGCGGTGGCCGCCGTATAGGTCATGCCGTTGGCATTCGTGATCTCGGCCTCCCAGTTGATATCCAGTGTGCCGTCGGGGTTGACACCGTTCACATAGGCCGCGGGAACCGCTACCGAAACGCCCTGATAGTCGGGAAGTTCAGGCCGGGCGACATCCACAACGCCGATGTAGCGGCGGCTGCTGAGCACATAGCAAGCTCCGCTGGCGGAAAGCTCCCAGCCGGCGTCGCCGGTGGCCAGGGCATTGCCAAGATCCAGCGTCGTCTCGATTTCCCCGACCGTAAATTCATGCTCAAACTTGCAGATGCGGTCGACCCAGGCACAGAAAGCTTCCCGGTCGGACGCCGTGCTGTCCCAGACAAGATTGATCTGGGTCGTCGTCCCCACGGCCTTGAAGCTCTCCGCCAGTCCAACCGCCGCAGCGTAGGAGCCGTCCTCATTATCCATGCTCCAATTGATCCGGACATAGGACGCCGCGCGCGCCGCAGGCTTTACTGTCACGGCATCCGCCGGCACGCCATGATCCTCCGGAAGTCCGACGACACAAATCTCTCCGGAAGCATAGTTTCCCGTCGGTTCGCCGCTGGCCGTCGCCTCTGTCCATGAAAACACAGCCACTCCTTCCAGCGCATCCTCCACCTTTGCCGCATCCGTCTTAGTCAGGCTCTTGGAATTGGACGCTTCCGTGATCGTTATCTCCGTATAGCTCAGGGCGTACTTTTCGGCCGAATCCGCCACAGCCGTCTCCAGGGCGGTCTCCGAGGCCTCCGCTGCTACGATTGGATCGTTGATCTGCGCCGCATAGACATAGCCGCCCTCGGCGGCCAGCTGCGCCGCCAGCGCATCCCCGCGGACGATCAGCCGACCCACATCACCTGGAAGCGTTCCTTCGCTTTTCATCAGGAGCACAGCCGCTTCTTTCAGAGTCTCCAGATCCGCCGCACCGGTGTCCACACAGACATACCCCTCCGCAACGAGCTCCTCCGTGTCTGTTCCCTCCGTAGCGTTCAGTATGACAGGTGCTGTTTCGGCATAATAGCCGTTAATAACACCGGTAGTAAGGGCTCCGGTCTCATCCACATAATCTCTGGGCGCATAGATCTTCAGTCCGTCCGTCTCGCACGACCAGATCTCCACGTTTCCCGCTTTCGTCCGCACCGTCATTTCCCCGGAGGCGGCCAGTGCCGCCGAGGGAAACAGAGCCAGCACCAGTACGAACGCCATAAAAATGCTCAGTGTTTTCTTCATTGCCCGCTCGCTTCCTCCCTTATGTTAGTTTTGTGACATTCCCATTATATAAGCTATGTTTTTCCATTTCAAACCCTCCGGAACAAACAGCGCAAATCCGGCCTGAACAACACATCGTCCGACAGCCGCTTCCCGCGTATATCAAAGAGGGCGCTGCCGGATGGCAGCACCCTCTTTATTTTTTCCCGGGACGTGTCCGCACGTCCCGGCTTTCTTATGCTTTTTCATTCCCGATAGGGCCATTTTACCAGGCCTATTGGAATACGCGCGCCGCTCTGCGTCCTTTTCATCCCTCCGGCTGCGCGGCCGTTTCCAGCGCCCAGCGCCACATCCAGTCCAGCATCTCCGTCCCGCTGTGGCCGCAGGAGACGCAGATGTCGCCGGCAGCGCTTCGGATGCGTATCCAGTCCGTGTCGTCGTATATCCACAGCTCGCCGTCCGTGCCGGTGATGTGAAGACCGCGCACATCCCCGCGCGCCGTCTCCGCCGCCGCTTCCGCCCCGGCCGGGACGTATTCCCAGCCCGGCGGTGCGTTGATAAACGCGGCAAGATCCATATACGGCGCATCCGCCGGAAGCGTATAGCCGGCCGGATATACCTCCACAGAGACCGGCTGCGCAAAGGGCGCGAGCGCGGCGGCCGCATCGCCCCCGCTCCCGTCCGGGCCGGAGGCCGTCTCCCGGATGACGACAAGCCGCGTGCCGAGGCCCCGCCCCTCCGTGTCCGCGCAGGCGATGAGACAGCTTCCGGCCGACTGCGGCAGGAGCCGGCCGTTATCGATCCGCGGATGAGCCGCCGCGCCGTCCCCGTCCGCCAGGCGGGCCAGCGCATAGTCGGAGCAGTACCAGTATGCCGCTCCCGCCGCCGGTATCAGCTCCGAAAGGGGTATCTCGCCGCCCGCCGCAATCTCGACCGGTGCGCCGGCCGCCGGCGCGCTCATGGCCGCCGCCCAATACCACAGCCCCTCCAGCAAAAAGCGCCCGTCCGGCCCGGTGTAGCGGTCAACGCGGCCGTCCGCCCGGCGGACGTACAGAGAATCGGCGTCGTCGCGGACGTACAGCTCATCGCCCGCCGCATTGACGATCGTGATGCAGGCGGACGGCTCGCCCTCCGGGAGCGAAACGCCGTACTCCGCCGTCCACGAATCCGTGCAGTAGACGACATCCTCAAACGACAGCAGCCAGTCCGGCTCCGCCGCCGCGCGGTACGCTGCCGCGGCGGTCTCGCTTTCGCAGTCGAGACGGACCTCCGCCGCGGACGAAAACGCCCCCAGCTCGTCATACAGGCGCATAAGCTCGTCCGAAAAGTGCCCGAGGGGCATTTCTTCCTCCGCGCTCATCGTCTCCTCGTCCGCCGTCTCCGCGCTCTTCCCGGCCGCCTCCCTTGTTCCGGCAAAGGCGCAGCCCCCGGCCAGAAGCGCCAGAGCCAGCGCCGCCGCGCACAGAGCGGCGGAGTTTTTCGGCCTGGCAATGGCGCGGATGCGCTCTGCCAGCGCCCGCCGGCCGCCGCTCATGGTCGTCGCGCCGCACAGCAGCTCCGACGCACCGGCACGCGCCGCGGCCATGCCCAGCAGCGTGCGGCCGTAATCGTAGCGGCACTCCTCTCCGAGCGCGCGGACCGTCGCCTCGTCGCAGGCAAGCTCACAATCGCGCCGCGACAGCGCCGCCGCCAGCCACACCAGCGGGTCAAACCACCATATCACCAGACACACGCCCCGCAGCAGCGCCCACACGCAGTCGCCGTGGCACAGGTGCATCCGCTCGTGAACGACGATCTGCCGGGCCTGCTCGGCGTCCGAAACGGCCTGCTCCGTCAGATAGATCGCCGGGCGGAAAAGCCCGAACAGACACGGCCCCGGCGCACCCGGCGCCACATAGACGGGCACGGGCGCGTCCACGGGATATTTCCTTCGCCCTTTCCGCAGGCGGCGCGCCATCCGCAGGTTTACATAACAAAACCACATCCCTGTCAGCGCCATACCGCCGTACCACACGGCGCGCAGGATCCCGGCCGTCCCGACCGGATGCCGGACCGTCTCCGCCGGTGCGGCCCCGGCCGTCTCCGGCAGATAGTCCGTACTGTCAGTCCGGTCATAGGACAACCCCAGACCGCTTTCGATCCGCCGCGCGACCGGCTCCACCGCCCCGGACACCGGCTCCGGCGCGTCAAACAGCGTCACCGGCACAAGAAGCCGCGCCAGCACCAGCAGCCACAGCGCATATTGCAGCCGCGCGCGGATGCGCCCGCGCAGCGCCAGCCGCAAAAGCGCCAAAACCACGATCAGCAGCGACGAGCCAAGAAGTATTTCAAGCATTCCGTTCCTCCTCCGCCTTCTTCAAAAGCGCGTACAGCGCGTCGATCTCCTCCCGCGGAAGCCGGCGGCTCTCCAGCAGCGACGCCATCAGAAGCCCGGCGCTGCCGTGAAACGCCTTGTTGATAAGCCCGTCGGCCTCCGCGTTCGCGGCCTCGTCCCGGCTGACGGCGGGATAGATGAGCCGCGCGCGGCCGCCCTCCTCGTAGCGGACGAGCCCCTTGGCCTGCATCCGTCCGACCATCGTGACCACCGTGCTTTTGGCCCAGCCGGTCTCCTCCGCCATGGCGTGCACGATCTGCATGAGCGTGCGCGGCGCGCCGGCCCACAGATACTCCATGATCTTCCATTCACCCGCATAGATCTGCCGGTCCATCGGCTTTCCCTCCTCTGATCGTTCTACAGCTGTAAACCACTTATAACACATTGGTCTACAGCTGTCAACCGTTTGGATAAAAAAATACCGGGCGGGAAGCTCCCGCCCGGCTCTGTGCTTTGTTTTTTTACAGATGATCCTTCGCGTTGAAGGCGTCGGCCTTTTCCTGGCCGGCCTGGTTCATACCGCCGAAGGCGCCCGCGCCGATGGTGCTGCCGGCGCTGCGGACGTTGCCGCTCATGACCTGCTGCACCGCCTCGTCCTTGGATTTGATCGTTTCAACGCTGAATCCCATAACATTTTCCTTCTTCATGGCAATAGCCTCCCTTTCCGTTCCGGCGCCCGCAGGCGCTCTTTTTTCTGTATTTATCCTAGCACGCCTCTTGATTTCTGCCAAGCGGGGCTTTATGATAGGGGTATAAGAATATCTTATAGTTAAAGGAGGCCGTTATGGACGCAAAAAAACTGGACGCTCTGCTGGCCGCCGTGAAGGCCGGCAGTCTCAGCCGGGCGGCGGAGGCCCTCGGCTACACGCAGTCCGGCCTGGGCTATGCGATCGACAGCCTGGAGGCGGAGCTTGGATGCCGCCTGACCGTGCGCGATTACCGGGGCGTGCGCCTGACGGCCGAGGGCGAGCAGCTTCTGCCCTACATCCGGCGCGCGGCCGCCGCCGACCACGCGCTCGCGGCGCAGGCAAAGACCCTCGCCCAGAACGGGCTGCATATCCGCATCGGCGCCTTCGCCAGCATCGCCTACAGCTGGCTGCCGGGCATCATCGCCGGCTTCACGGCGCTCCACCCCGGCGTTTCGGCCGACATCCGCGTGCAGACGGACGAGCTGCGCCGCTGGCTCGACGACGGAAGCGTGGAGCTGGCGTTCGTGGACGCGACGACGGCGCGGGGCTTTGAATGGATCCCGCTGCGGCGCGAGCCTCTGCTGGCCGCCGTGCCGCGGGATTACCCCGTGCAGGACGGGCCCATCCGCGTGCAGCAGCTTCTGAAGGGGTCGTTCATCCGCTCGGCAGACGAGGATCTCGACCGCATCCTGCCGGCGGAGCCGGAGCGCGATTACATCCGCATCGACTCCGTGGACGACGGCATCATCGCCTCGATGATCGGCCATGGGCTCGGCGTGAGCATACTGCCGGAGCTGAGCTTTCTGCGCTTTGCCGACGACATCCGCGCGCTGCCGCTCGATCCGCCGTGCTCCCGCGAGCTCGGCATCGCCGTGAAGAATATGCGCGCCGCCGCGCCCATGACGCGCCGCTTCATCGCCTACTGCAAAAAAGCCGAGTATTGATATATATGCAAAGAGACAGGCCGTTTCCGGCCTGTCTCTTTGGTTTTATTCATGCTTTTTCAATGAAAATCCGGGACCTCATACCCACCCTCGATCAGCTCGTTCAGGGGCGAGTTGAACTCGACGTACTGGCTTATCCGTCCGTCCGTGAGAACGAACTTGTGGACATAGTGGTCGCTGTGGCCATTGCCGCCGCCGTCGCACTCCACGAGAAACACATTCGGGTCGTCGGACTGATAAACGCGGTAATCGCTCCAGCTCCAGTCGGAATAGGTCTGCGCGTTCGAGGCGTCGAGCGCCTTCTGCATCGTCAGATCGGTGCACATGACGGGATCGAACGGGTTGGTCGTGCCGCCGAAATCGTAGGCCACGCCCGTGGAGAACTCGTCGGCATACAGAAGATAGAGATACGGACTGAGATTGACCATAAAGCGGCAGACCGTTTCGTAATTCTTCTCGCGCAGCGCCAGAGCCTCATCCGGGAACAGACGGACGCCGTCCATGCCCTCCGGCACCTCAAAGCCGTCCCACCAGGCCTGCTCCTCCGCCGTGAGCGCTTCGCCCGACGCTTCGCCGGAGGGCTCTCCGGACGCTTCGCCCGACGCCTCGCCGGAGGGTTCTCCGCTGGCTTCGCCGGAAGGCTTTCCGTGCGGTTCGGCCGAGGCTTCGCCGCTGGTCTCCCCGCTGGCCTCGCCGGAGCCGCCGGACGGCATGACGCCGGGGCCGGGCACGTCTACGCCCATCTCCAGAAGCTCCTGGATGGGATTATTGTATTCGATGTATTCCGCGATCTTCCCGTCGTTGAGCGTGAAGCGGTGCAGATAATGGTCGGTGTGCGTGCGCACGGGCTGGCCGTCCTCATACAGCGTGCCGCTGCCGTCGCATTCGATCAGGAACACGTTCGGGTCCTCGGACTGGTACACCTCGATGCTGCTCCAGGTCCAGTCGGGATAGCTCTCGGCGTTCGAGGCGTCGAGCATGAGCTGGAAGGCAAGGTTCGAGTTGCGCATGGCGTCCTCCGTCCGGGAGAAATCGTAGGCCACGCCGGTCACGACGCCGTCGTCATACAGCATGAACAGGTACGGGCTCAGCCCCTGCATGAAGCGGCAGACCGTTTCGTAATTCTTCTCGCGCAGCGCCAGATCCTCATCCGGGTAAAGCGTCACATCCTCCATACCCTCCGGCACCTCAAAGGCGTCCCACCACGCCTGCGCCTCCGCCGTCACGACGGGCGCGGTCTCCCCGCTCGCCGCCAGCGCGCCGCCGCCGAGGGACAGCGCCAGCACCAGCGCCGTCAGCATTGCAATCCATTTTTTCATAGCAAGCTCTCCTGATACAAAAAATTTCTGCCGGGAAATCGTTTATATTATAACACAGCGCGCTTCGGATGAGAACCGCAATATTCCTCTTTATTTCCAAAAAGAAAAGCGTCCGTTCCCATCCGGGAACGGACGCCGCCGCTTCAGATCACATAATCCCCGCCGTCCGGCCGCGCAAGCAGCTCCGCCAGCGAGATGGAGTCAAAATAGTCGTTCGTCATCCGATAAAACCGCTCCCACACCGGCAGCGTCTGGCACGAGGCCGCGCGGGGACACGGCGGCGCGCCGGGCGCCAGACAGGACACCGGCGCAAGATCGCCCTCCGTGATGCGCAGGATCTCGCCCAGATGATAGGCCTCCGGCGGACGGCACAGCCGGTAGCCGCCGCCCTTTCCGGCCACGCCCTGCACCAGATGCGCCTGCGTCAGCAGCGGCATGATGCGCTCGATGTACTTCAGCGATATCTCCTGCCGCCGGGCCACCTCCTTCATGGGAACATAGCCGCCGGCGCTGTGCTCGGCCAGGTCGATCATAACGCGGATCGCGTAGCGCCCTCTGGTTGAGATCATGTTCTTCCTCCGCCTTTCTTTCTTTGTTGTAATTCGTCAGCACGCCGGCTCCGCCGCGCGTATCACGCCGCCGCCGAGCACCGTTTCCCCCCGGTACAGCACCAGCGCCTGCCCGGGCGTTACGGCCCGCTGCGGCTCGTCAAATTCCACGCGGACGCGCCCGTCCGCTCCGGTCCATACCTCCGCCGGCGCCCCGCCGTGCCCGGCGCGCAGTTTGGCCTCGGCCCGCAGCCGCGCAGGCGGCTTCTCAAAGGCGATCCAGTTAAAGCCTTCCGCCTCCGCCCGCCGCGTATACAGCCCTTCCTCCCCGCACAAAACCACGCGGTTTTCCGCCGCGTCGATCCGCTGAACATACAGCGGCCGTCCGGCGCTGACGCCCAGCCCCCGCCGCTGGCCAACCGTGTAGCGTATCACGCCCCGGTGGCGGCCGAGCACGCGTCCCTGCGCGTCCACGAAATCGCCGGCGGGACTTTTCCGCCCTGTGCAGCGCTCGATAAAGCCGGCATAGTCGCCGTCCGGCACGAAGCACAGATCCTGACTGTCCGGCCGCCCGGCGTTGTAAAAGCCCTGTTCGGCCGCGATGCGCCGCGTCTGCTCCTTACACAGACCGCCGAGCGGAAAGCGCGTACGCGCCAGCTGCTCCTGCGTCATGGTGCACAGAAAATAGCTCTGGTCGCGGCGCGGGTCGGCCGCCTTTTTCAGCAGCCATCGTCCGTCCTCCCGCTCGATGCGGGCGTAATGCCCCGTGGCCACGAGCCCGCAGCCCAGCAGCCGCGCGCGTTCATACAGGCGGTCGAATTTCAGATACCGGTTGCAGTCGATGCACGGCTCCGGCGTCTCGCCGTGCTCGTAGGCGTATACGAAGCAGTCGATGACCTCCTTCTGAAACGCGGGACGCATATTGAACACATAATAGGGTATCCCCAGCCGGCAGGCCACGCTGCGGGCGTCCTCCACCGCGTCGAGCGAGCAGCAGGCCCGTTCCCGTCCGCTCCCGGTATCCTCGCTGCGCACGAGCGCCATCGTCGCGCCCACGCAGTCATAGCCGCTCTCCTTCATCAGATAGGCCGCGACGCTCGAATCCACGCCGCCGCTCATGGCGATCAGCACCCGCTCCGTCACGGCCGCGCCTCCCGGCGTCCGTCCCGCAGACGGGCCACGGCGCACTCCACCGCCGCAGCGATGTACTCCGTCTCCTCCCGTGTGTTCCACGCGCACAGGCTCAGCCGCAGCGCCGTGCGAGCCTGCTCCGGCGTCCGTCCGATCGCCCGCAGGACATGGCTCGGTTCGATCGCCCCCGACGAACAGGCGCTGCCGCTGCCGGCGCACACGCCCTGCCTATCGAGCACAATGAGAAGGCTCTCTCCGTCCGCCCCGTCGAAGCAGAAATTCACGTTTCCGGCCAATCGGCCCGTCCGGCTGCCGTTGAGCCGGCTGCCGGGCAGGGCGGAAAGCCGGTCGATCAGCTCCTCGCGCAGAGCCGTCAGCCGGGCCGTGTTCTCCTCCATGCCGAGACAGGCCTCCTCCAGCGCGGCCGCCATGCCCGCGATGGCCGGAAGGTTTTCCGTCCCGGCGCGGCGGCCCCGCTCCTGCCCGCCGCCGCGTATCCAGCTCACAAGCGGGACGCCGCGCCGCGCGTAAAGCGCCCCCACGCCCTTCGGCCCGTGAAATTTGTGCGCCGAGAGGCTGAGCAGATCGATATTCTGGGCGTGAACGTCGATGGGAAGCTGACCGGCCGCCTGTACGGCGTCGGTATGAAACGGCACGCCGCGTTCCCGGCACAGCGCCCCGATCGCCGGGACGGGCTGGATCGTGCCGATCTCGTTGTTGGCATACATAACGCTGACAAGGCAGGTGTCCCCGCGCAGCGCGTCGGATACCTGCCGCTCCGTCACAAAGCCGTCCCCGTTCACCGGCAGAAGCTCGATCTCAAAGCCGCGCTCCCGGAGCGCCTCCAGCGGACGCCGCACCGCCGGGTGCTCGATGGCCGTGGAAAGAATATGCCGCTTTCCCGCCTGCGCGCCCGCCTCGGCCGCCGAAAACAGCGCCCAGTTGTCCGCCTCGCTGCCGCCGGAGCAGAAGTATATCTCCCCCGGCTGCGCGCCGAGGCAGCGGGCCACGCGCTCGCGGGCCTGCTGCAGCGCGGCCGCCGCCCGGCGGCCCATACGGTGCGGACTGGAGGGATTTCCGTAATCCCGGTCGAAAAGGGGCAGCATGGCCTCGATGGCCGTCCGGCTCATCGCCGTCGTCGCGGCGTTGTCCGCGTAGACGTTCACACCGCGTCCTCCCCGCTCTCCGGCTTCACGAGCGCCACCGCATCTCCCTTTTTCACCGCGCCCGAGCGCAGCACGCGCACGAACACGCCCTCGCGCGGCATCACGCAGTCGCCCGCCGCGCGGCGGATGGCGCAGTCGTTGTGGCACTGCTTGCCGATCTGCGTGACCTCGCACAGCGCCCCGCCGACGGTAAGGCGCGTGCCCACCGGCAGCGTCCACACGTCCAGCCCGTCGACCAGAATGTTTTCGGCGAACGCCCCCGGCACGAGCGGAAAATCCACGCGCTCCTGGAGCCGCTCCACGCTCGATGCGCTCAGCAGACTGACCTGCCGGTGCCACGGACCGGCGTGCGCGTCGCCCTCAACGCCGTGCTCCCGGCGCAGATACGCCTCGCTCACTTCCCGCTTCTGTACGCCGCGCACCTCGCTGACGCATATGGCCCGAACCGTCGCCATTCCATTTTCCTCCATCTACCGCGAAGGCGGCCGGAAACGGCCGCCCGCGCTTGCTTTTTTGTTTTTTACTTTCAGTCGGCGTACATCGGCGTGGAAAGATAGCGGTCGCCGGTGTCCGGCAGCAGCACCACGATGGTCTTTCCCTCGTTTTCCGGTTTCTTGGCCAGTTCGATGGCCGCCCACACGGCCGCGCCCGACGAAATGCCGACCAGCACGCCCTCCCGGCGGCCGATCTGCCGGCCGACGGCAAAGGCGTCCTCATCCTTCACGGGGATGATCTCGTCGTAGACCGACGTGTCGAGCACATCGGGCACGAAGCCCGCGCCGATGCCCTGGATCTTGTGCGAGCCGGCCACGCCCGTGGACAGGACGGCCGATCCCGCCGGCTCGACCGCCACGACGCGGACGGCCGGGTTTTTGCTCTTGAGATACTGTCCCACGCCGGTCACCGTTCCGCCGGTCCCGACGCCGGCCACAAAGATATCCACCGCGCCGTCGGTGTCCTCCCAGATCTCCGGCCCGGTCGTCTCAAGATGCGCCTTCGGGTTCGCGGGGTTGACAAACTGGCCGGCCACGAAGCCGCCGGGGATCTCCCGGGCCAGCTCCTCCGCCTTGGCGATGGCGCCCTTCATGCCCTTGGCCCCCTCCGTGAGCACAAGCTCCGCGCCGTAGGCCTTCATGAGCTGGCGGCGCTCCACGGACATGGTCTCCGGCATGACGATGATGATGCGGTAGCCGCGCGCGGCTGCCACGGAGGCAAGGCCGATGCCGGTGTTGCCGGAGGTCGGCTCAATGATGACGGAGCCGGGGCCCAGCACGCCGCGGGCCTCCGCGTCGTCGATCATGGCCTTGGCCACGCGGTCCTTGACCGAGCCGGCGGGGTTGAAGTATTCCAGCTTGGCGACGAGCTTCGCCTTCAGATCGTATTCCTTCTCCAGATTCCGCAGCTCCAGCAGCGGGGTTTTTCCGATCAGCTGATCGGCGGATGTATAAACAGCAGACATGATACGCTTCTCCTTCAATTAAATAATTTAAAAAATTTCCATTCGGATCGCCTTTTCCGATGGTTTCCTTCAGACGGCCTGCGCCCGACATCGAAGCTGCACCATACCGCGCCCTTCCTTTCAACCAACTAATTTAGTAGGTTGGTTGCATTATAACGCCGTGTACCGGTTTTGTCAACCACCCTTGGAACTTTTTTCTCGTCTTCCCGGCCCGGCCCCTCCGCTTTGCTTCCTGCGCCGGTCATTTCGTTATAAAATACAAAATCACGTAGTTTTTCGCCTTGGAAAGCGCGCGCGGTTTTGCTATAATACAAATTAAGTGAAAAAAATGCGCCGCAGGAGGGACAAGCCATGACCGAAAAGGAAAACGCGCTGCACTTTCTCCGTCACGAAGCCTATGACCACAAGCCCGATCCCGTGCAGCTGTGCCTGATGGGAAGCTCCGATCTTGTCACGACGCTGGACATCCCCGTGTGCGAGCGGCCCATGTTCGGTTCGGGCTACGATGTGTTCGGCGTCCACTGGAGCGCGACCGACGGCTTCAGCCATTACACCGTCGGCCAGAAGCCGGTCTACGACGACATCGAGGACTGGCGCTCGCAGGTCCGCTTCCCCAACATCGAAAAATTCGACTGGGACTCGCTGCGCGCCGACGCGGCGGCCGTGGACCGCAGCCGGCGCATCGTCAACGTCGTCTTGTACACCGGGCCGTTCGAGCGCGCGACCGAGCTGACCAGCTTTGAGGACTGTCTCGTCAATCTCATCACCGACCCGGAGGATTTCTCCGATCTGCTCGGCGCCATCGCCGACTACAAGATCGCGCTGATCGAAAAAATAGGCGAATGCGCCCGGCCGGACGTCTATCTTTTCCACGACGACTGGGGCACGGCGCGCAGCACCTTCATGAACCCGGAGCTGTGGCGGCAGGTCGTCAAGCCCCACATCCGGCGCATTTACGACGCCATCCACGCCCAGGGCGCCATCGCGGCGCAGCACTCCTGCGGTGCCATCGCCCCGCTCGTCGGCGACATGGTGGAGATGGGCGCGGACGCCTGGGACGGGCAGGAGGAATGCAACGATTTCCCCGCGCTCCGCCGTCAGTACGGCGACCGTCTCGTATTTCTGGAAAAACCCGCGCCGTCCTCCGATCCAAACGCGGCGCTGCCGCCCCTTCCAAGCCCGAAATACGGCGCCTACGAACAGTACCCCGCCTTTTTGTTTGAATAAACCCTTTCACAGGAGGACGATATGACAGATCTCAACGAAATATCCCGCGCGCTTCAGGCCGGAAAGGCCAAGCAGGTCAAGCTTCTCGTCCAGCAGGCCATCGACGATGGGCTGGACGCACAGTCCATTCTTGAGCAGGGGCTGCTCAGCGGCATGGCCGTGATCGGCGAAAAATTCAAAAACAACGAGGTCTTTGTGCCCGAGGTGCTCGTGGCGGCGCGCGCCATGAACCAGGGCGCGGCGCTGCTCAAGCCGATCCTGGCCGCAAGCGGCACGAAGGCCGCCGGACGCGCCTGCATCGGCACGGTGCGGGGCGACCTGCACGACATCGGGAAAAACCTTGTGCGGATGATGCTGGAGAGCAAGGGGCTGGAGGTCATCGACCTCGGAACGGACGTTGCGCCGGAGACCTTTGTCCGCACGGCCATTGATTCCGACTGCCAGATCATCTGCTGCTCGGCGCTGCTGACGACCACGATGCCCGCCATGCGCGAGGTCGTGGAGGCCACCGAGAACGCCGGCATCCGCGAGCGGGTGAAGATCATGATCGGCGGCGCTCCCGTGACGCAGGCCTACTGCGACGAGATCGGCGCGGACGGCTACACGCCCGACGCAGCCAGCGCGGCCGATCTGGCCGCGAGCTACTGCGCCTGACGCGGCATGGACACGGCCGGACTTCTTCGCCTGATATACGACTGCGGCGCGGCTTCGGCCGCGCCCATCGACGCTTCCGGGCTTGTCCTGCGCCGCGAGTTCCGGGACCTGTGCGAAAAAAACGCCTGCGGCTCTTATGGCCGCTGCTGGGTGTGCCCGCCGCATATCGGCCCGATCGACGAGTGCATGGCCCATGTGCGCGCGTGCGGAGGCGGCGTATTATACCAATCCGTCGCCCCGCTGGAGGACAGCTTTGATTTTGAGGGCATGATGGCCGCGGCCGCCGCGCACGCGCAGCTGAGCCAGCGCATCGAGAACGCGCTCAACGGCCGGGGCCGCTTTCTTCATCTGACGGCCGGCGGCTGCCATCTCTGCCGCCGCTGCACCGCGCCGGACGGCGAGCCCTGCCGCCGTCCCGGCCGGGCGCTCTCCTCGCTGGAGGGCTTCGGCATCGACGTATACAGCGCCGCGAAGGACTGCGGCCTGAGCTACATAAACGGCGCGAATACCGTTACCTATTTCGGCCTCGTGCTGACGGAGGGGAGCGAACATGGCCCAGCTTACGATACACGGCGGCGGGACGCCGCAGACACTGACCTTTGATCCGCCCGCGCCTCTGTCCGCGCTTCTGGAGCGGGCCGGCGCGGCCGTGCCGCACCCCTGCGGCGGACGGGGCCTGTGCGGCAAGTGCGCCGTGACGCTCACAGGCGCCGCCGCGCCCATGAACGAACAGGAACGGCGCGCGGGCGGACGTCTTTCGTGCCAGGCCGTGCTTCTGGGCGACGCGCAGCTTTATCTGCCGCAGCGGCAGGCCCTGCGCCAGATCGAGCTGGGCGGCGAAGCCGCCGTCCCGGCGCCCCGGCCCATGCCCGGCCGATATGGCGCCGCCGCCGACATCGGCACGACCACCGTCGCGCTGAAGCTGTTTGAGCTTTCCTCCGGCCGCTGTCTCGGCGCGGCCGGGATGCCGAATCCGCAGATCTCCGCGGCGGCGGACGTGATGGGCCGCATCGGCGCGGCTCTCGACGGACGGCTTGAGGCGATGCAGGCGCAGATAACGGACGCGCTGCGCGCGCTTCTCTCCTCCGTCTGCGCTGATGCGTCGATCGCGGAGGAGGACGTCGGGCCTCTCGTCGTCGCCGGCAATACGACCATGCTCTACCTTCTGACCGGCCGCAGCCCGCTCTCCCTTTCGCGCGCGCCGTTCGAGGCCGACACGCTTTTTGACGTCGGGATGCGCCTTCTCGGCCGGCCGGCCTATCTGCCGCCGTGTCTGAACGCGTTTGTCGGCGCGGACATAAGCTGCGCCGTGCTGGCCAGCGGGATGTGCGAGCGGGCCGACACCGCGCTGCTGTGCGATATCGGAACGAACGGCGAGATCGCCCTGTGGCACGGCGGCACACTCCGCGTCGCCTCCACGGCGGCGGGCCCCGCCTTTGAGGGCGCGGGCATCTCCTGCGGCTGCGGCAGCGTGGACGGCGCGGTCGACCGCGTATGGCTGGACGGCGGGCAGCTTCGCGTGCACACCATCGGCGGCCGGCCGCCGGCCGGCCTGTGCGGCTCGGGTCTGATCGACGCGGTCGCGGCGTTTCTGGAAACGGAGGACATCTCCCCCACCGGCGCGGCCTCCGGCCCGCTCCGGCTCGCGGACGGACTTTCGCTCCAGCCGGCCGATGTCCGCGCCGTGCAGCTTGCCAAGGCCGCGATCGCCGCGGGCATCGACACGCTGCTGCACCGCGCCGGCGTCCGCCCGGACGACGTCCGTGATTTTTACGTCGCCGGCGGCTTCGGCAGCCACATGGATCCCGCCAGCGCCGCCGCCATCGGCCTTCTTCCGGCCTCTCTCGCCGGGCGCGCCCGCATCGTCGGAAACGCGGCGCTGGACGGCGCGGCGCGGCTTCTTCTCGACACGGACGCCATCGGCCGCACACGGCGGATCGCTGCCGCGGCCCGGCACGTCCGCCTCGCCGGCGACCCCGGATTCAACGACTCCTATGTTGAGCATATGCTCTTCGGCGACCCCGACGAGCTTTGACCCGCCTACAACCCAAAAGCCTCTGCGCCGCAATAGACGGGTGTCCGTAAAACAGTTAATCCTCCGTATGGCTTAGACCATGCGGAGGATTTGTTTATGTCTAATCTT
>CAKTQV010000015.1 GCA_934597255.1 uncultured Oscillospiraceae bacterium
ACTTCTCCCAGTCCTTGACCTCCTGAATCTCATCGAAAAAGAGGTAGACCTTGCCGCCGATCTCCTTGGCGCGTTTGCTGATCTCGTCGTGCAGCGCCTGCGCGGTTTGCAGGTGGGAATAGCTCATATCTTCAAAATTGATGGAGATAAACTGCGTCGGGCTGACACCGGACTCCATGAGTTCCTGCTTGATCAGCTCCAACATGACCGACTTCCCGCAGCGGCGGATACCGGTCATGACTTTGATCAGTTCCGTTCCGATAAATGGACGGATGCGGTTCATATACAGTTCGCGTTTGATCATAACTCTAAGCCCCCTTTCCGTGGCTGACTATAGTATAGCACACTTACAGGTGAATCTCAATGTCGAAATTGCTAATTTATAAGTTATAACTGATAAAATGCAAAACTCGACCAAATATTTAAGATAAGAAATTGAATTTTCATGAAGCCGTAAACCCCTTCGGGCTCGCAGAGATTTTGGACAAAAGAGCTTGAAATCAGGCAGGAAAGAATCAGCGCTTGCCTGACTCATGAAGTATTTGTTGTCTGCGTGTATGGATCACACCGTTCCACGCTTCACCGCATCGTGCAGCCGGTGCGCGGCTTCGCGTGACCTTTTGCGGTTTGGCTGGTCGTCGTCCGATTCCGCGAAGTGCAAAGGCGCGTCCTGTGTACAGGGCTAAGACTGATTCGGAGTTGTTGACAAGAATGGATTTGTTCATAATACCATGCTATAATTTATTAAATGGAATAGGCTGATAAATCAGAATTTGGTGGAGGGGAACAAATGATTCTTTATTTTTCTGCGACAGGAAACTGTAAATATGTTGCGGCTCGGCTTATACAGTCTGAGAAACAAGAGCTGCTGTCCATTGTGGATTGTGTTCGGAATGACCAATACACATTTTCCAATAAAACGATCGGAATCATCTCACCCACTTATGATTGGGGGCTGCCGAGTATTGTAAAAGAATTTCTTGAAAAAGCATCTTTTCAAACAGAATACTTGTACTATATCGCCACTTATGGGACAACGCCCGGTGCATCTGGCGCAATAGCAAACAAGGCAATTCGCGGTCGAAAAATAGATGCCTACTATTCTGTTCAAATGGCAGATACATGGACTCCTATCTTTGACCTTTCCACCCCGGAAAAAGTTGCTAAGTACACCAAAAACACCGAGCCCGAAATCAGCCGCATTATCCGCAGCGTCAAAGAACGCAATAAGAACCGTTATATGTCGCCTCGCACCCCGGCTTTCATTACTGAATGGATTGCCGAACCAATTTATAACAGAAAAGTACGGCGCACTATAAACTTTCGTGTAGAGGACACTTGTGTCGGATGTGGTCTGTGCGCCAGAAAGTGTCCTGTGCAGGCCATTGAAATGCAAGACAAGCGACCTGTCTGGGTCAAGAGTAAATGCGTGATGTGTCTCGGCTGCCTGCACCGCTGCCCGAAGTTTGCCATTCAGTACGGCAAAAACACCAAGAAGCATGGGCAGTACACAAATCCGAATGTTACGGTATAAATTCCATCCTGTAATCATCTGTCAAAAACCACAAAAGCGCCCCGCGCCATGCGTCCTGTAAACGCACGGTGCGGGGTTCTCTGTAACTCCTGATAATCCTGCTGGAAGCCTTTGGTGCAAAATCAAGCAGAAAATGAAACAGCCATCGGCATATCCGTTGGGCAGCCATGCCGATGGCTGTGTGCTTCATCCGAATTTTTACTCGATTTTGGAAGTCCGCAGCCGTGCGTCATTTTCGCGCCTGCGATCCGATTTTCCATTCCTTCAGTGTCTCGCGTTTTCCGGCATATTTATAACCTCAGCGCAGCGTCTGCCCGCTTCGGGGACGTCGTTCCGAAGCTCACGCAGCGCTTCCGGCAGGCGCTACCCGCCGACAGGAGGATCGCCCTTCTCTTGCGGAACGGTCTGAAATGTGCTACCATCAGTCCCATCGAGAGAACCGCCGCATCCGCGGCGAAAGGAGCGGGAAACCATGAAATACGCCTATCGCAGCGCCCATCTGCTGGACGGCACCCGGGACATGCTGCCCCGGGATGGCCTGGCGGTCCTGACGGACGGCGAGACCATTGTGGGCATCGTCCCGGAGGAGAGCATTCCGACGGGCTTTGAGCCTGTAGACCTGGAGGGCAAGTACCTGATGCCGGGGCTTATCAACCTCCATGTCCACTTGGCGGGCAACGGCAAGCCCCAGAAGAAGCAGCGGGACAACGAGAAGCTGGTCCGCCGCCTGATGGGCACCGGCCTCTCCCGGGCGGCGGCCTACCGGGTGGTAGCGGGCTTTGCCAGGCTGGAGGTCATGAGCGGCGTCACTACCATCCGCACCGTGGGCGGTCTGGGGAACTTCGATACCCGCCTCCGGGACGAGATCGCCGCCGGAAAGAGACCCGGCCCCCGCATCCTGGCCGCCAACGAGGGCATTTCCGTCCCCGGCGGGCACATGGCGGGCTCCGTCGCCGTGGCGGCGAAGGACATCCCCCAGGCCCTCCGTCAGGTGGACCGGGCGAAGGAGCAGGGCGTGAACCTCATCAAGCTGATGATCACCGGCGGCGTCCTGGACGCCAGGGCCAGGGGCGTCCCCGGGGAGCTGAAAATGCCGCCGGAGATGGTGAAGGCCGTCTGCGACCGGGCCCACAGCCTGGGCTTCCCCGTGGCCGCCCATGTGGAGTCCACTGAGGGCGTCCGGGTGGCGCTGGAGAACGGCGTGGACTCCATCGAGCACGGGGCGAAGCTGGATGAGCATCTTATCCGCCTCTTCCGGGACCGGGGCGCCTGCCTCTGCACGACCCTTTCCCCGGCCCTGCCCTACGCCCTCTTCGACCGCTCCGTCACCAACGCCACCGAGGTGGAGCAGTTCAACGGCAACGTGGTCTTCGAGGGCATCATCGCCTGCGCCAGGGCGGCCCTGGAAAACGACATTCCCGTGGTCCTGGGCAATGATGTGGGCTGCCCCTGGATCACCCAGTACGACTTCTGGCGGGAACTGTGCTACTTCCGGAAGTATGTGGGCGTCTCCAACGCCTTCGCCCTCCACACCGCCACGGGCCGGGCCGCGGAGGTCATGGGCCTCGGCGCCGTCACCGGCACCATCGAGGCGGGCAAATGCGCCGATCTGATCGTGACCCGGGAGGACTCTCTGGCGGATCTCCGGGCCCTGCGGAACATCGACCTGGTGGTGGCCCGGGGCCGCCGCTATGATGCCCCCCAGGTGAGGCACAACGCCCTGGTCACGGCGGAGCTGGACAAGTTTCTGCCCGGAAACGACTGAGATCTTATTCCCGCGCAGAAGTTTTGCGACGCGCAGGAGAGCCGCCTTATCCTCCGCAGAGCGGCGAAGAAAGCGCTTGACGAACGGACGCTGAAAAAGCGGCCCTGCAGCGCAGGGCGCAGCCGGACGGGAACCGTTCGATCAAAGGTTTGGGGCAGCACCTGCTGCTCCCTCTAAGAAGTATGGATGGTTCAACATCGCGTCACTATTGCAGGCAGCCGCTGGACGCGGCTGCCTGTTTTTTGGCCTTATTTCATTTTTCACTCGTAAACGGGTCGCAGAGCTCTTTCAGCGATACCCGGCCGCTGGTACCGTCATCCTCCAACGGATTTCGGATGTGGTCCTGTATCATTCTCTCGTTCTTCCCTGCCGCATCCACATGGCAGCCTCTGCGCCAAAAGGCCTGACTTCCACACCCGTGCTTCCGATTCGCGTCGGCCGCCGCGGCTTTTTTCACGCGCCCTTTTCCCCGGCCGCGCCCAGCTCCCGATAGGTCCGCCGGAGAATGTACACGGCGATGAAAAACGTGAGAACATCCGACACCGGCATGGAATACAGTACACCGTCCAAACCGAAGAACACCGGCAGCAGCAGGGCAAAGCCAACACCGAACACCACCTCACGGAACATGGACAGCAGCGTGGATGCCATCGCTTTGCCGACTGCCTGCAGGAAGATAAAGCACGCCTTGTTGACGCAGGCCAGCACCATCATGCACAGATAGGTGCGGAACGCCTTAATAGCAAAGTCCGTATAGTAGCTGCTCTCATTGGCAGCACCGAAAATGGCGATGAGCTGCCGGGGGAAGCCCTCCGCCAGCACCAGCGCCGCCGCACCCACCAGTGCTTCGGCAATCAGCAGCCTGGTGAACAATTCCCGGACGCGCAGCTTCTTCTCCGCGCCCATGTTGTAGCCCACGATGGGGATGCAGCCTGCCGCCATACCCACCACGATGGAAATGACGATCTGGAAGAACTTCATCACGATGCCCACCACCGCCATGGGGATCTGCGCGTATTGCGCCTGCCCGAACACGGCGTCCAGCGCGCCATATTTGCGGAGTATATTGTTGATGGCCACCATGGCCGCCACCAGACTGATCTGCGAAAGAAAACTGGTGATCCCCAGCGTCAGCATCCGTCCGCAGACACTTCCCCGCAGGGCATAATCGCCGGATGCAGGCTTGATGATTTTCATGTTCAGCAGATACCACACAGCAAGGAACGCTGTTGCCATCTGGCCGATGACCGTGGCGACAGCCGCGCCCATCATGCCCCATTGGAAGAGAAAGATGAAGATGGGGTCAAGAATAATGTTGATCACAGCACCCGCCAGTGTGGAGATCATGGCAAACTTGGGATTTCCGTCTGCACGAATGATCGGGTTCATAGCCTGACCAAACATATAAAACGGGATGCCCAGCGTGATATAGAAGAAATACTCCTGCGAGTGATGGAAAGTTTCTTCGTTGACCGTTCCGCCGAACATGGCGATGATGCCGTCCGCAAAAATGAGGTATACTGCCGTCAGAACAAGGCTGCCGGCAATAATCAGCACGACGGCATTGCCCACGCTGCGCTTTGCCCTTTCCGTCTCGTTTCTGCCCAGCGCCATACTGACAAAGGCGCAGCAGCCGTCGCCTACCATGACGGCGACGGCCAGTGCCACGACGGTCAGCGGGAAAACGACCGTGTTGGCCGCATTGCCGTAGGAGCCGAGGTAGCTGGCGTTCGCAATAAAGATCTGGTCAACGATGTTATAGAGTGCGCCCACCAGCAGCGAGATGATGCAGGGGACGGCGTACTGCCGCATGAGCTTTCCGATACGCTCCGTCCCCAAGAACTGATTTCCGGTATCCATTCCATTCACCCTTCTTTTCAAAAATAAGAAATGCGTAAGCCCACGAAATCTGGGCTTACGCATTTCTGCTGCACGATTTTTGTATGAACTTTTCCCCATTTCCGCAAAAACGTGCGGCGTTTCTGCAACCGGATTTACGCAGAAACGCCACACGTTGTGGGATATATTATAGCAAATTGTCCTTCGGTTTTCAAAGCCTTTTTACGCCAGCGGCTTGCCGCTGAAAACCGGGAAGATGTTGAACTCGCCATAGTCCCGCAGGCGCTCTACGCGCCGCAGCGTCTCCATATCCTCGTCGGAGATGGCGAAATCAATCGCGGCGTTGCTGTGCATGTGCGCGGGGTTCGCGGTCTTCGGCAGAGCGACCGCGCCGAGCTGCACGGCATAGCGAACGCACAGCTGCGCCGGGCTGACGCCGTACTTCGACGCCATCGCCGCGATGTCGAGGTTTTTCAGCGCCTCGCCGTGCGCGATGGGCGAATACGCCTCGATCTGGATCTCCTGCTCGCGGCAGAAGTCGAGCAGCGCCGCGTCCGTGCAGCCGATATGCAGCAGGATCTGGTTGACCATCGGCTTTACGCGGCAGTCCGCGAGCAGGTTCTCAAGATCGTCGCGCAGGAAATTCGACACGCCGATCACACGCACCTTTCCCGCCGCCTGCGCGTCCTCGAGCGCGCGCCAGACGGCGCGGTTCTCCTCGAAGTAGCGCTTCTCCGCGCGGAAGCCGCTCCACGGCTGGGGCGAGTGGATGATCATCTGGTCGAGATAGTCGAGTCCCATCTTTTCGAGCGTCTCGTCGATGGAGCGCGCGGCCTCGTCATACGTCTTCAGCTCCGCCGCTACCTTGCTGGCGACGAACAGCTCCCCGCGCGCAAGGCCGCAGCCGCGCACGCCCTCGCCCACGCCGCGCTCGTTGCCGTAGGCCTGCGCCGTGTCGATCAGGCGATAGCCCAGCTGCACCGCGTCGCGGACGGCCTGCGCCGCCGCGCCGTCCTCAATGAACCAGGTACCCAGCCCCAGCTTCGGGATGCGCACACCGTTTGAAAGGGTATAGCTTTCCTGCAAAATCATGCTTCATCCTCCCCGCTCCATATCTCTTTGGCCATGCGGAACACGGCCCACGCCTTCGGCCAGCCGCAGTAAAAAGCCGCATGGGTCACGATCTCCGCGATCTCATCCTTCGTAATGCCGTTTTTCTTCGCCTCCGTCAGATGATAGCGGAAGCTCTCGTCCGTCAGCCCCTGCGCCATCAGCGCCACGACCGTGACGAGCGAGCGGTCGCGCAGCGACAGCTTGTCCTCCCGGCTCCACACCTCGCCGAACAGGACGTCGTCGTTCAGCTCCGCAAATTTCGGGGCGAATTTTCCCAGGGCATCCCGCCCCGCCGTCTGTTTTACCGCCATTTCCGCGCTCCTCCTTTACAGCTTTGCGTATTCTTCGCCGCTCACCGGCTCAAGCCACTCGTTCCGGCATCCCTCGCCGGGCACCTCCACGGCGATGTGGCTGAACCAGCTGTCCTTTTTCGCGCCGTGCCAGTGCTTGACGTTCGCGGGGATCATAACAACGCTCCCCTCGCTCAGGCTGACGGGTGCCTTCCCTTCCTCCTGATACCAGCCCTCGCCCGCCGTGCACAGCAGAAGCTGGCCGCCGCCCTTTTCGGCGTGATGGATGTGCCAGTTGTTGCGGCAGCCCGGCTCAAAGGTCACGTTGGCCGCGAAAAGCCCGCCCGCCGGGTCGGTCAGGGGATGGAGAAACGACTCTCCGATAAAATACGCCGCATACGCCGTGTTGGGCGCCCCGGTCCCGAAGCGGTTCGCTCTTTCAAAAGCCTCCCGGTTTTCGTATTTCATGATAAACGCCTCCCAATAAAAATAAACTTCAGACAGCCGCCGGCCGTCCTCCCCGCGCCGCGCTTGACAGGCGGCGGCGCGGGCCGTATAGTTTTCTTAAAGTTCATGTATACTCTACAACTTAAAGCATGCTTCAAGTCAAGAGCTTTTTTCAAATTTTCGGAGGGGATAAAAATGGTCTATACGGTAGGCGAAACGGCAAAGCTTCTGGAGGTTCCCGCCTCCACGCTCCGGTACTACGACAAGGAGGGGCTGCTCCCCTTCGTGGAGCGTTCGTCCGGCGGCATACGGATGTTCCGGGAATCGGATTTTGAGTGGCTGCAGATCATCGGCTGCATGAAAAAGGCGGGCATGTCCATCCGCGACATCCGGAAATACATCGAGCTGGCCCTGCAGGGCGACGATACCATCGACACGCGGCTGGAAATGTTCCGGCGGCAGCGGGAGACGCTGAAGCGGCAGCTCGAGGAAATGCAGCGCACGCTGGAGACCGTGGAATACAAGTGCTGGTTCTACGAGACCGCAAAGGCCGCCGGGACCGTGGACGCGCCGAAAGGCATGGCCGACAGCGAGATGCCCGCCCGCTTCCGCGCCATACGCCGCCAGCTCGCTGCCGCGCCGGGGCAGGCCGACGCGCCGGCCGCGCAGGCCGGATAAACCGCGCACACGCCGGCTTTTCCCATTTTTCGCCCTTGCATCGCGCGCGGATATGTGTTATGATTTATCTAACACTATTAGCAACCATAAAAAGGGGGCCCGCATGGATTATCCCGCGCTGGCGCAGGAGCTTCTTTCGCTGCGCAACGATTTCGACCATCTTCCCATCGGTGCGGCGCTGGCGGATATGTCCGGCGGCGAATTTTTTGCGCTGAGTCTGCTTCTCGGCCGCGGCCAGTCGCTGCCGTCCGAGCTTGGCCGCGCCATGCACGTCAGCTCCGCGCGCATCGCCGCGCTGCTGCGGCATCTGGAGCAGAAGCAGTGGGTACGGCGGCAGCGCAGTCCCGGCGACGAGCGCAAGCACCCCGTCGAACTGACCGAAGCGGGCCGCGCCGCGATCACGCGGCGGCGGGCCGAGGCCATCGCGCGCATCGCCGCGCTGCTGGAGGCTCTCGGGCCGGAGGACGCGCAGGAGTACATCCGCCTGCGGCGCCGTCTGCTGGCGGCCGGACGTCTGGCCGCATCCGAAGAAAAGGAGGCGTTATCATAAAAAACGAGACCGCAAGAAAAGCAAGGGCCGCGGCGGCGGAGAAGCTGAAGGAAGCCTCCGTTTCCGTTTTGCCCATCGTACTGATCGTGGCGCTGCTGTGCCTGTTTTTCGCGCCGATGCAGCCGGATCTCCTGCTGTGCTTTCTGATCGGCGCGCTCATGCTGATCGTCGGCATGGGACTGTTCACGCTCGGCGTGGAGCAGTCCATGACGCCCATCGGCAACCAGGTCGGCGCGGCGCTGACCCGCAACAAAAACCTGCCCCTCATCCTCGGCGTGAGCTTTCTTCTCGGCTTCGCCATCACGATCGCCGAGCCGGATCTGCAGGTCCTGGCGCAGACCGTCCCGCACATCAGCAGCACGGTTCTTCTCGTCACGGTCGGCGTGGGCGTGGGGCTGTTCATGGCCGTGTGCATGCTGCGCATCCTCACGGGCGCAAAGCTGCGCTGGCTGCTGCTCGGCTGCTACGCGCTGGTGTCCCTGCTCGCCGCCTTTTCCGACCCCGATTATCTCAGCATCGCCTTTGACTCCGGCGGCGTGACGACCGGCCCGATGACCGTGCCGTTCATTCTCGCCATGGGCGTGGGCGTTTCAAACGTGCGAAGCGACCGCAAGGCGGAGGCCGACAGCTTCGGTCTGGTCGCGCTGTGCTCCATCGGCCCCGTGCTGGCCGTGCTGCTGCTCGGCTTTTTCTACCGGGAAAGCAGCGCCGTCGCGGATCTGAGCGCGGCCTCCTACGCCACCACCACCGACATCGGAAGCGCGTTTCTGTCCGCCCTGCCGACGTATTTCGGCGAGACCGCGCTGTCGATGCTGCCCATTCTCGCCATCTTCCTCGTCTTTCAGTTCACGCTCCTTCACATCAGCGGCCGCAGCTTCGCCAAGATACTGATCGGCATCGCGGAGACCTATCTGGGACTGGTTTTGTTCCTGACGGGCGTGAACATCGGCTTTTCCTCGCTGGGCGCCACGCTCGGCGCCCAGCTGGCCGGCGGCGCGGCGCGCGTGTGGCTCATTCCGCTCGCCATGCTTCTCGGCTGGTTCATCATCTCCGCCGAGCCCGCCGTGGGTGTTCTGGAAAAGCAGATCGAAACGGTCAGCGCCGGGGCCATCCCCGGCCGGGCCATCAAGCGCAGCCTCTCGATCGCCATCGCGCTGGCCATGGGCCTGTCCATGCTGCGCGTGCTGACGGGACTTTCGATCTTCTGGCTGCTCGTGCCGGGCTACGCGCTCGCGCTCGCCCTGTCGTTTTTCGTCCCGGACATATACACCGCCATCGCCTTCGACTCCGGCGGCGTCGCCTCCGGGCCAATGACCGCGACGTTCATGCTCCAGTTTTTCATGGGCACGAGCCAGGCGCTCGGCGGCAACATCCTGCGCGACGCCTTCGGCGTTGTCGCCATGGTCGCCATGATGCCGCTGCTGTTCATCCAGATCGTCGGCTTCCTTTACGACCGCAAGTCGAAGAAGGCCGCGGCGGAGGCTCCCGCCTACGGCGACTTCGATATCGTTGAACTGTGGGAGGACGCGGCATGAATTATGTGATCGCCATCGTGAACCCCGACGCGCTGGACACGCTCACGGCGCTGTGCGCGCAGCTTTCGCTGCCGCTTACGACCGTTCTGCACGGCCACGGCACCGCCGTTATGAGCATGCTGGAGCTGCTGGGGATCGACTCGAACGAAAAGCGCGCCGTCCTGTCCATTGCGGACGAGGAAAAAACCGCGGCGCTGCTGAAGGAAATGAAGCGCCGGCTCCACATCGGCGTTCCCGGCCACGGGATATTCGCCGCCGTGCCGGTCAAAAGCGTGGGAGGAGGAAAAGCTGTGGCATATCTCAACGGAGAGGGCAAGCCGGCAAAATACACGCCGGCCATCAATACGGATTATGAGCTGATTGTCGCCATCGCCAGCTCCGGCTGCACGGACATGGTGATGAACGCCGCGCGCGCGGCGGGGGCCCGCGGCGGCACCGTGCTGCACGGAAAGGGCACCGGCGCGGACAGCGTGCCGAGCTTTTACAACATCTCCATCGCGGAGGAAAAAGAGCTTGTGCTCATCGTGGCCGCGGCCGCAGAAAAGGCCGCGATCATGCAGGCCATCCTCCGCGCGGCCGGCCCCGGCACCGAGGCGGGGGCCATCGTGTTTTCCCTGCCGGTCACGGAGGTCGCCGGCTTCGGCATGTTCGACTGAGAAAAACAATAAAAAAGAGAGGTCAGGAGCGTTTCCTGACCTCTCTTTTTTCGCCGGTACGGCGGTTTCTTATTCCTTCGCTTCGGGCTCGTCCCCCGCCTCAAGGGCTCCGGCGGTCCCGCCTTCGGTTCCCGGAAGCACGCCGCTGTCGCAGAAGCGGACAAAATCCGCGCCCTCCATGGACTCGTTTTTCAGCAGATACTCCGCCACGGTCTCCAGCTGGCTGCGGTGCGCCTCCAGCAGCGTCTGGCAGCGCGCCTGCGCCTCGTCGAAAATGTGCTTGACCTCCTCGTCGATGATGGCGGCCGTTTCCTCGGAATAGCTCTTGGTGGTGCCGAAATCGCGGCCGATGAACAGGCTGTGGCCGGAATCGTCAAAGCTGATGGGGCCGAGCCGGTCGCTCATGCCGTAGGTCATGACCATCTTGCGGGCGATGTCCGAGGCCTGCTTGATGTCGCCGGAGGCGCCGATGGAGATATCGTCAAGGAACATCTTCTCCGCCACGCGGCCGCCGAGCGCCATGACGATCTGCTCGTACATTTCGGATTTCGTCCGGTAGTTCTTGTCCTCCTCCGGGCGCATGAGCGTGAAGCCGCCCGCGCCGCCGCGGGGCACGATGGTGATATAGTGGACGGGATCGACGTGCTCCAGGAAGTGCGCGCAGATGGCGTGGCCCGATTCGTGATACGCCGTGAGCCGCCGCTCCTTGGGCGAAACGACGCGGCTTTTCTTCTCCGGACCCATGGAGACCTTGAGGATGGCCTCGTCGATGTCGCTGTTGCGGATGAAGTGCT
This sequence comes from uncultured Oscillospiraceae bacterium, assembly GCA_934597255.1. GTDB lineage: Bacteria > Bacillota > Clostridia > Oscillospirales > Oscillospiraceae > CAJOIG01. Next base: position 11,202 of record CAKTQV010000015.1, read on the forward strand.
GTCCGTGCCGCACCGCCAGCAGCGCCGCCTCATTCATGATGTTTTCCAGATCCGCGCCCGTGCAGCCGATGGTGCCGCGCGCGATGGAGCGCAGATCGACGTCCTCGGCCAGACGCTTGTTGCGCGCGTGGATCTTCAGTATCTCCTCGCGCCCCTTTATGTCGGGCATGCCGACATAGATCTGCCGGTCGAAGCGGCCCGGACGCAGCAGGGCGTTATCCAGAATGTCCGCGCGGTTCGTGGCCGCCATGACGATGACGCCGGAGTTGTTGTTGAAGCCGTCCATCTCGACGAGCAGCTGGTTGAGCGTCTGCTCGCGCTCGTCATGTCCGCCGCCGAGGCCGCTGCCCCTCTGCCGGCCGACGGCGTCGATCTCGTCGATGAACACGATCGCCGGGGCGATCTTCTTGGCCTGCTCGAACAGGTCGCGCACGCGGCTGGCGCCCACGCCGACATACAGCTCCACAAAGTCGGAGCCGGAAATGGACAGGAACTGCACGCCGGCCTCGCCCGCGACCGCCTTGGCCAGCAGCGTCTTGCCGGTTCCCGGAGGCCCGACGAGCAGCACGCCCTTGGGGATGCGCGCGCCCATATCGGTAAACGCCTGCGGGTCCTTGAGGAACTCCACGATCTCCTGCAGCTCCTCTTTTTCCTCGTCGCACCCGGCCACGTCGCGGAAGGTCTTTGTGTCCTGCGCCTCCGCCGCCGTGCGGGTGCGCGCCTTGGAAAAGCGGGCCACGCCGCCGGTACCGCCGCCGGACGCGCGCATCATCATCGCGTACAGCAGCACGACGATGCCGAACATGAACAGATACGGTATAGCCGCCAGCCACCACGGCGTTTTCCAGCCCTCGTCCCAGTCATACTCCGTGAGTATGCCGGCCCTGGTCTGCTCCTCGATGGTCGGGCCGAGATCGGTAAAGAACTTATCCGTGTCCGGGATGACCTTCTCGATCTCCGTCTGGCCCTCGAACGGCTCGCGCAGCTTGAGCTTGAGCTTTTCGCCCGAAAGTGTGAACGACTCCACCTGCTTGTTTTCAAACAGGCCGATCAGTTCGGAATACGTCGGCACAGCCGCCTTTTTCCCGCTGGTCATGGAAAAGATCAGCGCCAGCAGCACGACCAGGATCAGCGAATAAAAGCCGACGTCCCGCGCCTTTTTGTTGGGTTGTTTGTCCATTCGGTATTTTACCTCAATTTGTGTATATTTCCGGTTTCAGAACGCCGATGTACGGCAGATTCCGATACTTCTGGTCATAGTCGAGCCCGTAGCCGACGACAAAGGCGTCCGGCACGGTGAAGCCCACATAGTCCGCGCGGATATCCGCCTGGCGGCGCGAGGGCTTGTCGAGCAGCGTGGCGATGCGGATGGAGGCGGGATTGCGCCCCCAGAGCAGCTTCGTCAGATAGCTGAGCGTAACGCCGGAATCGAGAATATCCTCGACGATGATCACGTCCCGCCCCTCGATGCTCATCGAAAGGTCCTGCACGATCTTCACGGCGCCCGTCGTGCTCGTCGCCCGGTCGCCATAGCTGGACACCTGCATGAAATCCACCACGCCGTGCAGCGTCGTCTGCCGCACAAGATCGGCCATGAACAGGAAGCTCCCCTTCAAAACGCCCACAAACACCGGCTCGTGCCCGGCATAGTCGCGGTCGAGCTGCGCGCCGATCTCCGCCGTGCGCTTTGCGATCTCCTCCGTACCGATCAGGATGTACGCCAGATCCTTGTCCATAGTCTACTCCTCCCCGTCCCACGGGATGAATTCTATTTTTATTGCGTCCGGCTCGCCCGGCTGCGCGCAGGCGCGCTCGCCGACGGCCAGACCGTATACCGCCAGGATGCCGTTTTCGTCGCGCAGCACCGGCCACGCGTCCCGGCGTCCGGGCTCCACGCCGCCTTCCAGAAAAAGCTGCTTGAGCGTTTTCGTGCAGCCGCGGCCCGCCGGCCGCAGCCGATCGCCCGCCCGGCGCGCGGTAACGGATATTTTACCACATATTTTATCAGAAGAAAAGCAGAAAGTGGTGAACGGGCGGCAAACCGCCTCCGCCGTCCCCCAGCCGCAGCGCAGCAGCAGACCCGCCTCCGGCAGAGGCGTCGTCCCCTCCGCCACGCGCCGGTCCGGCAGAACGCCGCCCTCCGCCGCGCCGAAAACAAGCTTTCCTCCCGTGCGCACGACGCGCATGCCGGGGATATCGGCCGCGCCGCCGGCTTTGGCAATATGGAGCACGGCGGCGATATGCCCCGCGCTCACCGGCCGGCCGGCCAGCTGCCGCACGGCCCGCGCCGCGATCGGCTCCGGAAGCGCCGCCAGCGCCGCCGCGTCCGCGCCGTGGAGCCGGATATGCTCCGCCGCCTGCGCGCTGAGATACGCCTCGTCCGCCCGCAGCAGCGCCGCGCTGCGCGCGGAGTTTTCGACAAAGCCGGCGTTGACGCTGCGCAGCACGGGCACGACCGCGCGGCGGATGCGGTTGCGGGCATAGGCGTCGTCGGCGTTCGTGGAATCCTCCACATGGGCGATGCCCTGCGCCTCGAGCCAGCGCTCCGCCTCGGCCCGCGTGACCGAGAGCATGGGGCGCACGATGCGCCCGCGCACCGGCGGTATCCCGCTCAGCCCGCGCAGCCCGCTGCCGCGGGCGAGATTGAAAAGCATGGTCTCGGCGTTATCGTCGGCGGTGTGCGCCGTGGCGATGCAGCCGGCGGACAGCTCGTCCGCCGCGCGCTCGAGAAATTCATAGCGCTTCGCGCGCGCCGCTTCCTCCGTTCCAAGACCGTTCTCGCGGGCATACGCACCCACGTCGCCGCTCCCGACGACGCAGGGAATACCCCGCTCCCCGCAGAACGCGCGCACGAAGCGCTCGTCCCGCTCGGATTCCTCCCCGCGCAGCCGGTGGTTGAAGTGGGCGGCGATCACGCGCCACCCCATCGCGCGCAGCCGGCACAGAAGATACATCGAATCGATGCCGCCGGACACGGCGCACAGCACGGGCTCGCGCAGAAATTCAGTATTCATCATCGTCGTCGTAGCGGCGCTCGTCGTTGACATAGCTGGTGTATTCGGGCAGCCAGCGCAGCGGCACCGTTCCGACCTTGCCGTGGCGGTTTTTGAGGATGATCGCCTCGGCCGCGTTCGGGTCCTCGCAGTTCTGGTCGTAGTAGCCGTCGCGGTACAGGCCGATGACCACGTCCGCGTCCTGCTCGATGGAGCCGGACTCGCGCAGATCGGACAGCATGGGCCGCTTGTTCTGGCGCGATTCGTTGGCGCGCGAGAGCTGACTCATGCAGAGGACCGGCACCATCAGCTCCTTGGCCATGACCTTGAGCATACGGCTCATGTCGGAGACGGCCTGCGTTCGGCTTTCATTCGACCAGCTGTGGCCCGACCCCGCCGACTGCATGAGCTGCAGGTAGTCGATGACCACCAGGCCGAGATTGTCCAGCCGGCGGCACTGCGCGTTCATGTCCGACACGGACAGCGACGGGTTGTCGTCGATACGGATGTCGGTTTTGGACAGCGTCGCCGCCGCCTCCGCCAGCAGCCGCCACTCGTCCGGGGACAGCCGTCCCTCCGTCAGCAGATAGTTGTTGATGTGGCTTTCGCCGGACAGCAGGCGTATCGCAAGCTGCTCGCGGCTCATCTCCAGCGAAAACACGGCCACGGTCTTGCCCGTCGTCTTGGCGGCGTTGACCGCCATGTTCATGGAGATGGACGTTTTGCCCATGCCGGGACGCGAGGCGATGAGGATGAAGTCGCCGGGGCCGAAACCGCGGATGTATTCGTCCAGATCGGTCAGTCCCGAGGACAGGCCCGTAAACTTCTGCTCGCTTTTCGACGCCTCCGTGATCTGATGGAACACATCCTGAAGCACCTGATTGAGCGGCAGCAGTCCGCCGACGGTCCGATCCTTGCGCAGCGCGTATACCTTCTGCTCGGCCAGCGTCAGCGCGCTTTCGGCCTCGCCGGTCCCGGAATACACAAGGTCGCTGATCTCGCCCGCCGCCGTTCCCAGATTGCGCAGCAGCGCCTGATCGCGCACGATGGCACAGTAATCGAGCACATTGGCCGCCGTGGGCGTGACGTTCATCAGCTCAAGAAGATACTGCTGGGAGTTTTCGTGCCACGCGCCGCGCAGCTTCATCTGGTCGAGCACCGTGACCGGGTCGATGCGCTGGCCGAGAGAGAACATGGAGAATATCGTTTCGTAGATCTCGCGGTTCTGGTCGATATAAAATTCGTAGGGCTTGATCTTCTCGATCACATCCGGCACGCAGCCGGGGTCGATGAGGATCGAGCCGAGTATGGCCTGTTCGGCCTCCGCGGAATACGGCACCCGGCGGCCAAGCAATTCCTCCATGGCGAAATTCCTGCCTTTTTGCTTTTATTTGTCCTCGATCACGAGCACGTGGACCGTGCCGCTGATCTCATAGCCAAGCTTGCATTTGACGTCGTACGAGCCGTATTTCTTGATCGGCTCGGCCTGCACGAGACGGTTTTTCTCGATGCGGATGCCGTGCTGCGCTTCGAGCGCGGCGGATATCTCCTGCGAGGTGACGGAGCCGAACAGACGGCCGCCCTCGCCGGCCTTCGCCTTGATCGTCACGACCACGCCGGCAAGCTTCTCGGCGTTGGCCTGCGCCTCCGCCTTTTCGCGGGCGATCTGCGCCTGGCGCGCCTTTTCCTTCAGACGCAGCGCGTTGAGATTGTCGGCGTTGGCCTCCACGGCCAGTCCCCGGGGCAGCAGATAGTTGCGCGCGTAGCCGTCGGAAACTTCCTTCAGCTCGCCCTTTTTGCCCTGTCCCTTTACGTCCTTCTGCAAAATGACCTTCATGGTTTGACCCTCCTGTCAGTTAAGATATTCGTCGATGGCGGCGGTCAGCTTCTCCTGTGCCGCCTCGATGGTGGTATTTTTCATCTGTGCGCCGGCCGCGGACTTGTTCCCGCCGCCGCCGAGCTTTTCCAGCAGCACCTGCACGTTGATGTTCCCGATGCTGCGCGCGGAAACGTTCACGCCGCCGTCCTCCGTCGGATACATGACCAGCGAGCACTCCACGCCGGATATGTTGAGCATCTCGTCCGCCGCCTGCGCCGCCACGACGCGGCCGACCGGCTCGCGCACGACGGAAACACAGATGTTGTCCCTGTAAAGATCGGCCCGCTGCAAAATGGAGTAGCGCGACACCGTGCTTTCAAAATCGCTCTGCAGCAGACGCTTGACCTCCGTGGTGTCCGCGCCGCAGCGCCGCAGGAACGCCGCCGCGTCAAATGTGCGCTCGCCGGTGCGGATGGTGAAGTTTTTCGTATCCATCGCGATGCCGCCGAGCAGCGCCTCCGCCTCGCAGCGCAGGATGTCCTTCGGCTCGGCCAGCTCCTGCAGAAGCTCCGTCACCAGCTCGCAGGCCGACGAAGCGTACGGCTCGTGGAACGTGACGGCCGCGTTGTCGATGTAGCTGGCGGCGCGGCGGTGGTGGTCGATGACGGCCACGCGGTTGATCGTCTGCAGCAGCGCCTCGTCCTCCACGTTGTCCGGCCGGTTCGTGTCCACCACGACCAGAAGGCTGCGGGAATTGGCCGCGACCATGGCCGCCGTGGGCGTGATGAAGATATCGGCGTATTCCTTGTTCTTTTTCAGCGCCTCGATCATCGGGCCGCAGACATTGTCCTTCGGATCCATCACGATGCGCGCGCGCCGGTCCACCCGCCGGGCGATGCAGCAGATGCCGACCGCCGCGCCCAGACAGTCCATATCCGCGAAGCGGTGGCCCATAACGTAGGTCACGGAGGCGTCGCGGACAAACGAGGCCAGCGCGTTGGCCACCACGCGGCTTTTCACCTTCGTGCGCGTTTCCACCTCCGCGCCGCGCCCGCCGTAGAACTGGAAATTGATACGGTCGCGCGTGACGGCCTGGTCCCCGCCGCGGGACAGCGCCATATCCAGGCTCATGGACGCGAAGCGGAAATCCTCCTCATAGCCGAAGCCGTCGTAGCCCGCGCCGATGCACACCGTCGCATGCACGCCGGTCGTGGCCGTGACGGAATGAACGTCGTTGATCAGGCGGAATTTTTCCTTCTCCAGCTCGTCGTAATACCGCCGCTCGCACACGAAGATATAGCGGTCGCGGTCGTAGCGGCGCAGCAGGCCGTTTTTCCCCTCGATCCACTGGGCGATGCAGTCCTCCACGCGGTTGCGGATGTCCGTGCGGGCGCGCTCGGCGACGTTTTTCGTCAGCTCGTCGAAGTTGTCGATGAGGATGAGCATGACCACCGGCCGCGAGGCCTCGTGCTCGCGCTTTATATCGTCGTAATCGGTCACGTCGATCCAGTAGGTGATGCCCATCGAGCCGGTGGACGCCTGTCCCTCCTGGCCGCGGATCATGTTCCCGTGCACCTGATAGCGCCGGCCGCCGAGCTCGATCAGTCCCGGACAGCGCTTTTTCCCGTCGAGCAGCCACTTGCCGCTGTAATCCGGCACAAGATCGCTCATGTTCGCCCCGAAGCTCGGCTCCACCCGGCCGCAGATCGTAAAGAAGTCCTGATTGCCCCAGACAATGCGCCCGGAATCGAGAAGATAGGCCACGATGGGCAGCGGGAAGTTGAGCATGGTGTTGTTTTTGGCCGCGTCCGCCTCGTAGGTGACCGACTCGATGTAGCGCACGAGATTGGCTCTCTTGCGCCGCGTGACGAGCGTGTTGACCACGATGAGCACAACGGCGGCGCCCGCCTCCGCCAGCGCCAGATACATCGAGTCGAGCAGCAAAAATGTCAAAACGGCAAAGATCAGCAGCACGGCGATATACAGCTTCGCATCCGGCTCCGCGATCTTTTTCATCTTGTTGTTCATAACGATACTTCCCCAATTTAGGATTCAGTTATTATACCAAATCCCGCTCTTATTGTAAATAAAAAAGCGTCCGTCTGCGAAAACTATCGCCGCGGAAATTTCCGCGCAGGGAGGATGCTATGAAAGCTGTGATACTGGCCGGCGGCGCGGGCACGCGGCTGAAGGATATATCCATGGGCCTTCCCAAGCCCATGATGCCGCTTTTGGGAAAGCCGCTGCTCGAGCGGATCGTGGCGCTGCTGCGCGCATGCGGCTTCAACGAGCTGTGCATGACGCTCTGCTGCCGTCCGGAGGTCATCCGCAAACACTTCGGCGACGGGAGCGCCTTCGGCGTCTCCATCGAATACCGCGTCGAGCGCGAGCCGCTCGGCACGGCGGGCAGCGTGAAAAGCTGTCTGGATTTCACGCGCGGCGAGGATTTTCTGGTCATCGCCGGCGACTGCGCCTGCGACTTTGCGCTCGACGAGGCCATGGCCCGGCACGACGGCGGCGTGAGCATCGTGCTGGCGCACGACGACGAGCCGCTGCGCTACGGCCTGGTCGTGACGCGGCCGGACGGGCGTGTGGCCGGCTTTCTGGAAAAGCCCGCGTGGGAGCGGGTCGTGACGGACACGGTGTCCACAGGCATCTACGTTCTGTCTCCGGAGGCGATGGAGCCCGTGCCGGACGGCGTCCCCTTCGATTTCGCCAGGGATCTGTTCCCGCGCCTGCTGGAAAGCGGCGTTCCCATGCGCGGGCTGGCGCTTGACGGCTACTGGTGCGACATCGGCACGCCGCGCAGCTACTACCGCGCCAATCTCGACGCGCTCGACGGGCTGTACCGTCTGCCGGAGGACGGGAGCGCGCGCCGCAGCGTCGTCCCCTGCCGCAGCCGCGCCGCGCTTATGGGCCGTCTTGCGGCGGCGGCCTGCGAATTCGGGGCGGACTGGTCGGACGGCCTACTTCTTTCCGACGAGCACGGCCGCGCCCACGCCGCGCCCCTGCCGGATCGCAGCGCCGTCGTGATCGAGGGCGAGGGCGAGCGCTGCCAGGCACTTCTGGCGCTGGCCCGCCGTCTCGCCGCCGAGCAGGGCTGAGCGCGCCTGCTTTTACAGGGAAAACGGCGTGACCTCCGTCACGCCGTTTTCCTGTGTTTTTTCCTGTTTTTCAGGGCGCGCGGCTTTTTTACAGCAGCAGCACGCCGGCGCGCGCGCATTCGCCGCGCGTCTGCTCGTCCCAGACCGACACCTGCACCTCGCCGATGTGGGCCTTCTGCAGCAGCAGCATGGAAAGCCGGCTCTGCCCGATGCCCCCGCCGATGGACAGCGGCAACTCGCCGCCGAGCAGCATGCGGTGATAGGCCAGGCCCCGGCGCTCGTCGGCGCCGGCCAGCGTGAGCTGGCGGTCAAGCGATTCCGGGCTAACGCGGATGCCCATGGACGAAAGCTCGAACGCGCAGCCGAGCAGCTCGTTCCAGTACAGCAGATCGCCGTTGAGATCCCAGTCGTCATAGTCCGGGGCGCGGCCGTCGTGCGGCCGGCCGTCGGACAGCTTTTTGCCGATGCCGGTGATGAACACGCACTTATGCTCGCGGGCTACCGCATTCTCCCGCTCCTTGGGGCTTTTGTCCGGGTAGCGGTCGAGCAGCGCCTGGCTGTCGATGAAATATACATCCTCCGGCAGCTTCTCGCACCCGGCCAGCGCCGGGAACATGGAAAAGAGCGTGTCCTGCGTGTAGCGCACGGCGGCGGCGATGCGGCGGACGGTGTCCTGCAGGAAGGGGATGCTCCGCTCGTCCGGCGAGATGGCCTTCTCCCAGTCCCACTGGTCGACGTAGACGGAGTGAAGGTTATCCAGCTCCTCGTCGCGGCGAATGGCGTCCATGTCGGTATAAAGGCCCTGTCCGGGCCGTATCTCATAGTGCCGCAGCGCCCAGCGCTTCCATTTGGCCAGCGACTGCACGACCTGCGCCTCGGCGTGCGCGCAGGGGATATCGAAATCCACCGGCCGCTCCCAGCCATTGAGATCGTCGTTCAGGCCCGTCCCGCCCTGCACGAACAGCGGCGCGGACACGCGCATGAGGTTCAGCCCCGCGGCCAGCCGGTCGGCAAACAGACGCTTGCCGATGTCGATGGCCTTCTGGGTGTCATAGACGGACAGTCTGGAAACATATCCTTCGGGTATAACGGTTTTCATTCTTCGCCCTCTTTTGTCAGAAGTAAAATGATGCGGTTGTATATATCCTCGGCCGAGGCCCGGAAGTTTTCCACGATGATAACGGCCTGCTCCTCGTTCGGCACGGCCAGCCGCAGTCCGATCACCTCGCCCAGGCCGTCCGACATGCGCAGCGACACGGTCTGGCCGCCCTTGGCGTCCGCCGGCTGCACATCCGTTTCGATGAGACTGCTGCGGCGCATGGCCGCAGCCACCGGCGCCGCGAGCTTATCGGCCTTGGCGCGCACGGTATACGGCAGGCTGGTCGCCACGGCGTTGACGTTGCGGCGTCCCTTGTCCGTGATCTCGTAGCGCCCGTCCTTTTCCTCGATGTGGCCGGTGCGGATAAGCTTGGCGAGGCACTGGCTGTAATCGAACCAGGTAAAGCCGCCGTCGAACAGGCACAGGTCCGAAAGCGTATACGGCTCGACCGGCCCGGGCAGCTTTTCAAGGATGTAGAGGATGAGTATCTGGATATCCAGCTCGTCGTGGATGAAGCCGAAATTGTTCATGCCCGCGCCTCCCGTTTTCTTCGTTTTGCTTCGCGGCCCCGCCCGCAGTCCGGGCCGCCGCGAAAGCGGACCATTCAGGTCATTATAATATAAAAGCGCCCCGCCGTACAAGTGCCGGCCACACATTTTTTTCCCCCGCGCATAGACTGATACTGACGGCGGCCCAAGCCGCCCGAGCCAAAAAGGAGGTATCATCATGGCCGAAAGCGACCAGTGCACCGAAGCCGTGTGCATCCATACGCGAAAAATCTACGACAGCTGCCGCGACAAGGACTGCTGCGAGGACCTGCGCGTGTACCCCACCGCCGAAAGTCAGGCATACATAGAGAGTGCCTTCAGCATCCGTCCCCGCGCGGCAAAGCTGCTCTACGCCGGCGTCAACGTCGACGAGATCAGCTTCAACCGCGGCTACTACACCGTTGACGTGACCTATTTCTATGAGGTCACGGGCGAGACCTTCCCGGGCGAGAACACCGTCCGCGGGCTGGCCGTGTTCAACAAGCGCGTCATGCTCTTCGGCAGCGAGGGCAGCGCCCAGATCTTCTCGTCCGACGCCGCCTTCACCGCCGCCCAGCAGCCCATCGCCGTTGTGGAAACGGTCGATCCGCTGGTTCTGAACATGAAGCTCGTCGACGCCTGCCCCGGCGGCATCACCGCCGACGTCAGCCAGGTCCCCGAGAGCATCCTGAGCTATTTCGGCGATCTCGTCCTGTCCGACGGCACGCGCACGCTCCTGTGCACGCTGGGCCAGTTCTCCATCATCCGCCTCGAGCGCGACAGCCAGCTCGTCGTGCCCGTGCACGACTACTGCTTCCCCGACAAGGACTGCCCCGGCGGCTCCGAGGAGGACCCGTGCAGCCTGTTCTCGCGCATCCGCTTCCCCGTGGAGGAATTTTTCCCGCCCGACAGCATCGACGCGGCCGAGGATTACCGCGCCGCCATGCAGAATCTCAACAGCGGCGGCTCGTGCGCCAACTGACGCGGCCGCCCGCCTCTTTCCCGCCCCCTTCGAGCAAAGGGGGCTTTTTCCTGCGCGCCGGAGCCGGACGTGCGGCCGGCCTTGTCAATTCCGGGCCCGTGTGGTAAAATATTTCGTCAGACTTCACACACGAAACAAGGAGGCCGCCCATGGAGCGCCGGAAAGATAAAACGCCGATTCGCCTCGTCTGCTTCGCCGTACTCGCGGCGCTGTGCATCGCGCTGGCCAGCTTCATCCTCACGCCAAAATGGTCCGTCGAGTTCCGCAGCGGCACGAACGCGCGCGGCTTTTACAAAATGCCCCGCCAGTCCGTGGACGTACTGCTTCTCGGCTCGAGCCACATCGTCAGCGGCGTGGACCCGAACCTCATGTACGAGCAGTACGGCCTGTCCGCCTACTGCTGCGGCACGGAGGCGCAGCCCATGCTCGGCTCCTATACATGGCTGCGCGAGGCGCTGCGCTATCAGGATATCCGGGCCGTCGTGCTCGATGTGCAGGAGCTGTTTCTCGACGGAAACGAGGTGAACTACCGCAAAAGCCTCGACTATATGCGCCTGTCCCCCGTCAAATGGCAGGCCCTGCGCGCCTACCGGCAGATCAATCCCTCCATGAACTTCCTGAGCTACCTGCTGCCGCTCGTCCAGTACCACGGCCGCTATACGGAGCTGACGGAGGTGGACTTCACCGGCGACCGCTCCGACGCTTACCGCGGCTATCTCATCGAGACCAAAAAGCGCGGCGTGGATTTTACCGGCATCGACCCGTCGCAGGACGCGGAGCCGGCGGACATCCGGCCGGAGAATCTTGCTTACTTCCGCGCGCTGTGCGAGCTGTGCCGCAGCGAGGATATCGCGCTCGTGCTCGTGATCACGCCGGACATCTCCTTCACCGCCGGGATGCACGCCGCCGTGCAGGCGCTGGCCGACGAATACGACCTCCCGTTCTACGATTTCAACGTCACGGCCGACTGGCCGGACTTTGACTATGCCGAATACATGTCCGATTTCCGCCACGTCAACTGCTTCGGCGCGGCCGTGATAACGCCCCTGATCACGGACAGGCTCCTGTCCATGGCCGAGCTGCCCGACCGGCGCGGCTTCGACGGCTTTGACGCGATGGACGCGGCGTATCAGTCCGCCATGAGCGAGGCGCTGACCGCGCCGCAGGAGCAGAGCGTCGTGCCGGTCGGCGGCGCAGCGTGACACCGAAAGGAGAACTTATCCATGGAACATATGACCGACTTTATCTGGCCGGCGGACGGCGCCGTGCGCCTGACGCGCTATGACGACGGCCGCGGGGAAAAGCGCCCCGCCGTGCTCGTTCTGCCCGGCGGCGGCTACGCCGCCATCGCCCCGCGGGAGGGCGCGCCCGTCGCGGAGCATTTCGCCTCGCTGGGCTACCGCGCCTTCGTCCTCTCCTATTCCACGCGCTGGCCCGATTTTGAGCGCATGGGACAGGGCGAGCCGAACGGGCACACCGTGTTCCCCGAGCCGCTGCGCGAGCTGGCCGCCGCCGTCGCCTTTCTCCGCCGCCATGCCGACGGGCTCGGCGTGGACGGGCGCATTATCCTGATGGGCTTTTCCGCCGGCGCGCATCTGGCCGCCAATTACATGAATCTATGGAACACGGAGGACGTCTACGAGGCCGTCGCCGGCCCGGACGAGCTTGCGCCCACGCTGTGCGTGCTGGGCTACCCTGCCGTGGAGCTGGACAACGACGGCATGATGGCCCCGGCCATCTTCGGCGCCGACGGAACGCACAGCCCCGCGTCGCTGCGCCGCTGGAGCGCCCGCTGGCACGTCGGCAGCCAGACGCCCCCCTGCTTCCTTTTCCACAGCGTCACGGACCCCATGGTCCCCGTGCAGCAGAGCCTCGGTCTGGCGCAGGCGCTGGAGGATGCGGGCATCGCCTACGAGCTGCATCTGTTCGGCTGCGGCGGCCATGCCTACGGTCTCGGCGCCGGCACGCGCGCCGGCGCGTGGCCGGCGCTGGCCGACGGCTTCATCCGCCACATTCTGGCCGAGCCGGAGGCCTACGACCGCCGCCTCGCGCGCGAGCGCTCGCCGTTCTGAGCCCCGGAATAAACAGACACAGCCTGCGGATAAATTCCGCAGGCTGTTTTTCATTCCCCGGCAAAGGCGTCCGGACAGAAAAAAGCCGCCCGTCCGGGCGGCTTTTTTCTGGAGCTAGATATGTGACTCGAACACACGACCTGCTGATTACGAATCAGCTGCTCTACCGACTGAGCTAATCTAGCGTGCTTTCTCAAGCCGGTGTATGATACCACACTTTTTTCTCCGCGTCAACCACTTTCTTTCACCAAAGCCGATTACGAGCCGTATTAGCGGCGGCTTCTGCATAATATTCCGCCTCTTTTCATCCGCGTATGCAGTCGAAAAAACGCCTTTTTTCGGACTTTTTTCTTCTTTCGATTTTACAGGCCGTTCGGATTTCCACTTGACATAAATGACGCCCCGAAATGTGAATTCAGAGAGTTATCTACATTTTCAACCGAGTTTTCAACATAGATTTTTCTCTTTATTATCAAGACTTTTCTTCGTTTTTTACTGTTTCTGTAAAACCCGCAAGTTGAATTTCCGCCTCTCCGGGCCGCGGCTGCGCCCTTAACATAACGACCTTCCAAACCGGCTCCGGATACAGCTTTCGGGCCATATTCATTCCTTCCGGCCCCTCCGGCGCCCGTATGCGCCGTTATTCGCCGTGCTCAAGCACGCCGTTTTCCTTCAGGGACACAAAATCGTCGCCCGCCACAACGATGTGGTCTACCAGCGTCACGCCCACGAGCGCCAGCGCCTCCTGCAGCCGACGCGTCGTGGCCACGTCCTCGGCCGACGGCAGCGCCAGCCCGTTTACATGGTTGTGCGCCAGCAGGACAAAGGGCGCGTTCTGCGCCAGCGCCTGCTCCACCACCTTCCGGACGCTGATATGCGCCGCGCTCACGTCGCCGCTGGCGATCGGGCGGCAGGAAACGGCCTTCATCTTCGTATCCAGACACACCAGCAGCACCGTTTCATCCCGCCGGCCCAGAAAGCGGGGCAGCAGGAAGCGCCCGGCGTCCTCCGTGGAGGCCAGAATGGAGCCGACGCTGTTTTTGGCCGTCAGATACCGCCGGGCGAGGGCGGGAACGAGCTTGAGCAGGACGGCGGCGTTCTCCCCCACGCCGGGCGACGCCATAAGCTCGTCGCCGGTCGCCTCCAGAACGGCGTCGATGCTGCCGAAGCGTTCGAGCAGCTCATGCGCCGTGCGGTTCGTATCGACGCGCGGCAGCGCGAAAAACAGCAGCAGCTCCAGCAGATTGTGGTCGTCAAAGCCGTCCGCCCCGTATTCAAGAAAGCGCTTTTTCATTCTCTGTCTGTGGCCGTCGTGCACGCTCATGTTTTCCTCTCCGTTGCGCCGGGGCGCAGCATGTGTTATAATGATTTTCTGCAATCCTTCCGAAAGGAGGCCGGCCTCCATGAAGTTCATCCCACGCTCCGCGGGCCGCAGCCGCTCCATGCAGGCGGTAAGGCGGGCGCGCGACTTCCTGCGGCGGACCGATCTGCTTCTGTTCGCTCTGTGTCTCACCGCGTCGGTGCTCGGCATCGTCATCATTGCCAGCGCCACCAGAAACTTCGCCACCAGCAGCCGCTACCCCATCGTTCAGACCGTGGCGCTTATCCTCGGCATCGCTCTGTACTTCTTCTTCACGCTCGTCGACGTGGACATATTCGCCGACCGCTGGCCGGTCATGCTGGTCGTCGAGGCCGCGCTGATCCTGATCCTGATCCCCTTCGGCGTGGACATCGGCGGCAACACCGGCTGGATCGATCTGGGCGTTATCTCCTTCCAGCCGACCGAGCTGGTGAAATTCATCTTCATCATCCTCTGCTCCAAGCACATCGCCTATCTCAAGGAATACCGGAATCTCAACTCCGTGCTGTCCATGGCGCAGCTTTTCGCCCATTTCGGCTTTCTGTTCGCGCTCATCCTCGTCGTCTCCAAGGACCTCGGCAGCGCGCTGGTCTTTCTGTTTGTCTTCATTGTCCTGCTGTACGCGGGCGGAACAAAGCTGTACTGGTTTCTGTTCGGCGGGGCGGCGATGGCCGTTCTCATCCCGCTGGCCTGGACGAATTTCCTCAGCGACCGCCACAAGGAGCGCATTCTCGCGCCCTATGACCCGACCATCGACCCGCTGGGCACCGACGTCAACTGGCAGCCGTTTCTGGCCAAAAAGGCCATCAGCTCCGGCCGTCTGACCGGCGAGGGGCTGTTCCACGGCGCACAGACCCAGTCAAACTATCTGGAGAGCCAGCACGCCGACTACGTCTTCGCCTCCGCCGGGGAGGAGCTCGGCTTCATCGGCTGCGCGTTCATTTTGCTGCTGCTCGTGTGCATCATCGTCCGCTGCGTCGTGGTGGGCGTGCGCTCGCGCAGCACCTTCGGCCTGCTCATCTGCATCGGCGTGGCGGCTTCTCTCACCTTCCAGACCTTCATCAACATCGGCATGTCCATCGGGCTGACGCCCGTTATCGGCATCACGCTCCCGTTTTTCAGCTACGGAGGCTCCTCCATGCTCACGACCTTTGCCGCCGCGGGGCTCGTTTCCGGCGTGTACTACCGCTCCAAGGCCGACAGCTACGGCAGCGAGCACCGCTATCTCGACATTCCGGACAACTGAAAAACGCCTGCCGCGTCCGGAGATGCGGCAGGCGTTTTTTCAGACCTCTTCGTCCTTCTCCGGCGTCTGTGCCTCGCCCTTTTCCCGGTACGGCTGTATCAGCGCGTCGTAATAGCCGGCGCCGCACACCTGTATATACGGCATGACCCAGATGATCGCCAGCGGGAACACGGACAGCAGCAGCCACCCCAGAAAGCTCAGATCGAACACGAACAGCTCCCAGCGGTGCCCCGCCATGATCCGGCGGCTCACGCGCAGACAGCCGATCGCGCTCAGCCCGGGGTCGTCCAGCATCAGATACAGCGCCTGACGGTAGCTGTAGTATGCGCACACGGCGGGCAGCAGAAGCGGCAGGCAGATCAGCTGCGCCCACGCGCCCAATCCGCTGCTCAGCCAAATCACCGGCACGACATAAAGCATGCCGTACAGGCTCAGAAGCAGCGAGCGCAGCAGCGACACGCTCAACGAGCGCAGGAACATCGAAAAGCCGTCGAACAGATTGCCCACGGCCGCGCCCTGCCGTCTCGCCGTCGAAAGGCAGGCGATGGTGAAGCCCACGCTCAGGAGGATGCTCATGATGTCGATCGCCGCGACGAGCAGACTGCCCAGCGGTGAGGTCTGCTCCTGCACCGCCGGCACGGCGCCCGGATCCCGGAGCGTCTGCGACAGCGCCTGCGTCAGCACCGCAAGATCGCCGCTGACCGCCAGGCTCAGATATTGCAGGACCAGAACGATCGCAAGAAAGGCCAGACCGATCCAGACGATGCTGGTCTTTCCGTCGCGGATCGCGGCCTTCATGTCGTGTTTGAGCTGTTTTCGGTTGATGCGCAAAGCGGATCCGCCTCCTATCCAATGGGACGATTTTATCACGTTTTCCCCCCTCTGGCAACCATATTCCCCCGTCCCGGCCGCCGAAAAGTCTTTGACCCGGGCCGGGATATGCGGTATAATAAAAAGAGATAATGAAAGGGGGCTCTGATCATGAATCAGATCGTTACCGTTGCCCGCCAGTTCGGAAGCGGAGGCCGCGAGCTTGGCCGGCGTCTGGCCGAGGAGCTTGGCTTTGAGTACTACGACAAGGAGATCATTTCCGCGATCGCCGCGCATACGTCCCTGTCCGAAAGCTATGTGCATCAGGTGATCGAGCGCACGCCCCACCATCTTTTCCCCATCACCGTCGGGCAGAGCCTTTCCTATCTGTCCGACTACCAGTTCCAGATGGTCCAGTCCGTTTATCAGGCGCAAAGCGAGATCCTTCGCTCCATGGCCGATAAGTCCGACTGCGTCATCGTCGGCCGCTGCGCCGACTACATCCTGCGCGACCGCAAGCCCATGCGCCTGTTCGTATACGCCGACAAGGAGAGCCGGCTGCGCCGCTGCGTGGAGCGCAGCGACGGCCGCGAGAACATGAGCGAGCGTGAGCTGAAGCAGTACATCCGCCAGATGGACAAAAACCGCGCCGACTATTACAACTACTATACCGACCGCCGCTGGGGCGACATGGAAAACTATGACCTTTGCGTCAACACCACCGGCGCCGTCATCAAGCAGCTCGTGCCGCCGCTGGCGCAGCTTCTTCGCTGCCAGTGCCGCGTGTGACCGTCCGCCGCCGGAAAGGCCGCGGCCCGCAGGGACTTTTCCTGCGGGCCGCGCCTTTTTTTCACTCGCCTTCCGCGCCGCCGGCCAGATACAGCTCCTCGGCCGCCGCCAGCGCCTCCACCAGCGTCCGCCGTGCCTGCGCGCGGCCGTCCGTCCGGTCCAGCTCGTCCACGGCCGCGGAAGCGGCGGCGCACAGAATGTGATACATCCTCTGATAATCGGGCATACTAAACACCTCCCTGCGATATATCGTACATTATAGTACATCATTACGATATATCCAACACAAAGTATCGCCGGCGCAGGTAAAATTCCTTCGACGATATATCGTAAAAAGGAGGCCGGCGGTATGTGTATCCGGGAAGCAGTCGCGCAGCGCATCACGCAGCTGTGCGCGGAGCGCGGTCTCACGGTCAACGCGCTCGCCAATCTCGCCGGTATGCCGCCGACCACGATATACAGCATACTCAATCAGAAAAGCCTGAATCCCGGCGTGGTATCCCTCCAGAAGCTCTGCGACGGGCTGGATATCACGATCACGGAGTTTTTCGATGACGAAGTCTTTTCCGATCTGGAGCAGGAGATCAAATAACAAAACCGGCTGCGGGCGCTCGCCTGCAGCCGGTTTTTGATTTTCAGAAAAGCCGTCCGAGCAGCCCGTAGGCCACCGGGACCAGCAGCGCCGGCAGATAATTGCCGGTTTTGATCTTCTTGCCGAAGCACAGATTGACGCCGATGCAGAAGATCAGGCTCGACCCGACATAGGACAGCTGCGCGATGAGTTCGGCGGGCATGATGTTGCCCACGGCCATTCCCAGCAGCGTCAGCGCGCCCTGATACACAAAGATGGCCGCCGCGGAAAACACGGCGCCCACGCCGCAGGTCGAGGCCAGGACCAGCACGATCACAAAGTCCAGAACGGATTTGGCAAAGATCATGGAATGGTCGCCGGTCAGCCCGTCCTGAATGGAGCCGACGATGGCCATCGCGCCCACGCACACGATCAGGCTCGCGCTCACAAAGCCCTCGACAAAATGGCCGTCGCCCCGGCTCTTCACCGCGCCGCGCAGCCGCTCGCCCACCCGTTCGAGCCACGCCTCAATGTCAAGCGCTTCCCCGGCAAAGCCGCCGAGCACCAGCGAGAAGATCAGAAGCATCGTCCCCTGCGTGGACAGACTGCCGTCCTCCCCGACGCGCAGCAGCCCCTGAAGCGTGCCGGCCGCGCCGATGAACATGGTGGAGATGCCGCAGGCCTTTGTCAGTATATCCTGAAACCGCTCGCTCAATCCCTTTTTCAGCAGCAGGCCGGTCAGCCCGCCGGCCACGACCGCCGCCGTGTTTACGATCACGCCCAGGCCCCGCATGGCACACCTCCGCATATGAAAATTTACGCTCTCATTATCGTCATTTACATCGTGAAAGTCAAGGAATAATACGGCGAAAAACCACCCGCGCATCCGACGTCCGTTTGTGGAAAAAAACGACGGCGGCGCGCATAGCGCCGCCCTGTACGCACATACTAACGGCAAGGCTATGCCTTGGAAAGGATGGGTCAGAAATGACGACAAAAGAGCTATTGTATATCGACGACGCGCTCGGCCACGCGCAGTTTCTCACGGCGCAGTTTGAAAAGGCCGCCGGCCAGCTCACGGACGCGGGCATGCAGCAGAGCGCCAAGCAGATGGCGGAGCAGTACCGCCAGATGTATAAGCGTTTTTACGAGCTTGTGTAAGGAGGACGGAAACATGGACGACAAGAGCATTATGGAAAACCTGCTTCTGACGACCAAGGGCGTGTGCGATCTGTATATGCACGGCGCCATTGAGTCGGCGACGCCCGACGTGCATCAGGCCTTTGCCGGCGCCTTTGACCAGACGCTGTGCATGCAGGACAGCATCTATCAGCAGATGAGCGCCAAGGGCTGGTATCAGTCCGACAGCGCCCCGGCGGATAAGCGCCAGCAGACCAAGCAGAAATACAGCCCCAGCTGCTGAAAAGGCAGCCAGACAAAAGCGGGAGGCAAAATGCCTCCCGCTTTTGAATGATAAAAACCGGAGAGGGCGTCCGCCCTCTCCGGTTTTGTGCTTTTCCTTATTCAATATAGGCTCCGGGGTCGGCCGGAACGCCGCCGCGCTGCATCGCGAAATGCAGATGGCCGGCCTCGTTCGATTCCGCCAGCGCCGTCGTGCCGACCGAGCCGATGATCTGCCCCTGCGTCACGTTCTCGCCGGTCTGGACATACGGCCCCGGCGCGAGATTGGCATACACCGTCTGCATCCCGTCGGCGTGCGAGATCGTGACCGTCGTGCCGAGCAGGCTGTCGTCCTGCACCGAGACGACCAGTCCGTCCGCCGCCGCCACGACCGAGGTCCCCTCGGCGCAGGCGTAATCCACGCCGCTGTGGGTGCGCCAGTCGCGCATGGTCGCGTCATACATCAGCGTCTCGATGCTGTACGGCCGCTGCACGCCGCCCTCCACGGGACGGATATAGCTGACGGGCTTCTCCGGCGCCGGCTCCTCCGGGGCCTGCACCGTCTCCGTCTCGGCCATAACGGGCACGTTCTCCTCGACCGGCTCGTATACCGGCTCCTCGCTGCTCTGGTATTCGCGGACGTAGGCGTCCGCCGTTTCCTGTGATTCTACATGAGTCCCCGCGCCTTTGATGGCGATCCAGCCCGATGTGCCAAGGACCGCCGCGCACAGGAGGAGGACTATGTAGAAGCCCTTTCCCCCACGGGACCCGGTGTTGCCGGAACCCATAAATTTCATTGTGCGTACCTCCAAAAAAATGGTGTTTCCGAGGCTAGTATTGCCAGGGAAGCACCATTTTTATGCAGGGTATGATTTATTTTGTGCGGATATATACCGGAAGCAGCGCCGTGCCAAAGCGAGCAGAAGCATCTCGACCTCTGTTGGCGCAGCGGGCTCCGTATCGCCGCCGGAGCCAGTCTTTCTTTACTCTTGACAAAGGGCATCGGTGCTGTATAATGGATTCGTAAATGAAATTATATTTCACTCTGTAAAACGAAAGAAGGAGCATTGTCATGTCTATTCCCGAAAACGGCCTGAGCTTTCACGAAAAGCTTAGGGGAAAGATCGAAATTCTTCCCACATGCCCATTGAATACCATGGAAGATCTTTCGCTCGCTTATACACCCGGCGTAGCGCTGCCTTGTCTGGAAATCAAAAAGAATCCCGAGCGGTCATATGACCTAACGCGCCGTTGGAACAGTTGTCTCGTTGTGACCGACGGAACAGCCGTCCTTGGATTGGGCGACATAGGCCCGGAAGCCGGCATGCCTGTCATGGAAGGAAAATGCGTCCTTTTTAAGCAGTTTGGAGACGTAGACGCATACCCGCTGTGCATCCGTTCCAAAGACGTAGATGAAATTGTTCGCACGATATGGCTCATCTCCGGCAGCTTTGGCGGTGTCAATCTGGAGGACATCTCGGCTCCCCGCTGCTTTGAGATCGAAGAACGCCTCAAGGAGCTCTGCGATATTCCCATCTTTCACGATGACCAGCACGGGACAGCCATTGTTGTGTTGGCGGGTCTGCGCAACGCCCTGAGGGTCGTAGGAAAAGCGCCGGAGGGCATCCGCATCGTAATAAACGGAGCAGGCGCTGCGGCGATCGCCATTGCCAAGCTTCTTCTTACCGCCGGCTTTGACGACATCACCCTCTGTGACCGTTTTGGCTGCATCTATCAAGGGCGAAAGGAGCACATGAATTCCTTCAAGGACGAGATAGCCGCAGCAACAAACCGCCGCCGGCTTCAGGGGAACCTGAGCGATGCGCTGGTCGACGCGGATGTGTTCATCGGTGTCTCCGCACCAAATGTCGTGACGGAGCAAATGGTCAGGACAATGGCGCACAACGCCATTCTCTTTGCCTGCGCCAACCCAACGCCGGAGATTTTTCCCGACGAGGCGAAGCGTGGCGGCGCGGCTGTTGTCGCCACGGGCAGAAGCGATTACCCCAATCAAATCAACAACGTTTTGATTTTTCCGGCGCTGTTCCGCGGTGTATTTGATTGCCGTGCTTCACAGATCACCGATGATATGAAGCTGGCCGCCGCCGATGCATTGGCAAATGTGCTTAGCAGGGATGAATTGTCAGCAGACCGAATCATCCCCGACCCCTTTGATCCAAGAGTCCGCTCTGCAATTGCCTCCGCCGTGGTGGAAGCAGCAAGAAAAAACGGAGTTGCGAGGAAATAATATGAAAACAACAGTCAACGCGGCAGGCATCTCCCTGCCCGACTACATTGAGGGATATGGAAAGGTCGTCCCGTTCGGCGAATGCAAAACGCCCTCGTTTTGCACACCCACCGTCCATCGGCGAGGCGGGGAAAAACTGACCGGCTCCATCGGCGAGCTGTTCGAGCACCTGGATCTGCACGATGGTATCACGGTTTCCTTTCATCACCATCTCCGCAACGGTGATGCGGTTCTGTCTGCGGTTATGTCGGCGCTTGCCGAGCGCGGGATCCGGGACATTCACGTCGCCGCCTCCGGCATTTTCCCCTGTCACGAAATGCTGGTTACGCTCATGGAAAGCGGTGTTGTTACAAAAATTACGACCAGCACCTTCAATCCAGGCCCTGTTGCCAGGGCGATCAGCGCCGGAAAACTGCAAAAGCCGGCCGTTCTTATGACCCACGGCGGACGTGCCCGTGCCATCGAAAGCGGCGATCTGGAAATTGATATTGCTTTCCTTGCCGCTCCCAGCTGTGATTCCAGGGGGAACATGAACGGCTTTGGCCCATCCGGCTGCGGCTGTCTGTCCTACGCATGGGCCGATGCCCGCTATGCAAAATGCGTAGTAGCCGTTACAGACAATTTGGTTCCCTACCCCTGTCCCCACCCCGAGATCACGGAGGAGCTGGTAGACTACGTTCTGACCGTTGACTCCATCGGCGATCCGAACAGCATCGTATCCGGCACGACCAAAATCACCGAGGACGCCGTCCGCCTCCGCATCGCGCAGTACGCCGCCGATGTTATGCAGGCCGCCGGAGCCATACACAACGGCATGTCCTTTCAGACGGGCGCCTCCGGCACATCGCTGGCCGTGGCTGACATCGTGCGGGGCTACATGCTCAAGCAAGGCATCAAGGGCTCCTTCGGCCTTGGCGGCATCCACGCCTATATGGTCAAAATGCTGAAGGACGGTCTGTTTGACGCACTGCTCGATGTCCAGTGCTTCGATCTGCAGGCCGTGGAAAGCCTGAAAACGGATTCAGCACACCAAATCATCAGCGGCAGCCGCTATGCCAGCATAAACGCGGCCTCCTGTGTAGTGGACAGTCTTGACACAGTCATTCTTGGCGCCACTGAGATCGATACGGATTTCAATGTAAACGTGGTCAGCGGCTCCGATGGCGTGATACTTGGCGCTTCCGGCGGGCATAGCGACTGTGCCGCCGGCGCTGCGCTGACCATTGTAGTATCCAATCTGACAAGGAAAAATTTCTGCATCGTCCGCAATCATGTCACAACGGTCACTACGCCGGGCAGAGACATTGATGTCTTCGTCACCGAACATGGTATCGCGGTCAACCCAAGACGCGCAGACCTTCTTCCCGCACTGCAGGCCGCCGGATTGCCTCTAAAGAACATCTGGCAGCTGAAAGAATACGGCGAGGAACTGGTCGGCCCCCAAAAGCACGCCGAAACAAAGGAACGAATCGTTGGCGTGGTAGAATACCGCGACGGAAGCGTGATCGACCTTTTATACGAGATATAAACATTTATTAAATATATCATTTTGGAGGAATAAAAAATGGCTGTTAGAAGATCAGACCTGTATCTGCCCGCAAACAACGAGCATATGATCCAGAAAGCTCCCTCTTTGGGCGCGGATGTTATCACGCTCGACCTGGAGGACTCCGTGCCCCTTGCAGAAAAAGCAAAGGCCCGTGAGCTCGTAAGGAAGAATATCGGTCTTATGAGCACGACCGGCTCCGAGGCATGGGTGCGAGTGAACGCATGGGATACCGACCTGACATTGGCAGACCTGGACGCCGTTGTATTGGAGGGACTGGACGGGATCACGCTGCCGAAGTGCAGCGGCCTTGCGGATGTCCGCCGTCTGGACGACGAGATAACCCGTCTGGAAAAGCTTCGCGGTCTGCCTGTCGGACGTATCAAAATCGCTATTCTGGTCGAAACGGCGCTTGGCGTTCTGACCGTCGACGAAGCCGTCGGCGGCTCGCCCCGGCTGGTGGCCGTTATTTTCGGCGCCGTGGACTACACCCGCGACATGCGCGTGACCCGCACAGACAGGGCGGATGAGCAGTACTACGCCCGCGCTAAAATCGGCGTGGCCGCCCGCGCTCACGGCTTGATCGCCGAGGATGCCCCCTTCCCCAACTATTCCGATGTAGAAGCATTTCGCGCAAACTGCATCAGCGGCGCGCAGCTCGGCTTCGAGGGCCGTCAAATCATCAACCCGCGTCAGATCGCCGTGGCACATGAGGTATATTCTCCTGCACCGGAGCGAGTGGAGTGGGCAAAAGAAATCACAAAGGTGTTTGAAGAAGAGGGGCTGGCCAAGGGCTCGGCTTCCGTTGGCTATAAAGGCAGCATGATCGACATTCCCGTATACCACGATGGCCTGAATATTTTAGCGCGCCAGCAGGAGATCGAGGAAAAGGAAGCCAACCGCAAAAAGATTTGAACAGAAAAGGGCACAGAAAAGAATATGGATAAAAATATTTTGGTTATGATTCCCGGCCCGACGCCGGTGGCAGATCCCATCCGAGCAGAAATGGCGCGCCCCATTCAGGCCTTCGGCGACCCGCGCTTTGTTGCGGATTATAAAAAGCTGATCGATCGCCTGGGCCGCCTAATGCACTGCGACGGTCAATGCTTTCCCCTTGCCGGTACAGGGACGCTAGCCATGGAAATGGCCATTTCCAATGCCGCAAGCCCCGGCGACAATATTTTGATCGTCTCCAACGGTTTTTTTGGCGACCGCTTCACCGATATCTGCCGTCGAAAAGGGCTCAACGTGGATGTGCTGTCCGCCGAGTGGGGAGATTTTGTGAAGCCCGAGGAGATCGACCGAAAGCTTTCAGAGAAAAAATACGCAGCCATTACAGTGACACATGTGGACACCTCCACGGCCGTAGTTGCTCCTATTGCCGCCATCGGCGAGGTCATGAAGCGGCACCCTGACACACTGTACATTGTGGACGGCGTCGCGGCGGAGGCTGCCGAATACACCGATATGAGCGCTATGAACATTGATGTTCTGTTTACGGGCTCGCAAAAGGCATTCGGCGTATGTCCGGGTATGTTTATCCTGTGGGCCAACCAAAAAGCGCTTGCGCGCCGCAAAGCCCTGGGCGTTATTTCGGAATACTATGCTGACTATGAAAAATGGCTTCCCATCATGGAGGACCCGTCAAAATACTTTTCCACGCCGCCCATCAATCTTGTGTGGGCCATGCTTGAAGCTCTGCGGATCATCGAGGAGGAGGGCCTGGCGGCGCGCTGCGATCGCCATAGCCGTAATGCAAGGGCAATGGCAAAAGCACTGGAGGCCATCGGCTTTACGCTTTTGGCAAAACCGGAATGCCGTGCAAACACCTTGAGCGTTCTGATTTATCCCGAGGGCGTTAATGATGCACAATTCCGAAAAGCCATGATAGAAAACAATGTTATATGCGCTGGCTCTCTTGCCTCCTATGCCGGGAAGTCCTTCCGACTCGGCCATATGGGCAATGTTGGGCAGGCGGAAATGGTGACGGCTCTGTCTGCAATCGAAAACTCGTTAATCGCCTGCGGTGTCAAGCTCGTCCCTGGCACCTCAGTCGGCGTGTACCTGAAAGAGATGTCTCCGTTTTCCTTTTGAAAAAAAACTCCCACTATGCTATAATCAGCAAAAACGCAGGATGGGGAGAGAGCATTGCAGGAAAAGCGTTCAAAAACCAATCAATCCGTTGAAAAGATCCTCCAGATCATCGAGGTGCTTGCATCCCATCCCGAGCCGATGCGTCTACATGACATTGCCGCAATGGTGTCGATGCCGGATGCGACGGTTCTGCGCATGCTGAACACGCTCCAAATCCACGGCTATATCAACCAGGACGCGCAGAACGCAAGATACTATCCCTCCTTAAAGTTTGCCTGGCTCGGCGAACAGATCAGCGCCAATGTGAATCTCAGCCGCATCGCGCACCCGTTTCTGGTGGAGCTGGCGGCAGCAGCGCATGAGTCCTGCTGCCTTGCCGTGGAGGAAAACCACCAGCTTGTATATCTGGACGTGGTGGACGGCCCCGATCATATGCTCCGTATAACGCAGCGAATCGGGAAACGGGCTCCGCTGCACTCGACCGGTATCGGTAAGCTTCTCATGCTGAACTACTCTCCCCAAGAGCTCGATGAGTACATCAAGCTGACGGATCTCGCGCCGGTCACGCCCAACACCATCTGCACCCGCGAGGCTCTCATTGCCCATCTTGCGACCGTGAGAAAAAACGGCTATGCCATCGATGCCGAGGAATGTGAGCTCGGCGCGCACTGCCTTGCCTGCCCTATCATCGGATACAACGGAAAAATAGTGGCCGGAGTCAGCATCTCATACCCGGTCGTTCGGCTGACGCCGGAACGGGTGCAGACAATGCTTCCCCTGTTGAAGGAGACTACCAGCAAACTGTCATCCCTGTTAGCGGCTCCTTAACCTCCGCGCTCTATTCCCATTTCAAGACCTTTTCATAACAGATAGGAGTCCGGATCATGGAACTGCGTCAACTACGTTATATCCTCTCCATCGCCAGAATTGGAAATATGACCCGCACCGCAGAGCTGCTCCACGTCTCCCAGTCCGCACTCAGTCTGTCGTACCACAATTTAGAGGACGAGCTCGGCGTGAAGCTTTTCGAGAAAAAGGGCCGCATCCTGGTTCTCACGGATGCAGGGACGAGGTTTTGTCGGGAATCGGAAAGGATATTGTCGGATATTGACCAGCTCGTTCTGGCCATGAAGGATTACGGCGAGCTGCCGCAAGAGGAAATAACATGCTTTAGCGATGCCATTGACGTCAGCAGCGAGGCAATGGCGCTGTATTCTCTTTTCTTTCCCAATGTTGTTTTCACCCACCGCCGGGGCGTCCAGCTGCAATATTCAGACATATTGAAAAGCGGCCGCGCCGACTTTGCCCTAACGCTGAACGACATTTCTCACGGTTCTCTCCACTCAACATTTTTATTTCAGGAACCGATACTGGCCGTTCTTCAGAAGGATTCTCCGTTGGCGCAGAACTCGTCCTGCACAATTGCCGAGCTGTCACGGTATCCGCTTATCACGCTGCCGAATTCCTATGCCGTCGGCCAGCAGCACCGATCCTTCTTCACGCTGGCAGGATGTGCGCCGCAGAAGGTCATCGAGGCAGACGGCACCCAATCTGTCCTGTTTTATACCTCCCGCGGCCGTGGGATATCCTTCATTCCCGAGAGCACCTACAACTTTCAGACGAAGCAGATCAACAACTTCAACCAATTGAACGCCGTTCTGCCGGTTCGGGATTCATTTTGTACCCGCACGGTCTTTCTGACCACCCACGACACAAGGAAAAAAAGCAAGCTTTCGACTGCATTTATTTCGTTCCTTGTCGACTTCTCTTCTTATATAAGGGAGCACAAGAGCTTTCCCTCTCAGTCGGATTTTGTCTGCATCGGAAAGTATCTTCTTCAGCGAACCTAACTCCGCACGGATACCGAGCTTTCGCTTCCAAACAAACAAGGAACCGCGGCACCAATATTTGGTGCCGCGGTTCTTTGCTTAGAACTCCACACAGATTATTTCCTGTGGCGTTCTGGTTTCCCGGATCGCGCCCTCATCGGTCACACGGAAATTATCGCAGCAGATAGCGAACTCACCATTTCGGACGAGCTCCGGGTGGATCGCAAGAAACATGTCCCGTTCCAACGTCATCGTCTCTCCCGGACAAATCGCCGGCGATTCCATCATGTCGTAGCCCTGCCCGTGGCCTACGAAGCGATTGTTTGCAGGCAGCCCGTAGGATGCAATAAATTCGTTGTATATCCGGTTCAAGGCTTCTCCGCTCACACCGGGCTTGGCCGCACCGGCAACAATCCTTTGTGCCTCCCTTGCGATTGCATAGAGCTCGGTCAGGTTATCGCTCGGCTGTCCCATGCAGAAGCTTCTTGCAAGCTCGCAGAACACACCGCCGGGACCGGCGACCTCGACCATTACCGTGACGACATCGCCCTCCTGTATCCGTCTGTTTTCACAGACACGCGGTATAAAAACGGCGTTCTGTCCCCTCGGCGCAGAGCCGACCGAAAGATTACCAATCGTATCGCAGCCCATATCCAGGGCGAGCCATTCCAATTCTGCCTGCAATGTACTCTCCAGCTTCGAGGGACGCAGAAGAGCCGGGACTGCGCCAATGATCTGCTCATGCACTCGGAGGCATTTCCGGATAAGCTCCCATTCCTCATCGCTTTTTACCGCGCTTAAGCGATATATACCCTCGCTGGCATCTGTAAAAACGACATCCGGCAGAGCCGATTCAAGCGTTTGGCCAAACGCCATGGACATGCTTTGCTTCTGATACAGGCCGATCCTTTTATAGCCGGCGCTGCGGATCTCATCTGCAAGGGTCCTTCCCGCCATAGAGTCTGTAAACTGAAACGGCGGACAATACGGGAGCGTTATCATTTTCCTTACGTTTTTCAGGGATGACGGGATCGGGGCATCGTAGTTTTCTCCGCCGGAGGATACATATACCATCTCCCCCACGGCCGGGATCAAAAGCGCGGAAGCATAGCCATGCGCCTGCGTATCAAGATAATAGCGTATCCCCCGGTCGAATATCGCGTTCTGCGTCTGGATTACGACAGCATCCAGATTTTCTTTCTTTATGTAGCTTTGTGTTGCCCGCAGCCGCTGCTCCAACGCTGCATCCGATATCGGCCAGCGGTATCTCTCATTGATTTTATTCTTCTGCATATTTCACCTTAATTTTCGTTTCTAGGAACGCATACAAAAACCGTCGTTCACTTAATCAGTACACACTTTCCCCAAGAATTATCTCATCCGTCATCCTTTCGCCGGAAAGATACTCAGGTACATGCTTCTGAAAAACCGCAAATGCCCGATCCATATACAGACCGCTCTGTGCAGACATGTGAGGACTGATGAGGACGTTTTCAAGCTCCCACAGAGGATGCTCCGGCGGCAGCGGTTCCGGAGCCACTGCATCGAGCATCGCGCCGCCGAGCCGGCCGCTCTGGAGCGCCTCGACCAGCGCATCCGTGTCAACGGTCTGTCCGCGCCCCACATTTACAAAGAGTGCGCCCGGTTTCATTTTGGCGAACTTTTCTTTTCCAAACAAGCGCTCCGTTTTCTCCGTTGCGGGCAGGACCATCACAACAATATCGCCCTGCGCGATGGCGTCGTCCATTTGCTCCTCGGTATACACCGCATCCACATACGGAAGCTCGGCATAGCTCCGCTTCACGCCGATGACTCTCATATCAAAGGCTTTACAGCGCTTGGCGATCGCGCTGCCGATGGAGCCTATTCCGACGATTGTGACCGTTTTTCCGAACATCTCCTCCGGGATCAATCGGCGCCACTGATGCGCCGTCTGATTTTTCTTCACCTCCGGAAGCATCCGCACGGTGGAGATAAGGTAGCCCATAACGGTTTCGGAAATCGGGATGCCATGAATGCCCTTGGCGTTGGTAAAACGCAGACCGGGGATCTCCGCGATGCGACTGAGTGTAACGCCCTCGACTCCAGCGGACAACCCGTGAATCCACTTCAGCTTCTTGTCCCAAAGGCAGTAGTCCTCCGCGATACACAGGCCGCCTCCCGTGACCCAACAAATCAGTATCTCAGCCTCAAAGCCCGCATCGATCAGCTCCTGAGACGAGGATGCCATCATCACCTCCGCGCCGGGGAGCGCCTCCCGGACCATCTGCAAATGCTTTTCCGTAACAGGAACACCGATCCGCTCGGTGAATTCAAACAGAACCGCAACCTTCACAGCGAACCCTCCTTAGTACATCAGGTTAGGCAGGAACATAATGACCTGCGGGAAGAACAGACAGATCAGACAGCCGACAATGGCCAGAATACTAAACGGGATGACGCCGCTGTATATTTCGCCCATCGTACTGTCCTCAATGCTGGCTCGCATAACAAAGAGCGACCCGCCGAAGGGCGGCGAAATGGCCGCCACGCTGGCAAGTATCAGAAGATAGACAGCAAACCAGACAAAATCATAGCCCATTGCACCGACAGCCGGAGCCAGGATCGGCACTGTAATGTAGATCACACTCATAACATCCATAAACATGCCAATGATAAGGTAGAACAGGGTGATGAGCAGCATGACCACAATCACGGGAACGTCCAGACCAATGAGCCACTGGGCGAACAGATTCGGGAGCTTTGTCAGCGTCAGGAAGGAGCCAAAGGTGAACGCCGTTCCGACAATGAAGAAGGCGGAGGCCGTTGTGCGTATCGTGTCGATCAGCGCATCCAGCAGGAGCTTAAAGGTAAACTTTTTCTTGATAAGAAGGATAATGAGCATCGCGGCCGAACTGACGGCGCCAGCCTCGGTAGCCGAAAACAGGCCGGAATAAATGCCGACAACAATCAGCAGAACAATGAGGGCAAAGTCCCAAATGCGGGGAAGCGCCTTAATGCGCTCCTTCCATGAAACCTTTTCCGCCTTCGGCGCTTTTTCGGGATGCAGCCGCACATTCAGCGAGACATAGGCGCAGAACAAAATGGTGAGAAGCAGACCGGGAACCAGGCCGCCGATCAAAACCTTGCCAATCGAAACTTCCAAAACAACCGCGATCAGCATACCCATCACGCTTGGAGGAATGAGCGGCGCCAAAATACCGGCGGAGCAGATAGCGCCAAACGCCAGCTTGCGGTCCGTCTTATGCCGAAGCAGCTCGGGAACTACCACGCGAGAAAGAGTGGCGCTTGAGGCGTTGCCGGAGCCGCAGACCGCGCCGAAGCCGGCGCCGCCGATGATGCCCGCGTTGACAAGGCCGCCATTAAAGCGCCCGATCCACTTCCGCGCCACATCAAAAAGCTCCTCCAAAATACCGGCATGGAAAGCCAGATACCCCATCAGAATGAACATCGGAATGGGCGAAAAGCTGTAGCTGACAAATTTGTTGTACAGGGTCGTGACGACAGTTTGCACCCCTGCGTTCCAGCCGCGCATGATCGCCATACCTACGAGTCCGATAAACATCATCGCGTAGGCGACAGGAACTCGCAGCAGCATAAGCAGCAGCATCACGCCGAGCGCAATCAAGCCGATCACCTGGGGAGATAATCCTAAAACCATTTATTTCTCCTCCTTTTCGCAGGGGTCTTCTTTTCCGCAGATCCGGCAGATATTTCTCCCTATATCAACGATAAGCCGAACAATCAGCGTCAGCACAACGATAGCCAGCATAAATTTTACTGGCCAGATGACCAGCTGAACGGCGCCCATGATAGTATCCATCCGCACAAGCGAACGAATGGCCTCCGTCACACATTTTTTTGCACAGGCAATAAAAATAAACGCGCCGACTGCACAGCCCAGACTGTCCAATGCGTATTTGACCTTTTCAGGAACCTTGTCGGTTGCAAACTCCAGTATGATATGCGACGATTTTGACTGAACATAGGGCAGGGCGCCGGTAAAAATCGGCATCAAAAGCAGCGAAACAAGCTCGGTAGAACCAACGAGCGCCTTCCCAATGGTATTCCGGAGCAGGACATCAACCGTCGTCAGAAGCATGGCGATCACAATAGCCACACATCCGACATACATTAGAACCTTTTCCCATTTGGAAAGACCGTGATGGATTTTATAAATCAAGATAATTCCTCCCTTTTCTAAAAGGCGGGGGGCACGAAAGCCCCCCGGAGCATTGGAATCATTTTAGAATTCGGGGCAGGTTCCCGACCTTCCTTCGAGAGCCGTCAGATAGGCATCCAGAACCACAGAACCGGCATCTCCCTGATCCGCAGCCCATTCATCCCATGTAGCAGAGGCATATTCATCCTGGAAGGCACTCATTTCCGCCTCGCTGGGCGTCACAAAGGTCGTACCGGCCTCTTCAAACACCTCCTGCGAGGTCACGTCCTTTCCTCTTTCCAGTGTGTAGGTCACATACACATCGTCAGGAACAAACTCGCGTCCGACCTCATCAATGATCTGCTGAAGATCCTCGGGCAAGGACTCATAGACCTTCTGGCTGATAACAAAGACCTGCGGACCCACACCAAAGCTCAGACTGTAATAATTCTTGGCAATCTCGTAGGCACCGAAGCCGGCAGCCGCCTCAAGGTTGGTCAGCCACGCATCCGCAGTCCCCTTGGAAAGAGCTTCATAAGCCTCGGGGCCGGAAAAGCTGAGCGGAGTCGCACCGAGCTTGGTGATTATCTCTGCCGTATAGTTGTTAGAAATGATAACCTTCCTGCCGGAAATATCCTCCAGCGTGTTCACGGGATCCGTGGAAAGGAATCCGGCGGCAGCACCCATTGCCACGGACATAAGATGGACATTTGCATTGCTGAACTGCTTCTGAAGCTCGGCACTGTCAGCATAGATATCCAAAAACGCCTTGCTCCCCTCCCATGAATTGCTGAACACGCCGGGAAGCGCCATGACCCCGCAGAGATCAAGGCGGCCGTTGACTCGGCTATAATTCACGCAGGCCACATCCGCGATACCGGATTCGATCGCATCAAGAATGCCATCCGCCGCGGCCAGTGTACCGTCCGTGTATACGTCAAACTGGATACGTCCATTGCTTCTGGCCGTGATCTCGTCCAGCATATTCCGGAACACCGTGGTCATCGTTGCCGTGCTGGGCGTGTGGGAAGAAGCAACCAGGGTATAGACGGTGTCGTCCGCCGGAGCCTCTTCCGCCGAATTTTCCGCAGTCTCCGTCTGCGGTTTCTCAGCGGTACTCTCTGCGACCTCTGCGGCGGCTTCTTTTGTTGTGGAGCAAGCCGTTACCAAGGAAAGGCACAGGGCAAGCGCAAGGAGCAGTACAAGCGTCTTTTTCATGTTTTTCCCTCTTTTGTCTGTATTCAAGACGTATCCGTCCTGTTAATTTGACTATAGCAAATCTTTAACGATGCGTCCAATATGCTTTGTCAATGCAATCCATGAGTTATTCTCATCGTTTTCCCATTAACATTCCACAGCGAAGCCCCCCTAATTCCCAAGATATCGATCAAACAACATCAAGTTCCAGGCAACTCTGAAATCAACCAAGCTTTTACTCCGTCCCCATATAGCAAAAGAGCGCGTACTCGCGTACACGCTCTCTTGATGGATTCACTGTGTGGGACTGCCCCAGCTATTGGCGCAGAACCATTTAATTTTTCAAGCTCCCGCTAAAAGCTCATTTCCCGATGGAGAAAAACGCGCTCTTACCGGGATAGCGCGGCACGTCGAACAGCTCGTCCTCGATGCGCAGAAGCTGGTTGTATTTCGCCACGCGGTCGGTGCGGCTGGGCGCGCCGGTCTTGATCTGGCCGGCATTGACCGCAACGGTCAGATCGGCGATGGTGGTATCCTCCGTCTCGCCGGAGCGGTGGGAGATGACGGCCGTCCAGCCGGCGCGGTGGGCGGTCTGGATGGCGTCGAGCGTCTCGGTCAGCGTGCCGATCTGGTTGAGCTTGATGAGCACGGCATTCGCGCAGTCAAGCTCGATGCCCTTTTTGATGCGGTCGACATTCGTAACAAAAAGATCGTCGCCCACGAGCTGCACGCGGCTGCCCAGCGTATCCTTGAGCAGCTTCCAGCCGTCCCAGTCGTCCTCGCCGAGACCGTCCTCGATGGAGATGATGGGATAGCGGTCGCAGAAGCCCTTGTACATATCGACCATCTCCGCCGCGCTCATGGTGATGCCGCGCTTGGGCAGATGATACAGGCCGTCCTCGGCGCTGTACCAGTCGGCGCAGGCAGTGTCGATGGCGATCATAAAGTCCTCGCCGGGGCGGTAGCCGGCCTTTTCAATGGCCTCGACCAGCGCCTTGAGCGCATCCTCGTCGGAGGCAAGATTCGGCGCATAGCCGCCCTCGTCGCCCACGCCGGAGGCCGGAACGACCTTTTTGAGCGTGTGGAAAACCTCGGAGCACCAGCGCAGGCATTCGGCAAAATTCGGCGCGCCGACGGGCATGATCATGAATTCCTGAATGTCCACGTTCGAGCCGGTGGCATGCGCGCCGCCGTTGAGCACGTTCATCATGGGCACCGGAAGCGTTTTGGCGTTGCAGCCGCCGACATACTGATACAGCGGCAGACCCACGGCCAGCGACGCCGCGCGCGCGCAGGCAAGGCTCGTGCCCAGCATGGCGTTGGCGCCCAGGCGGGTCTTGTTCGGCGTGCCGTCCAGCTCGATGAGCAGCTCGTCGATGGACGGCTGATCGAGCACGTTCAGCCCCGTCAGGCACTCGTCGATCTCCGTATTGACGTTCTCGACCGCCTTGCGGACGCCCTTGCCGAGATAGCGCTCCGCCTCGCCGTCGCGCAGCTCGCAGGCCTCGTGCGCGCCGGTGGAAGCGCCGGAGGGAACGGCGGCGCGGCCGACGGTCCCGTCCTCCAGGACGACCTCGACCTCGACGGTCGGATTTCCGCGGGAATCGAGTATCTCGCGCGCCGTCACGTCGGCTATGGTGTAATAATCTTTCATGGTGCTCCTCCTGAATATTCTCAAAAAATTTTTCAAGCTTTCATTCACGCTTCGATGAGATCGCGGCCCGTCATCGGCTCCGGCACGGAAAGCTCCATGGCATGGAGCATCGTGGGCGCGATATCGGCCAGACGGCCGGGCCTCAGCGTCACACCGCCCAGCCCGCAGACGATGAACGGGACGGGATTGGTGGTATGCGCGGTGTGCGGCTGGCCGTCCGGCGCGCGCATGCAGTCGGCGTTGCCGTGGTCGGCCGTGACGAGCAGCACGCCCTTCGAGCGCTCCACCGACGTCCACACGCGCCCCACGCACTCGTCCACGACCTCGACGGCCCGTACCGCCGCCTCCATAACGCCCGTGTGTCCCACCATATCGCAGTTGGCCAGATTCATCACGACCATGGCGTATTCGCCGGATTCGATGGCGGCGCAGGCCTTGTCCGTGACCTCGCGGGCGCTCATCTCCGGGATGAGGTCATAGGTCGGGACAGATTTCGGCGACGGCACGAGGATGCGGTCCTCGCCCTGCGCCTGCCGCTCTACGCCGCCGTTGAAAAAGAAGGTGACGTGGGCGTATTTTTCCGTTTCGGCGATGCGAAGCTGGCGCAGGCCCTTCGCGCTCACATACTCGCCGAGCGTCATCTCGATCGTCTCCGGCGGAAAGGCGACAGGCAGCTCCCGCAGCGTCTCGTCGTACTGCGTCGTGCAGACGTAATGCACGGGCCGGAAGCCGCCCGGCCGCACGAAGCCGTCAAAGTCCTCCTTTGTCAGCGCCCAGGTCATTTCCCGCGCGCGGTCGGGGCGGAAATTGGCGAAGATCACGCTGTCGCCCGCCTCGATGCAGCCGCCGCGGCAGCACACGACCGGCTCGACGAACTCGTCCGTCACGCCCTGCGCGTAGCTCTGCTCCACGGCGTGCACCGGGTCCGGGTCGTCGATCCCCTCGCCGCAGACGATGGCGCGGTAGCCCTTTTCAAGCCGCTCCCAGCGCTTGTCCCGGTCCATGCCCCAGAAGCGTCCCTGCAGCGTGGCGATCGTTCCGAAGCCCAGCGCGTCGCAGCGCTCCGAAAGCGCGCGGACGTAGCCCGCGCCGGTGCTTGGGCCGACGTCCCGTCCGTCCAGGAAGGCGTGGAAGAAGCACTCCTTCACGCCGCGGCGCTTTGCCAGCTCGATCAGCGCGAAGATGTGCCCGATATGGCTGTGCACGCCGCCGTCGGACAAAAGGCCCAGAATGTGCACGCGCCGCCCGGCGGCCGCCGCCGCGTCCATCGCACCGCAGTAGGCCCTGTTTTCAAAGAAGCTCCCGTCGGCCACGGCGCGGCTGATGCGCGGCAGATCCTGATACACCACGCGCCCGGCGCCGATGTTCGTGTGGCCTACCTCGGAGTTGCCGATCTGGCCGGCCGGCAGACCGACGTCCTCGCCGCTCGCGGCGAGCTGCGTGTGAGGAAAGCTGGCGAAAAGCCCGTCGAGATTCGGCGTTTCGGCCACGCTGACGGCGTTCCATTCCGAAGCCGGCGCCAGCCCAAAGCCGTCCATAATAAGAAGTACGACGGGTTTATTCATGGCCGGCCGCCTCGACGATCGCGGCGAAATCCGCCGGCTTGAGACTGGCCCCGCCGATCAGTCCCCCGTCCACGTCCGGCTGCGCCAGCAGCTCGGCCGCGTTTTTGGCGTTCATGCTGCCGCCGTAGAGGATGGAGACCGCCCGCGCCTTGCGCGCGCCGTATAGCCCGCGCACGACGGCGCGAAGCTGGCGGCATACCTCCTCCGCCTGCTGCGCCGTGGCCGTGCGGCCCGTGCCGATGGCCCAGACAGGCTCGTAGGCGACGACGACGCGCCGTATCCGGTCCTCCGGCACGCCGTACAGCGCCGCCTTGAGCTGGCAGGACACAAATTCCATCGTCAGGCCCATCTCCCGCTGCTCCAGCGTCTCGCCCACGCACACGATGGGCGTGATGCCCAGCGAAAGCGCCGCGTGCAGCTTCCGGTTCACCTGCCCGTCCGTTTCATGGACGTAAGCGCGGCGCTCGGAATGGCCGACGATGCAGTATTTCACGCCGAGATCGGCCAGCATTTCCGCCGATACCTCGCCGGTGTAGGCGCCGGCGTCGTGCTCGGACACGTCCTGCGCGCCGACGGCGATGCGGCTCGACCGCAGCGCCCGCTGCATGGCGGGGATGAGCGGAAACGGGACGCACAGAGCCGTTTCCACGCCGCGCGGAAGCTCGATGCGCGGCTTGAGCTCATCGGCGAAGGCCTTGACCTCGGAGGCCTTTTTATTCATCTTCCAGTTCCCGGCGATAATCGTTTTCCGATAGCGTCTGTCCATGGCGTTCCCTCTTATTTATCCAGCAGGCAGGCCACGCCCGGCAGCTCCTTGCCCTCCAGGAACTCCAGCGAAGCGCCGCCGCCGGTGGATATATGCGTGATCCGGTCGGCATAGCCGAGCTGCTCCAGCGCCGCGGCGCTGTCGCCGCCGCCGACGATGCTCACCGCGCCCGATTCGGCCACAGCCTTCGCCACGGCGCGCGTGCCCTCGGCAAAGCGGTCGAACTCAAACACGCCCATCGGCCCGTTCCACACGATGGTGCCGGCCGAGCGTATGGCCGCCGCGAAAAGCCGGACGGACTCCGGCCCGATGTCCAGCCCCATCCAGCCGTCGGGGATCTCCTTGACGTCCACGGTCCTTGCCTGCGCGTCGGCGGCAAAGCGGTCGGCGGCCACGGTATCGACCGGCAGCACCAGCATCACGCCGCGCGCCGACGCCTTTTTCATCATCTCCGCGGCGTAGGCCACCTTGTCCTCCTCCAGGAGACTGGCGCCGACGCCGTAGCCCATGGCCTTGATAAATGTATACGCCATGCCGCCGCCGATGATAATGACGTCGGCCTTATCCAGCAGATTATCGATCACGCCGATCTTGTCGGAGACCTTCGCCCCGCCGAGAATGGCGACGAACGGCCGCTCCGGATCGGCCAGCGCCTTGCCCATGACCTCCAGCTCCCGGCCGATGAGAAAGCCGGAAACGGCGGGCAGATACGCCGCCACGCCGGCCGTCGAGGCGTGGGCGCGGTGAACGGTGCCGAACGCGTCGGAAACGTAAAGCTCCGCCATGGACGCCAGCTCCCCGGCAAATGCCGGGTCGTTTTTCTCCTCGCGCGGGTCAAAGCGCAGATTCTCCAGCAGCATGATCTCGCCGGGGCGGAGCGCCGCCGCCTTGGCCTTCGCGTCGGGCCCGACGACGTCGGCGGCAAAAATGACCGGCTTGTTCAAAAGCTCGCTCAGCCGCTCGGCGACGGGCGCGAGCGTCAGTTCCGGCCGGACCGTCCCCTTGGGCTTTCCCAGATGGCTGCACGCGATCACGGCCGCGCCGTGGTCGAGCAGGTATTCGATGGTCGGCAGCGCCGCGCGGATGCGCTTGTCGTCCGTGATGGCGCGCGTCTGCTTGTCCTGCGGCACGTTGAAATCGCAGCGCAGAAGGACCTTTTTGCCCTTCACATCCACATCGGTCACGTTTTTCTTGCTGTAGTTCATGCTCATTCCTCCTCTAAACTCATGATCCCCTGATCCATCAGGCCGGGGAAGCCGTTTTGCCGCAGCGCCTCGAACAGCACGATCCCAACCGAGTTGGCCAGGTTCAGACTGCGCGCCTGCGGCCGCATGGGGATACGCACACAGCGGTCATAATAGCGGCGGCGAAGCGCCTCCGGCAGGCCCGCCGTCTCCTTGCCGAACAGCAGCGCGGCGTTCGCGCCGTAATAGGCCTCGGCATAGCAGCGCGGCGCCTTCGTCGTCAGCAGCCACAGCTCCCCGTCGCCGTTTTTCTCCAGGTATTCGTCGATGCTCTCATACACGGACACGTCCACCAGATGCCAGTAGTCCAGCCCCGCCCGCTTGACGGCCGCGTCCGAGATATCGAAGCCAAGCGGCTTGATCAGATGCAGCCGGGCGCCGGTTGCCGCACAAGTCCTCGCTATCGCCCCCGTATTCTGTGGTATTTCCGGCTCAAACAAAACAACATCAAACATAAACAGTCAAAATTCCTCTTCTTCCCACCTTTCTTCTATTATATCCTATTTCCCCGGTAAATCAAGCCAAAAATTAAGAGATCGGCCTTGTTTTCCCGCTTTGGAATCGTTATAATGGTCCGGAGGTGATTTTGTGGACACGTTATACATTGTGGTCCCCTGTTATAACGAGGAGGACTGCCTGCCGCGGACGGCGCCGGTATTCCGCCGGAAGCTCGGCGAGCTGATGGACGCGGGACGCATCTCGCTGCAAAGCCGCATCCTGCTCGTCAACGACGGCTCGTCGGACGGCACATGGGAGCTGATCCGCCGCCTCCACGCAGACGACGGCTATTTCGCCGGACTTTCCCTTTCGCCCAACCGCGGCCACCAGAACGCGGTCATGGCCGGGCTGATGGAGGCGCGCGAGCGCGCCGACTTCACCATCACCATCGACTGCGACCTGCAGGACGATATCAACGCCATCGACAAAATGGTGGACAAGTACCTCGCCGGGGCGCACATCGTCTGCGGTGTGCGCGACAGCCGGGCGACGGATACATTCTTAAAAAGATTCACCGCGCGCGCGTATTATGCACTGATGAACCTGTTCGGGGCAAAGCTCGTGTTCGACCACGCCGACTTCCGGCTGATGGACCGCGAGGCGCTCGGCCGGCTCGCCCTTTATCACGGGGACGATCTTTTCCTGCGCGGGCTCGCCACGCGGCTGGGCCTGCCCGTGGAAACGGTTTACTACGACCGCTCCGTCCGCACCGCCGGCGAAAGCAAGTATACGCTGAAAAAAATGGTCAAGCTCGCCGTGAGCGGCTTCTCCTGCGGACGGAAAAAGCCGGCCGACACGCCGCGTCCTGCCGATCCGCACATATCCGAAAGACTTTTCTAGTCACTTTGCACAAGAGCGCCCCCGCCGCGGGGCGCTCTTTTCATTTTTCTCCCAAAGCTAGTATTTATTCATAATATTCCGTATAATCGCTTGTTTATTCATTTTTATAGGTTTATAATCCAAGCATATTCAAAAAACAAACGATTTTCAAGGAGATCAAAAACACGATGAAAAAGATCATTGCTCTGCTTCTTGCCGCGATCATGATGCTGGCCCTGTGCGCCGGCTGCGGCACCGCCAAGACCGAACCGGAAGCCGCCGAGGCGCCGGCCGAGACCAAGACCGAAGAGACCGCCGCCCCCGAGACGGACGAGACCGCCTCCGAGACGGAGGCCGAGACCGAGGCGGCCGCGCTCACGACCGTCGAGGCTGGGAAGCTGACCGTCGCCACGAGCCCGGACTTCGCCCCCTATGAGTTCTACGCCATCGACGAAAACGGCGACCCCGTGCTGGCCGGCTTCGACGTGGCCCTTGCGCAGTACATCGCCGATTACCTCGGCCTTGAGCTGGAGATCGTCCCCATGGACTTTGACGGCGTTCTGGCCGAGCTGGCCAACGGCTCCGTCGATCTGGGCATGGCCGGTCTGTCCCCCGACCCCTCCCGTGAGGATGCCATGGACTTCTCCGACATCTACTACAAGGGCGGCCAGAGCTTCGTGTGCACCACCGCCAACAAGGATCAGTTCGCCGCGCTGGCCGACGCCAACAAGGCCGAGTACTCCATCGGCGCGCAGACCGGCTCCATCCAGTACGATCTGGCGCTGGAGAACACGCCCGACGCGGACGTCGTCATGCTGACGAAGGTGACCGACATCATCGCCGAGCTGGTCGGCGGCAAGCTGGACGGCGCGTTCATCGAGACCGCCGTGGCCGAGAGCTACGCGAAAAATTACCCCGAGCTGTTCGTCGCCTTTGACGTTCCCTACGATGTGGCCGGCTCCTCCGTCGGCGTCGCCAAGGGCAACGAGGCGCTGCTCGCCGGCGTGAACGAGGCCATTGCCGCCGCGCTGGCCGACGGCTCCATGGATCAGTTCGTCGCCGAGGCCAACGCCAAGGCCGAGGGCACGGTTTACGAGGGCCTTCTGGAGAACTTCGAGGGCTGACGCCTTCCCGCCGCGCAAAGCGCCTCCCCGCACCGCGGGGAGGGCTTTGCCCGTCTTATAACGACCGAAAGGAACTGTTTTTCATGCTGTCTGCCGCCGGTTTTCAAAAAACCTTTCAATACATGACCCTGTTCTGGCAGGGCGCCGTGTGCACGGTGTCGCTGTCGGCTCTGACGGTGCTGTTCGGCTTTGTGCTGGCGCTGCTGCTGGCGCTGTGCCGGCTGGGAAAGCTGAAGGTGCTGAACATACTGGCCAGCATCTACGTCGAGATCTTCCGCGCCACGCCCATGCTGGTGCAGCTTTTCATCATCTACTATGTCGTCTTTGCCGACATCAAGGTGCTGCCGGGCTTCAAGCTTTTCGGCTTCATCCGCTTTGACCGTTTCTTCCCCGGCGTCGTGGCGCTGGCGCTCAACTCCGGCGCCTATCTGTCCGAGATCATCCGCGCCGGCATCCAGTCCATCGACGCCGGCCAGACCGAGGCGGCCCGCAGTCTCGGCATGACGCAGTGGCAGACCATGCAGATGATCGTCCTTCCGCAGGCCATCAAGAACATCCTGCCCGCCATCGCCAACGAGTTCGTCACGATCATCAAGGAGTCGTCCATCTGCTACACCATCGGCGTGCAGGACATCATGTCCGCCGTGGCCGCCGTCAAGGGCGCGACCTTCTCCATTGCCGAGCCGCTGGTCGTCGCGACCGCCCTTTATTTCTGCCTCACCTTCCCGACCTCCAAGATCATTCAGCATTTTGAAAGGAGGATGCGCCGTGGCGATATCCGATAACAGCATCATCCGCGTAGAAAACGTTTCCAAGTTCTATAACGGCGGCGCGCTGCACGCGCTCGACGATGTGTCGCTGGACGTACATCAGGGCGAGGTCGTCGTCA
This sequence comes from uncultured Oscillospiraceae bacterium, assembly GCA_934597255.1. GTDB lineage: Bacteria > Bacillota > Clostridia > Oscillospirales > Oscillospiraceae > CAJOIG01. The sequence goes on from CAKTQV010000015.1 coordinate 51,610, forward strand.
TTCTCGGGCCGTCCGGCTCCGGCAAGAGCACGATGCTCCGCTGCCTGAATCTGCTGGAGGTGCCGACCGCCGGCCACATCTACGTCGACGGCGTGGACATCACCGCCAAAAAGGTGGACATCAATCTCCACCGGCAGAAAATGGGCATGGTGTTCCAGCATTTCAATCTCTTCCCGCACATGACCATCCTGGAAAATCTCACGCTCGCGCCCACAAAGGTCAAAAAAATGCCCAGGGCCGAGGCCGAGCAGAAGGCGCTCGGGCTGCTGCGGCGCGTGGGGCTGGAGGACCGCGCCGGCGAATATCCCGTGCGGCTGTCCGGCGGACAGAAGCAGCGCGTCGCCATCGTGCGCGCGCTGATGATGGAGCCGGAGCTGATGCTCTTTGACGAGCCGACGAGCGCGCTCGACCCGGAGATGATCGGCGAGGTGCTGGACGTCATGAAGGAGCTGGCCGGCGAGGGCATGACGATGGTCGTCGTGACGCACGAGATGGGCTTTGCCAAGGAAGTCGCCGACCGCATCATCTTCATGGAAAACGGAAAGATTATCGAGGAAAACACGCCGCAGGCGTTTTTCGAAAATCCCAAAAGCGACCGAAGCCGCGAATTTCTGTCCAAGGTCCTTTTGTAAAAGCAAAAGCGCGAAAGCGCGCAGCCGTCATGGCTGCGCGCTTTCTCTTTTATCCGCTTTATTCGATCAGGCCGCTCTCCTTCAGCAGCAGCTCGACATCCGTGCCCTCCACCTTCTTCAGCACGACCTTGAGAAGCTCCTTCTCCTTGAAGGACAGCTTCGCCTCGCTGAGGGGCTTCTTGTCGATGGCGTAATAGCAGGCGCGCAGCAGCTCCCGCACGTCGTATTTGCTGCCCCAGACCTCCGGCACGCCGCGGTCCACGTTCAGCAGCGTGTACACCGACTCCATGCCCGTGCGCATGGAATACTCGGTGGTGAAGATGGTGTCACGGGGCGTCTCGGCAAACTGACCGATGAAGGCGAAGTTCACAGCGCCGTCGGGCACGACCTTCGGACGGTCGGACTCCTTACGCGGCTGGAAGAAGGCGTTGATATAGGGCATGAAGCAGGTGGTGGTGTTGCAGGCATCGTGGGCCAGCGCGTCGATCTTTTCGGTGGGTACGCCGATGTGGTACAGCCACTCGCGGCAGACCTCCTCGCCGGTGCAGTCCCGCATGGCCTTCTTCACATAGTTGCCTTCCTTATTGGTGTTCAGAGAATACAGCCACACAAGCACCATATTCTTGTCCTGAGACTTGAACTGCGGCTGGCGGTTGATGGTCCAGGACAGATACCAGTTGTCGGTGCTGTCCTTGACGGTGACGATGCCGCCGGTGGTTACCTTACCGGAGCGGGGATCACGCTTGCAGATGTTCATAATATGCCGGATGATCTCCTCGTTGGAGGTGGCGACGGTGGCGCTCATCCAGTTGGTGGCGTCTACATCGGAGCAGAAGGTATCCGGATTGCCGTACTCGCCGTGCTCGGCCTGCGCGGCAATGGCCTTCCACATATCCCACGACTCGCCTGCGCCGTTCTTCACGCCGGACAGATCCGGTGCATGGGTCTGGTCGCCGTAGCAGGAGGTATCGGTGCAGCAGCCGTTGGTGATGAACACCAGATCATCCTC
>CAKTQV010000016.1 GCA_934597255.1 uncultured Oscillospiraceae bacterium
TTTCCTGAGGACAAGTATCCGGGCTTTTACTTTATGGAGATCGGCGGGCAGTATGAATGTAAGATCGTGCTTTTCGGCAGTCCGGTGTCAGAGGAGGGAAAGCATACGGTGAGATGCCGCGTTCTCGACCCGGATGTTATGATTGGAAATTGCCGCTTTGTCAAGGTCGGCGTGGGAGAAGACGTTTACTATGTGTACCATTTCCGGGTAAAGGATGAGCTTACGAACGGCCGGTTTCTCTTTCGCTGTCCGCGGAAGGATCTGATACAGGTCGATGACGTCGTTTTGAGCGAATTTTATAAATACGAGTGCCTGTGGGAGTAATAGAGCGGCGGTACAGGAGGATAAAAAACAGCGGCGGAGGGATTTCCCTCCGCCGCTGCGGCTGATCGGGGTTATTCGGCGGACGCCTCGCCGGAGGCGGCGCTGTAGGGCAGATTCTCATACAGCATGGTCGAGCCGCCCGGAAGCGTGTACAGGACGTTTGCCGTGCCGTCGGCGTTGGGGGTGACGGCGGCGAGCGAAGCGTTGTACAGCGCGCCGTCCGCATCCAGGCCGGTGAGAACGTCCTCGCCCTCGCAGACGAAGACCACGTTGCCGGTGCAGTGGAATTTGTCGGTCACGCCGACCATGCCGAAGCTGCAGACGACGGTGCCGGAGCAGTCCATCTTCACGTTCACGCGCTTGTCGAAATCGAGATAAAGCGTGGAGCGGGAGTCGTAGCTGAGCACGTCGTCGTTCCAGCCGCGGACGGATTCATAGCAGTCGCCGGCGACCTGCACGGCGAAATCGGTCGGGAAATCGGAATTTTCCACCTTGACATACAGCTCCGCGCCCGTCCAGGTGTTCGGGCCGGCGGCCGTGAAGAGCACGGTATCGGCGCCGCCGTTCCAGTTTACATAACTGTCGCGGACGTGCAGGAGGCCGCGGCCGCCGCGCGTGGCGTTGATGAGCGTGCCGGAGGCGGACAGGAAGCTGGAGTTGTCCAGAATGACCTCGCCGACGTCCGTGGTCATGGAGGTCTTGTTGGAGAAGTTGAAGCTGCCGCCGGTCTCCACGGTGGTGTTGGTGAACACGGCCTGCGCGTTGCCGTTGACTTCCCAGCCGGAGAGCTTGCTGACGAAGCTGTTGACGAAATAGGCCGAGCAGGTCTCGTCCATGACGGACGCGCCGGAGTTTTCGAGCGTCACGACGTCGTTGAAGATGATGGTGCCGGAGGAGGCGTCGGAGTTGAAGATGCGGCCGGAGTTCATCAGGCAGTCGTTATCCAGCGCCAGCACGCCGTTATAGAAGATGGAGAAGGGGTGGCCGGATTTGTTGAACAGGTTGGTGCCGCGGATGACGGTCGCCGAGCCGTTTCCGGCGAAGATGCTGCCGGCGGCCGTGGAGCCGGTGCCGATGAGGAAGATCTGGCCGTCGTCGTTGAAAACGGTGACGCGGGTGTCCTTGTCGGTGACCTGAAGACCGTCGCCGCCGCCGAAGAAGCGGTGGGAGTCGTCGCGGATGTCGTCGCCGGTGCCGGAGGCCTGCGCCAGCACGGTGCAGTTGTGCAGCTCGACCTGCGCGCCGTCGCGCACCCAGAGCCCGGAGCAGTAGAAGCTGCCCACGTCGGCCAGATCCCAGGTCGTGCCCGTGGCAAAGGCGTCATAGCCCTCCACGCCCTCGATGGACAGCGTGCCGTCGTCCTTCAGCCGGTAGGAGAACGCGAGATCGACGTAGGTCTTCTCCCCGCCGTATTCCTCCGCGCTGTAGCCCGCCTGATAGTAGATCGTGCCGGAATCGCCGTCCGTCACGGTCTTTTCCGTGTCCACAACGGCGGTGTCGTCGATCGCGATGACCCACTGTCCCGCGTCAAAGAAGCGGCAGCCGGCCCAGACCTTGCGGTCGAGCGTGTCGGTATCGGAGATGGTGACGGCGGCCATGGTGGTCGTGCCGTAGTGGTTGGTCTCGGCGGTGTAATCGGTGATGTCCTGCCGGGCGTAGTAGGTGTCGGTGTCAAGGTAGGTGCCCTTGGCGAGCGCGCCCCATTTGGTGGTGTTGTAGAGATAGGTGTCCTCCGTGTCGTCGTCGGGTATCTCCTTGGCCGCGTCCGAGGTGCCCTTGAGCGTGTACAGGAGCATGACGGCGTCCCACTTGGAGACGGTCTCGTCGATCCTCTTGTCCAGATCGAGCTCAAAGCCGAAATAGTCCAGAACGGCGCGCGCGTTATCCTCGCGGCTGCGGTTGCCCGCGGCCTTCAGCGCCGCGCAGGCCGCCTCGCCCGCATTGCTGAGCGCGGACTGGCCGCCGGTGACGGCGTGATAGATCATGTTCAGGAAATCGCCCCAGGTGATGGGGTTGTCGATGCCGTAGGGAAGCTGTCCCTGGGGGCCGAGCTCGGCGCGATATTTGTACATGCCGGCCTCGTCGGTGTTCGTGCCGTCGGGATCGACGACGCTGTCATACTGGAACAAAAAGCCGCTGCGCAGCGCGGGATTGAGCGCCTGGAACCAGGTGCAGTAGTAGTGGCCCCAGAAGAAATCCTCGAAGTTGTCGAACAGCTTGTTCATGTTGTCGGCGAAGATGCCGGTCACATCGTCGCCGGCGGTGACCTCGTAGGTCGTGTTGTTCATCCAGTAGTAGCGGAACAGGTAGTAGCAGGCCTCCACGCGCAGATAGCCGTCGCCGGCGTGGACGGTGTCGTAATCGTCGGTGGGGTTGACGTTGACATAGCGGTCGGTCACGAACTCGCGCCAGGTGTCGCCGCCGGTGGTGCAGCCGTTGCAGAGATACCAGTCCACGGCGGCGTACAGCGCGTCGTAATCGTAGCCGGTCGCGTCCGCCGCCTCGGCGATCTCATCGGCGAAATCGGCGGCCGTGAACAGGTCGGTCGCGCCGCCGACGATGGCGTCGGCCGTGCCGTTTTCATAATAGACCGCGCCGGGCGTGTAGGCCGCGCCGTCGTAGCGCAGCGTGTAGCCGCGGTAATCGACCGTGTCCGTGAGATAGTTCTCGATCGAAGCATGGCTCACGACATAGACGGGAACGGCGGAAAATTCCGTTTCGCCGTCGTCAAAGAGAACATAGGCGAAAAATTCCCGCTCCGGGGCCTTGTCGAAGCGCAGCGTCAGCGTTTCGCCGTCGAAGGAGGCTTCGGCGGCCGCGGCGGTCTGGCACCCGGCGTCCGTGTATACGGATGCGGACGTCCCGGCGGCAAAGGGACGCAGAAGGAAGGCGTCCTTGTCCGCGGGCGTGGTGCTGGGGTAGTAGCCGGAGAGCGTGAAGCTGGCTTCCGTGGCCTTTTCGTCCGGCATTTCGTATACGGCCGAGGCGAATACGGGCTTGTTGTCATAGCCGGGCATCTCGCCCGAGCCGCCGGAGGCCTCGCCGGAGGAGGCCAGCGCCCCCGCTCCCAGCGACAGGCACAGCGCCAGCGCCAGAAGCGTGCAGAGCAGTCTTTTTCCTTTCATGTGCAAATCTCCCATCCTGTCGTTTTGCCTTTGTTATATTGTAGTCAGGCAAAGTTATTATAGCACCTGCCGCCGCCGTGCCATAGCAACAAATTGGTATCAAAATACAAAAACGGAAGGATCGGACGGACACCGGCCGGAAACGCTTGCTTTTTCTGCCGGGCCGCAGAGCCCGGTGGCCGGACATAGTAATAAGGAGAGCCTTGGGGAAGGCTCTCCTTTATTACATACGACCCGCTGTCAGAACAGCCAGGCGGCCAGATTGTAGACGTTCAGCGCCATGATGAGCACGCCGACGAAGCCGAGCAGGGGCTTGACCGGCACCTTGCGGCACAGCCAGGCGGCAAACGGCGCGGCAATCACGCCGCCGAGCGCGACGCCGGCGATGACCGGCCAGAACGAGCGCATATCGTCCATGAGGGCGATAAAGGTGGTCGTTTCCGCGACGGTGACGAGAAATTCCGCCGTGTTCACGGTACCGATGGACTTTTTCACGTCCTGATCGCTGGCCAGCAGCGTCGAGGTCACGACCGGCCCCCAGCCGCCGCCGCCCGTTGCGTCGAGAAAACCGCCGAAAAAGCCCAGCGGCCATATCCTCCAGCCGAGGTGGCGGGGCTGCTTCGGCCCGCGCCGGAACAGCTTGGAGAAGATGACGGCGCCCATGACGATCAGATACACGTCGATGAACGGCTCGAGCAGGTCGCCGATGTCCGACAGGAACCACGCGCCCAGCGCGCCGCCCGCGACGCCGGGGATGATGAGCCGCCAGAGCATATCGTGCATGACGTTTTTCAGCTTGAGATGGCTGATGCCGGACACGAGCGTGGTGAACATCTCGGCGCAGTGGACCACGGCGCTGGCCATGGCCGACGGCAGGCCGCCGACGCTTTTGAGGAATGTGCGGCACGAAACGCCGTAGGCCATGCCGAGCGTCCCGTCGATGCACTGGGCCAGAAAGCCGATGAGCACATAAAGCAGGAACATGGTCAGGGAAAGTCCGCCGATTTTCATAGCGTGCGGTCCTCCATGCGGCTGTGGAGATATTCCAGCAGCGCGTTGACGCAGGCCTCCTCGTCGAGCCGTTCGGTGTCGAGCGTCAGCTCCGGCTTCTCCGGCGGCTCATAGGGGGAGGAAATGCCGGTGAAGTTGGCGATCTGTCCCGCCTTTGCCTTTTCGTAAAGACCCTTGGGATCGCGGCCCGCGCAGGCTTCGACGCCGGCCTTGACATAGACCTCGATGAAATCCTCGCCGCAGATATCCCGCGCCGCCGCGCGGGAGGCGGCGAAGGGGGAGATGAGCGTCGTGATGACCACGACGCCGGCGTCTCGCATGAGATTGGCGACCTGCGCCACGCGGCGCATGTTTTCGCGGCGGTCGTCGTCCGTGAAGCCGAGATCGGCGTTCAGTCCCCGGCGAAGACGGTCGCCGTCGAGGATATAGGCCGGGATGTGCTGCGCGGCGAGACGGCGCTCCGCCTCCTGGGCGATGGTGGTCTTGCCGGAGCCGGACAGTCCCGTCATCCAGACCACGAGCCCCTTCCGGCCGAGCAGTCTCTGCCGCTCGGCGGCGCTCATCGCGTCGGCCGACCAGCGGATGTTGCGCCCGTCGTATTCCTCGTCGGGCAGAGCCTCCGTGACAATGCCGCCGCCGGCGATCTCATAGCCGTCCACGATGACGAAGCGGCTCGTCGCGTCGATGGTGCCGGCCAGATCGAAGGCCACGGGCGCGTCGAGCCGGAGGACGCATTCGCACACCTCGTTGCGGCCGCATTCACTGCGCGCGGCGCAGTCCAGGCTCGCCGCGTTCACGACGCGCGTGATCTGCTCCAGCCGCATCGGAACGTGCGCCGTGCCGCATTTGAAAAAGTAGCTGCGCGACGGCGCGAAGGCCTCGCGGCCGAGCCAGAACACGTTGGCCCGCAGCTTCACGCCCACGCAGGGGGGCGTTTCACCCCGGCGGCAGGCGATCTCGCCGCGGCGGACGAATATCTCCTCCGTCATGGTGAAGCCGGCGGCCTTGCCGGGGCCGAAGGACCCGGGCGCCGGCGCGTTGAATTCCTCGAGCGATTTGACGGCCGTGCGCTTGCCGGAGGGGTAGAACACGATCTCGTCCCCGGCGCGCAGACGGCCGGACTCGACCGTGCCGGCGACGATGCGGCGCGCGTCGTTGTTTTCCGTGAACTTGTAAACGCCCTGCACCGGCATGCGGAAGCTCTGGTGCTCCGGTGCGGGCAGCGGCGTGAAGGCGTCCATCTGCGCGAGCATGGTGGGGCCGCTGTACCAGGGCATGCGTGCCGACGGCGTCACGATGTTGTCGCCGGCCATGCCGCTGACGGGGATAAACGCCGCGGGCGTGATGCCGACGGAAAGGAGAAACGCGAGAAATTCCTCCCGGATGGCCTCGAACACGGCGCGGTCGCAGCCGACGAGATCCATTTTGTTGACGAGCACGGCCACCTGCCGGATGCCGAGCATGGACAGGAAGTAGCCGTGGCGGCGCGTGTTTTCCTCCACGCCGCGCGCCGCGTCGATGACCATGAGCGCGGCCTCGGCGCGGGAGGCGCCGGTGACCATGTTTTTCAGAAATTCGATGTGGCCGGGCGCGTCGATGATGATATAGTCGCGCCGTTCGGTTTTGAAAAAGCAGCGCGCCGTGTCGATGGTGATGCCCTGCGCCTGCTCGTTTTTCAGCGCGTCGAGCAGAAAGGCGTATTCAAAGGGCTTGGAATTGCGGCGGCAGTTTTCGCGGATGGCCTCAAGCTTGCCCTGCGGCAGCGCGCCCGCGTCGGCGAGCATGCGCCCGATGACGGTGGATTTTCCGTGATCGACGTGGCCGACCGTTACGATGTTGAGCAGCTCCTTATCCATCACATGTACCCGTTCCTTCTCAAAGTTTCAAGCCCGCCGCCGTCCTCGGCGTCCTGGGCGCGGCCGGAGCGCTCGGCGATGTTGGCCAGCTGGCCGGCGCGCAGCTCCTCGATGATCTCGCGCGGATTTCTGGATGTCGAGCGGATGGGCCCCGTGCACGGCGCGCAGCCGAGCGAGCGGTAGCGCGTGCCGTCGCCCTGGTCGTAATACAGGCTCACGGTGGGGATGTGTTCGCGCTCGATGTATTCCCACACGTTCAGCTCCGTCCAGTCGAGCAGCGGATGGATGCGGACGTGGGTGCCGGGGGCGAAATCGGTTTTGAACTGGTTCCAGAATTCGGGCGGCTGGTCGTCCAGATCCCAGTCGTTGCGGCTGTCGCGCGGGGAGAAATAGCGCTCCTTGGAGCGGCTGCCCTCCTCGTCGGCACGCGCGCCGACGATAACGCCGGTGTAGGCGGCGGTGTTCGTGTCCCGCTCGTATCGGCCGGTCTGCAGATTGAGGCGGTAGCGCGGCCAGCTGCCGTCGAGCGTGTGCGTGAGAGCCTCGGTCTTGAGCCGCCGGCAGCACTCGACGCGGCTCACGGCCCCGTCCGGGAACGTCTGCTTCGCCTCCAGCGCCTCGCGGTTTTCGCCGTAGATCATGTAAAGCCCCATCTCCATGGCCAGCCGGTCGCGGTATTCGATCATTTCGGGGATCTTGTGGTGCGTGTCGATGTGCACGAGCGGGAAGGGGACGTGGCCGTAAAACGCCTTGCGCGCCAGCCAGAGCAGCACGGTGGAGTCCTTGCCGATGCTCCAGAGCATGCACAGATCGGCAAAGGCGGCATACGCCTCGCGCAGGATGTGCACGCTTTTTGATTCAAGCTTGTCCAGATGGTCCATCAGACGGTCGCCTCCGTTATCATGTCATAGCCGTAATGCTCGAAATAAAAGCCGAGCCGTCGGTTGATCTTCCCGCGCAGGCGCGGCGGGAAGTCGTAGCTGTTTTTCCGGTAATCCTTCTGGCTTTCGATGAACGCGCGGAAGGCCGGGAGCGCGTCGTCAAAGCCGCCGAGTCCGAGCGTCCCGTAGATCTGCCGCAGGCCCTCCTCCGGCGCGCGCACGAACTGCTCGTAGGACACGCTCACGAAATGGCCCGGAAGGAACTGGTCCTCCAGCGCGAACAGCTCCCGGTACATCCGCTCGAACACGCCGATAATGACGTTTTCCATCTCGTCCTCAAAATCGTCGAGCGCGGGCAGTGGCGTCAGCCGCAGAAGCTCCATCTGCTTTGTGAACATGTGGATGGTGCTTTTGACGGTGGTGTAGGGGTCGCGGTGGATGTTGACGAAGCGGGCGTCGGGATACATGGAAAGCAGCTCGCGGATGCGGCAGGTGTTGTCCGGGCTTTTGAACAGAAGCTGCCGGCCGCCCTTGAGCCATGTGAGCTTTTTGACCATGTAGCGGTACGCGCGCTCCCAGCGGCGGCGCTGCGCCGGGGAAAGATCGGCCACGAACGCCGGCTTGAGATACCAGCGGTAAACGGAGGGAAAGGCCGTCATGTGGTCGATGGAATAGGGCGTGAAGTTGGCGACGGCGAAGGTCTCCTCCATGGGAAGGTCAAGGGAATACTGAACGTTGTCCATCGGGCGCGCGCCCTTGAGCCCCTCGGCCACGCCGCCGCGCAGCAGCCACCCGAGCAGCACGCTGTTGGAGAACATGCAGGTGTTCACGGGGTCGGCCCAGGCGAACTGGCGGTCGCGCGTGAGAAGATTCTGAAGATAGGTCGTGCCGCTGCGCCAGCAGCCGAGAATGAACACGGGATCCTTTTCCGGCTTCGTCTTTGCCACGGGCAGCGCGCACACGGCCCCCTCCAGCAGCGCGAAGGGGAACAGCACGAGCGACAGCAGCGAGATCAGCAGCGCCTGCGGCAGCCGCTCCGGCGCCAGACGGAAGCGAGCCCTGGCCAGCAGCCCCAGCCAGTTGTCGAAGCGGACGCCCATGAGATAGTGGGAGAGATTGAAAGGACTTGACTTCATGGATTCCTCCTGCGCAGAATGTGCGCCATGTTCTTCCTTATATAACATAAGGATAGAGCACGATGGTGAAATCAATGTGAACTGACGGTGAATTTGTTTTTCGTCAAATTCATAAAAAAGAGGGGCGTGTAGCTGTGACGAACACGTTTGTTCATACAAAAAGAACGAAATAGGAAGAAAAGTCGTCAAATTCCTTGCGAAATGGAATTTTCTATCGTATAATCAATTTAATTATATGCTGCTTTGCCGTATAGTAATTTCATGTGCTGCTTCGGTGAAGCGGCAGCGGGCCGGCCCGCTGCGCCTCTTTTGTTCCAAAAGAGGATGCGCTTTTCGCGCGCCGACGCCCGAAAAAAGCATGGCAAGGAGTCTTGAAATGGTTGGGTATATCGTCAAACGAATCCTGGTTTCCTTCCTGACGCTGCTGCTGATCGCGTGCATCACGTTCCTGCTGATGAACGCGGTGCCCGGCAGTCCGTTCATGACGGAAAAGTCCACGCCCGAGATGATCGCGCGGGCCGAGGCGAAATACGGCCTTGACAAGCCTCTTATCGTTCAGCTGTTCAATTACATAAAGGGCTATTTTGTCGGCGACATGGGCGTGTCGCTGAAGATGCAGGAGGGGACCGAGGTGTCCAAGATCATTTTCCGGGAGGGAAAATTCGGTCTGTCCCTGCGCGTCGGCATCCTGGCGGTCGTTGCGGCGGTGGTGATCGGCGTGCCGCTGGGGTGCCTGGCGGCGTATAACCGGGGCAACTGGCTCGACAGCGTGCTGCGCGTCGTCACAACGGTGGGCGTGGCCATCCCGAGCTTTGTGCTGTGTGCGACGCTGCTGATCTATCTGGGCGTCAAGCTTCAGTGGCTTCCGGTCATCTCCGGCAGTCTGGAGGGCTGGAAGACCTACGTCGCGCCGGTGATCGGCCTTTCGTTTTATCCCATGTGCTACGTCGCCAAGCTCACGCGCACGAGCATGCTCGACGCGATCAACCAGGACTATGTCCGCACGGCGCGCGCCAAGGGACTCAAGACCGGCGTGATCATCTTCAAGCACTCGCTGCGCAACTCGCTCATCCCCGTCATCACCTACCTCGGGCCGATGACGGCCGGCATCGTGACCGGCGGCTTCGTGGTCGAACAGACCTTCCAGATCCCCGGTCTCGGCAAATACTTCATCTCCAGCATACTCAACCGCGACTATCCGATCATCATGGGCACGACCATCGTGCTGGCCGCGCTCGTGATTCTGATGAACCTGATCGTGGACATCGCCTACAAGCTGGTCGATCCGCGTATCAATCTGACGAAGGGGGAGGCGTGAATATGGATAAGCCGAAGGCAAAATTCAGCCTTTTCCAGCTCAACACCGACAAGATCCCGTCCCTCGATTCGTTCCCGTCCTCGGACTTTGAGCCGGCGACGGACGCGGAAAAGCAGTCTATGGTGGAGATGCACCAGTCCGTGTCCTACTGGAAGGACGCGCTGCGCCGCTTCAAGGCCAACAAGGTCTCCATGGGCGCGTTCGTGCTGTTCGTGCTGATCTTCCTGTTTTCCTTCCTCGGGCCGCTGTTCATCCCCTATAACTACGCCGATCAGTACCGCGGCTCGATCAAGCTCGGCCCCGGCGAGTATTCCGACGTGGAGAAGACGGTGCGTCTGGCGGCGGCGCAGGCCGACGGCGTGTATGCCACGGCGCTCATGCCCGGCTCGCTGACCTCGCTCAACCGCGACACGACCTACTGGTTCCGCTATAAGGGAACGACCTACAGCTTTTATAATGAAAAGACGCTCGGCGACGTGATTTTGATGTTCCGGGCGGACGCGGACGAGCCGCTCGTGCTCGTCAAGGAAAAGGACATGGAGGACGGCACGGCCGACGAGCCGACACCGGTGGAATACGCCACCGGGGCTATCGACACAGCGGCGGCCAACACCGCGGAGATCAAGCTTATCCGGCGCGTGTGCCCGCATGTGTTCGGCACCGATTCCGCCGGCCGCGACCTCATGGCCCGGACGATGTACGGCGGGCGCGTGTCCATCTCCATCGGCATCATCGCCGCGCTGATCGTGCTGATCATCGGCTCGATCTACGGCTCGGTGTCCGGCCTGATCGGCGGGCGCGTGGACTTCATCATGATGCGTATCGTCGATATCATCTACTCCGTGCCGGACGTGCTGATCGTGCTGCTGCTGCAGGTCGTTCTCAAGGATCCCCTGCAGGCGTGGCTGGACGCCTCAAACACCGATTTTTCCCGCATGATGTCCAATCTCGGCGTCGGCATCATCTCCATCTTCATCACCTTCGCCTGCCTGTATTGGGTCGGTATGAGCCGCATCGTCCGCGGCCAGGTGCTGCAGCTGAAGCAGCAGGAATTCGTCACGGCGGCGCGCGCGCTGGGCGTGCCGAACCGCCGCATCGTCAAGCGCCATCTGCTTCCCAACTGCGTCGGCCAGCTCGTCATTGCGACCTGCCTGCAGATCCCGTCGGCCATTTTCCTGGAATCGTTCCTCAGCTTCCTCGGGCTCGGCGTTTCCGTGCCGATGACCAGTCTCGGCTCGCTGTGCTCGGATGCGCTGGACACCATCACGCTGTATCCGTACCGGCTTTTGTATCCCGGCCTGATACTGACGCTGCTGGTCCTGTCGCTCAATCTGATCGGCGACGGCATACGCGACGCGCTCGACCCGCGTCTGAAGAAATAAGGGGGGCGCTGCGATATGGATGAAAAAAAGCTGCTTGAAGTAAAAGACCTGCGCGTGTCCTTTTTCACGCCGGCCGGCGAGGTAAAGGCCGTCGACGGCATCAGCTACGATCTCGGCTATAAAGAGGTTATGGGCATCGTGGGCGAATCCGGCTCCGGCAAGAGCGTGGAGGCGTATTCCATCATCGGTCTGCTGCAGAACCCCGGCAAGGTCATCGGCGGCTCCATCGAGTTCGAGGGCGAAAACGTTCTGGACTACGATAAAGAGCAGATGCGCCAGTTCCGCGGCAACAAGATCAGCATGATCTTCCAGAACCCCATGACCTGCCTCAACCCGGTCTACACCGTAGGCGACCAGCTCATGGAGGCCCTGCGCTGCCACGACAAGAGCGTGAGCCGGCAGGAGGCGTGGGACCGGGCGGTGGAGATGCTCCGCCTCGTCGGCATCAACAACGCCGAAAAGCGTATGGAACAGTATCCGCACGAGTTTTCCGGCGGCATGCGCCAGCGCGCCATGATCGCCATGGCGCTGATATGCTCGCCGAAGCTGCTCATCGCCGACGAGCCGACCACGGCGCTGGATGTGACCATCCAGGCGCAGATCATCGAGCTGATGAAGGACATCCAGCACAAAACGGATATGTCCATCATCTTCATCACGCACAATCTCGGCGTCGTTGCGGAGATATGCGACCGCGTGTCGGTCATGTATGCCGGCCACATCGTCGAGCAGGGGAGCGTCAACGACATCTTCTACGCGCCGCGCCACCCCTATACGAAGGGCCTTCTGCGCAGTATGCCCCGCGTTGACGAGCTTGAGCACGAGCGTCTGATCCCCATCGAGGGAACGCCGGTCGATCTGCTCGACCCGCCGAAGGGCTGCGCGTTCGGCCCGCGCTGCGAGCACTGCATGAAGATATGCCTGGAGAACAAGCCGCCCATGCTTCAGGTCGGCGAGGACAGACATTATTCGGCCTGCTGGCTGCAGGTGAAGGAAATGAAGGAGGCGCAGAACTGATGGACGAGAAAACGACCCTTCTTGAGGTTCGGCATCTTCGGAAATACTTCCCGGTCAAATCCGGCCTTTTTCAGAAAAAGGAATTTGTCCAGGCGGTGGAGGACGTTTCGTTCACACTGTATGCCGGTGAAACGCTCGGCATCGTGGGCGAGTCCGGCTGCGGCAAGACGACGCTCGGCCGCTCGATCCTGCGTTTGATCGAGCCGACGGCGGGCAAGGTGCTGTACCGCGGCGAGATGATTTTTGACGGCGAGGCGAAAAAGCAGCCGGATATGCTGCCGTACCGCAAGAAAATGCAGATTATTTTCCAGGATCCCTCCGCGTCGCTCGACCCGCGCATGACCGTCGGCGAGATCGTCGGCGAGGCGCTTCAGGTGCATTTCCCGAAGCTGACGAAAAAGGAATACCGCGAGCGCATCAACGGCCTTCTGGAGACGGTCGGACTCAATTCCGAGCACGCCAACCGCTTCCCGCACGAGTTTTCCGGCGGCCAGCAGCAGCGCATCGGCATTGCCCGGGCGCTGGCCGTGGAGCCGGAGTTCATCGTCTGCGACGAGCCGATCTCCGCGCTGGATGTTTCCATCCAGTCGCAGGTCGTCAATATGCTGGAGGATCTGCAGCAGGAGAAGCATCTGACCTACCTGTTCATCGCCCACGACATCAGCGTCGTGCGTCACATTTCCGACCGCATCGGCGTGATGTATCTGGGGCAGATGGTGGAGCTGGCCGAGAGCTATGAGCTGTGCGAGCGGCCGATGCACCCCTACACGCAGTCGCTGCTGTCGGCGGTGCCGCTGCCCGATCCAATCAAGACGCGCGCGAAAAAGCGCACCGTGCTTGAGGGCGACGTGCCCAGCCCCCTGCATCCGCCGACGGGCTGCCGCTTCCATACCCGCTGCCCGAAGGCGACGGAAAAATGCAGCCAGTGCGCGCCCGAATGGAAGGAATACGCGCCCGGCCATTTCGCTGCCTGCCACATTCTCGACGGCGAACAATAATTCCTGTATACGATGCCGTTCGGCATGGTAATAAATTTTAGTGAAAAGGAGAAAACAACATGAAGAAACTCATTGCACTGCTTCTTGCGCTCTGCATGGTTTTCGCCCTGTGCGCCTGCGGCGAGAAGGCCGCGGAAGAGCCTGCGGCGGAAAAGACCACGGCTGAGCCTGCGGAAGAGCCCGCGGCGGAGGAAACCGCGGCGGAGGAGCCCACCGAGTCCGGCGACTTTGTCGTCACGGCCTGCATCGCCTCGGAGCCCGAGACGATCGACCCGACGATGATCAGCTCCGTGGACGGCAACACCTACATCAACCACCTGTTTGAAGGCCTGCTGAAGTATGCCTCCACCGGCGAGAAGGCCGGTGACGACGACAAGATGATGCTTGCCGATCTGACCTATGGCCAGGCCGAGAGCTACGACGTGTCCGACGACGGGCTGACCTACACCTTCCACCTGCGCGACGGCATCGTCTGGTCCGACGGCCAGCCTGTCACCGCCGGCGACTTCGTGTATTCCTGGCAGCGCCTGTGCGATCCCGAGATGGCCTCTGACTACGGTTATCTGCTCGAGGGTATCGTTGTCGGCGCGACCGACGTGTACGAAAACGGCGCCGACCCCGACACGCTCGGCGTGAAGGCGATCGACGAGAAGACGCTCGAGATCCAGCTCGAGGCGGAGTGCCCCTTCTTCCTGCAGCTGTGCGCGTTCGGCAACCTCATGCCCCTGCGCAAGGACATCATTGACGAGTACGGCGCGGAGTGGACCAACCCCGAGAACATCGTCACCAACGGCCCGTTCGTGATGGACGAGTGGGTGCACGACTCCTACATCTCCATGGTTCCCAGCGAGACCTACTACAACGCCGAGATCGTCGGCCCGACCCAGATCAAGTGGTATCTGTCCGATGACGAGACGGCCATCCTGTCGTCCTATCAGTCCGGTGAGTATGACTTCATCGAGACCTTCCCGACCGATCAGATCGAGTCCCTGCAGGCCAGCGGCGACTGCTACATCCTGCCCGCCGTCACGACCTACTATCTGTACATCAACTGCGACAACATCACCGACTGGCGTGTGCGCGCGGCTCTGACGCTTTGCATCGACCGCGACAACATCGTTGAGAACGTGACCCAGGCCGGCCAGATCCCCGCTGCCAGCCTTGTCACCGGCGGTATCACCGATTCCACCGGCGCCATGTGGCAGAACGGCACCGGCTATAAGGAAGTCATGTGGGCTTCTCTGGCCGAGATGTACCCCGACGCCGATCTGACCAGCTATGCCGGCCGCTGCGAGCTGGCTCAGGATCTCCTGGCGGAGGCGGTCGCGGACGGCTTCGACACCAGCATCACCATCCCCTACCGCTTCAATAACCTCGGCTCCCACGGCGACATCGCCGAGGCCGTGCAGCAGGACGTGTCCAGCGTTCTCGGTCTGAACATGGTCATGGACAGCACCGAGTGGCAGGTCTACACCAGCACTCTGTCCACCGACCGCGCCTGGGACGTTGCCCGTCTCGGCTGGCAGGCCGACTATCTGGACGCCAGCTCCTTCCTCGATCTGTTCGTGACCGGCACCTCCTATAACTACAGCAACTGGTCGAACGAGGAATACGACGCGCTGTGCGCGAAGTACAAGACCATGCCCGGCGGGACCGAGCGCGACCAGGTCATGTACGACGCCGAGGCGCTTCTGTTCGGCGAGGGCGGCTTCGGCGTCTCCCCGCTGTACTACTACACCAACATGTACTGCCTCAGCAGCGACATTCACAACGCCGCCACCTCCACGCTGGGCTTCTTCCTCTTCACCGAGGCGACCCAGGGCTAAGGCAGCCGCCAATACGAAACAAAACAGCGCAGGGCTTTTGCCCTGCGCTGCTTTTCTTATGCCCGCCGGGGGCGGGCGGCTTTCGTGTGCCGCGCGTTTTTATCCCGCGCTCAGAGATCGCAGGCGCACAGATCGGCGTAGCTCTCGCGGCGGACAGCGAGATAGTCCTGTCCTTCGCGGAGCATGACGATGGGCGGCCGCGGCACGCGGTTGTAGTTGGAGGCCATGGAGTAGTTGTACGCGCCCGTCACGAGAACGGCGACGGTGTCGCCCGGCGCGGGCCGCGGCAGCAGCATATCCTCGCCGATGAGATCGCCCGATTCGCAGCAGCGCCCGGCGATGGTGCAGCAAAAATCGGCCGGCTGCGCGGCGCGGTCGGCGATCAGGGCGGTGTAGCGCGAGCCGTAGAGCGCGTAGCGCGGGTTGTCGGTCATGCCGCCGTCTACGGCGAGATAGCTTTTGTAGCCGGGGATGATCTTGATGGACTGCGCGGTGTACAGAGTCACGCCGGCCTCGGCCACAAGACTGCGCCCCGGCTCGAGCAGCACGCGCGGCGGCGCGAGCGAAAGGGCCGCGCAGCGCGCGCGGATGTGCGCGCCGAGAGCGGCCGCGGCGGCCCCGCAGTCAAAGACCGGGTCGGACGCGGTGTAGCGCACGCCGAAGCCGCCGCCGAGATCCAGAACGGCGGCCTCGTAGCCGAGCTGCGCCTTCAGCTCGGCCATAAAGCGGAGCATGATGTCGGCTGCGTCCGTAAAGGGCGAAAGCTCGAAGATCTGCGAGCCGATGTGGCAGTGGAAGCCCTCCAGCGCGACGGCCGGCGTATGCAGCGCCTGTCGCGTCAGCTCCAGCGCCTGCCCCGTTTCGATGGCGGCGCCGAACTTGCTGTCTACCCGCCCCGTGACGACCGCCTCAAAGGTGTGCGGGTCGATGCCGGGCGCAAGACGCAGCAGTATCCGCTGCGTCACGCCGCGGGCGGAGGCGTGGGCGCTGATGCGCGCGAGCTCCTCGGCGTTGTCCACGACGAACAGCCCCACGCCGCTGTCGATGCCAAAGCGCACGTCGTCCATTGTTTTGGCGCTGCCGTGAAAGACCATGCGCTCCGGGGGGAAGCTGGCCTGCAGCGCGGTGTAAAGCTCGCCGGAGGAGACAATGTCGGTGCCCAGCCCCTCCTCGCGGGCGAGGCGGTATATGCCCTTGAAGCTCAGCGCCTTGCTGGCCAGCAGCACCGCCGAGCCGGGCGGCATATGCGCGCGCACGGCCCCGGCGTACAGGCGCATGCGCCCGCGCAGCCAGTCCTCGTCCATGACGTACAGAGGCGTTCCGTATTTTCCGGCCAGCTCCACGCAGTCGAAGCCGGCGACGCAGAAATGGCCCTTTTCGTTGACGGAATGATTCGTCTGAAGCATGATCGTCACATCCTTAACTATTGAAAATCGCAGAAGGGGCACATGAAGCTCATGTGCCCCTTCGCGGAACGATCGGTCAGTCCTTGGCGATCTTCCGGGCGGCAAGCTGCTTCTGCAGCCAGTCCTTGCCGTCGGCAAAGCGGGCGACGATGAAGGAGACGACGTAGTCGCCAGCGGAGTTGACCATGGTGGCGGGAGGATCGACGAGATTGCCGATGGCCAGCGCGATGGGGTAGGCCACGGCCAGCTGGTCGGGGAAGAAGATCGTGCAGATGACGAGCTCGCCCGTGCCGCCGCCGCCGGGGATGCCGCTCATGGCCACGGAGGAGAACACCGCCACGATGATGGCGAGGATCGCCTTGCCGGTGGAAAAGTCCATGCCGAAGATGCCGAACAGGAAGGCGACCTTGATGATGGCGGACATGGCCGAGCCGTCCATATGCATCGTGGCGCCGAGGGGAACGACCATTTCGCTGACGTCCTTGGAGATGCCCGTCTCCTCCGCGACTTCCATGTTCGTGGGAATGGTGGCCACGGACGAGCAGGTGCCGAATGACACCGCTGCCGGGCGGAACAGCTTGGAGAACATGACCTTCGCCGCGCCCTTGCCGCCGCCGAAGCGGGCGTAGAGCGGGAAGAAGACGAACATGTAGGCAAAGCTCATGACATAGTAGATGACGAGCGTGCGGCTGTAGTCGCCGATCAGCTCGGGGCCGTAGGTGGCGACGAGATAGGCGAAGAAGCCGAAGAAGCCGATGGGCGCGTAGTAGGTGATGAGCTTGACGGTCTTCATGATGCAGTTCGTGATATCCTCCAGGAACTGCGCGGTCTTGGTCTCCCGGCCGCCGCTCATCTGGATGCCGAAGCCGAACAGCACCGCCGCCACGATCAGCGGCAGGATGGCCCGGCGGCTCAGCAGCTCCGCGAAGTCGGGCTTCGTAAAGAAGTTGACGATCATGTCCTGCCAGCCGAGCGTCTCGCCGACCTTGCCTTCCACAACGACGTACTGGCCGTCCACCAGCGGGAAGATGCGGCAGACGATGTACATCAGCACGCCCGCGATGGCGGCGGTGATGAGGAACGTGGCGATGGTCGTGCCCATGATCTTGCCGGCGCGCTTGACGCTCTTCATGTTGGCGATGGCGGAGGCGATGGAGCAGAAGACCATCGGGACCACGACGCAGAACATCATGTTGATGAACAGCGTGCCGAGGAATTCGATGCGCAGGCCGAACGCGGGCCAGACGGCGCCCACGACGCAGCCGAGAACGATGCCCAGCAGCATGCACAGGATAAACCAGTAGTTTTTCAGAAATTTCTTCATAGCGGGTGCTTTTCCCCCTTGCGTTTTTTTCCTATTTTAGAGGGACGGACGCCGCTTGTACAGAGGATAACCTCTTTTGCGCAGTTATTACGCTGTTTTGCGCATTTTATGCGCTGTGCTTTGCGCCGCGCGCGTATAAGATGTAAGATGCCGACGGAATGGTGCGGCGGAGATGGAGGGATTTGAACCCTCGTGCTTTACTCCCCGTGCGCAGAGTATTGGATCCATAAAAACGCGCCCTGCGCCGGCGGGATGCGGCGTTTTATCATCGGACTTGGGAGGCCGGAATATGAAGCTTTTTGATTTATTGAAGGGGATCGACGTTGTGAGTCTGCATGCCGACGGCGGCTGTGAGATCGGCTCGATCTGCATCGACAGCCGGAAGGCGGAGCCGGGCTCGCTGTTTATCGCCATCCGGGGCTTTGAATCGGACGGGCACAGCTACATTCCCGCGGCGGTCGGGCGCGGCGCGTCGGTGGTGCTGTGCGAGCGGGAGCCGGAGATCGAAACGCCCTATGTGCTCGTGCGCGACAGCCGTCTGGCCGAGGCGCGCGCCGCCCGGAATTTCTACGGCGACCCGGCGGCGAAGATGACCATGATCGCGCTGACCGGCACCAACGGGAAAACGACCAGCACCATGCTGATAAAGCATATGCTGGAAAAGCAGCCGGGTATGAAGGTGGGACTGATCGGCACGAACCAGAACATGATCGGCAGCGAGGTCCTGCACACGGAGCGCACGACGCCGGAGGCCATCGAACTGCAGGCACTGTTCGCCCGGATGCTCGCCGAAGGCTGCACCCATGTGGTCATGGAGGTGTCGAGCCACTCGCTCGTGCTCGACCGCGTGGAGGGCATACGGTATGAGGTCGGCGTGTTCACGAATCTGACGCAGGATCATCTCGATTTCCACAAGACCATGGAAAACTACGCCGCGGCGAAGGCCATCCTGTTCCAGCGCCAGTCCAACCGCGCCGTTATCAATCTGGATGACGAATGGTCGCCGTATATGCTCGCGCGGGCGAACTGCCCGGTGCTGACCTATTCGGCCAAGGACCCCGGCGCGGCCCTGTTTGCCGACAGAATCGTGCTGCGCGCCGACGGCATTGAGTACGACGCGCACCACGGCGCGGACACGGCGCATATCCGCCTGCCCATCCCGGGGATGTTCTCGGTGTACAATTCGCTGGATGTGATCGGCTGCGGGCTGCAGCTCGGGCTGACGCTCGAGGTCTGCGCGGACGCGCTGCGCGACGCCAGCGGCGTCAAGGGGCGCGTGGAGGTCGTGCCGACGGATGGGGATTACACGATCCTCATCGACTATGCGCACACGCCCGACTCGCTGGAGAACATCCTGCGCGCCATGCGCGAGGTGTCGTCGGGGCGGCTCGTGGCGCTGTTCGGCTGCGGCGGCGACCGCGACCGCACAAAGCGGCCCATCATGGCGTCCATCGCCGCCAAGGGCGCGGATTTTGTCATCGTGACGAGCGACAACCCGCGCACGGAGGACCCGCAGGCCATCGTGGATGAGATCCTGACCGGCCTGACCGGGACGGATACGCCCCATGTCGCCATCACCGACCGCGTCGAGGCCATCCATTACGCCATCGACCACCACCAGCCGGGCGATGTGATCGTGCTGGCGGGCAAGGGACACGAGACGTATCAGGAGATCAATCACGTCAAGCATCCCATGGACGAGCGGCAGATCGTGGCTGACTGGCTGCGCGAGCGCGCCGGGCGGAACTGACATTCACGGCGTTCCGGCGGGCCGGAGCGCGGAGAGGGGCGGAGCGGATGCGCTTTACAAAGATGCACGGAGCGGGCAACGACTTCGTGCTCATCAACAATATGATCGAGCATATCCCGGAGGAGAAAATGAGCGCGGTGGCGCGGCGGGTGTGCACGCGGCGGCTGAGCGTCGGCGCCGACGGCGCCATGTTCGTGGACCGGGCCGAGGCGGGCGGCGATTACCGCATGCGCTTTTACAACGCCGACGGCAGTCTGGGCGAGATGTGCGGCAACGGCGCGCGCTGCATCGCGCGCTACGGCTATGAAAACGGTCTGGCCGGCGAGGTGCAGCGCATTGAGACGACGGCCGGCCTTGTCACGGGCTGGCGCGTGTCGCAGCGGATGTACCGCGTGCGGCTGAACGACCCGTCCGTGATCGACCCTGCGCGTGCCGCCGGGGCGGGCGGGAAGAGCTTTGCGTGCGGGTATGTGGAGCTTGGCTGCCCCGGCCTGCCCCACGCGGTCGTGGAGCTGGACGATTGGGACGAATGGGCGGAGGACGCGCTGCGCGAGCTAGGACGCGAGCTGCGCCGGCATCCCGCGTTTCCCAAGGGCGCAAACGTCACGTTTGTCCGAAAAGTGGGGGACAATACGCTGAAAGCGGTCACATTTGAGCGCGGAGTGGAGGATTTCACGCTGGCCTGCGGCACGGGGTGCGGCGCGACGGCCGCGATCATGACGCTGCGCGGCGCCGTATCCGGCCGGGACACCGTCATCCGGATGCCCGGCGGGGAGCTTTCGGTAACGCTGACGCACAGGGACGGCGAGGTGAGCGATATTTTCCTGACCGGCCCGACGAACATTGTCTGCGAGGGGGAGCTGACGGATGAAGACCTGGCACTTTGAAAAAGTTTCCCGCCGGGAGATATTTTTTGAAAAAAAGCTTGACATTTGACGTGGGGTTTGCTATTATAACAAAGCTCGCGTGGGGGTATAGCTCAGCTGGGAGCCTAAGGGTGACCGAAACCTACCCCACTATCAAAAGTTAATAATCTTTTTGCTCGTCCCGATGCGGGGGTATAGCTCAGCTGGGAGAGCGCTTGAATGGCATTCAAGAGGTCAGCGGTTCGATCCCGCTTATCTCCACCAGAAAAGCGAGCAAAAAGCTTGGAAGATGACCTGTTTCAGAAATGAGACAGGTCACTTTCTTTTCCCAGTATTTAGCTTGCAGCCGGGCGGTACGGTTACATACCCCGGGCTTCCTCCCATATGAGCAGTATCCCCAAAACCCGGCTGTCAGGCGGGCAAATGGCACCCCACCCGTGTTCAGGCGACTGAGCTCTGGTCGATGCAGCCCAGGAACTGGCTGATATGGAGATTGAACTCAATGTTCAGCTTGTAGCCCCGGCCGACCTCCACGCGCTTGATGAGGGTGTTCACGATTATCTTCTTCGCTTCGATGCTGGCGGAGTCGTACAGCGCCGCGTAGGACACGATCTCGTCGTACTGCGTCCGCAGACGTTCCAGCATGGCCTCGGTATCCCGGATATCGGCCTCGGCCTTCTCGCAGCTTTCCAGCAGGGCGGCGCATTTCTTCTCCGCGCTCGCCACCAGCTCGGCCAGCACATCCTGCGGAAAGGAGCTTTCCCCCTGGATACACCTCACGATCTCGGCTTTCAGCGCCGCCAATTCCTTTTCGGCCTTGGCGTACTCAGACCGGACCTCCTGCAGAAGAGCCTTCCGGGCGGCCAGTTCCTCCTCATACCGGGCGAAGACCAGCTCGCTCTTCGATACGCCCTGAAGCCGGGTAAAGAGCCGTCGCACGATCTTGTCGATGATCCCATCCAGGATATGCATGGTGTAGCCGGTGGACCCGTCGCACTCCGTCTGCTTCCGTGTCTTGCCGTAGCAGATATACCGAATGCGCTGGGTGGTGTCCACGCTGCCGTCGGCGCGCTTGTAGTACTTGCCGTTGGTGGTCAGACTCAGCCTCGCCTCGCAGTGAGCGCAGAACACGTTGCCGGCCAGCAGGGATTGGCCCCGGGTATTAAGAGGGATCGTGCGCCTGGTATCATTCTTGATTGAACGTGCCTCGCGGATCTTTTGCGCCGCCTGATATTGCTCCTCGGGAATGATCTGCAAGGCGGGGATGACATCGGACCGTACCTCACCGCAGCGAAGGATGCCGGTATAGGTCAGATTGCCGAGAATGCCGCGAATGCTGGCGTGGTGCCACATCTTCCCGGTGCGGGCTCGATAGCCCTGCCCGTTGAGCCAGGTGGCGATCCGCTGAGGGCCCAAGCCCTCATTGACGTACTTGTCAAAGACCAGCCGGACGACCGCCGCCTCAGTCTCGTTGACCGCGAGATCACTGACCTCATGCTTCCGCTTGTTGAACCGACCGCTTTTCACAAGATCATACCCGTAAGGAGCGAGGCCGCCCTTGAAGCCGCCGTCCGCCACCAGCTGACCGAGGGCGGTTTTTGTGCGGATGGAGGTCTTTTCGCTCTCGCCGTCCGCCTGCCAGAAGCGGATATAGTTCAGGAGCTTGTCCGTATGGTTGTCGAAGCGCTGCTCTCCCTCCTGGGTGCTCCACACCTGGATGCCGTTCCGCACGAACCATTCCACCACGAAGGGCGTCTCGTCCGCGATGCGGCCGATGCGGTCGAACATGAAGACCAGAAGAATGTCGAACTTCTTCTGGATGGCGTGCTCCTTGATGATTTGCAGCTTGTCGCGGTGCTCGGCCCGAACCTTGTGGCCGGAAACGCCCTCCTCCTGTTCCTCGTGGATGATGTTCCAGCCGTGGGCCTCCGCAAAGGCGTGGCAGGCCTGGCGCTGCATGGGAATGTCGGCCTCGTGCTCGGCGTTGAAGTCCACCTGTTTGTCGGTAGATACTCGATAAAGACAATATACTCTGTTGTTGTTCATGATTGGTTCCTCACTTTCTCGAAATATGAGATAGTGGGAACATTTGATGTTGGCTGTTCAGTTGTCAAGGTGCCTGCGCACTGACAGTGACCCGTCATCGCGGTTCCCATTATCTCACAAAACTCACGCCGCGTCCATATCGGATTTCAGATCGGCAGAGGACAGCAGGATCTGCTTGATCCGCAGGAATACCTCCGGCCGCTCCTCCTCGGAGAAGGTCGCGTTGATCTCATAGCCGTCGATCTCAAACGATTTATGAGTTTCGGGCTGCTTTTTCTTTTCGCTCCTCGACTCTCCTCCCTTCCGCGGTTCTGGTTCCGCCCGGCGTACATGAACACGATCTCTGGAGGGATACAGTCCATGACCCGCTTTAGATTGGCATAGTCCGCGGCGAGCTGAGCGTCACTCATGAGCTTGTCGAAGGATTCCGTCTTGGCATCTGTGAGCTTCGTCTGAAGCTCGGCATTTTCGGTTTTCAGAGCGCGGATAGCGGAGTCATATTTCTTTGTCTCCGTCAGAAACTTCCCCACGGCCGGGAAGAACTTTCGGAGGGCGGCGTCCAGCTCGGCGGAAACCCTCTTGGCGTTGAACGCATTGATGTCACCCAGCAGAGCGGAGATGTGCTGCCACTGCTTGTTGAGGTTCTTCGCCTGCTTGAAGATCCTCGGCGGGATATGATCTCTGCCGGTGACGCTGGCGCTCTCGCCGCGCTCCAGCTCCGGGTACTTTTTGACCATGTATTCCCAGAACTCATCCTGCCATTTCACAAGGTCCTTGCGGTTTCCTACGATCTCCTTGGCGCAGAGGCGACCGTCCTTTGTAACGGGCACGAAGGAAAAGTGCATATGGGGCGTCTTCTCGTCCATATGCACCACGGCGGATATGAAGTTTCCTTTGCCGATCTTTTCCTCAAAGAACCTCATGGCTTTCTCGAAGAAGGCTCGTACCTCTTTGTCTGACTTGCCCTCGAAGAACTGCGGACTGGCGGTGACCAGCGTCTCCACCAGGCGGACGCTGTCCGACCGGGTGCGGCAACCGACCTCGGCGATCCTCTTTTCACTCATGGCCCGGTATTTGCCGGTGGGCTCGAAGAGGTGGAAGTTGAGGTGGCTCCGGCTGATGTCCACATCCGGGTTGCTGGCGTACTTTTCCTTGGTTCGTTCGTCGTGGGCCTCGATCCGGCTGATCTCCGGCCCCTTGTACTTGGCGAAACGCATGATGGCGTAGGTGGGAGTCGTGCTGCTCATGACGCATTCCTCCGATCCCGCCATACGACGTCGCACCCGAGCACGTCGGCGATCTCCAGCGCCTCCTCATACCGAAGGGACCCGCGGCTCAGTTTGCCGGAAAGGTTCGACACGCTGTCACTGCGTCCGTATTTGATGTGGAGCTCTTCGACCACATCCCGCATGGTCATTCCTTTACGTATGATCTCTGCTTTGACAAAATTGTGGATATTCATATCCATGAAATTGACTCCTTTTTTGGTAGCGGAACAGCGAACCGGTTTCATTCTCGGATGAACCACGTTCGCTGTTTGGTGGATTTTGGGGAACTTGTTGTTTGCGCTCCCGCTACGAATAACAATGTCCTATTCATGGAGGGCATCGTCTGAGTTGTCTGAAAAGTGTCTTTATTCATGGATCCGTGCAGGTTTTCACGGGACTGTACATCCCGTTCACAGATCTGAGCATCGCGGTTCTGCGTAATCTTTTCGCTGCCGGGCCAATGATTTCGCTGTTTTCAATCCCATTGGCTGAATCCCTGGTTTTGCAGACGATTACAATCGCGACCGAAACCGCGGTGGCCTTGATTTCCCGCATACATACGTACCGGCGTACGCTTGTACGTATGTACGTGAGATTTCGGGGTCAGGCATAAAAAGAGCTGCGCCTCTTTTTACGGAAGCACAGCTTATGGGTTGGTATTCAGTTTCTGCATTTATATGATATAGCGTCCGTCATGGGATGGCTCCCGGTGGGCGGCGCTCAGACATCCTTCATACTACTGACTGCCTTAAAAAGAGTAGACTACCCCCTTTGGGCTCGGGAGATGTTTTGAAGCTGGAAACTGAATTGCGATCTCTGTCGTAGTATCGGATGATCCCGGCATCATCTTACCGGGTACGTTGGTTTATCTCTCTTGCTTGGGAAGAGAGCCTTGTCGTATGATGTCTGAGCGCCGCCTCACCGAAACCCGTTCCTGCCCAGGAATCTCACCTCGGCGTTTCGCTCCCCTGGTGCGCGATTGCGATCACTTATCCGGGAGCATATCCATTTCGGACGGTCATTCTGTTGTCGTCATGTGGATGGCCTAGTGTCTCTCAACCTCCCTCGCAAAAAACAGATTTACCGAATTATCGCTGAAATGATAATTCGACATTTGCATCTTAACATGGCAATCGCTGATAGTCAATACTTTTGTTTCGGTAAATATATAAATTTACAAACAATTCATATATTTATAGAACACCAGCTGAACGTGATGAATTGATCATAAATACTACATCCGGCAGGTTTTTGATACCAGTCGGCGAGCTGATGAAATCGGTTTTCGGTTTTCGTACATAAAGCAGGACAAAAGTGGTATCACTATTCGGAGCGTCCATCCTTATCGCCGAGGTCGGCTCCATGATTGGTATAAGAATCCGCTGATTGTGATACCAACACAGTTTCATAATCGGCAAATCCGGGTCCAACGAACGAGAGTCTTATGAAAAACGTGTTTGTCCGCTGCGGCGGGGACGGGGGATTTTATATCCCTTCTGCGGCCCGGCCGGAACGAAATCAGTTCGCAGGCATTGCTCACTGATTCCGTCACGTCCTCTTGCGGCGAGCAGCCGATCTCATCCTGTGCGCAGTCTGATCCCGTCCGCTCCCCGCGTCACGGAAAGAGGTGCCGCCGGAAGCGTGGCGTCACCCCTTCCCGTGCCTACGGCCGCAGAAGGTATAACACACTACACCTTGCAAGCAAGGTGGTGTGCCACGGGGACAGCCTGTTCCCATTGGATCCCCTCGGGTTTCCGGGGGTGCCGTCAAGAATTATGCGCAAATTTATTTGCAGGCTCTGGCTGAGTGAAGTCAGCCGGCAATGAAGGCGTCGTCCAGAGCCGTCTCCAAGTGCTTCATGTTCATGTACTTCTTGTTGCCCCACTGAGTGCCTGCTACATGGCGCAGCCTCGCACAGACCAGCATCAGAGCAGAGTTCCCATCGGGGAACGTTCCTACCACACGAGTCCTGCGGCGGATCTCACGGTTCAGCCGTTCAATCACATTGTTGGTGCGGATACGTGCCCAATGCTCGCTTGGGAAGTCGCAGTGGGTCAGCGTTTCTTCAATGCCGTCCTCGACCTTCTTGGCGGCCTCCTTCAGCTTCATGGCGCGCAGCTCGGCGACCACGGCTTTCGCCTTCTCGCGGGACGCCTTTTTGCTCTCCTGCGCATGGATTGCCTTAAGCATTTTCGCTACAATTTTGACCTTGGATTTGGGAACAACAGAGAAAACATTGCGGTAGAAATGTACAACGCAGCGTTGGTATCTGGCATCTGGAAACACTTCTCCCACAGCCTCCAGCATTCCCATGCACTTGTCACCAACAATGAGCTTCACACCGTCCAGACCGCGTCCACGGAGCCATTGGAAGAAGCTGACCCAGCTGGCCTTGTCCTCTTTCATTCTTTCAGCAGCTCCTAAAACCTCGCGAAAGCCATCTTCGTTCACGGCGATCGCCACCAAAACAGCAACATTTTCGTACTCTCCACCCCAGTTGCGGCGCAGGTAGATGCCGTCCACGTAGACGTATGGATAGTGGCCGCCCTGCAAGGTGCGGTTGCGCCAATCCTCGATGTGGACGTAGGCTTTCTTGTTCAGTTCGCTGATGGTGGCGGGCGAAACCTTGCTGCCCCACAACGCCTCGGTGATGTCCTCCACACGGCGCACGGAGACGCCCGCCAGGTACATCTCAATGAGGGCCTCCTCCACGCTGCTCTCCCGGCGGCGATACCGCTCGATGATGGCAGTCTCGAAGGATACGCCCTTGAGCCGCGGCATATGGAGCGTGACGTTGCCGGAGGTCGTGGTAAGGTTGCGGTCATAGTGGCCGCTGCGGTAGCCCTGACGGGCCTCGCTGCGCTCGTAGCGGGCGGCCTGCGTCAGCGACTCCGCCTCCTTCTCCAGCAGTTCGTTCAGGGTTTCCTCCACGCTGCCGCGGACCAATTCTTTTAATTCACTCTTGATAATTTCCTCATTAAGCTGTACAATTTTCTCGGACATAGTTTGCTGTCTCCTTTCGAATGTTTGTGTGGTAACTTCATTCTACCAGAGCCTGCAAGCTATGTCTTCTTTTTTGCTCTTTTCAATTTGCGCAATTTATCTTACATTATCAGAACACCATCTCTTTACGTTGTGTTTCGAAGGAATCAATGATGATTCTGCCATAAAATAATTCACAAATGAGCCGGGAATTTTCCGGCTCATTTTTTCATGTATATGGTAATGGGCTTGAAATGATTAGTATTTCCCTCCACCACCTACCGGTGCTATAATATCCCCAAAGACACTACAAACGAGGTAACGACCATGGAACAAAAGAAGTCGAAGCTCACAGTTTGGGAAGCCGCGTGTATCATCACGGGCTACGGCATTGGCGGCGGCGTGCTGGCAATGCCCTATCTCGCGGCACAAAACGGCGTTTTGATGGCAGGCGTCATCCTTGTGATCGCCTTTCTTGCCAGCTACCTGCTGCACATGATGATCGCGGACACGGTGCAGAAATGCGGCGAGGGCACGCAGATCGTGTCCGTGTTTTCCAGGTTTCTCTTCCGGGGCAAGGCCAAAACCGCGCTGACCATCCTCTTTTTCGTGCTGATGGCCATCGTGCTGTGCTCGAACCTGGCGGCTTACATAGCGGGCGCGGCGGATGTGCTTATCGAGATGCTGCCCATCCCGCCCCTAGCGGCCAAGCTCATCTTCTATGTGCTGGCAGCGTCGGTGGTGGTCTTCGGCCTGAAGGCCGTGGCCGTGAGCGAGAAGATCATGGTTGCGGTCATCTTCGCCATCATTGCAGTCCTGGCCGTCTTCTCCCTCCTGGCGGAGCCCCATCCCTTGCCCACGGCCATGGGCACACCCAAGGCGGGGCTCGCCTATTACGGCATGGCCATGCTGGCCTTTTCCGCCTTTTTCTCCATCCCTCAGGCGGTGGAGGGCCTCGGCGGCGACGCGAAAAAGATCAAAAAGGCCGTGTTCCTGGGCCTCGGGAATAACCTCATTCTCATCATCGTTATCACTCTCTGCGCTCTCGTCGCCTCCAAGGAAGTGACCGAGGTGGCCATGACCGGCTGGAGCGCGGGCATCGGCTCCTGGGCCATCATCGCCGGCGGTATCTTCACCATCCTTGCCATGCTGACCACCTACTGGTCCATCTCCCTGGCTCTCTCCGGCATCGTGGAGGAGCAGACCAAGTGGAACAGCAAAATCTGCTGGATCCTGGCCACGGTGCTCTCTCTGGCCCTGGCCCTTCTGAACATCGGCGGTTTTCTGGACTTTCTGGAGATCGCCGGCGGCGCCATCGCCATCATCGTGGCGGTGATGGTGGTGCCGACCTATCGCAACGCCCGGAGGGAAGTGGGCGGATCCATGCTGGGCGCCTTCGGCGGCACGCCCTGGCAGATCGTGACGGTAATTGCCTATATCCTCATGGCTGTGGGCAGCCTGCTTTCTGTGTGATATGAAGACGATTCTTTATGAAAATGCCCTGTTCCACACCGGCGTGACGGAGGATGAGAGCTTCCGTTACATGCTGGTGGAGGGCGGGCGCATCAAGGCCCTCCGGAACGAGCGGCCGGATAAAAGCGAGTATGCCAAGGTCGTGGATCTGGGCGGGGGACATGCCTTCCCCTGTCTCATTGACGCCCATGTGCATCTTTTGTATTCCATTGTCCTGGCGGCTATGGGCTTTGATGTCTGCCGCATCGAGGGCGGGGAGGTCGTCCCCAACACCATGGCGGGCATTGAGGCCAGGCTGCGGGAGTTTGCGGCGATGAAAAAGCCCAAAGAGATCGTGGTGGCCAATGGCTACATCCTCAGCGCCATTGCCGAGGGGCGGCTGCCCAGCCGGGAAGAGCTGGATGACTGGTGCGGCGGCCGGGCGGCGGTGGTCTATACCATCGACGGCCATGCCAGCGCCCTGTCCAGCGCTATGCTGAGAAGGATCGGTATCGACCCGGAGGGGCACTCCGGCGTGCTCATGGGGGAGGCCCATGAGCGCAACCAGGGCAAGATCACGGACGCCATTTCCTCCGCTGTCACGCCGTCTGTGCTGGCGAAAGGTATTGCCAACATCGAGAACAGCTGCGCCGCCTGGGGTATTTCCCATGTGGGGGCGCTGGAGGGGAACGGCGATTCCCGGAAGGATCTCACCACCGTGCTCATGCTGCATCTGGCCCGGCACATGGATCTGAAGGTGCGGATGTACTTGCAGTATCTGGATGTGGGGCGGGTGGAGCGCTTTCGGAAGTGCCTGTCCCGGCCGCGGCTGGGCGGCTGCGGGGACTGGGAGATGGACGGCTCCATCGGGGCGCACAGCGCGGCGTTCACGGTGCCTTACGGCGACACCGGCGAGGTGGCGGAGTGTTATTACAGCCAGGAGCAGGTGGACGAGGCCGTCCGCAGGGCGGATGAGCTGGGGGATCAGATCGCCAGCCACGCCATCGGCGACGCGGCCAATGACCGGCTGATTGAGGCGCTGATGAAGACGAAGCCGGGCACCGTCCACCGGGTGGAGCACGGCGAGTTTTTGAGTGACGAGGCTTTTGAAAAGCTCAAGAGCGGACGCTTTGCCGTGGTGATGCAGCCGGGGTATTCCTGGATCGACAAGCGGTTTCTGCACTCTTACGAGAAGTTCCTGGCTCCCGAGGTCACGGAGAAGATGCGTCTTGCCAGCCTATATCGGGCAGGGGTCTGCGTCTGCGGCTCCAGCGATTCCCCTGTGCAGAGCATGGATCCGTACCTGCAGATGACCGGCATGACGGATTTTTACCGGTCCAAGGAGTCTTTGACTACGTACGAGGCTTTCCGTTGCTATACCATCCACCCCGCCCGCGCTCTGGGCGAGGAGGAGAACATCGGCACCCTGGAAGTGGGCAAGGAGGCCAACTTCTTCGTGGCGGAGGAGAATCTCTTCGACCTGTCCAGCGACCGACTCAGTGCTTTCCGACCCAGGGCCACCTTCTATGAGGGGAAGGCCTGGAGAGAGAAGAAGGGGACGGTTGGCGAGCTGTTGAGGATGATAGGGAGAAGAGGGCATAGAGTCTGACGAGGCTATTTTTTGGAGCTTGCTGCCGTCTGCGTGACGGAATTGGCTCAATCGCTATGAGTCCCCATATTTTACAATAATAATTCTGAGCATGCTGAGTATGCAGAGAACCCCCTGTTCTTTTCAACCGAATATTCCTTCTCGGTAGTTCTTCCTAATCGTAGTGTTGCAGAATCTGCGCAAATGTCAATCGATATGATGGAAACTCAACTCGGATCCGAGATAACTCAACTTAGTACAAAGAAAAGTCAACTCAAGTCTAAGATAACTCAACTGAATACCGATATAAGTGGTGATGCACACGATTGGGAGTTGAATTATTTTAGAGATGTTGTTCTCAAGACACGAGCAGCAGGGTTTAGAAAAAGGACTATATAGAAAGACTGGACAGTCGAGTTTGACGGCCCGGTTTCGATTATACCCCGTGTGGGGTTCTGGTGAACCAACTATGCTTTATTGCCGCAAGATCAACTGCGGCGGCTTTGACGGTGACTTCGGTTCCAATACAGAGGCTGCTGTCAAGACATACCAAGGAAGCGAGAACATTAGTGTTGACGGGATCGCCGGTCGCATCACGTTCTCCCGCCTGTTCAGCTCGTAACGAGCATAATAATAGGCTCAATAGCAAAAGGACCACACAAATTGGTGGTCCTTTTCTTTACGTTGGTGGTCACTGTGGTGGTCATAGAGCAAAATTTTCGTGAATTTTAGGAAATAATACAAGATGATGAAAAAACCGCAAAGCCTTGGTGTTACTGGCTTTGCGGCTTTCCTTCTGGTGGAGATAAGCGGGATCGAACCGCTGACCTCTTGAATGCCATTCAAGCGCTCTCCCAAGGTTGACAATTACCTACCCCCATGGCCGAACGATGGATCGGTCATGGGGGATATTTGTTATTGGCGGTCAGCGCGTCAGGCCCAGGCCATCTGCAACTCACGCTTGTTCTTGGCGCAATCGGAAAGATAGAGGTTGATAAGCGTTTGGTATGGGATACCGGTCTTCTCAGACATAGCCTTGAAATAGTCGATGGTATCGCTGTTCAGATTGATCGTGATCTGCTTTTTCATTGCCTTGGCATAGGGATTGCGAACCCCTCCGGAAAAATCATATTCTTCTCTCATAATTCATCACCAGCCTTCAAACTCGTTATACTGCCGGGTCTCCTTTTTTGTTGCCTTGCGTGCGGAGATCAGTCGAATGACCGTCTCGGACGCCCGATAGCAGTGGCACACAACCAGCATATTCAGTTTGCGCTCAATCCCAAAAGAATGAAACGCTCCTCTTGCTCAGAGTGATCGGGATCAGGAATCAATACCGCATTCCCATCCTCAAACACGGTTTGAGCCTCTGTGAAGTCAATACCATGCTTTGTACGATTGATGCGGTTCTTCTCTTTGTCCCATTCAAATCGTATCGTTTCCATAATTATATTATACATACTATGTAATTATTGTCAAGCAATTCTTGCTGTGCGCAAGGCTGACGGAAACCTACCCCCATGACCGAACAATGAATCGGTCATGGGTGTAGGGGACAATTGATGTTGGTGGGCAGTTACGCAGTTCAGGTTACGCTTTATCCGTTTTCGGCAGCCTGGACGGCGCCGGCCAGAAGCTCTGCGGCTCTGTCCGCACCTCCAAGCCGCCCGCAATTCAAAGTGATTGCGTAGTTATCTGGCAGACACCAGCCTTTGCCGGCGAAGAAGCAATAATAATCCTCCCGCCGCCGGTCCGTCTTCTTAATGAGCTTGCGGGCTTCTTTCTCGGTCAGCTCCGGGTAGGCGTCCATGACGCGCTGCACGCAATTCTCCTCTTCATCGGTCACCAGGACGCTGATCACGTCTTTCCGGCCGGCCAGATAGTGGTCGGCGCAGCGGCCGAGAAGGATGCAGTTGCCTTCGTCAGCAAGCTTATTCAGGACAGCGCCCTGGATCTCATCCATGGCGCGGTCCAGCGGGACTACGTCATAGGAAAGGGCTTTGATGGCGTTGGAGTAGTTGTTGGAACGCTGGACTCCGCTGAGCGCCTCCATTTCGGCAAGCGTGGCCTTGCCCTGGCTCTCGTCAAAATAGCGGAACGTCCCCTCCGTCATGTCGAAGGGACTGTCCTTCACTGCTTCTGTGATGATCTCATCGTTGCAGAGCCGGTAGCCAAGCAGCTCCGCCAGCTTTTTTGCGACAGCCTTTCCGCCGCATCCGTATTTTCCTCCGATCGTGATGACCATGCTCTTTTCCCCCTGTTTCATATTGGTAATTGCATTATAGCATAGTTCCCAGAAAAAGTCACAATTTGAGCGGGACGGCCCGAAATGAGCCGCCCCCTTTTGCAGACTTATCACTCTGCGTACTTCGTCATCATGGCGTCGATCACGCCGTTCTGTGTGGTGTTCAGCGGGGTGTTGGAGCCGTGTCCCATGTTCCAGGTCCAGGCAAAGCTCGCGTCCACGCCGTTCATGGCGAGGGCCAGAGCGTCGTTCATGGACACGAGATTCGAGGAGTCAGAGTCCACGCCGCCGGTGACGGTCCACACCCAGGCGGGCAGGGTTGCCGTGCCGTCGAGGAAGAGATTCATCGGGTTATACATCCAAACGATGTCATGGCTGGTTTCGCCGCCCTCGACATATGCCAGCGTATCCAGCACCGCGACGATGTTCACCTCCGTGACATTCCCGGACTCGGCCTGCTCCAGCACGATCTCGATACAGTCGTTGGCGAAGTCCTCATACAGTGCGGCAAAGCGGTCGTATTTGCTGTCGGACTCGGCATATCTGGACGAATGCGAACAGTTAGAGGTTGAGCGCTGCTTCAGCCTGGCGAAACGAAAGTGCGGCATGGGCCTGGTAACGGCGAAGCTGCGAGAAACGGCGTCGCACGTGATTGCCATGTCGATTCTGGTGCTGAATCTCCGGAAGATTCAGTGCGCCGTTTTGCAGTTTTTTCTGCTGCTGTTCGGCTGGTGCTTGCCGTCGCAGAAAACGGTATTTGTTCAGTAGACATTAATTAGACCAACTGGCTTCAGATGAAACTGGTCGGCCTTTATAACATGTGAGTGATATCTCTCAGATATCCAGCGCGGCGTGATAGCCCTGGTAGACGGTGTGGGTGATGGTGTCGGGCTTTACGCAGTTGCCGATGGAGAAGAACTGCGGCGCGGTACCGCGCAGCTCCTCGACGACCGAGGTGTTCGGCACGAGACCGAGGCCGCACAGGATGGAATCGCCCTCGATCTCCACCTTCTCGCCCGCGGGCGTCTCGCAGATGACCGTGTGTCCTTCCACGCTCTTGCAGGTGCAGTTGGTGTGGATGTTCACGTTATACTTCGCCATCTCCGCCATGAGCAGTGGGCGGTAGCGCACGTTCGCGTCCGGGCAGAGCTCCGAGCGCATCTCCACGATGTGGACGTTCTTGCCGTCCCGCGCGAGGCACACCGCCATCTCGCAGCCGACGAGGCCGCCGCCGATGACGATGCAGGTATCCCCGATCTTATCCTTGTTCAGGTGATAGTCCTCCGCAGGGAACATGATGGGGCTCTCCCGCAGGCCGGGGATGGATGGCAGCAGCGGCTCACTGCCCGCCGCGACGATGACGGCGTCCGGAGCTTCCTTTTCGACGTAAGCCCGATCCACGCGCGTGTTCAGGCGAATCTCGACGCCCTCTTTTTCGGCAAGATGCCGATACGTCTCGCCCAGCAGGTACATGTCGTACTTGAAGGGGATGGCCGCCTCTCCGATGAGCAGGCCGCCGGTCTTGTCTGCGGCTTCGCAGAGTGTGACCTTGTGGCCTCGCCGGGCCGCCGTGTAAGCGGCGTACAGCCCGCCGGGGCCGCCGCCGACCACCAGGACTTTCTTGGGGTTTGGGGACTTGGCAAGTTCGCCGAAGCTCTCGGTCTCCCGTCCGATGAGCGGGTTCACGGTGCAACGGCGGGTGAACGTGGCGGGCCGCTCTGCCATACAGGTGAAGCACCGCAGGCAGTGGACGATCTCGTCGTCCCGGTTCGCCATGACCTTGTTGGGCAGCTGGTTGTCCGCGAGAAGCTGGCGGGCCATCTCCACGATGTCTGCCTTGCCGGTGGCGATGATCTCCTCCATCATGGCCGGATCGCTCAGGCCGCCGATGGTGGCGACGGTTTTTTTGACGTGCTTTTTGATCTCCGCGGCGAGGTAGACGTTCCGACCGTGATCCTCAAACCAGCTCGGATGCGTGATGCCGAAGGTACCCTGATACGTGCCGGCGGAGACATGGATGATATCCACAAGATCCTCGACCGCCTGGGCGATGCGCACGCCCTCGTCCAGATGGTAGCCGCCTTCCACGAACTCGTCCCCACTCATGCGGAACTCGATGGGGAACCACGGGCCGACGGCCTGACGCACGGCAGTCAGTACCTCCCGGGCGAAGCGGACCCGGTTTTCAAACGACCCGCCGTACTCGTCGGTGCGGTGGTTGAAAAGCGGGGATAGGAACTGGTTGATGAGCCAGCCGTGCCCGGCGTGGACCATGAGCATCTCAAAGCCGGCGCGCTTGGCGTTCGCGGCGGTGAAGCCGTAGGCCGCCACGATCTCGTCAATCATGTCCTTGTCGAGCTCCTTGACCTCCACGCCGTCCGGGCGGATGTGAGCGGAGGGGCCCCACTGGGCGAGACTCGCCTTCTTGTCCTTGTCGGCAAGATAGGTCCCGGCATATTGGCCGGAGTGGGACAGCTCCAGGGAAGGGATGGCGCCATGACGCTTGATGGCATCGGCGGTATAGGCAAAGCTCGGCAGGCTCTCGGGGACCGTCAGGTCGAGCCGGAAGGCGTGGCTACCGTCCGAGGGATGCACCATGCACTCCGAGACCGTGACCGCCGCCGCGCCGCCGTAGGCCCGGAGTTCATAGAACTTCAGCGACCGGGGACCGATGCAGCCGTCCTTCGTTATGTCCGTACCGCCCATGGGAGCGGAGAACATGCGGTTGCGGAAAACCGTCTTGCCGATGGTAATGGGCGAGCAGAGATGGGGATATTTCTGTTTCATAGTCTTTTTCTCTCCTGTCACATATAGCCAAGTGCTGTTACGGCATCGTAAGCGTCCCGGGTGGCGTTCATGATTTTTGCCGCTTTGCGGGCATCGCCAATTACATAGAACTCTTTTACCAACGGTCGCAGTGCTTCAACTTCTACATTACGGGAACGCATACCGGAAGCCATGACCACCGTATCACAGGGGAACGAGATCTCCTTCCCGTCCTTGTCAGCCGCGTAGACGCAGTCCTTTTCGATCCGCGTGCAGCGCATGCCCATGGCGGGATGGATATTCTCACTACTATCGATCTCATGCATTAATCCGACCTTGTGCATGTATCCACAGTTGATGGCCAACTCGTCGATCATTTCCAGGATCGTTACGTCATGACCTTTCTTCGCCAGATCGACGGCTTCCTCGCACCTGATGAAACCGCCGCCGATGATGACGACCTTCTTTCCAATTTTCGTTTCCGGGGTGATATACGCACCAAATACTACGTTCTCTCCGTCCGCGCCGGGAACCGGCACCGCAAAGGGCTCGCTTTCTACCGCCGCGATGAGAACGTCGGGCTTCACCTCGTCCACAATCTCCTTTGTGACTTTGGTGTTGAGACGGATCTCCGCGCCACTACGCTTTACTTTCTCGATCTGGCTGTCCCGGTACCGGCGCATAGGCTCCTTAAACCAAGTGTCGTTATCCGCAAAGCGAAGTGCGCCCAAACGATCCGATGCCTCGCACAGAACCACTTCATGACCTCGCTTTGTGGCCTCCAGCGCCGCCTGCATGCCGCCGGGACCGCCGCCTGCAATCAGAATCTTTTTCTTCACATATACGGGCAGAGGATGGAATACATCACATTCCCGGCCGATGACAGGATTTACCGTACAGCGCATGATCCTGTTCTGGATGAGTCCGCTTTCGCACTCATTGCAGCGGATGCAGGGAGTAACCTCTTCAGGCTTCCCGGCCATGACCTTACGTGGAAGGAAGGGATCGGCCACGAGCGCTCGGCCCATGGCGATGGCATCCACTCCGGTCTCTGCCATGTAGCGTTCCATATCCTCCGGGATATTGAAAGCTCCGACCGTGACCACAGGGGTCCTGACGTGCTTCTTGATTTCCGCTGCAAGATAGCCATTGTGCATATCCATTTGGAAGGCACCGGGATGCATCAGCACCGCGGAGTAGGAATCCTGTTGGGTGCCGGCGGAGACGTGGATTAAATCGACCTTTCCGTCCAGCATCTTGGCGATTTCAATCCCCTCGTTCAGATCGTAGCCGCCCTCTAGATATTCCGTACCAGACATGCGGATCTCGATGGGCATTTGCCGGCCGATGGCGGCACGAACCCTCTCAATCACCAACAGCGGAAAACGCATCCGATTTTCCAGGCTCCCGCCCCACTTGTCCGTACGCTTATTTGTGGAAGGGCTCATGAATTGATGCACCAGCCAGCCGTGGCTGCCGTGGATCATGACCATGTCAAAGCCGTAAGTCTTGGCGTTCTTTGCTGCTTCAGCATACTTATCCGCGACCCACAGAATCTGCTCCTCTGTCATTTCGTCCACGGTATCGCCCCAAACGTCCACATAGCTGGATGGGCCGAAAGCGTTTTTTCCGCCGATAAATTCAGGGGGCGCGAGGGCACCGCCGTGGTCGATTTCCACCGAGGCCATGGCTCCGCCGGAGTGGATGGCGTCTGCCACGGCACAAAGATAGGGCATTGCGCCGGGATCGTTGATGCCCACCTGCTGTGGATGCCCGCGTCCCGTGTCCAGATCAACGATCAGGTCGCCGACCGTGACAAGGGACGCTCCCCCCAGGGCGCGAAGCTTGTAATACTCAATATTCTCTTTAGAATAATGCTCCTCCGCACCCAGCTCCGCCTGGGAGGTGGGCGAGGCCATCATCCGATGCTTCAAGGTAATCCCGCCGATGGTCAGCGGCTTCAGCAAGTTGGGAAATCTCTCTTTCATGGTTGTTCCTCACGAAAAGCGCCCGCTCTGCAGGTCCTCGATGAACCGGGCGGTCTCATCGTACTGCTTCTGCTTGGGAGCCATGGGATCCAGAAGCAGCATGGGGATCCCGTTGCGATCAAAGTATGCCTTATAGGTCTCACGCATGGTGCCAAGTTCCGCCCAGTTGACACACATTGTCCATGTTGCCTGGTTCTTGTGCATAATGGCGCCCTGGCAGCCAGCGAATTGCGCGTTGTGGAAGTCCCAGTGCGGTCCCTCGTAATTGCCTTGGAAAATCCGTCGAGAGGCGATGGTGCGCAGGGGGTCACCGTTGTTCGCACGGGGATAGGCGTCCGCACCGAGGTTCATATACCAGCTGGCAGCGAAGACCGCGCCGTGGGATTTCTCGAACATGCGGTAATACTCGACGTTTGAGTACCACGCGCCTTTGCACCAGTACAGACGGGTCTTCTCCTCCGGGCAGAGGCACTGGCCTTTCTCCACACGCTCAAGAATCTCCTCGTAATAGGTCTTGAGGACCTCCGTCACGCCGGGTTCACCGTGATGCTGGAAGGGAGAATACACCTCTAGATGGTCAGCAATACCCACCGGAAGCGGAGAAGTACGGGAGAACAGGTCTCGGATCTTCCGCTGGTAGTGGCAGGTCTCGTTGATGCGTTTGATGATCTCCTCCAGCTTGCTCATGCGGAACACCTTGCCGGTGGTGATCTCCAGGAATCGGATCATACCCTTGAGCTGTTCCACATAGTGATCCACCTCGTCCTTATCCAACAGGGATTCCCAGTCGTCCTCTGCCACCTTCCACCATTCGGGGTAGCGAGGATAAAAAGGCATTGTGTTGGTATGCTCGATGAGATACAGCGGCTTCTTGTACAGCCGGGCCAGATGGGTCGCGTAATTCGTATTCATCGTGCACTCATACTGGCGCAGGATCATACCGCCCAACTTGGGGAACCAATCAAGCTCGGGATACCCCTCCAGCATGCACTCACCGCACTTGCCAATGGTTTTCAGCGTCTCTCCGAAGCGCACCCGCTCCTCAGGCATTGGGCCTGCGTCAGGCAGAGAATCCGCGATCTGCTCGAAGTATTTCTCGATGGGACCAGCCAACTCTAGAAACGGAATATCCATCGCCTGCAGGATCTCAAAGGGTACATAATTGTTGATGATCCAGGGGCCTTCTCCCCGGGCGGCGTGCTCCTTGATGCCGTCCATCCACTTTTTCATGAATGCCTGGCATGCATCGTAAGTCCGGCCGATCACAAGATCGGGATTCTTGCCGTCACCTTCCTTCCAGGCCTCCATGAAGTTCTCTTCGTTCTTTATCGTTTCAATAATGATCGTCTTATCCCGATCCATAATTATACCTCCTTACAGCTGCTCAATGAATGCAGAAAGAGTGGCTTTCATCGCATCCCGGTCCCGGATCTGATACTCTTCATGGAGCAGCGGCAATATAGGAAGGCCGCTTGCCTCGAGGGTTTCCTTCTTATATGCGTAATCCCAATGCTGCGCCGCGTCGTTCTCATCGGCATAAAAGAGGATGCCTTTTGCCGTCGTACCGTTTAGCTTCTGCGTGCAGTATTCGCAGCGGGCAGTCAGCGGATATACCAGATACGGGCACGGATGGCGATAGTGATACCGCTGTGCCAGAGCTTCCAGAGGATCACTGAAACGATCAAGGTCAACCCGTTCCTCTACGGAGCGCATGCCCCAACAGTTATCCTCGTCTACTACCACCGCACCGCACTCCTCAATCAGGGAGTATAGCTGGAGATTGTCCAGGGGACTTCCGTCCAGATACAGGGGCTTCGCCGGCTTCGCCGGGCGCTCCTCTGCTTCCCGAAGGAACATCCGGAGAAGCATGTTATGCTCGTCCTTGTCCATGAACCAGGAGCTGCCGATGATCGTAAGCATTTCCGTGCCGGTCACCTTCCCGGCCACACGGAGCTTCTGGACCTCTTTCAACAGACTGCGGCTCTCGTTGCAGAGTTCAATGGCGTCCCGCAGCCGGCGGTCCGATACGGCATAGCCCGTCCACTCCTGAAGCTTTTCCCGAAAACGGCCCAGCTGCTTATAGTAATACTCCACGCCGGAATGGGACCAGCTCTGCGGCTCGTCGATCTTGTGAATGGGAGGCAGATTCGTTTCCGGCCAAAGCTCTCGGATCATCTCCAGGTGGCCGTACTGCGTCACCTCCGTATGTCTCGTTTCCGGCAGCACCAGACCGTCCAAATAGTCGATCTTCCTGGTGACCAGGTCGTTGAGCATCGTGGCCATAAAGCCCTCAGAGTAGGCCGTGGAGCCAACATAGCGCACCATAGTATCAACCGGCGCACCCGGTCTGCCGGTGATCCGTACCGGCAGAGCGCCGGCTGCCATGATCATCTCCTCGGGTACGGCGTTACACATATATCCGATGACCTTGCGTCCCCGGGCATGCCAGTTCTGAGCAGCCAGGTTGCGCTGCTCATAATTCTCTTTGAAAGTTTCCATCGGTTTTTGCATAATATACCCCTTTTCTCCTAATTCTTCTTATAAAAAAGCCCACAGAGCGTCGAATGATGCTCTGCGGGCATAGGATCTTCCGACTTAGTAGCTGAACGTATCCTCCCAGGTCTTATAGGGCTCGGGGATGTACGGATAATAATTTACAGCCCGATCCTTCCGATACTGCCAGAAGTAGTGAGGCTCTTCATCGGCCTCGGTCCCCTCCGGGAAAGTCCGGACAGCGGCGGACTGGTTGTCGCCCATGAATTCCGTAAAGGGCGTTCCGTAGGGGTGGCTGGTAAGCCCGCTGACAGCGTAGTGCCACATTTTCCACTTGCCGTCCTTCTCGTCGTAGATAAAGTCGCAGGCGCGCACCGCCGTGCCTTCGCCGCATTTGAAGCCGCCGTCCGGCAGATCCTTGGCCGAGTACCCGGGGCAGACCCACAGGCCTTTGGCCGTCTTAAGATCGTCCGCCACCTCGATGATGGGCTGGCAGTTGGCGTTGAAGAACAGCACACCAGGGCGTGGATTCCCCTCGCTGTCCAGGCACAGGGAGCCATGGTAGCCGACGACCACACGCCGGAGGGACTCTTTGCCGATCCAGCGGCCGAAGGGAACCTCGAAAAACACATCCGGCCGATCCAGGGCGAACAGGTTCTCATACACATATTCAAATTGGTCGTGG
This sequence comes from uncultured Oscillospiraceae bacterium, assembly GCA_934597255.1. Classification (GTDB taxonomy): domain Bacteria; phylum Bacillota; class Clostridia; order Oscillospirales; family Oscillospiraceae; genus CAJOIG01. The sequence goes on from CAKTQV010000016.1 coordinate 39,734, forward strand.
CTCATCATGAACTCATAGCGATTCATGACGTTTTCCACTTCCCGCGCTGCATAGGCCTTGGCGGCCATCAGTTCAACATTCATTTTTTATCTCCTTCCAATTCACATTGTGCTGGGCAGCCAGGTCGCGATCTGCGGGAAGGCGACCAACAGGATGATCAGCGTAACAATACAGATCATGTAGGGTACGGCTGCCTTGAATATTTTGGGCGCTGGTATGCCGCTGATACCGGCCAGGGTAAACACGTTCAAGCCCAGCGGAGGTGAGATCGCACCAAGCTCAATGAGGCTGACGACGACAACGCCGAACCAAACGGAATCGAAGCCCAGACCTTCCACGATGGGGAAGATGATGGGGATCGTGATAAGAATTGCCGCATTGATATCCGACAGCATCCCGAAAACCACATACGCCAGAATGATGACGAAAATGACCACATAGCGGTTTGCGTTCATTCCCATGATCAGGGAAGAGAGCGCCATTGGTAGACGGCTGAGAGTGATGAGACGCTGGAAAACAAACGCGCCGGTGAGGAGCGTTGCCACCATGCCGAGCATCTGCGCCTGGTTCTTGATGACTTCCACAAGTGCCTTAAACGTCATCCGGCGCGTGACAAGTGCCAGAATGATGCAAGTCATAGCGCTGACAGCGGAAGCCTCGGTGGGAGTGATGGTGCCGGTGTAGATGCCGACAAGGGACAAAGCGATTACTAAAACGATGGGCCAGATAAGCTTCAGAGATTTCACTTTATCCGCAAAGTTGAACTTTTTGCCGCTGGAAGGCGCAGTTTCCGGCCGCAGGGTCACTTTCACAAAGATGCCGATCAGTACCAGGATGTAAAGCACAAGAGCCGGAACCATTGCGCCCATGTATAGCTTGCCGAGAGACACCGAGGTCAGCATGGAGTACAGGATAAACCCGGTGCTTGGCGGAACGATACTGGCTAGGCTGGCGCCTCCACATACCGAAGCGGCCGACATGCCGTCCTCATAGCCGTATTTTTTCATTTCCGGGATGGCAATCTTGCCCATCGTGATATTTGCTACGGTGGAGTAAGTAATGAAGCCGAGGATAGCGCTGGCCGTTGAGGTAGCCATCGAAAGGCCGCCCCGGGTGTTCCCCAGCCAGCGATAGGCGGAATCGAACATATCCTTTCCGAAGCCGGCGTCCGATATGATGATGCCGGCCAGCATAAAGCCGCCCACGGCCGCGAAGGTATAGCTAGCAATCGTGCGGAAGGGGATAAGCCGCACTACGGAAACCGCTCCGCTGAAGCCACTGAGCCACCAGAGGCCGAAGAAGCCTATAAACATCATGACGTAGCCGACACGCATACCGGAGTAGATCAGAATGAGAAGCGCCGCCAGTGCGATGAGACCGATTGCCTCAGGACTCATGTTTCCTCACCCCTTCCTTGATCCGCTTGACAATTACCATGATCTGGGCGAGCAGCATGCCAAGATAGCCCAAAAACATGATGAACAAAAACGGCCACATAGGCCATTCAACGATGGACGTGACTTCCTCATCTGCCAAGGAAGTCGTAAACCGGGTCAGACTGGCGTACACGACGATGGGGATTACCGTCATCGGAAGAATATCCATAACGACATCTACGATAAAGCTGACCTTTGGCGGTAGCGAATTGACTAGAGAATCAATGCGAATATGACCGTCAACATAGGTGGTCCTTGCCATTGCGGCAAAACCTGCCGCAGCGATCAGGCACTGCACGATCTCAATGCTGCCGTTAATGGGTTTATTGAAAACGGAACGACAGAAGATATCGACACAGATGAAAACCACGATAAAGGTGACCAGGACCGGCGTCAACACACCGATGCCTTTACAATACCCAGCGACGATCTTATCTACCTTTCCCCAGAACCCTTTCAGCGGCATAAGATCACTCCTTCAAAGCGTTTTTCCTATAAACAGGGCGGCGGTGTGTTCCACCGCCCTGCATCCATCTTCGATTAAATCGGATTCTTATTTATTGGCCGCACCGAACTCGCGGATGCTCTCATAGAACGCCGTGCCAGGCAGTCCCTTTTCATCGATTTTGGCCACGTCGCTGGCAACCATGCTCTCAGCGGCTTCCGCCCATTCGGCTTCTTCTTCCGGGGTCAGCTCCACGAAGGTGCATCCGGCTTCTTCCATCATCTTACGGGCAGCATCGAAATCTTCCGCCTCGATTGCCGGCCAGATAGTAGTGGTCCAGGGCAGGATCTCTTCAATAGCTGCCTGGCAGTCCTCGGGAAGCTTTTCCCAACTCTTCTCGTTAAAGAGAAGCGCCGTCATAGAACGATCGGTACCGTTCGGGAAAATGGTATGATAGGGAAGAACCTCATACAAATTCATGCTAGTGATGGCACCCCAGGTCATCCACATACCGTCAGCGACGCCATACTGGAAGGAGGTATACCACTCGGAAGCTTCGATGCTCATGGGAGCGCCGCCGCCGTATTCGGTCATGGCAGTATGGAAAGGAGAAACACAGCTGATCTTCAGACCGCTCATATCGGAAGGAACGCGGACTTCCTTGGTGGTATGAACTGTGCCACCGTTTGTGCAGAGGTACATGCCGCCGATCTTGAAGCCCTCATACTCTGCTTGGAGCTCGGGATACTGTTCCCACAGCTTCGCGAAGATGTTCTCATAGAAGGTCTCGCCGTTGCCCAGACCGGAGTAGGGCTCCATGATGAGTGAGGTCAGGGGGAACACGTTGCCGTTACGACCCATGGGGACCTCGCCCGCGTCGCAAAGGCCGTCCTTAATTGCGGAGACTACGTCGGTCTCGCCGACCAGCGTGGAAGAGTAGTAGATCTGCAGCTCCACCTGACCATTGGTAACTTCGTTGATCTTGTCCGCGACCGCGCGCAGCCACTGGGCATTGGTGGAAGACTCCGCCGCCTGGGTGGAGACCGTCAGGGTATATACCTTGTCAGGCTTCTCCGCAGCAGGAGCCTCTTCTTCCGTAGCAGGTTCGGCTTCCGGAGCGTTTTCGGCAGGAGCCGCAGCTTCTTCAGCGGGAGCAGGAGCGGGCTCTGCCTTCTCACCGCAGCCGGCCATAAGCAAAGCCAGAACCAGTACGGCGAGGAACAGTGCAATAATCCGTTTCATTTCATTTCCTCCAAGTTGTTTGTCTTGATATTGTGGAACCAGTACCATTGCAGTTGGTTCTATTTCCTTACACTTGACATTAAATCATGTCCATGATAACATGTCAAATATATAACACAATAGGCATCCATAAATGTGATTTATAACATTCCTCAAAGAGGTGCTGTCTATGGAATTGACACAATTGGAGTATTTTCGTACCGTAGCATACGAGGAAAGTATATCCCGTGCAGCACGAAAGCTGCACATATCTCAACCCGCCCTGAGTATCTCTATTGCAAAGCTGGAAGAAGAGCTGGGCGTCCACCTTTTTGACCGTGTGAGTGGGCATATTAGGCTCAACAATATGGGCCGCATATATCTTCGGCGGGTGGAAAGCGTGTTTCTCCATCTGCGGGAAGCAGAGTTGGAGCTCTCCAGCCATGAGGACATATATTTATCTGAAATATACGTCGCCTGCTCAACAATGGGTATGTGTCCCACTATCATGGAAAAGTATATCCAATCTCATCCAGCGCAGCCGTTCTCCTATTTTGTCCATGGCGATGAAGAGATTAGGCGCCTATTGGAGCAGGGAGCGGTGGATCTTGCAATCTGCTCCCGACAGATCCATGGCCACGACATCCTATGGGAGCCGCTTTTTGACGAGAGGCTCGTCATACTTGTCCCCCCCGATCACCACTTATGCTGCCGGCCTTATGTTGAAGTCAGCGATCTTCGGAACGAGCACTTTATCGTCCAGCGTGCCGCATCGAACCTTTACGGGGAGTATTCTTCCATTTTTGACAACGCTGGCTTTCAGCCACAAACATCCATCGTCACAAACGAACTGGAATTGGCAATACGCTCGGTAGATGCTGGAGCAGGCATCATGGTAGCATCTTTCCTGACCGTTGCGCGTCATTCACATAAAGGCCAGCCACGCATGATTCCTCTCAAGACTGATCGCCTCGTGCGCCAGCTGGGCATTGCGCGTCTGCGCGGTCATTTCTTCACAAAGCCAGTTGTGGAGTTTTATGATTTCTTGCTAGAATATTTTCATCAGCAGAAATTCGATCAGGAAAAGTTCTTTCAAGGCGTGAATTAAGTATAGATAAACAGGGGCGGAACCATACAGTTTCCCCCCTGCTTTTATACTTTTCCACCCAGTACCACAATCGCTTCATAGGCGGCTCTGACCGAATCCCCGATATTGCCGGGCTTTAGGCAGTCTCCGATGGATAACACCTGTGGTGCGAGAGCGCGGTATGGCTCTATGACCGCCGGATCCGGCTCGAGCCCAATCGCGCTGATCACCGAGTCCGCCGGAAGTCGTATATCTTTTCCCGTTCTGTCATGTATCATCACGCCGGACGCATCGACACGAACGGGTTCGCTGCCCGTAAAAACAGCGATACCTAAGCGGTCCATCATAATCCGCTGGGCGTCCGTGCTTCCGTTGGCCGGCCCCACCATAGCCACGCGGTTCATGAGCTTATCTCCGTGGGTCACAAGAGTGACATTCCTTCCCTGATCCGCCAGATGGATCGCCGCCTCGCAGGCGGTCAGTCCTCCGCCCAGAATCACCACACGGTTTCCCACAGCGCCAGGTTCCGTGTAGCACTCCGCACCGTTCAGAATTCTCCGTCCATCTTCAACAGGGATCTGCGGATTCCGGAAAGCGGCGCCTGTCGCCAGGATGATGACATCCGGGCGCTCTTTCGCTGCCATTTCGGGTGTTGCCTTTGTTTGCAGCCGGATGTCAACGCCCATTTCAAGGATTCTCGAGGCGACCGCATGATAATACCGCCGGATATCCGATTTAAAACGCTCTTTATCGGTATAACGCAGGATCCCGCCCAATGCGGCTTCTTTCTCAAACAGTATGACTGCATGGCCTGCCAGACGGGCATATTCGGCCGCTTTCATACCCGCTATGCCGCCGCCGATGATGACGACCTTCTTCCGATCCTTTGCCTTCTGTATTCCCCTGTCGTACTCCGCTTTCTTCACGTCCAGCGGATTGACCGCGCAATGACCGTTCCGGCAGCAGATCGTGCAGCGCAAACAGTTGTTGATTTCGTTTACAGCCCCGCGCTCCGCCTTGTTCGGAAACTCCGGATCCGCGACGCAGAGCTGCCGGGCCATGATGACGAAGTCGGTTTTGCCCGATGCGATGGCTTCCTCACAAAGCTCTGGGTCGGCCATGCCGCCGACGCATCCAACCTTTATGCTTTTAACGGCGGCTTTCACTCTTGCGGATGCATCCAGATTCACTCCCATGGGGAAATAGCTGTTTGGTATCGTCCTGGTGTTGTAATACGGGACAAAGTGCAATCCTCCCGTGATGTGCGCAATGTCCAGAAGGCCGGGATGCTTATCCAGTTCTCGGAAGAATTCTACCGTATCATTTACTGTCACCAGACCCTGCAGATACTCTCTGTCTGAAATGGGAGCAATGCTTTCATCGGCGGAAAAACGCATCTCAACAATCAGGCCTTCTCCTACGGCGTCACGGATACGCTGAAGGCACAAGATCGGGAATCGCGCACGATTCTCCATTGTTCCGCCGAACTCATCGGTCCGATGATTAAACCGCTTGGACACCCATTGAGAGAAAATGAATCCATGCCCGCTGTGGAGGGATATGCCGTCCAGACCACAGGATCTGGCATTGGCCGCGCATCGGGCAAATGCGTCGGCGATCCGCTCCATGTCTTCAGGTGTCATTTCATTGACTGTTTTCCTGTCATTCAGATCATATGCCAGGCTGGCGGTGATTCCATCCCAGGGCTCGTCTATTACCATCTGGCTGGGTCCCAGTGGTTTCGCCTTTTCATAAGGCGTTCCGTCATCCCGGAGCGGATCCGGAGAGACCGACGGATGCCAGTCCGGGATCCTGCCCTCCGCGCGCATTCGCGCATTGTATTCCTCGTCACGGCAATATGCGCCCATATGCCCGAAATGCATAAAGGCCAGCGCACCATATTTGTGGCAGTTGTCTGCGTACGTTTTTACCGATGTCCGCAGCGTTTCCGGAAGCGGATCCAGGAACATATTATATGCTCCGTATACTGCGCTTCCGTACTGCACGTCACATTCCGCCGTGACGATCCGGGCCGCCCCGCCGCGGGCGATCCTTTCATAGAAATCCAGTGCGTCCTGCGCCATATGATTTTTGTTTCCATCCGACAGCGGGATGCCCTTCGGAGCGAGCAGGATCCGGTTTTTGAAGGTCTTTCCCCGGATTGTAATAGGAGAAAAAAGATTGGGAAACATACCGCTCATATCAACGCCTCATTCAAAATCACTCATCATCAAAGTTAAGCCAATCTTATTCCCATTCTTATGAGGTTGTCAAATTGATTAAATACATCCGTTCATTAAATCAATTTATAAGGATTGACACCCCATTTCTTTCGGATTAATATTCCATCAATGATACCGGAAGGAGACACTCTCATGAAAACGATCCCCACTGTGACAGGCGCTATAGCGACCAGAGAGTTCGGCTTCACCTTATCTCACGAGCATGTTTTTGTGCACGACGAGGGCGTCATTGCAAGCTTCCCTCATATTTGGAATCGGAAACAGGCTATTGAGTCAGCACGAAACAAACTTCAGGCGGCATACGATGCCGGTGTACGCACCATCATTGATATGTCGATCATGGGAAACGGGCGGGACATTCACACCGTCCGTGCAGTTGCCGAAGGATTACCGATCAACATTCTTGTTGCTACGGGAGCTTTTTATCCGGATCAGCTACCGAGATATTTTCATACGCAACCACTCAGCGCACTTCGCGAATGCTTTGTCCACGATATAAAAACAGGGATAAGTGGAACCAGCGTTCGGGCGGCCATTATTAAAGTTTGCACAGATGCGCCAGGATTGACCCCAGATGTGGAGAAAACGCTAAGAGCAGCCGCGCAGGCCAGCTTGGAAACCGGCGTGCCAATCCATACTCATGCCAGAGCGGAAAATCAAAGTGGACTGCTGCAGATGCGCGTATTCCTGGAAGAAGGCGTTCCGCCTGAGCGAATCTATATTGGTCATGTTATGGACGATACCGGCCTGGACTATGCGAAACGCCTATTAGATTTGGGCGTATATATTGGCTTTGACAGGTTTGCATCTGCAGCGATCACCTCCACCAAAATCCAAACGGCCATTTCAAATCTGGCTGATCTATGCGGTGAAGGATACAGCAAACAAATTCTGCTGGGAAACGATGGGTGCTCTTATCAGACTGTTGTGCGAACAGGCGATTCCCAAAAGGATCCAAGCCTTCTTGGAAATGATTATACGATCCTTCCAAGCAAAATTCTTCCTCTCCTCCGGGAGGCTGGCGTATCTGATGCTTATATTCAAACTATGGCTGTTGAGAATCCCATACACCTGTTTTCATTGCGACTGTAGTATATGGGAACTGACGAGAAGAATATAGATAGCATCACTCTTGATGGATCACAAACAGCAATGACTGATTTGTCTCGCCGCAGCGACAAGCGCGGTTAGTTTATTTTTCGGATGACAACTGTTTGACAAAAACAAAAACCGACGCGCTGCAAAAAGACGCCGACCTCCATCCTGATGGTTGATGGAGGTTGGCGCCTTTTTGCATTTCCGGGGCCAGCACCGAATTGTCTCACGCGCAATTCGGCATCCATCCGGCCCCGGAAAGATAATGTACAATAAGTTGCGCAAATTGAAAAGAGGATAAAAGAAGACATAGCTTGCAGGCTCTGGTAGAATGAA
>CAKTQV010000017.1 GCA_934597255.1 uncultured Oscillospiraceae bacterium
ATTTCGAGTCAGCCTCGTTACGACCACTTCGATACATCTCCCGGCCGGCACGGCTTGTGCGCCCATCAATATACCATTTTCCGGCCCCGCTTGTCAACCAATGCGGCGCAATCTTTTTAATTTGCCCGCCGCGGGCGTTTCCTTTTGCCGCAAAACGTGGTATATTAATGAATCAGGAAAATGGAAAGGGCCGACGCGTATGGACAGCAGAAAACTTATGGTCATTGACGGCAACTCCCTCGCAAACCGCGCTTTTTACGGAATCCGCATGCTCAACGCGCCCGACGGGACGCCCACAAACGCCGTTTACGGCTTTGTCGCCATCGTGCGGCGGCTGCTGGAGCTGGAAAAGCCGGACGGACTGTGCGTCTGCTTTGACGTGCACGCGCCCACCTTCCGCCACGAGATGTACGACGGCTACAAGGCGCAGCGAAAGCCCATGCCGGAGGAGCTGCGCGTGCAGCTTCCGATCCTGAAGGAATTTCTCGACGCGATGGGCGTGCGGCGGCTGGAGCTGGCCGGCTGGGAGGCCGACGATCTGCTCGGCACGATCGCCCGGCGGTGCGAGGCGGCCGGCTGGCAGTGCCGGCTCGCCACCGGCGACAAGGACGCGCTTCAGCTCGTCACGGACACGACCCACGTCGATCTGATCAAGACCCGCATGGGAAGCAGCGAAACGAAGGAATACGACCCCGCCGCCTTTCAGTCGGAATACGGGCTTGCGCCCGTGCGCATGATCGACCTCAAGGCTCTCATGGGCGACGCCTCGGACAACATTCCCGGCGTGCCGGGCATTGGGGAGAAAACGGCGCTGGCGCTGCTGCAGCGCTTCGGCAGTCTGGACGGCGTGTACGAGCATCTGGACGATCCCTCGCTCAAGCCGGCGCAGCGCGCAAAGCTGGACGCCGGGCGCGGTCTGGCGCGGCTTTCCTACACGCTCGCCGCCATCCGCCCGGAGGCGCCCATTGATTTTACGCCGGACGAGGCGCTGTGGACGCTGACGCCGGGGCCGGCGCTGTACGCGCTGTGCCGGAGGCTGGGCTTTTTCCGGCTCATCGAGAAATGGGGCCTTACGCCGGACGCGCCCGATGCGGCGCCGTCTCCCGACTGCCCCGAGACGGTCGTTACAGCGGCCGAGGCCCTGGAGCGGATCGCGGCGGCCGACGCCGTGGCCGTGCTTCCGCTGGAGGGGCTCGACGCGCTGGAGCTCTGCGACGGGAAAAGCACCTTCACGCTCCGCTGGGCGGAGGACGGAGAGAGCTACAACGCGCTTTTGCGCGCGCTGTTTTCGGATCGGACCCCCAAGATCGCCCAGAACGTCAAGGATCTGCAGCGGCTTTGTCTGGACGAGGGGCTTTCGCCCGACGGCTTTGTTTTCGACACGGCGCTGGCCGGCTATCTTCTCAGCTCCACGGACGCCGCCTACGATGCGGAAAAGCTCGCCGCCAAATATCTCGGCGGCGGCCGCGGCGGGGCCGGAACGCTGTACGCGCTGCGGCCCGTGCTCGAGGAAAAGCTGGCCGGGGCCGGCATGACGGAGCTTTACCGCGGCATGGAGCTGCCGCTGTGCCCGGTGCTGGCGCGGATGGAGCGCGAGGGCTTTTACGTTGACCGGCAGGCGCTGTATGCGTTCGGCGAGAGCCTGACCGGCGAGATCGGCCGGCTGCAGGCGCAGATATGGGAACTGGCCGGCGGGGAATTCAACATCAATTCCCCCAAGCAGCTCGGCGAGGTGCTGTTCGACCGGCTGGCGCTGCCGGCCGGGAAAAAGACCAAGACCGGCTGGTCCACGAACGCGGACGTGCTCGACCGGCTGCGCGGGAAGCATCCCATCGTGCAGCAGGTTCTCGATTTCCGCGAGCTTTCCAAGCTCAAAAGCACCTACGCCGACGGGCTTCTGAAGGTCATCGGCGCCGACGGCCGCATCCACACCAGCTTCCAGATGACCGTCACGGCCACGGGCCGCCTGTCGTCCACGGAGCCGAATCTGCAGAACATCCCCATCCGCAAAAGCAGCGGCGCGCTCATCCGCCGCATGTTCACGGCCGGTCCCGGGCGGCTGCTCGTAGACGCGGACTATTCCCAGATCGAGCTGCGGCTGCTGGCGCATATGAGCGGGGATGAGCGGCTCATCGAGGGCTTCCGCTCCGGCGAGGACGTGCACCGGCTGACCGCCGGGCAGGTATTCGGCGTGGCGCCGCAGGACGTTACGCCGCAGATGCGCTCGCAGGCCAAGGCCGTCAATTTCGGCATCGTATACGGCATTTCCGCCTTTTCACTCGCGCAGGACATCGGCGTGACGCAGGCGGAGGCCAGGCGCTACATCGACACCTATCTTGAAAAATACCACGGCGTGCGCGACTACATGGAGCGGACGATCGCCGAGGCGAAGGAGAAGGGCTACTGCGAAACGCTGTACGGCCGGCGCCGCGCGCTGCCGGAGCTGGCGAGCTCCAGCTTCAACGTGCGCGCGTTCGGCGAGCGCGTGGCGCGCAATATGCCCATCCAGGGAACGGCGGCGGACGTGATGAAGCTGGCCATGCTGCGGGCGGACCGGCTGCTGCGCGAACGCGCGCCGCAGGCGCGGCTTCTGCTGCAGGTTCACGACGAGCTGATCGCCGAGTGCCCCGCCGGGCAGGAGGAGATCGTAAAGGCTGCGCTGACCGAGGCCATGGAGGGCGCGGCGCAGCTTTCCGTCCCGCTGACCGTGGACGCGAAGGCCGGGAGGAGTTGGGCCGATGCGCATTGAACGGGCGCGCCCCGAGGACACGGACGCCATCGCCGCGCTGGAGCGGCGATGCTTTTCCGATCCCTGGCCGGCGGCGGTCATCGGGCGGCGGATCGGCAGCTTTCTCGCCGCGCGGGCGGCGGACGGCGCGCTCACGGGCTATCTGTGCCTGTCGCACGTTCTGGACGAGGGCTCGATCGACAACGTGGCCGTGGCGCCGGAATGCCGGCGGCAGGGGACGGCGGACGCGCTGCTGGACGCGGCGCTGGACGAAGCCGGGACGCTCGGCCTTTCCTTTATCACGCTGGAGGTGCGCGCCTCCAACGGGCCGGCCATCGCCCTGTATGAAAAGCACGGCTACGCACGCGTCGGCGTGCGTCCGGGCTATTACGAAGCGCCCCGCGAGGACGCGATATTGATGACGAGGTTTTTGTGATGCTTATTCTCGCTTTTGAATCAAGCTGCGACGAAACGGCCGTGGCGCTGGTGGAGGACGGGCGGCGGGTGCTGACCGACCAGATCTTTTCGCAGGCCGATCTGCACGCCGTATACGGCGGGGTCGTGCCGGAGATCGCCGCGCGCAGCCATCTGGAGGTCATTTCGCGGCTGGCCAGCCGCGCGCTGGACGAGGCCGGATGCACCCGCGCCGATGTGGACGCCGTGGCCTGCACCTACGCGCCGGGACTGATCGGGGCACTGCTCGTGGGCGTCAATTTTGCCAAGGCGGCGGCGCTGGCGCTGGACGTCCCGCTCGTGCCCGTCCACCATATCCGCGGCCACATCGCCGCCAACTACATCGCCTATCCGGAGCTTGAGCCGCCGTTTCTGTGTCTGGCCATCTCCGGCGGGAACACCATGCTCGTGGACGTGCGCGGCTACACCGACATGCACATTCTCGGCCAGACGCGCGACGATGCGGCGGGCGAGTGCTTCGACAAATGCGCGCGGGTGCTCGGGCTGCCGTATCCCGGCGGCAAGCCCATCGACGATCTGGCCAGGCAGGGCGACGACCGGCGCTACGCGCTGCCGCGTCCCTATGTGGGCCAGAACCCCTACGATATGAGCTTTTCGGGGCTGAAGACCTCCGTTATCAATCTGGCGCACCACGCGCAGCAGACCGGCGAGGCGCTTGACCGGGCGGGTCTGGCGGCCAGTCTGTGCCGCGCGGTCTCGGAATCGCTCGTCGGCCGGACGATGCAGGCGGCCGCGCAGCTCGGTTATCGGCGGCTGGCCGTCGCCGGAGGCGTCGCGGCCAATTCGCGCATCCGGGCCGACTTTGAACGTGCCTGCCGCGAGGCCGGCGTCACGCTGTACATCCCGCCGCTGCGCCTGTGCGGCGACAACGCCGCGATGATCGGCGCGCAGGGCTATTACGAATATCTGGCCGGGAGCCGGGCCGACAGCTCGCTCAACGCCTACGCGACAAGGGGGCTTTGAGCATGACGTACATAACCAATTCCGAGGAGCAGACCGAACAGCTCGGCGCGCGCTTTGCCGCGTCGATCCCGGACGGCTCGGTCGTCGCGTTTTACGGCGAGCTCGGCAGCGGGAAGACTGCCTTCGTGCGCGGCATGGCCCGCGGCATGGGCATCGACTGCCTGGTCAACTCGCCCACGTTCACCATCGTCAACGAATATGCGGGCGCGCGCAGCCTGTTCCACTTCGACATGTACCGTCTCGGCTCGGCGGACGAGCTTTACGGCATCGGCTGGGACGATTATCTGGAGCGCGGGGGCGTGTGCGCCGTGGAGTGGAGCGAGAACGTCGCCGACGCCTTCGACGGCAGCGAGATCTCGGTGCGCTTTGAAAAGACCGGCGGCGACAGCCGCCGCATCACCATAGAAGGAGGCGGCGAATCATGCTGATGCTTGCGCTTGAATCCTCGGCCAAGACGGCCTCGGCCGCGCTGTTTGAGGACGGAACGTTTCTGGGCCAGTATTTTCAGTCCGACGGGCTGACCCACAGCTGCACGCTGCTGCCCATGGCGCAGTCGCTCGTGAAGAACACCGGCCGCACGCTCCGCCAGCTCGGCTGCGTCGCCGTGGCCCACGGCCCCGGCAGCTTCACGGGGCTGCGCATCGGCATGGCGGCGGCCAAGGGGCTGGCCTGGGCGCTGGAGATCCCCGCGATCGGCGTTTCCACGCTGGAGGCCATGGCCGCCGGCGGCCCGGACGCGGAGGGCGCCATGCTCTGCTGCGTCATGGACGCGCGCCGCAGCCAGGTCTACAACGCCCTGTTCGAGATCCGCGGCGGCGTTCCCTGCCGGCTCACGCCCGATCGCGCCGTTTCCATCGCCGCGCTGGAGGCGGAGATGAAAACTTATTTGAAAAAAAGCTGGATTTTGCTTGGAGACGGCGCGCAACTGTGCTATAATGCGCTGGATAAGGATGCTCTGGCGCTGCGGCTTGCGCCGGTGGGACTGCGTATGCAGTGCGCGCGCGGCGTCGGTCTGGCCGCGCTGGGGAAGGAGCCCGCGCCGGCGGACGAGCTTCTGCCGGTCTATCTCCGGCTCAGCCAGGCCGAGCGGGAACGACAGGAGCGTATGCAGCGTCAGACAACGGAAAACTGAAAAGGAGAACGAAAGATCATGAGCAGAGTTTACGTTTTCGACCATCCCCTGATCCAGCACAAACTGTCCATTCTGCGCGACAAGGACACCAGCGTGAAGGAATTCCGCGAGCTCGTCGGCGAGATCGCCCAGCTGATGTGCTACGAGGCGACGCGCGATCTGCCCCTTGAGGAGATCCGCGTGGAAACACCGGTCGCCACGGCCGTCTGCCACCGCATCGCCGGCAAGAAGCTGGCCATCGTGCCCATTCTGCGCGCCGGTCTCGGCATGGTCGACGGGATGGTCGCCATGATGCCGAACGTCAAGGTGGGCCACATCGGCCTGTTCCGCGACCCGGAGACGCTTGAGCCGGTGAAGTACTACTTCAAAATGCCGCCCGACATCGCCGAGCGCGACGTCATCATCGTCGATCCCATGCTCGCCACCGGCGGCAGCGCCGTGGCCGCGGCCCAGTTCCTCAAGGAAGTCGGCGTGAAAAATCTCAAGCTCATGTGCATCATCGCCGCGCCCGAGGGCATCGCCGCCCTGCAGCAGGCGCATCCCGACGTGGACATCTATGTCGCCGCGCAGGACGACTGCCTCAACGATCACGGCTACATCGTCCCCGGTCTCGGCGACGCCGGAGACCGCATCTTCGGCACAAAATAATTTCGCCCCCAAATCCGCTTCCGCCGGTCTGCTTCTGAACAGGCCGGCGGATATTTTTATCCATGTGCCGTCCGCGCGGCTTAAACAGAGCACGATTTGCGTATATAAGCGCACTTTTCGCGTTTTTCATGCAGTTCTCTATGATTATAATGAGGAAAAACGGAAAAGGAGCTTTTGCCATGTTTACCGGAACCATCTGGGCGGTCGTTCCGCCGCTGGTCGCCATTGCGCTCGCGCTGATCACAAAACAGGTGTATCTGTCGCTGTTTGCCGGCGTGTTTCTCGGCGCGCTGTTCATGTCCGGCTTCACCGTCTGGGGCACCTTCGACGCCATCTTCGGCACGATGATGGCGGAGATCGATCTGAAGATACTGATTTTCGACGTGCTTCTCGGCACGATCATCATCCTTCTGGCGCGCAGCGGCGGCACCGCCGCCTACGGCAAATGGGCCAGCGCGCGCATCAAAAGCAAGCGCGGCGCGCTGCTGTCCACCATGGCCCTCGGCATTCTGATTTTCGTGGACGACTATTTCAACTGCCTGACCGTCGGCAGCGTGATGCGCCCGGTCACGGATCACTACAAGGTCTCGCGCGCCAAGCTCGCCTACATCATCGACGCCACGGCCGCGCCCGTGTGCATCCTCGCGCCGGTCTCGAGCTGGGCCGCCGCCGTCAGCTCCTACATACCCGACGGCTACGATATCAACGGCTTCACACTGTTCTGCCAGGCCATCCCCTACAACTTCTACGCCATCGGCACGCTTGTCATGGTGCTTCTCACGTCGCTGTTCCTGTTCGACTTCGGCAAGATGCGCGCGCACGAGGAGCGGGCGGCGCAGGGCGATCTTTTCTCCTCCGAGCAGGACGATTTCGCCGATGCGGAGGCCGCCATGGAGCAGGGAAGTCCCAACGGCCGGGTCGCCGATCTCATCGTCCCCATCGTTGTGCTCATTGCCGCGGCGGTCGGCGCGATGCTGTTCACGGGCTACCAGAGCGGCGCGGAGACGCTGGTGGACGCCTTCGCCAACTGCGACGCCGCCTACAGTCTCGTTTTTGCCACCAGCGTGACGCTTATCGTCATGGCGGCGCTGTATCTGCCGCGGAAGATCGTCTCGTTCGACGTGTTCTGCAATAGCGTCGCCGACGGGTTCAAGCTGATGGTCCCGGCCTGCACGGTACTGGTCCTCGCCTGGACGCTCAAGGGCGTCACGTCGGCGCTGGACATCTCCTCGTTCGTGCAGCGGCTGTTCGCCGGAAACGCCGCGCTGGCGGGGCTCATGCCGCTGCTGATGTTCCTTGTGTCGTGCGTTCTCGGCTTTTCCACCGGCACGAGCTGGGGCACGATGGGCATCATGATCCCCATCGCCGTGCCCATGTTCGCCGCGGACTATCCGATGCTGGTCGTCGCCGTGTCCGCCATCATGGCCGGCGCCGTCTGCGGCGACCATATCTCGCCCATCTCCGACACCACCATCATGTCCTCCACAGGCGCGCAGTCGAACCACATCAACCACGTCTCCACGCAGCTTCAGTACGCCTTCGTGGTCATCGGCGTCAGCGCCGTCAGCTACATCGTCGCCGGCTTTACCCGGAGCGCCGCGATCAGCCTGCCCGTAAGCCTCGTGCTTCTGGCGGCAGCCCTGTTCGTTCTCAAAAAGCGCGCCGACCGCCCGGCGCGCGCCGCGGGGGAGAGCCATGACTGAGCGCATCGACGTTCCCTATCTCGACCAGTCGCAGGCCGCGCCCACCGGCTGCGAGAGCGTCAGCGCCGTGATGCTGCTCAACTGGCTCGGCGTTGACATCTCCATTCGGGATTTCATCGACCGCTATCTTGACAAGGCGGACTTCCAGACGCGCGGCGGCATTCTGTACGGACCGGACCCCCGCGAGGCCTTTGCCGGCGACCCCTACGACCCGGAGGCTATGGGCTGCTACGCGCCGGTCATTCAGCGCGCGCTGGAGACGCTGATCGGCCGGGATTACGAGGTCATTGACGAGACGGGGACCGACATCGACACGCTCGTGCGCCGCTACATCGCCGGCGAGGGCACGCCCGTTCTCCTGTGGGCGACCATCGATCTCAAGCCCTTTGTGCCGGGGCCGTCCTGGCGGCTTGTGCGCGACGGCTCGGAATTCACCTGGCGGTCAAACGAACACTGTATGCTGCTGGTCGGCTGCGATGAGGAGCATTACATTTTCAACGACCCCTGGAACAACAATGGCGTCGTTGCCTATGAGCGTGCTCTCGTGCGCGCGCGCCACGCCGAGCAGTACAGTCAGGCCGTGGCGATCCGCCGCCGATAACAAAAAAGAGGGCAGACGCGCCGTGCGCTGCATATGTCAAGAAAAAGTAGACACCCACACTTTTGTGAGTGTCTACTTTCATTTTACAGGTGCACAGCCGCGCCGTACGTCTGCCCCTTTTCTTTTATTCCGCCGCGCCGCTCTCCGTCCATTCGACGGTGTAGGCGCCCTCCGTCCCGCTCACGGTCACGGTAAGCTCATATTCCTCCAGGACTTCGTCCTCCCAGCTTCTGGCGTAGGCGAAGCGGAGCGTTTCGGTCCCGGCCGCCGCCGGCGTGAAGCGGAACACAAACACGCCGCCGCTGCCGACCACGTCCTCGTCCACCGCGTCCGGAACGTATTCATAATCGCCGCCGTTCAGACAGCCGCCGTCGCTCTCGCAGCTCCAGTCGTAGCCCGTCGTGGGGTTTCCGGCCAGCGCCACGACCAGCGTTCCGTCCTCCATGCGCGTGCCGGGCTCCACGTTTTCGCTCTCCTTCGCGCCGCCGCAGGCGCACAGCGACACGAGCGCCGCCGCGCAGAGCAGCATCGTAATGATTTTTTTCATATGAGCTTCTCCTTTCCGCCGTTCCATCTTGATTTGTCCGTTTGTATATTATAACATGGAATCGCGGCTTTCGGCGATAAGACGGCCGGAAAACGGCAAAAGTTCCCGCCGCGCCGCAAGCAATACGGACACAGCAAAAGGAGTTTTTCCATGACGATTTACATTCCCGACAGCGCCTTTGCCGCCGGCGAGGCGCGCTATCTTGCCGCTTTGAACGGCCTCACGATCGCCAACGGGCCCGACGGGGCCGAGCTTTCGCTGGCCTGCAGCGAGCCGGCGCACCGCCTCTGCGCCAGCAAGCGGGCCGCGCACGATTTCTTTCAGGCGGAGGGCTTCCCCCAGCCGCACGATTTTCCCGACGGCAGCGAGCCCTACATCGTCAAGCCCTCCGACGGCTCGTGCGGGCGGGGGATATGGTCCACGGAGGATTACTGCGAGGCCGGCGGCGGCGTGAACGCGGGCTTTCTGGTGCAGGAGGAGCTGCACGGAAGCGTGCTCTCCGTGGCCGTGGCGGGTCATCGCGGCCGCGTCGCCGTCTGTCCGGCCGTCCGGCTCATCATGGACGACCGCTATGACCGCTGCGGCGCGGAATACCCCTGCACGGAGGCGGAAAACGCGGCGCTGGCGCCGCTGGCGCTGCGCCTCGGACAGGCGCTGGCGCTGGAGGGGATGCTGGAGCTCAAGGCCGTCGTGACGGCGGACGGCGCGCGGATCCTCTCCCTCAACGAGGGACTGCCGGCGCTTGCGGCGACCGCCCTGCATTTCGGGGCGGGGCTCGACCCCATCGGGGCGATGGCCGCGCTGGCCGAAGGGCGCGAGCCGGTCTTCGGCGGCGGACGCTGCCGCGTCCGGCTGGAAATAGACGGGCGGCCCGGCTCCGTGCGCGGCGCGGGGCGGCTCGGAACACTGTCCGGGACGGACGGCGGCGTCTCGGACGGGCGTGTGCGTCTGCTCACGGAAAATTGAGCGATTTCTAACCGCTTTCTAATTTTATCCGCATGGCGGTTTAATTTTCCTCTGCTATATTTACGGCAAGAAAACAAACAAGGAGGAAAAAACAGCATGACTCATCTGGAAATGGTTGAAAAGCTCCGCTCCATCACGGGGCTGGGCTATGAGGAGGCCAAGAACATCCTCGAGCGCAACGAATGGGACATTCTCGACGCCATGATCGAGCTGGAGCGCGAGGGGAAGGCCGAAAACGGCGCGGCCTATTCCACGCCGGAGAAAAAAACCGTCTATTTTAAGGCGGACGCCGCCGAAAAGAGGGGGGACGGCCCCTTCCGCCGCGCTTTCCGCTGGTGCTGGGAGCTGCTGAAAAAGAGCTGCCGCAATTCCGTGGCCGCCGTCCGCCGCGGCGAAACGATCCTTGAGCTGCCCATTCTGGTGTTCATCATTCTGTTGTGCGCCTGCTTCTGGGTCGTCATCCCTGCCATGATCGTCGGCCTGTTCTTCGATCTGCGCTACACCATCCACGGCCCCGACGCCAGCGGCACGAAGGCCGCGGAGACCGTCTCCGCCGTTTCGGACAAGGCGGCCGATCTCGCCGGCATCGTGGCCGACAAGGCCGTGGAGCTGAAGGACCGCGTGGCCTCCGGCCTCGACAGCGGCGATCCGGACCATCCGGACGATCGGGACGGCCAGTGACCGCGCCGGAATGACATATCCCCCGCTCCCCGCATGGACCGGCCGCCGGCCCATGCGGGGCCGGCGCGTCTGCGCCGCGGGGGAGGGACGGAGAAATATGAAACGGAAGAAAGTTCGATGGCTCGTCCCGGCCGCCCTTGTCCTCGTTCTGGCGCTCCTGTGCGGCGGTTTTGCGGCGCTGGCCGTCCGCTACGGCCCGCGCTTCGGCTTTTATCTGCTGCCGCCGGACGCGCCGGGCTATGGGGAAGCGGCGCTTTCGCTGATCGATGAATTCGGTCTTTACAGCCAGGGAGACGAATGGAACGCCTGTCTCGCCGAATGCCGGGCCGCCGCGGAGACAGCGGACCGCCAGCTCCGCCGAGCTGCTTCTGCTGTGCTTCCGGGGGCTGGACGACACGCGCAGCTTCGGCGCGCCGACGGCGGGCTACTGCAGCGTGAACCAGTGCTTCCGTCTGTACGACGGCACGCAGATGTATCTAACCGTCGCCGCGGACCGGGCGCGTACCGGCGAGGTTTTCGAGTCCGAGCCGATCGAGCCGGACGAAACGGCGGCGTCGCCGGAGAGCACGGCGCTCGCATGGCTGAAAAGCCGCTGAATCTTATCCGCAGGAGGAACGTCATATGCCCGCCATACTCATTGTTGAGGACGAGGAAAAAATCGCGCGCTTTCTGGAGCTGGAGCTGGAGCACGAGGGCTATCGCGCAGCCAAGGCCGGCGACGGCCGCACCGGCCTTGCCATGGCGGAAAGCGGGCAGTACGATCTGCTGGTGCTGGACATCATGCTGCCGGAGCTGAGCGGGCTGGAGCTTCTGCGCCGGCTGCGCAAAAGCTCGCAGATGCCCGTCATCCTGCTCACGGCGCGCGACGCCGTCATGGACAAGGTCAGCGGGCTGGATCTCGGCGCGGACGATTACATCACCAAGCCCTTCGCCATCGAGGAGCTGCTCGCGCGCATCCGCGTGCTGCTGCGGCGGCGGGAAAAGGACGCCCCCGCAGCCGGCGAGACGCTGTGCTGGAACGGTCTTTGCATGAACGTGCCGACGCACACCGTCCGCTTCAACGGCGAGGAGCTCGCGCTGACGGCGCGGGAATTCTCGCTTTTGCAGACGCTGCTGGAAAATCGCGGCGTCGTGCTCAGCCGGGACACGCTTCTCGAGCGCGTCTGGGGCTACGATTACGCCGGGGAGACGAATGTGGCCGACGTGTACGTCCGCTATCTGCGCCAGAAGATCGACGAGCGCTTCGGCGTGGAGATGATACGGACCGTCCGCGGCGTGGGATATGTGATAAAGGATGAATAAGAAACGGACGACCGCGCGGGCCATGGCCCGGCGCATCAACGCGCAGCTTCAGTGGCGGCGGCTGCTCAGCGGGCTGCTGACGGACGTGTTCCTTGCGGCGCTGAGCCTGTTTCTCTGGTGCGCGCAGGCGGAGATCACGGTGCTCGGCTTTCTGGCCCCGGCCACGCCCCGCCGCTTTGCCCTGGCCGGCGACGGGATCGTCCGGCTGTACTATTTCTTCGGCAGCGAGCCGGAGCACGCCGTGTACGCCGGCGGCTTCGCCGCGCTGCTGATCGTGGGGCTGGGCGTATTTTTCGCTTTGCAGACCCTCGGCTGGCTCACCCGCTGGTTTTCCGGCGCGCGGCGCATCCGCCGCCAGCTGCGCCCCATCGACTCCATCGCCAACGCCGCCAGCGCCATGTCGGCCGCCGAGCCGGACGAGGAGCTTTTCCGCGGCGTGGCCGACGCCATCGACCATCTCAACGCCGCCAGTCCCGGCGCGCATCTGAGTCTGGAGGGGCAGGGGAGCGGGAACATGGAGCCGCTGGAAACGGCGGTCAACTCGCTCATCAACCGCATGCGCGAATCCTATCGCCAGCAGATCCGCTTTGTGGACGACGCCAGCCACGAGCTGCGCACGCCCATTGCCGTCATCCAAGGCTACGCCAACATGCTCGACCGCTGGGGCAAGGACGACCCGAAGGTCCTGCAGGAGTCCATCACGGCCATCCGCACCGAGTCGGAGCACATGAAAACGCTGGTCGATCAGCTTCTGTTCCTCGCCCGGGGCGACATGGGCCGGCAGAAGTTTTCGCCGCAGCCGGTGGAGCTGGAGAAAATGCTGCAGGAGCTGCGCGACGAATCGGTGCTCATCGACGCGAAGCATCACTACCGCCTGCGCATCGCCGCGCCCTGCACCGTTTCCGCCGATCCCGCCATGCTCAAGCAGGCCGTGCGCATTCTGGTGGACAACGCCGCCAAATACACGCCCGAGGGCGGCGACGTGACGCTGGGACTGAAAACGGAGGACGGCGACGCGCTTTTGTCCGTGCAGGACACGGGCTGCGGCGTGACGCGCGAGGACGCGGCGCATGTTTTCGAGCGCTTTTACCGCGGCGACCGGGCGCGCGCCGAGACCGGGGGAAGCGGACTGGGTCTCGCCATCGCAAAATGGATCGTCGATCAGCACGGCGGCCGCTTCTCTCTCGTCAGCTACACCGGTGTCGGCAGCCGCTTTACGATCCGCCTTCCCGCACAGACAGCCCCGCCCGCTCTGCCGCCGGACGGAAAAAAGCAAAAGCAGCCGCGCTGCGCGGCTGCCGGATAAGCCGAAAGGGCCGGAGAAATCCGGCCCTTTCGTTTTGCGGTTTTTTCCCGCTGTTACTCGCCCGTTCCCTCGATGTCGCGCTCGGCGAGCTGCTGCTGGTATATCTCGAGGATGCGCGCGCGCATCGTGTCATAGCCCGTGCCGCTGCAGCGATACCAGTTGCCGACCGTCTGCTGCACGGCGCCGCCGGCAAAGTAGCAGATCGGCCCCGACCAGTCGGACAGGTTGACGGAAACCGTCATCTGGTCGCCCTCGGGCGCGGCGTCCATATGCTCGCCCGTGACCTCGATCTGGCCCATCATGCGGACGAACTCCGCCGCGTCCTCGCCGGTAAGGCTTATGTAATCCTGCGTCCCGTCAATGTCGAAGCTGACGTAGATACCCGCTACGCTCAGACCGCCCTGGCCGGACTCGCTGCTCTCCTCGGTCGATTCCTCGGCGCGCGTGGCCTGGCCGAGCGTTTCGGCCTCGTTGCCCGGGGCGACATATTCGCCGTTCGCGGCGCGGACGGCGCGGCTGATGTCGTTGCGCAGATCGCCGAGCATGCCGCCCTCAAAGGCGGCCGAGGCGCTGCCGGCCGCGATGGACAGCTCCGCCAGCTCGTCGGCGTTGGAAACGTGATAATACACCGTGCCATAGACCGCGTTCGCCTGCACCGTCAGACAGCCGCCGGTGAACGTGAAGGTCTGGGTGCTGCCGTCGACCATGGTGAACACGTAGTCGTGCACCGTGTTCAGGTCGATGTTCTGATCCGGGCTCATCTCCACGCTTTCGACCTTCGCGCCCGCCAGCAGCTCGTACACCTGCCGGATCATGTCCGGGTCCTGATTGGACAGCACGGCGCCGCCGTTGGCGCGGCGGCCGACGGAAACGGGCAGTTCGCTTTCCACGCTCTCGGCGAAAGCCGTGACCTTGCTGTCGTAATACAGATCGAAAAGCGAGAAATCGCCGCGGTAGCCGGGGAAGGAGATGCCGCCCAGCGCGTCGCCGCCGCTGACGGCGTACAGCATCGAGCGGTACAGCAGCGCGCCGTCGGAGAACTCGACCGTATGCGTCGCACCGTCGGCCATGGTGAAGGTATAGCGCGCATCGGCCCGTGTTCCCTCCGGAGCCTCGCCAATCTCCTCCGTCACGCTCGCCGCGCGCAGCGCGTCGCAGGCGCGGATGATCGACTCGCGGTCGAACACGGGCGACGCAAAGCCCTCCTCGCCCGTGAAGCTGAGCGCGACAGGGGTATCGTCGTAATAGCCGGCCATGAAATCCTGCCAGCCCAGAAGCTCGGCCAGGCTCGTCGGCACGAAGCCCTCGGCCTCGGCCTCCGCCTCCGTCCCCGCCGTCTCGCCGCCGGGCATAAGGCTCACATAGTCGCCGCAGCCGCAAAGGCCCAGAAGCAGCGCCGCCGTCAGTATCAGTGTAAATATCCTTTTCATAGCATTTTCACCCTGGAGCATCGTTTTTTTCTATTGTAGCACGGGCATTATATCATAATGTTACTCTTTTGTAAAACTTCCGTCAGCCGCGGCACAAAAAGCCGAAGCTTTTCTTTTCGCTGTCGGCCAGACACTCGACGATCTCCCCGCCGGCCGTGCGCGCGAAGCGGACGCGCCCGCCGCCGGCCTCCAGAAACTCGATGCTTCCGCGGCGCAGGCTTTCATGGGCGTTCTTCAGCGCGGCGAGCTGGCGGTAAAAGTCCGTCAGGCCCCGGGTCTCCCGTCCCCAGGGGAAGCACAGCCGGTTCATCGGGTCGCGCCCGCCGGAAAGCCCCGCCTCGTCGCCGTAATAAACGACGGGCGCGCCCGGAAGCGTGAATTGCAGGAACGCGGCCAGCCTGCGGCGCGGCAGCTCCGGCAGGATCTGCGCAAGGCGCTCGGTGTCGTGGTTGCCGAGGATGCTCATCGTGCAGTCGAGGGCCGCGGCGGGATAATTCTCGGCCAGCGTCATCACCGTCTCGGCCAGCGCGCTTCCGTCGTCCTCCCCGGCCGCGAAGGCAAGGATCGCCCGGCGCATCGGGAAATTGATGACGCCGTCGAGCTCCGCGCCCGTGAAATAGCGCCGGCGCACGCCGTAGGCCTCCTTGTTCGACGCATCCTCCCACACCTCGCCGATGACGGCCGCGTCCGGCTTGAGCTCGCGCACCCGCGCGCGCAGAAGCGCGATGAATTCGTCCGGCAGCTCGTCGGCCACGTCGAGCCGGAAGCCGTCCGCGCCGGCCGAAAGCCAGTGCGCGACCACGCTGTCCGGCCCGCGGATGATGAAATCCAGATAGTCCTCGTCCATCTCGTTTATGTTGGGAAGGCTGTCGACCCCCCACCAGCAGGCATATTTTTTCGGAAATTCTGTAAAATCGAACCACTTATAGAAGGGCGAGGCCGTCCCTGCCGAGCATGCGCCCCCACCAAAGCGTCCGTCCGCGTCAAAATAGCGGGAGATCGCGCCGCAGTGGGAAAACACGCCGTCGAGCAGGACCTTCATGCCGCGCGCATGCGCCGCGCTGCACAGAGCGCGGAAATCCGCCTCCGTTCCCAGCAGCGGGTCGATGCGCAGCCAGTCCGCCGTGTCGTAGCGATGGTTGGAGCAGGCCATGAAGATCGGGTTGAGATAGATCACCTTCGTGCCGAGACCCGCGATGTAATCGAGCTTTTCGGCGATGCCGCGCAGATCGCCGCCGGCAAAATCCGACGCATCCGGCGCAGACGGGACAAAGCCCTCGAACGGCCGGAGCGTATACGGCGCGAGCTTATCCGCCGGCGCCGGACCCCCGGCGCGGAAGAAGCGGTCGGGGAAGATCTGATAGTAGACCGCGCCGCGAAACGCCTCCGGCGGCGCGTAGTCCTCCGGCAGCACGCTCAGCTGCCACCGCTCGCCCGCGGCGATGTTCGTTCCCCGGCCGCGGCGGAACAGCTGGTATTCGCCGTTTTTGTCCCGGATGTCGAAGCAGTAGAAATACAGCCCCGGCTCCGACGGGCGCAGCACGCCCTCAAAGCGCTCATAATCCCCCTCGCGCCCGGCGCACGCGAGCGGCAGCGTCCACGCCCCGGCCGAAAGCGTCACGCTCTGCGTATGCAGCTCCGCCGGCATTTTCACGCAGAAGCGGCAGCTCCCGCCCGCGCGCAGCGGCCCGAATATCTCCTTGTATTCCGAACGGCGGCTGTCAAACAGGATCTCCATTCCGACCTCCATATAAGCAAAGCACCCGGCTCAGACGAGCCGGGTACGGTTACGTTTCATCAGAATCAGTTGGCGGCGTTGAGCTTCTTCGCCATGGCAGATTTCTTGCGGGCCGCGTTGTTCTTGTGGATAAGGCCCTTGGATGCCGCCTTGTCAACGGACTTCACAGCAACCTTATAGGTCTCAGCAGCCGCCGCATTGTCGCCGGACTGTACCGCCGCTTCGAACTTTTTCAGCTCGGTCCTCAAAGCGGATTTCGCCGCTCTGTTCTTTTCGCGCGCCGCCTTCTGCAGCTGGTCCCTCTTCGCCGAGGACTTGATGTTGGGCATGAATTTGCACCTCCCTATAAAAGTCTGAACATGAATGTCCGCAGATGAAGATTATAGCAACCTCCTGCGAAAAATGCAAGCCTTTTTTCAAAAAACATTATAAATAGAATCGTTTTTTCCCGCACAAACTACATCTGGTGGTGATTTTTTTTGGATAACACAAGAACCGACCTGGCCATGGAATCGCTCGCCGGAAACGAGACGCTCCCGGACGGTGTGACGCGGGCGGAATACGAGCTGCGCGGCTTCCGCGTGACGGATATGGAGATACGGGACGAGCAGGCCGCAAAGTTATTATGTAAACCAGTCGGCCGCTATCTGACTGTGGAAACGGAGCGCTTTTTCCGGCGCGAGGAAAACGCCTTTGCTGACGGCGCGGCCATACTGGCCAATCTGATGCGGCAGCTTCTGCCGCTCCGCCCGGACGACAGCGTCCTTGTGGCCGGGCTGGGAAACCGGGAGATCACGCCGGACGCCGTGGGTCCGGAGACCGTCGCCGCCACGCTGGTCACGCGGCATCTGGTCGAGCAGCTTCCCGCCGAGTTCGGTTCGTTCCGTCCCGTGTGCGCCTTTGCGACCGGCGTCCTGGGGACGACGGGCCTTGAATCCGCCAGTCTTATCCGCGCTCTGTTCGACGCGGCGAAGCCCCGCGCCGTCGTGGCCGTCGATGCGCTGGCCGCGCGGGAGCGTGAGCGCCTGTGCCGGACCGTCCAGCTCACAGACAGCGGCATCGTGCCGGGCTCCGGCGTGGGCAACGCGCGACAGGAGCTGAGCGCGCGTGTTTTCGGCGTGCCGGTGCTGGCTGTCGGCGTACCGACCGTTGTGGACGAGGGCGACGGCCTGATCCTCACACGGCGCGACATCGATAAATGCGTCCGCGACATCGGGCGGCTGCTGGGCTACGCGCTCGATCTTGCGCTGCAGGACGGTTTGAGCGTGACGGACATTGATATGCTCATCGGCTGAATGTTTCACGTGAAACATTGCTTTGCGGGAATTGTTTCATGTGAAACATTGCTTTGCGGGAATTGTTTCATGTGAAACATTGCAATCTATCCGTTTTCTGCTATAATAAAAGAACTGTGTACAAAGCGCGCTCAGCGCTTCATGCCCGCCGGGGACGGGCATGAGTTCAGAAGCCTTGCGGCGCAGGGCTTTTTGCATCACGCCGGGCGAAGATCCGCCCGGACCGATCAAACCGAGCCTGTCCGAATCGGCTGTGACAAGCTCAGAGGAGGTGCCTTGTGGGCCGAATCATCTGTTTTGCCAATCAGAAAGGCGGCGTCGGAAAGACGACGAGCTGCGTGGATCTGGCCGCCGCCCTGCAGGAAAAGAAAAAGCGCGTTCTGGTCGTGGACGCCGACCCGCAGGGCAACGCCTCATCGGGACTCGGCGCGGACAAGAACGCAAGACCGGCGCTCTACGACGTTCTCATCAACGGCGCGGCGCTGGACGATGCGATCCTGCAGACGCCCTACGCCGACGTGCTCCCGTCCAACGCGCGCCTGTCCGGCGCAACGGTGGAGCTTGTGGACGCCGACGAGCGCGAGTATGTTCTCCGGCGTGTGCTGGAGCCGGCGCGGGAGCGGTATGATTACATATTCATCGACTGCCCGCCCTCGCTCGGGCTTCTGACGATCAACGCGCTGGCCGCGGCGGACGCGGTGCTGATCCCTGTACAGTGCGAATATTATGCCATGGAGGGGCTGACCGATCTGATCCGCTCCATGAAGCTGACCAAGCGCAGCTTCAACCCGGAGCTGAAGACGGAAGGCATTCTTCTGACGATGTACGACCGGCGTCTCTCCTTCTCCGACCAGGTCGCGCGGGAAATTCGCAAGTATTTCGGGACTGCCGTTTTTCAAACGGTCATCCCCCGCAACGTGCGCATCGCCGAGGCTCCGAGCCACAGCAAGCCCGTGCAGGCCTACAGCCGCCTGTCACGCGGGTCGGAGGCCTACAACCGTCTGGCGGCGGAGCTTCTCCGCCGGGAAAAGATCATGGAGGAAACAAACAATGCCCGCTAAGAAAAAAGGACTTGGAACCGGACTGGGCGCTCTGTTCGGCGAAGAGGAATTCACCGCGCCGCAGACGCTGCCGATCCAGAAGATCGAGCCGCGGGAAAATCAGCCGCGCAGCGTGTTTGACGACGAGGCGCTGCAGGAGCTGGCCGATTCCATCGCCCTGCACGGCATTCTGCAGCCGATCACGGTCCGGGCACTCGACTCCGGCTATTATCAGATCATTGCCGGCGAACGGCGCTGGCGCGCCTCGCGCCTGGCCGGGCTGAAGGAAGTGCCCGTGCGCATCATCGAGGCCGACGACCGTCAGGCGCAGGAGATGGCGCTTGTGGAAAATCTGCAGCGCGAGGATCTGAGTCCCATGGAGGAGGCGCGCGGCTACAAGCTGCTCATGGACGAATACGGCATGACGCAGGAGGCCGTGAGCCAGTCCGTCGGCAAGAGCCGTCCCGCCGTGGCGAACGCGCTGCGATTGCTTTCGCTGCCGGAGGAGGTGGCTGTGCTGCTGGATTCCGGGGCGCTTTCCGCCGGTCACGCGCGCGCGCTGCTGCCGCTGGAGGACAAGGCGCTTCAGCTCACGGCCGCACGGCAGGTCGTGGACCGGGGGCTTTCCGTCCGTCAGACGGAAACACTGGCCGCCGCGCTGCTGAAGCAGAAAAAGCCGAAAAACGACAAGCCCGCCGACGAGATCGACTACGCCGCGCAGGTCTGTCAGACGCTCGGCCAGAGGCTTGGCCGGCGCATTTCCATTGTGGACGGGCGCAAAAAGGGCCGCATCGTGCTGGAATACTACGGCGCGGACGACCGCGAGGCGCTTATACAGTCGCTTATGAAGCTGAATAAATAAAGGCAGGAGATAAACTATGCTGGACATTCGATTCGTCCGTGAAAACCCGGACGCCGTCAAGGAAAACATCCGAAAGAAATTTCAGGACGCGAAGCTGCCGCTGGTGGATGAGGTGCTTGAGCTCGACCGCCGTCTGCGCGCCGCGAAGACCGAGGCCAACGAGCTGCGCGCCAACCGCAACACACTGTCGAAAAAGATCGGTATGCTGATGGGTCAGGCAAAGAAGGACCCCTCCAAGGCTGCCGAGGCGGAGGAAGTGAAGAAAGAAGTGGCCGCGCAGGCCGCGCGGCTGGCCGAGCTGGAGAAGCTAGAGCCGGAGCTGGAGAGCGAGCTTACGGCCCGGATGATGGTCATTCCGAACATCATCGACCCCTCCGTTCCCATTGGCCCGGACGACAGCTGCAACGTGGAGGTGCAGCGCTTCGGCGAGCCCGTCGTTCCCGATTTCGAGGTCCCGTATCACACGGAGATCATGGAGCGCTTCAACGGCATTGATCTCGACGCGGCGCGGCGCGTGGCCGGAAACGGCTTTTACTATCTGCGCGGCGACATCGCGCGGCTGCATTCCGCCGTTCTCGCCTACGCGCGCGATTTCATGATCGACAAGGGCTTCACCTATTACATCCCTCCGTTCATGATCCACGGAAACGTGGTGCAGGGCGTCATGAGCCAGACGGACATGGACGCCATGATGTACAAGATCGAGGGCGAGGACCTGTATCTCATCGGCACGAGCGAGCATTCCATGATCGGCTCGTTCATCGACGAGATCGTGGAGGAAAAGCAGCTGCCCATCACCTACACGAGCTATTCCCCCTGCTTCCGCAAGGAAAAGGGCGCCCACGGCATCGAGGAGCGCGGCGTTTACCGCATCCATCAGTTTGAGAAGCAGGAAATGATCGTGGTATGCCGTCCCGAGGAAAGCATGGAATGGTACGAAAAGATGTGGCGCTACAGCGTGGAGCTGTTCCGCTCGCTGGACATCCCCGTGCGGCAGCTTGAATGCTGCTCCGGCGATCTGGCCGATCTGAAGGTCAAAAGCTGCGACATCGAGGCATGGAGCCCCCGGCAGCAGAAATACTTCGAGGTCTGCTCCTGCTCCAATCTCGGCGACGCGCAGGCGCGCCGGCTGAAGATCCGCGTCCGCGGCGAGGACGGCAAGCTCTATCTGCCGCACACGCTCAACAACACCGTCGTGGCTCCGCCGCGCATGCTGATCGCCTATCTGGAAAACCACCTCAAGGCCGACGGCCGCGTGGACATCGCCGCGCCGCTGCGCATGTACATGGGCGGGCTCGAATGGCTGGGCGAGTAAGCCGCCGCGTGTTTCACGTGAAACATTCCGGAAGGAGGAACGCTTTATGCTCATAACCTGGCTTGGCCACAGCTGCTTCCGTCTCGAGTCCGGCGGCAGCTCGCTGGTGCTCGACCCCTATGAGGACGGGGCGGTGCCCGGCCTTGCGCCGCTGGACGTACAGGCCGACGCCGTTTACTGCTCTCACGATCACCGTGACCACGGCGCACGCGGAAAGGTCCGTCTGAGCGGACGGCCCTGCACGCTGGCCGTGGAGACGATCGACTGCTTCCACGACGAAAAGCGCGGCGCGCTGCGCGGCGCCAACCGCATCCACATCGTTTCCGACGGCGAGGTGCGGCTGGCCCATCTCGGCGATCTCGGCCACATTCCGGACGAGACGGCGCTGCGCGCGCTTACGGGCCTGGATGCGCTGCTGATCCCCGTTGGCGGCTACTATACCATCGACGCGGAAACGGCGGAACGCCTGTGCGAGCTTCTCTCGCCGCGGGTCGTCATCCCCATGCATTACCGTCTCGGCGCCGTGGGCTATGACGTTTTATCAGAGCTCGGCGATTTCACCCGCCTTCGGACAGACGTGATCCGATACGGGACGAACCGCTTCACGCTGACGACCGGCACGCCCCGGCAGACGGCCGTTCTTTCGCTGGCTGGGGAATAAAACCGCTTGCTTTTCCCCCGCGAAACCATTAGAATGAAGAATAGAAGAAAACCTCCCCCGCGCACGAAATAAATTAAAAATAACGGATGCGAAACGGAAAGGAGCAACCGAAACATGGGACTTATCAAAGCAGCACTGGGAGCCGCCGGCGGCGTTATGGCCGACCAGTGGAAAGAGTATTTTTACTGCGACGCGCTTCCGGAGGACGTGCTTTGCGTCAAAGGAAAAAAGCGCACGACCGGCCGCGGCAGCAACAACGGCTCTGACAACATCATCTCCGACGGCTCCGTCATCGCCATTGCCGACGGCCAGTGCATGATCATCGTCGAGCAGGGCGCTGTTGTGGATGTGTGCGCCGAGCCAGGCGAGTATACATACGACGTATCCACGGAGCCTTCCCTGTTCACGGGCAGTCTCAGCGAATCCATCGGGCAGGTGTTCGCCAACATCGGCAAGCGCTTCACCTTCGGCGGCGAGGCGCCCAAGGATCAGCGCGTTTACTATTTCAACACCAAGGAGCTTGTCGGCAACCGCTACGGCACGCCCAACCCCGTTCCCTTCCGCGTGGTCGACACGCGCGCCGGCATCGACATCGACATTGCCATCCGCTGCTTCGGCGAATACAGCTACCGCATCAGCAACCCCATTCTGTTTTACACGAACGTCTGCGGCAACGCGGCCGACGAATACACGCGCGACCGCATCGAGGGCCAGCTCAAAAGCGAGCTTCTGACCGCGCTGCAGCCCGCCTTTGCCAAGATCTCCGAGATGGGCATCCGCTATTCCGCGCTTCCCGGCCACACGATGGAGCTGGCGGACGCGCTCAACGAGGTCCTGTCCTCCAAGTGGCGCGATCTGCGCGGGCTTGAGATCGTCTCGTTCGGCGTTTCCTCCGTGACGGCCAGCGAGGAGGACGAGCAGATGCTCAAGCAGATGCAGCGCGACGCGGCCTATATGGATCCCACGCGCGCGGCGGCGCATCTTGTCGGGGCGCAGGCCTCCGCCATGCAGTCGGCGGCGAGCAATCCGAACGCCGGACCCGCCATGGCGTTCATGGGCATGAATATGGCCGGCCAGGCGGGCGGCTTCAACGCGCAGGATCTCTATCAGATGGGCGCGCAGCAGGCAAAGCCCGCGGCTTCTCCCGCGCCGGCCGCCAACGGCTGGACGTGCTCGTGCGGCGCATCGGCGACGGGCAAGTTCTGCCCCGAATGCGGCAAGCCCAGACCGGCTCCTGCGGCGAATTGGACGTGCTCGTGCGGTACGGTCAACAGCGGCAAGTTCTGCGCCGAGTGCGGCAAGCCCAGGCCCGTTGACGAGACCTGGACGTGCTCGTGCGGCACCGTCAACAAGGGCAAGTTCTGCGCCGAGTGCGGCAGCCCCCGTCCCTGAATGAAAAACGAAGCGGCCCCAGAAGGCGGCGCAGTTCACCGCGCGTCCGGGGCCGCTTTTCCTGTCTCAACAAATCAATAAGTGAGGTTCCGTATGGCTGAAACACTCCTACAATACAAATGCCCCTACTGCGGCGGAAAGCTGGAATTCGACAGCGCCACGCAGCAGATGAAATGCCCCTACTGCGACTCCATGGTCGATATCTCCACGCTGGAGACGAAGGACGATGTGCTCGATCAGGAGCCCGCTTCCGCGAGTGCCGGCGGCGCATGGTCCGCGGGCGAGACCGACGGCATGCGGGTCTACTCCTGCCAGTCCTGCGGCGGCGAGATCGTCGCCGACGAGACCACCGGCGCGGCAAGCTGCCCCTACTGCGGAAATCCGGTCGTCATGGTCGGCGCCTTCTCCGGCGATCTCAAGCCCGATCTTGTTCTCCCGTTCAAGCTTGACAAGGCCGCGGCCAAGGAAGCCCTGTCCCGCCATCTGCGCGGCAAGAAGCTGCTGCCCAAGATATTCAAAAGCGAAAATCACATCGACGAG
Organism: uncultured Oscillospiraceae bacterium; assembly: GCA_934597255.1. Taxonomy (GTDB): domain Bacteria; phylum Bacillota; class Clostridia; order Oscillospirales; family Oscillospiraceae; genus CAJOIG01. Next base: position 23,325 of record CAKTQV010000017.1, read on the forward strand.
GTGCGCGGCGTGTACGTCCCCTTCTGGCTGTTCGACGCGGATGTGGACGCCGATCTGCAGTACAGCGCCACGCAGATGCGCTCCTGGAGCGACAGCGACTACGACTACACCGAGACGAGCTATTACAACGTCTGGCGCGCCGGCTCCATCGGCTTCGACAATGTACCGGTGGACGGCTCGGAGCACATGGAGGACGATCTGATGGAATCCATCGAGCCGTTTGACGTCTCGCAGGCCGTTCCCTTCCAGACGGCGTATCTGTCCGGCTATATGGCCGAGCGCTACGACGTGTCCGAGCAGCAGTCTCTCGACCGCGCCAGACAGCGCATGGAAAAGAGCACCAGCGACGCCTTTGCGGACACCGTCACGGGCTATTCCTCCGTTTCGCTCTCCTCCGCCTCCATCGAGCCGCACATAAGCCGGGCAAAATACGCGCTGTATCCCGTCTGGATCCTGAATACCTCCTGGCGCGGGAAGAAATATACCTTTGCCATGAACGGCCAGAGCGGCAAATTCGTCGGCGACCTTCCGCTTGATAAGGGCGCGTACTGGCGTTGGTTCGGCATACTCACCGGCGCGGTCGCCGCGGCGGCGCTGCTGGTGTCGTATCTTTTCTGGCTGCTGTGAGGAGGAAAGACATGAAGAAAGCACTATTTTCCGTTTTTATTTCCGTCCTGCTGATCTCGCTGCTGGCGCTTCCCGTGCTGGCGGACGGCGGCGACCGGCCCACGGAGCAGTTGCCGCTTCCGACGGGGGCGGATCAGATCCCCGATTCGCAGCTTTATCCCAATCTGGTGGATGACGCCGGGCTTCTCACGCAGGAGCAGGCGGACGAGCTGCTGGCCTGTCTGGACGAATTGTCCGAAAAGCACGACTGCACCGTTTCCGCCGTCACGACGAGTTCGTTCAACGGGATGGAGCCGCAGGATTTTGCCGACGCTTTCTTTGATTATTACGGCTACGGCCACCGCCCCGACCGGGACGGCATGATGATCGTCGTCTGCATAGAGGAGCGTCAGTGCTCCATCACAACGCATATGCGCGGCACGGACGCGCTTGCCTTTGGCGGTTATGACGAGCTTGTATCCATCGTCAAGCCCTCGCTCGCGGAGGGCGACTGCTACACCGCGTTCCGGGATTTTGCCGATTACTGCGACAAGCTTCTGACCGCCGATGAGCTGGCGGTCGAATTCCAGCAGGAAAACGCCGGGGAAGAATATCTCAGCGTTGACGAGCTGACGGGCTTTCTCGCCGGAAAGGGCCAGAGCGGCCTGTATTCGCTGGTGGAGGACAACCTGTGGGAGCGCGGACTGCGCGAGCCGTACGTCCGGCCGCCCTTTTCCTGGTGGCCCACGACCGGCATCTGCCTTGCCGTCGGCATCATCGCGGCGTTCATCGTCGTTTCGATCCTTAAGGGACAGCTGAAAAGCGTCCGCCGCAGCAGCGCCGCCGCCGAATATGTCCGCAGCGGCAGTCTGGTCCTTACCGGCCAGCGCGACGACTTCATAAACTCCACCGTTACCCGCACGGCGCGTCCGCAGGACGACGGCAACGACAGCGGCGGAGGCGGCACACATACCAGCTCCTCCGGCAGCTCTCACGGCGGAGGAAGCTTCTCGTTCTGATCCACAGGAGGATATTCGCATGAAAAAATTTGGACTGATCCTTTTGGCGCTCGTCTGCCTTTTCGGCCTGTGCGCCTGCGGGGACAAGACGCAGGCGTCTGTCACCCCGCTCCCGGAAACGGAGGAATCAACGGAAGCGCAGACGGAGACGACGCATCCTGTCGAGATGGAAAGCGGTGATTTTGACAGCTTTTCCGCCGCCTTCACCGGCGCCGAGCTTTTCACGGACGCCGACGGCGAGCAGGCGCTGCGCGTTTATTTCGACTTTCGGAACAACTCCGGCGAGAGCCGCTCGCCGTCCGAACTTCTTCTCTATTCCGCCGAGCAGGACGGAAGCTCCCTTGTCTGGGCGGCTGACGCCGAGGGGGAGGAGCCGGACGCCGCGGGCAATCTGTCGCTGCGCCTGCTGCCCGGTCGGGCCGCCCGCTGCGTTCTGCAGTTCAAGCTCCTGTCCGACAGCGAAGTGACCGTCACGCTCGACGATTCCGATGGCCATGCCGTTCACGCGTGGCTCATCCCGGACGACAGTCTTCCCGGCCGCCCCGCATCCGAGCTGGAGTGGGACGAAGAAGCCGATGAAACGCTCTCCACCGAGCTGCCGCCCTCCTGCACGCTGTATGATATGTACGAGCTGACCATTGCCGGCGGCGAGGTGTCCGAAACGGAAAACGGCGAGCGCACGATAAACGTGCAGGTCGATTTCACAAACAACAGCCCTGATCCGGCCGTCCCCTCCGTCAACTTCCGTCTGCGCGCCTATCAGGACGGTACGGAGCTTCTGTACGCCGCAGACGGCGCAAGCCAGGAGCCGGTCGAAGCCGGCGCGGGGGTCACGGTCTCCTGCTTCAGCCCCTTTGTGCTTCACGGCGACGGCCCCGTTCTTGTCGAGCTGTACGATCTCTGGTCGGATTCGCCCAGTGCGGCGCTTGTTATTCCCGCAGCCTGACCGGCGCATCGGCCGCACATCTGATAACATAAGTATTAGGTATAAAGAAACGCCTGTGCTTTTCAGCACAGGCGTTTTGCATTACCGGGCGAACCGGTCCCGCTGCGCCACAGCCAGCGCGTCGCAGCGGTTGTTGTAGGGGTTATCGGCGTGGCCCTTCACCCAGTGGAGCGTTACGGCATGGCGCTGCAGCTGCGCGTCGAACTGCTGCCACAGCTCCGCGTTTTTCAGCCCGCCCTTTTTGGTCCAGCCCTTTCGCTTCCATCCGGCAAGCCATCCTTCGTTCACGGCCCGCTCAAGATACTGACTGTCCGTGTACAGTGCCACGGCGCAGCTTTCCTTCAGGGCCTCCAGCGCGCGGATGGCGGCCGTGAGCTCCATGCGGTTGTTCGTGGTCATCGCCTCGCCGCCGCAAAGCTCCTTTTCCGCCGTTCCATAGCGAAGGATCGCGCCCCACCCGCCGGGGCCCGGATTACCGGAGCAGGCCCCGTCGGTGTATATGGTCACTTTTTTCATGCTTCGCTTTCTGCTTCGTCCTCCGCTTCCTTTTCCGTCGTGGCGATGGAAACCAGCCTGGCCCCCTCGTTCAGCCGCATCAGCCGCACGCCCTGCGCCGCGCGTCCGTAAACGCTCACGGAGCCGACGTCCGTCCGGATGATCACGTCGTCGTCCGAGACCATGAGGATATCCTCCGTCCCGTCCACGATCTTCATCGCGGCGACGGGGCCCGTTTTCTCCGTGACCTGATAATTCTTCATGCCGTAGCCGCCGCGCTTCTGGGTCTCGCCGCCGCGGAAGTATTCCTCGACCGGTGTGCGCTTGCCGTAGCCGTTTTCCGTCACGGACAGAACCATGCCGCCCTCGCCGGCCGCCGCCGCGCCAATGACCCGGTCGCCGTCGCGCAGATGAATGCCGCGCACGCCCATGGCCGTGCGTCCCATCGGGCGCACGTCGCTTTCCTCAAAGCAGATGGCCGCGCCGTCGTGCGTGGCGATGAGGATCTTGGCGCTGCCGTCCGTGAGCATCACGGATTCAAGCTCGTCGCCCTCGTCCATCACCAGCGCGCGGATGCCGATGTTCTTGATGTTTTTCAGCTCGCTGATCGCCATGCGCTTGACGGTGCCGCTGCGTGTCACGAACAGGAGATATTCCTCGCTCTCCAGACTCTGCACATGGAGCATGGCCTGCACGCGCTCGCCCGGCTCGATGGGAATGATGTTGATAATGTTCGTGCCGCGGGCGTTCTTTCCGGCGACGGGTATGCGGTAGCCCTTGCGCCGGTACACGCGGCCTGCCGATGTGAAGAACAGGACATAGTCGTGGCTCGACGCCGTGAACACCGTGTCCACAAAGTCCTCCTCGCGGGTCGTCATGGCCTTGACGCCGCGGCCGCCGCGGTTCTGGGCGCGGTATTCGCTGGCCGGCAGGCGCTTGATGTAGCCGTTGTGCGTGAGCGTATAGACGCAGGTCTCCTCGGGGATGAGATCCTCGATGTCGATCTCGTCCTCCACGTCCTGTATCTCGGTCATACGCCCGTCGCCGTAGCGGTCGCGCAGCGCGATCAGCTCATCCCGGAGCACGAGCTTTATCTTTTCCGGGTCGGCCAGAAGCTCTTCGTAATACGATATCTTCTTTTCCAGCTCGTCGTATTCGTTCTGGAGCTTTTCGCGGTTGAGCCCCTGCAGCGAGATCAGACGCATGTCGCAGATCGCCTGCGCCTGCACCTCGTCCAGCCCGAAGCGCTGCATGAGATTGTCCCTGGCGTTGTCGTAGCTGGAGCGGATGATGCGGATGACCTCGTCGATGTTGTCCTGCGCGATGAGAAGACCTTCGAGAAGATGGGCGCGCTCGCGCGCCCTCTTCAGATCGTACACCGTCCGCCGCGTGACGACCTCCTCCTGGAAGGTCAGATATTCGTCCAGTATGTGCCGCAGGGACAGTATCTTCGGCTGGCTCTGCCGCTGCACCAGCGCCAGCATATTGATGGCGAAGGTGGTCTGCATCTGGGTCTGCATGTACAGCTTATTGAGAATGACCTGCGCGTTCGCGTCCTTTTTCAGTTCGATGACCACGCGCATGCCGTTGCGGTCGGATTCGTCGCGCAGATCGGAGATATCCTCCAGGCGCTTGTCCTTGACCTGCTCGGCAATGGTCTTGACCAGCTGGCGCTTGTTGACCTGATAGGGCAGCTCCGTAATGATGATGCGCTGGCGGTCCTTGCCGAAGTCCTCGATCTCGGTGCGCGCGCGCACGGTGATGCGACCGCGGCCCGTGGCATAGGCCTGCCGGATGCCGGCGCGGCCCATGATGACGCCATGGGTCGGAAAGTCCGGCCCCTGAATGTGCTGCATCAGATCGTCCAGCGTCGCGTCCGGATTCTCCAGCACGCACACGGCGGCGTTGATGACCTCCGTGAGGTTATGCGGCGGGATGTTCGTGGCCATGCCGACGGCGATGCCGGACGAGCCGTTGACCAGCAGATTCGGGAAGCGGCTGGGCAGCACCTGCGGCTCCTTGCGCGTTTCGTCAAAGTTCGGCAGAAAATCCACCGTTTCCTTGTCGATGTCGCGGAGCATTTCGTCGGCCATGCGCGCCATGCGCGCTTCGGTGTATCGGTAAGCCGCGGGGGGATCGCCGTCCACGGAGCCGAAGTTGCCGTGGCCCTCGATGAGGGGATAGCGCATGGAAAAGCCCTGCGCCAGACGCACGAGCGCATCGTACACAGAGGTATCGCCGTGCGGGTGATAGCGGCCAAGCACGTCGCCGACGGCGGTGGCGCACTTGCGGAAGGGCTTGTCATGGGTCAGATTGTCCTCGTACATGGCGTAAAGAATGCGCCGGTGCACGGGCTTGAGTCCGTCGCGCACGTCGGGCAGAGCGCGGCCGACGATGACGGACATGGCATAGTCGATATAGCTGCTCTGCATTTCGCCGACAAGCTCGGACTCGGTGATGATCTGGTCGGGGAATGCGATGTCCTCGGGCTTATAGTCGCGGTTGTGTCCCATGTTCGATCATCTCCTTTCTTAAATGTCCAGATTCACGACGTAGCGCGCGTTCGATTCAATCCAGGCGCGCCGCGGCTCGACGTCCTCGCCCATAAGGACCGTGAACACCTTGTCCGCGGCCACGGCGTCGTCGAGCGTGATGCGGCGGAGCGTCCGCTTTTCGGGGTCCATGGTCGTCTCCCACAGCTCGTGCGGGTCCATTTCGCCCAAACCCTTGAAGCGCGCGATGTCCACCTTCGCGTTGGCGTTGTCGCTGCGCATTTCGGCGGATATACGGTCGCGCTCGGGGTCGGAGTAGGCCACGCGGGTCGTTTTGCCGCGCGTGAGCTTATACAGCGGCGGAACGGCGGAATAAACATAGCCATGCTCGATCAGCGGGCGCATATAGCGGAAGAAGAACGTGAGCAGCAACGTGCGGATATGGCTGCCGTCCACGTCGGCATCGGCCATGATGATGATCTTGTGATAGCGAAGCTTTTCAATGTTGAACTCCTCGCCGATGCCGGCGCCAAGCGCCAGGATCATGGGATAGAGCTTATCGTTGCCGTATATCTTATCGGCGCGCGCCTTTTCCACGTTGAGCATCTTGCCCCACATGGCGAGTATCGCCTGGAAGCGGGAATCGCGCCCCTGAATGGCGGAGCCGGCGGCGGAATCGCCCTCGACGATGTAAAGCTCGCACAGCGCCGGGTCCCGCTCATTGCAGTCCTGCAGCTTGTCGGGCATCTGGCCGGATTCAAGGCCGGTCTTGCGGCGGACGGATTCCCGCGCGCGGCGCGCGGCTTCCCGGGCGCGGGAGGCGGTCATGGCCTTTTCCAGTATCGCCTTGCCGACGGAGGGGTTTTCCTCCAGAAACTGCTCCAGCCCCGCGCTCACCACGGAATCGACGAGTGTCCGCATCTCGGAGTTGCCAAGCTTGGCCTTCGTCTGGCCCTCGAACTGCGGATTCTCCAGCTTCACGCTGATGATGGCGGTAAGACCCTCGCGGCAGTCGTCGCCGGAAAGATTTTCGTCGTCCTTGAGTATTTTCTTTTCGTGGCCGTAGGCGTTGAGCGCACGGGTCAGCGCGCTTTTGAAGCCCGTTTCGTGCATGCCGCCTTCGGGCGTATGGATGTTGTTGGCAAACGAGACCATAATCTCGCTGTAGCTGTCGTTGTACTGCAGCGCGATCTCCGCCGTGGCGTCGGAGCGGTCGCCGCTCATGTAGATCACGTCGGGGTGCACGGGGGTCTTGCCGGAGTTGATGAAGCTCACGAACTCGCGGATGCCGCCCTCGTAATACATCTCGTCGAACACGCGCTCCTCGCCGCGCAGGTCCTCCGTGGATATGCGCAGGCCCGCGTTTAGAAACGCCTGCTCGCGCATGCGCCGGTGCAGCGTTTCATAGTCATATACCGTCTCCTCGAACATCTCGGGATCCGGATGGAAGCGGACCACCGTGCCGGTATGGTCGGTATGGCCCGTGACGGTCATGTCCTCGGTCTTTACGCCGCGGGAGAAGGCCATGTGATAGATATTCCCGTTTTTATGGACATCCACCTCCAGCCAGTCCGACAGCGCGTTGACGACCGACGCGCCGACGCCGTGCAGACCGCCGGATACCTTGTAACCGCCGCCGCCAAACTTGCCGCCGGCGTGCAGAACGGTATAAACGACCTCGAGAGCGGGCTTTCCCGTCTGCTCCTGAATGTCCACGGGTATGCCGCGGCCGTTATCCTCCACGCGGATCACGTCGCCCTTTTCGATCGTCACGCGGATATGGTCGCAATAGCCGGCCAGCGCCTCGTCGATGGCGTTGTCCACGATCTCGTAGACCAGATGATGCAGACCCGAGGAGGATGTGGAGCCGATGTACATGCCCGGACGCATCCGGACGGCCTCCAGCCCTTCGAGCACCTGGATTTTTGATGCGTCGTATTCCTGGGTCACCTTTTCGTTGATTTCACTCATTGACTGCTCTCCCATCGTTTTGCCAGTATCGCCGAGTTCGGCTGCGCAAGGACTACGGTCCCGTCTGTACAGACGGCGAACGCCTTCGGCAGATCCTCCGCCGCGTTCACGATACGTCCCTGCTTTTCGGCTGAATTCAAAAATCGCCGCGTGTCGATCGACCAGCTCGTGTTGTCCAGATCGAATATCGCCACGACGTCCTTTTTTTCATAGGCGGCTTCCCCGCCGAGATATAACCAGTTTCTCATAGCGCCTCCCGCACGCGCCCGGCCTGCACGCTCAAAACGCGGCCGCCGGTCCTCCGGGCAATGTTGTCGTCCTCACAGCAGGAAATGAGCGTCTGACCGCCGCCAATGCGGTTGAGCACGAAGCTCTGCCTGCGCTCGTCCAGCTCGGACAGAACGTCATCCAGCAGCAAAACGGGGTATTCGCCCGTTTCCGCCAGGAACATCTCCCGCTCGCCGAGCTTGAGCGAAAGTGCGGCCGTGCGCGTCTGGCCCTGCGAGGCAAACGACCGCGCCGGGCGGCCGTTTACGCATATTTCCATGTCGTCCTTGTGCGCGCCGGTCAGACACAGGCCGGCGTCCAGCTCCGCCTGCCGGTGCGCCTCCTGATGGGCGCATATCTGATAGTAGATCGTCTCGGCGGACGCCGTCGCGTCGGTCACGGTGCTCACGGTTTTGTAATGCAGCGCCAGCTCCTCGCCGCCGCCAGAAAATTCGCGGTGGATCGGCCCGGCCGCCTCGCCCAGCCGCTGCACAAAGCTTGCGCGGTAGCGGATCAGCCGCGCCGAGCAGCGGGCCAAACCGTCGGAAAACTCGTCCAGCGCGGAGAGCAGACTGGGCTTTTCCCGCCAGTCACGCAGTATCCTCGTTTTGTTTTCATACAGCTTGTTGAAGTCGGACAGTATCGCCGCGTAGCCCGGCCGAAGCTGGGCAATGGCGCTGTCCATGAGCCGGCGGCGCGCCTGCGCCCCTTCTTTGATCAGATACAGATCGTCCGGCGAAAACAAAACCGCCGTCATCACGCCCGAAAGCTCGGACGAGCGCTTTTTCACCGCGTTCACGGTCGCCTGCCGGCTCTGACCCCGGCGGAAAAGAAGCTGTATCGTCTGCTCCCGCCCCTGGCTGTCCACATCCGCCAGAATGCGCGACCAGGAGCAGTCAAAGCCGATCAACTCCCGATCAAAGCGCGTGCGGAAGCTGTGCGCCCCCGTCAGAAGCCAGACTGCCTCGAGAAGATTGGTCTTTCCCTGCGCGTTCGCCCCGGCGATCACATTCACGCCCGGCGAAAATTCGACCGCCTCCTCGTCGTAGTTGCGAAAGCCGGAAAGCGCGATCCTTTTTACCCTCATGCGCCGGCTTTCAGCCTCACGGGAAGGATCATATAGGAAAAGGCGTCCGACCCGTCCGCCGCGCGGATGACGCAGGGGGACGAATCCGTGTTCAGGCACAGCGTAAGCTCCTCCGCGGGAGCGGCCTTGAGCGCGTCGAGCAGATAGCGGTTGTTAAAGCCGATCTCCAGACCCTTTCCGTCGCCGCTGATCGGACAGCGGTCGTCCGCCTTGCCGACGCCGGTCGCGCAGGTCAGGGCAAGCTCGCCGTCCCCGAAGGTCAGGCGCAGCGGATTTTTGATTTTTTCATCAATGATGAGCGAAACGCGGCTCACGACGCGAAGGAGCTCGCTTCGTTCTATTTTTACACGGATATTGAATTCCTGCGGGATGCTCTTTTTATAGTTGAGGAATTCGCCCTCCAGCCGCCGCGAGATCAGCACCGTATCGCCAACAACAAAAGAGATGTGCTTGGCGCCGACGGTGATATCGACCTTATCGTCCGTGTCCGCGCACAGCTTCTCCAGATCGTTCAGCGCCGTTCCCGGAACGATGAAGCGGCAGCTTTCCAGTCCTTCGCCTTCCACGTTTTCCCGCCGCAGAGCCAGACGGTAGCCGTCGACGGCCACGACCGACAGCGTATTCCCCTCCACTTCAAACAGAGCGCCGGTATAGACCGGGCGGCTTTCGTTGTCGCTTACGGCGAAGATAGTCTGGCGGATCATCTGGCCGAGAAGCTTCTGGGGCAGACCGACGGAGTTCTGCGTATCGACGGTCGGAAGCTCGGGATATTCCTCCGCGTCGGAGCCGATGATGTTGAAAACGGAAGCCCCGCAGCGGATCGTGACGGCATAGTTTTCGCCGCTGCTGATCGTTACGACGCCGTCCGGCAGGCTGCGGACGATCTCGCCGAATATTTTCGCGCCCAGCACGATGGCGCCCGGCTCGCTTACGTCGGCCGGAAAATGCGTGTAGATACCCTTTTTCAGATCGTAGCCGGTGATCTTGACGTCCGCGCCCGCTTCAATCAGAAGCCCTTCTAGCGCGGGGATCGGGCTTTTGGAGGCGGCGCATCGTCCCGCCGTGTTGACGGCTGCCAGAAGCAGATATCGTTCACAGGAAAATTTCATAAAACATGCCCTCCTAGCATAGAGAGATAGATTATAATTTTAGTAGCGTTAGTAGTAGGCGAAATTTATGTTGAAAACCTAAAAAAACGCTTGTATACCAAGGAAAATGGATGTTGAAAAAGAGGTTGATAAAAAACGGGGTTTTCCACAGAGAAAAAGGGGCTTTTGTCTTTCCGCCGCCGTCCACAGGGGGGGTATGAACACGGTGGAGAAAATTGTGGAGAAAAGATCAGTTTCGGGCGTTGATGTTTGAGGTGATGTCGCGCACGGTCGCGGCGGTCTCCGGGTCGCTTTTGAGAAGGTCCTCGACCTTGCGTATCGACGAGAGCACCGTGGAGTGGTTCCGGTGGTCAAATTCCTCGCCGATATCGACCAGCGAGAGGTTCGTCAGCCGGCGGATCAGATACATGGCGACCTGGCGGGCCATGGCGGTGTTCTTGCTGCGGCGCTGGCCGCGGATGTCCTCGACGGAAAGGCCGAAGTAGCGCGCCGTTTCCGTGATGATGACGTCCGGCGTCGGGATATATACGCCCACGCGGATCACGTCCTTGATCGCCCGCTTGACGCTTGTGACGGAGATGGAGTCGTCCATAAGCTCGCGGTAAGCCGTCAGGCGGTTCACAACGCCCTCGAGCTGACGGATGTTTTCCGTGATGTTTTCGGCGATGAACTCCACGACCTCGTCGGAGAGCGTGAGACCGAGGCTCTGCCCCTTGTCGCGGACAATGGCCATGCGCAGCTCCAGATCGGGCTTTCCGATGTCCGCCATCAGTCCGCCCTCAAAGCGCGTGCGCAGGCGGTCCTCCAGCTTTACCATATCCAGCGGCGGGCGATCCGATGTGATGACGATCTGGTGTCCGGCCTCGTAGATGTTGTTGAAGGTGTGGAAAAACTCCTCCTGCACGCCGAGCTTACCGGCAATGAACTGAATGTCGTCTACCAGAAACAGATCGACGTTCCGGTATTTCTTCCGGAATTCGGGCTGCGTGCCCTCGCGCAGGGAGGCGACCATCTGGTTTGTAAAATCGTCGCCCTTGACGTAGCCGATCTTCGCGTCGGGATGATGCTCTCGGATATATTTGGCGATGGCCAGAAGAAGGTGTGTTTTGCCGAGCCCGGAATTTCCGTAGATGAAAAGGGGGTTATAGACCTTTCCGGGGTTTTCCGCCACGCCCATGGCCGCCGCGTGGGCGAATTTGTTTGACTGGCCCACGATGAAGCGGTCGAAGGTATAGGCCGCGGCTTCGGGAAGATCGTCCGGCTCGGACTGGCTGGCGTATTCCTTCACCTCGTCCCCGACCAGCACCAGAAGACTGAAATCGCAGCAGAACAGGTCGCTCATCACGCCGCGGATGGTGTCGCCGAAGCGCTGGGAGATGATATTGCGCTTGAAGTCGGAGCTTGTCTGCAGCACGAGGCGCTTTTCATCCAGCTCCACGGGAGTGCAGTCGGAAAACCAGGTATTCAGAGCCGTCGGCGTAAGCTCGCCGGACAGCTTGTCCAGCACGCTGGCCCATACGTCGGTAAGGGAGTTCACGGTCGTCCCTTCTTTCTGTTTAAGTAAATACTATAATAGAAGTATAAATACTATTATAATATAACATAGATGACCATGATTTTCAATACAATTAATATATTGTATGACGGCAGGCGGTTGAAATTTTCCGCCGATGCGTATAGAATAGAGCTGTTGCGAGGTAATCACAGTGCAGACTCTTACAAGATCCATTCTTGAAAATACGGCGTTTACCCCCCTCCCCATGCGGCTGGAAGGGGGCTTTTCGCCTGCTCTGGCTACCGGGCTTTCCGCCGTTCACCGCGCGCAGCTTGCCGCGGCGCTGCATCTGGAAACAAAGCGGCCGCTGGCCGTGATCTGTCCGGACGACACGGCGGCCGAGGCCATGGCGGCCGATCTCGGCGCGTTTCTGGACAAAAGCGTGCCCGTGCTCGTGGGGCGGGAGCTGGAGTTTTACGGCGCGGAGGCCGTGTCCCGTCAGACGGAGCAGCGCCGTCTGGCCGCTCTGGACGCGCTGGAGGGCGGCGGAACGGACGTCGTGGCCGTCAGCCTTCCCGGTCTGCTGCAGCGGGCCATACCGCCGGAAAAGCTGTCATGCGCGGCGTTTACGCTCCGCCGGGGCCAGACGCTTGCCATCGAGGACGCCGAGGACCGGCTCGTGCGCGCCGGCTATGAGGCCTGCGATAAGGTCGAGGGCGCGGGACAGTTCGCGCGCCGGGGCGGGATACTGGATCTGTTTTCTCCGTCGGAGCGTGAGCCGGTGCGTATGGAATTCTGGGGCGATGAGATCGACCAGATGGCCTTTTTTGACCCGGCGAGCCAGCGTCGCGGCCAGAGCACGGAATGTCTGCGCGTCGTGCCGGCGGCGGAGACGCTGCCCTCGCTTGCCGCGGGAGGACGGGCGGAACTGGCCCGGCAGCTTCGGACGATGGCCGGCCGCGTCAATCTTCACGCGCAGCGCTTTGACGGAGCAAAGCTGAAGGAGAATCTTGAAAAGGACGCCGAGGCGCTGGAAAACCGGCCGCTGCTGCCGGCGGCCGACCGCTATATGGCGCTGATCTATCCGGAATTTGCCTCGGCCTTCGATTATCTGCCGGCCGACGCGCTCGTGGTGCTGTCCGAGCCGGGAAAATGCGCGGAGCGGGCGAAGGAGCTTTTGAAGCGGAGCGCGGAGGACGAGCGCTCTCTCATCGCCGCGGGCATGGTCGTCGATAAGCTGGCGCGCTTTCGTCTCGGCTGGGATGAGGCGCTGGCCGCGCTGGGCGAATACGCGCTCGTGATGGCCGACAGCCTGACCGTCGGGCGTTATCCTCTGGAACCGAAAACCGTCGCCGGGATACAGGCTCGCCAGCTCCCGTCCTACGGCGGCAGCGCGCAGACCGCGGCGGACGATGTGAGCCACTGGCTGCGCGAGGGCTACCGCTGCGTCGTTTTGACGGGCGACAGCCGCCGCGCCGAAGCCATGCGCGATATTCTGACGGAAAAGGGCGTTTCCGGCGTCTATGTGGATCAGTCGCTGAGCGCGCTTCCGTCGGAGGGACGCTGCGCCGTGGCCGTGGGAAGCCTTTCCGCGGGCTTTGAATATCCGCAGATACGTCTGGCCGTGCTCACGGACACGCAGATCGCGCGCATGGCCGCGCGCCGCGGCCGCCGGAAGACCCACGCCGCCGGCGTGAAGCTGGGAAGCTGCGAGGATCTGTCCGTGGGCGATCTCGTCGTGCACGAGGTGCACGGCATCGGCCGCTTTGCGGGCATATTCCGCATGCCGGCCGACGGGGTGGAAAAGGATTATATCAAGATCTGCTACGCCGGCACGGACAGTCTGTATGTCCCGGCCATGCAGCTCGATCTGGTCACAAAATACGTCGGCGGCGGCGAGGAGCATCCCGTAAAGCTGTCCAAGCTCGGCGGTTCGGACTGGACGCGCGCCCGCTCGCGCGCCAAGGCCGCGGCGAAGGAGATGGCCGGCGAGCTCATCCGGCTGTACGCCGCGCGCCAGAGCACGCCCGGCCATGCCTTTGCGCCGGATTCCCCGTGGCAGACGGAATTTGAGGACGCCTTTGAATATGCGGAGACGGACGACCAGCTCCGCTGCACGGCCGAGATCAAGGCCGACATGGAAAAGCCGGTGCCGATGGACCGCCTGCTCTGCGGCGACGTGGGCTTCGGCAAAACGGAGGTGGCGCTGCGAGCCGTGATGAAATGCGTGCTGGACGGCTGCCAGGCCGCGATCCTCGCGCCGACGACCGTGCTGGCGCAGCAGCATTTTCAAACGGCGGTCAGCCGCTTTTTCGGCTTCCCGGTCAAGATCGGTCTGCTGTCGCGTTTTTCCACGGCGGCGCAGGCGCGCGACTGTCTGCACGGTCTGGCCGACGGGAGCGTAGACATCGTTATCGGCACGCACCGGCTTTTGCAGAAGGACATCCGCTTTAAGAAGCTGGGGCTTCTGATCGTGGACGAGGAGCAGCGCTTCGGCGTGGCGCACAAGGAGCATATCAAGGAGATGGCCGCGCAGGTGGACGTGCTCACGCTCTCCGCCACGCCCATCCCCCGCACGCTGAACATGGCGCTCGGCGGGCTGCGGGATATGTCCGCCATCGAGCAGCCGCCGCAGGACCGTCAGCCCGTCGAGACCGTCGTCATGGAGCACGACTGGGGCGTGGTGGCCGACGCGATACGGAAGGAGGCTGCGCGCGGCGGCCAGGTGTATTATCTGCACAACCGCATCGACACCATCGAGCGCACGGCGGTGAAGCTGGAAAAGCTGCTGCCGGAGATATCGCTCACGGTCGCGCACGGCCGCATGGATGAGCGGGAGCTTTCCGCCGCCATGGAGAAAATGACCTCCGGCGAGGCCACGGTGCTCGTGTGCACGACCATCATCGAAACGGGCATCGACATCCCCAATGTCAATACGCTCATCATCGAGGACGCCGATAAGCTCGGACTGGCCCAGCTCCATCAGCTCCGCGGCCGCGTGGGCCGCTCGTCGCGGAAGGCGACGGCGTATCTGACGTATAAAAAGGACAAGGTGCTGACGGAGATCGCGCAGAAGCGGCTTGACGCCATCCGTCAGTTCGCCCAGTTCAATTCCGGCATACGCATCGCCATGCGCGATCTGGAGATACGCGGCGCGGGAAATCTTCTCGGCGCGGAGCAGTCCGGCCACATGATCGACGTGGGCTTTGATATGTACATGAAGCTGCTGTCGGAGGCGGTGCAGGAGGCGCGCGGCGAAAGCGTACCGGTGCGGACGGAATGCTCGGCGGATCTGTCGGTATCCGCGTCGATCCCGGAGGAATACATCCGCTCGCCGGAGCAGCGCATGGATATTTACCGGCGCATCGCGCTCATACGGAGCGAGCCGGAGGCGGACGATCTGACGGAGGAGCTGTGCGACCGCTTCGGCGATCCGCCGCCGAATGTGAACCGGCTGATCCAGGTCGCGCTTCTGCGCGGCGAGGCGTCCGCCGCGGGCATCACGGAGGTCGTGCAGAAGGGGGGCGCGCTGCGCTTCGTGTTCGGCGATTTCGATTTTGCGCGCGTGAGCGCGTTGTATGCCAGACCTGCGTGGAAGGGGCGTGTAAAGGTGGAGGCCGGCGGAAAGCCGGCGGTGGCCATGCGCCTTCGCTCCGGCCGCCGCATTCTCGAGGAGGCGCGCGAATTCATCCGCGATTATCAATCCACGGCGCCTGCCGCGAAAAATTCATAATTTGGAAGCAACCGGCGCGGCTGTTTGTGCTATAATGCCGGATATGAAATGAAAAAGAAGGGTTGAAACATGAAAAAATGGATTGCTGCGCTGCTGTGCGCCGTTATGCTCACCGGGCTGTGCGCCTGCGGCGAGACCCGTATCGAGCCTCTTGAGGCCGAAACGGAAAAAACCACGGAGACCGCTTCGCAGACCGAAACGGAGACGGCGGCGGAACAGACGGAGGAGACGGAGGCGGCGGCCGGTCTTGACTGGAACGCGGCCTATGCCCGTCACGACCCGTCGGACGTTGTGTTCACGGTAGACGGTCAGCCGGTGACCTGGCAGGAGCTGTTTTACGAGCTTGCCAACGTGACCGCGGGGCTGCAGAGCGCCGCCGGCGGCCAGATCATGAGCTGGGACGCCAAGCTGCGCGACAGCGCCGGAAACGAGGCGCGCTGCGGCGACTATGTCCTGTCCTACGCGCTGACCGTTTTGACGCAGTATCACTGCGTTTATAACCATCTGACGGCCGAGGGCGTCACGCTCGGCGACGAGGGTATGGCCAACGTCCAGAACGTGAAGCAAACGATGATCGACAACTATTTCGGCGGCGACGAGCAGAAGTTTCTCGACAATCTCGCGGCGCTGTTCTGCAGCGAGGAGCTTTACGACTGGTTCAATATGGTCGACGAGCTTTACGCCGAGGGCTTCGGCGCGCTGTACGGAACGGACGGTGCGGGGCTGACGGACGAGGAGGTGCTCGCCTACGGACGCGACAGCGACTACGTCCAGATCCGCCAGATCTATCTCTACCCTGCCGGGGAGAAGACCGAGAGCGAGGAAACGGCGGAAACGACCGGGAGCGAAAGCGCGGAGACGGCCGTGGATCTGAGCGTGCTTGAGCCGCTGGCCGGCCAGCTCGGCGCCGCGTCGGACAACGCCGCGCGGGAGAAGGTATTCGACGGCCTGTATGAAAAATACAACGAAAACGCCGCGCTCGACGTTTACGGCCCGTCCCGCGCCATCAGCGCCGACGACGTGTCCATCGGCAGCGTGGATCAGAGCGTGTACGACGCGGCCAGGGCGCTGGAGGATTACGGCTACGCCTGTGTTGCGGCCGGGAACGCCGCCGTTCTGCTGATGCGCGTGCCGCTGCAGGCGGATGCGCCGGTGTATTACGAAACGGCCATGAGCAAGCTTTGCGATCTGCGGTATTACGCGGCGTCGCAGGCGTATCTGGAGAAGATCAACGGCGAGGACGGCTGGATTGCTTCGGTAGAATTCGCGTGGGAGCCGGGCTTTGAGGGCTTCAACCTGACGGACGCGTTCGCGGCGGAAACGGCCGGAGAGGAGACCGGAGAAGCGGCGGCCGGGACGGCCGGGGATGAAGTCTCGGACGAGACGTCGGGAGAACCGGCGGCTGAGGCGTCGGACGAGCCGGCGGCCTGACGGCGAACGGAACCATTTTGATAGACAGCGGCGGGTATCCGAAGATACCCGCCGTTTTCTGCGCAAAAGGGACTTGTTTATTGGTAACAAAGATGTTATAATAATTACAATTTTGTAACCATTGGGAGATGACAGCCATGAAAAAGCTGCTTAGCCTGCTGCTTTGCCTGGCGCTGGCGGCGGGCGTTGCCCCGTCGGCGCTGGCAGCGGAGAGACCGGAGGGCGTGCCCTCCGCCGGCGCGTGCGAGACGGAGACCGAATCCGAATCGGAATCGGATGAATACGCCGTTTCCGCTCTGACGCTCGACGGCAATTCGGTCCGCTTCAACGATTTTGGCCGGTATGTCCACGACAGCCGCTATGCGTCCCGGAAGGTACTCAAGGGCATCGACGTATCGGTTTTCCAGGGCGACATCGACTGGGGCGCGGTCCGGAACGACGGCGTGGATTTTGCCATCGTGCGCGTCGGCGGCCGCTTTGTCTCGTCCGGCGATCTCTATTCCGATACAAGCATGGCCCAGAATTTGAGCGGCGCGATCGGACAGGGCATCGCGGCGGGCGCCTATTTCTTCTCGCAGGCTGTCACGGAGGAGGAGGCCCGCGAGGAAGCGGCCGAGGCGATACGCCTTTTGGGCGGCTACGCGGGACAGCTGAGTCTTCCGATCTATATGGATATGGAGTATTTCGGGACGAGCGGGCGGCTGTATGAGGCGAAGCTGTCGGCGCAGGAGCATACGAAGATCGCGCTGGCCTTCTGCCGGGCGATCGAGGAGGCGGGCTATAAGGCCGGACTCTACGTCGGGCTGTGCTCCTTCCCGATCAACGCGTCCGAGATCGCGGACGCGGGCTATGAGATATGGCACGCGCACTGGACCGAGCGGACGACCGCGTCGCCCGTGTACACGGTATGGCAGTTCAGCAGCATCGGCAGCGTGGCGGGCATCCGCGGCAGCGTGGATCTGAACTTCCGCTATGTCCCGGCCGACGGCGGCAGCGATAAGGACAGCGACGGCAAGGATACCGGCGATAAGCCCGGGGAGGACGGCGGACAGAAGGAGCCGGTCTCCTTCTCGGACGTGCCCTCCGGCGCCTGGTATCACGACAGCGTGGAATATGTGGTCGGGCGCGGCCTGTTTCTCGGCGTGGGCGACGGAAAATTTGGCCCGTCCGCGGCCATGAACCGCGAGATGTTCGTCACGGTGCTGTACCGTCTGGCCGGCGAGCCGGACGTGACGGGCGAGAGCGCCTTTACCGATGTGACGGATGCGTCGAAATGGTATTATAAGGCCGTTCTCTGGGGCGCGCAGACGGGCATCGTCAGCGGCATCGGCGGCGGAAAATTCGGCGTCGGGCGCGCGCTGTCGCGGCAGGAGATGGTAACGCTCCTGGCCCGCTACGCGGAGCAGGCCGGGCTGGCGGTGGACTCCGGCGCGGGCCTTGACAGCTTCCCCGACGGCGGTAAAACGGCGGACTGGGCCGCCGCAGCCATGCGCTGGGCCGTGGAACGCGGCATCATCTCCGGCGTGGCCGAGAGCGGCGGCAGCGTTCGTCTGGTCCCGTCCGGCACGACGACCCGCGCGCAGGTGGCCGCGGTCATCGAGCGCTTCACGGGACTTCTGGAGGAGCCGGCCAAAAAATAAAAAGGTAAGATACGATGGAAGAAAGAACGTTCCGGCGCGGCAGGCACCGGAACGCTCTTTTTATATTTTCTTCCGCAGCCGCCCGATCAGCCATACCAGCGGCAGTCCCGCCAGAATAAGTCCGGCGTACAGCAGCGGGATGATCGTGTCCGACCAGTGCTGAAGATCGAAGGTGCTTCTGGCGATGAAGCGCGCGGCAAACCAGACGCACACGGCCTCCGCCGGCAGAAGCCAGCGCCCGCCGCGCAGCGAGAAGAAGGGCGCGGTCTCCGGCTCCGGCAGGGAAAAGCACAGCCGCAGCGCCTCAAAGCAGCCGCGCAGCAGCAGCGTGCCCAGGCAGAAATCCGAAAAGACCCACAGCGCGACGATGAACGCCGCGATGCGCGAGCCGAGATTGAGGATGGACAGGTCGCGCACCAGAATGAAAAACGAAAAGCTCATCCGCTTTGTCAGCGCCGGGCCGAAGCTGCCCACGACCGTCAGACACAGAAGAAAGCACAGCAGTCCCAGCACGCCGAAGCTCGGCATATACGGCCCGAGCCGCCGCTCGCGGTCGTCCGTATAGCGGAAAAGAAACGTCAGACAGGCGAAAAACGACCCTACGTTCACCATCGGCATCGCGCCGAGCAGGACGCCGGGCAGATCCTCCGCGCGAAGCGGGAACAGATTGGCCGCGTCCAGATTCTGAAACGACGAGACAAAGGCCAGCGCCAGCACCGCCAGCATCAGCGCCAGCAATATCACCGCCGTGCGGCCCAGCGCGCGCAGCCGTCCCATTGCCGCCATCAGACACAGCAGGAGCATCACGGTGTAAAACACGGTCGGGCCGCTGTCCGGGTAGACCGTCGTGATGAAGCGGTCGGCCCCCACGCGAAGCAGAAAGCCCGTGTACAGAAGAAAGGAAGCCCCATACAGAACCAGCGCCGCGCGGCCCGCCGCCGGGCCGAGACAGCGCAGAAACAGGTCGCCCATGCCGCCGTCCGTTTTTCGGAGAAAGGAGAGCGTGAACAGCGCGAACAGGAGGATGATCCCAAAGGCCGGCACGGCGCTCAGCCAGCAGGCCCGGCCGCCCATCCGGACGGCCGCCCCGGGCAGAACACGGATCAGGGGCGACAGCAGTGACAGCGTCATACATGCGGCAAACTGCCGCTTCGTCATGGTTTTCGTCATGCGCCCTCCTCCCGCTGCCGCAGTCCGTAGCTGCGCTCCGGCTGCACCGTGACGGAAACGGAGAAGTCCAGCGCGGCGGGGTCCCGCCCGTCGGTCAGCCCGAGAAAATCGCACCCGAGCGAATGCTCCAGCGCCAGAATGCCCTCCGTCTGCCGTGTAAGACGCTCGCTCAGAAGCGCCGTGACGGTCTCCATATCCGGCGCGCCGCCGTCCGTCTCCAGAAGCGACGCCTCCACGGAGCAGTCCACGCGCGCCGCGGCGCCGTCGAGATCGATTTTTGTATGCCCCGCGCCCAGCGCGACGGTCACGCGCCCGTCGTCCCCGGCGTCCAGCTCCACGCGCGCGCCCTCGGGCCGGCTCAGCAGAAGGAGCACGGCGGGCGCGTCCTCCTCCTCGATGAACGTGCACAGCCGCTCGTCCCGGAACACGGCGAAGCCGGCCGGGAGAATGCTCGCGCTGTCGTCAAAGCGGATGGCGCCGCTCTTGTCCGCGCAGCGGATCGCCCCGCACAGCCCGGAGCCGTTGTCCGCCAGCGTCGCCGCCAGCGAACGGATGAGAAACGCGTAGCCCTCGCCCAGCGTGTGAAGCTCCGAATCGAGGCTCGTCATTTTCTGCGTGGTGCCGCCGTTCTCGGCTGCGCTGGATAAAATGAGCTCCGCCGCCGAATCGCGCACCACGAAGGCCGCCGGGTCCAGCCGCATTTTGGGGTTTCGCTCGATCCATTCCAGCCAGGGGCGCATCCCCTGCTCGGCGGCCGCGCGTCCAAAGAGGACGAACTGGACATGGGCGTAATACGGCTGCGCCTCGGGAAAGGCATTTTGAAGCTGCACCAGCGCCGTTTCGATGCTCCCGCCGGCCTGGCTGAGCACGGCCGGGCTTTTTTCCGGGCGGCCCTCGCCCGCGGATACCGACACGATCACGGCCCCGGAATCCGGGTCGGCGTCAAAGCCGAGCATCTGGACGGGCCGGAGATGCTCCACGTCCCGGTAGTTGGCGTAAATGCTGTCCTGACAGCCGGCGCACAGGAGCAGCAGCGGCAGGATCAGAATAAGAAGTATCCTTTTCACGGCGCGCGCCTCCTTCTGTCCGGACCGGCCATATCCTCCGGCCGGAAGGGATCGAAGCGGTCCGGCGTCCGCGCCAGCACATGCGCCCCGGCCCCGGGGCGGCCCGAGGACAGCGGCGACATATAATCCGTGCCGAAGCTCTCCAGCGAGCACAGATGCCACAGCAGCGCTGTGGCGGCCACGATGAGCCCGAACATCCCCGCGGCGATGGCCGCCAGCACCATGACGAAGCGTCCGAGGCGCAGCGCCGCGGACAGATCCTGGTTCGGTATCGTGTAGCCGGCGATGCCCGCCACCGCCACCACGATCACGGCGATCGGGCTGATGACCCGCGCCTCCACGGCACTCTGGCCCACGATGAGCGCGCCGACGATGCTGACGGTCTGGCCGATGGAATCCGGCAGACGCAGCCCCGCCTCCTGCAGCAGCTCAAAGGCCACCAGCATTCCGAGGATCTCCACGGCCGTGGGAAAGGGGACGTTCTGCTTGGAATCTATGACCGAGAGCAGCAGCTTCAGCGGGATCATCTCCTGATGATACATAGCCGTGGCCACATAAAACGCCGGCAGAAACAGCGTAAGCAGCAGCGCCGTCCAGCGCAGCAGCCGCAGCGCGGAAGCCAGCAGAAAATGCTGCGAGCCGTCCTCGGCCGTGCACAGCATGGCCGGAAGCGTGCCCGGCGCGAGAAAACCGAGCGGCAGGCCCTCGGCCAGAAGCCCTACCTGTCCGCGCAGCAGCCCCATGCAGAAGGCGTCCGAGCGCTCCGTGTGCATGATCTGCGGAAAGGGAGACGCCGGCGCGGCGGCAAGCGCCGATTCGAGAAGGTCGGCCTGCAAAAGCGCCTCCGCGTCGATGGCGTCGAGCCGCGCCTCTATCCGCGCCACGGTCTCCTCTTTTGCCACGCCCTCGATCCATACGATGTCCACGCCCGTGCGGCTCTTGCGGCCGACGACGGTCTGTCGCAGCTTCAGCTTCGGGGTGCGCAGGCGGTTGCGCACCAGCGCCGTGTTCACGCGCAGCGCCTCGACAAAGGCGTCCTTGCCGCCCTTGAGCGTCTTTTCCGCCTGCGGCGGAGAAACGGTGCGCCGGTTCTGGCTCTTCAGCTGAAAGCACAGGGCGCAGCCCTCGCCCAGAAGAGCGCAGCAGCCGCCGAGAAGATCGGAGACAAGGCCGTCCATATCGTCGCGCCGCGTCATGGAGCCGGCGTAGACCAGCCCGCGTGCCGCCTGCTCCAGCGGCCGTCCGCCGCCGGCCGGAAAGCGCGCCGCGTCCGTCAGCGGCCGCAGGACCTGCTCCGCCGCCTCGGCCCCGTCCACCAGTCCGTCCAGCCAGCAGACCCACAGACTCTCGCTTCCGCCCCCGACGGCGATGCGCCGCGTCTGCAGATCGGCGCAGTCCGAAAATATTTTTTGCACGGCCGCCGCCGAAACCGGCATATCGTACTCCGGGTCCGGAAGAGGATGTACATCTACATCTTGTGTCTTTTTTCGATTGAACTTCGACATAAGGGTAGTGTTCCCGCAAAATAAGAAAAGATGAAAAAAAGTTTATTTTTTTCGCAAAAAAGTGTTGACAACTGCGGCTTTGGATGCTATATTAGCAAAGCGCCTCACGGAGAGGGAAACGATGAAGTGAGAAGCGGGTGTACCTTGTAAATTAAACAATGTAAGACGATCGAA
>CAKTQV010000018.1 GCA_934597255.1 uncultured Oscillospiraceae bacterium
AACTTCTCAAAGAAAACAAATAATCCGAACCCATCTCCGATTAAGAAGATTTGGTTCGGATTATATTGGTTTGGTGCGGGAGATGGGACTTGAACCCACACGTCTATGGTTGGACACAGGCACCTCAAGCCTGCCTGTCTGCCTATTCCAGCACTCCCGCAAGGCACTTGCCTATTATAGCAGATTCGCCCGTTTTGTCAACTTGAAATTTCGCGCTTTGCCAAATTTTCTGCGCGGAGGCCTTCGGCTGTGAACACAAACGAAAGCAGCAGCGCCGCGCCCATCGCAAGCCCGGCGGGCATCATGGGGTAGGAGTAGCTTATCACAAGCGCGTAGCGCCCGCGCAGATAGGCGTAATACCCGAGCAGCGAGCCGAAGCTGGTCAGCGCCGCGCCCACCGCGGCCCACGGGCACACGACCGCCGCGGCGAAGCTGAGCACGTCGGCCAGGATGAAATAGCGCTCGTGCATGTGCGGCAGGAAATAGGGCACGCCGGTGCAGAGGATCAGCGCCGTTCCGAGCAGGACGCGGGCGCTCAGGTCCCGGCGGCGGATAAAGGACCAGACAAACACGGCCAGGCACAGCCCGAAGGCCAGCGCGATGCCGAGAGCGCCGGCGGCGTTTTCCGTCAGCGGCGAAAAGCTCGTCACGGCGTAGATCGAAGGAGCGTTGTAGTTCAGCCCCTCGCCGATGGAGCTTGTGTTATTATAGTACAGAAGCAGCAGGTCGAGGAAATTGCGCCCGGCGAAAACGGCGGGCAGGAGCGTGACGATGTACGCGGCGGGGAACAGGAACAGATGCCACAGCTTTATCTTCTTTGCGAACAGGAGCACCAGGAACACCGGCATGAGGAAGATGGCCTGCAGCTTGATGGAAAAGCTCACGGCGATGGCGATCACGCTGCCGATGGGATGGTCGGACAGCGCCAGATACAGGCTCAAAACGGCGAAGGCGGCATACAGCGAATCGCACTGGCCCCAGCAGGCGCCGTTGAGAAATACCGTCGGCAGCCACAAAACGCCGATAAAGCACGTCAGCCGCCGGGCGGCGCTGTCCGTGATGAGGGAGACGAGCTTCATGCTCCAAAAGGCCAGCAGCACGTCGAACAGGATGGACAGCAGCTTGACCAGATACAGATCGCGGAGGCCGAGCTGGGAGAAAAGCGCCAGCGCGTACAGATAGGGGACGTTGTAGTTGCAGGCCCACAGCTCCTCGCCGAGCATATGCCACGCGCCGCCGTCGCGGAAATAGCCGACCCAGCGGCTGATCCAGTCGATGTAGTCGAGCGTTTCGTGGTCGAAGCACGCGAGCCGGAGCACAAAGACGGAGAGGATGAGCAGCGCGGCCGGGATAAACGTCTGCACGCTTTTCAGAAGACCCGAGCGGCGCACGAGCGCCAGCGCGAAAAAGTATTCGGCGCACAGAAGCAGGACAGCGGCAAAATACATGGCGAGACCCCCGATGAAACAAAAAACGACGGCCGGAAAGCCGTCGAAGAAAAATAACCCCGCAGGGCTTGACAAATAAAAATAAGAGATGATATAATCAATTGCTTTATGCTCGAAAAGATGGGCAAAAATACCCATCCTTCAGTTCGTTTTTATTTTACCACAGCCGCTCCGAAAATCAAGACGATGGAGCGAAAAAGAAACAACTCTTCCCGGCGTATCATTTTCCAAAGGAGTGATAGACAACGATGCCAAAGGATGTCTACTACGGCAAAACGCTGCGCAAAAGTTTTGCCCGCACCGATGAGATCCAGGACATGCCGAACCTGCTGGAGATCCAGAAGAACTCCTACAAATGGTTCCTGGAGACCGGTCTGAAGGAGGTTTTCCGCGAGACGGCCTCCGTGACGGACTACTCCGGCAATCTCGAGCTTTCCTTCGTGGACTATTCCATGAACGAAAGCCCCAAGTATTCCGAGCTTGAATGCAAGGCGCGCGACGCCAACTATGCCGCGCCGCTCAAGGTCTCCGTCCGCCTGCGCAACAAGGAGACGGAGGAGATCAAGGAGCAGGAGATATTCATGGGCGACTTCCCGCTCATGACGGCCGGCGGCACCTTCATCATCAACGGCGCCGAGCGCGTCATCGTCTCCCAGATCGTCCGCTCTCCCGGCGTCTATTTCGGCGCCGACGTGGACAAGAACCAGTCCGCGATCTATTCGGCCACCACCATCCCGTATCACGGCGCGTGGCTGGAATACGAGACGGACGCCAACGACGTTTTTTATGTCCGCATCGATAAAAACCGCAAGCTGCCCGTCACCTGGCTGCTGCGCGCGCTGGGCAAGTACGACCCGGCCAAGCCCTACACCTGGCTGACCTGCGTGGCCGACACGGAAACCGGCTGCGTCACGGATGAGATGCTGACCGAGGTGTTCGGCGACGACGTCCGCATGACCGCGACACTCGAGCACGACAGCGTGCACAGCCGCGACGAGAGCCTGATCGAAATCTACCGCAAGCTGCGCCCCGGCGACCCCCCCACGGTGGAGACGTCTGAAACGCTGCTCGACGGGCTGTTCTTTGACCGCCGCCGCTACGATCTTTCCGCCGTCGGCCGCTACAAGGTCAACAAGAAGCTGGCCGTCTGGAGCCGCATCATCGGCAAAAAGCTTGCCGCGCCCGTCACCGATCTGCAGACCGGCGAGATACTGGCCGAGGCCGGCGAGGTGCTCACGCGCGAGCGCGCGCTGGAGCTGGAGGAGCACGGCCTGCTCGAGGCGTGGGTGTACGGCAGCCACGGCGAACAGGAAAAGCCCATGCGCGTGTTCTCCAACGGCATGGTGCCTATGGGCGCATTCGTGTCCTTCGACCCCGCCGAGTGCGGCGTGACGGAGAATGTCCGCTGGCTCGTGCTGCGGCAGCTGCTGGAGCAGTATTCCGGCGACGACGAGGCTCTCAAGGCCGCCGTCGAGGACAACATCGACGTTCTCATCCCCAAGCACGTCATCGTGGACGACGTGTTCTCCTCCGTCAACTATCTCAACTGCATGGCCCACGGCGTCGGCGAGCCCGACGACATCGACCATCTCGGCAACCGCCGCGTGCGCAGCGTCGGCGAGCTGCTGCAAAACCAGTTCCGCATCGGCTTTTCCCGCATGGAGCGCGTCATCCGCGAGCGCATGACGCTGCAGGATCTGGACATCATCACCCCGCAGAGCCTTATCAACATCCGCCCGGTCACGGCGGCCATCAAGGAGTTCTTCGGCTCCTCGCCGCTGTCGCAGTTCATGGACCAGACGAACCCGCTGGCCGAGCTGACGCACAAGCGCCGTATGTCGGCCCTTGGCCCCGGCGGTCTGAGCCGTGAAAGAGCGAACTTCGACGTCCGCGACGTGCACTACAGCCATTACGGCCGTCTGTGCCCGATCGAGACGCCGGAAGGCCCGAACATCGGCCTGATCTCCTATCTGGCGTCCTATGCCCGCGTCAACGAATACGGCTTCCTGGTCGCGCCTTATCAGAAGGTGGAGAAGGGGACCTGCCGCGTGACCGATCAGGTGGACTATCTCACGGCCGATCAGGAGGACCGCTTCATCGTGGCGCAGGCGTCCGAGCCGCGCGACGAGAACGGCTGCCTCGTCAACGCGCGCGTGACCTGCCGCCACCGCGACGAGATCATTGAGGTCGACCGCGAGCGCGTCGATTACATCGACGTGTCCCCGCGCATGATGGTCTCCGTGGCCACGGCCATGATCCCGTTCTTGGAAAACGACGACGCCAACCGCGCGCTCATGGGCGCGAACATGCAGCGTCAGGCCGTGCCTCTGCTGACGACCGAGGCGCCCATCGTCGCCACCGGCATCGAGCACAAGTGCGCCGTGGACTCCGGCGTGTGCATTCTGGCCGAGGGCGAGGGCACCGTTATGTCGGTGGACGCCGACCACATCGTCGTCAAATACGACGACGGCGAGGTCAAGGATTACTCCATCATCAAATTCCAGCGCTCCAACCAGTCCACCTCCATCAACCAGCGCCCCATCGTTTCCGCAGGCGACCGCGTGAAGGAGGGCGACGTGCTGGCCGACGGCCCGTCCACGTCGCAGGGCGAGCTGGCGCTCGGCAAGAATATTCTCGTCGGCTTCATGACCTGGGAGGGGTATAACTACGAGGACGCCATCCTGCTCAACGAGCGCGTCGTCATGGAGGACGTGTTCACGTCCATCCATATCGAGGAGCACGAGTGCGACAGCCGCGACACCAAGCTCGGTCCCGAGGAGATCACGCGCGACATCCCCGGCGTGGGCGAGGACGCGCTGAAATACCTCGACGAGCGCGGCATCATCATGGTCGGCGCCGAGATCCACTCCGGCGATATTCTGGTCGGCAAGGTCACGCCCAAGGGCGAGACCGATCTGACGGCGGAGGAGCGCCTGCTGCGCGCGATCTTCGGCGAAAAGGCGCGCGAGGTGCGCGACACCTCGCTGAAGGTGCCGCACGGCGAGTCCGGCATCGTTGTGGACGTGAAGGTGTTCACGCGCAAGGGCGGCGACGAGATGAGCCCCGGCGTCAATCAGGTCGTGCGCGTTTACATCGCGCAGAAGCGCAAGATCTCCGTCGGCGACAAGATGGCCGGCCGCCACGGCAACAAGGGCGTCGTGTCCCGCATCCTGCCGAAGGAGGATATGCCCTATCTGCCCGACGGCACCCCGCTGGACATCGTGCTCAACCCGCTGGGCGTCCCGTCCCGAATGAACATCGGACAGGTCCTGGAGGTCCACCTCGGCTACGCGGCGCAGGCGCTCGGCTGGAAGGTCGCCACCCCGGTATTCAACGGCGCCAACGAGCAGCGCATCCGCGAAAGTCTCAAGCAGGCCGGCCTGCGCGAGGACGGCAAGATCGAGCTGCGCGATGGCCGCACCGGCGAAAAATTCGATAACGACGTCACCATCGGCTACGTTTACTTCCTCAAGCTGCACCATCTGGTCGACGATAAGATCCACGCCCGTTCCACCGGTCCCTACAGCCTCGTCACGCAGCAGCCGCTCGGCGGCAAGGCGCAGTTCGGCGGCCAGCGCTTCGGCGAAATGGAGGTCTGGGCGCTCGAGGCCTACGGCGCGGCGTACACGCTGCAGGAGATCCTGACGGTCAAGTCCGACGACGTGACCGGCCGCGTGCGCACCTACGAGTCGATCGTCAAGGGCCACAACATCCCGGCGCCCGGCGTGCCCGAAAGCTTCAAGGTCCTGGTCAAGGAGCTGCAGAGCCTGTGCCTGGACGTGCGCGTGCTGGATAAAAACGGCGAGCAGATCGAGCTGAAGGACGACGATGACGACGATTACGTCAGCTTCTCGTCCGTTGAGCGCAGCGACTACCGCCGCGACCGCGACGAGCAGGAGATCGAGCAGTCCGGCTTCAGCATCGAGCAGGTGGACGAGGATGAGCTCGAGCTCGATCTCGGCGACGCCGACAGCTATATGGACGACGATTACACCGACGATATGGATGAAAGAAAGGGGGACGCTGAATAATGAGCTACGCTCCTTTTGACGCGATTCAAATCGGCATCGCCTCTCCCGAGATGATCCTTTCCTGGTCGTCCGGCGAGGTGAAGAAGCCTGAAACCATCAACTACCGCACGCTCAAGCCCGAGCGCGACGGCCTGTTCTGCGAGCGCATTTTCGGGCCGACGAAGGACTGGGAATGCCACTGCGGCAAGTATAAGAAGATCCGCTACAAGGGCAGGATCTGCGACCGCTGCGGCGTCGAGGTCACCAAGTCCAAGGTGCGCCGCGAGCGGCTGGGCCACATCCAGCTCGCCACGCCCGTCAGCCACATCTGGTATTTCAAGGGCATCCCGTCCCGCATGGGCGTGATCCTTGACCTGACGCCGCGCATTCTGGAAAAGGTCCTGTATTTCGGCGCGTACATCGTGACCGATCCCGGCTTCTCGCCGCTGCAGAAGTGCCAGATACTCACCGAGCGCGAGTATCGGGACATGAAGGAAAAATACGAGGACGATTTTGAGGCCGGCATGGGCGCCGAGGCCATCAAGAAGCTGCTGTCCGACATCGACTGCGACGCGCTTTCCGCCCAGCTGCGCGAGGAGCTGCGCGACGCCTCCGGCCAGAAAAAGGCCAAGATCGTCAAGCGTCTGGAGGTCGTGGAGGCCTTCCGCCAGTCCGGCAACCGCCCGGAGTGGATGATCATCGACGTGCTGCCGGTCATCCCGCCGGAGATCCGGCCCATGGTCCAGCTCGACGGCGGCCGCTTCGCCACGAGCGATCTGAACGACCTGTACCGCCGCGTCATCAACCGCAACAACCGTCTCAAGCGCCTCATGGAGCTCAACGCCCCGGACATCATCGTCCGCAACGAAAAGCGCATGCTGCAGGAGGCCGTGGACGCGCTGATCGACAACGGCCGCCGCGGCCGCGCCGTCACGGGCGCCAACTCCCGCGCGCTCAAGAGCCTGTCCGACATGCTCAAGGGCAAGCAGGGCCGCTTCCGCCAGAACCTGCTCGGCAAGCGCGTGGACTACTCCGGCCGTTCCGTCATCGTCGTCGGCCCCGATCTGAAGATCTACCAGTGCGGCGTGCCGAAGGAGATGGCCATCGAGCTGTTCCGCCCGTTCATCATGAAAAAGCTCGTGGAGGACGGCGTCGCCAACAACATCAAATCCGCCAAGAAGATGGTCGACAAGCAGCGCACCGAGGTCTGGGACGCGCTCGAGGTCGTCATCAAGGAGCATCCCGTGCTGCTCAACCGCGCGCCGACGCTGCACCGTCTGGGCATTCAGGCGTTCGAGCCGGTGCTGGTCGAGGGCCGCGCGCTGCGCCTGCATCCGCTGGTCTGCACCGCATTCAACGCCGACTTTGACGGCGACCAGATGGCCATCCATGTGCCGCTGTCGTCCGAGGCGCAGGCCGAGGCCCGCATCCTCATGCTTTCGGCCAACAACCTTCTGCGTCCGCAGGACGGCCAGCCCGTCACGGTGCCGACGCAGGACATGGTGCTCGGCTCCTACTACCTCACCTACACGCGCGAGGAGCAGGGGACCGGCAAGTGCTTCGCCACGCCGGAGGAGGCCATCATGGCCTTCAATGAGCACGAGGTCGGCATCCATGCGCCCATCCGCGTGCGCATGACCAAGACCATCGGCGGCGAGCGCCGCAGCGAGCTGGTGGACACGACCATCGGCCGCATCATCTTCAACGAGCCGATCCCGCAGGATCTCGGCTTTGTCGACCGCAGCGACCCGGCCAACGCCTTCAAGCAGGAGATCAGCTTCCGCGTGGACAAAAAGCTGCTCGGCAAGATCGTCCAGCGCTGCATCGACCGCCACGGCTTCACCATCGCCTCCGAGGTGCTCGACAAGATCAAGGCGCTCGGCTACAAGTATTCCACGCTGGCCGCCATCACCATCGCCATCTCGGACATGGTCGTCCCCGAGGCGAAAAAGCGCATCATCGCCGAGACCGAAACGGAAAAGCTGCCCTACATTGAAAAGCAGTTCCGCCGCGGCTTCATCACCAACGACGAGCGCTACCGCCTGGTCGTGGCCGAATGGGAAAAGACCATCAACGCCGTCACGGCGGCGCTGCAGGATAACCTCGACGAGTTCAACCCCATCTACATGATGGCCAACTCCGGCGCCCGCGGCTCCATGAACCAGATCCGCCAGCTGGCCGGTATGCGCGGCCTCGTCGCCAACACCTCCGGCAAAACGCTGGAGATCCCCATCAAGGCCAACTACCGCGAGGGTCTTACCGTTCTGGAATACTTCATCTCCAGCCGCGGCGCCCGCAAGGGCCTGGCCGACACCGCTCTGCGAACCGCCGACTCCGGTTATCTGACGCGCCGTCTGGTCGACGTCAGCCAGGACGTCATCGTCCGTCAGGACGACTGCGGCACGAGCGAGGGCATCGAGGTGTCCGTCATTCTCGACAAGGTCGTGCGCAACCGCGTCGATCCCGACGTGCTCGCCGGCAAGTTCGCCCCCGTGGACATTCTGGATGAGGACGGCAACGTCATCGTCCCGCGCTACAAGGCGTTCTCCCCGGACGACTGCGAAAAGCTGCTGGCCGCCGGTATCGAGGAGGTTTCCGCCGCCGCCGCCGCGCAGACCTTCGGCGACTCCATCCGCGGCCGCTTCCCCGTCAGCCCCATCTGCGATCCGCAGACGGGCGAGCTGCTGTTCGGCACCGATCATATGCTCATGCCGGTGGACGCCCGCGTGCTGGAGGATCACGGCATCTTCCGCCTGCCGGTGCGCAGCGTGCTCGGCTGCAAGGCCAAGAGCGGCGTGTGCGCCAAGTGCTACGGCATGAACCTGGCCGTCGGCACGCTGGTCAACCCGGGCGAGGCCGTCGGCGTCATCGCGGCGCAGTCCATCGGCGAGCCGGGCACCCAGCTTACGATGCGAACCTTCCACACCGGCGGCGCCGCCGGCTCCGACGTTGAGGATATCACACAGGGTCTTCCCCGTGTCGAGGAGCTGTTCGAGGCGCGCCGTCCCAAGCGCATGGCGCTGCTGTCCGAGATCTCCGGCACCGTGTCGCTCGAGGACGCGAAGAAGAGTCTCGTCTGCGCCATCACGGTCACCAACGAGGCCGAGGGCGAGACCCGCGTGTATCAGGTCCCCTATGCCAACGGCATCCTTGTGGCCGACGGCGACCACGTGGACAAGGGCCAGGAGCTCACGCGCGGCGCGCTCAGCCCGCACGACGTTCTCCGCATCCGCGGCGTGGACGACGACGAGTTCGGCCGTCTGGGCGTGCGCAACTATCTGGTGCAGGAGGTCCAGAAGGTCTACCGCCAGCAGGGCGTCGACATCAACAACAAGCACATCGAGGTCATCGTGCGCCAGATGCTGCGCAAGGTGCGCGTGGAGGAGGCGGGCGACACCCAGCTTCTGTCCGGCTCCGTTGTGGACATCAACGAGTTCAACGCCGCCAACGAGGCCGTGGCCGCGCGCGTCGAGGCCGGCGAGAGCGAGCTTCGCCCCGCCACCTGCACGCAGATCCTCATGGGCATCACGAAGGCGTCCCTCGCCACGGAGAGCTTCCTGTCCGCCGCCTCCTTCCAGGAGACGACCCGCGTTCTCACGGACGCGGCCATCAAGGGCAAGGTGGACCATCTGGCCGGCCTGAAGGAAAACGTCATCATCGGCAAGCTCATCCCCGCCGGCACGGGCCTTTCCATGTACAACGATTTCGACATCGAAACCGACGAGGAGGCCGCGTCCGAGGCAGAGGACTACGTCGATCTGTCCGCGCTGGTCGGCCGCACGAACGCGCTGTAAGCGCCCGAAAACAAAGCGATAAAGGCAGCGTCCCGCCCGGCGGGGCGCTGCTTGCTTATTTTGTATTCAAATTGTAACCTGTTGGCGCTTGCACCACAATATTTTGATTGGTATAATGACCATGTAATGCCATATCCGCGCCCGGAAAGGGCGCGGCATCCCCGCAAACGCGGGAGAGGGAGAGAATTATGAAAAAGCGTTATCTGGCCATGCTGATGGCCGTGCTGATGTGCTTCGGCCTGTTCTCGGCCGGCGCGCTGGCCGGCGAAGCGGAAAGCGGGGAGACGGAGAGCTTTACGGCGTTCGCCGCCCCGTCGGGAGAAACCGAAGCAGCGACCGAGGAGACGACCGAGGAAACGACGGAGGAGCCGGCCGGGGAGCCGCAGCCGCTCGACGGCGAGGGCGAAGGCGGGACGACGCCGCCGACGCCGCCGACGCCGCAGGACATTACGGAGGAACCGGCGCTGGCCTATGCCCGTTTGCCGATTTCCGCGGACGGGCAGACCGGCCTGTTCGGCAAATGGACGATGAGGCTTACATGGACCGGGGGCGACGTGATCAACGGGACGACGCTCGGCGCCATGTGGTACGACCCGGACACCGGGCTGTGCACGCCGCTGAGCGCGGGGCAGAGCGTTTCCTTCACCGACGCGGACGGGGACGGTAAGGCGGAGTCGCTGACCTTCGATATTGGCAAGATGGCTCCGGGCTACTACTGGTTTGTCATAACGTACGACATTCCCGGGAAGGGCCTTTACCGCGGACCGGCCATGCCGCTGAGCGCTCAGAAATATACGAGGGAATGCTGGGGCGTGGCCGTCGCGGGCTACGGCGGCGTGGTGACCTATTGGGCCCCGACGTCCCCGGATCAGTCCGCGGCGAGCGCGGCCAGGGACTGGGAGGCTCCGGACGGGACGGTGAGCACGACGATACCGGGGCTGAGCGCCGGGTACGAAAAGCGGCAGGAGGAGGACGGCGTAATTATCGAGCCCGGGGAGACCCACTGGCTGAAGGTGAGCGTGGAGCCGACGGTCGCGGCGGGGACCTATCGGTTCAACGCGGGGGAGCTCGTGCCCGAGACCTATTCGCTGACGGTCTATGAGCCGGGCAAGGCGGAGGACACCGAGTATCAGGGCTTCGACGTGCTCAAGTTCGCCTGGGAAAACGGCGAGCAGAAGCCGCTGGCGGGCGCGGTGTTCGCGGTGTACACGGCCGAGTGGGGGCCGGACGCCGTGGAGCTGGAGCCGGTCGAGCAGATAGCGAGGTATACGACGGGTGAAAACGGCCTTATCCATGTCGATCCGAAGGACTTCGGCGCCGCGGCGCCGAGTCCGAAGGATATGAGCAGCCGCCTGTATATTCTCCGGGAGATAAGCGCCCCGGAGGGCTACCGCGCGTCGGACGAGGCCTGGGGCTTTGAAGGCAGCACCTGGTGGGAAGCGTCCGGGGACGGCCGGACGGCGAATCTGGTCGTGTCGGTGGCGCCGCCGATGGGCGAGTATGAGGACGGCGGGCTGATAGAAGGCGAGCAGGGTGAATACACCGGTTTTGTGGTTTGCAACGAGCCGCTCACGTCCGTGTCCATCGACGTGGAAAAGACGGTCACGGCGAAAAACGGGGCGCAGCCGGGAAAGAACACGTTCACGTTCGAGCTGACGACGGAGATCGACGAGGACACCGAAGGGATATCCGTTTACTTCACGCCGGAGGGCGGCGCGCGGCAGAAGCTGAGCTATACCGGCCAGACGATCGATATGCGGAGCTTCTCCTATGAGCGCGTTTACCGCTTCTCGCTGACCGTGAACGGCGCGGGCACGGCCAAGGGCGTTCTGACCGTTGAGGGAACGAGAGACGAGCTGCGCGATTTCTTCGGGGAGATCCACGAGAAGGCTTCCGGCGACGCGCTCTGGCAGTACGATAACCGTCTCGGCGGCATTTCGATCCATTCGAGGCCAATCGCTTGGGATCTGGATACGGACGGCGCGCAGGAATACGCCGCGGACGATATCGAGGTCGATCTCTGGCTGGATGAGCCGCAGGCGGGCCGTCCGGAGGGACTGGTCCTGGACGAGGACGACGATGAGTTCGGACATATCGGCAACGACGTGTATTACCTGTACGAGGGCGTGTGGTACAAGGCGGTCTATCTGGCTGCGGGCGAGCCGCTCCACTTTGTGAACGTCTATACCGGCGCGGCCCCCGCGGCGAAGGCCGTTCCGACCGGCGACGGCGCGCAGCCGCTCGCGTGGATGCTGCTGGCGCTGACGGCGGCGGCCGCCGCGGCGGTGATCCTCCTGCGGCGGAAAACAGAGGAATAAGCGCAACTGCATTTTTTGGCGGCGCCCCGTTTCGGCGGGGCGCCGATCCCTGTACGAAACGCCCAGGAAACGCGTGTGTTTCCGGGTTTTTTTGGGCAGGATAAAATGTGAATTCTTCTTGACATTACTGGACAAAAATGATAAAATCCTAGCTTGCGTGAACCTATATTTTTGAAGGGAAAGGAGGAAAATCATGCCCACTTTTAACCAGCTCGTCAGAAAGGGAAGAACCCAGGTCACCTACAAGTCCACTTCTCCGGCCATGCAGAAGGGTCTCAACACGCTGAAAAACCGCGAGACCGATCTGTCCAGCCCCCAGAAGCGCGGCGTCTGCACCGCTGTGCGTACCGCCACCCCCAAGAAGCCGAACTCCGCTCTGCGTAAGATCGCCCGTGTGCGCCTTACCAACGGCTACGAGGTCACCGCTTATATCCCCGGTGTCGGCCACAACCTGCAGGAGCACTCCGTCGTGATGATCCGCGGCGGCCGTGTCAAGGACCTTCCCGGCGTGCGCTACCACATCATCCGCGGCACTCTGGACACCCAGGGCGTTGACGGCCGTCGTCAGGCGCGCTCCAAGTACGGCGCGAAGCGCCCCAAGAAATAAGCCATTTCCCCAACAGAGCCCTGTTGGTTTTCTCATAAAACTCTCAGGGCGCAAACGGAAGTCGAAAGACACTTTCGAGTACCCGTGATCTCATATTTTAATGAAGGAGGGAAGTTAAGTGCCCAGAAGAGGTAACGTTCCCAAAAGGGAGATCCTGCCGGACCCCATTTACAAGAGCGTTCTGGTTACCAAGCTCATCAACCAGATCATGCTCGACGGCAAGAAGGGCGTCGCGCAGAAGGTTGTCTATTCCGCCTTTGACATCATCAAGGAAAAAAGCGGCAAGGACCCTCTCGACGCTTTCACCGAAGCACTCAACAACATCATGCCCAGCCTTGAGGTCAAGGCCCGCCGTGTCGGCGGCGCGACCTATCAGGTCCCCATCGAGGTTCGGGCGAACCGTCGTCAGACCCTCGGTCTGCGCTGGCTGGTGGGGTATGCCCGCAAGCGCGGCGAGAAGACCATGAAGGAGCGTCTGGCCGGCGAGATCATGGACGCCTGCAACAACACGGGCGCCGCCGTGAAAAAGCGCGAAGATACGCACAAGATGGCCGAGTCCAACAAGGCCTTTGCGCACTTCCGCTGGTAATCATCAGCAAAGGATCTTATTATCATGCCGAGAGAATTTCCTCTTGAAAAAACCCGAAATATCGGCATCATGGCGCACATCGACGCGGGCAAGACCACGACGACCGAGCGCATCCTGTTCTATACGGGCGTCAATTATAAAATCGGCGAGACCCATGAGGGCACGGCCACCATGGACTGGATGGAGCAGGAGCAGGAGCGCGGCATCACGATAACCTCCGCCGCCACCACCTGCCATTGGCGCGACCACCGTATCAACATCATTGATACGCCGGGACACGTGGACTTCACCGTTGAGGTCGAGCGCTCCCTGCGCGTGCTGGACGGCAGCGTTACCGTCCTGTGCGCCAAGGGCGGCGTGGAGCCGCAGACGGAGACCGTCTGGCGGCAGGCCGACAACTACAATGTCCCCCGCCTGATCTATGTCAACAAGATGGATATCCTCGGAGCCGACTTCTACAATGTCATGGACATGGTGAAAACGCGCCTGCGCTGCAACGCCGTGCCCATCCAGCTCCCCATCGGGAGCGAGAGCGACTTCCGCGGTATCATCGATCTGGTGGACATGAAGGCCGACGTGTATTACGACGACCTGGGCAAGGATATGCGCGTGGAGGATATCCCCGCGGATATGATGGACATGGCGATGGAGTACCATAACGCCCTGCTCGACGCCGCGTCGGAGTATTCCGACGAGCTGATGGAAGCCATCATGGAGGCCATCGAAACGCAGGAGCCGATCGACACGAAGATCGTCCGCGACGCGATCCGCAAGGGTACCGTTTCGGGCCAGCTGGTGCCGGTCACCTGCGGCACGAGCTACCGCAACAAGGGTGTGCAGAAGCTGCTCGACTCGATCGTGGACTATCTGCCCTCGCCGCTGGACATCCCGGCGATCAAGGGCACGAACCCGAAGGACGGCAGTGAGATGGAACGCCACGCCAGCGACGACGAGCCGTTCTCCGCGCTCGCGTTCAAGATCATGACCGACCCGTATGTGGGCCGTCTGACCTATTTCCGGGTGTATTCCGGCAAGTGCGACGCCGGCGCCACGGTGCTCAACAGCACCAAGGGCAAGAAGGAGCGCCTGTCGCGCATCCTGCTGATGCATGCCAACCACCGTCAGGACCTGCAGACCGTTTATTCCGGCGACATCGCCGCGGTCGTGGGTTTGAAAAACACCACCACCGGCGACACGCTCGCCGATGAAAAGCAGCCCATCATCCTCGAATCCATGGAATTCCCCGAGCCCGTCATCCGCGTGGCCATCGAGCCGAAAACGAAGGCGGGGCAGGAGAAGCTCTCCATCGCGCTTTCCAAGCTGGCCGAGGAGGACCCGACCTTCAAGGCGTACACCGACGCCGACACGGGCCAGACCATCATCGCCGGCATGGGCGAGCTGCATCTGGAGATCATCGTGGATCGCCTTCTGCGCGAGTTCCGCGTGGAGGCAAACGTGGGTAAGCCGCAGGTCTCCTACAAGGAGACCATCACGCGCCCGGCCATCGCCGACACGCGCTTCGTCCGCCAGACCGGCGGCAAGGGCCAGTTCGCCCATGTCAAGCTGCAGGTCGAGCCGAACGAGTCCGGCAAGGGCTATGAGTTCGTCAACGCCGTCACCGGCGGCGCGATCCCCAAGGATTTCATCCCGGCCATCGACGCCGGTATCCAGGGGGCGATGCAGGCGGGCATCCTCGCGGGCTATCCCGTTGTGGACGTCAAGTGCACCGTGCTCGACGGCTCGTATCACGAGGTCGACTCGTCGGAGACCTCCTTCAAGGTCTGCGGCAGCATGGCTTTCAAGGAAGCCTGTGAAAAGGCTGCGCCCACGCTGCTCGAGCCGATCATGAAGGTCGTTGTCACGACGCCCGAGGAATACATGGGCGACGTGATGGGGGACATCAACTCCCGCCGCGGCCAGATCGTCGGCCAGGAGATACGCAACGGCGTCGCCATCATCGAATGCAACGTTCCGCTGTCGACCATGTTCGGCTACGCCACGGCGCTGCGCTCGCGCACCCAGGGCCGCGCGAACTACTCCATGGAGCCGAGCCACTATGTCGAGCTTCCGGCTTCGCTGCAGGAGAAGCTGCGTCAGGGCTAAAAAGCAGTTGCAAATACCGGCGCGATACGCTATAATTACCCATAAGTATTCAGTTTAAGGAAAAAGTAAATTTTTTTGATCGATCAATAGGAGGAATCACAATGGCAAAGCAGATGTACAACCGTACTAAGCCCCATGTCAACATCGGCACCATCGGCCACATCGACCACGGCAAGACCACCCTGACCGCGGCCATCACCAAGGTCCTGCACATGGCTGACCAGAGCGCCGCCGAGTACACCGCGTACGACCAGATCGACAAGGCCCCCGAAGAGAAGGCCCGCGGCATCACGATCAACACCGCTCACGTCGAGTATCAGACCGACGACCGCATCGGCCTCAACGGCGAAGCCATCCAGGGCCGCCACTATGCCCACGTCGACTGCCCGGGCCACGCCGACTATATCAAGAACATGATCACCGGCGCCGCGCAGATGGACGGCGGCATCCTCGTCATCGCCGCTTCCGACGGCCCCATGGCTCAGACCCGTGAGCACCTGCTGCTCGCCCGTCAGGTCAACGTTCCCTATATCGTCGTGTTCCTGAACAAGTGCGATCAGGTCGACGACCCCGAGCTGCTCGAGCTGGTCGAGATGGAAGTGCGTGAGCTTCTCGACAAGTACGACTTCCCCGGCGACGAAACCCCCATCATCAAGGGTTCCGCCCTCAACGCCCTCGTGTCCGACTCCACCGATCCCCACGCCCCCGAGTATCAGTGCATCTGGGAGCTGATGGACGCGGTCGACACCTGGATCAAGACCCCCGAGCGTGCGGCCAACCTGCCCTTCCTTATGCCCATCGAGGACGTGTTCACCATCTCCGGCCGCGGCACTGTTGTTACCGGCCGTGTTGAGCGCGGCGTCGTGAAGATCGGCGACAAGGTCGAGATCGTCGGCATCCACGAGACCCAGGAGACCGTCGTCACCGGCACCGAGATGTTCCACAAGACCCTCGAGTTCGCCGAGGCCGGCGACAACGTGGGCTGTCTGCTGCGCGGCATCGACAAGAAGTCCGTCGTCCGCGGCCAGGTTCTTGCGGCTCCCAAGTCCATCAAGCCCCTGACGAAGTTTGTCGGCCAGGTCTACGTCCTGAGCAAGGAAGAGGGCGGCCGTCACACCCCGTTTTTCAACAACTATCGTCCCCAGTTCTACTTCCGTACCACGGACGTGACCGGCGTCATCAGCCTGCCTGACGGCGTTGAGATGTGCATGCCCGGCGATAACGTCGACATGAAGGTCGAGCTGATCACCCCGATCGCCATCGAGAAGGGCCTCCGCTTCGCTATCCGCGAGGGCGGCCGTACCGTCGGCTCCGGCGTCGTCATCGAGGTCGAGGGCTAATTCCCCGCTTTCCAAGCTTTCAAATCCCGTCTGCTTCGGCCGGCGGGATTTTCTTATTTCTGTCAGAGCCGGATTGACCGGACGCGGCCCGTACGGTATAATGAAGGTGCACCGGCCGGCGGGCCGGAATTCTGGAGGTGACGTTCCATGCGAAAGAGACAGTGGATATGGCTGGTCGTGGCGGTCGTTCTTTTTACGGCCTCCGGCCTTCTGAGCGTTGCGGTCAACACCTGGTCGGCCAGCATGCTCGCGGAAAGCAGCGAGGCGGTCATGGATTCCCTGACGTCGTGGGCGGCGGAGGGAGACGAAGCGTACTATTTCTTCCCGGAGGAGGAATTTATCGCCCGGCTCGATGTGGAGGGGACGATCGTCTCCAACGGAAGCGCAGCCGCCGCGGTTTACGGCAGCGGCTTTGATCTGGACGGTCTGATCGATTATGTGCGGGCGCTGGCCGCGTGCGACAGCAACCGGGGCATTTTGCTGTACGTCAATTCCGGCGGCGGCGAGATGCTGGCCTCGGATGAGCTGTATCTGGAGCTGATGGATTATAAGGAGGCGACCGGTCGGCCCGTGTGGGCGTATTTTGACGGGACGGCCTGCTCCGGCGCGTATTATATCGCCATGGCGGCCGACGAGATATACGCCAACCGCAACTGCCTGTGCGTCAACATCGGCGTGTATATCAGCACCTACAACCTCTCCGGCCTGTTTGAAAAATACGGCGTGGAGCAGGTCCTGATCCGATCGAGCGACAACAAGGGCATCGGCTCCATCGGCGTGCCCTGGACGGAGGAGCAGCGCGGGATATACCAGTCGATCGTCGATCTGGATTACCAGCAGTTTCTGGAGGTCGTGGCGGACGGACGCGGGATGAGCGAAAAGCTGGTCCGCTCGCTGGACGACGGGCGTGAAATGCTCGCCGCGCAGGCGCTGAAGGCCGGCTTCATCGACGGCATTGCCCGCTGTGACGACTATGTGGATTCGCTGCTGGAGCAGACGGGCCTGATCCTGTATGAAAAGCCCGAGCCGCGGAATTTTTCGACGCTTCTGGATTGGATATACGGCAGACTTGAACGGCTTGTCCCGCGCACGGACGGCGAGCTTCTTCAGGAATTTGCCGACGCCAACGAAGGAATCACGGTGATGGCCTATGCCGGCTGAAAAAAACGTCTGTCCGGCGTCGTTCGGCCCCCGTGCCGCGGCGTTTCTGGTGGATCGCGCGCTGCTGGCGGCGGCGCTGCTACTCGTGCGCATACCGGCCTGGGCGGCGGCGCTTTTTGCCGGCGTGCCGGCGCGCAGCTTTCTGTTTGACCACAGCTTTGCCGACGTTCTGTGCTGGCTGCTCTCGGCGCTGTATTTCATTCTGCTGACCTATTTCACCGGCGGGACGCTGGGGAAAAAGCTGATGCGCGTGCGTGTCGC
Organism: uncultured Oscillospiraceae bacterium; assembly: GCA_934597255.1. GTDB lineage: Bacteria > Bacillota > Clostridia > Oscillospirales > Oscillospiraceae > CAJOIG01. Next base: position 17,632 of record CAKTQV010000018.1, read on the forward strand.
GGCGGCGGATGGGAAGCCGCTCCGGCTGGTCGACGTGATCTACCGGGAGACGATCGGCCGCTTTCTCAGCGGCATTATGTACATCGGCTATTTCATGGCGCTCGTCGACCGGGAGCACCGCGCGTTTCATGACTGGCTGTGCGGGACCTGCGTTGTGAGCGAACCGGCGGCCGCGCGGACGGAGAGCGCCGCGCCCGCGGCCGGGGAGAGCGGGACGGAGGCCGTCCCGGTACCGGCTCTGGCTCCGGCGGAGACGGAAAGCGCCGCGGCGGCCGGCGGCGAACCGGCGGAGACGGCCGGGACGCCTGTCCCGGCCGGAACGGAAGAAGAGCCGGAACAGCCGGAGGGACCGGCTGCTCCGGAGACGGGCTATTTCCGACCGGCGGCGCGCCGGGACTGAGCGTCATTTCAGCCCCAGCATGAAGCCGTCGAGCGCGGTGGAATGTATGTCGCCGGCGACGACGCGGCCTTTGCAGCAGTACAGATCCGCGATCACCGTGGCGTTTTTGTCCGGCCAGTTGGTGATGCGGTAGCTGTACAGCGTGGCGCTTTGTCCCGCGTAGCGCTCGAGATCGAAGCCCTGCTGCTTCTGCAGCTCGTTGTAGTTTCGGAGGACCTCGTCGAATTCGCGGGGCAGAAGGATCTCCTGCCGCTGTTCGCTGGCGGCGTCGGCCTGCCAGCCGAGCGCGCAGAGATAGTCCAGTCGTTCCTGGCGGTCCGTGATCGTGTCCCCCTTTTCCCGTGAGCGGCCGATGGCCATGGCCAGCAGCACCGCAAGCACAAGCGCGGCGGCTGCAAGCAGTATCCGGCGTACCGTTTTGCTGTATTTTACGATCTTCATGTCAGATGTTTATGCCGAAGGGAGGCGGAAATATGCCGGGAGAACGGCTCGATAAGCTTCTGGCCGGTTCCGGCCGCTATACCCGCAGCGAGGCGCGCGCCGCCGTCGCCGCCGGACGGGTCACGGTGGACGGCACGGTCGTTACGCGCCCGGAGGCGAAGTTTTCCCGCGCCTGCCGCGTCGAGGCGGACGGGCGACCGGTGGAAACGGCGGAATTCGTATACTATATGATGAATAAGCCCGCCGGCTGCATCAGCGCGACGGAGGACGAAAAATACCCTGCCGTCACGCGCCTGCTGCCGCGGGAGCTGCGCGAACGCGGGCTGTTCCCGGTCGGAAGGCTCGATGCGGATGTGACGGGGCTGCTTATCCTGACGGACGACGGGCGCTACGCGCACCGCGTTACGTCGCCGCGCGCCGGCATCCCCAAGCGCTACGAGGCGCGGCTGGACGGCCCCGTGACGCAGGACGATGCGCGGGCCATGGCCGCCGGGACCGTTCTGGCGGACGGGACGCAGTACCGGCCGGCGCTTCTGGAGATCGACGGGGCGGAGCCCTGCCGCGCCGTGGTAACGGTGACGGAGGGGAAATTTCACGAGGTGAAGAATCTGTTCGCCGCGCGCGGACGGAAGGTGCTGGCGCTGCGGCGGCTGTCCATCGGCGCGCTCGCGCTGGACGGCGATCTGGCGGAGGGGGCGTTCCGGCCGATGACGTTGGAGCAGGCGATGGACGCGCTGCGCGGATAAGACCACAAGATATGGGCCCCGCCAAAATGGTGGGGCCCATTTTTGTGCACAATTGCGCGCAAAAATAACAAGTGTTAAAAAGATTAACAATTTTATTGCGAAAAACTATTGAAAAATGACAAGAATTGTACTAATATATAGAAAGCTTTGTGACACGAAATAGGTTGGAGGGGATTAAGATATGTCAAGCCGTATCTTCCAGAGCGTAATTTTGCAGATGAAAGACGCGACAAAACGGTGCATCGGCGTCGTCGATGAACAGGGGAACGTCGTGGCCTCTTCAGATCTGTCCCTGATGGGCGCAAGGCTCGAAGGTGTCCGTCCGGCGGAGCAGGAGCCGTGGGACGCGGTTTTCCACGCGGACGGGAAAAGCTGCCGCTGCATCGGCGAGGGCGGACACCGGGGCGAATACTGCGCGTTTGTCGACGGGGCGGACGAGCTGGCCGACTCGCTGTCGGTCGTGGTCTCCGTCGCGCTGAGCGAGGCCAAGGCCAGCTACGACGACAAGCACGATACGGCGACCTTCGTCAAGAACATCATCTCCGACAACATTCTGCCCGGCGATGTGTATGTGCGCGCCAAGGAGCTTCGCTTCAATGCCGAGGCGCCCCGCGCGGTGTTCATCATCCGCCAGACCGCCAGCGCCGACGCGTCGGTCCTGGAATACGTCCGGAGCAAGTTTGCCGCGCCGGACCGGGATTTCCTGCTTTCCACGTCGGAATCGGACACGGCCTTTATCAAGGAGCTGCCGGCTTCGTTCGAGCTGGAGGACCTTGAGCCGATCGCCGTGAGCATTCAGGAGGGCATTTCGGCCGAGCTGGACGTGCATACCATCATCGGCGTCGGCTCGCCGGTCATGCATCTGCGCGAACTGGCCGACCGCTACAAGGAGGCGCAGACGGCCATCGAGGTCGGCAAGGTGTTCGACACGGAAAAGACCGTCATCAGCTATGGCAATCTGGGCATCGGGCGCATCATCTACCAGCTTCCCACGACGCTGTGCGAGATGTTCCTGTCCGAGGTTTTCAAGAAAAGCCCCATCGACTCGCTCGACCAGGAAACGCTGTACACCATCAACAAGTTCTTTGAAAACAACCTCAACGTCTCCGAGACGAGCCGCAAGCTTTTTGTCCACCGCAACACGCTGGTGTACCGGCTGGAAAAGATCAAGAAGCTCACGGGGCTCGATCTGCGGGAGTTTGACCACGCGATCGTATTCAAGGTCGCGCTGATGGTCAAGAAATACCTCGACACCCAGAGCGGGAGAATCACAAGGAAGTAAAGCAATGGTCAAATTTGAAAACGTATCCATGATCTATCCCGGCGGCGACGCCAAGGCCGTGCGCGATATGTCCTTTACGATAGAGGATGGGGAATTCGTGTTTCTGGTCGGCCCGTCCGGCTCGGGAAAGACCTCCATTATCAAGCTCATTACCGGCGAGGTGCAGGCCTGCGGCGGCAAGCTGAACGTCAACGGCTTTGACCTGCGGCACATGCCGCGGCGCAAGCTGCCCGCCATGCGGCGCACCATCGGCGTTATTTTCCAGGATTTCCGTCTGATCGACGACAAGACCATCTTTGAAAACGTCGCCTTCGCCATGCACGTCGTCGGCGCATCCAACCGCGACATCCGCAAGCGCGTGCCTTATGTGCTGGAGCTGGTCGGGCTCTCCGGCCGCGAAAATCGCTACCCCCGCGAGATATCCGGCGGTGAGCAGCAGCGCGTGGCCGTGGCCCGCGCGATCGTGAACGCCCCGAAGCTGCTCATCGCGGACGAGCCGACCGGAAACCTTGACCCGGCGCGTTCGCTGGAGCTGATGCTGCTGATGGACAAGATCAACGAGATGGGGACGACCGTGCTTGTCGTGACGCACGAAAAGGAGCTTGTCAACTCCTTCTCCAAGCGCGTTGTGGCCATCGAGGACGGCCGCGTGATCTCCGACGGAATGGATGGGTATTACAGCTATGAAATCGACTAAACTGGGCTATCTGATAAACGAGGGCTTCAAGAGCATCTTCACGCACGGCTTTATGAGTTTTGCCACCGTCACGATCATCGTGGCCTGCCTTGTCATTATGGGCTCATTTTCGCTCATCTCCGTGAACATTTCCACCATGATCTCCAATCTGGAGGCGAACAACGAGGTCATTGCCTACGTGGAGGATACATACACCGAGGAGGAGGCCCGCGCGCTGGAGCTTCAGATCGCGACGCTGCCGAACGTGGCCTCGTGCCAGTTCGTCACCCGCGAGGAGGCCATGAGTGAGTTTGCCTCCAAATACGACGACGACAGCATGTTCTCCAACGTGGACGCGTCGGTGTTCCGCGACCGCTATGTGATCTATCTGGACGATATCTCCCTGACCCAGCAGACCCAGCAGGCGCTGTACGGCATCACCGGCATCGCCAAGGTCAAGGCGGAGCTGACCGTCGTGCAGGGCTTCGTCACGGTGCGCAACGTCATTTCGGCGGTTTCCATGATCATCATCGTGATCCTCGGGATCGTTTCGATCTTCATCATGTCCAACACCGTCAAGCTTGCCACCTACAGCCGCCGCGAGGAGATCGCCATCATGAAGATGGTCGGCGCGTCGGACTCGTTCATCCGCTTCCCCTTTATTGTTGAGGGTCTTGTTCTCGGTCTGTTCGGCGGACTTCTTGCCTTTTTGATCGAGTGGGGTATATACGACGTGGTCACGAACCGCGTCATGACCGGGCTCGTGGGCAATCTGGTGTCCGTGATCCCCTTCGCCAGCGTCAAGCTTGTGCTGCTGGCCGTGTTCGTGGGCGTGGGCCTTGTCGTCGGTGTGTTCGGCAGCGCCATCGCCATCCGCAATTATCTGAAGGTCTGACCTTCGGACCGTTCCCTAGCAAAGGAGGAACCAATTGAAAGCCAGAAAGACATTTATAGCCATTGTTTGTGTGCTGATGTGCGTGCTGTTCGTGCTGTCGATCTCCGTGATGGTCATCGTGCCGGCGCTCGCCGCCACATCCAGCGACATCAAATCGGAGATCAATGCCCTTACGGCCGAGAGAAGCGATATTGAAGATAAGATCGCGTCCATCGACGAGCAGCTCACCGCGCTGGGCGACCAGATGGAGCAGACGATCGAGAAAAAGGCGATCCTTGACCAGAAGAACGCGCTGGCTCAGCAGGAGCTGGACGTCATCGCCGAGCAGATCGAGATCATTGACAACTATATGGCCAACCGTCTGGCCGACCTGGACGCCGCGCGCGTGCGCGAGGCGGAGCAGGAGGAGGCATGGCTGGGGCGCCTGCGCGCCATGGAGGAAAACTCCGATCTGAGCTATATCCAGGTGCTGTTTGACGCGACGAACTTTTCCGATCTTCTTACGCGCATCGACGCCGTCAGCGAGATCACGGAATACGACGAGCAGCTTTTCGATTCCTACATAGAGGCCCGCCAGACCGTGGAGGAGCTGGAGGCCGAGGCCGAGGAAATGGCTCTGACCAACGAGGCGAACAAGGCCGAGCTTGAGCAGCGCCGCGTGCAGCTGGAGGCGGACATCGCCTCGGCCAACGCGCTGATCGCGGAGCTGGAGTCGAGCGTGGAGGGCTACAATCTTCTGCGGCAGGAGCAGGAGAAGGCCGACGCGGAGCTTGCCGCGCTGATCGCGGAGAAGCAGTCGGAGTATCAGCAGGCTCTGGCGAAAGAGGCGGCCGCGGCGGCCGCAGCCGCCGGTGGCAGCGGCGGTAGCGGTGGCTCGAACGCCAACTTCAACGGCGACGGAACGACCTTCCTCTGGCCGTCCTATACCACGCTTCTGACCTCCTATTTCGGCAACCGCGAATCGCCCGGGGGCATCGGCAGCACCAACCACAAGGGCATCGATATCGGCGCTTCCTACGGCTCGTCCATCTGGGCGGCCGCGGCCGGCATCGTGACGCTCGCATGCTGGAACGGCGGCTACGGAAACTGTGTTATCGTTTCGCATCCGAACGGCTATTCCACGCTGTACGCGCATATGTCCTCCATCGCCGTTACCGCCGGCCAGACCGTTTCGCAGGGCCAGGTCGTCGGCTATGTCGGCTCGACGGGCAACTCCACCGGACCGCATCTGCACTTCGGCGTGCTCTCCGGCGGCACCTATGTCAATCCTCTTGCGTTCAGCTATATCTACGGAAGCTGACAATCCGATCCCGCGCACCGGGCGGCTTTTGCCGCCCGGTGTTTTTTTCGTGTCGGACGGTCGACATAACGTGTTACCGCTTGTAATGAGTTGTAACGGGGCTGTTATGATTTCCCGATGGGATGTGTGTATAATATACTATGCGTTGGAGTATACCGGGTGAAAGAAAACATCTGGTATTAAAAACCAAGTGCCGGCGTCCGCGCCGCGCACACAGCGACCAAAGGAGAACCGCATTGAAGAAGAAAACACTTCACATTCTGTCTTTGTGCCTTGTCATGACGCTGGCCTTTTCGGCCGGCTTTGCCGCGTTCGGCTCCGTGCCCGCGCGGGCGAGCGTGACGGGCGACCTTAACAGTCTCAACAGTCAGATGGGCGAGATTCAGCAGAAGATCAGCGAGCTGGAGAGCCAGATCGAGAGTCTGGACTACCAGCGCCAGTCCGTGCTGGAAAAGAAGGCCACGCTCGATAAAAAGAACGCGCTGACGCAGCAGGAGCTGGACGTCATCGCCGAGCAGATCGAGATCATCGACAACTATCTGGCCAACCGCCAGTCCGATCTCGACGCCGCGCGCGTGCGCGAAAGCGAGCAGGAGGAGGCCTGGCTGGGCCGTCTGCGCGCCATGGAGGAGGAGTCCGATCTGAGCTACATTCAGGTGCTGTTTGACGCCACGAGCTTCTCCGATCTTCTCACGCGCATCGATCTTGTCAGCGAGATCACCCAGTACGACGAGGATCTTTTCAACGCCTACATCGAGTCGCGTCAGACCGTGGAGGAGCTGGAGGCCGAGGCCGAGGACATGTACGCTCTCAACGAGCAGAACCGCGCGGCCTACGAGGAAAAGAAGGCTCAGCTTGACGCCGATACGCAGGCGGCCTGCGACATGATCGCGGCGCTGGAGGACGATATCGACGGGTATCAGGAGCTTCTCGCGGAGCAGACGGCGATCGAGGATGAGCTTGCCGCCCAGATCGCGGAAAAGCTCAGCCAGTATTACGCCTCCGCCATTTCCGCCTCGCAGGTCTCCGATGCGGTGGCCGCGGCCCGCGGCGACCGGGCCAACTTTACCGGCGACGGGACCACGCTGCTGTGGCCGTCGTGGAGCAACATGGTGACGTCCTATTTCGGCAACCGCGACGCGCCGACGGGCACCAACGGTAAAAAGGGCAGCACGAACCATAAGGGCATCGACATTGCCGGCAACGGCATTGCGGGCTCGCCGGTCTGGGCGGCCGGCAACGGCACGGTCATCAAGACCGGCAGCGATGAAAGCGGCTTCGGCAACTATGTCATCGTGGCGCTCGACAACGGCTATACCGTTCAGTATTCGCACATGGCGGAAAACTACGTCAGCGAGGGCCAGACCGTTTCGCAGGGCGAGAGTGTCGGCTCGGTCGGCTCCACGGGCACGGCGACCGGCCCGCACATCGACTTCCGTATCTACGATTCGGACGGCAATGCGGTCGATCCCATGAGTTTCAACTACACCTACGGCAGCTGACGAACCAAGACAGAACGATCCCGGGCGGCTTTTTCGGCCGCCCGGTTGTTCCGTATGAGGAGATATTTGCTTGAAAAAGACAAACCTGAAAACGCTGACTGCCGCGGCGGCGTCCTTTGCGGCGGGGATGCTTTTATGCATGGGGCTGGTCGTGTGGCGCCTCGGAGGCTTTTCGCTGTTTCCGAGCGTGCTCAAATACGCCGCGGCGCTGCGCCTTGTGCAGCGCGATTATATCGGCGAGGCCGATCCCGTGGAAATGACGGACACGGCGCTGTCGGCGGCGATCGGGACGCTTGACCGCTGGAGCTATTACATGACCGCCGAGGAGTACGACGATTATCTCGACTACAGCAACAACCGCTATCAGGGCATCGGCGTCACGGTCGCCAAGGACGAAAAGAGCGGCGGCTTTGAGGTGCTCGATCTGACGGTGAACGGGCCGGCGGCGCTGGCCGGCGTGCAGATCGGGGAGATCATCACGGCCTGCGACGGCGTGGATGTGACCGGGGGAACGACGGCGGAGCTGAAGGCGGCGATCCAGGCCGGCTTCGGCGGCGAGGTGACGCTCACGCTGCTGGCGCCCGACGGAACGGAGCGTGAGCTGGCCGTTTCCTGCGAGACGATCCGGACCGACCCGGTGTTGTGGGAGAGGATGGACGACGGATACGGCCTGATCCGCATCACGAATTTTGAGGCCGGCATGGCCGAGTCCGCCATCGCCGCGGTGGACGCGCTCATGGAGCAGGGCGTCGAGGGCATCGTGTTCGACGTGCGGAGCAATCCGGGCGGGCGCGTGTCGGAGCTGTGCGAGCTGCTGGACTATCTGCTGCCGGAGGGCGATCTGTTCATCCGGGCGGATAAGAACGGCCGTGAGGTCGTGGAACGCTCGGACAGCGCGTATGCGGACATTCCGCTGGCGGTGCTCGTCAACGCCGATTCCTATTCTGCGGCGGAATTTTTCGCCGCAGCGCTGCAGGAATACGGGCGGGCCGTCGTGGCCGGGGAGGCCACAACGGGCAAGGGACGCAGCCAGTTGACCTATGTCCTGTCCGACGGGAGCGCCGTGCATATGTCGTGCTATGTGTATCTCACGCCGCAGCGCGTGGATCTTTCCCAGACCGGCGGTATCACGCCCGACGTGACGCAGGAGTTGGACGACGGGCAGCGGACGCTTTTCGCCGCGGGCGAGCTTGCGCCGGCGGACGACCCGCAGATACAGGCGGCGGTCGCCGCGCTTCGCTCTTGACAGAGGTTGTATATTTTTTATATAATATACCGATATAAGTAATCAAACCGTTCGGAGGTATAGCTATGGCCAGCGAAACCAAATACAAGATGAGCCGCGAGCGCTACGACGAGCTGACAAAAGAGCTCGAGTATATGCAGACCGTTCGCGAAAAGGAAGTCTCGGAGCTGATAAAGGAAGCCCGCAGCTACGGCGATCTGTCCGAAAACAGCGAATACGACGAGGCGAAAGAGGAGCAGGGCAAGCTCTATTCCAAGATCGCCGAGTATAAAAACCTGCTGGCCAACGCCGAGATCGTTGAGCCGGTGGAAGGGAAAAAGGGCGTCGTCGGCATCGGCAGCCGCGTGCGCGTGCTGGACATCGAGTTCAACGAGGAAGAGGAATACCAGATCGTCGGCAGCCAGGAGGCCAACCCCCAGTCCCGCCGCATTTCGGAGGATTCTCCCTTCGGCCGCGGGCTGATCGGCCACCGCGTCGGCCAGACCGTCACGGTCGAGGCGCCGGCCGGCGAGCTTCAGTTCAAGATTATCGAGGTCAATTACTGACCCTGTACGGAGGATAGAAAACGATGAGCAATTACCCCGAGGGCTATCGCCGCGAGCCCGCCGGCCTGTCCGATGAGATGCGGGTGCGCCGCGAGAAGCTGTTCCGTCTTCAGGACGAGGGGCATGACCCCTATCATATAACCCGCTTTGTGCGCAGCCACTATTCCGCGCAGGTCACGGCGGACTACGATGCGCTGGCGGGACAGGATGTGTCCGTCGCCGGGCGCATCATGGCCAAGCGCGTGCACGGTAAGGCCGGGTTCCTGGACATTCAGGATGACCGCGGCCGCATCCAGCTTTATGTTTCCGTGGACGATCTGGGCGACGCGCTCGCCGAGGTCAAGACCTGGGACGTCGGCGATATTGTCGGCGCGACGGGCTTTGTTTTCAAGACCCGCACGGAAACGGTCAGCGTTCATGTGAAAAAGATCGAGCTGCTGTCCAAGTCCCTGCGGCCGCTGCCGGAGAAGTTCCACGGCATGACCGATATGGAGCAGCGCTATCGCCGCCGCTATGTCGATCTGATCATGAACGAGGACAGCCGCCGCGTGTTTGAAATGCGGACGAAGTTCATCCGCATCGTCCGCCGCGTTCTCGACGCGCGCGGCTATTACGAGGTGGAGACGCCGGTGCTCGGCACCATTCTCGGCGGCGCGAACGCCCGCCCGTTCATCACGCACCATAACACGCTCGACATTGACATGTATCTGCGTATCGCCACGGAGCTGAATCTCAAGCGGCTGATCGTCGGCGGGATGGAGCGCGTGTACGAGATCGGCCGCATTTTCCGCAACGAGGGCATGGACACCAAGCACAACCCCGAGTTCACGACCGTCGAGCTGTACGAGAGCTACGCCGATTACAACGTGATGATGGACATCATGGAGGAGATACTCTCCACGGCGGCCATCGAGCTTTGCGGCAGCTATCAGCTCACCTGGCACGGCAAGACGATCGATCTTACGCCGCCGTTTGCCCGCAAAAGCATGGCGGAGCTTGTGAAGGAGCATCTCGGCATCGACTTCATGGCCAATGCCGACGACGCCTGGGCGGTGCAGGCCGCGAAGGACGCCGGCGTGGATATGGACGGCGTGGATCAGACCTGGGGCCAGGCGCTGTACGAGTGCTACGATCAGAAGGTCGAGGGCAGCGTTGTGCAGCCCACGTTCGTCATGCTGCACCCGGTCGAGGTCTCGCCGCTGGCAAAGCGCAGCCCGGCCGACCCGCGGCTGACGGAGCGCTTTGAGCTGTTCATCGACGGCTGCGAGTTCTCCAACGCCTTCTCCGAGCTGAACGACCCGCTCGATCAGCGGCTGCGCTTTGAGCGTCAGGCCGAAATGAAGGCCGCCGGAAACGACGAGGCGACCGATATGGACGTAGATTTCTGCGAGGCGCTGGAATATGGCATGCCGCCCACGGGCGGTATGGGCATCGGCATCGACCGGAGCGTGATGCTTCTTGCCGGCGTCGACTCCATCCGGGACGTCATCCTTTTCCCCACAATGAAGCCGCTGGACTCCGACAAGAAGGTCGAAAAGCCTGCCGAGAGCGCGCCCGCCGCGGAGGAGAAAATTGATTTTTCCAATGTGGAGATCGAGCCGCTGTTCCAAGATCAGGTCGATTTTGACACCTTCTCTAAGAGCGATTTCCGTGCGGTCAAGGTTAAGGAATGCGAAGCTGTGAAGAAGTCCAAAAAGCTCTTAAAGTTCGTTTTGGACGACGGAACCGGCGTAGATAGGGTCATTTTGGGTGGTATTCACGAATATTATGAGCCGGAAGAACTGGTTGGAAAGACCTGTATCGCCATCACCAACCTGCCGCCTCGCCCGATGATGGGCATCGACTCCTGCGGTATGCTGATCTCCGCCGTGCATCAGGAAAACGGCGAAGAAAAGTTGCATTTGCTGATGGTCGATCCTCACATTCCGGCAGGCGCAAAGCTCTATTGATTGGCCCCAAATTGTCGGTGCTTACGCCACAACTTACGCCAATTTACTCCGAGCTTACGCCAAAAATGCGTTTGAAATTCTGCGATTGCAGACAAGTTCCGATAGCATACGATAAGTTCATATGAATTAAGCCCGCTGATTTCGGTCAGCGGGCTTTTTCTATTTCTGCCCCTATTACATCCTCTTGATGTGATAGGGGCTTTTTTTGTCCCTGAAAGCCGGTCGAAAAAATTCTTTGAAAAAATCCAAATTTGGTTCGTTCCAATAGAATGAGATACGGGCAGCCGAAGGATCTCCATCCCAACTCCCAAAGTCAGTTTTTGCGTGAAATGTGCAAATACAGCCCGATAGCCAGCAGAAGAGACAGTATATCCGCCACAGGCTGCGCCCAGATCAACCCTGTTTCGTGGAAGATCGCGCCGAGAATGAACATAGCCGGAATGTAGATCAGCCCCTGACGGGAGATGTTGACGATCAGGGATTCCGTCGCCGCGCCGCGGGCCTGCAGCGCGTTGATCAGCACATAGAATACGCCGAACAGGAAGCTGGTGCAAAGGAGAATGCGGGCAAAGGAAACGCCGTAGTCATACGCTGCCGCATCCGTGAGGAATACGCTGACGATCTGTCCGGTAAAGAGGTAGCAGATCAGCGTCAGCACGGTGCTGAGGGAAAAGGCGAATATCAGCGAGAATCTGAGGGCGCTTCTGTAGCGCTCCCAGTTTTTCGCACCGACACAGTAGCCCAACAGCGGCTGAACGCCCTGCCCAAGTCCGATACAGACCATGCCGGTCATCATTGTGACCTTCATGGCAACGCCCACTCCGGCTACCGCCATGTCGCCGTACTTTGCCATCTGACTGTTCATGATGATGCTGGAAAGGCTCATCAGAAGATTTCCCAAGGCAGCGGGAACGCCGATTGCCAGAACGCCGGCGGCAACCTTTTCCTTCACAGAAAAGTCCTTGAGGCTGATGCTGAGGGAGGATGAGCCTTTCAGGAAGTAGGCAATGTAATAGCCCGCACCCACCACGTTTCCGATGACGGTCGCAATGGCTGCACCGGCAATGTTCCAGCCGAACACAAGGATCATAATGGGGTCAAGAATGACATTCAGGAGATTTCCCAAAAGCTGACCCATCATCGCCTTACCGGACTGCCCCTCAGCGCGGATGACATTGGAGTAGCAGTTGGCAATCAACACAAACGGACCGGAGCAGCTTACAATCGTCAGATAGGTTTTCGCATAGTCCCAGGTTTCCGCGCTTGCGCCGATCATGGCGAGAATCTGATCCATGAAAATCAGGAACAGTGCAGACATCAGCACCCCGACGGCAACACAGCACCACATACAGAACGAGCAGACCTTTTTTGCGTAGTCTCTCCGTCCCTCGCCCAAGGCGCGGGAGATCACCGAGGTGCCGCCGATGCCGAAGACTGTTCCCACGGACATGAACAGCAGGAAAACCGGCGTGGCAAGGGAGACTGCCGCCACTTGCAGATCATCATGGGTCTGCCCGAGGAAAAAGGTGTCCGCCAGATTGTAGATCAGCACCATGAGCATCGCCGCCATTGCGGGCAGTGCATTTTGTAAAACCGCTTTGCGAATCGGTGCCTTCGCAAAGACTTCCATTGACTTATTATCTTCCATAATGTCCTCTAATTATAATAGTACGCTATTGTTTTACCCGGAGCGAACCCCGCCAAGCGCGGCGGGTATTCACTTCATATTTTCTGCGGCTCTTGCCAAAAGCTGATTGAATAAGACTTTCTCATCCTCGGAAAACCCATGCAGCAGCATTTGCTCCGCTTCTGCCATGAATCCGGCTGCTTCCCGGCAACAGGCTTCTCCGGCAGGTGTGATATGCACCACCTTGATCCGCTTATCGGAAGCATCTCCTAACGCTTCCACGAAGCCCTTTTGCTCCAAGCGAGAGATGATTCCTGCCACGGTAGATTGCGCGACACAGAATTTCCGTTCCAGTTCTTTCATGGGGTGCTGCTTCTGCTCGGCTTTTTGCAGCTCCATCAGAACCGAAATCTGCATCATAGTCAGATCTTTCCTTCGCAGGGTGTTGTTCGCCTGCTTTTCCAGCCGATCATGCAGCAATTTGATGAGTTGTCCGTTGGGAATTGTATTTGCCATACAACCGCCTCCTTCTAAATCTGTGATAATGATAGCACGCTTTCATTTCGATGCCAATAGCAGACTATCGATTTTATGCGTGATCGAGACCGTGCTTTAGATTTCTCTGTACGGGGTTTTAAAATATGAATTTGCCGCACATGGATAAGCCGTGCATGGTCTTTGGTTAAAGCCTCTTGATCATATCTGCACAGAGATCGTTCATGTCATTGCATTATACAAATCTTTCCTTTTCAGGTTTGGGAATCAGAAGCACAGTAAAAGCCGGGAGCAACCTGAAAGGCGCTCCCGCTGCACAGCTTATTTATTTGTAACGAGATACAGATTCTGCATTCCGCAAACTGCTCACCGGAGATTTTGAGTGCAATATCACTGTAGCGGCAACCCCACCGCAATGGTCGTGCCCTTGTCCGAGCTTTCCTCCACCCAAACGGAGCCGCCGTGGAGATTGGCAATCTCCCACACCAGAGAAAGCCCCAGTCCCGCGCCGCCGTACTCGCGGCTGCGGGATTTGTCTACCCGGAAGAAGGGATGGAAAATGCTCCGCTGATATTCCTCCGGAATGCCGCAGCCGGTGTCGGAAACGCGAATGATGCACTTTTCCTGCCCCTGCGCAAGCTCGACCCGCACCGAGCCGCCGGGGCGGTTGTATTTGACGGCGTTCTCCGTCAGGTTAAAGAGCAGGCGGTAGATCAGCGCGTCGCTGCCGGTCAGAACAGCGTCGCCCTCCGCTTCCAGCGAGATGCTTCGCTTCTCCGCCAGCGGCGCGAGATCTGTGAAGATCTCCTCGACCATGGGGGCGAGCTGAAGCTGCTCATTCCGCGCCACCTGCTGCAGATTGCTCATCTCCAGCAGCGTCCTGGTCATTTGCGTCAGCCGCTCCGTCTGCTCGCGCAAAAGCGTGAGAAACTCCGCCGTCTCCGGCCGCACATCGGGATGCTCCGCGGAAAACAACTCCAGCTGCGCCTGCATCAGCGCCAGCGGCGTGCGCAGCTCGTGGGCGGCATTGCCGGTGAACTGCCGCTGGGCGGCAAAGGCGTTGTTCAGCCGCTCCAGCATCTGATTGAAGGAGCGGCTGAGCTGCCTAAACTCCGGAAGCACATCTTCATCGATCTTCATATCCGCCAGATTGTTCAGCTGCACCATTTCCACCTGAGAAGCAAAGCTGCGCAGGGGCTTGAGGGCACGTCCGCTGACGAAGTAGGCAAGAATGCCGCTGAGCAGCGTTACCGCAGCCGTGATGTACCAGTTGGTGGTGCGGAAGCGCCCCTGCGCCCCATCGACGACGATGGTCAGCTCCTCGTTGGGCGCTATGAGCTGCGGGTCAAAGCTCGCCGCTCCGCCATCATTCAGGATCACCGTGCCGCCGCCCTGTAAGCTGTCCGCAATGGTGTCCATATAGTACACACCGGAGGAGCACAGCAGCAAATTCATGGCCACGCAGGTGATGCCGATGAGCAGGACGGACATCAGCGTGATGCGCCACTGCAGGGAAAGCCGCTTCATTCCTCCTCGCCTCCCATCAGATAGCCCTCGCCGATGCGGTTGCGGATGGGGTCATAGCCCAGCGCGGCGCGGAGCTTTTTGCGCAGGGCGGAGATGTGGACGCGAATGGAATTGCTGAAGCTGTCCACGCTGTTGTCCCAAACGTGATCCATCAGCTCCTCCTGACTCACGGGCCGCCCCTGATGCACCATCAGGTATTCGAGTATCCCCGTTTCCTTGCGGGTGAGCGTCAGCGTCTGCCCATTGACGGTGGCGGTACGGGAGCGGGTGTCAAAGATCAGGCCTCCGCAGGTCAGCAGCACATCCTGCTGGGTAAACCGCCGCAATGTCAGGCTGCGGATGCGGGCCTCCAATTCAGCTAAGTGGAAGGGCTTTGCCAGATAGTCGTTGGCTCCTGCGTCCAGCCCCTGCACCTTGTCCTCCACCTCGCTGCGGGCGGAGAGGATCAGCACCCGCGTCTCACGGTCGGTCTGCCGCAGGGTCCGCAGCACCGTCATACCGTCCTTCCTCGGCAGGTTCAGGTCGAGAAGTACCAGATCGTAGCTCTCCACGCCCAGCAGCTCCAGAGCCTTCTCCCCGTCGTAGCAGTAGTCCACGCTGTAGGCCAGCCGCCGCAGGCTGCGGACGATCGTTTCACACAGGGCGCGTTCATCTTCGATTACTAAAAGGTGCATGAGAGCCCTCCTTTTTATTTCTCCGTTTTTGTGTTGCTTTCATTATAGCAAGAATAGATAAGGTTTGCGTTAAGTATTTGTTCTTAACAGAGACTTTAACTCTCCCGCACTATGATGGGGGCAGAAAATCGGAAAGGGTGATGAAAAATGAGCTGCGGGAAAAAGGCCGCGGCGCAGATCGCGCTGCTGATGGCCGGAGCCGCCATGCTGTGCTTCGGCGTATGGCGGGGCGAGGCGGCGACGGTGCTGAGCAAAGCAATCAAATTATGTCTGGAGTGTGTGGGCATTGGGTAAAAAGTTTTCAGGCGTTTCACAGACCATGTCCCGCTTCCGGGGCTGGATTCAGGCGGGGGCGACGCTGCTGACCAACCTGCATCTGCCGAACTTTCTCAAGGGCGGACTGTATCAGGGGGCGGGGAAGACCGTCTGCGTGCCGGGGCTGAACTGCTACTCTTGCCCAGCGGCCTCCGGTGCCTGTCCTATCGGGGCGTTTCAGGCGGTGGTAGGCTCGTCAAAGTTCAGCTTCTCCTATTATATCACAGGGTTTCTCATCCTGCTGGGAGTCCTGCTGGGACGCTTCATCTGCGGCTTTCTGTGCCCCTTTGGCTGGTTTCAGGAGCTGCTGCATAAGATCCCGACAAAGAAGCTCTCCACAAAGAAGCTCAAGCCCCTGACATACCTGAAATACGCCGTCCTGCTGGTGATGGTTCTCCTGCTGCCGGCGTTCCTTGTGAACGACGTGGGCATGGGAGACCCGTTCTTCTGTAAATACCTCTGCCCACAGGGCGTGCTGGAGGGGGCCATCCCGCTGTCCCTTGCCAATTCCGGCATCCGGGCGGCGCTGGGGAGCCTGTTTACATGGAAATTCGGCATCTTGCTGGCGGTGATCGTGCTGAGCGTGGTGTTCTACCGTCCCTTCTGCAAGTGGCTCTGTCCGCTGGGGGCGTTCTACGCACTGCTCAACAGGGTGTCCCTCTTCCAAATGAAGGTGGATAAAAACAAGTGCGTCTCCTGCGGGAAATGCGCCAAAGCCTGCAAGATGGATGTGGATGTGACAAAGACGCCCAACCACACCGAGTGCATCCGCTGTGGGATGTGCATACGCGCCTGTCCCACAAACGCCGTGTGTTTCCGCTACGGCTTCGGAGAAGGTAAAGATAAGGCAAAAGCAGCGGAAACGCTACAGACAAACAACAATAACAAGGAGGAATAAAACGAATGAAGATGAATAGGACGAATACTGCCGGCAGAATTCTGGCGCTGCTGCTTACTGCACTGAT
>CAKTQV010000019.1 GCA_934597255.1 uncultured Oscillospiraceae bacterium
AGATCAAGCCTCTGCCCGAGGAGAACGGGCGCGGGAAACACGGCTCGCCCGCCGGGGGCGGGCGTAAATTCAAAAGGATTGTGGGGCCTTTTGAATTATGCCGGGCGGATTCACTTCGCCCGTGCAGATCAAATCAGAGTAGGACAAGCGCGTCAAGTGCGCCCGGATTGGGAAGTTGTCGGGCGACGAAGGGCCGGAACGGCCCGCGATGCTTGCTCCGCATTCCGCTGGAGGGAAAACCGAATATGAAAACAAAACGTCTTGTCATCGACGCGCTGTGCGCGGCGCTGTATGTGCTGCTGTCAAGCTTCGCGTCCGTGAGTCTGCTGAACCTGAAGCTGTCGTTCGATGCGCTGCCGCTGCTGATCGGCGCGATCCTGTTCGGCCCGGCCGACGGGCTCGTCATCGGGCTGCTCGGCAGCTTCCTCGGGCAGCTCCTCGGGCCGTACGGCCTGTCCGTGACGACGCCGCTGTGGATGCTGCCGGCCGCTGTGCGCGGGCTGCTCGTCGGGCTGTGGGCGCGCCGCCGCGGCGGCCGGTACGGGCGCGGACAGCTGGCGGCGGTGCTCGTTGGGACGGCGCTCGCGGTCACGGCGCTCAACACCGGCGTCATGTGGGTCGACAGCCGCGTGTTCGCCTACCCCTTTGCCGCGACGCTGCCGAGCGTCGCGCTGCGGGTCGCCGCCGGGCTCGTCACCAGCGGGCTGTATACGCTCCTGCTCCCGCCGATCGTGCGGGCGCTGCGGCGCGGGGGACTGACGGAAAGGGAGGACGCATGAGGATATTGGCCGTTGACTACGGCGAGGTGCGCACGGGGCTGTGCGTGTCCGACCGGACGGGGACGCTCCCCGGCGAAGCGTGGGTGGTCGAGGAATGGAATGCGCAGGCGCTGGCGCGGCGCATCGCGGACGAGGCCGCAGCGCGGGAGGCGGAGCGGATCGTGCTCGGGCTGCCGAAGAACATGGACGGGACGGAGGGCCCGCGGGCCGAGAGATCCCGCGCGCTGGCGGCCCTGCTGGAGCAGGCCGGCGCGCCGCCCGTCGTGCTCTGGGACGAAAGACGCAGCAGCGTGGAGGCGCACGCCATTCTGCACGCGGCGGGGAAAAAGGAGAAGAAGCACCGCCGGAACGTGGACGCGGTCGCCGCGTCGCTTATCCTTGAGGGCTATCTGCGCAGTCTCTGAGACATACGGAAACGAAAAAAGGGAAGCCGCCGGCTTCCCTTTTGCGTTACCACTTGTTATGTACCTTTTCGGCAAAGCCCATGGCGTCCCGCAGCTCGACGACCGTCCCGTCGTCCAGCACGGCCTGGCCGGTGAAGCGGCCGAACACCTGATGCTGATCCGAGCGCAGCACGCCGAGATTCATGTCCGCGGCGCGGTCGAGCACCGGGACGAATCTCATTTCGAAGCGGCCGTCGTCGGAATCGAAGCGCCACGGGGACATGAAATCGTCCCGCCCGTGCGCCTCGGGGATGCGGAAATACACCTCGCCGAGCTTGTGGGCGCGGCCGTTGTAAAACAGCATGTTCTCCGTGGCGGCGGAGGTGTCGCCGAAGCCGCAGCCGATGTTGAAGCCGAACACGTTCCCGGCGGTGTCCAGACCGGAAAAGCTGCCCCAGTACCAGGTGTTGTCGTACGTCCATACGCCGCGGCCCCAGTCGAGAACGGCAAAGCTGTCCTCGGGGCGGAACGTGAATTCGTGGCCGCCGAGCACGACGCGGCCGGAGGCGCGCATGCAGTTGATCTTCTGGTTGAAATAGAAGCGGCCGGGCTTGTCGAAGGGCGTGCAGATGACCATGGATTCCGCCGGCTCCTCCGTCAGCCGGACGTCGGCCCGCAGGGAGCCGAGCCCGCCGAATTTCTTCACCGACGCAAACAGCCGCCGGCCGGTCTCCGTGTGCTCAAAGCGCAGCTCCCACCCGCCGTGGCGGACGCTGATGTCCCCAGTGGCGGAGCTGGCCGGCAGATCGCGCAGCCCCAGCGTCAGCGGGAGGATGGACGAGACGGTCTTTTCCCACGGCTGCTTGCCCAGCGTCAGGACCGAGACGGAGTCGAGGCCCATGTAGCCGTTGTCGGCCACGGTCAGCGCCAGCGCGTGCTTCGGCCCGACGATGAGATAATAGTCCCATTCCTTGATGCGCAGGCGCGAGGCGCGGATGTCCCGCCGGTCGTAAACGGGAAGGAGCGATTTTGCGTAGCCCGGCTCGGCCAGATCGCCCCGGCGGTCAAGAAGCGCCTGACGGCGCCGTATCTCATGCTGCATCAGTCAAGACCTCTTTCCTTTTTGATCTGCCGGATGTCCGATCCGGCGAAGGACAGAACCTGATATTCGCCCTCCAGGCGGCTGACGATCTGCGGCGTGTAGCGCCGGGCCAGCTCCCGGGAGGAGAGATTGGTGGAGATGATGGTTTTCCGGTTGGCGAGCAGCCGGCTGTTTATGAGCGTGTACAGCGCGCTTTTCGTCATCTCCGTGACCATCTCCGTGCCGAGATCGTCCACAATGACAAGCTCGCTGTCGAGCAGCCGGCGGACCTTTTCCCCGGCCTGGCCGGAGACCTCGTCGGTGCGCGCGAAGCGGAGGCTTTCAAACGCGCCGAGCGCGTCCACCGCCGTTTCGTACACAACGGAGTGGCCCCGTTCGGACACGACCCGCGCGATGCACGCGGACAGGAAGGTCTTGCCCAGCCCCGTGCCGCCGCGGAACAGCAGATTCTGCGAGTCCGGGCCGAAGCCCAGCGCGTAATCGCAGCAGGTGTCGAACACCAGCTCCATCGTTTCCCGGGGGCTTATGCCCGTCGCGGGATCGGGCCGGTCGCTGTAAAGGCCGAGATCAAAGCTGCCGAAGCTCTCGTCGCCGAGCCGCAGCAGCGCGGAGAGGGCCTTGGCCTTTTCCGCCTCGTACAGCGTCAGCAGGCACGGGCACGCGCGCCCCTCCACAAAGCCGGTGTCCCGGCATTTCGGGCACTGCCACGCGCCGTCGAGATAGTCGATGGGCCAGCCGTTTTCCACAAGGCGCTCGGCGCGCTCGGCCTGCAGGTCGATGCTTTCGCGCTGCAGCTCGTCCATGCTGCGCCCCGGCCCGCCGAGCGCGGCGTTCACCGCCTCGCCCATCAGCGCCGCGATGCGCTCGTCCAGCGCCCGTATCGCCGGCACGCGGGCGTACACCTCGGCATGCCGGCGGTCGTTTTCCGCCTCCGCGCGCTGGCGGATGCGCTCCTTCTCCTTGCGCGCCAGTCCCAGCAGTCTTCCGTCCATGTCAGCCCTTCCTCACTTTTTCCCGCAGCTTTTTCATCCGCTCGAATTCCTCGGCGGTCGGGCCCTGCGCGCTTTCGGCGGGCGCGCGCGCGGGCTTTTTATCGCCGGCGTCGATCTCGCGGAGCGTGTGCAGCCCCTTGGAGTCCCAGGAGCGGACGATCCCGTCCATATAGCGCCATTTCAGCGCGCCCGTGTTCGTCACGGTTCGCTCCATCGCCTCCTCGAGCGCCGGAAGATCGAAGCCCAGCGCCAGCCAGTCCTCCAGATACCGCCGCTCCGTGCCGGTCGGCGCCCGGTCGCGGATGCCGACGGCGCGCGCGGCCTCGGCCAGACGCGCGGCGCGGCGCTCCTGCTCGGCGATGTACTGCTCGGCGCGCTCGTAGGTGATGATCTCGCGGTTGACCCAGGCGTAGGCTTCCTTTTCCAGCGTGCGGAAGCCGGGCTTTTTGCCCGGGCCGTAGCGCCGTTCGGTCTGCTCGGCGCAGTGGTGGATCAGCAGCATGATGACCTCCGGCGGCAGCGCCAGATAATCGTAAAAGCCGAACAGGGTCTTCAGCTCCGAGGTGGAAAGGAGCCGGCCGTAGACCCGCTGCGTTTCCGCCACGAGCGCCTGAAAGTCCGCCGAGTCGGCCGTGCGGCGGACGATGTCCTCCGCGCTGACCTCGGGAAGCTCCTGCGCCGGCTCAAGCGCGGCTTCGCCGCCCGCCGGGCCGGACAGAAGGCCGAGCGCCGCGAGCCGTCCGGCCGAAGCGGATATCTCGGACGGCGAAACGCGCAGCGCGCGCGCGGCGGCCGCCTCGTCCAGCTCGCCTCCGCTTTGAAGTATGAAGATGTAAAGCAGCGCGTCAAAGCCGTTTGCCGCCTTTGTCAGCCGCTCGGCGTCCCGCAGCGGCATGGTGAGCACGGCCGGCGCCGACAGCGTGATTTTCGCTCGTTTTTCCATTCGCAAAACCTTTTCTCTTTTGTAAATCACCATTATACCATCGCCAAAAACTCCTTACAAGAGCGGATTTTCCCGCGCGCGGTTTTGCGTGCGCGCTTGCAATATGGACAGATTAAGATTATAATGTAGATTCCGGTCAGTATGCTCGCTCCCGGCGGGGCGGGCGTCCGCGGCGCTGCGTGCCGCGGGATGCGCCGGGCGGCTCCGCTTCGCCCGGGCGGGCCGAATCCAGTCCGCGGCGCGGCCGAGGCCGGGCCTGTGCGGACCAAAACGGAGTGCGTTTATGGAGCTTATGTCTCCCGCCGGAAGCCAGGAGGCGGTCATTGCCGCCGTGCAGAGCGGCGCGGACATCGTGTATATCGGCGCGGGACTGACGAGCCCGGAGGGGCTTGAGGGCGGCTTTTCACCCGATCAGATCGCGCGGGCGCTGCGCTACTGCCGCACGCGCGGCTGCCGGACGGCGCTGGCGTTGGGCGGCCTTATGTCGGACGAGGGCGTGGAGAGCGCCTGCCGGCGGGCCGTGTTCGCCGCGAAAAACGGCGTGGACGCCATCGTGGTGGAGGATATCGGGCTGGTGCGGGCGCTGCGCACCGTGCTGCCGGATATGCCGCTGTGGGGCGACGTGCGCATGGGCGTTTCCACGGTCGGCGGCGCGCGGGCCGCGGCGGCGATCGGGCTTTCGCGCGTCGCGCTCGCGCCGGAGCTTGATCTGGAGCAGATACGCGCCGTCTGCGCGGGGGCGGGGATCGAAACGACCGTCTGCGTCCAGGGCCATCTGTGCGCCTCCCGCGCGGGACAGTGCCACATGGGCGCGTTTTCCGAGGCGCGCCGGGAGGCGGGCGAGGCGCAGGAGGAAGCGAACGGCTGGTGCGCCGAGCTGTGCCGCCGCCGCTATGATCTCGGCGGACGGATGGACGATTATCCGCTGAGCATGAAGGAGCTGTGCCTGCTGGACCATATCGGCGAGCTGGCGGACGCCGGCGTGAGCTGCGCCGCCATCGAGGGCCACGGCCGCGGCGCGGAGTACGTCGCGTTCACCACGGCGCTGTACGCCCGCCGGATCGCCGCCCGCGCGGCGGCGACGGCGGAGGAGCGGCAGCAGCTGCAGGAATACTTCTGTCCCGGCGGTCTCACGGACGCCTATCTGCGCGGCGACCGCGGGGCGGATATGCTCGGCACCGCCGTGGAGCCGACCCGCCGTCAGAGACGGGAGAGGGAACGTTTTTTCAAACAGATACGCAAACAGTATATAAACGGCGAGCTGCGGCGCATACCGGTGAAGTTCTACGCCGTCATCCAGCCCGGAGAGAAAGCGGCCTTTGCCGCAGAGGACGCGCGCGGCAACCGCGCCGAGCTCCGGGGCTTTGAGCCGGTCGATCTGGGCCGGCCGGGCATCCCGGCCTCCCGCGTGCGAAGCATTCTGTTCCGCACGGCCGGAACGCCCTACTCCTGCACGGAGGTCCTGTGCGCCGTGGACGAGCGGATGGACTATCCCGACGAGGCGGTAAGGGACGCGCGCAAGGAGCTGCTCGCGCGGCTTTCCGCCATGAACCGCGAGGTGAAGGAGCCGAGGGTCTGCGAGCTGCCGCCGGCCGCGGCGCCGGCCGGGCCGCGCCCGGACGAGCCGAAGCTCATCTGTCAGGTGAGCCGGCGGGAGCAGCTCACGGAGGCGCTGGCCTGCTGCGACCCCGATCTCCTTTATGTGCCGCTGGAGCTGGCGGCGGAGGACGCCGGGGCGCTGGCGCCCTTCCGCGAGCGGGGCATCTCTGCGGCGGCCGTGCTCCCGCGGGCGGTCAGCCAGGCGGAGATGGACGGCGTGCGGGCGCTGGCCGAACGGGCGGCGGAAAACGGCGTGAAGGAGCTGGTCGGCGGAAGTCTCGGTTATCTGGGGATCGCCCGGGAGCTTGGGCTGGGGCTGCGCGGCGACACTGGGCTCAACGCCGCCAACGCGCGGACGCTGGAGGCGCTCCGTCAGGCGGGGATGCTTTCGGCGGCGGTTTCGCCGCTGCTGTCGATGGCGCAGATACGCGCGCTGGACAAGCCGCTGGATCTGGAGATGGTCGTGTACGGGCGCGTGCCCGTGATGGTCACCGAGCCGTGCCTGCTCCGCCGCAGCGCCGGGCGCTGCATCTGCGCGCGGCCCGTTATGATGTACGGCGGCGACGGCGAGGCGTTTCCGGTATTGAAGGAATACGGCTGCCGCAGCGTGGTATTTGACAGCGGAAAGATCTTTCTGGCCGACGCCGCCGAGCGTTATCTCGACGCGGGGCTGTGGGGCGTCCGGCTCCTGTTTTCCGCGGAGGGCCCGCGCGAGTGCGTGGAAGTGACACGGCGGTATAAATACCGCGAGGATTATACGCCGCACGGAGTTACGCGCGGCCTGTACGCGAAAGGGATACTATGATCGTTCTTGCCTCCGCCTCGCCCCGGCGGCGCGAGCTTCTCGGCTCGCTGGGGCTTTCCTTTGAGATACAGCCGGCCGAAGGGCCGGAAAACACGCCCGCCTCCGGCGACGCCTGCGGCGCGGTGCGGGCCATCGCGCTCGGCAAGGCGCGGCAGGTCGCGGCTTTGCGGCCGGAGGCGCTGGTCATCGGCGCGGATACGGTCGTCGAGCTGGACGGGCGCATTCTGGGCAAGCCGGCGGACGAGGCCGAGGCCCGCGCCATGCTGCGCGCGCTGTCCGGCCGGACGCACCGGGTCTGCACCGGCGTGGCCGTGATCGGCGGCGGCGAGGAGCGGACGCACGCGGAGGTCACGCACGTTCGCTTCCGGGAGCTTTCGGAGCGGGAGATCGCGGCCTACGCGGCCAGCGGCGAGCCGCTGGACAAGGCCGGCGCCTACGCCGCGCAGGGAAAGGCGGCGCTCTTTGTCGAGGGCATCGAGGGCGACTATTTCAACGTCGTCGGGTTGCCGCTGTGCGCGCTGGGGCGGATGCTGGAGCATTTTGGAGTGGAACTGATTTGAAGAATTATCTGAAACAAAGCGGGCTGCGCGTGGGTCTGATCGCGGCGGCGCTGGTGCTGATCGTGGCGATCTCGGCGTCTCTGCTGGGCGGACGCGCGGGGCTGGTGCGCAATCTGACGGGCGACGTGTCCGTGCCGGTGAAAAAGGCGGCGGCCGCCGCCGTGGAGTGGCTGGAGGGCATCTACGGCTACATTTACCAGTACGATCAGCTTGTCGCGGAGAACAACTCTCTCCGCGCCCAGCTGGCCGAGGCGCAGCTGGCGGCCATCAACGCCGCGGAGCTGGAGGAGGAGAACGCCCATCTCAAGGAGCTTCTCAATTTCCGCCAGTCCCACACGGACTATGTTCTCGAACCGGCCAAGCTCATCTCCTGGTCGGCCTCGAACTGGTCGAGCAGCTTCACGATCTCGAAGGGCTCGTCGAACGCGGCGCAGGAGATCGCCGTGGGCGACTGCGTCATCACGGAATACGGCGCGCTCGTCGGAACGGTCACGGAGCTGGGCGACACCTGGGCCACGGTGCGCACGGTCGTGGACTCGGCCACGAACGTCGGCGCGCTCGTCGGACAGGCGCAGGCGGCCGGCATGTGCATCGGCGATTTCGCGCTGATGAAGCAGCAGGAGCTGAAGCTGACGTATCTGGTGGACGGCGCGCAGATGGTCGAGGGCGACGCGGTTTTGACCTCCGGCAAGGGCGAGAACATCCCGCAGGGGCTTGTGATCGGCTATATCGGCGCCGTCATGTCCGAGGCCGGCGGCCAGACGACATACGGCGTGGTCGACCCGGCGTGCGATCTGGGCACGCTGTCGAGCGTGTTTATCGTGACGGATTTTGCCGTCGTGGAGTGAGCGGGATGCTGTATGATCTGATCGACCTGGAAAAGCTGCGGCGCGCGTGCGTATACGGGCTGATGCTGCTGATCTTGTTCCTGCTGCAGAACGTGCTGCTGGCAAACGTGGCGCCGCTTGGCGTGCGGGCCGTGTTCGTGCCGGTGTCCGTGGTGTGCGTGGGACTGTTCGAGGGCGGCGTCTGGGGCGCGATGTACGGGCTGGCGGCCGGGTATTTCACGGACATGGCCCAGAGCGAAACGACCGTCATGTTCATGATCCTTCTGACGGCAGCCGGGTATTTCACGGGTGTTCTGTGCCGGTATGAGCTGCGGCGCGGCTTTGTGACGGCGCTGGTGCTTTCGGCGCTGGTGCTTTCGGCGTGCGCGCTGTGCCAGATGTTCCATTTCCTGTTTTTCACCGACACAAGGGCGTGGCCTGTGCTGCGGACGGGGCTTCTGCAGGTTTTGTGGAGCCTGCCGTTCGTGGCCGTGATCTACTACCCCTGCCGCGCCATTGCCGGCCGCGATCTGTCGGCCGGCGCCTGACCCCGGAAAGGAACCGTTTATGAGAAAAGTCATCTCCAGCGGGCGGCTGGCCTCGCTGGCCGTGTTCATGCTCGTGCTGCTCGTGCTGTATCTGACGCGGCTGTACCGCCTGCAGGTCATCGAGGGCGAGCAGGCCTACGAGGCGTCCACGAATTCCATCGTTTCGTATGAGACGGTGGCGGCCGCGCGCGGCAATATTCTCGACCGCTACGGGCGGCTGCTCGTGTCCAACCGAAACTGCAACAACCTGGTCATCGACGAGGACGAGCTGTTCATCGACAACGACAACGAGCGCATAAACGCCGATATCCTCGAGCTTTGCCGCCTTATCACGGAGCACGGCGACGGCTACAACGACGAGCTGCCCATCTCCATGACGGCGCCGTTTGAATTCAAGGAGAGTCTCAGCGATATCGAAACGGAGCTGCTGCAGGCGTGGCTGGCCGCGAACGGGCTGAAATCCGACGCCTCCGCCGTGGAGGTCATGGCCAAAATGCGCACGCGCTACGGCATCGACAACAACTACTCCGCCGAGGATATGCGCATCATCGCCGGCGTGCGCTACTCCATCAACGTCCGCTACGTCATCAACACCTCCGACTACACCTTCGCGCAGGACGTGTCCATCGAGACGATCACGGCGCTGATGGAATCGAACATCGGCGGCGTGGACGTGACCGTCAGCTATATCCGCGAATACAACACCCAGTACGCGGCCCATATCCTCGGCTATACGGGACTGATGACGGACGCGGACTATGAAAAATACAAGGAGCTCGGCTACAGCTTCAACGCCAGCGTCGGCAAGGACGGGGCGGAGCTTGCCTTTGAGAGCTATCTGCACGGCCGGGACGGGACCGCCGCCGTCACCCGCACGTCCGAGGGTGTCGTGACGAGCACGGTGTACGTGGACGGGAGCGGGAACGAATCGGAGCCGCAGCCGGGCAACCACGTCTATCTCACGGTGGACATCGAGCTGCAGGCCATGGCCGAGCAGGTGCTGGCCAACTACATCGCGGAGGAAAACGCCCAGCGCGAGGAGGACAATCTGCTCTACGCCGTTTATGGCAAGGAGAAAAAGGATCTCATCACCGGCGGCGCGATCGTGGCCGTGGACTGCCGCACCGGCGAGCCGCTGTGCATGGCGAGCTATCCGACGTTCACGCTCGAGACCATGCTGGACGATTACGCCGAGCTCAACCGGGACGAAAACCGGCCGCTGTTCAACCGCTGTCTGCTCGGCACCTATTCCCCCGGCTCGACGTTCAAGCTCTGCACGGCGCTGGCCGGGCTGTGCGAGGGAAAGGTCTATCTCGGCGAGGAGATCGACTGCACGGGCCAGTTCACGCTTTATGAAACGGCGGGCTACGCGCCGTACTGCTGGAACATCTACGGCCACGGGCCGATGGATCTCGTCAACGGCATTCTCAACAGCTGCAACGTCTTTTTCTGGACGGTCGGCGACCGGCTCGGCAACGAGCTGATCTACGACTACGCCACGCGCCTCGGCATGGGCCAGCGCACGGGCATCGAGCTGCCGGAATACAAGGGCTATGTGGCGACGCCCGAGGTCAAGGCCGAGATATTCAAGGGCACGGAGGACGCCGGCTGGTACTCCGGCGACACGCTGCAGCTGGCCATCGGCCAGAGCGTCACGCAGATCACGCCGCTGCAGATCGCCCGCTACGTCGCCGCCATTGCAAACTCCGGCACGGTATACAACTGCTCCATCCTCAAATCGGCCGTCAGCTACGACTACGCGCGCACGATCTATGAGCGCGAGCCGGACATTTACGGCGAGATCGAGGCCGACGCCGAGATATGGGACGCCATCCACGAGGGTATGTACGGCGTTACCCACAGCCCGGCCGGCTCCGGCTACAGCGCCTTCAACGGCTACACGGTCGAGGTCGCCGGCAAGACCGGCACGACCCAGAACGTCGGCACGAACGACGGCCTTTTCGTCTGCTACGCGCCGTTTGACGACCCGGAGATCGCCGTGGCCGTCGTTCTGGAAAACGGCGGCGCGGGCGCGGAGGTGGCGGAGATGGCGCGGCAGGTGCTCGAATATTACTTCTCCTTCCGCGACAGCACCGCGCAGCTTGAGCAGGAGATGACTTTACTTCGCTGAAAAAGCGGGATATAATATCCCTTTGTCCCGACGGACCCGATTGCCCCTGCGGGGGAAAGAAAATAAATGAGGTGTTACTTATGAATATCGCGCTTATGGCCCACGACGGCAAAAAGGAGCTGATGGTCCAGTTCTGCATCGCCTACTGCGGAATCCTGGCCCGGCATAAGCTCATCGCGACCAATACCACGGGCCGGCTCGTCGCCGAGGCGACCGGGCTGGATATCGACCTGTACATGTCGGCCGCGCAGGGCGGCACCCAGCAGATCGGCGCGCGCATCGCCTACAACGAGATCGACCTCGTCATGTTCTTCTGCGACCCGAGCCGTCCGGAGCTGGCCGGCCCCGTCAACGAGATCGCGCGGCTGTGCGATATGTACAATATCCCCTTCGCTTCCAATGTGGCGACGGCCGAGGTGCTCGTGCAGGGCCTGCGCCGCGGCGATCTGGACTGGCGCGACATCGTCAATCCCAAGAAATAATCCGGGAGGGCAGGATATGAACCGAATCAAACCCCACACGCTGTCGGGCTTCATGGAGCTGCTGCCCGGCCCGCAGACGCAGCTTCGCGCCATTATGAAGGTGCTGCGCGAGACGTATTCGCTCTATGGCTTCACGCCCATCGACACGCCGGTGATCGAGGCGGCGGATGTGCTTCTGGCCAAGGGCGGCGGCGAGACCGAAAAGCAGATATACCGCTTCACCAAGGGCGACAGCGATCTGGCGCTGCGCTTTGATCTGACCGTGCCGCTGGCGAAATACGTCGCGCTGCACTACGGCCAGCTCGCCTTCCCCTTCCGCCGCTACCAGATCGGAAAGGTGTACCGCGGCGAGCGCGCCCAGCGCGGCCGCTTCCGCGAGTTTTATCAGGCCGATATCGACGTCATCGGCGACGGCGGGCTCGACCCGGCGAACGAGGCGGAGATGCCCGCGGTCATCTGCGAGGTGTTCCGCCGGCTGGGCATCGAGCGTTTCGTCATCCGCATCAACAACCGCAAGGTGCTCAACGGCCTGTTCGATCTTTTCGGACTGGGCGGAAACGCCGCCGGCGTCATGCAGACGATCGACAAGCTGGAAAAGATCGGACGCGAGAAGGTGGA
This sequence comes from uncultured Oscillospiraceae bacterium, assembly GCA_934597255.1. Classification (GTDB taxonomy): domain Bacteria; phylum Bacillota; class Clostridia; order Oscillospirales; family Oscillospiraceae; genus CAJOIG01. The sequence continues at coordinate 11,770 of CAKTQV010000019.1, forward strand.
GCACATCCTTACGACGGATTACGGCGTGGCCCCGGAGAGCGCGAAGGGGCTGATGGACGTGATCGAGTCCGGGGAGCCTTACGCGCTGCGGGGACAGAACGCGCTTCTGGACGAGGGGCTGGACGAGCTGGAGAAGGTCACAGGGCTGCTCGGCGGCTTCGGCGTGCCGGACGACAAATGGCGGCTCGATCTGACCATCGCGCGCGGTCTTGACTATTACACCGGGACGGTGTATGAAACGCAGCTTCTCGATTATCCCGAGCTTGGCTCGGTGTGCTCCGGCGGCCGCTATGACGATCTGGCCGGGTATTACACGGACAAAAAGCTGCTCGGCGTGGGCGTTTCCATCGGCGTGACGCGCCTGTTCTACGTTCTGCAGGAGCAGGGCCTTCTCAACGACGAGGCCGTCAGCGCGCCCTGCGACGCGCTGGTGATCCCGATGGACGAGTCCGTGCTCGGCTACGCGGCCTCCGTCGCCACGCAGCTGCGCGCCGCCGGCGTGCGCACGCAGGTCTATCTCGAGCCGAAAAAGCTCAAGGCCAAATTCGGCTACGCCGACAAGCTGTCCGTGCCCTTCGCGGTCGTTCTCGGCAGCGACGAGGCGGAAAAGCAGGCCGTTTCCCTCAAGGATCTGACCACCGGCAGCCAGACCGTCGTCTCCGCCGACGCGGCGGCGCGGCTTATTCTGGAAAAGACACAAACGGCGGCAAAGCCCGTAAAGGAGATAAAGCAATGACACAAAACAGAACTCATACCTGCGGCGAGCTGCGTCTGGCCGACGCGGGCAGGCCGGCGCGCCTTTGCGGCTGGCTTGAAAACCTGCGCGAGGTGGGCGCGTCGCTCGGCTTCGCGGTGCTGCGTGATTTTTACGGCACGACGCAGGTCGTCATCGAAACAGAGGATATGATGCGCACGTTCCGCGCCATCAGCAAGGAATCGACCGTCGCCGTCAGCGGCGTGGTGCGCGAGCGCGGCAGCAAGAATCCGAAGCAGGCCACGGGCGACGTGGAGCTCGTGCCGGAATCGGTGGAGGTGCTCGGCCGCTGCCGCTACAATGAGCTGCCCTTTGAGATCAACCGCAGCCGCGACGCGGACGAGACCGCGCGGCTGAAGTACCGCTACCTCGACCTGCGCAACCCGGCCGTCAAGCAGAACATCATTCTGCGCTGCAACGTCGTCGCAGCGCTGCGAAAGGCTATGATGGAGCACGATTTCCTGGAGATCACGACGCCCATCCTCACGGCTTCGTCCCCCGAGGGCGCGCGCGATTATCTCGTGCCCGCGCGCAAGCATCCCGGCAAATTCTACGCCCTGCCGCAGGCGCCGCAGCAGTTCAAGCAGTTGCTTATGACCTCCGGCTTCGACCGCTATTTCCAGATCGCCCCCTGCTTCCGCGACGAGGATGCCCGCGGCGACCGCAGCCCCGGCGAGTTCTATCAGCTCGACATGGAGATGGCGTTTGCCAGTCAGGAGGACGTGTTCGACGTCATCGAGGACGTGCTGCCGCCCATCTTTGCCAAATACGGCACCTACGACGTGGCCTCCGCGGCGCCCTTCCGCCGCATCGCCTACAACGACGCGCTGGAGACCTACGGCTCGGACAAGCCCGATCTGCGCATCGACCTTACGCTCACGGATGTGACGGCGGCGATGAAGGCGACGGAATTCGCGCCCTTTGCCGGCGCGGACTGCGTCAAGGCGGTCGTGTGCACCGGCTCGGAGCTGACGCGCAAGCAGATCGACAAGCTCTGCGACGACGTGGCGGTGCAGGCCGGCGCCAAGCCCTACTGGGTGCGCGTGGACGAAAACGGCGCGCTGGTCGGCGGCGTGGCGAAATTCCTGGCCGGGCGCGAGCAGGAGCTTGCCGCGCTGGGCATGGTCCCCGGCAGCCTGACGCTGCTGTGCGCCGGCACGAAGGGCCAGGCGCAGAAGACCGGCGGCGTCGCCATCAAGACGCTCGGCCCCCGCGTGCCGGGGCATATGGACGAGCGGCGCTACGAGTTCTGCTGGATCGTCGACTTCCCGATGTATGAGATCGGCGAGGAATCCGGCGAGCTGGAGTTCTGCCACAACCCGTTCTCCATGCCCAGCGGCGGGCTGGAGGTGCTGCTGAAGGCGGAGCGGGGCGAGCTCGACCCGCTGACCATCACGGCCGACCAGTACGATCTGGTGTGCAACGGCGTGGAGCTTTCGAGCGGCGCGGTGCGGAACCACGATCCCGAGATCATGATAAAGGCCTTTGAAATGGTGCGTCTGGGCGAGGAGGACGTGAAAAAGAAGTTCCCCGCCATGTACAACGCCTTCTGCTACGGCGCGCCCCCGCACGCCGGCATCGCCCCGGGCGTCGACCGCATGGTCATGCTCCTCGCGGGCGAGAGCTCCATTCGCGAGATCATCCCCTTCCCCATGAACAAGAACGCGCAGGACGTCATGATGGGCGCGCCCTCCGAGGTCACGCAGGCGCAGCTCGACGAGCTGCACATCGCCGTCACGGCGGAAAAATAATCACGGCGCGAGCCGCGTCGGAAGGAGATGGCGCTGCGTGTACGCAAAGATCCGCTCTCTGGGTCTGCGCGGCATCGGGGGCTACGAGGTGCAGCTGGAGCTGTATCTGTCCTCCGGGTTGCCGCGCTTCGATATCGTCGGACTGCCGGACGCCGCCGTGAAGGAGGCGGCCGACCGCGTGCGCGCGGCTGTGAAAAACGGCGGCTTTGAATTTCCGACGAGCCGCATAACGGTCAATCTCGCGCCGGCCGACACGAAGAAAAACGGCACGGTGTACGATCTGCCGGTGCTGCTGGCGCTGCTGTGCGCGACGGAGCAGGCCCGCCGGCCGCAGCCGGACGACATGTTCTTCGGCGAGCTGTCGCTCACGGGCCAGCTGCGGCCCGTGTCCGGCGCGCTTCCGATGGCGCTCGCGGCCGGACGCGCCGGCGCGAAGCGGCTGTTCGTTCCGGCGGAAAACGCGGCGGAGGCCGCCTATGCCGGCACGGTGGAGGTGTACCCCGTGCGCGATGTGCCGCAGCTGCTGGCCCACCTGTCCGGCGAGCGGCTCATCGAACCGGCGGTCCCCCGGCCGATCGTGCCGGAGCCGGGGCTGTATCCCGATTTCTTTGACGTCAAGGGACAGGATAACGTCAAGCGCGCGCTGGAGGTCGCGGCGGCCGGCGGACACAATCTGCTCATGGTCGGCCCGCCGGGGGCGGGCAAGTCCATGCTGGCCAAGCGCCTGCCCGGCATCCTGCCGGACATGACGCGCGAGGAGGCGCTGCGCTCGACGGAGATATGGTCCGTCGCGGGGCTCACGGGGCCGGAAAACCCCGTGCTCACGCGCCGGCCCTTCCGCGCCCCGAACCAGACCTCCTCGCGGCAGGCGCTGGCCGGCGGCGTGGATCTGCGGCCGGGGGAGATGAGTCTGGCGCACAACGGCGTGCTGTTTCTCGACGAGCTGCCGGAGTTCCACCGCGATGTGCTGGAGGTGCTGCGCCAGCCGCTTGAGGAGGGGGAAGTGACGATCTCCCGCGCGTCCGGCTCGGCCACCTATCCCAGCCGCTTCATGCTCGTGTGCGCGATGAATCCCTGCCGCTGCGGGTGGTACGGCCATCCGTCCGGCCGCTGCCGCTGCTCGGCGCAGTCCGTGCGGCAGTATCAGACAAAGGTATCCGGGCCGCTGCTCGACCGCATCGACATCATGGTCGAGGTGCCGGCGCTGGAGTATGAGGAGCTTCGCTCGCGCCCGAGCGGGGAAACGTCCGCCGCCATCAAGGCGCGGGTGGACGCCGCGCGTGAACGGCAGCACAGCCGCTTCGGCGACGGGCTGCGCTCCAACGCCCGCATGAGCCCGGCGGAGATGGAACGCTGGTGCGCGCTGTCGCCGGAATGCTCGGCGCTGATGAAAAGCGCGTTTGACGCGCTCAGCCTTACGGCGCGCAGCTACGACCGCATCCGCAAGGTGGCGCGGACCATCGCCGATCTCGACGGCGCGGAGGCCATCGCCCCCGAGCACATCGCCGAGGCCATCGGCTACAGAACTTATGATATCTGGGAAGAGAGAAAATGAACGATCTGATCCTGCTCAAGGAGGGCGAAGTCGTCCTCAAGGGCCTCAACCGCCGTTATTTTGAACAGAAGCTTCTGGAAAACATCCGCCGCCGGCTGCGGCCCTGCGGCGAATTCACGGTCACGCTTCAGCAGTCCGTGGTCTGCGTCGAGCCGAAAAACGAGGACGCCGACATGGACGCCGCGTTCGAGGCCATGCGCCATGTGTTCGGCATTCTGCGGCTGACGCGGGCGGCGGCCTGCGGGAAAACGCCGGAGGCGATGCTGGAAAAGGCAAAGGAATATCTGCACGACGAGCTGAGCACGGCCCGCACCTTCAAGGTCGAGTCCAAGCGCTCGGACAAGGGCTTTCCCATGACCTCCATCCAGCTCAGCCAGTACGTCGGCGGCGAGCTGAACGAGGCGTTTCCCAATCTGAAGGCCGATATGCATACCCCGGAGCTTACCGTGTGGCTGGAGGTGCGCGAGCGGGCGGCCTATGTCCACGGACGGCCGGTCTCCGGCGCGGGCGGCATGCCGGTCGGCTCCAACGGCAGCGCGGTGACGCTGCTGTCCGGCGGCATCGACAGCCCCGTCTCGACCTACATGATGGCCAAGCGCGGGCTGCGGCTGATTCCGGTGCATTTCTTCTCCTTCCCCTACACGTCGGAGCTGGCCAAGCAGAAGGTCGTCGATCTGGCCCGCATCCTCACGCCCTGGTGCGGAAGGATGACGCTGGAGGTCGTGCCCTTTACGGAGATACAGATGCAGATACGGGAGAAATGCCCGGAGGAGCTGTTCACGCTGATCATGCGGCGGTTCATGATGCGCATCGCGGAGAAGATCGCGCACTGGAACGGCTGCGGCGCGCTGGTGACGGGCGAGTCGCTCGGTCAGGTTGCCAGCCAGACCATGGAGGCCATGGGCGTGACGGAGGCGTGCATCGGGCTGCCCATCCTCAAGCCGCTGGTCGGCATGGACAAGGAGGAAATCATCACGGTCAGCCGGCGGATCGGCTGCTTCGAAACGTCCATCCTGCCGTATGAGGACTGCTGCACCGTGTTCACGCCGCGCCACCCGCGCACGAGGCCGAAGCTTGCGGAGATCGAGGAGGCGGAGCGGGCGCTCGATGTGGACGCGCTGGTGCAGGCCGCCTTTGACGGGCGCGAAAAGATAAGGATTGAGGCATGAACTGTGAGATACTTTCCGTCGGCACGGAGCTTCTGCTCGGCTCGACGGTCAATACGGACGCGGCCGATCTGAGCGTGATGCTGGCGGAGATGGGCGTGAACGTATATTGGCACAGCGTCGTCGGGGACAACCCCGTCCGGCTGCGCGAGGCGGTGAACATCGCGCGCGGCCGCGCCGATCTGATCGTCACGACCGGCGGCCTCGGGCCGACCTGCGACGATCTGACGAAAAACGTGCTGGCCGAGGCGTTCGGTCTTTCCATGGAATATCATCCCGAGGAGGAGGCCTACATCCGCGCGCGTCTGGCGGCGAACGGCCGGCCCTTTACGGAGAACAATCTTCAGCAGGCGTGGCTTCCCGCGGGGAGCGACGTGCTGCACAACGACTGGGGCACGGCGCCCGGCTGCGCGTTTGAGGCCGGCGGCGTGACCGTCGTCATGCTGCCCGGCCCGCCGCGCGAGTGCGACAGCCTGTTCCGCCATGTGGCGCGGCCGTGGCTTGCCGCGCGCGCTGCGGACGGCGGCGCCATCGTCAGCCGGAATCTGCGCATTTTCGGTCTGGGAGAGAGCGATGTGGAGGACCGGCTGCGTGCGCGGATGCTTGCGATGCGCAATCCCACGCTCGCGCCCTACGCCAAGGAGGCGGAGGTGATCCTGCGCGTGACGGCCAAGGCCGCGAGCGCCGCGGAGGCCGCCGCGCTGTGCGAGCCGGAGGTGGAGCGTCTGCGGCAGGAGCTGGGCAGCTATGTCTACGGCGTGGACGAGCCGAGCCTGGAGGCGCTGTGCCTGCGCCTTCTGACGGAGCGGGGCATGACCTTCGCTGCGGCGGAGAGCTGCACCGGCGGGCTTTTGTCCAAGCGCCTGACGGACGTGCCCGGCGCGTCGGCCGCGTTTCTCGGCGGCGGCGTCACCTATACCGAGGCGGTCAAGGAACGGCTGGCGCTCGTGCCGGCGGAGACCATCGAACGCTTCGGCGTCGTCAGCCGCGAGGTGGCGCTTGCCATGGCGCGCGGCATACGCGAAAATCTATCCGCCGATTTCGGCGCCGGCATCACGGGACTGGCGGGGCCGGACGGCGACGGCGTGCATCCCGTCGGGACGATCTTCATCGCGCTGGCGGGGCCGGACGGCGAATTCTGCCGCCGGATGAACGGCGGCGTGGGGCGCACGCGCAACCGCCTCATGGCGGCCAATCACGCGCTCGATATGCTCAGAAGATATTTGACCGGGCTGCCGGTCGTTGAGGAGGAAATATAAAAAATGACCTATGACATTGATATTGCCGGAATGCACCGGGATCTTCCCATCTTTCCGCTCAATGACAGTCTCGCCATCGGCGCGTTCGTCATATTCGGCGACGTGGAGCTGACGGTGCACTGCGCCAGAGAGCTGCTGAAGGAAATGCCGGAGTGCGACTATCTGATCGCGCCCGAGGCGAAGGCGATCCCGCTGGTGTATGAGATGAGCCGGCAGAGCGGCGTGAAGTATCTGCTGGCGCGCAAAAAGGCCAAGGCCTACATGTCCGGCGTGTTTGAAGTGAAGGTCAAGTCCATCACCACCGAGGGCGACCAGACGCTCGTGATCGACACGGCGGACGCCGAGGCCATGGCCGGAAAGCGCATCGTGATTGTGGACGACGTGATCTCCACGGGGGAGAGCCTGCACGCGATGGAGGAGCTGGTGAACCGGGCCGGCGGCAACATCGTGGCGCGCATGGCGGTCCTGGCCGAGGGCGACGCCATCGAGCGCCCCGACATCACCGTGCTGGCGCCGCTGCCGCTGTTCCACGCCGACGGCACGCCCATCGCCGGGTAAAAAAGGGAAAAACAGGCGGCCGGGAGCAAGTCTCCCGGCCGCCGATGCGCCATATATTTATAAACGCGCCTTATCGCCGCGCCTGAAAAAAGCGCCGCAGAAGCGCGGTGCTTTCCTCCTCGCGCACGCCGGCGTACACGGCGGGGGAAAAGCCGTAGTTTTCCGCGAACAGGTCGATCACGCTCCCGACGGAGCCGCTTTTCGGCTCGCGCGCGCCGTATACAAGGCGGCCGATGCGCGCGTTCAGGATCGCGCCGGCGCACATGGGGCACGGCTCGAGCGTTACATACAGCGTGCAGTCGTCCAGCCGCCAGCCGCCCCGCGCGGCGCAGGCGGCGTCGATGGCCTCGATCTCCGCGTGCGCGGTGGCGCTGCGCTCCTCGCGGCGGTTGCGGCCCCGGCCGATCACCCGGCCGTCCGCGTCCGCGACGACCGCGCCCACCGGCACCTCGCCGGCGGCCGCCGCCTCCCTGGCCAATTCCAGCGCAAGTCCCATATAATATTCTTTATCCAAAGGAGAACACCTCCATGCTCTTTGCGATTTTGACCGGGCTGAGCCTTTCCATGGACGCCTTCGCCATCTCCGTGACCAACGGCATGACCATGAAGGGCTTCCGCTTCCGCCATGCCGTCGTCATGGCGCTGTATTTCGGCGCGTTTCAGTTTCTTATGCCGCTGGCCGGCAGCTTCCTGGCCGGGCGCGTCGCCGTGTACGCGCAGACCATCGCGCCGTTCATTTCCTTCGCGCTGCTCGCGTTCATCGGCGGGCGGATGCTGCTGGAGGGGATCAAGGCGATCCGCCGCGGGGAGCAGACGGACGAGAGCGGCTCGGCCTCGGCCTTTTCCGGCGGCCGGCTGGATCATAAAAAGCTCGTGGCTCTGGCCGTCGCCACCAGCATCGACGCTCTGGCCGTCGGCGTGGCGATGGGCATCGACCCGGACTACTGCGGCGGGCTCGGCCTGGTCGCGGCCAGCGCCGTGATCGGCGTCGTGACGTTTTTTGTCTGCCTTGCCGGGTGCTACGGCGGGAGGCTCATCCCGCGCCTCTCCGGCGAAAAGGCGGAGACGCTCGGCGGCGCGATCCTGATCGCCATCGGCATAAAGCTGCTCGTTTCCGGGCTGCTGTGAGCATTAAGAAAAAACGGTCTGAAAAGCCCGGCGCCTGAACAGCGCCGGGCTTTTTGCGGACCGGAAGGCAGGTCTTACAGGGCCTGCGAGGCGGTGATGATGGACATCTTATAGACCTCGTCGGCCACGCAGCCGCGGGACAGGTCGTTGATGGGGGCGTTGAGCCCGAGCAGCAGCGGGCCGTAGGCCGCGAAGCCGCCGAAGCGCTGGGCGATCTTGTAGCCGATGTTGCCGGCGTTGACGTCCGGGAAGATGAAGGTGTTGGCATAGCCGGCCACGGGGCTGCCGGGGAACTTGAGCTGGCCGACGGTGGGGGAGACGGCCGCGTCAAACTGCATCTCGCCGTCCACGGGGACGTCGGGCATGGCTTCCTTCGCGCGGGCGCAGGCGTTGTGCATGAGCGTGACGGAGTCGTCCTTGGCGGAGCCCTTGGTGGAGAAGCTCAGGAAGGCGACCTTCGGGTCGATGCCGAACTTCCTGGCGGCCTTGGCGGTCTCCACGGCGGATTCGACGAGCTGATCCTCGGTGGGGTGGATGGTGATGGCGCAGTCGCCCATGGCGTACTTTTCCTCCACGCCGTCCTTCTCACGGACGAGAATGAAGGCGCCGGACACGTTGGTGTTGCCGGGCTTGCACTTGATCAGCTGCAGCGCGGGACGCACGGTGTCGGCGGTGGAGTAGGTGGCGCCGCCGAGTAGGCAGTCGGCCTTGCCCATCTTGACGAGCATGGTGCCGAAGTAGTTGCCCTTGAGCAGGTTCTTGCGGCAGTCCTCGGGCGTCATCTTGCCCTTGCGCAGCTCGACCATCTTCTCGACCATCGCGTCCATGCCCTCGTAGGTCTCCGGATCGAGGATCTCGATGCCCTCGATGTCGAAGCCGCCGGCGGCGGCCGCGGCCTTGACCTCCTCGACGTTTCCGACGAGGATCGGGGTCAGGAAGCCCTCCTTCGCCAGCCGGGAGGCGGCGTAAAGGATGCGGGCGTCGGGGCCTTCGGTAAAGACGATGGTCTTTTTCTCTGCGGCTTTGAGAGCCTCTATCAGTTCTTCAAACATGTGTTTCCCTCCATGGTAAAATTTCTTCTGAAATTCATGGTAGCACTTAGCTGACTAAATTGCAAGCGCCCGTCGAAAATTTGTTATTTACAATATAGTGGTTTTCCTATATAATACAGCTTGTTATCAACAGACGGAAGAAAAGAAGAAACGGAAGAGAGAAAATGGAAAACACCTTTTGCCACATTCTGGCCGAGCTGCGCAAGGCGCGCGGCCTGTCCCAGCGCCATGCCGCCGCCGATCTGCAGATCAGCCAGGCGCTGCTGTCCCACTATGAAAACGGCGCGCGCGAGCCGGGGCTGCCGTTTGTCTGCCGCGCCTGCGACTACTACGGCGTGAGCGCGGATTATCTGCTCGGGCGGGAGAGCCGCGCCGACGCGGGCCGCGCGACGGATTCCCAGCTGAAAAGCATTGCCGCCCAGCTCCGCGAGCTGGCGGATATCGCGGAGAGCTATACGAAATGAAGCAGGAAAACATTCGAAATTTTTCCATCATCGCGCACATCGACCACGGAAAATCCACGCTGTCCGACCGGCTCATCGAGCTGACCGGCGCCGTGGACGAGCGGCAGATGAGCGATCAGATCCTGGACAACATGGATCTGGAAAAGGAGCGCGGCATCACCATCAAGGCCCGCGCCGCCACGCTTTACTGGAAGGGCTATGAGCTCAATCTCATCGACACGCCGGGCCATGTGGACTTCAACTATGAGGTCTCGCGCTCGCTGGCGGCGTGCGAGGGGGCGGTGCTGGTCGTGGACGCCTCGCAGGGCGTCGAGGCGCAGACGCTCGCCAATACCTATCTCGCGCTCGACAGCGACCTGGAGATCCTGCCGGCCGTCAACAAGATCGACCTGCCGGCCGCCGATCCCAAGGCCGTAAAGACCGAGATCGAAGACATCATCGGCATCCCCGCCATGGACGCGCCGGAGATATCCGCCAAAACGGGCCTGAACGTGGAGAGCGTTCTGGACGCCATTCTGGAGACGATCCCCGCGCCGAAGGGCGACCCGGACGCGCCGCTCAAGGCGCTCGTGTTCGACAGCCAGTACGACAGCTACCGCGGCGTCATCGTGCTCGTGCGGCTCAAGGACGGGCGGCTGCGCCGGGACATGGACGTGAAGTTCATGGCGACGGGCGCGAGCTACCGCATTGTGGAGCTGGGGCGGCTGCTGCCGACGCGCTTTGAGCCGTGCGACGAGCTGACCGCCGGCGAGGTCGGCTATTTCACGGCCAGCATCAAAAACGTCCGGGATACGCAGGTCGGCGACACGGTCACCGACGCGCAGACGCCGGCGTCCGAGCCGCTGCCCGGCTACCGCCCGGCCCGCTCGATGGTGTACTGCGGCATCTACCCCGAGGACGGCTCGAAATATCCCGATCTGCGCGACGCGCTGGAGAAGCTGGAGCTGAACGATTCGTCGCTGCACTATGAGCCGGAAAGCTCCGTGGCGCTGGGGTTCGGCTTCCGCTGCGGCTTTCTCGGCATGCTGCATCTGGAGATCGTGCAGGAGCGGCTGGAGCGGGAGTTTGACCTTGATCTGGTCACGACGCTGCCGTCCGTGGTATACGAGCTGGAGATGACCGACGGCTCCGTCCGCCACATCTCCAACCCCCACGATTTTCCGGACGCCGGCTCCGTCGCCGAGGCGCGCGAGCCCTATGTCCATCTGTCCGTCATCACGCCCAACGAGTTTGTCGGCAACATCATGCCCCTGTGTCAGGACCGCCGCGGCGTGTACCGCGATATGCAGTATCTGGACCAGCGGCTCGTGGAGCTGCGGTACGAGGTGCCGCTCGGCGAGATCATCTACGACTTTTTTGACACGCTCAAGGCGCGCACCAAGGGCTATGCCTCCATGGATTACGAGTTTTCCGAATACAAGCCGTCCGATCTCGTCAAGGTCGATCTGCTCCTCAACGGCGATCAGGTGGACGCGCTCAGCTTCATCGCCCACCGCGACAAGGCGTATCCCCGGGCGCGGCGGCTGTGCGAAAAGCTCAAGGAGAACATCCCGCGCCAGCTGTTCGAGGTGCCTATCCAGGCGGCCATCGGCGGCAAGATCATTGCCCGCGAAACGGTCAAGGCCATGCGCAAGGACGTTCTGGCCAAGTGCTACGGCGGCGACATCACGCGCAAGAAGAAGCTGCTGGAAAAGCAGAAGGAGGGCAAGAAGAAAATGCGCTCCCTCGGCTCGGTTCAGCTTCCGACGGAGGCGTTTCTCGCCGTGCTCAAGCTTGACGAATGAAAAAATACGGCCTGGCTCCCTTCTGCGGAGACAGGCCGTATTTTTATTTTTCCGTGAGCCCCGCCTTCTGCAGAGCGAGAACGATCGGCGGGATGA
>CAKTQV010000020.1 GCA_934597255.1 uncultured Oscillospiraceae bacterium
TTGAGTGGAAAATTTGACTTTTACTTATCCATCGCACACGACAAAGGGCTGTGTGCCCTTGTCAAGCGATGTAATAAATTTTGAACCTACCATGCTAACAAACTCTCAAAACACGAGCGGCGGGACGGGCTTTACCGTCCCGCCGCTCTGCTTTTCAGCGGTCAAGGCCTTGCTTGTGCGTGGGTTGCTCTTTGCGGTTTTCCTCCCGCAGGATCGCATAAACGCCCTTCCGTATCCGCTCCGCTTCCTTTACCTCGTCTTTCAGTGCGAGATAGCGGCGGGACAGCTCCTTCCGCTCGGCGGTCAGCTTCTCCTGCTCCGCTTTCCATGCCTTTAGCGGAATGCCCGTCCTGCCGTTCATCACGCCGTCAAGATAGCGTCCTGCGGCTTCGTAATGGGTCAGCTCCATGCGGTACGCTTCGTAAAACGCCTCCTGCTTTTTCGGCGGCTGCCGCCTGTATTTCCCGTAAACCTCGCGGTACTTCAAATACTTCTCGGCGTTTGAAATATGCCCGTCAAGGGTTTTCAGCCGCCTGTCGATGGGTTTCAGCTTTTCGGATATTTCGCGCTGCTCCCCGAACATACCCGCCATTTTTTCCGTCAGGCCGTCCATATCCACAATCTGATTCTCTTGCAGGAAGTTCAGCATTTTTGCCGCCGCTTTCAGATTGTTGACGGCGGTATAACAGCCCGGTTTTCCCGTATGCTCCCGCCGCGAAAGGATACCCTGTATCACCTCTGCAAGAGTGGGCGGCTCGGTGTTTGCCGCTTCCTCTTTCAGCCAGCTTTGCAGCTTGGAAATGCGGGCTTTCAACTGCCGCAGCTTCTGATTTGTGACTTCGATTTCGCGGTTGATGTTTCCCCGCTCCGTGCGGATTCCGCGCTTCTCCATCTGAAAGGCGGCTACGCCCAGATGCACGGTGGGGATCAGGTCTATTCCCTGCCGCTCATAGCTGCGGTGGTCTATACGCTCGGTATGATTTCCCTTTTCAAGATACGAATTGCAGATTTCAGCCCACGCCGCCCGCCATTCCTCCGCTTTGGTCTGCTCGTTCCAGTCGGTGGCGGGAACGGATTTGCATTTGTACTGCCGCTTTTTCGGGTCGTAGATTTTGTTGCCGTCCCTGTCAAGAATATGTTTTTCGGGGTGTCCCCGTTCCTTTATGATATAGCCCGTTGGGAATACTCCCCTGCTTCCCGGCCGCATCAAAAGCGTTTTCCGGCCGCACCGCCGCCCAGCGCTTCCTTCAGCGTCCGCCAGCCGAGGACGGCGCACTTGACGCGCGCGGGCATGTGCGCGATATCGCGCAGCGCCGACGCCTCCTCCAGGCTCTCGATCTCCTCCTCGGAGGCCTCGCCCTGGATCATCCGCATGAACGTCTGGCCGAGCTGCAGCGCCTCGTCCTTCTTCCGGCCGATGACCATGCCGAGCATGATATCCGCCGACGCCTGCGAAATGGCGCAGCCGTCGCCGATGAACGCGCCGTCGACAATCGTGTCGCCGTCGGTCCTGAGCTTGAGCCAGATGTCATCGCCGCAGCTGGGGTTCACGCCCTCGAGGACGATGTCCGCGTCCGGCAGGTCGTGCTTGAACTCCGGATGGACATTGTGCTCGGTCAGAATCTCGTTATAAAAGCTTCTATTCTCCATATCCCATACGCTCCCGCAGCGAGGAGACGGCGGCGACAAAGCGGTCGGCGTCCTCCTCGGTATTGTAAAAGGCAAAGCTCGCGCGCGCCGTGGAGCTGCAGCCCAGATGCTGCAGCAGGGGCTGCGCGCAGTGGTGACCCGCGCGGATGTTCACGCCGTCGCTGGCGAGAATCTCGCTGATGTCGTGCGGGTGGACGCCGTCGACGGTGAAGGACAGGATGCCGCAGTGCTCCTCGGGCTTCTCCGAGCCGAGAATGTGGACGTGCGGCACACTGCGCAGCTTCTCAAGCGCGCGGGTCGTGAGCGCGATCTCGCGGCTGTGGATCGTGTCGAAGCCGACGCGGCGGACATAGTCGATCGCGGCGTGCAGCCCGGCGGCGCCGGCAGCGTTGACGGTGCCGGCCTCGAACTTGTGGGGAAGCTCGGCATACGTCGCGCCCTCGCGCGTGACCGTCTCGATCATCTCGCCGCCCGAGAGAAACGGCGGCATCTCATCGAGCAGCTCGCGGCGGCCGTAGAGCCCGCCGATGCCCATCGGGCCATAGAGCTTATGGCCGGAGAAGGCGAGGAAGTCCGCACCCAGCTCCCGCACATTCACGGGGATGTGGGGCGTGCTCTGCGCGCCGTCGACGACGATGACCGCGCCCTTTTTGTGCGCCATGGCCGCGATCTCGCGCACCGGGTACTGCCGCCCCAGCACGTTCGAGACCTGCGTGAGGGCGACGAGCTTCGTGCGCTCGGTGATAAGCTGCTCGACCTTATGGAGGTCAAGGCTCCCGTCCTGCTCGCACTCCATGAACTTCAGCGCTGCGCCCGTCTGGCGGCAGACCATCTGCCACGGCAGGAGGTTGCTGTGGTGCTCCATGATGGAGACGACCACCTCGTCGCCCGTCTTGATGCGGCTCAGGCCGTAGCTGTAGGCCACGAGGTTCAGGCTTTCGGTCGTGTTGCGGGTGAAGATGATCTCCTGCGTGCTGGCCGCGCCGAGAAAATCGCGCACGGTCTCGCGCGCGTCCTCATAGGCGTCGGTCGCCTCCACGCTCAGGGGATACAGGCCGCGCAGAGGGTTGGCGTTGTGGCGGCAGTAGAAGTTGTTTTCCGCGTCAAGGACGCACTGCGGACGCTGCGCCGTGGCGGCGTTGTCGACATAGGCGACATCCATCGCGCGCAGCAGGGGGAAATCCTGTTTGTAATCGTAGGCCATGTCAAAGCACCTCGCTCAGTTCCTGCAAAATGGCATCCTCCGTCTCGCGGTCGCCCACGGCGCGGGCCAGCCGCTCGATGGCGGCGCGGGCGAGGATATTCTCCGCTTCATCGCGGCCGATGCCGCGGCTCTCAAAGTAAAACAGCGTCTCGTCGTCAAGCTCGCCGATCGTCGCGCCGTGGTTACCGACGACGTTCTCCTCCGCGCAGAGAATCAGAGGGACAGTCTTGTTCACGGCGTCCTCGCCGAGCATCAGCACCGTCTCCTTCTCGTTGCCGACGGAGTCGGACGAGCCGTTCTTGAAGTCGATCGTGCCGCGGAAGATCTTCTGCGCCGCGTCCTTCAGCGCGCCGGCGGCGTTGATCTCGCACTCGGTGTGCTTGCCGAAGTGGTTCACGACGAGGTTCATGTCGATCGTCTGGCTGCGCTGGCCAAGATAGCCGATGTCGGCCTGAAAGCTGCCGCCGTCCGCGGGCAGGTCGATGAGCGTATCGGCGTAGACGTCGCCGCTGCCGGGGAAGACCTGCACCAGCTCGATGCGGCCGCTCTCGGCGCAGGTGCCGGTGATTCTGCTGTAGAGCACGGAGCCGGGCTTCGTGCGCTGCACCTGCACAAGGCGGACGGTCGCGCCTGCGCGGACGGTCAGCTTCGTCTCGACGGCGAGGTTTTCCTCCGCCATGAACGTTTCGAACACGGTCAGGCGGCTGCCGGGCTGCGCCTCGACGGCGATTTTCTTGCGGCTGTATGCGCCCGCGCCCTCGACGGGGATGCGGACGGGCTCCGGCGTGCCGGAGAGAGAGTGCGTCTCCGCGCCGAGGTCGGCGGTCTGCGCTTCGTCCCAGCTGAGCGCCGTCTCGTTGACGCGCAGGAAGTTCCACGTCCGCGAGGGCAGGCGGTTAATGGTTAAGGTATTCATGTGTTCTCCTCCTTTCGGCATCAGCCGATGCTCCCCTTCATCTCGAGCCGGATGAGATTGTTCATCTCCACGGCGTACTCCACGGGCAGCTCCTTGGAGACGTTGTCGGCAAAGCCGCTGACGATCAGCGCGCGGGCGTCCTCCTCGCTCATGCCGCGGCTCATCAGGTAAAAGACGGCCTCGTTGCTGATGCTGCCGATCTTAGCCTCGTGGCCGACGGCGGCGTCGCGCGTGCGGATGTCCATAGCGGGGATCGTATCAGAGCGGGACTCGGAGTCGAGCATCAGCGACTGGCAGGACACAGCGGACTTCGCGCCGCTCGCGCCCTTCTGGACGACAACGCTGCTGCGGAAGGTACTGATGCCGCCGCTCTTGCTGATGGAGCGGGTGTTCATATATGAGCTGGTGTTCTTGCCGATGTGGACGACCTTCGCGCCGGTGTCGAGGTTCTGGCCGTGACCGGCAAAGGTCACGCCGGTGAACTCCATGCGGGAATTGTCGCCCTTCAGGACGCTCATCGGATAGAGACATCCGACGTGCGAGCCGAACGAGCCGGAGATCCACTCGATCGTGCCGCCCTCCTCCACGAGGGCGCGCTTCGTGTTGAGGTTATACATGTTCTTCGACCAGTTCTCGATGGTCGAATAGCGCAGCTTCGCGCCCTTCTTGACGTAGAGCTCCACGCATCCCGCGTGCAGGTTCGCGACGTTGTACTTCGGCGCGGAGCAGCCCTCGATGAAGTGCAGGCTCGCGCCCTCGTCGACGATGATGAGCGTGTGCTCAAACTGGCCGGCGCCCTTGGCGTTCAGGCGGAAGTACGACTGCAGGGGGATGGACACCTGCACGCCCTTCGGCACATAGACGAACGAGCCGCCGGACCAGACCGCGCCGTGCAGCGCCGCGAACTTGTGATCGTGCGGCGTGACGAGCTTCATGAAGTACTTGCGCACCATGTCGGCGTATTCGCCCGTCAGGGCGCTCTCCATGTCGGTGTAGACAACGCCCTGCGCGGCCACCTCGTCCTTGACGTTGTGGTAGACGAGCTCGGAGTCGTACTGCGCGCCGACGCCCGCGAGGGACTTGCGCTCCGCCTGCGGGATGCCGAGGCGCTCGAACGTGTCCTTGATGTCCTGCGGAACGTGCTTCCAGTCGTTCTGCATCTTCGTGTTGGGCCGGACATAGGTCGCGATGTGGCCGATGTCGAGCCCCTCGATGGAGGGACCCCAGTCCGGCAGGGGCATCTCGTTGTAAATCTGCAGCGCGTGCAGGCGGAACTCCTGCATCCACGCGGGGTCGCCCTTCTCGTCGGAGAGCTTCTGCACGATGGCGGGCGTCAGGCCCTCCTGCATGCGGTAGGCATCGTGCTCCTCGTCGCGGATGTCGTATACGCTGCGGTCGATATCGTCAATCTGGCTTTTTTCCTTCATAGTATCTCACCCTGGTCACTCAGCCCGGACGCCGCCGAAGCCGTTTTCGTTGATCTCCTCCACCAGCGACGCGTCGCCGTTTTTCACGATGACGCCGCCCTCCATGACGTGCGTCTCGTCGACGTGCAGCGCCTCGAGAATGCGGGTGCTGTGCGTGATGATGAGCAGCGACCCGTGGACGCGCTCTCGGTAGAGTTGAACGCCCTGCGACACGGTACGCACCGCGTCGATGTCCAGACCGGAGTCCGTCTCGTCGAGGATGGCGAGCTTCGGCTCGAGCATCAGCATCTGCAGGATCTCGGCCTTCTTCTTCTCGCCGCCGGAGAAGCCCACGTTCAGGTCGCGCTCGGCATACGACTCGTCCATCGACAGAAGCGCCATCGTCTCGCGCAGCTTCTTCTTGAAGTCCCACAGGCGCAGACGCTGGCCGGTCTTCTGCTCGAGCGCGCTGCGGATAAAGGCGCTCAGCGTCACGCCCGGCACCTCCAGCGGGTTCTGGAACGAGAGGAAGATGCCCTTGTTCGCGCGCTCGTTGACGGGCAGGTCCGTGATGTTCTCGCCGTCAAAGAGAATTTCGCCGCCGGTCACGGTGTAGGCGGGGTTGCCGGTGATGGCATAGCCGAGGGTCGACTTGCCGGTGCCGTTCGGCCCCATGAGCACGTGCGTCTCGTCGCTGCCGACCGTGAGATTCACGCCGTGGAGAATCTCCTTGTCCCCGGCGCTCACATGCAGATCCTTGATTGTAAGAAGTTCCTTCTGTTTCATAGCACTTTATCCTCTTTCCCGCCGCAGGCGCTGCTGCCGCGGCTTTCGTTATTTTCCTGCCCGCGCGGATCGAGCAGATCGCGGAGCGTGTAGCTGTTGACGTAGGCGTTGATGTGCTCCTCCAGCCCCCGCCAGAACGGGAGCGTGATGCAGGAGCCCGACCGATCGCAGGGCTTGCCGTCCATGGCAAGGCACGAGACGGGCATCAGCTCGCCCTCGGCGGCCTGGAGAATCTCACCGATGGGGTAATCCTCCGCCGGGCGCACCAGCCGGTAGCCGCCGGCCTTGCCGAGCGCGCTCTCGACGAGCCCCGCCTTGGCCAGCGCCGTCATGATGCTCTCCAGATATTTGCGGGAGATGCCCTGCCGCTGTGCGATGTCGCCGAGACGGATGTATGCGCCGTCTCCGCCGTACTGCGCCAGCTCCAGCATCACGCGCAGGGCATAGCGCCCCTTGGAAGAAATCATCACAGTCCATGCGCCTCCTGATCTTTCATTTACCGACCTTATCGGTGGGTAAATTGTAATCCGTAATTCCTATAATGTCAATAGGTAATTCAAACATCCACCTTCGCGCCAAAAATTAGACACGCCGAGGGGAGAGGCTTCACAAAGAAGTCCTCTCCCCTCAGCTATTCCCTTCAAATTTGCCTCATAGGGGGTATGATTCCGGAGGTGAAAATGCTATTCTTATCCCAATGAAACAACGGAGGCTTCAAAAATGGATCAGATCAAAACGGGACGATTTATGGCCAGAAAGCGCAAAGAACAGAATTTGACCCAGGAACAGCTTGCCGAACGCCTGGGCGTTTCAAATAAAACCATTTCCAAATGGGAAACCGGAAAATGTATGCCCGATTATGCGGTAGTAAAGAGCCTGTGTGAGGAACTGAAAATCTCGGTTTCGGAATTGATGGACGGCGAAGAAGCCGACGATAAAAGCGTCCGTGTGTATGACGACGGACAGATCCTCGATCTGCTGAGAAGAACACAGGAATTAGAAAAGCAAAAAGGAATGATGACCGGCGTTATCCTTATCGTGATGGGAATTGCTTTTCAGGCATTATCGCATACCCTGGGCGGTTCGGATGTCAAAGACTTTTTCTCGGGACTTCTGATGGGGCTGTCTGTCGCTGAAATGGTATTGGGCGTTTATGTAACCGCCAAGGGCGCAAGCGGCAAATAAGGTCCCCCGCTGTTCCGCCCCGAATGCAGACAGACAACGCGAATAAACGCGGCAAAATTCCATACGTCCGCTATCAAAAGCCCGACGCAAAAACACAGAGCCGATAACCCGCACGCCTGTAGGCTGCGTGTTATCGGCTCTTTTCTTTTGACAACAGCCGCGCACTCTGCTCTGAGCGTCTGCTTTCATCTTACCGGCTTCGGGACAAAACAAAAAATGCCTTCCCCATAGTTCCGCCCTCCGCAATTTTCATGCGCGTATTTTCTTTAGCCGTCTCAGCGCGTTTCCGCCGCGATATCCTTAACGACCTCCCCGGCCAGAATAAGCCCCACGACCGGCGGGACAAACGAGACCGAACCGGGCGTGCTGCGCCGGAGCACCCGCTCCTCCTCCGAAAGGCACGCGCGAAGCGCCTCCTCGCTCGGGACTATCGCCTTTTCCTGCGAATAGACGACCTTGAGCCGTTCGATGCCGCGCCGGCGGCACTCATAGCGCATGACCCGCGCAAGCGGGCATACGGACGTCTCATAGATATCCGCCACGCGAAACGCCGTGGGGTCGAGCTTATTGCCCGCACCCATGGCGCATATGATCGGCGTGCCGGCCTTTTTCGCGTTCACGACCAGCGCCAGCTTTCCCGCGACCGTATCGATCGCATCCACCACATAGTCGTACTCGGTAAAATCAAACTGATCTTCCGTTTCCGGCAGATAAAAGACCCGGTGCGCACGCACGACGCACGAGGGATTGATACGCCGGACGCGCTCCGCCGCCACGTCCGCCTTGCAGCGGCCCACCGTGTCGGACAGGGCAAGTATCTGGCGGTTGATATTCGTCGGACTGACCGTATCGCTGTCCACAAGATCGAGCGCGCCGATCCCGGAACGCGCCAGCGCCTCCACGGCATAGCCGCCGACGCCGCCGAGCCCGAAAACCGCCACGCGCGCGCGGGCAAGCCGCTCCATCGCCTCCGCGCCCAGCAGCAGCTGTGTTCTTGAAAATTCGTAAGCCACCCGCGTTCACTCCCCCGCATCGTTTCCCCATCGCCCGATCACATACCGCGTCGGTAGGTCATGCGCATGATACTCTGACCCGAGCTGTTTGTCAAGGGGCGGCCGAGCCGCCCGTTATCGCTTCAGGCCGATATACTGATAGCCCGCGGCTTCGACCGCCGCCCGGATGGCCGCCTCGTCGGGCGGCGCCGTGAGCGTGAGCGTTACCGCATTTGCTTCATGGTCGGCCTTTGCCTGCGCCACGCCCGGAAGGCTCTCCAGCGCCTGCGACACGCGCGCTTCACAATGCTGGCACATCATGCCCCGCACCTCCGCGACGGCGGTGTCCGGCGGCAGAGCCGGCGTTCCGTCCGGTTTTTCTTCCTGCCGCCCGTCCGCCGCAGCCGGCTTCGCGTCGTATATCTTCGCCAGATTCAGCCGCAGCGCGTTCGTAACGACGCAGAAGCTGGAAAGACTCATGGCCGCTGCGCCGAGCATGGGATTGAGCGCCAGACCAAGCGGGATGAATACGCCCGCGGCGATGGGAATGCCGATGGCGTTGTAGAAAAAGGCCCAGAACAGGTTTTCGTGGATGTTGCGCAGCGTGGCACGGCTGAGCCGGATGGCCGCCGGCACGTCGCTCAACCGGCTTTTCATAAGAACGACGTCCGCCGCGTCGATGGCGACGTCCGTTCCGGCGCCGATGGCAATGCCGGTGTCGGCGCAGGTCAGCGCGGGCGCGTCGTTGATACCGTCGCCCACCATGGCGACTGGCCCCTGCCGGCGCAGCCGGCGGACCACATCGGCCTTGCCGTCCGGCAGTACGCCGGCGACGACCTCGTCCACACCGGCCTGACGGCCGATGGCATTGGCCGTGCGCTCGTTGTCGCCGGTCAGCATAACGACGCGGATACCCATGCTCTGGAGCTGCCGGATGGCCGCAGGGCTGTCCTCCTTGATGACGTCAGCCACCGCTACCGCGCCCAGCAGACGCTCGCCGGCGGCAAACAGGAGAGGCGTTTTTCCTTCCTCGGCCAGCGCGTCGCAGCGCCCCCGCAGCGTCCCGGGCACGGGAAGAACGCCGCTCATATAGCTCATGCTCCCGCCCCGCAGAACGACGCCGTCCATAACGGCGGTCAGACCGCTGCCGGGCAGCGCCTCAAAATCAGACACGCCCGCCGGTACGATGCCGTCCGCCTGCGCCTGCTGCATTACGGCGCGGGCGAGCGGATGCTCGCTGAACTGCTCCAGCGCGGCGGCATGACGCATAAGCTCGTCGCGGCCGACGCCCTCCGCCGGCAGGATGTCCGTCACACGCGGCTCGCCGAGCGTGATGGTCCCGGTCTTGTCCAGCGCCACGATCTTCGTCTTCCCCGCTTTTTCAAGCGCCGCAGAGGTTTTGAACAGTATCCCGTTTTTCGCGCCCTTTCCGTTTCCGACCATGATGGCCACCGGCGTGGCAAGGCCCAGCGCGCAGGGGCAGCTTATCACAAGCACGGAGATACCGCGCGCAAGCGCGTAGCCCACGCCGCGCCCAAGCAGCAGCCACACGACCGCCGTGACCAATGCGATGCCCATGACCGTCGGAACAAACACCCCGGACACCTTGTCCGCCACGCGGGCGATCGGCGCCTTGGTCGCGGCCGCGTCGCTGACCATGCGGATGATCTGCGACAGCGTCGTATCCTCCCCGACGCGCGAGGCGCGGCACACCAGCACGCCGGACTGGTTCACCGTGGCAGCGGACACCGCATCGCCCACGGTCTTGTCCACCGGGATGCTTTCGCCGGTCAGCGCCGCTTCGTCCACCGCGCCACCGCCCTCGATCACAACGCCGTCCACCGGGATGTTTTCCCCCGGGCGGACGACAAACACATCGCCCGGAACGACCTGCTCGACCGGTACCGTCGTCTCCCCGCCGCCGCGCCGGAGCACCGCCGTTTTGGGCGCGAGACGCATAAGGCTTTTCAGCGCGTCCGTCGTCCTTCCCTTGGAACGCGCCTCCAGCGTTTTTCCTACGGTGATGAGCGTCAGGATCATGGCGGCCGTTTCAAAATAGAAGTCCATCATATAATCCATGACCGCCGCCTCGTCGCCGGCCGCGGCCGCGCCCGTCATGGCAAACAGCGCGTAAACGCTGTATACGAACGCCGCCGTGGACCCAAGCGCCACCAGCGTGTCCATATTCGGCGCGCGATGCAGCAGCGCCGTGAAGCCGGAAACGAAAAACTTCTGGTTGATGACCATAACGACGATCGTCAGCAGAAGCTGCGTCAGTCCCATGGCGATGTGGTTCCCATCGTAAAAGGCAGGCAGCGGCCAGCCCCACATCATGTGCCCCATGGAAAAGTACATAAGCACCAACAGAAAACCCAGCGACCAGAACAGCCGCCGGCGCAGAACCGGCGTTTCCCGGTCCGCCAGCGCATCCTCCGGCGCGCCCTCCGCCGCCGGCACGCTTCCCGACGTCTTCAGACTGGCTCCATACCCCGCCTTTTCCACGGCGGCGATGATCTCCTGCGGCGACGCCGTTCCCTCGACGCCCATGGAATTGGTCAGCAGGCTGACAGAGCACTCGCTCACATCCGGCAGCGCCGAAACCGCCTTTTCCACCCGGGCGCTGCACGCGGCGCAGCTCATGCCCGTAACGTTATATTGCTGCATGGTTTCCTCCCATCGGGTATAAACAGAATCTGCGGTTAGCTTTCCCAGCTTGCCCCGCATAATGAATTAAATCCCCTTAACTCCATTTTGTATCACCCTGCCGGACGAATGTCAAGCCCCGCTTCGGCCCGACCGCCCGGCCTGTCCTTATCCCTGTCCTCGCGTCAACAGGACGACCGTCTCGATATGCTCCGTATGGGGGAACATATCGACCGGCTGGGCGATCTCGGCGCGGTAGCCGTACTGCCGGAACCATGCCAGATCACGCGCCAGCGTCACCGGATTGCAGGAAATATACACGACGCGCCGCGGCGCCATCTTTGCCAGCGAGGCGATAAAGCGCTCCGTGCTCCCGGCGCGGGGCGGATCGAGAAACACAACATCCGCCTTCTTCCCCTCCGCGGCCAGAGACTCCATGAATTCCCCGGCGTCGGCACAGGTGAACCAGCAGTTCCGGATGCCGTTGAGGCGCGCGTTGGCGATGGCATCGCGGACAGCGTCGCGGTTGAGCTCCACGCCGGCTACCTCCCCGGCCGCGCGGCTGGCGACCATACCGATCGTCCCAATGCCGCAGTACGCGTCCAGCACGCGTTCCGTGCCCGTCAGCCCGGCGTATTCGACCGCCGTTTTGTAAAGTATCTCCGTCTGAACGGGGTTGATCTGGTAAAACGAATGGGCCGAGATACGGAAGCGGCAGCCGCAGAGGACGTCCTCGATATAGCCCTTGCCGTACAGCACCTTTTCCTGCTTTCCCAGCACGAGCGAGGTAAATTTATCGTTGACATTATGGATCACGGTCGCGATCTCCGGATAGCGCCGCACAAGCTCCGCCGTGAACGCGCGCTGCGGCGGAAATATTTTCGTTCCGCTGACAAGCACGACCATGACCTGCCCCGTGGCAAAGGCGCGTTTGACCAGCACATGGCGCAGAAAGCCCCGGCCGGTGCGCTCGTCAAAGGCCGTGAGCTTATAGCGGGGCAGCATCTCGCGGATCGTCACGATGATGCGGTCGGCCGTATCGTCCTCCAGCTGGCAGTCGTCCACGGGGACGATGCGATGGGTCGACGACTGATACACACCGGAAACGATGCGCCGCCCACGGTCAAGGCCAAAGGCGGCCTGCACCTTGTTGCGGTAGCAATACGGCGCATCCATACCCACAATGGGCCTGACCGGGCAGAAACGTCCAACGAGCCGCTGAACACGGCTCTGCTTGAAGGCAAGCTGCTCCTCATAGCTCATATTCGTAAGCTGGCAGCCGCCGCATTTTTTCCGATTGGGGCACGGCGCGCGCCGGGCGCCGGTTTTTGTCTGTTCCATTCTCCCGCTTCCTTCCCATAGCCTGTCCTGTCATTATAAAAAAAGACGGAGGCAAAGTCAACGCCGCCGCACGGCTGGGATACTCCGGTGTCCGCATGGGACGCCCCGGCCGCTTCTGACTTCACAGGGGCCCCGTCTTGCCCCGTCCGCCGCGCTTCCTGTTTTACAGTTCTTTTTCCGGCGAGGATATCGGAAGTCATGGGAAAACGCATTGACAAGAAAACTTGGCGCGTTTATAATAACGACAAGAAAACTTGGCAAAGAGACATTCGATGGAAAAAGAAGATATTCTGGCACTCAGCCGCAAGGAAAATAAAAACCGGGACCTGCCCGAGCTCGAAACGGCAGCACAAGCCGGCTGCATGGCCGCCCATGTCGGCGCCGGCGTATGCTGCGTCGTCTCCGTGTTATTCGTTTGGGCAGTGAACGCCCTGCTTTTCGGCCCGTGGATCATCTATTTCAGCATTCTCGGCACACAGTATCTGGTAAGGTTCATTAAAGCAAAAAGGAAAACTGACTTGACGGTCGCCCTCCTGTGCTTTGTCTTTTTTATCCTGCGGCTTATTGAGGTGAAGGGATGAACGATGAGCTGAAGCTGCACAACCGGTTGAAGGAAGCGCGTTGCGAGAAGGATCTCTCGCAGTCTCAGCTTGCGGAAATGGTGGGCGTCTCCCGAAACACGATCAGCTCCATCGAGACCGGGCAGTTCAGCCCGACGGCCAAGCTGGCTCTCATTCTCTGCATTGCTCTGGACAGGAAATTTGAAGAATTATTCTATTTTTAGGAGATCGCCATGGATAATCTGCTGCTTCTGGTCTTAGGCCTTTTCATTTCAGCGCTCGGGATCGTGAACATAAAGGGAAACATCAGCACGATACATTCGTATAACCGCAGAAAGGTAAAGGAGGCCGACGTCCCTAAATACGGCAAGGCTGTCGGCACCGGAACGCTTGTTATCGGCGCTTCCCTGGTTTTGTCGTATCCCGTCACCTTCCGGAACGAAGCGGCGATAAATTATATTGTCCTTCCGGCACTGGCTATCGGCCTGGCCTTTATTCTGTACGGACAGATCAAATACAATCACGGTCTCTTTTAACCGGCAAGACCGCTCACAAGCCGCCTCCGCGTAAAAAACTTCCTTTTCCCCCAAAACGCTTGCTCCTCTGTGCATTTTTTCTTATAATAAGAGTAATAAGGGCATTGAACGTCCCCGCTGCGGGCGGCGCCGCCCGCGAAAAACACGGAGGTGGCCGGATTGGGTTTTCCGCGCTTGAAGCCTCCCCTGCTTGATATTGTCCAGGAAAGAGCACCTCTCAATCAGGTATCTGTCATTATGATCTATGCAAACCGCGTGGAGGATGCATTCTGGGACGAGCTGCCCGATATGCTCTGTAAAGAATCGGGTGACGCACTCGAGCTGTCGTTTCTCCCCTGTGTGGTGGATCTGGAGCGGCGTATCTGCACATTTGACAGCAGGAAGATACCCGACGACTTTCAGATCACGGTGAAAAACCGCGGTCTGAGGCTCATCCGGAAATATCTGTTCCATGATCGCCTTTCCGCTTCCGATTCCCCCGATCTGCTTCCGCCGGTGGACGGCGATCTTGATTTGAATCAGAGCCTCTGGCACTTCTGGAGATATCTGAAAAAAGAACATGTGCTGAACGAACAAAGGCGGACGAAACGCTTCCGGAGCATGCAGGATCGGGAGCTGTTCGTGAAGGACGGCTGTCTCTATCTGAAATGGAAAGCGCGCGGCATCTGGCCCTCCGTGGAGATGGACGATAAGCGGCGGATCGCCTGGATCGAAGCGATCGACTTCTGGGCTTATCCCAAGCACAGCAGGATCGCAAAGGACACAGCCAGGCAGATCCGAAGCCTGATCAACGCGCACTTCGCGGCTCTTGGGTACACCACCAGATACGGCACAGGCGAGTGGCGCAAAGCGGTTTTTGCACAAAACGAACAGGAGGCAGCTTCCAATGAGAAACGGAAAGCGTCCGGATCCCAACGTAATACACCCGATCCCAGGCTATGACAGGGAGATCTATGTGAAACCGACGGTCACAAACCCGCGCATTCTGGTCGGAGACTTTACCTACATCGCGGATTCGGATTTTGAAAGCCATGTTTCCCATCTGTACGAGTGGAACGGCGACCGGCTGATCATCGGGAAGTTCTGCCAGATCGCCGCAGGCGTTGAGTTTCTCATGAACGGCGCGAATCACCAGATGAACGCCGTTTCCACCTTCCCGTTTTACACGCTGGAGGGCTGGGAGATGGCGCCGCCTGAGCGTGCCAATCTTCCGCTGAAGGGCGACACCGTCATTGAAAACGACGTGTGGATCGGACAAAATGCGGTGATCCTCCCCGGCGTTCACATTGGAAACGGCGCGGTGATCGGCGCAAGCAGCGTGGTCGGCCGCGATGTCGAGGACTATACCATCGTTATCGGCAACCCGGCGCGAGTTCTCCGCAGGCGCTTCGATGAGGAAATGACCGGCTTACTGCTGCGGTTCCGGTGGTGGGATAAATGCATCGAGGAGATCAACGCCCTCATTCCGATACTGACCTGCAGCGATTTGAAAACGGTAAAAGCAGAACTGCGCAAGCGGCTGGATCCGCCCTCTTAACGCGCCCCGGCAAAGCAGACGCCCCCCTCACGAGGTATGCCTCGTGAGGGGGCGCTTTTGTATCTCCGTTCAGGACGCGCCCTCCAGCCACTTCCGCTGCGTCTGCTTCCACCGCCAGTACACGACCTCCGCGACCCATGTGCGGGGGATCACCTTTCCCAGCGCCGAGAGCGCGCGGTTCAGCCCGCCGGGAATGTAGACCGCCTTGCCGGCCAACGCGCGGTCAAGCGTTTTCCGCGCGACGATCTCCAGCGGGTTTGTCGTCACCTCGCCCCAGAAGCCCTGCGCCCGTATGGCCGCCGCCGTGTCGGCTCTTGTCACCATCCCCGCCGGGCACAGCGCGAGGACGTTGACGCCCTCCCCCTTCAGCTCCTGCCGCAAAGACGCGGCAAAGTCCAGCAAAAAGCGCTTGGACGCGGCATAGGTCGCCTTCAGCGGCATGGGGAACATGGACGCGAGACTGGAAACGAAAACCGCCGTAAACGGCCGCTCCTTCCTGCGCCGCTCCAGAATGGCATGGGTTATCCGCAGCGTCCCGACGTCGTTGAGCGCCACGATCTTTACGATGCGCTCCCGATCGCGCGTGAGAAAGCCGCCCTCAAAATCCACGCCCGCGATATTCAGCAGCATGTCAAAACGGATGCCGTCCCCGTCGATCACCGCCTGCAGCTCATCCACGCTCGCAGCGTCGGTCAGGTCGCACGCCTTCACCGCGACGGAAACGCCGAACTGCCGCTCCAGCCCCGTCTGCACCCGGCGCAGGCCGTCCTCGTTCACGTCGGTCAGAAACATATCGTATCCGCGGCGTCCGCATTCCACGGCCATCGCGCGGCCCAGGCCGCCCGCCGCGCCGGTTATCAGAACATTCACCCTTCCGCCTCCTTCCCATACGAAACGCCGCAGAGCCGCTCGCTGAGCGAAAACAGGCGATCCGCGTTTTGATCCGTTACCTGCCGGCTGTACGCACGCTCGCGGCACAGATGGTAATACAGCCCCTCCGGCGTGTTCGCGGGATCGCAGAGAAAGGCGTAGGTCTCGGCGGGGACCGCCGGACTGACGCCGCCCCGCTTGCGCAGCGACCACACAAGGTCCACCAGCCCGCCGACGTCCTTGTTTCCGATGTCCGTTCGGACAAGGCCGGGATCGACCACATAGGCGCGAACACCGTCCCCGGCGCAGCGCTCGTTCAGACCCTTCGCAAAGAGAAGGACGCACAGCTTCGACTGCTTATAGGCCGTCAGCGGGCCAGCGGTGCGTGAGCATCACATCGTTCCAACGGGCCCGGATGCCCCTGTGGGACCGGCTGCCCGTCATAATGACGCGGCCATTTGCATTTTTCAGAAGCGGCAGCAGCCGATAGGTCAGCAAAAAGCCTGCCAGATAGTTCAGTACGAACTGCTGCTCGTAGCCGTCCTCGGTGGTCATGTAGTATCCCCTGGCGCAGCCGGCGTTGTTGATGAGCGCGAACAGCTTGCCGTCACAGTTCTTTTGAATGTAATCTGTCTGTTCTGCGGCAACGCGATTTACCTCGCGCTGCTGCATGAGATCGGCGGTAAAGTAGACGGGGTCAGACTGAGGTGCGGCGGCGCAAATCGCTTTCTTTGCTTCGTCACAATGCGCCGCGCTGCGCCCAATGCCGATGATTTGGAAACCGCTTTGTGCCAGTAGCTTTGCTGTTTCCAGCCCGATGCCGGACGTCGCGCCGGTAATTACAATCGTTTTCATATACCTCCTCCTGCGATACCCGTGTTCTTACGCCGCCTGTAGTTCAGAAAATCTGTGATACTGCCTTTGATTCCCGCGGAAGAAGCCGCGGATGGTCAGCAGCACGAGGGCCGCGGCGGCGAGATAATACACCGGCAGGGCGACAGACCATATACTCTGCGGCAGCAGCTGCTTCACGGCGGCCGCATCCAGAGGATCGCTACGGTCTGACGGTGGACACCGGCGAGGACGGCGTTTCCCTGCGTGTTGACCCTCGGAAGGGGAAGGACGCTGCCGAGTTATCCGAAATGCTCACTGCGTGGGCTGAACAGGCCGAAAAATATCGCAACGGCGAAATCAACCGGGAGGACTATGACAAGTGGCGTTATAACTACCCGAAATATGACAAAGCCTCCGGCTATGTGAAAGTCCCGTCCCAGCAGCTCAGCGATGCAATGGTGGAGGCTTTCAAGGACCGGCTGAAGGCTGATTAAAAAACAATAGAAAAAAGCGCTATCTGACTTGGTTTCAAATCAGATAGCGCTTTTTGTTATCGCAATAATTCAAATAATGTTGCCATTTTGTTGCCACAACGGGAACTCATGGCGAAAAAGCCTTGGTATTACTGGACTTTTTCCGGGATGCAATCATTCCCACTCGCTCCCAGAAACCGTGACCTAAACGATTTTGTATAGACCGTTTAGCTCCGATTACCAGGATTACTTAGATTATCCAAGAATTACGGTGTACAATAATTCCTGTTGTCATTTTGTTGTCACTTTTTCCTGCTTGCTTATTGGATTGCCTTCGGCTTTTGATGTGGTAATATGCCTTTGATTTTCGCCAAAGAACGAACATTGCCAATCCATATAATTACAAAGGCTTTCCCAAGTGACATTTGCTTCAGAAAGTGCTGCTGGGTACAGGTAGATCGTCATTTTCTTTGATACAAACTCGTCCTGTGATTTAGATGCAAAAGAAAAGAGCGTTTCGTGAACAACATCTTCAAGGGTTCCATCTTTTAGCCCTGCCCTCCCCGTTCCAATCACTGGTATTGCAATAGGCTCTGTGTGCCCTTCCCTTGAAAGGAAATCCCAAAGGCCGACCAAAGCCTTTGTCAAGCTTTCCATAGTTACATTTTGTGGTTTACCTGTTTTGCTCACATCCGCTACGGCAAGAAAGTAAAAGTGCTGCCCTTTTATCGTAACTTTTGCCACTGTGCCAATATCATACCGATTGCAATTCGTTTTATGCCGATCAAGCAACCTCTCATATTGACTGGGGAAAAACTCATCAAGCGATCTCTTGATTGCCGCATCTAGCTCAGAAAAATCTGCACCATAATACTTCTTTTGGAATTGTCCTTGAATACTTCTTACGCTTATGAAATCTCCAGCCATTGTAGTATCGAATGTGGTGTTTGAAGGAATGACTACTGCGGAATCTTTTAAAGTAAGTATGTTGCCTATGCAAAGTGACAGAATCGTATCTTTTGCTCCTAAGTAAGCAGAATGAGACAGAGGTTTTTTGTGTAATAAAATTGCAATAAGCACAACAGTTATCAAAAAGATCCAGAAGTGTTTTCTAAAAGAATCTAGCAACACGGTCCTGTTCAATACAGCTTGCTCAATTTCACACAGCGAGTAATATCCGCCAAGTAACGCCAATATCTTTGAGACAAAATCTAACGGTTTCCGTTTTATCGGGATTATCACGCTATTAAGAAATTTAAATGCCGAGTCCTTTATAAACGCTGTCATCGTAGTAATATGCTCCTGTTTTACCTTCTCTATGATACTGCTCGAATACGGATGGCCAATTTTCTAAAGCATATTGAAGTATTTTTGAATTAAAACTGATATGAATAGCCAAAGCATCTCTTATCAGTGCAGGACAACGATCCTGATCCAAACTCCGCTTTCCGTTTAGATTGACAACAATGCAGGGGATTTCTCTCTTAATTGCTTGCTCAATCTCCCATCTTACATATTTATACAAATATTTCGTGTGTTCCCCCACTAAGAGCACGAACACTTTTGTGTTTCTAAATCGTTCTTGAAGGCCGGCTTTGATAGAAGCTTCACTTTTGTCGTAGATGTTGTTTATATCGTGGGCATCATAAAAGTTAAAGGATGAGTAATCGTTCTGCTTCCACGCTTTCATCAGATAGTAATATCGAAGATCATTATCTGCGTCCATAGAGACATATACCTTGTTTCTGTATGCCATAGCAATTCCCCTTCATAATTGTCATTCATTTGATGCCTGCTTTGTGGTATGATTGCTGTAAGTGTTCCACGTAGGCTCATAATCTGCGGTCGCTTGGTTTCCCCACATATCCCAGCCTTCACGGTCACCACGAGCAAATAACTCAAGGAACGGTCCCGGAGAGCAGCTTTCAATAATCGGGATAATCTCGTCAGGCTTCCGTGAGTGTTCACGCTTTTGCGTCCGAATGAGATTGACCTGCGAACGGGCTGGAGCCAGCGTCCTAAAATTGTCACCCCTGACCCCGAAAAGGAGAATTTCGGTCACATTACGGAAATAGAAGCCGACTCCTCGTCCATCCGGGCCACCATCCTTCCGCACTTTTTCCCAAATGATATTTCCCTTATACTCAAATCCCCACGCTTTCATAACGGCCAGACCATCCGGCAGGAGAGCATTGGGCACCCAAAGGTATAAATGGCTTTTTGCAGCAGCGACCTGCTCGACGGGCAACGCCATTATGTCCTCTAATGACATTGTCTCATACCTATTCAGCTTTTTGTTTTCTGGGGCGACTTTTCCGGTGCGGTTTTGAAAGCGCCAAGGCGGATCAGCATAAATCGTTGAATAGCGCTTATCACCGCAAAAGGAGAGAAGATTTTCAGATGTTTCCTGAAGCGTGCTCATCTATGTATCCCTCCTTCCAATCTGAAACACAAGTTTTCTTAATGCCAATAGCCAAAACGGGGCACCCACCATTACGGCGTGACTCTAAGCGATACAGCAACTTTCCCATCCAAGTAGTGCTTGCGCCATATTTACGCATAATAGGCTTCCAAGTGCGGGAATTCTTATCATAGTCATACACGGTTTTGAACACATCATTCAGGTCTTGCGAACGGGTGACAATAATCCCGGCGCTTACAATGTCACAATCGTAGTATGTCCGCATTGCAAGCAGATCTCTGTCAAAGGTTTGATCCTTACTGTTCCATTCGAGGTCAAATGCAATTCGACCCTTCAAAAAATCAATATTATGACCGTCGATGTAGTTCTCCGTCACACGCTCCTCAAAGGGAACGCTGGAAAAGCGTCCCCTTTGATCGGCTTGTCTTGGATAAAACTTGATGTGTAAGTCACCAGAAATCCGGATTTCTCTCCACCCATACGGGTAGAGGACATCATCAAATTTCTTCGGAATCTTAGTCTCGTTTCCGCCCGCTTCACGAAGATCGTCTGTGGTAATGTCGAGTTTTCTTAGGCACTCAACGACCTCACGCCACTCCTCAGGAAACGCTTGAGTAATGATTTCAATAGCGTGGTTATAGTTGTGGAATTCGAATTTATCTAAAAGATCGGCGTCTATATAATCAGCAATCTGCATTTCGGCACCTCCAGACACTTATACAGGATATAGTATATCATATTTGCTTAAGCTTTTCAATGGCTTTTGGACTTTTCTCAACAACATTCTTCAAAAAATACCGGATTGCAAAAGCCGATAATCCCGTAGCGGCAGCATATTCACTCAACGAGATCCTTTTGCGCCGGAACAAATCGTAGTATTTCCAAAACACTTTGGGCGGCTCCAAGGTTTCAGAAGTGGAAATACGGGCTGCTGGCTCTCTGGCGTAGATCAACTCGTTATTTACAATCTCCATAGCCCGATTTCGGATATTATTCATCCTGCCGACCCACTCCATTTGGTTGTCTGCCTTGAGTTGCTCCGTAACACCTTCCGCCTCGGCCATATGCTTTACCAGCCGAAGAAACATTTCCTCTGCCTGACGGTCAATGTCGGCAAGGTAGCTGTTCAGCCTGCCGCTGGTGAGCAGGGTGGCATAGGTTGCCTGGCGATGCTCCTTCAGATAGCGCCGGTGGCGCTGTCCCCACACGCCGATGGGCTGCTGTTCTTCTTCGGGCAGCTTCAGATCAGGGAGAAGATAATCCCCGACCTGCGTATAAGTACCGCCCATTTCCTCAAAAATTGTCTTTGCCATTGTCTGTTCCTACCTTTCATAATTTGTATTTCTGCGCCTTGTGCGCTGGGTTTGCTTTCGTTGCTGTTCCATAGCTTTCGCCTGTGTGATCAGGTTGTCGATCTGCTGACTTCCAAGAACCTTCCACAGAAAGCGGAAATCCTTCAGTTCCGAGCGTAGGGCATCATTTTCTCCTTTGAGCCGGTCGTTGGTTGCGGTCAGATGTTCATTCTCTCGGTAGAGCCGCCCGTTGGTGGTGTTCAGCCGGTGATAGCTGTCCAGAGCCTTGTAATAGTGGTAGAACACCTCTCGGATAACCTCTTTCAATTTCTTAATGAGTGGGTCAACAAACCGCTGCTTATAGGTCTTGGCGGTCATCAGGGTGGGTGGATCGGGGAGCTGAAACTCTGCATCCGACTCAATTCGCTGCTCCAACCGCTCAATGGAATGTGCCCCCTGATCGAAGTTGTCAATTCGATTCTGCACCGTTTCCAGCTCGTCCTGCTTTTCGACCAGGGTGGTGTCCAGTGCAGCGAGTTCTTTCTCCCGTTCCTGCTTCTTGTAATCCAGAACGGAGAGGTGCTTGTCGTGCGTCCCTTTCTGCTCCCACTGGATGTCATACCGCTCCATCACGGCGGCAAGCTGCTCCTTTTCGGACTGTACCCACTGTGCCCATTCCGTTGCACCTCGTGTGCCGCCCTTGAAGCCCTGCGCCGCCAGTGCTTGCTTCAGCGACACACGGGTATCAAGTCCACGCTTGCTCCCAGTGGTGAATGGCACAAAGTCAATGTGCAGATGAGGCGTTGCCTCGTCCATATGGAGATGTGCCGAGAACACCCGGAGGTTTGGATTGCGCTCCTGAAAGCCTCGATAGTATTCATCCAGCACAGTTCGTGCCAGCTCCGCATACTCGCCGGTGGCGCTCATATCTTCCCTGTTTCCGATTTGCAGGATGATCTCGTGAAAGGGCTTCTCCTGATTGCCAGAGCGGATTTTCTCATAGTAGTTTGGAATACGCCTGTCTGCACGGGTTTGCTTCTCGTTGTAGCGTTTCAGAGCCTCATCGAAAAGCTGGTGGTATACCGTCTGGATGCGTTCATTGCAATAATCAATGTTCAGGTGCGTGCGGCTTCCATCCACATTCTCCGCCCGAAATTTGCGGCTGTTGTGGTTGACAGAGCCTTTGCCCACCTCGGCGCTGATTGTTCTCTTCATAAAATCTCACTTCCTTTCACTTCTCCGGCCGCAGCCGGGGTTCTGTTACTCTTGTCAAGAGTAACGCAAAAGCACTTTTGACAGCCTGCGGCCATCAA
>CAKTQV010000021.1 GCA_934597255.1 uncultured Oscillospiraceae bacterium
AACGCTCCGGGGCTTTGTTTTCCGATCCGGGCACGCGGATCACCGATCCCAGCAGGTCTTCTTATCTTCCTCCGTGATGGCCCGAATGACCCGGCAGGGATTGCCGACCGCTACCGAGCCGTCCGGAATGTCCTTGACCACGACGCTTCCGCCTCCGATCACAACATTGCTTCCGATGGTCACGCCGGGCATGACCTGCACGCCCGCGCCGATCCACACATTGTCCCCCACGGTGATCGGATACGCATACTCCAGGCCCCGGTTCCGGCGCTCGTGATCGATCGGATGCCCCGCCGTATGAAAGCCGCAGTCGGGGGCGACAAACACATTGTCGCCGAAGGTCACCTTCGCTCCGTCCAGAATGACGGTGTTATGGTTGGCAAAGAAATTCTCGCCGATCTCAATGTTGCAGCCGTAATCGCACCAGAACGGCGCGACGATGCAGAACGGGCCCTTCGTCCGGCCCAGCAGCTGCTTCATGAGCGCCCGCTTTCCCTCCTCGTCGGACGGAAGGAGCTGGTTGTACCGATGGCAAAGATCCTTCGCCCGGTTTCTTTCCCGCTGGAGCTCCTCGTCGTGATTCGCGTCGTACAGCCGCTGCGCCAGCATTTTCTCCTTTTCCGTCATTTCTCCGTCCTGTTCCGCCCGTCACAGACCGAGCATATCCCGCGCCGCCAGACGGCCGCCCGCCAGAGATAAGCCGAACGCATGGCCGGACAGCATGACGCTGTAGTCGCCGGAATCAACGCCGCTGACGTCGATGCCCGCGCACCACAGGCCGCCGATGGGCTTCCACGCGCCGTCCAGCACGCGCATCCGGCTGTCCGTGCGCACGCCGCCGTGCACGGTTATCATATCCATCCCGGCCCGGGCCGCATAGAACGGCGCACGGTCCAGCGCCAGAAGGCAGCGCCGCGGCTTACCGAACACGGCGTCCTCCCCGGCGGCGCAGGCCGCGTTGTAGCCGCGCACGGTGTCCGCCAGCGTTCCGGCGTCCAGCCCCGCGGCCTCCGCCAGCGCCTCCGGGCTGTCGGCCCGGAACACAAGGCCGTCCTCCGCCGCCTTGTCCAGCGCGCGGCGCAGCATGGCATAGCCGTTGTCCTTCGCGTCCATGGGGGCCATGACCCCGGGCGCGCTGTCCATAAGGCGCTGCACGAGCGCATCGTCAAAGACCGCGAAGCAGCGCTTTTCCGGCTGCCGCGCCACGGCGTTCTGGCCGAAGATGAAGTCGGAAACAATGGATTCGTCGCAGAAGCGCTCGCCCAGAATATTGACCCAGACCGCCTCCTCCGAGCGCACGAGCGCGCCGACCGGCCCATGGCCGGAAAACACGGGGCCCGCGCCCTCGATGGCCAGATCGCTCACCGGCTCGGCTCCGGCCTGCTCCGCCAGCGTCACGCCGTCGCCGTCGTGGTAAATGCCGCGTCCATGCAGAAAGTGCTCCGGCTCAAACGCCGGCATGAGCCGCCGGATCAGCGCGGGATTGCCGGCCATGCCGCCGGTGGCAAGCAGAACGCCGTCGGCCGTGAAGCACTCGCCCGCCTCCGTCTCCACGCCGCATACGCGGCCGTTTTCCATAAGGAGCCGCCGGGCGCGCGCGCCGGTCCTTATCTCCACGCCGAGCGCCGCGGCGCGGTCGAGAAGCGCCTGGACGACGTATTTGCCGCTCGGCGACCGGTCGGTCATGTGAAAGACCTCCGGCGACTGGTTGACCATGTGGTGTATCACGCGGCAAAACGGCACGCCCAGCCCCATGAGCCAGTCTACTGTCCCGCCGGAGGCGTCGATGAGCGTGCGCACCAGCCGCGCGTCGGCGCGCCAGTGGGAATAATCCATCGCCTCGCGGAACAGCTTTTCCGGCTGCGCGTCGATATTCAGGCGCCTTTGCAGCGCGCTTCCCGCGGCGAACACGCCCTCCGCAAAGCGGCCGTTCCCGCCGGGCGACGCGCTCCGCTCGAGCACGGTGACCGACGCGCCGCCTTCCGCCGCCGTCACAGCCGCGGACAGCCCGGAGGCGCCCGCGCCGACGATCAGTATTTTCTTCATCACTGTATCCCTTTCCGTTGTAAACTGCAAATTTTTATCGCCCGTAAAGCCGGCACATGCGCGCCATCCGCGCCGCCAGCGCCTCCGAAAGCGCGTTCTCCGGCGCCCGCCAGCACCAGTTTCCCCGGCCCAGCACGCCCGGCGTGTTGATGCGGCCGCCGCCGTCCAGCCAGTCCGAAAGCTGCGACACGAAAAGCTCCGCCGCCGTGCGCATCCCGCCGCGCAGCAGCGCCTGCCGCAGATCGCCCTGCGGCGAAAGACCGAAGTATTCGCGCACATAGTCCGCCTGCTCCGAAAGCAGTCCGGCCGCCCATTCGCCCAGCGGCGGGTTGTCGTGCGTGCCCGTGTAGCACACGCAGTCCGCGCCGACGTTGTGCGGCAGATAGCTGCTCGGCTCATGCGGATCGAAGGCAAATTCCAGCACCTTCATCCCCGGCCAGCCGCTCTCGCGCCGCAGCGTCTCCACCTCCGGCGTAAGGAAACCGAGATCCTCGGCAATGACGGGCAGCTCCGGCAGCGCCGCGCGCACCGCGTCCGTAAAGCGCCGGCCCGGCCCCCGCCGCCACCGGCCGCCGCGCGCCGTCGACTCTCCGCGGGGCACGGCCCAATAGCTTTCCAGCCCGCGGAAATGATCGATGCGCACCGCGTCGAACAGCCTCGCGCTCCAGCCGAGCCGCCGCAGCCACCAGGCAAAGCCGTCGCGCTCCATGCGCTCCCAGTCATAAAGCGGATTGCCCCAAAGCTGGCCGTCAGCCGTGAAGTAATCCGGCGGCACACCGGCCACCTCCGTCGGCTCGCCGTCGGCCCCGAGACGGAACAGCTCCGGCCGGCTCCATACGTCCGCGCTGTCCAGCGGGACATAGATCGGCACGTCGCCGATCAGGCGCACGCCTTCGTCCCGCGCGTGGGCCCGCAGCGCGTCCCACTGGCGAAAAAACAGAAACTGCGTGTAGATATGATAGCGGATATCCTCCGCCAGAAGCGTCCGGTATTCCACCATGGCCCCGTCAAAGCCCGGCGCGGCATGGCTGCGCACGCGCGCGTCGTCCCATTCCGTCCGCGCCCGCATTCCGAAAAAGCCGCGCAGCGCCATGAATTCGGCGTAGGGCACGAGCCAGTCGCCCTGCTCGGCGGCAAAGCGCTCCACCGCCGCGCGATCGCGCTCCCAGCCGCGCCGGAACGCCAGCCGAAGCACCGCCCCGCGGTTTTCATACAGCTTCCCGTAATCGATCCGCGACGGGTCGCCGCCCCAGTCCGCGCCCTCGATCTCCGCGCGCGCAAGCAGCCCCTCATCGGCCAGCGTGTCCAGATCGATCAGATACGGCGAGCCGGCGAAGGCCGAGGCCGTCTGGTAGGGCGAATCGCCGAAGCCCGTCGGCCCGATGGGCAGTATCTGCCAGTATTTTTGTCCGGCTCCGGCCAGAAAATCCACAAAGCGATGCGCCGGGCGTCCCAGCGTTCCGATGCCGTAAGGCCCCGGCAGCGAGGCCACGGGCAGCAGTATCCCGCTCGCCCTCATGCACGAGCCCCCTTTCCGATGAAAATGCGCCGTCCGGCGCCAATGTTTTTATTTTACCCCAGCGGCCGGCCCGGGCGCAACATTTTTGATAAAAAACCTTCCGCCGCCCGCCATACATATATAGATAATTTTCTCTTGCGGAAACCGCGCCGCAACAGTATAATTTCTCCTTGGGTGCAACAGAAAGAAAAAGGCGGGCGACAGATATGAATGTGTTCAATATTCTCACGCTCCTCGGCGGTCTGGCCATGTTCCTGTACGGCATGCGGCTGATGGGCGACGGGCTGAAGGAAAGCTCCTCCGGCGCACTCAAGCGTGCCATGGAGCATGTGACGAACAACCCCGTCAAGGCCTTTTTCCTTGGTCTTGCCGTCACCGCCGTCATCCAGTCCTCCACGGCCACGATCGTCATCACCTCCGGTCTGGTCGCCGCGGGCATTCTCTCCCTGCGGCAGTCGCTCGGCATCGTCGTCGGCGCGAACGTCGGCACCACCGTCACCGGCCAGATCATCCGCCTGCTCGATCTGGACGCCAGCTCGACCGCCTGGCTTCAGATATTCAAGCCCTCCACGCTGGCCCCCGTCGCCCTCATTCTCGGCATCGTTCTCATCATGGGCTTTTCCTTCAAAAGCTCCCGGAGCATCGGAAGCATCGCCATCGGCTTCGGTATCTTATTCACGGGACTTCTGAACATGACCGGCTCGGTCGACGCGCTCAACAAAACGGGTATGTTCGAGTCGCTGTTCGCCGGTCTCGGCGAGCGGCCCTTCCTCGGCTATCTCACGGGCGCGGGCGTGGCCTTCGTGCTG
Source organism: uncultured Oscillospiraceae bacterium (assembly GCA_934597255.1). Taxonomy (GTDB): domain Bacteria; phylum Bacillota; class Clostridia; order Oscillospirales; family Oscillospiraceae; genus CAJOIG01. Next base: position 4,375 of record CAKTQV010000021.1, read on the forward strand.
CAAAGCTCCTCGGCCACCATCGGCATCCTGCAGGCGCTCTCCGCCTCCGGCCAGCTCACGTTCAGCGCCGTTTACGCCGTCATCGTCGGCATTTATCTCGGCGACTGCGTCACAACGGCCATCGTCTGCTCCATCGGGGCCAAGGCCGACGCACGGCGCGTCGGCATCGTGAACATCCTGTTCAATCTCAGCGAAACGGTGCTCGTGCTGGCCGGCGTAGCCCTCGTTCACCGGCTCGGCCTTCTCGACGCGCTCTGGACGCGCCCCGTCAGCTCCGGCAGCATCGCCAATACGAACACGATCTTCAATCTTGGCTGCGCGATTTTGCTCATGCCCCTTCTGCCGGTGTATGAACGCATCAGCCGCCGCCTTGTCCGCGACGAATCCGCCCCGGCGGATAAATACGCCGAAAAGCTCGCGGCGCTCAGCCCCGCGTTTTTCGACACGCCCGCGCTGGCGCTGCGCAGCTGCTATGATATCCTGCTGACCATCTTCCGCGCCGCGCGGAGCAACATCGACCTGTCCTTCTCCCTGCTCGACCATTACAGCGACGATCTCATGCGCACGCTCACCGAGGAGGAGGACAACATCGACCGCCTGACCGACCGGGTCAGCAACTATCTCATCGACCTGTCCACCCACATCACCGCCGCCGAGCACGCCGCCATTCTCGACCAGTATTACAAGCTCGTCTCCGAGTTTGAGCGTCTGGGCGATCATGCCGTGAACATCGGCGAGCTGGCCGGCGGGCTGGCCGAGGCCGGGGCCCGGTTTTCCGACGACGGCTACGAGGAGCTGACCGTGCTGGAGGATCTGATCGCCCGCATCCTCGATCTGGCCGACCGGGCCTTTGAAAAGCGCGACGTCGACGCGGCCAGCCGCATCGAGCCGCTGGAGGAGGTCGTGGACGACATGGTCAACGCGCTGCGCGACAACCATCTTGACCGCGTATGCAGCGGCCGGTGCAGCGTGGTCGCGGGGACGGGCTTCATGAACCTGCTGTCCGACATCGAGCGCATCTCCGACATCTGCTCCAACGTCGGCGTGGCGACCGTGGCGCGCGTGCACCCGGAGCTTGCCAACCGCGCGCACGAATACATCTCCCGCCTCCACTCCGGCGGCGACGAGCGCTTCAACGCGGAATACAACCGCGCGCACGACGAATACTTCTCCCGCCTGCCGAAGCAGGCGTGACGCAGGCGGCGCGTCCCCCGGGCCATCCGGCGGGCGCGCCGTTTCGATTCGGTTTAGATTCATTGATTAAGGTATGTTGTGTTTATAACGTCAGGCATACCGTGTAAGACAAGGAGGTCCGCTATGCTGGAGCTGAAAAACATCACGAAAATATATCCCGCCGGCGGGGACGACGTCCACGCTCTCAAGGGGATCGACCTGCAGTTCCGTCCAAGTGAATTCGTCGCCATCCTCGGCCCGTCGGGCTGCGGCAAAACGACGACGCTCAACATCATCGGCGGGCTCGACCAGTACACGAGCGGCGATCTGATCATCAACGGCCGCTCCACCCGCGATTTCCGGGACCGCGACTGGGACGCCTACCGCAACCACTCCATCGGCTTTGTCTTTCAAAGCTACAACCTCATTCCACATCAGACCGTGCTGCGCAACGTGGAGCTGGCGCTGACGCTTTCGGGCGTGGGCAAAAAGGAGCGGCGCGCGCGCGCCGCCGCCGCGCTGGAGGCCGTGGGCCTCGGGTCGCAGATGAAAAAGCGCCCGGCCGAAATGTCCGGCGGCCAGATGCAGCGCGTGGCCATCGCCCGCGCCATCGTCAACGACCCGGACATCATCCTGGCCGACGAGCCGACAGGCGCGCTGGACTCGGAGACGAGCGTGCAGGTCATGGACATCCTCAAAAAAATATCGCAGGACCGGCTCGTCATCATGGTCACGCACAACCCGGAGCTGGCCGCGCGCTACGCCACGCGGACGGTGCGCATGCTGGACGGACGTATTCTGGCCGACTCCAACCCGCTGACCGACGAGGAGCTGACCGCCGCACGCCGGGCGGACGCCGCCGCGCAGACGGCGGGCCGGCGCGAAAAGCTTCCCTCCATGCGCTTTTCCACGTCCTTCGGCCTTTCGCTGAACAACCTGTTCACCAAAAAGGGCCGGACAATCCTCACGGCCTTTGCCGGCTCCATCGGCATCATCGGCATCGCTCTCATCTTCGCCGTTTCCCGCGGCACAACGAATTACATCGACGAGGTGCAGGAGCAGACGCTCTCCTCCTACCCGCTCACGCTTCAGCAGCAGAACATCGACATGAGCTCGCTGATGTCCACGTTCATGAACACGGCGAACACGCAGCCGGATCACGGCGACGACGCGCTGTATCAGAAGACCATGGTCTACGACATGGTCAACGCCATGAGCGAGCTGGACGCGGATGTGAACGACCTGGGAGCCTTCAAAAGCTATCTGGATGAGCGTCTGGCCGACGACAGCGATCCGCTCGGCGAGGCCGTAAGCGGCGTGCAGTACGGCTACGATCTGGATATGCTGTTTTACACGCAGGACGCCGACGGCAACATCCTCCGCTCCGACGCGATGAGCGTGATGACCGATCACTTCGGCGACATGTGGGGCATGAGCGCCGACACGGCCTCCAATCCCATGTCCTCGCTGATGCAGCAGAGCGAAAGCGGCTACGCCACCTGGCAGCAGATGCTCCCCGGCCGGGACGGCGAGCTGATCAGCCCCGTTATACAGAAGCAGTACGATCTGGTATACGGCCGCTGGCCGTCCGCCTGGAACGAGGCCGTGCTGGTCATGGACGAGTCGAACGAGCTGTACGACATCTATCTTTACGCCCTCGGCCTGCTTCCCGCCAGCGAGCTCGACGAGATCGCGAAGGCCGCCATGAATCTGGAAAGCGTTGAAACGCAGACGGAGAGCTGGTCGTATGAGGACGTCTGCGCGGCGGAATTCAAGCTCATTCTGCCCGCCGACTGCTACTCGCTCGACGAGCAGACGGGGCTTTATACCGATCTGCGCGAAACGGAGGCCGGCCTGCGCTATCTTTACACGAACGCCGAAAACGTGCGCATCGTGGGCATCATCCGGCCGGACGAGAACGCCGTGGGCGGGATGCTCACGGGCGCCGTGGCCTACACCTCGGCGCTGACGGAGCATGTGATCGAAAGCGCGGCCGGCGCCGAGGCGCTCCAGGCGCAGGAGAACGCGCCCGACACCGATATATTCACCGGCCTCCCCTTCCCCGACGAGGACGGCGAGCAAAGCGACGCGGAGAAGGCCGAAGCCTTTGACCGCTACGCCGAAGGGCTGGACGAGGCCGGACGGGCCGCGCTGTATGTGCAGATCCAGTCCACGCCCGACGAGGAGACCGTCGCCGCCTCCGCCGAGCCGGTGATGGAATCGCTCGACCGCGCCGGCATGGAGGATATGCTCGTCTCTGCGCTTGTGGAGCAGACCGGCATGGAGGAAGACCGCGCGCGCAGCTACATCGCGGACATGGACGACGAGGAGCTGTCCGATTACGTCCGGCAGGGCGTCGACGCGCAGATCCGGGCGCAGTACGCCGCCAGCGCCGAAATGCAGTTTGCCGACACGGACGAAGCCGCGCTGGCCGATGCGCTGGACGGACTGCTGACGGAGCTGGACGAGGCGCGCCGCGCCGCGCTGTACGATTCCTGCGTAAGCTTCTCCGCATCCAGCTACGAGGAAAACCGCCGGATTCTCGGCGGCGTCGATCCGGATGTCCCCTATTCCATCAGCCTTTACGCCGCCTCCTTCGCCGACAAGGATGTGATCGAGGACGCCATCGCCGATTATAACGCCGGCGAGGATGAACTGCACCAGATCCACTACACGGACTATGTGGGCCTTATCATGTCCTCCGTGACGACCATTATCAACGCCATCACCTATGTGCTCATCGCCTTTGTTGCCATCAGTCTGATCGTCTCGTCGATCATGATCGGCGTCATCACGCTCATCTCCGTGCAGGAGCGCACCAAGGAGATCGGCATTCTGCGCGCCATCGGCGCATCCAAGCGGAACGTTTCGAGCATGTTCAACGCCGAAACGGTCATCATCGGCCTGGCCTCTGGCTTGCTGGGCGTGGGCGTGACCTGGCTTCTGTGCATCCCCATCAACCTTGTGCTGCATCATCTGACGGGCATCGGAAATCTCAGCGCGACGCTCCCGCCGGCCGTTGCAGCGGCTCTGGTGGCGATCAGTGTGCTGCTGACGCTCATCGCCGGCATCATTCCCTCCCGTTCGGCGGCCAAAAAGGACCCGGTCGAGGCGCTGCGCAGCGAATGACCCCGGCGGCGTCCGCAGACATAGAAAAGCGGCCGGCACTCTTGTGCCGGCCGCCTTTTCGTCTTTCTTACTCGTCCGATACGTCCTCGTATTCCACGTCGATCACATCGGGCTTCTGATGCGCCACGATCTTCACCGTGCAGATCGCCACGCACAGATTCAATATCCCGTCGAGAAACAGCGACAGTCCCAGCAGCATCGTCAGCGCCGCCGCCCCCGTGCCCGGCCGGAATACCAGGATCAGCCCGATCGCGCATGTCAGCACGGCCAGCAGCAAAACCAGCCACCAGCGGCCGATGCCGAAGCGCCTGGAATCGACGGATATCTGAATTTTGAACAGACCGTCGGCCAGGATCGTGATGCCGAGCAGGACGCACAGGAAGCCCATGGCCTCGTTCGGGCACGACAGCGCCACCACGCCCAGCGCGATCAGCAGAACGCCGAAAGCCAGATCGTACTGAAATGCCAGCCGGAACAGATCCCGGGAAAAATACCCGACCAGCTTAACGATCCCGAACACGATCATCCCCACGCCCAGCAGCCGTCCCAGCCACAGCACGGAGATCTCCGGCATGACGAACAGCACGCCGCCCAGAACGCACGACAGCGCCGACATGACGATGTAGCCTATTTTGGCCATTTTCATTGGAGCAATACAACGCATGATCTATCCTCCCCCGGCCGACCGCTCTCCGGCAGCCCGGCCTGTACCATGTTTTATCCCTTTACAGCGTCAGTATACCCGCCGCAGGCAAAAGGATAAATAGGCAGATCGGGCCGTATGCGCAAAATACGCACACGGAGGCATTTTTATCCGGGCTGTTCGCCGCGGCTCCTGGCCAGAATGAGCTCGGGAATACCCCGGCACAGATCAATGACCCGCTGCAGATCGTCCATGGCGTCGTCCTTCATGCCGCTGCTGACCCAGTCGATGCACATGCCGAAAAGCTGGTCCTTGACAAAGCGGATAAGAACGCGGCGGTCTCGTTCATCCATGGTGCCGGGAAACGCCGTGTCGATATAGCTCGTCACAATGCCCTCGCACAGCTTCATGCTGTTCTGAAGGAAGATATCCCGGTTGACGGACTGATAAATGTGCATCACGGCCCGCCGGTTGTCCTGCGCGAAGCGGAACGCCACATGGAAGCACTCGTCAAGCGAATGGATGGACGGGTAATCGTGAATGAGCTTTTCCGTCTGCTCCGTCACGATCTCCGCCAGCAGCGAGGGGATATCCTGAAAATGATAATAAAACGAATTGCGGTTGATGCCGCAGTCCTCCACGATGTCGCGCACGCTGATCTTGCTGAGCGGCTGCTCGTTGAGAAGCTTGATAAACGACGCCTTGATCGCCTGTTTTGTAAAATTCGCCAACGGTTTTCCTCCACCCCTCGGTTCTCCCGACGCCCGGGCGCCTGCGCGCCGGACGGTTTGATTTTCCATGCTTTCGTATAACACGGTCCGTTATTTATCGGACGCGGTGTCATTATACTAAAATCCGAAAGTATGGTCAATACTTAACCATAAGCACAAAAGGAGGAATCGCTTATGGGTGCAGATTACATCATCACGGGCGCGCTGGGCCATCTGGCGCAGAATATTATCGCAAGGCTCCGGCCGCGCGGCTGCCGCATCGTCGGCATCGACCGGCCGGAGGCCGTGCAGGGAGCGGAAACGGACTTCAAGCTCTATGGCGCCGACGTGCGCGACAGCCAGGCCATCCGCGGCATATTCCGCGCCGAGGCGCGCGAATACACCGTCGTCATCCACACGGCCGCGCTCGTCCATATTTCCGACGAGGAAAGCGCGGACGTCTTTGCCGTCAACGTCGGCGGCACAAAAAACATCCTGGACGCCTGCGTTCAGGCGCGCGTGCGGCGTCTGGTATACGTCGGCAGCGTCCACGCGATCCCCGTCTCCCCCGGCGCGCGGCTCGTCCGCGAATGCGCCCGCTTCGACCCGGCCGCCGTCACGGGCGTCTACGCCAAAAGCAAGGCCGCGGCCTGCGCCGCGGTTCTCGAGGCCGAGGCCGGCGGACTGGACGCCGTCGTCGTTCTGCCCTCCGGCATCCTCGGCCCCGGCGACCGGAGCGGCGGCAATCATCTCAACCGGCTCATCCGCGATTATATACAGGGCCGCATTCCCGTCGGCGTGCAAGGCGGCTTTGACCTTGTGGACGTGCGCGACGCGGCACAGGGGATCGTTCTGGCCGCGGACAAGGGCATTTCCGGCCGCAGCTATATCCTGTCCGGCCGCTGGATGAGCATCCGGGAGCTGTTCGACTGCGTGCAGCTCGCGTGCGGCGGGCCGCGGCGGCCGTGCGTGCCCATCTGGGCGGCCAGACTGGCGCTGCCGTTTATCCGGCGTCATGCCGAGCGGCAGGATGCAATTCCCCTGTTCACGGCGTATTCGCTGGACGCGCTGCGGTCGAACGCGCTGTATCTGCACGACCGCGCGAGCCGGGAGCTCGGCTACGCGCCGCACGATCTGCGCACCGCCGTGACCGACACGGCGCGCTGGTACGCAAAGCAGGAGGAAAAGAACGCGCCGCTTCTCCGCCTGCCGGCCGGCCAGACGCTGCAGAGCAATCCGGGATAACAGGAAAAGCGCCGGCGCCCTGAACGGGACGCCGGCGCTCAAATTCAATTATTCTGTTTTCCCGGACAGGACGCCCCATCAAAGTTCAAGAGCGTACCACTCCTCGCCGGTTCGGCGAAAGCCCAGAGAGCGAAACATCTTCTGGCTCTGCGTATTGAACGAGTAGATATTGGCCGTCACGCGCGGCATTCCCTTTTCGCGCGCCAGCGCCAGCATATCGCGGATGCAGCGCCGGCCGATATGGCGGTTCTGATATTCCTTACAGATCACGATGGCCAGCTCGCCGCTGTCCCGCAGCGACACGTCCCCAACCAGCATCCCCCTGTATTCGATGTAATAGCAGTCGCCATGGGTGCTCAGATAGGTGTACATGGCGTTCAGCCTCTCTGACGAATAGGGATGATCTATATTGTCCACCTGCCGGCAGACGTCCAGGTCCTGATACCAGGCAAGCGTGACCGCCTCATTCGGGTAATACGGGATCAGCGTGATCTCTCCGTCCACGATACGCTCTGTCATACGTTTTCTCCCCCGGAAGCGAAAAAGTCCCATGACCGCACTGGTCACGGGACTTTTTACTGGCAGGGGAAGAAGGCTTCGAACCCTCGGCCTACGGTTTTGGAGACCGTCGCTCTACCAACTGAGCTATTCCCCTATGGAACTTTGATGGTGGACCATCAGGGACTCGAACCCCGGACCGACCGGTTATGAGCCGGTTGCTCTAACCAACTGAGCTAATGGTCCTCAGTAACAAAAAGGAAGCCGCCGCAGATGCGGCGGCTTCACCGCTGGCGCCTCTTGTTGGACTCGAACCAACGGCCTGCGGATTAACAGTCCGTCGCTCTACCGACTGAGCTAAAGAGGCATAAAACGCGGGACCCGCGGCGCGGATCCCGCGTCAATGATGTTGGCGCCGACCTATTTTCCCGGTCCGTCTCCAGACAAGTATCTTCGGCGCATTCGGGCTTAACTTCCGTGTTCGGAATGGGAACGGGTGGACCCCCGATGCTATAGACACCAACTGTGGTACACCTTCAGGGACTCGAACCCTGGACACCCTGATTAAGAGTCAGGTGCTCTACCAGCTGAGCTAAAGGTGCATATCGGGAAGAAATGGTGACCCGAGGGAGAGTCGAACTCCCGATTGGGGCGTGAGAGGCCCCCGTCTTGACCACTTGACCATCGGGCCATTTCTAACCGCTTCAGGGCATACGCCCTGAAAACTGAACAATGGGAGGGAAGCGAGGCGAAGTCTGCACAAAAGGTCAAGCCCTCGGGTTATTAGTACC
>CAKTQV010000022.1 GCA_934597255.1 uncultured Oscillospiraceae bacterium
CCGGGAGGCGACGCAGCGCGGCGATTTACCAAGAAGCCTTGCGCACGCCGGGGATCTGGCCCTTATAAGCCAGCTCGCGGAAGCAGATACGGCAGATGCCGTAGTCACGCAGATACGCGTGGGGACGGCCGCAGATCTTGCAGCGGTTATACTTGCGGGTGGAGTACTTGGCAGGACGCTGCTGCTTCAATTTCATAGAAAGTTTCGCCATGTTTTTCCTCCTCCTTAACCTGCGAACGGGGCGCCCATCAGCTTGAGGAACTCACGGGCTTCCTCGTCGGTCTTCGCGGTGGTGCAAATCGCGATGTTCATGCCGCGCAGCTTTTCGATCTTATCGTAGTCGATTTCCGGGAAGATGATCTGTTCCTTCAGGCCGAGGGAATAGTTGCCGCGGCCGTCGAACGCGTCGGGGCTGATGCCGCGGAAGTCGCGGACACGGGGCAGCGCCACGTTGAACAGACGATCCAGGAACTCCCACATACGGTCCTGGCGCAGCGTGACCTTCACACCGACCTTCATGCCCTCACGGAGCTTGAAGTTGGCGACGGACTTCTTCGCGATGGTCGCAACGGCCTTCTGGCCGGTCAGCGCGGTGATGTCCTTGATCACGGCGTCAAGCGCCTTGGCGTTGTCCTTGCAGTCGCCGCAGCCGACCGACACGACGATCTTGTCGAGACGGGGGATCTGCATGCTGGACTTGTACTGGAACTTCTGCATGAGGGCGGGAGCGACCTCGTTGAGATACATTTCTTTCAGTCTGGTCATATTCTTCCCCCCCTTTACAGTTCCGCGCCGCACTCTTTGTGCTTGCAGACGCGGACGCTTTTAGTCTTGCCGTCGGACGTTTCGATCGTCTTATGACCGACGCGGGTCGCCTTGCCGCACTTGGGGCACACGACCTGCACCTTGCAGGCGTAGATGGGGGTCTCCATCTTGATGATGCCGCCCTCATCCTGCTGGTTGCGGGGCTTGCGATGCTTGCTGGCGACGTTCACGCCGGCGACGATGACCTTGCCAGCCTTGGGCTGGGCCGCAAGGACCTTGCCCTTCTTGCCCTTGTCCTTGCCGGACAGAACGACGACGGTGTCGTCTTTACGAATTTCCATTTGCACGGCCTCCTTAAATCACTTCCGGAGCCAGAGACAGGATCTTCATATAATCCTTGTCGCGCAGCTCGCGGGCGACCGGCCCAAAGATACGGGTACCGGTGGGGTTGCCGTCCTCGCGGATCAGGACCGCGGCGTTCTCGTCGAAGCGGACATAGGTGCCGTCGGCGCGGCGCACGCCCTTCGCGGTGCGCACGATAACAGCCTTGACAACGTCGCCCTTCTTGACGGAACCACCGGGAGCGGCCTTGCGCACGGACGCGACGATCACATCGCCGATGTTGCCGTATTTGCGCTTGGAACCGCCCAGCACACGGATGGTTTTGATCTCTTTGGCGCCGGTATTGTCGGCGACCTTCAGATAGGTTTCAGCCTGTATCATTTCGGCGCCTCCTTACTTGGCTTTCTCAAGGATTTCGACCACGCGCCAGCGCTTGTCCTTGGACAGGGGGCGGGTCTCCATCACACGGACGCGGTCGCCGATGCCGCACTCGTTATTCTCGTCGTGCGCCTTGAGGCGATAGGTACGTCCAATGATCTTCTTATAACGCTTGTGCGCGACGCGGTCCTCCACGATGACGACGACGGTCTTGTCCATCTTGTCGGAAACGACCTTGCCGACGCGCGTTTTGCGGCTGGTTGTTCTCACTTCACTCATCTTCAAGCCTCCTCGCTGACCTGCTTCTCACGGAGCACGGTCTTTACCCGGGCGATGTCCCGACGCAGGGCGGGAATCTTCAGGGGGTTGTCAAGATGGTTGGTGGCGTGCTGCATACGGAGCATGAAAAGGTCTTTCTTCATCTCCACCAGCTTCGCGTTCAGCTCGCTTTCAGAAAGGGAGCGGATCTCTTCAGCCTTCATTATGCTTCGCCTCCAGTCTCAACGGTTTCATCAGTCTCCACAAGACCCTCGCGCTTGATGAACTTGGTCTTGCAGGGCAGCTTGTAGCTGGCGAGACGAATGGCCTCGCGCGCCACATCTTCGCTCACGCCGCCGACCTCGAACAGAACGCGGCCGGGCTTGACGACGGCGACCCAGTACTCGGGGGAGCCTTTACCGGAACCCATACGGGTCTCGGCGGGCTTCGCCGTGACGGGCTTGTCGGGGAAGATCTTGATCCAGACCTGGCCGCCGCGCTTCATGTAGCGGTTCATGGCGACACGGGCCGCCTCGATCTGGTTGGCAGTGATCCAGCAGGGCTCCGTGGCCACAATGCCGTAATCGCCGTAGGCGAGGAAGTTGCCGCGGGTAGCCTTACCCTTCATGCGGCCGCGCTGCACACGACGATATTTGACTCTCTTGGGCATCAGCATTACGCATTGCCTCCTTCCTTCGCAGCCGCAGGAGCGGCAGGAGCGGCGGGACGGGACTGCTGGGGACGATTGCCCTGATAGCCCTGGCCCGGACGGTTGTAGCCGCCGCGATTGTTGTCGCGGTTGTAGCCGCCGCCGTTGCGGTTGTAGCCGCCGCGGTTGTTGTCGCGGTTATAGCCGCCGCCGTTGCGGTTGTAGCCGCCGCGGCCGCGACGGTCGCCGTCACGGCGGTCACGACGGTTGTCGCGACGGTTCATATCCATGACGCGCGGCGTGGTACGCAGCGTGGTGGTGAGGATCTCGCCCTTGTAGATCCAGACCTTGACGCCGATGCGGCCGTAGGTGGTCGCCGCTTCCGCGAAGCCGTAGTCGATGTCGGCGCGGATGGTCTGCAGGGGGATGGTGCCCTCGTGGTAGCTCTCGGAACGGGCGATCTCCGCGCCGCCGAGACGGCCGCCGCACTGGACCTTGATGCCCTTGGCGCCCATACGCATGGCGCGGCCGATGGCGTTCTTCATCGCACGGCGGAAGCCGATGCGCTTTTCCAGCTGCTGGGCGATGTTTTCCGCGACGAGCTGGGCGTTGACGTCCGGGCTGCGGACCTCAACGATGCTCAGCGCCACGGGCTTGCCGATCATCTTCTCGACCTCGAGACGGAGCCGCTCGATCTCCGCGCCGCCCTTGCCGATCACGACGCCGGGACGGGAGCAGTGGATGAAGATGCGGACCTTCGCGCTGTCGCGCTCGATCTCGATGGTGGGGACGCCGGCGGAATAAAGGGTCTTCTTGAGGAACTTGCGGATCTTGTAATCCTCGACGATCAGATCGCCGACCTTGTCAGGACGCGCATACCAGCGGGAATCCCAGTCTTTGATGACGCCCACGCGCATACCGTGGGGATGAACTTTCTGTCCCATATTCTGCCTCCTCCCTTATTCTTTCTCAGCCACGGTCAGGGTGATGTGGCTGGTGCGTTTGTTGATGCGGTACATACGTCCGTGCGCACGGGGCTGGCCGCGCTTGAGGATGGGGCCGGCCGTGGCGATGCACTCCTTGACGTAGAGGTTTTCCGGATTCATCTCGTGATTGTTTTCCGCGTTCGCGCAGGCGCTCTTGAGCAGCTTCAGCAGCGGCTCGCACGCGATCTTCGGCGTCGCGCGCAGAATCGCCTCGGCGTACTTCGTGTCGCGGCCCTTGATCAGCTCGCACACGATCTGCACCTTACGGGGAGAAATGCGGATGAATTTCGCTTTCGCAGTTGCTTCCATTTCCGCTCCTCCTTACTTCGTCTTGCTGCCGGCGTGACCACGGAAGGTACGCGTCGGAGCGAACTCGCCCAGCTTGTGGCCGACCATATCCTCCGTGACATACACGGGAACATGACGGCGACCGTCGTGGACGGCGATGGTGTGACCGACGAAGGACGGGAAAATGGTGGAAGCGCGGGACCAGGTCTTGACGACCTTCTTCTCGCCCGCCTTGTTCATCTCGTCCACGCGCTTGAGCAGCTCGGGAGCGGCAAACGGGCCTTTCTTGATGCTTCTAGACATTTATCTTCCCTCCTTATTTGGCGTTGCGGCGCTTGACGATGAACTTATCCGAAGCGTTCTTCTTCTTGCGCGTCTTATAGCCGAGAGTGGGCTTGCCCCAGGGAGTGACCGGGCCGGGACGTCCGATGGGCGCCTTGCCCTCGCCGCCGCCGTGGGGATGGTCCACAGGGTTCATGACCGAGCCGCGGACGGTGGGACGCCAGCCCATGTGGCGCTTGCGGCCGGCCTTGCCGATGGAGATGTTGGCGTGGTCGGCGTTGCCGACGGTGCCGATGGTCGCCTTGCAGTTCATGCGGATCTTGCGCATTTCGCCGGAGGGCAGACGAACGGTCGCCAGAGCGCCTTCCTTGGCCATCAGCTGCGCCGCGTTGCCGGCGCCGCGGACAAGCTGCGCGCCCTTGCCGGGGTACAGCTCGATGTTGTGGATGAAGGTGCCGACGGGGATGTTCGCCAGGGGCAGGCAGTTGCCGGCCTTGATGTCGGCGGCCGCGCCGGAAACGATGGTATCTCCGGCCTTCAGGCCCGCGGGAGCGATGATGTAGCGGCGCTCGCCGTCGGGATACTCGCACAGCGCGATGAACGCGGAGCGGTTGGGGTCGTACTCCAGACGCAGGACGGTCGCGGGATCGTTCTCGCGGTCGCGCTTGAAGTCGATGATGCGGTACTTCTGCTTGTTGCCGCCGCCGTGGTGGCGGGTGGTGATGCGGCCGTAGCTGTTGCGGCCGGCGTGCTTCTTCAGCTTCTCGGTCAGGCTTTTCTCGGGGCGCGCGTGCTTGTCGACGCCTTCAAAGCCGGAGACCGTCATATGACGCCGAGCGGGCGTTACGGGCTTGTAAGTTTTCAGTGCCATCTTTCTTCCTCCCTTACGCCATGCCCTCGAAGATCTCGATGTTCTTCGAGTCGGCGGAGAGCTTCACAACGGCCTTTTTCCAGCTGGCGGTCTTGCCGGCGGGATAGCGGCCCTGCTGACGCTTTTTGCCATGGACGTTGATGGTGGTGACCTTGATCACGGTGACGCCGAAGATCTCCTCGACAGCCTTTTTGATCTCGATCTTGTTGGCGTCCTTGGCGACCTCAAACGCGTACTTCTTGATGTCCAGGTCTTCCATAGACTGCTCGGTGATGACCGGGCGGATGATGATATCATAAGCCGTTTTCATCAGGCGAACACCTCCTCGATCTTCTGTACCGCAGCCTTGTCGATGACCAGCGTGCCGCCGTTGAGAAGCGTGTAGGGCGAGATGATGGTCGCGGTGGTGATGGAAACGCCGGGCAGGTTGCGCGCGGACTTGATGACCGCTTCGTCAACGTTCTCGGTGATGACCATCGCCTTGCCGGCGACGCCGGCGGTCTCCAGGAACTTCTTGAAGACCTTGGTCTTGATCTCGTCCATCTTCAGGCCGTCGACCACGATGATGGCGCTGCCGGCCGCCTTAGCGGAAAGGACGCTCTTGAGCGCGAGACGCTTGGTTTTCTTCGTCAGGCTGTAGCTGTAATCTCTGGGCTTGGGCGCGAAGGCGACGCCGCCGTGACGCCACACGGGCGATCCGGTGTAGCCGGCGCGCGCGCGGCCGGTGCCCTTCTGACGCCAGGGCTTGCGGGTGGAGTAGGAAACCTCGCCCTTGGTCAGCGCGCTCTGCGTGCCCTGACGCTGGTTGGCAAGATAGTTCACTACGCTGCTGTGGACGACGGACTCATTCGGCTCAATGCCGAAAACAGCCTCGGAGAGATCATATTCGCCGATCTGCTCGCCGGCCATATTGACCAATTTCGCTTTAGGCATTTGCTATCTCTCTCCTTTCTTACTTGGAACGGGCCGAAGCCTTCTGCGGGTTGCGCCCGGAAGCCTTCTGCGGGTTCTTGGAAATGTCGGTCGCGACGTGCTTCTCGACGATCGTCTTGACCGTGTTCTTGATGTAGACGATGCCGCCCTTCGGGCCGGGCACCGCGCCGCGCAGGACGATCATGTTCAGCTCAGGATCGACCTTCACAACGTCAAGGTTCTGCACCGTGACCTGATCAACGCCCATGTGGCCGGCGCCGATCTTGCCCTTGAATATCCGGCTGGGATCGGTGGACGAGCCCATGGAGCCGGCGTGACGGTGGACGGGGCCGCCGCCGTGGGTGGTGGGAGTGCGCTGGGCGCCCCAACGCTTGATGACGCCGGCGTAGCCTTTACCTTTGCTGATGCCGGTGACGTCAACGTGGTCGCCTTCCGCGAACACGTCCGCCTTGAGCACGTCGCCGACGTTCATTTCGGCCGCGCCTTCCAGACGGAACTCGTGCAGGTGCTTCTGGGGCGCAACGCCGGCCTTGGCGATGTGGCCCTGTTCCGGCTTGGAGAGCTTCTTTTCGCGCGTCTCTTCAAAGCCGAGCTGGACGGAATCATAGCCTTCCTTGTCGTCCGTCTTCTTCTGCACGACCACGCAGGGGCCGGCTTCGATAACGGTCACGGGAACGACTTTGCCCGTCTCGTCGAAGATCTGCGTCATGCCGACCTTCTTACCGATGATGGCTTTCTTCATATTTTCCTCCTTAGGTTATTGGTTGGGAGCCGGTAACGGCGGCTTCCAACTTGACCCGCCTGCTCATGAGGGGCAGGCTGTGGGTTGCTGACTATTAAAATAATGTGTTAGAGCTTGATCTCGATCTCGACGCCGGCGGGAAGCTCAAGGCTCATCAGAGCCTCGACGGTCTTCTGCGTGGGGGCGATGATGTCGATCAGGCGCTTGTGGGTGCGGCGCTCGAACTGCTCGCGGCTGTCCTTGTACTTGTGGACGGCGCGCAGGATGGTGACCACTTCCTTCTGCGTGGGCAGAGGGATGGGTCCGGAGACCTTCGCGTCGGTGCGCTTGGCGGTCTCCACAATGGTCTCGGCGGCCTTGTCGATCAGCTGATGATCGTAGGCCTTGAGGCGGATGCGGATCATTTTCTTTGCTGCCATGGATTTTCCTCCTAAATAGTGTACGGTTTTTACGTTTTACCGTACGGTCATCGGAATTCTGTACACTCAACCGTGCGTATCAGACCCTGCCCCAAAATATTTACCGGCGTTCCGCCGGCTCATATCGGTCCAGACGATATACGCGGCACAGGCCTCCGACCCGTCCGATTCCAGGGTTTACCGCTGACCCCCGGACTGCTCCGCGGAAGTTACCGCCCGTCGGCGCAATCTCCCGTTTCATCGCATACGCACACCATCCCCTTCCCAGGGGCGCGTGCTTTGACAGAGTAACAAAAATCCCCTTGGATGTCAAGGGGATTTTCACAATTTTTCAAAGTTTTTTTCTGTGATTTTTACAAAGATTACAAAGCTGTTTCAAAACGCGGAATATCCCCTGTTTTCTCCGGTATCCGCGGCGAAAACCGCGCTCAGAACGCGAATGGATGCGGCATGAGCTGCGACAGGCGGTAGCTGACATAGCGCCCGCCGGAGCGGGTACACAGCACCTCCATGCTTCCGTCGGGGTCAAACTCGCTCATGAACTGGCGGCAGGCGCCGCAGGGCAGGCAGTAATTCTCCCCCTCCCCGTAAATGGCGATGCGCACGAATTTCCGCCGTCCCTCGCTCACCGCCTTGCAGATAGCCGTGCGCTCGGCGCAGATGGTCGAGCCAAGCGCGGCGTTTTCCACGTTGCAGCCGGTGAAAACGCTGCCGTCGGCGCACTCCAGCGCCGCCCCCACGGGAAAATGGGAATACGGCGAATAGGAATCCTGCGCCGCGTCCCGCGCCATGTTCAGTAGTTCCCTGTCTGTCATTTTGTCCTCTCCCCCTTATGCGAACTCTTATTTTATGCAAGAAACCGTATTACGATTGGCCGGCCGTGAGATCGATCACCCACGTTTCCATACCATTAAATGTATTATCCTGCGTCGGCTCCATGCCGGATATCACGCCCCGATGATACAAAACCTCGCTTTTCTCAAAGCACACGACCGTGATGGGCGCCGTCTGGGCCAGATAGCCGCACAGCGCGTCCACGGCCGCCGCCTGCCCGTCCGGCGGCGCGGCCAGAAGCTGCGCATAGCTGCTCAGCAGCATCTGATCGCTCGCCCTGGAGAAGTTGAGCGAATCCTCCGCCGACCAGTCCGCGCGGAATATGGCGCTGATGTTCCAGTCCGGCCGCAGCTTGATCTCGGCGTAATAGATGTCAAAATCGCCGTCCTTGAGCGCCTGCATGTAATCCTCGTAGCTCAGCTCCCGGAGCGTGACGGCCAGCCCCGCTTTCGTCATCTCGTTGACGATGCGTCGGGCCGCAGACACCTTGGACGCAGAGTCGGAGCAGACGATAAAATCCAGCTCCTGCGCCAGAGCCGACACGCCCGAAAACAGATCCAGCTTGCCGTCGCCGTCCGCGTCCACCATGCCCAGACTGTCCAGCGCCGCGCTGAATTTTTCCGGCGCGTAGCTCAGCGACTGCGCCAGCTCCTGCGGATACAGGGAGTTGTTCGGATGGATCGGCAGCGCCGCCGGCACGCCCGCCCCCGACATATACAGCGACACGATGCCGCTGCGGTCGACGATGTAGGTCATCGCCGTCCGTATCGCCGTCTGCGACATCACGACGCTCTGCATATTATAACCGAGATAATGCATATTCGTGCTGTCAACGTAGCGGATGATGTTCGTTTTGGAATAGCCGAGATTCGACAGGGACGTCGGGTCGTTCACCACCAGGTCGATGTACGAGCTTTCAAACGCCTGCAGTATGTCGGACGCGGTCTTGTACTCCTTCAGATAAATGCGCAGCAGCGGCATGGAGGCCGCGTTCGGATGCCCCTCGTCCAGAAGCAGCATATCCTCCGTCGCCGCGAATTTATACGGGCCGGTGCCGCCGGGGAAATCGTAGTAAAACGTGTCTGCCTCCACGCAGGGGATGTTCATCAGCGTGTAAAAGCGCCAGTTGACGCTTTTGAGGCGGACCTGAAAGCTGGCCGTGTCGGGCGTCGTGACCTCCGCCACCGAGGCGAAGCGCTCTTTGTAAGCGTCCGTCGTCAGCGCCATGCGCAGCGTGTAGGCGCAGTCGATGGAGCTGAGCGAGGCGCCGGAATGAAAGCGGCGCGAGGTATCGACCGAAAACGTCCACGTCAGCCCGTCCTCCGAGCTCCACGCCGTGACCAGCCCCGGCTGCGCCTCAAAGCTGCCGTCGATCTCGATCAGCGGCTCATAGACCAGCATGTCGACGACGCGGTTCCACGCGCTCGTCAGCCGATAGGGATTGAAGGAGGAATCGAACAGGACGTTGAGCGAGAACACATCGTCCGCCGCGTAGGTCGTGCCCAGGGCCTCGCCCTCCGGCTGCACCGTCTGCCCGTCCGCCGGGACCGGCTCCTCCGCCGTTTCGTCCGAACGGCTCTCCGTCTTTTCCCCCGCGCAGCCGGCCAGCAGAAGCAGAGCCAGCGAAAGCGCCGCGATTTTCAGAAATAACTGTTTCATAGCATGATAATGTTGGCCTGGCTGCCGCGCACGCCGCCCGTGTAGCGATGGGACCAGTAGCGCTCCGGGTGACACATCGTGCACTCGCCGAGCGCTTCCATGTTCTCCCGCCGCAGCCCCAGCTGCTCCAGCCGACGGAGCACGACGCCCGCCAGATCGACCATGTATTTCCCGTTTTCCTTCCTGTGCCACAGACCGTCCGTCCCGCCGCCGAGCAGCGCCGCGGCCGCCGCCGGGACCTCCGCTCCGGTCTCAAAGCAGCACGGGCCGATGCACGGGCCGACCGCCGCGCAGATATCCGCCGCGTGCGCGCCGAGCG
Organism: uncultured Oscillospiraceae bacterium; assembly: GCA_934597255.1. Classification (GTDB taxonomy): domain Bacteria; phylum Bacillota; class Clostridia; order Oscillospirales; family Oscillospiraceae; genus CAJOIG01. The sequence goes on from CAKTQV010000022.1 coordinate 9,726, forward strand.
CCTCCATCCTTGCCACGGCCGCGCCCTCGATGTCAGCCACGGCGCTGCGCCAGCCGCAATGGACCGCCGCCGCCACGCCGGCCTTCGGATCGTGCATCAGCAGCGGCGCGCAGTCCGCCGTGAACACAACCAGCGGAAGTCCCGGCACATTCGTGACATATCCGTCCGCCGGCTCCCACTCGCGCCCGTCGCAGGCCGGATAGGCGTCCGCCCAGCCGACGGTGCGCACGTTCGCGCCGTGGACCTGCCGGCCGTAAACGAAGCGTTCGGTCGGTATGCCCGCCACCTCGCCGAAAAGGCGCCAGTTCTCCATCACGTTCTCCCGGCTGTCGCCGCGATTCTGGCCCAGATTGAGCGACGCAAAAACGCCGCTGCTCACGCCGCCGAGCCGCGTGGAAAACGCGTGGGCGCAGCCGATCACTTCCGATCGGATAAAGCTTGTTTCACTCAAAAAAGATACCTCATGTTCTTATTGCCCGGCCGCCCGCTTTCCGCCGCTGCCGGGCCGGAATTTCCGGCGATCGCTCCGCGCAGATGAACCGCATCCGCGCCGCCGGGATTTTTTCGTCTGGCTATGCCAAGGAGGC
>CAKTQV010000023.1 GCA_934597255.1 uncultured Oscillospiraceae bacterium
CCAGAAGCTCAACCGCAACGTCTTTGGTCTGACCTCCTCTCTTTGAGCCCTGTCTATAAAAAACGGCAGCCGGTCTTCCGGCTGCCGTTTCCTTGTTCTCACGTCCGCAGCAGCGTGTCGTACTCGTCGCTCCGGCGGATGGCGTTGTATTTTTCGAAGTATTCCATCAGCATCTTGTGCAAAACCGCGGCGGCGCGGGAGGCCGTTTTCTCCCTTGGCACGTTCATGCCGATGGTATAGGAGCAGACCGGGTCGGCGATGCGGAGGGCGGAAAACGCGAACGGCTTCCGAAAGACCTCCTGCAGGCTTTTGTGCGCGCCCTGCTTGTCGGATGCGACCTTCCAGATGTGGATGGACGCCGGGAGCACAAACACGAGCTCGTCGTCGCGCACAAGCGACATGACCATGTCGCTGTCGTTTCCCTCGTAGCGGATACGCGGCACAAAGCCGGCCCGCGTGCAATAGCTTTCAAACAGCCGGCGCAGCCCGAGCTCCGGGTCCGGAAGCGCAATGTCCTGGTTTTCAAGCTGGCGGAGGCTGATGGTCGGCGTTTTGGAAAGCTCGTTGCCGTCGGAAACCAGCACGATGAGCTCGTCCTCCGCGACCGGGAACCAGTTGATGGCCGTCGATTCGATCGGGAACAGCGACAGCGCCAGGTCTATCTCGCCCCGCTCCAGACTGGTCTTGATCTCCTCAGAGGGCAGCGTATAGTGGGATACGCTCACGTTCGGGTACTGTCGTATCAGGCCCCGCAGCGGCTCCGACACAAGGCCGGTCGAAAACGATGCGAATTTCACCTGGCCGTAAGCGTCGCCCTGCAGCCCCTGCAGCTCCTCCACGCCGAAATTGAGCTGCGTTACGGCCCTGTCCACGCAGCCGAGAAAAAGCTGTCCGGACTGGCTCAGCCGGATGCGGTTTCCGTCGCGGATGAACAGGGAAACGCCGAGCTCGTTTTCCAGCTTCGACATGGATTTGCTCAGCGCGGGCTGGGATATATGCAGCGCCTCCGCGGCGCGCGTGATGTTCTCATATCTGGCCACGGCACGGTAATATTGCAGCTGTGTCAGTTCCATGTTGCTCTCTCCCCCACGGCGGTTTTATCCCATTATAGCAAATGCCGCGGCAAAAAGCACGGAAAATGCCGGCCGGTTTTTAGAATACCCGCCGCCGCTTTACCCGCGGACGAGAGAGGAACCTAAGACGCCGTCTACGGACGTCAAACAGGAAGGCGTTGGATAGGGCAAAACGTCTTATTTCTGGCCGTTTTCAGACACAAAAAGTGCCGCCGTAATCCTATCAAAATTACGGCGGCCACTGGTCCGAGTAGTGCGGCTCGAACGCACGGTCTCCTGGTCCCAAACCAGGCGCGATACCAACTTCGCTATACCCGGATATTCAATTTCTGCCATTATACCACGACGGAGAGGAAAATCATAGATTTTTCTGTCTGTGGTTGTTCCTGTGGTCAAAGCGGTTTTTCCACCTGATTTGACCGAGTGACAAAATCCCGCTATCGCCCGTGTTGCAAGGCTTTCCGTGCTTTTGTCCAAACAACGCATGGATAGGGTCTACGCTCTCCCAAAACCAGGCGCGGCACCGCCGGCAGAACGCCCGCCTCGCAGGGGGGGGGAGCCGCCGGAGGAGTCCGGCGGCTTTGCGTTTTATTTTTCCGCCATCATGGCGCGGATGACCTCGTCGATCTTATCGGCCACGGCGACGAAATCCGCCTCGCGGTAGCCCTTGGTCGTCATGGCCGCCGTCCCGATGCGGACGCCGGATGTCTCGGCCGGCGTGCGGGTTTCATTCGGAACTGTATTTTTATTCAATGTGATATTGAACTCCTCCAGCCGGTCCTGCACCGCGCGGCCCGTCAGTCCCGTTTTCGTCAGATCGAGCAGGAACAGATGGTTGTCCGTTCCGCCGGTCACAACGTCGTAGCCGAGGCGGATGAACTCGCCGCACATCGCCTTGCAGTTGCGCACGAGCTGGTGGATATACTCGCGGTATTCCGGCGTGCACGCCTCCTCCGCGGCGACGGCCTTGCCCGCGATCACATGCTCCAGCGGACCGCCCTGCGTGCCCGGGAACACCGCGCTGTCCACCTTCCGGGCAAGCTCCGGCCGGCAGAAGATCATGCCGCCGCGCGGGCCGCGCAGCGTTTTGTGCGTCGTGGTCGTGATGATATCGGCCAGTCCAAACGGCGACGGATGATCGCCCGCCAGAACAAGCCCCGCGATGTGCGCCATATCGACCATAAAATACGCCCCGCACTCCTTCGCAACGGCGGCAATGCGCTCAAAATCAATGATGCGGCTGTAGGCCGACGCGCCGGCCAGGATCAGCGCCGGCCGTTCCGCCGCCGCCTTGCGCGCCAGATCGTCATAGTCGATGAAGCCCTCGGCCGTCACATCGTAGCTGACGATGCGGAAAAGCTTGCCGCTGAAGTTAACGGGCGAGCCATGGGTCAGATGGCCGCCGTTGGACAGGGACATGGACAAGATCGTGTCGCCGGGCTTGAGCACGCTCATGAACGCGGCAAGGTTAGCGTTGGAGCCGCAGTGGGGCTGGACGTTGACATGATAATCGGTGGCAAACGCCTCGCGCCATTTGTCGCAGCAGTACTGCTCGATCTGATCGACCCAGCGGCAGCCGCCGTAATACCGGCCCCTGCTGCCCGTGTCGCGCACGGCGGGATAGCCCTCCGCATACTTGTTCGTCAGACACGAGCCGACCGCACGCAGCACCCGCTCGCTGACAAAATTCTCGCTGGCGATCAGCTCCACATTTTCATCCTGCCGCTGCTGTTCCCTGGCAATGAGATCAAATACTTTATCCATGATCGTCTCCTCCTCGCTCGGCGCTTTTCATTCGACGCTGATTATAACACATCCGGCGAAAAATCACAAGAAAGCGTCCCGTCCGGTGTTTCGCTTTTGTTTTACAAATTCCGCCCCATCGCCTATAATGGACAAAACCCCCGTTTTTCCAAAGGAGGCCCCCGCTCCATGCCCAAAGCCCTCAAAATCGCGCTGCTGGCGCTGCTGTGCGTCTGCGCGGCGTTCCTTCTGTATCTTGAACACGGCGCGCTGCGCCGGCTGGACGAGGCCGCGGCCGCGACATCCGCGCCGCAGCCGACCGCCGTCCCCACGCCCACGCCGGCGCCGGCCGTCTGGCACGACGGTTTCACCGCTTCCGACGGAAGCGCCGTCGAGCTTCTCAGCCTGGAGCTGGCTCCCCTGCGCACGGTCGCACGCGGCACGGCGCTGGAGACCGAGGAGGACGGCGACCGAACGCAGGACGGCCGAACCTTCCGCCATGTCCGCCTTTCCGACGGAACGGAGGGCTATATCGCCGCCGGGTCCATCGCCGACACGCCGGACGGCTGCGTCCGGGAGCAGACGGTCTATGTCCGCACGGCGACAAGCTTCTATCTCTCGCCGGACGGCCTTTCGCTGGACGGCGGGCGGCTGGCCGAAAAGGGCGCGGCGCTGACCGTGCTCGGCTGCGACCGCATAAACAGCGACGGCTCCGTCCGCATGTACCGCACGGCGGACGAAAACGGCGCGGAGGGCTACATCCGCGCCGCCTATGTGACGCAGGACGAAAGCGAGGCCGGCGGCGTATACGACGAGGCGCTCCAGTCCCTGCACGCCGGACGCGGCGATCCCTACGGCGGCGGGGACCCCGGCGCGCTCGATTACTGGCCGCGCGAAAAGGATTTTGACGCGAACGCCCCCATGCCCGACACCTGCAAGACCCTCTACATCCCCAGCGACGCCGCCTGCATCGAGGGCTACGCGAATTATCTCGACGCGGCCGACGGCTGCGGGATCAACGCCTTCTGCGTCGATATTCTCGACGGGAGCGCCGTGGCCTACCCGTCGGACGTCATGGCCGAATTCTCCCCGTCGAGCCGCGCGGAAGCCCGGAACAGCCGCGAAAGCTACGCCGAGGCCATCGCCGCGCTGAAGCGGGCCGGCTACTACGTCATCGGCCGCATCACCTGCTTCAACGACCCGCTCTGCTGCGCCGACCACCCCGAATGGGCCATCGCCGAGCCGGACGGCACGCCCAAAAAGGCCGACGGCTCGTACTTCCTGTCCCCGTTTTCGCGCGAGGCCTGGGAATACAAGCTGGCGCTGGCGCTCGAGGCCGTGGAATGGTTCGGCTTTGACGAGATACAATACGATTACATCCGCTGCCCCTCCGGCCTGTCCGAATCGGCGCTGTCGGACCGCGTGGATTACAAAAACCGCTTTTCCGAATCCAAGGCCCAGGCCATCCAGCGCTTTCTGATGTACGCCGCGGACAATCTGCACGAGGCCGGCGTGTGGCTGTCGGCGGACGTGTTCGGCGAGACGGCCAACGCCTACTGCGCGCAGTACGGCCAGTACTGGCCGGCCATTTCCAACATAGTGGACGTGATCAGCGGCATGCCCTATCCCGATCATTACGGCGCCATCGGCACATGGAACCCGTGGGAGCATCCCTACGAGCTGATGCACGATTACTTCGCCGCCGGCGCCGCCGAGCGGCAGACGGAGTGTCCCACGCCGGCGCGCGTGCGCACCTGGATCCAGTGCTACGACGCCATCAAGCCGCCCTACACCTCCTATTACGCCGACAACGTCGGCGCCGAGATCCGCGGCCTGTTCGACGCGGGTCTGACCGGCGGCTATATGACCTGGAACGGCGGCGGCGACTGGGAGCGCTACCGCGCGTGCCGCAGCGCCTTTGATATCGACCCCTGACACTCTTTTTCCCCGAGGTGAACCATGGACCTTCAGCAGCTTCAATATTTCCGCACCATCGCGCGCACGGAGAACATGTCCCGCGCCGCCGAGCTTCTTTACGTCGCGCAGCCGAATCTGTCCGTGAGCATCACGCGGCTCGAGCAGGAGCTGGGCGTGGCGCTGTTTGAGCGCAAGCGCGGCAAGATCAAGCTCACGCCCACCGGCCGCATCTTTCTCGCCTGCGCCGACAGCGTGCTCGACCGCCTCAGCGACGGCATCGCCGAAACGCGGCGCTTTGAGCAAAGCTACAACGAGCAGGTGCGCGTGGCCAGCAGCATCGTCGATCTGATGGCGAGCCTTCTGATGGACTACCTGCCGGACAATCCGAACGTCTCCTTCCGCGAGATCAGCCGCCGCAACGACGAGATCGCCGACTGCGTTGTGCAGGGGGACGCCGATCTGGGCTTCTGCTTCGGCGCCGTTTCCGCGCCGAATCTGGAATACATCCGGCTTGACAGCTGCGAGCGCGTCGTCATGCTGTCGAAGGCGCACCCGCTGGCCGGGCGCGGCATCGTGTCGCTGCGGGAGCTGGACGGCCAGCGGCTCGTGTGCAATCTCGCGCGCGACGACCGCGCGCTCTGCGACGAGCTGACGCGCTCCGGTCGGTTTCATCCGCAGCTCATCTATGAATGCGACGACGGGCGCGTGGAGGAGAGCATGATCGCCGCGGGCGGCGCGCTGGCCATCGCGCCGGTCTCGCACTATCTCAAGGCGCTGAAAAAGGACCCGTCGCTTCCCCTGACGCATCTGCGCGTGCGCGAGACGCTGCCGGAGACCTGCATCGGCATGCTGCGCCCGGCCGGCAAGCTGCTGAGCGCGGCCTCGCTTCAGTTTTACGAGATGGTCTCCCGCTTTTTCGACCACGAGCACCGTCTGGCCGCCGATTTTGAAAAAACGCTTCCGCCCCGCTGACCGGGGCCGCCTTCCAAAGCAGCAGCAAGGACTGCCTCCCGGTGGGAGGCAGTCCTTGTTTTGTGCTTATTGCGCTTGATCTCAGTCGATGCCGCCGAAGCCTCCGGGAGGCTCGTCGCTCGGGCCGAGATCGGCCGGACGCTCAGGAGGCGTGGTGCCGCCGGAGGTCTTGGAGGCCGGCTCGCCACTGGCCTCTCCGCTCGCCTCGCCGCTGGGCTCGCCGCTGGCCGCGAAGGGGTTTTCCACGGCATAGTCGTCCCAGACGGGGATCTCGCCGGCGTTGGAGGCGTCGACCTTATCGGAGAACGCGCCCACGGTCACCGTGAAGCCCTTGCCGTCCACATAGACCGTTCCGTCCGTGCCGACGACCTTCGCGCCCTCGATCTTGCCTTCCAGATACAGCGTGCCGGTGATGACGGAGTCCGCCGTCACGTTCCAGACGGAATCCTTGTCCACGTAAACGTTGGCCACGCCGTCGCCGCTGTAGCCGCCGTTGAGCTCATCGTTGCACACGATGGCGCCGTCAAGCTCGCTGCCGTTGAGTATGTAGAAGTCCAGATTGGAGATCGTGTCGTACACGACGTCGCCCTTCATCTCCTGGCTCGAGCCGGTGAAGATGCAGTTGGCGCCGTTGTTGCCGGCCTTGCCCCAGGTGCGGGACGAGGAGTTGCCGGTCACCTGCAGCCAGTAGGTGGTCTCGTCGCTGTAGCTGACGTCCACATCCTGGAAGGTGATGTAGCTGGAGGTGTTGGTGTTGTACAGCACGGGGCCGGCGTTGCAGGTCAGCGAGCCGCCGATCATGTCGTATTCGGAGGTGCCGACGTCGGCGTCGCCGGACATGGACTGATAAACGATGATGTTCCAGACCTTGCCGTCGTTGAGCGTGCCGGAGAGCATATTGCCGGTCAGATCGCAGTCGAACAGCCGGATGGTGTTCTTGCCCTCGATGGCGACGGCCTCGGAGCCGCCGGTGTAGAGGTAAGCGTCATGAATGGTGATGTCCGCCGTGACGTACACCGCGCCGGTGCCGCCCTCGGTGACGTAGGAGCCGCCGTCGATGACCATGGTCCCGCCGCCGCGGTCGGAGCGCACGGCCGCCGCCGCCATGGGCGCCGACGTCGTCACATTGCAGTCCCAGGCGTACAGCGTGCCGCCGCCCGCGACGTGCAGGCCGCCGGCCGAAGCCTGCGTGGTGGTGATGTCCACGTTGGAAACGTAGGCCACGCCGTCGTCATAGGCGAAAACGCCCGCGCCGCCGGCCGTCTCGGAGTCGATGGTGCAGTCGGAGACGTACATCTCGCCGTCGGACACGAACAGCGTCGCGCCCACGCCGTAGAAGCTGGAAGCGTCGCCGGACGAGCCGGTGCCGCCGTTGGTGAAGCGGCTGTCGCTGATGTGTGCGACGGCGCCTTCATAGACGTGAATGATATTCTCGTCGCCGTTTTTCGATTCCATGGTCACGCCGGAGATGTCCTGATCCTCGGTGACGTCCAGAACGGCGTCATAGCTGTCGGGCTCGCCGGAGCTGCCGCCGCCGGGAGGCATGCCCATGCCGCCGGACGCCTCGCCGGACGCGCCGGACGCTTCGCCGCTGGCAGCCATCGCGCCGAGCGAGAGCATGAGGCACAGCGCCATCAGAATGGCCAGAAGTCTGCTTGCTTTTTTCATGTGGTTCTCCTTTCCGTTTCATGACGGATCCGTCATGTCTTTCACATTATACCGCATACCGGCGGTTCAATTCATTTCCAAATTGTGAATTTTTGCGTGACAAAGTTTCACGGCACATCCCGCGCGTCCGCCCGCAGGGGCAGATCGCCGAACAGCGTGCGCATCAGCGCCTCATAATCCGACGGATACCGCGCCTTGGCGATGCGCCGGGCATAGCGCTGCGTGTCGTCAAAAAGATGGATGGCGTAAAACCATAGCCCCTTCATGCGGCTCATGGCGTTGTGCGCCGAGCCGAAGCGCACGCAGTAGCTTTCGTACATCTCGGAGAAAAACGCGCACAGCGTTTCCGCGTCCGCGCACGCGCCGCCCTTCAGCTTCCGGATGAGCGCGGGGTCGGCCATCAGCCCCCGGCCGATCATCAGCGCCGCCGCCGACGGCCAGCGCGCCTCCGCCTCGCGGCCGAGCGCCGCGGTGGTGATCCCGCCGTTGTAGCACACGCCGGCCCGGCACCGGCCGAGCGCCGCGCCGAACACGTCCGGGTGCAGCGGCCCCCGGTACATCTCGCGCGCCGTCCGCGGATGGATGATAAGCTCGCACAGGGGATAGCGGCCGTATATCGCCAGCAGCCGTTCAAACTCCGCCGGGTCCTCCACCCCCAGCCGCGTCTTGACGGAGATACGTCCGTCAAAGCCGGCGAATATCTCGCCGAGAAAGCGGTCGAGCGCCTCCGTGTCGCGCAGCTGGCCGGCGCCCTTTCCCTTGGCCGTGACCGTCCCGGACGGACAGCCGAGATTCAGATTGATCTCCTCATAGCCCAGCGCGCGCAGCTGGCGCGCCGTCCAGAGAAAATCCTCCGCGTTGCGGCCGAGCAGTTGCGGCACCAGCGGCACGCCCTCGTTGTTTTCCGGCAGAAGGTCGCGGAACTCCTTTGGGCTGAACACACGGTTCTGCGTCGTGGCGAAAAAGGGCGCGTAATAGCGGTCGGCGCCGGGGAAATACCGGCTGTGCAGACAGCGGAACGTATAGTCGGTGAGCCCCTCCAGGGGCGCTGCATAATATCTCATGCCGCTATGATAGCACACCGGCGCTTGACTTGGAACAGAAACCTGCTAAAATGTCCTCAGACCGCGCCGCGCGGCACGCCCGCGGCGCTTTCCCATCTTTCCGAAAGGCGTTTTCGATCATGGCCAAAAAAGACGATAAAACCAATGTGATGCGGCTGCTGGACGCGAAGAAGCTGTCCTACCGGCCGCGGGAATACGACCCGGCCGTCGCCATCGCGGGGCTGGACGTGGCGGCGCTGCTCGGCGAGGATACGCCGCGGGTGTTCAAAACGCTTGTCACGACCGGCCGGAGCGGCGCGCATTATGTTTTCATGGTGCCGGTGGCGGCGGAGCTCGATCTGAAAAAGGCGGCCAGGGCCGCGGGCGAAAAATCCATCGAGATGCTGCTCCAGAAGGAGCTGCTCCCGCTGACCGGGTATATCCACGGCGGCTGCTCGCCCATCGGAATGAAAAAAACCTTCCCCACCTTTGCCGACCAAACGGCGCTCGATTTTGAAACGATCTTCTTCTCCGCCGGAAAGCCGGGCTTTCAGGTGGAGCTTGCCCCGCGCGATCTGGAAAAAATGATCCGCGTCGAATGGGCCGATCTTACCGTCTGACGGGAGGGCTTGTCATGCTTCGGAAAAACCGACATCTCCGCCGGCTGGTCTACGCGGGCGTCTGTCTGGCGCTGGCGCTGCTGCTGCCGTTTCTGACCGGCCAGCTTCAAAGCGTGGGAAGCGCGCTGTGCCCCATGCACATTCCCGTTCTGCTGGCGGGCTTTCTGTGCGGGCCGTGGTGGGCGCTGGCCGTGGGCGCGGCCGCGCCGCTGCTGCGCTCCGTATTGTTCGGCATGCCGCCGATGTTCCCCAAGGCGGTCGCCATGGCCTTCGAGCTGGCGGCCTACGGGCTGGCGAGCGGCCTTTTATACCGGCTCCTGCCGAAAAAGCCCTGGGGCGTATGGACGGCGCTGGCCGCGGCGATGCTTGCCGGACGGCTTGTCTGGGGCGCGGTGATGGCGGTCCTGGCCGGCGTTTCCTCCGTATCCTTCGGCTGGGCGGCGTTCTGGGCGGGCGGCTTCGCCGGCGCTCTGCCCGGCATCGTGCTGCATCTTCTCCTCATCCCGCCGATCGTTCTCGCTCTGCAGAAGGCGGGGCTCACGGAAAAATAAAAATACGGCCTGTCTCCGCAGAAG
>CAKTQV010000024.1 GCA_934597255.1 uncultured Oscillospiraceae bacterium
TATGCCTTTATGGTGACGGTGGAAAAGTTCATGCGGCATGGCTGCGAGAATGTGCCGGACTATATGCTCTCCGGCTCGCGCGGCGATTTTTCCGGCGTGGGCGACATTCATTTCTTTTACAGCGCCGACGAGGTGCTGTACGGCGCGCTGCCGGATTTTGAGGAGGCCTGCCGGCGTGCCGGTGTTCCGTATACGGCCTTTGCCCGGCCGGGGATGGTGCATTGTTATTGCATGCTGCCGATCTTCCGGGAGGCGAAGGAGGATTTCGCAAAGATCGCGGCGATATTGAAAAAGTAAAGGGATAAGTCTGCGATGAACGCTTTTCTTGGGATCCTGATCCCCTTTCTCGGAACGGCGGCCGGCGCGGCCTGCGTGTTCTTCATGCGGAAGCCGCTTGACGATCTGGTCCGGCGCGCGCTGGCCGGCTTTGCCGCGGGCGTGATGACGGCCGCTTCGGTCTGGAGCCTGCTGATCCCGGCCATCGAGCGGTCTGCGGCGCTGGAAAGGCTCTCCTTTCTCCCGGCGTTTGTTGGGTTCTGGCTCGGCGTGCTGTTTCTGCTTGCCCTTGACCATCTGATCCCGCATCTCCACGTCGGAAGCGAGCAGGCGGAGGGGCCGCGAAGCGGTCTGAGCCGCACGGCAATGATGGTCCTGGCGGTCACGCTGCACAACATTCCGGAGGGAATGGCCGTCGGCGTGATGTATGCGGGCTTTCTCTCCGAAGGCTCCCCGATCACGGCGGCGAGCGCGCTCGCCCTGTCGCTGGGGATCGCCATTCAGAACTTCCCGGAGGGCGCGATTATCTCCATGCCGCTCAAGGCCGAAGGAGAGAGAAACGGCAGAGCCTTTCTCGGCGGCGTGCTTTCCGGCGTCGTGGAGCCGATCGGCGCGGTGCTCACGATCCTTGCCGCGCAGTTCATCGTTCCCGCGCTGCCGTATCTTCTGAGCTTTGCCGCCGGCGCCATGCTTTATGTGGTCGCGGAGGAGCTGATACCGGAAATGTCGCAGGGCCGCCATTCCAACGTCGGCACGGTCTGCTTTGCCGCCGGGTTCAGCATCATGATGGTTCTGGACGTGGCGCTGGGCTGAAGACGGCGCATGGAAACGGGCGGGACCGCGCCCGTTTACAGACGAAGGAGGATACGATGCGGTTTGTAACATTGGGAAACAGACAGGATCCCGCGGTGCTGTTTTTCCATGCCATGGGCGTAACGGGCGAGAGCAGCGAGCCGGTGGCGCGGTATCTGCGGGAGCGGTATTTCTGCATTCTGCCGACCTCCACGGTCTACTGCGCCGGGCGAAGGCGGGGTTTCTCGACAAGGGCTATACGGACGCGTCGCTGCGCACGATCGCCTCGGCGGCGGAGACGAGCACGAACTCCATCTATGTCCGCTTCAAGGACAAGGAGGGGCTGTTCTCCGCCATCGTCGAGCCGGTGCTCAGCGAGATGATCGAGCGCTTTCTCAAGATTCAGGAAGCCTTCCACCGCATGAACCGCGACGAACAGAACGCGCACGTGGCGGAATGCGCCGACGGCGGCACGATGGAGCTGGTGAACTACATGTACGACCACCTCGACGAGTTCCGTCTGCTGCTCGACGCGTCCTACGGCACGCGCTTTCACAACTTCGTCGACGAGCTCGTGCGCATCGAGGTGGAGTATACCTATAAGTATATGGAGGCCGTCGGCTGCCCGGCACAGCTGGGCGACGCGACGACGGAAAAGCTCCTGCACATCGTCACCACCTCGCGCTTTGAGAGCATCTTCGAGGTGATCCGCCACGGCATGAGCCGTGAGGAGGCCGCGGAGTACATCGACCTGCTGAGCCGGTACCACCGCACGGGCTTTTTAGCCATCTTCGACCCCGACGGGGCGCAATAAGCACAGCGGCCAGCTCAAGCAGACCATCGTCGATCAGGTCGACAGCATGGAGACGACGCTCGCCCACCTCTTCCCGGAGATGACGGCGAACATCACCGCCCCGGTGCTGACGCTCATCTTCCTGTTCGTGCTCGACTGGCGGCTGGCACTGCTGTCGCTGGCGGTGTTCCCGATCGCGTTCTTCTTCATGATAACGGTCATGGGCGGCTACGGCAAGGACTACGCCGGGGCCGTGCAGGCGACAAACGAGATGAGCGGCGCCATGGTCGAGTACATCCGCGGCATCTACGCCGACTTCGTCGGCGGCAAGCGCGAGAGCGCGGGCTGGAAGCTGTAAAGCGGAAAAGCGATGGCAGGGAATTTCCCGCCATCGCTTTTCCTGTAATATCCCGCTTTTAATACAGAGTCTCCTCGTTTTCCGCGAACAGCTTGTCGTTCACGGCGAACAGATCCATTCCGTTTGCAAGCCCGTATTGAATGATCGCGTCCCGCCTGTTTTTCGGATAAAGCTGGGCGTGGCCGCATTGCTTCAGAAGCTCCTGCGTTTCCTCCAGCGTGGCGTTCAGCCCGAAGCACAGGCACAGCAGACGGCTGCGGGAGGGATTGCGCCGCCCCGCGAAAACCTGATGCAGATAGACCTCGCTCATGCCGGACTGCTTTGCCAGCGCCGCCTTGGACAGCTTTCGCTTGCGGAAAAGCCGCTGGAGCAGCTCGCCTGCGTTCCCGCTGTGGAAGCTTTCGTGGTTTGCGGACAGAAAGCGGTCGAGATCGGCCGCGTCCATCAGCTCCTGCCGGAGGTCGTTTGTGTCCTTCATCGTTTCACCGCCTTTACAATCGGGTGCTTTTCCTGTATAATAATACGGTTTTCGACGGGCAAAATCAATATGCGCTTTGCATAGCATGGGGGAGTGAGCGCCATTTATCAATATCTGCTGTCCGGCATCGAAACGGACTATGAAACGGTGCGGACGATCAAAAACGGAACGAGAGGCTGCGTTTTGCTTCTGCGGCACCGGCAGAACGGGGCGCGCTTTATTTTTCGCCATTATCAGGGCAGCGGCGAGGTATATCGGAAGCTGCTTTCCGTTTCCAGCCCCCATTTGCCGAAGATCATGGAGGCTGCGGAGCACGACGGCATGACGGCGGTGCTGGAGGAATACATACAGGGCGATCCGCTGGCGCTCGTGCTGGAGGGAGCGTGTCTGGAGCCCGCGCAGGCGCGGGACATTGCCATGCAGCTGTGCCGCGCGCTGTGGGTGCTGCATTCCATGGGGGCGGTGCACCGGGACGTCAAGCCGGAAAATGTGATCCTTCGCGGCAGCGAGGCCGTCCTCATCGACTTTGACGCCTCCCGCGTTTTCAAAGGCGAGATCAGCCAGGACACGCAGGTCCTGGGAACGACGGGCTACGCCGCGCCGGAGCAGTATGGCATCGCCCAGACGGACGGGCGGGCGGACATCTATTCGCTTGGTGTGCTGCTGAACATCATGCTCACGGGAAAGCATCCGTCCAAAGAGCTGGCAAGCGGGCGGTTGGGTCATATCGTGCAGAAGTGCACCATGGTAAATCCGAAAAAACGATATAAAAGCGTGCTTTATCTGATGGAGGCGCTTTAAGGAGAGAACAGAATGGATAAAAAATGCATAAATTGCGGCACGGAATTGCCGGAGGGCGCTTCCTTCTGCCCCCACTGCGCCCAAAGCCAGATCGAAAGGACGGAGGCAAAGCCCCCGCGGCTGTGGCGGAAAAAGGCGCTGATCGCGGCACTTTGCGTGCTCGTGCTGGCAGCGGCGGCACTGGCGGTGTTTTTGCCTCACCGCCCAAAAACCTACGAGGGCGGCGCGTCCGTCACCTATACCGACAAGGACGGAACCTATGAGCTGCTTGTCAGCACTGCCTCAAACGACCTTGAAAACAAACAGCCGGAGGAAAAACGGACGCTTTTTATTTCTGTGGACGAGACCTCCTGCCTGCCCGCCTTGCTTGGGGTTTACCAAAACGGAACGCCGGTAGACCCGGAAGCTTTTCTTGCCAAGGTGGAACACTGCACGCTGGAGGCGTTCCCCAATGAAAACGGCGCGCTGGATATTACAGAGCCACGCCATGACGAGGCGTTTGTCTCCTCCGTTCTGGCGGCAGAGGTGTTTTTTACCGGAGCAAGCGGAACAAACGAGCTTGTCTGGACGCTGACAATGAAAAACGGCGATACCATCCGATTAAAACACACCTATGAAATACTGCCCCTTGTGCATCAGGCCTACACGGCGGAGGATGCCCCGCTGGACACCATAGAGGATCTGCGCGCGCTGCTGGACCGCATCGGCGGGGAGGTCCCGGCGGACACCGTTGTGGACATTTATCTGCCGCCGGTCACCTACACCGGCGATCTGGACATATCCTCCCGTGCGGTGAATCTCTACGGCTGCTCTGACGGCAGCGGACGGACCGTGATCGAGGGAAGTCTGACCGTCAGCACCCATGACCCGGACAATGTAATGCTGCATGATCTGGATTTTGTGGGCAATGGCGGCAACGGGCTTACCGCCACGGCATCGGTGGTGATCTGGAATTGCTCCTTCACGGGTTATGATGTCGGCGCAGCCGTGAAAAACGGCGGCATGATCGGCGTGGAAGCCTGCACCTTCCGCAATAACAAGATCGCATTTTCCTATGATACGTTGAGTTATTTCTCTTTCAAAGGCGGATTCCCGGACAGCACGATCGAGGACAATGACATTGGTATTCAATTTGTAAACATTCCCGGCGCCATGCCGCTGGATTTTGCCGGCACTGTTTTTTCCGGGAACGGGATCGATATTGACAATCCGATCGGGTACCCGATCGACCTGTCCAACGCGATCTTTAAGTAAAGCGCGCTGTTTTGACTTGCATTTCTTTGACATTGCTGCAAAACGCGGGAGATCCACGGGATCTTCCGCGTTTTTTGCTGCGTTTACAGGATTTCCGGCGAAAATAGAAGAAATCGGCCGATGCTATGCAGCCGGTTAATTGTTTTCCCGGCGCGGCCGCGTTACTCTGATACGGAATGGGCAAAACGGCCCGTCAGAGTATTTGGCAAGAGAAAGGAACAGGATTATGGAAGAAAAAGAGATCGTGCGCGGGAAATTGAAGGACTCCAAGCTGTTTTGCATGCTGCTGCCCATCGTCGGGCTGCTCGCCGTCGTTTTGTACGATTATTCGGTGTCCACCATGGGAAGCGGCGACGCGCCGAGCTTTTCCTATGGCTTCGGCTTCGGCAACGGGGCGAACTATGTCCTTTACCCGCTGATCATCGTGCTCGCGCTCGGCGCGTACATCCTTTACAGGAGATGGTCGAAGGTTCAGATCACGGTCACCGACAAGCGGGTGTACGGCTTTGACGCGGTCGGCAAGCGGGTGGATCTGCCGCTCGATTCGATAACGGCGGTCGGAACGAGCGCCTTCAGCGGCCTGGCGGTCACGACCGCCTCGGGGGCCATCAAGTTCGCCATGCTCAAAAACCGCGACGAGCTGCACGAGGCGATCGGCCGGCTGCTGGTTCAAAGACAGGAAAAGCCCGCCGCCGCGGTCATCCGGCAGGAAATGCCCCAGAGCGGCGCGGACGAGCTGAAAAAGTATAAGGAGCTTCTCGACAGCGGCGTTATCTCTCAGGAGGAGTTCGACGCGAAGAAAAAGCAGCTTCTTGGGCTATGAGCCTGGGACAACGGAGCGGGACGCGCGTCCCGCTCCGTTTCCTTTTTCGGGGAGAGAGCGGGAAAGAAGGCTGTGGTAAAAATACACAAATGGGACGTGCAAAATATTGTAAAAGCGCCATACTTGCGCGCGGCGTTTGACAAGAATAAAACCGGTGCGCTATAATTTCTTTGACAGGCTAACGGCCTGTCAAAAAAGCTTAAAGAATTGAAGGGAGAAAAACATGAAGAAATGGTTCTGCGTGCTGCTGTGCGTCGCGATGATGCTCAGCCTCGGCGCCGGCGCGCTGGCCGCCTCGGGAGAGGCCGGCGGCGCTTCGGAGGAAAGCTCCGCGGTTGAGCCCACGGTGACGGATTCCGCGAAAGCCGCGCCCGACAAGGCCATCGTCATCGACGGCGTGGCCATGGGGCAGGTCCAGCGCCTGAAAACGACCGCGTCCGTGGTCTATGAGGCGGGCGAGCCGGACGAGGCGCTTTCCACCATGGCGGGCGTTGCCGAGGAAGGCGGCGTCACCCGCATCACGTCCACGGAGGACAATGTGCTCGGCCTTGCGATCCGCAACACCGGCGCGTTCGTTCTCGGCGGCGATTCCGATCCCGCGCTGGTGGCCGAGAAGATCAATTTCTCCTATATAACCAGCAGCTACTATCCCGACTGGGAGGCCTTCTGCGGCGCCATGGGCTATGACGCCGGCATGACGGCCGAGCAGATCGCGGAGGATATGGTCGCCAGCGGCAGCACCGGCACCTACACCAACCTGGGTCTCGCCCGTCCGGAAACGGTCGTGCTAAGCGACTATGTCATTGATTTCTCCGGCGTCGGCACGAACGACATGGGCGGCTTCGGCGCGGCGGTCTATGTGTCCGACAACGCGGTGGCGGAGCTGAACAACTTCCGCGTCATCACCCGCGGCCCCGGCCGCGGCACGCTGTTCACGCGCTTTGCCGCGGACGTCACGGTCAATGGCTCGACGTTCTACGCCGTTTCCGATCCCAACCTCTCCACGATGCAGGGCTGCCCTCCGGGACTGTTCCTGGAAGGCTCCGTGCGCGCGACGAACGCCGTGGGCGGCTCGTGCGTCACTTATAACGATTCCGTGGTCGTGTCCCAGGGCTGGGGCGCTCTGAGCACGGACAGCGACAGTCTGTACACCAGCTCCGATGAGCCGACCGAGCTGCACATCAACGACAGCTACATCGCCGTTCTCACCAGCGGCTACGGCGCGTATTCCGACGGCGGCGCCGAGGACTATTTCACCGGCTCGGCCATCGACGTGCCCGACTATGCGGCGGTCGAGACGGGCGGCGGCGTGGTCTCCTATGACGACTGCGTCATCAACGCCGGCATGTACGGCGTCATGACCCACTCCGGCAACAGCGTGGGCGATATTCTCTTCAAGGATACCGAGCTGCACGTCGGCGAAGCCGGCGTCATGCTGCGCGACACGGCCAACACGGTCCTGTTCGACAACTGCACCATCGCCTTTGACGGCACCTACACCATCGACCCGGCGCTGGCCGAGGCCTACGGCGTGGATATGGCCGATCTGGACGAACAGTTCGGCACGGAAAACGGCGTGGACACGTCCTATGCCCACACGATGTACCGCTCCGGCGATTCCAACTGCATCGTCAAGCTCATCCATAACTCCGACAGCGGCTCCGGCACGGAGAATTCCGGCGCGGCCCCCGTCGTCACGATCCGCAGCTCCGTCATGAGCGGCAACATCCTCAACACCGCCGCCATGGAGGGCGACGAGTACACCGCCACCAGCGGCCCCGCCGGCGAGGGCGTGCGCACGGCGCGCAGCCTGGACGTCACGCTGGATGCCGCCACGATCACCGGCGCCATCTCGCTCGGCCGCGACAGCTGGGAGGTCACCCACTTCGCCTCCGGCAACACCGCCTCGCAGGAGATCGGCTACGCCGCCGCCACGGAGCTGGGCATGTTCCATGACGAGGGCAGCGGTCTGTCCCTCACGCTGACGAACGGCGCGGTCTGGAACGTCACCGAGACGAGCTATCTGACCGAGCTGGTCGTGGACGAGAGCTCCACGGTCAACGGCGTCGTCACCGAGACGGCCGACGGTATCATCGTTGAGCCGATGGCGGAAGGCGCTCTTGAGATCTACGATTTCGACGGCGAAGCCTATGTCGCCCTCGACGCGCTCAAGGCGATCCTCGGCCTGTAACAGAATAAGTCCCTATGCCGCGGGCCCGGAGCATTCGCTCCGGGCCCGTTGTTGTATTGCGGATTAAAATGCACTGGCAGTGTGGATGACCTCTGTCACAAGATAACAGGCGGCGGCGCGGTGGAATTCGCCGTAAGCGCGCTCGTTGAAAAACGTCTTGTTTACTCTTTCGATCCGATCCTGTAACCGCTCTGAAAGTCCGTCGTCCAGCGGGAGCGGTACGTCCCCGAAATCCTCGCGGACGATACGCTGGAAAAGATCGGCGTACAGGTGCGCTCCGATCTTCCGCAGGGCCTCGATCATGGAAAACAGATGGGGCGAGGAAAGCGCCTCCGTCAAATCGTCCCGGACGCAGAAGTCAAATTCCAGGCAGAGGGCCAGCACCTGCTCCTCCGGCGAAAGCCGGTCGATCTCGTCTGCAAAGGCCGCGCTGATGATCTTATCAAAAGAAAGCGATGGCGCCTGCGTCCATCCCTGCGCCTGTTCAATATAGAATTCATTAGCCCCGGCATTTTGACTTTATCTCTTCCGTCTGTGGCCATTTTTAAATCGCCCATGAGGCAGGCGTAAGTGATGGCACTCTTGCCAAAGCGACCACGGATATCCTCCACAGCATCCTGTACTTTCTCCATTGCCATGCGGTGCTGGACATTATCAAACAGCGTAAGCTGCTCGGCACTGTCTTTGGGTGAGAGTTCAATGGCACGGACGGAGACCGCTCTGACCTTCGTGCTCCAAGAATACCGCTCTTTGAAACTCCGAAATGCGGCAGCGGCGATCTCCGAGGGAAGCTGTGTCTTGAGCGGCAGCTTACATTGATACTGTGAGCCGAACAGGTCATTGCCCCGGACATGGACTTGGACGGTAGATTGCTACCAAACAGAAGTTGTGAATGCAAACCTCAAAGCAGTTTGCTCCCTGCACGCCTTCTATCCTACGGCCTGCGTCAGCACGCACGCCGTTGTGCTTTGCGACATGAACGGCAGGCAAATGCCGCTCTCACCCACGCCGACCAGCAGCTCTGTGCCGCTCGGGCTGATCAGGAGGGGATACGTCTCACACAGATACATCGGGCCGTCCGTGACGCCATAGTTTTTACCGCCCACAAGCGACAAGCTGAGCGTCACATAGCTCGGCCCGTCCTGAATGGTCTGAATCGTCCAGAAACCGCTCCACATCTCCTCAAATTCGTCGCTGTCTTCGTATACCCAATTCAGATCGACCGTACCGCCCGTCTCATCCTCAGGATAGAAGCGCAGCGAGAAATAGGCATAGCGGCTGGTTTCCCCCACCATGGTTTCTGTGATCCAGCCTATGCCGTCACGCTGCGATCCGGCAAGACCGAGCGCGGTCATGCCTGACCAGCCGTCGGCAAGCCATGCGGAAAACTCGGCCGGGGCGTTGTACCAGGCATATTCCGTAAAGTCAAATGAAAGATAGTCGCCAGCTTCCGATATACACGGCGCAAGATGGCTCATCGCATCGAGCGATGGGTACCATTCGCAGGTGTTCCCGTTGTTGTCGGTGATGAAGACCTGGGTGTCGGCCTCATATGCAA
>CAKTQV010000025.1 GCA_934597255.1 uncultured Oscillospiraceae bacterium
CAAACGCGCCAAGGAGATCGGCGGCAAGGTCTACCTCTTTTTCGATGAGATTCAGGAGGTCAAGGACTGGGAGAAGTGCATCAACTCTTTCCGCGTCTCATTGGACTGTGACATCTACATCACCGGCTCCAATGCAAAGCTGCTGTCCGGTGAGCTTGCGACCTATTTGGGCGGACGGTATGTGGAGTTTGTGATCTATCCGTTCTCCTTCGGAGAGTTCATGGAGCTATATCGCTCGGTCACACCCGATGCGTCCATCCAGCAGTGTTTCCAAAAGTACCTGCTTGCCGGAGGGATGCCCTACCTCGCAAACCTCCGCTATGCGGATGCGCCGTCCAAGCAATATCTTCACGATCTGTTCAACTCTGTCCAGCTTAAGGACATCGTGAAACGGAACAAAATCCGGGATGTTGATCTGCTGGAGCGGATCATTGCCTATGTGATCGCCAATGTGGGAACGACCTTCTCGGCGAGCTCGCTTGCGAGGTTCCTGAAAAACGAGCAGCGCACCGTTGCTCCGGAAACAATTCTGAACTATATCAAATACTGCTGCGAAGCATACCTGTTCTATCAGGTGAAGCGGGAGGATTTGCAGGGCAAACAGATCCTTGCCTCCAATGAGAAGTATTATATTGCCGATCATGGCATCCGCGAGGCAGTCTTTGGCGGCAATATGCGGGACATCAATCTCATCTTGGAGAATATCGTGTATCTGGAATTGCTGCGTCGGGGCTATGAAGTGACTGTTGGCAGAACTGGCGATAAGGAAATTGATTTTGTATGCGACAAGCGCGGCGAAAAGCTGTACGTTCAGGTCACTTACCTGCTGGCATCGGAAGAAACCGTCAACCGCGAATTTGGCGCGTATGATAACATTCGAGACAACTTCCCGAAGTACGTTGTTTCTCTCGATGAATTCGATATGAGTCGAAACGGGATCAAGCACCGGAATATCCGTGACTTCCTCTTAGCTGAGGAATGGAACTGAACATGAAGCCCAGCATCACGTTGAACAGCGTGGTGCTGGGCTTCTTTTTTGTCATGTTTCGGGGCTTTCCGAGGTACAGACTTGAGCAAAGCATCGGCCAAAAGCCGGTTATATAACGGCAAAAGATTATTTACAAAAACAGCTTGAGGGGAAAGCGCTTATCTGTTATAATTATTTATTGCGGCGGATTCTTTTTTCTGCGAAAATAACACAAGAGCGGCGAAAGTAGCAAGCGCAGAAACCCCTGATAAATCAAGACTTTTTAAGGAGATGCAGATAAATATGAAATTAGGCATCGTCGGGCTTCCGAACGTCGGCAAGAGCACGCTGTTCAACGCGCTGACAAAGGCGGGGGCGCAGTCGGCCAATTATCCGTTCTGCACCATCGACCCGAACGTGGGCGTCGTGCAGGTGCCGGACGAGCGGCTGGACTGGCTGACGGAGCTGTATCAGCCGAAAAAGCGGACGCCGGCCAGCATCGAGTTCGTGGATATCGCGGGCCTTGTCAAGGGTGCGAGCCACGGCGAGGGTCTGGGCAACAAGTTTCTGGCCAACATCCGCGGCACGGACGCCATCGTCCATGTCGTGCGCTGCTTCGACGATCCCAATATCATTCGCCACGAGTGCTCCAGCGACCCGAAAAGCGACATCGAAACGGTCGATCTGGAGCTGGTGATGGCGGACATCGAGATGCTTCAGCGGCGCTTTGAAAAAACGCAGAAGCTGTTCAAGGCTGGCGAGAAAAAGCTGGCCCGCGAGGTCGATGTGCTCGAACGCCTTTTGGCGTGGATGAACGAGGGGAAGTCCGCGCGCAGCTTCGTGTGCGAGGATGATGAGCGCGAGCTGATCGACGAGTCGGATCTGCTCAGCTCCAAGCCGGTCATTTACGCGGCGAATTTTGACGAGGACAGCTTTTCAAACGGCGTGGAGTCCAATCCCTATTACGCCGCGGTCCGGGAGCTGGCCGACGCCGAGGGGAGCATGGTGCTGCCCGTGTGCGCCCGCTTTGAGGCGGAGATCGCGGAGCTTGAGCCGGAGGAGGCCACCATGTTCATGGAGGAGCTTGGCATAGAGGAGGCGGGGCTGAACCGTCTGATCAAATGCTCGTATGCGCTGCTGGGGCTGATCTCCTTCCTCACCTGCGGAACGGACGAGTGCCGCGCGTGGACGATCACCCGCGGGACGAAAGCGCCGCAGGCCGCCGGAAAGATACACTCCGATTTCGAGCGCGGCTTTATCCGCGCCAACATCATCGCCTTTGACGATCTCAAGGCGGCCGGAAGCGAGGCGGCGGCCCGCGAAAAGGGGCTGATGCGCGCCGAGGGCAAGGATTACGTCATGCAGGACGGCGATGTCACCCACTTCCTGTTCAACGTCTGAGCGCATCGGCGCGCTCGACGCCTGGCGGGGATTGGCCTGCTGGTGCATGCTGGTCTACCATCTGGCGTTCGATCTTTTCCGGTTCGGCTGGCTGAGCTGGGAACAGTTTGACAGCGTGCCGATGTTTCTGTTTGAGCGCTTTATCGCCTGGTCGTTCATCCTGTGCGCCGGGATAAGCTGCTGCCTTTCGCGCGGGAATATCCGCCGGGGGCTTATCTGCGCCGCGGCGGGGGCGCTGGTCGTCGCGGCGTCGTATGCCGTCGGCGCGCCGATCCGCTTCGGGATATTGCAGTTTCTGTCGGCGGGGATGCTGCTGTACGGCCTTTTCGGGAAATGGCTCCGTCTGCCGTACCGGGCGGCGCCCGTCGCGTATCTGGCGCTGTATGCGGCGGCAAAATGGTGGACGGGCTCGGTCACGGTGCGCTGCCGGTGGCTGTTCTGGCTCGGCCTGCGCTATGAGGGCTTTGTGTCCTATGACTATTTCCCGCTGCTGCCGTATATTTTCCTGTTTCTTCTCGGCGTCTGGCTGGGCGAATGGCTGCCGGGCCGGCGCGGCGCGAGGCTTCTTTCGGCGCCCATGCCCGCGGCTCTGACCTGGACGGGACGGCACACGCTGCTCATCTATCTTGTGCATCAGCCCGTGCTGTACGGTGCGTGCTGGCTTGCAGCGCGGCTTTGAGCGCGGCCGCCATATATCATCAAATACAGGGCGTGTACGTATCCGCCCTTTTGGAGGTTTACCCTATGGAATACACATTCGAGGACAAAGACTACCGGCGGATGTACCGCCACACGACGAGCCACATTCTGGCGCAGGCGGTCAAGCGCCTGTATCCGGAGGCGAAGCTCGCCATCGGACCGGCTATCGAGGACGGCTTTTATTACGACATTGATTCGGACAAGCCCTTCCTGCCGGAGGATCTGACGGCGCTGGAGGCGGAGATGCGGAAGATCTGCAAGGAGCGGATCCCGCTTGAGCGCTTCGAGCTGCCGCGCGCGGAGGCGCTGAAACTGGCGGAGAGCATGGGCGAGCCGTACAAGGTCGAGCTCATCAACGATCTGCCGGAGGACGCCGTCATCAGCTTTTACAAGCAGGGCGATTTCACCGACCTGTGCGCCGGGCCGCATCTGGACCATACCGGCCGCGTAAAGGGCAACGGCATCAAGCTGACCAGCTGCACCGGCGCATACTGGCGCGGCGATTCCAAGCGCAAGATGCTCCAGCGCATTTACGGCACCTGCTTCCCCAGCAAGACGGAGCTGGACGAGTATCTGGCCCGCATCGAGGAGGCCAAAAAGCGCGACCACCGCGTGCTTGGCCGCCAGCTCGGCCTGTTCGCCTTCCGCGACGAGGCGCCCGGCTTCCCGTTCTATCTGCCCAACGGCATGGTGCTGCGCAACACGCTGCTCGACTACTGGCACGAAGTGCATAAGAAATGGGACTATCTGGAGATCTCAACGCCGCAGATCATGCGCCGCACGCTCTGGGAGACGTCCGGCCACTGGGATCATTATAAGGAAAACATGTACACCACCGTCATCGACGGCGAGGACTATGCCATCAAGCCCATGAACTGCCCCGGCAGCATTCTGGTCTACGAGCTGGAGCCGCACTCCTACCGCGAGCTGCCGCTGCGCTACGGCGAGCTGGGACTGGTGCACCGGCACGAGCTGTCCGGCGCGCTGCACGGCATGTTCCGCGTGCGCTGCTTCACGCAGGACGACGCGCATATCCTGCTGGCGCCCGAGCAGATCAAGGACGAGGTCGTGCGCATCGCGCAGCTGTTCGACGAGGTGTATTCGCTGTTCGGGCTGCCGTACACCATCGAGCTGTCCACCATGCCCGACGACCACATCGGCTCGCGCGAGGACTGGGAAAAGGCGGAGGCGGCGTTGGCCGACGCCATCACGTCCATCGGCAAGGAATACGTCGTCAACCCCGGGGACGGCGCGTTCTACGGGCCGAAGCTCGATTTCCACATTCAGGACTCGCTTGGCCGCACCTGGCAGTGCGGGACCATTCAGCTGGACTATCAGCTGCCCGGCCGCTTCGACCTGGAGTATACCGGCGCCGACGGCGAGAAGCACTGCCCGGTGATGATCCACCGCGTCGTGCTCGGCTCGGTCGAGCGCTTCATCGGCGTTATCACGGAGCATTTCGGCGGCGCGTTCCCGACGTGGCTGGCGCCCGTGCAGGTCAAGATCCTGCCCATCACGGACCGCGTGTCGGATTATGCCGGCGAGCTGGCGGCCCGTCTGGCCGAGGCCGGTGTGCGCGTGCAGACCGATCTGCGCAACGAGAAGATCGGCTATAAGATCCGCGAGGCGCAGGGGCAGAAGATCCCCTACATGCTGGTCGTGGGCGACAAGGAGGCTGCGTCCGGCAGCGTATCCGTGCGTATGCGCGGCGAGGCCGGCGACAAGGGCGTCATGCCGTTTGAATCCTTCCTGCGCGTGCTCAAGGAAGAGATCGACACAAAATCCAACAATTCTCTGATCGTGTAAAAGCATAATCGGACAGGCCCCCTCGTAGACTAAAAACGTCACGAGGGGGTATTTTCATGTTTTCACAAATGCCGCGCCGGCGGAAAAAGCTCTGCGTTGCGCTGGCGGTATTATTTGCATTCAACGTGTTCGTCATTCTGGCTATGCAGTCGGCGGATGCGGCGTCCTATCAGAAGGGGTCGAGCGGCGAAACCGTCCGCCAGATCCAGACAAAGCTGCGCGACTGGGGTTATTATTCCGGCTCCGTGGACGGCATATACGGCTCGGCGACGGTAAAGGCCGTGCGGTATTTCCAGCAGCAGAACGGGCTGACGGTAGACGGAAAATGCGGCAGCCAGACGCTGGCGGCGCTCGGGATATCCAGCGCGGAGACAAGCTCTCAGAGCTCCGGCGACGTGGAACTTCTGGCGCGGCTGATCTCGGCGGAGGCGCGCGGCGAGCCGTATACGGGGCAGGTGGCGGTCGGCGCGGTCGTGCTCAACCGTGTGGAAAGCCCGAATTTCCCCGGCTCGATCTCCGGCGTGGTTTATCAGTCCGGCGCGTTCACCTGTCTGCAGGACGGCCAGTTCTGGGAGCCGGTGGCGGATTCGGCGTATCAGGCGGCGCGCGATGCGCTCAACGGCTGGGATCCGTCCGGCGGCGCGCTGTACTATTTCAATCCGAGCACGGCGACCAGCTCATGGATATGGTCGCGTCCGGTTCTGCTGACCATCGGAAAGCATTATTTCTGCTCCTGAAGAAAAGGAAAGGGAAAGCGAAAAACCGTCCCCCGGAAGCCTGTTTTCCGGGGGAAAAAATATTTTTGAAAAAAGTCAAAAAAACGCTTGACATCCT
The DNA here is from genome assembly GCA_934597255.1 of uncultured Oscillospiraceae bacterium. Taxonomy (GTDB): domain Bacteria; phylum Bacillota; class Clostridia; order Oscillospirales; family Oscillospiraceae; genus CAJOIG01. The sequence goes on from CAKTQV010000025.1 coordinate 5,708, forward strand.
TGGGGGATGATGTTATTATACTCAAGCGCCTCACGGAGAGGGAAACGATGAAGTGAGAAGCGGGTGTACCTTGTAAATTAAACAATGTAAGACGATCGAA
>CAKTQV010000026.1 GCA_934597255.1 uncultured Oscillospiraceae bacterium
GGTATTTTGTCCGACTATACCTGCATCCCTTTTCTGGCGGAAACGGAGCTGGACGGCTATTTTCTCCCGCACCCGGATGTGAAAGCGGCCTGCGTGGAGGCAGGAATGGAGGCTTCGCGCCTCCTCGTGACGGGAATGCCGGTCTCCGCGTCCTTTCAGGTGGCGCTCTCCCGCGCGGAGGCGCGCAGAAAGCTGGGATTGCCGGAGGACCGGCGCGCGTATCTCATCATGACCGGCGGCATCGGCTGCGGCGACGCTGTGAGCCTGTGCGACGCTATCCGCCGCGTGCCGGATGAGCGGGCGCTGCTGTGCGTGCTGCCGGGGCGCAACGAGGAGCTTCGCCGGACGCTGGAGGAGCGGTATGATGCGCAGAGCGTTCTGGCGGTCCCGTTTACCGATCAGGTGGCCGTGTATATGCGGGCGGCGGATGTGCTTTTGTCCAAGGCCGGCGGCATATCCAGCTCGGAGGCGGCGGTGCTCGGCGTGCCGCTGGTGCACACGATGGCCATTCCCGGCGTGGAGACGATCAACGCCGAGTTTTTTGCCGGGCACGGTATGTCGTTTTTTGCCCGGAATGTGGACGAGGCGGCGCGCTTTGCCGACCGGCTGATCTTTGACGGGGAGAGCGCGGCGCGTATGCTCGCGGCGCAGGAGCGGGAGATGCCCGGCGACGGCGCGGAGCGGATCGCGGCGTATGTAGGCCGGGAAAAATTATGGTAAACCTATAGCAATGTTCCGCGGCGTGTGATATAATTACCCATACTATATTGTGGAAATGGGGATTATACGCATGAAATGTCCGTATTGCGGTTATTCAGAGAGCAAGGTGATCGACTCCCGCCCCGCGGAAGAGGGGACGACGATCCGCCGCCGGCGCGAATGTCTTGCTTGCTCCCGGCGATTCACGACCTATGAGATCATGGAGCGTATGCCCCTGGTCGTTATCAAGCGCGACGGAAGCCGTCAGGCCTTCGACAAGATGAAGATCATGAACGGCATGATCCGCGCCTGTGAAAAGCGCCCCGTGCCGCTGGCCGATCTGGAGGCCGTGGCCGACGGCATCGAGGCGGAGCTGCAAAGCTCGCTGGAGCGGGAGATATCCACAACGGAGATCGGCGAGATGGTCATGACGAAGCTGAAGGACATGGACGAGGTCGCTTACGTCCGCTTCGCCAGCGTGTACCGCCAGTTCAAGGATATCAACACCTTTATGGACGAGCTGACCAAGCTGCTCGGGAATCAGGACGGCAAGACGGGACGCTGATCACTCCCGCGGCGCGAGGAATACGCCGCCGCCCGCGTCGCAGGTCATTAAATAGACCTCGCGCTCGCTTTTCAGCCCGTTTTCCTTCAGAACCTTTTTCATCCAGTTTTCATCCCGGCCCAGCAGCTTCAGATTTTCGCGCATGATGCGCCCGGAGTTGACGACGATGATGGGATAGCCGTTGTCCTCTGTGACGATGCCCATCTGGGCGGCTGTGACGGGGCGGTTCGGCGGCGCTTGGATGACGTTGAGAACGCCGTCGGTCTCCAGAATGGCGTATTCGATCGTCCGCAGGTCCAGTATGCCCTGGTTCCGAAGCGCCTCGGTGAGTTCGTCCGGCGTGAAGCGGTTTTTGCGCATCTGCGCCTGGTCGATGCGGCCGCGCACGACCAGAAGGGAAGGCTTCCCGGACAGAAGCGCGCGCAGCTTGACGTTTTTCATCGTGATGACGGACAGCAGATATTCCAGCAGCATCAGCGTCACCAGCGGGAGAAGCCCCTCGGCCAGACTGCTGCCCCGCTGTGTCAGCGGCGCCGCGGCGATGTTTGACATCAGGATCGTCACGACCAGCTCCGACAGCTCCAGCTCGCCGAGCTGGCGCTTTCCGATCAGGCGCATCAGGAGGATCAGTGCGCCGTATATTACCAGTGTTTTCAAAAATAAATCCAGCATAGATCGAGTTTTCCCGCCTTCCGGCGGATTTATGAGCGATAAAGGAGAGAAAAATATGTCTGCAAATCTTCGCCCCGAATCCATGGCGCGCATCGAGACCCAGGCTCAGGCCGAAGCGTTTATTCAGGAGCAGATCGAGGCGCTGCGCCGTCAGATCGGCGACGGGCGCGTGCTGCTGGCGCTGTCCGGCGGCGTGGACTCGTCGGTCGTTGCCGCGCTTTTGATCAAGGCGGTCGGCCGCCAGCTCGTCTGCGTTCACGTCAATCACGGCCTGCTGCGTAAGGGCGAGCCGGAACAGGTCGTCGAGGTGTTCAAAAATCAGCTCGGCGCGGAGCTGATCTACGTCGACGCGGTCGACCGCTTCTTGGATAAGCTCGCCGGCGTCGCGGACCCGGAGCAGAAGCGCAAGATCATCGGCGCGGAATTTATCGACGTGTTCGCCGAACAGGCGGAGAAGCTGGACGGCATCCGCTTCCTGGCGCAGGGGACGATCTATCCCGACATTCTGGAAAGCGGCCCGGTCAAGTCGCATCACAACGTGGGCGGGCTGCCCGAGCATCTGCAGTTTGAGCTCGTCGAGCCGGTGCGCCTCCTGTTCAAGGATGAGGTTCGCGTGGTCGGCAAGGCGCTTGGCCTGCCGGATTCGATGGTCTATCGCCAGCCCTTCCCCGGCCCCGGTCTGGGCGTACGCTGCGTCGGCGCGATCACGCGCGACCGGCTGGAGGCTGTGCGCGAGTCGGACGCCATTTTGCGCGAGGAATTTGACAAGGCCGGCCTTGCCGGAAAGGTGTGGCAGTATTTCACCATCGTTCCGGATTTCAAGTCCACCGGCGTGACCGACGGGAAGCGCAGCTATGCGTGGCCGGTCGTTCTGCGGGCGGTCAACACCCGCGACGCCATGACCGCCACGGTGGAAAATGTGCCGTTTGAGCTGCTGGAGCATATCACGGCGCGCATCACCGCCGAGGTTCCCGGCGTCAACCGCGTTCTTTACGATCTGACGCCCAAGCCCACCGGCACCATCGAGTGGGAATAAATATTTCTTGTTTTCTGAATCCTGAAAAGCGTTGGTAATACAGCGTTTTTCAGGATTTTTTATTTTTACTGGCTACAAATTGGCTACATTTGCAGCGATTTTTGTAGCCAGAGGCTCACGGCATAATGCCGTCAAGCTGTCTGGCT